>NZ_ATYR01000013.1 GCF_000427785.1 Massilia alkalitolerans DSM 17462
ATTCGCCCACGTTCCGCGGGCCGCCCTCGCGCAAGTATGCGCGAGGCTTCGAATCCCACACGGGAGCCCCGCAGGGGGCTCCCTCCTCTCCGCCAAGAAATAAAAAAGGTCCCAGAGGGACCTTTTTTATTTCTTGGCGGAGAGGGTGGGATTCGAACCCACGGTACGGTCACCCGTACGCCTGATTTCGAGTCAGGTACATTCGACCACTCTGCCACCTCTCCTAAATCGGTGCTGCGTGGTCGCGTAAGCGAGGCCGCATTATAGCGGCTGTTTTCCGTTTGTGGAAGATGAACTATTCCGTCACATCAATTCCCTAGCAGCGAAGTGGAATAAAATTTCATCAAAAGCATCAGAACGAAATAATATTTCACTTCTTACCCGCGGACGGCTTGAGAACCGCATCGGCCCTGGCGCGATCTTGCGCCGACAGTTTCGGCTCAATCTGGCTGAGCGCCGCCCCGGCGCGTTCAAGACCGCTGGCCTTGGCAAGGCTGAGCCAGGCATAGGCCATGCCCAGGTCCTTGTCCCCGCCTTCGCCGCTCACCAGCATGGCAGCCAGGTTGAACATGGCTTCCGAGTCGCCGCCCATGGCCGCCTGGTTGAACAGCTGGCGCGCGGTCGCCAGGTTCTTCGGCACTTGCTCGCCGGTGTAGAAATAGGTGGCCAGCGCGCTCTGCGCCTCCGGCACCAGCTTCAGGGCGGCCTCCTTGTAGTAGACGATCGCCTTCGACTGGTCGGCCTTCACGCCCTCGCCCAGGTCGTACATGCGGGCCATGGCGTAGAGCGACCTGGCGTGGCCGGACTTGCCGGCCTCGGCGAACCAGGCGCCGGCCTGGGCATAGTCCTGCGCCACGCCCTCGCCGCCGGCGTAATACAGCCTGGCCAGGTTGAACTGGGCCGGCACATAGCCCTCTTCCGCCGCCTTCTGGAAGTAGCCGCGCGCCTGCTTCAGGTCCTTGGGGCCGCCGGCGCCGGCCTGTGACGCCAGCCCCAGGGTATTCAGGGCCGGCACGAAACCGAAGTCGGCGGCCTTGGCGTACCACTTGCGCGCGGCGGCCTGGTCCTTCCTGACGCCGCCGATGCCATGCTGGTGGATCCGCGCGAGCAGGAGCGCCGCTTCGATCATGCCGTTCAGGGCTTCCGGCTCCTTCGGATTGAAGCGCAGCGTGTCCTTCCTGGCATCGAAGCGCTGCCCGGCGGCGCGGTCGAGCCAGTACAAGGCCTTGTCGGTACTGCGCGGCACGCCCAGGCCGTCCAGGCTCAGTTTCGCCAGCAGGACGGCGGCTTCCGGATAGCCGATCTTGCTGTAGGCGGCCTCCAATTGGGCCGCTGCCTTGTCGTATTCCTTCGCATCGAGGTGCTCCAGGGCCTGGGCGAAGGATTTGTCGTTGCGGATGATGCGTTCGCGGCCCGAGGCGAAGCGGCGGTCGCCGACCTCGCACGGGCCCACGTTGTTGCTGGACGCCGCGCCGGTGATCGACGAGGAGTCGACCGCGTTCGATGCGTCGCCGTAGGGCGCGTTCGGATTGAATTTTTGCAAGGTCGCGGACGGCATGGGGGTGCCGGTCTCGCTGATCTCGCCGGGCTCCTGCATCTGCTCGAGCTGCTCGATATAGGTTTCCTCGTCGTCCTGCTGCGAAAAGTAGACGCTGTCGAGGGCGCATTTCTGCGCCAGCGTTCCGCGCAGGACGCGGCGCTTGGCGGCGTAGACCTTGGCGCTCTCGCCGGTCGGCGTCGACTTGGAACCGGTGATCTTGACCACCTGGCCCGGGACGCTTGATTCGGCAGGCGCGGCCGGGGTCTGGGCGGCGGCGGGCGCCAGGGTGAGAAGGATGGCGATGCCGAGGAGAGGTTTCAACATGCTTGGTCGCTGGCCGAGTTGGACTAGCGGTAAGTGTGCAACCAGGAATGAAAAATTTCCAACTATTTTCGGAATGGATGAGAAGTGCTCAGCAGTCTGATCGGTTCAGGTGCGTTGAGGAGACTTGAAAGACCGTGCGGCTGCTCATGGGTGGGATTCGCCCACGTGCCGCGGGCCGCCTTGGCGCGAGTACGCGCCAAGCTTCGAATCCCACACGCAAGGCCCGCAGGGGCCTTGCTCCTCTCCGCCCGCAAATAAAAAGGGCTCCCATTCGGGAGCCCTTTTTATTTACTGGCGGAGAGGGTGGGATTCGAACCCACGGTACGGTCACCCGTACGCCTGATTTCGAGTCAGGTACATTCGACCACTCTGCCACCTCTCCTGAATCGGTGCTGCGGTCGCTCGTAAGCGAGAGCACGCATTATAGCGACGGTCTTGCAAAAACGGAAGAGTAAATTCTTACCGTGCGCAAAAACTCACTCAAGCCGCAGCCAGACGCTCCAGCCCACCCATGTACGGACGCAGCACTTCCGGAATGATCACGCTGCCATCGGCCTGCTGGTAGTTCTCCAGCACCGCCACCAGCGTGCGGCCCACGGCCAGGCCGGAACCGTTCAGGGTGTGCAGCAGTTCCGGCTTGCCGGCGGCATTGCGGAACCGGGCCTGCATGCGGCGCGCCTGGAAGGCTTCGCAGTTCGACAGCGAGGAAATCTCGCGGTAGGTGTTCTGCGCCGGCAGCCACACTTCGAGGTCATAGGTCTTGGCGGCCGAGAAGCCCATGTCGCCGGTGCACAGGGACATGACGCGGTACGGCAGGCCCAGCGAAGTCAGGATGAACTCGGCCTGGCCGACCATTTCTTCCAGCGCCGCGTAGGACTGCTCCGGATGCACCACCTGGACCAGCTCGACCTTGTCGAACTGGTGCTGGCGGATCATGCCGCGGGTGTCGCGGCCGTAGCTGCCTGCTTCCGAACGGAAGCACGGGGTGTGCGCGGTCATCTTCAAGGGCAGCTGGTCGAGCGCCACGATCTCGTCGCGCACCACGTTGGTCAGCGAGACTTCCGAGGTCGGGATCAGGTAGAAGTGTTCGCCCTCGCCTTCGGCGCCGCCCTTCTTCACCGAGAACAGGTCGGCTTCGAACTTGGGCAGCTGGCCGGTGCCGCGCAGCGAATCGGCATTGACCATGTACGGGGTGTAGCACTCGGTGTAGCCGTGCTGGCCGGTGTGGGTGTCGAGCATGTACTGGGCCAGCGCGCGGTGCAGGCGCGCCATGCCGCCCTTCATCATCGAGAAGCGCGAGCCGGTCAGCTTGGTGGCGGTGTCGAAATCCAGGCCCAGCTTTTCGCCGATGTCGACGTGGTCCTTCACCTCGAACTCGAACGTGCGCGGGGTGCCCACCTTGCGCACTTCGACGTTGCCCGATTCGTCGGTGCCCTGCGGGGTGCTTTCGTGCGGCAGGTTCGGCACCGCTTCGATGAAGCGCGCCAGCTTTGCCTGTACGTCACCCAGTGCGACCTCGTTGGCCTTGAGTTCGTCGCCCAGGCCGGCCACTTCCGCCATCACGGCCGTGGTGTCTTCGCCCTTGCCCTTCATCATGCCGATCTGCTTGGACAGCGAATTGCGCTTGCCCTGCAGTTCCTCGGTGCGCGTCTGGATCGCCTTGCGTTCCGCCTCGATGGCGTTGAACCCGGCCACGTCGAGCTGGAACTTGCGGGTCGCCAGGCGCGCGGCGACGGTGTCGATGTCTTTGCGGAGAAGTTGGATGTCAATCATGTCGGGTTGGGCTTGCGTATGTCGAAAACACAATTGTACCAAGCCGACAGGGAATCCTAGCGAGATTCGACAACGGTATCCTTGACCGTCTTGCCGGGCCCTGCGCCAGCCCTTCCCTGCATTACTTCAGGCCGGCTTTTTCCGCAACGCTCAGGCGCGGCGCCTTGACCACGACCACGTGCACGGTGGAGTCGATCAGGATCGCCGATTCCTGCTTCACCACGTCGACCGGACGGGCGGATGCGGTGGCGTAGCTGGCGACCAGGCCCAGTGCTGCGGCGCTCAGGAAGATGGCTTCGAAGTTTTTACGGATGTTCATGGTGTTTCCCCTTGGTGATGCAACGTTGGTATGCTCGAACTTTACCGACGCATCGCCGGCGCAGCCATCGACTTGCGATGAAGTGCTGAAACCGCGGCATAAAATGCAGGGAGGGCGGACCAGGCGCGATCGGCGCGGTGTCAATGGCCCGGCGCGGCCCCGGCGGCAGGGACGCCCGCGGCATCGGCCGTCGGGCCGCGCAGCGGTGCGGTGCGGCGCACGAAGGGCGTCATGGCAAACAGGATGAAGAGCCAGATCGGTGCTTCGTAGAAGAACATCTTCTCGTTGATGGGGATGAGCATCAGGAGCACAGAGAGGACCAGGCCGTTGGCGAAGAGCATGCGCCCCATCACCAGGGCAAAGGCGAGCACGACGACGATGCCGCCGCGGGTCAGCAGGTTGAAGATCATGCCGATGTCCTGGTAGTAGCAGCGCACGCAGGGATCGTTCGCGAAGCCCACGCCGATCAGCTTCTCTTCCAGGGTCAGCGCCAGCCACGCGTTCACGCCGTCGATCCGGTGCGACAGGCTGCCGTCGTCCTGCTCGAAGAAGCGCGTCTCGAGGTGCTCGAGCACCCCGGACAGCAGCAGGTAGGCGCACAGCGACGCGACCAGCACGACGACATGGATGAGGCGCACCTTCGAATGCCACAGGTAGCCGAGGAGCAGGACCATGACCGGCACAAAATAGACGGAGGAGCCGGAATTCGTGACGAACACCGACAGCACGGCCACGAAGCACAGCGAGACGAAACGAACGCTGAACTCGGAGGTCAGCATCAGGATCGCGGCCAGGCAGGCGATGTAGTTGGCGTAGGTGCCCGGCTCGACGTGCAAGCCGGAAAAGCGCGCGATGTTGAGGTAATCCTCGACGAAGCGGCTGTTGGAACCGAAGATCATCTTGTGAAAGTCGAAGATCGGCGCGCCCAGCAGGTGGAACATCAGCGCCTGCGCAGCGATGACCACGGCGTTGAGCAGCAGCAGCCAGGACACCGCCGTCACGAATTCGGCGCGCCACGCGAAGCTCGCCTCATAAATGAATACGGCCAGCAGCACGTTCAGCAGGACCAGCAACAGGAAGTGAAAAGGCACGGGCTTGACGACGAGCGCATGGAACACGAACATCGCCAGCGTCACCAGCACCAGCTGGCTCTCCACCCGGAAGCGCAGCCTGGTGATGACGAACAGGGGCGCCAGCGCCAGTGCCGAGACACCGGCCGAGAAATACTTCGGGAACATGCTCGGGTTCGGTCCGCCCTGTTCGAACGGGGTAAACAGCAGGAACAGCGGAATGAACAGCGCCAGGGCTGCCAGCATGCTTCTGCTCCGTGCTTGTGGGTGCGCTGGCATGCCTGCTCCCGTGCGTACGTAAGGTCTCAGCCGACCACCCGGTCGCCGCCCTGCCCTGCCGGCACCGCAGTCGTGGTCTCCGGCTCGGCGCTGCCGGCCGGAGGACAGGGCAAGCCGGCGAGGATGCGCCCGAAGCGCTCGTAATTGACGGCCGCGTTGAAGCGCTCGTCCCAGAAGCGGCGCGCGGCGCGGCGCCAGGCCACGGCGGCGCCGCGATCCTTGAAGCGCGCGATGGCGGCCGCGACCCTCGCCGCGTCGGCGTCGGCCGGCACCAGTACGCCGTTGGCGCCGCCGATGATCTCCGGGCTGCCGCCGACGTCGGTGGCCACGATCGGAATGCCCACCGAAGCGGCCTCCATCAGGCTCACCGGGATGCCTTCGCTGTCGCTCACGTTGACGATGAGGTCGAACGTGTCCTCGCGGTACAAGTCCATCAGCTCGGCCTGCGTCAGGTAGCCCTTGAACAGCGCCTGCGCGCGCGGACCCAGGCGGTTCGCGGCATGGCCTTGCACCGCCTCGAGCAGGGGGCCGTTGCCGACATGCGTCCAGCGCACCTGCAGGGAGGGATCGGCCGCCAGCAGGTGCGCGATGGCGTCGACGAGCAGGTGCAGGCGTTTGCTGGCGATGACGAAGGAGCACGATACGATGCTCAGCGGGCCGCCACCGGGCTGGCGGTTGAGAAAGCCCGGATCGTTCACCCCGAGCCGCGCGAGGTGGAATTTCGCGGCCAGGTGCGCATAGTGCTGCTCCAGGTAATGCTTGCCGTGTTCCGAGATGCAGTAGATCTGGTCGACCTCGGCGATGATCTCGCGCCGCAGCCCGGCATAGCCAGCTGGCTTGACTTCCTCGTACAGGTCGCCGCGGTGGGCGCGGCAGACGACCCGGGTGCTCCCGCCGGAGGTCCTGGAATAGCGCGCCGCCCCGAGGATCTCCGGGACCAGCCAGTAGAAATAGATGAGCTCGTAGCCGCCTTTACCCGCGCGCTCCTGCTGTCTTAAAAAGCGCTCGAACATGTTGGCCCGGTAGAGCGCGCGGACCAGCTCCTTGAAGTTCGCCAGCTTGCCCCGCCGCTTCAGGATCAGCCTGAAGTCGGACAGCCAGCGGTACTTGAACAGGCTCATCACAAGTGCGGCGAGCATCCGCGGCACCCGCAGCGCACCCCAGCGGCCGTCGGCGTAGGCCAGGTTGACCGGCTGCCGGGCCGGACGCGGTGCTTCGTCGCGGGAATAGAAGCCGGGCACGATCTCGATATGGCCGAGGTGCTGCGCGACGTGTTCGAGCTCGGCTGTAATAAAGGTCTCGCCATTCCCATACGGATACAGCGAAGTCACCATCAACATCTTCGTTGTCGTCATCCTTGCTCTCCTCCGGCTGGCGCCGCTGCTGCCCCGGCGCCTTCCTGCGCGATACGCCTGGCCATGATGCGCCGGTACATGAACACCGTATAAGCGGCCGTTGCCGTGAATGCCACGCTGGCAGCGAGGGCCGCCCCCCAGGTGCCGTAGGCGGGGATCGCCAGCATGCAGCCGACGCCGTTCAGTACCAGCGACAGCGTGGCCCCCACGATGTTGACGCCCTGCCGGCCCATCCCCGCCAGGGAATTGGCAATGACGTTCATGTAGCTCCAGGTGATAATTCCCGGTAACAGGACAATGAAGGGAAGCACGGCACTCGCGTAATCCTTCCCGAACGCCCACGGAATCAACACGGTCGACAGCGCCGCCGCCAGCATTCCCACCACGAGCGTGATCTTGAATACGGCCAGCACGATACGGCCGACCATCTGGCGCAGCGCCGCCGGGGTGCCGTTGGCGGCCGCCGATTCCGGGAACACGACCACCGACGCCGCGCTCGCGATCAGCCATAGCGCCTCTGCCAGCTGCACCGAGAGCGCGTAGATGCCTGCCGAGGACGGATCGAGCAGCAGGCTCACCATATACAGGCCGACCCGGTAGTTGAGGAAGGTGATCACGTTGCTCAGGTGCGCGCGCAGCCCGTAGCCGATCATCCGCGCCAGGACCAGCGCGCCTCCGGCGGGCGCGGCCGGGTAGCGCCGCACCCGCGCTTCGCTGGCCAGCCACAGCGAGGCCTGGCTCAGGATATGGCAGGACAGCACCGAGACGACACTGACGGCGCCGGTAGCGCCCAGCACCAGCACGCCCGCGCAGAAGGTGAAGGGCTGGATGAGTGCGGTCTTGTTGAAGGTGGCGTAGTCGCGCGCGCCCTGGATCAGCGATACGGTCCAGGCCGCCAGCAGCATGGCGGGGAACAGGAGGCTGGCATACAAGGCCGTGTCCTTGCTCGTCCCGGGCAGGTAGCGCCCGATCATGGCGTCGCTGCTCAGCGCGAGTGCGAGCACGGCCACGCCCCATAGCGCACAAGCGAGTATCCAGTTGACGCGGCGCATGGCCGCGGCATCCGGGGTTCCGCTGCTCATGTGGTAGACGTGACTGGAGGCCAGACCCAGGTTCAGGACGGCATACAGGGTCTGCGGCAGCAGCAGGGCCGTCACCAGCAGGCCGTTGTGGTGCGGGCCGAGCTGGCGCGTGGTGACCCACAAGGCGACGAAGTACAAGGCGCTCGAGAGCATCTGGCGCAGCATCGTCGAGCCGATGGCGGTCGAGAGGTTGCGCCGCGAATCCGGGCTGCGGCCGAGCGGCAGCGACGCAAGCAGGCTCTTCATTTGGGTCAGCATAGGGCTGGTCGTCGCTGTATGTGCTCGCTGTCGGGTTCGGATGCGGATGGAGCCGGGACGCCACGCCATGTGCCGGGTGCACCGTGGCGCCTCCAGTTCATTATCCGGACCCGTCATCGCGACATCCTGCGCACGATCAAGCCGCCAGGCGCGAAGAATCAATTGCCGAAATTAAATAACAAAGGAATGGCGCGGTAGTCGGGCAAACGCAAGGTGCGCAATCGTGCGCCGGTTTAAGCTCGGGATCCCGGCGGCCACCGCGCCGCGCTCGTCCTATCGTCAGAGACAATGAACCCGCGAAGCTTTCGATATCCGATGATCGTCTGCATCCTGCTGGTGGCCGGCCTCGGCCTCAAAGCATGCATCTCGCTCGAGCGCCCGGTCGACCCGCGTGCCCTGTTCGTCACCCCGAGCGGAAGCGACAGCAACCCGGGCACGGAGGGCGCGCCGCTGCAGACGATCGGGGCCGCCGCCAGGCGTGCGGTCCCGGGCAGTACCGTCCACGTCGCGCCCGGAACCTACCGCGAGAACATCAAGTCGATGAAGAGCGGCACGCCCGCGGCGCCGATACGCTATGTCTCGACAGTCAAATGGGGCGCCAGGATCATCGGGGGCGGTGTTGAGGCGGTCTGGGAAAACCATGGCGAGCACGTCGAGATCAGCGGCTTCGACGTGACCGGCAGCGGACGCAACGGGATCCTGAACTACGGCTCCTGGGTGCGCGTGCTCAACAACCACGTGCATGACCTTGCCGTGACGGGCGGCTGCAGCAGCAATGGCGGCGGCGGCATCGTGTTCAGCAACTACCAGGCCTCGGACGGCGAAGTCAGCGGTAACCTGGTGCACGACATCGGCGAGCCGGGCACCTGTTCGGGCGTGCAGGGAATCTATTATTCCAACCTGCGCGGCAAAATTTACAACAACATCGTTTACCGCGCCTCGGCGTGGGGAATCCACCTCTGGCACGCCGCCAACAAAGTCATCGTCGCCAATAACACGGTGTTTGCAAACGGCTCGGCCACGACCGGCGGCGGCATCGTAATGGGGACCGGCGATGCGCCCGGAAATGTGGTGATGACGGAAACCAAGGTGATCAACAATATCGTTGCCTATCATCCCCGCGCATCGATCAGGCAGTATTGTTATCGCGGCGAGTCCTGCATCGGCGCCGACAATCTTGTTGCCCACAATGTGGTTTATGGAAATGCTGCGAAGATTGAAATGTTAGTCGGGAAAGATATTGGGACCATTACCCAAGATCCCTTATTTGTCGACTTCCGCCTTGATGGCAAAGGCGACTATCGCCTGCGCAAGGATTCGCCGGCCCGCAAGCGCGGCCTGGCTGCCCTTGCGCCGCCCAGCGATATCGAAGGAGCGGTGCGTCCGCGTGCTCCCGCAGTGGACATCGGGGCCTATCAACACTGAGCGCTTCGACGTCCTCATCGATATAGCTTGGCCTGTCGTGCGCCTCCTGGCGCCAATAGAAGCTTCCCAATGCTGATTTGCAGCAGTTTTCCTGCATGCTGAATGTTGCAACGCGCACGACATTTGGCGAACGAGCATTTTTGAATAAGTTTTTCTAAATAAATTAAATCTTTCGCATCGGTTTTGCTTTCCGATTTGAAAGAGTATTTACGGAATTGTTATCGCCAGAAAATTTTTCTCCAAAAAAATTGAACTCCTGCAGTTTCCTACTCTCAAAGGTTCGCTTTCACTTTTTTGAGAAGGAAACTCCCTAATGAAAAACGTAGTCAACTTTGCTTCGAATGCCCGTGTCAACGCAATCCTCTGCTGCAGCGCCGCGGTCCTGCTGACCGCTATCGGCGGCAACGCCTACGCCGCTAACCAGGCCACGGCATCCGAAGCGACTGTTGCCGCGGCGACGAGCTCGGTCGACCAGGTCACCGAACTCTATCGTACCCTGCTCGGCCGCGAGCCGGACACCGCCGGCCTCGCCTACTGGGTTGGCCTCGTCAACAACGGCCTGCCGCTGGACAGCGTGCGCGTGGCCCTGATGAGCACCGAGGAATACACCAACCGCACGGTGTCCGCGGCCACCGCCTCGTCCTACCACCTGTACGTGGCCACCACCGGTTCGGACTCGAACCCGGGCACCCAGGCGCGTCCGTTCAAGACCATCAACAAGGCCGCCTCGGTCGCCAAGGCGAGCACTACCGTGCACGTGGCGCCGGGCACCTATAACGGCAACGTTTCGACCAAGCTCAGCGGCACCTCGACCGGCCTGATCCGCTTCGTGTCCGACACCAAGTGGGGCGCCAAGATCATTGGCAGCGGCAAGGAAGTCATGTGGCTGAACAACGGCAGCTACGTCGAGATCAACGGTTTCGACATCAGCGGCCCGGGCCGCCTCGGTATCCAGAACATGGGTTCGAACACGCTGGTGACGAATAACCGCGTCCACCACATCACCCTCTCGGGCGGTTGCACGGGCAGCGGCGGCGCCGGCATCGTCAACGCCAACTACAGCAGCTCGGCTGGCAGCATCATCGGCAACGTGGTGCACGACATCGGCAAGCCGGGCGGCTGCAACGGCGTGCAGGGTATCTACTCGTCGAACCGCGGCAGCAAGATCATGAACAACATCGTCTACCGCGCCTCGGCCTACGGCATCCACCTGTGGCACGCCGCGACCGACTCGACCATCGCCAACAACACCGTGTTCGCCAACGGTTCGAGCGGCATGGGCGGCGGCATCGTCACCGGCGTCGGCGACAAGCCGGGCAACATCCAGCTGAAGAACACGATGGTCGTCAACAACATCGTGTACAAGAACCCGCGCCAGGGCATTTCGCAGTACTGCTACTCGGGCCAGAGCTGCATCGGTTCGGGCAACGTCACCGCGAACAACCTGGTCTACGGCAACGGCTCGGCGATCTCGCTGCGCGTCGGNAGCGCGACCGGCACNATCAATGCCGATCCGAAGTTCGTCAGCTACAACCCGACCGGCACCGGCGACTACCGCCTGCAGAGCAGCTCGCCGGCCGTGAACAAGGGCATCAAGGCCAACGCCCCGACGGTCGACATCGCGGGCGCGCTCCGTCCGAAAGGCGGCGCATGGGATATCGGCGCCTACGAGAGCTACTGATCTCGAAGGCCAGGCGGAGCCGAACGGCTCCGCCACACCCTGCACAGCCCCACCATGGCCAGCCCATCGTGGGGCTTTTTCCCTAGGTTCCGCCCGCCTCGTCGTCGAGACTGCGCAGGAAGGCGAGCTTCTCGGCGATCTTCGATTCCACCCCACGCGGCACCGGCCGGTACCAGCCCGGTTCGCGTATTCCCTCCGGCAGGTAGGCCTCGCCCGCCGCATAAGCATGCGGCTCGTCGTGGGCATAGCGGTAGGCGTGGCCGTAGCCGAGTTCCTTCATCAATTTCGTCGGCGCGTTGCGCAGGTGGACCGGGACCTCGCGCGACTTGTCCTTCTTGACGAAGGCCATCGCTTCGTTGAAGGCGTTGTAGCCGGCATTGCTCTTGGCGGCGATCGCCAGGTAGATCACGGCCTGGCCGAGGGCCAGCTCGCCTTCGGGCGAACCGAGGCGCTCGTAGGTCGTCGCGGCGTCGTTGGCGATCTGGAGCGCGCGCGGGTCGGCCAGGCCGATGTCTTCCCAGGCCATGCGCACGATGCGGCGCGACAGGTACTTGGCGTCGGCGCCGCCGTCCAGCATGCGGCACAGCCAGTACAGGGCCGCATCCGGATGCGAGCCGCGCACCGACTTGTGCAGGGCCGAGATCTGGTCATAGAAGTTGTCGCCGCCCTTGTCGAAGCGGCGCGCGTTGAGCGTCAGCGCATTCTCGACGAATTCCGCGGTAATGCGGCTGATGCCCGCAGTATCGGCCGAGGTCTTGGTCTGCTCCAGCAGGTTGAGGAAGCGGCGCGCGTCGCCGTCGGCATAGCCGACCAGGGTGTCGACCGCGACCTCATCAAAACTCAGGTGCTGCAGCACCCGCTCCTGCGCGCGTTTCAACAGCTGGCGCATCTCCTCGTCGCTCAGGGCCTTGAGCACGTAGACCTGGGAGCGCGACAGCAGCGCCGAGTTGACCTCGAACGAAGGGTTCTCGGTGGTGGCGCCGATCAGGGTCACCAGGCCCGATTCGACGAAGGGCAGCAAGGCGTCCTGCTGCGACTTGTTGAAGCGGTGGATCTCGTCGATGAACAGGATGGTGTGCTTGCCCTGCTGGAGGTAATGCTCGGCCTGTTCGACCGCGGCGCGGATATCCTTCACACCCGAAAGCACCGCTGACAGCGCGATGAACTCGCAGTCGAAGGCGTAGGCGGTCAGGCGCGCCAGCGTGGTCTTGCCCACGCCGGGCGGCCCCCACAGGATCATCGAATGCGGCTTGCCGGACTTGAACACCAGGTTCAGCGGCTTGCCCTGGCCGAGCAGGTGGCTCTGGCCGATGACTTCGTCGATGGTGCGCGGCCGCAGGGCTTCGGCCAGCGGCGGCGAGGGTTCGGTCTTGAAGAGGTCATCCATGATGCGCTCCCGGGACGCTCGAGGGACATACGAAATAGTGCGGAGTGTTGTGCATGTGTCTAGTGTAGCCGATGCACGCTGCAGAGGCAGGCTGCACGGGCAGGCCCTGCCCTATAATTCCCCGTTTCCACGCCGGAGCCGCCCCATGACACATCCCGCGCCCGTCCTCATGATCCAGGACGTCTGGACCAGGTGGACCAAGGCCTCGCGCGCCGCCGCCGATGCCGGTACGCGGCTGGCCGTGCCGCGCGTGCACCGCCTGCCCATCCTGAGCGGCGAGGCCTCGATCCGCCATGAGGTGGCAGCGCTGGAAGAGCATGGTTTCGAAGCGCGCCACCTGGTCCGCCGCATGGACGATCCGGCCTGGGCTCACGACCGTCCTGCCCGCCCGGACAACCTGAAGGCCTGGCGCGTGGGCGAGGGATTTGCCGTGTCCCTGTTGCGGCCGTGGGACAGCATACTGACGACCAGGTGGCCGGCCTGGCTGGCTTCGCCGCTGTTCGAAGGCGGGCTGGGCGATGCGCTCCGGATCGACTGGAACGCGCGCTTTCGCGCCTCGGTCTCCGGCTCGAACCGTTCCTATTTTTATGAGGAGCACACGGTCTGGGTGACCCTGCAGGCCGCGCCGACGGACGCCAGCTTCCTGGCGCTGGAACCCGTCAAGCACATCGACCTGCGCACCAGGATCTACTGAACTCAGGGCTTGCCGACGTAGAGCACGATCTTGCCGACCGACCTGCCGCTTTCGCTCAGCGCATGGGCTTGCGCGATGTCTTCCAGTGCGAACTCGGCGCCGACGATCGGCCGCAGCCGGCCGCCGTCGACCATCCCGGCCAGCTTGTCGAGCACCGGCGCATTTGGACCGATGAAGACAAAGCCCGCGCGCACGCCCATCGAGGCCGCCCTGGCTTCGTCCGGCGGACTGATGATCGACACCTGGATGCCGCCCGGCTTCAAGAGCGACCACGAGGCTTCCTGCACCTCGCCGCCGATGGTGTCGAACACGGCGTCCACCGGCTCGACCCCTTCAAGCAGTGTCGTTGTCGTGTAGTCGACGAACTGGTCGACGCCCAGCGACTCCACCAGCGCGCGGTTGCGGCCGGATGCGGTGGCGACGACGGTGGCCCCGGCCGCCTTCACCAGCTGGATCGCCAGCGAGCCGACCCCGCCGGAACCCGCATGGACCAGCACGCGCTGTCCGGCCTGGACCTGGGCGGTGTCCATCATCGCCTCCCAGGCGGTGATCCCGGCCAGCGGCAATGAAGCTGCTTCGACGTGCGAAATGGTACGCGGCTTGCGCGCGCATTCGTGGGCGCGGATGGCGACGAACTCGGCGTAGGTGCCGTTGCGCGCCAGGTCGGGCCGCGAGTAGACCGCGTCACCGACCTGCCACTGCGTGACCTGGCTGCCCACCGCCGCGACCACGCCGGAGACGTCCCAGCCGAGGGTCAGCGGCATCTGGTGCGGAATCATCTGGGCCAGGTAGCCGGCGCGGACCTTCCAGTCGACCGGATTGATCGAGGCTGCCACCACCCGCACTAGCACCTCATCCGGGGCGATGTCGGGGACGGGAATCTCGTCGATGGAGAGGACTTCGCGTCCTCCGTACTGATGGATGCGTACTGCCTTCATGGGCGCTCCTTTGCCTTCAATGGGTCGTGGAGACCGATTGTACGGAAGGCCAGAAGCGGAAGCGCCCGGGATGACTGGCGCTGCGGAAGTGTCTACTTGAGCAGCACGCGGCCGATGATGGCGCTGCCGGGCTCCTTCGCCCGCTTGGGATCGGTGACGAAGCGGCAGTTCTGCGCGTACTCGGTCGCCGCTTGCGCCAGCGCCGGATCGGCAGCGGCGCCTTCGGCCTTGACGCCATAGGGAATGCCGTCAGCGGGCCGTACCAACATCCGCACCAGCACGCCGTCCGGACCGGTCGCGTTGCGATCGAGCGGGTCGAAGTGGGCGAAGCGTTCGGACGCGGCGCAGCTGCCTTCCGCGAAGGATGGCGGCACCTTGTCCTTACCTTCCAGCTTCCAGACGAACTGCAGCCGCACGGTCTTGCCCTGCACGCGCTGCACCGCCTCGGCCGGGAAGACGCAGGTCGACAGGGCCTTGATGGAAGCCTGGTCGAGAAGCTCCCAGTTGCTCGAGCGCGCGACCGAGCCTTCGATCGGGCGGCCTTGCGGGTCGATCCTGAACTTCAGGGTGGTCGTGCCTTCCAGTCCATAACGGCGGGCTTCCGCAGGCCACTCGGGCTTGGCGCAGGACGGGGGCTGCGGTGTCGAAGTGGCGACCGGGGCGGCGAGCGACGCGGCGCTGACGAGCGCCAGCACGGCGCCCAAGGTACGGAAAGGCTTCAAATGCCTGCCCTTTTCTATTTTTATTGGTTGACCACGTCGGCGCCCTTCGGCACGTCGAATTTGAACTGCTGGGCGCCCAGCGCCGGGTTGCGCTGGAAGTTGGTGAACTTCAGCAGCGAGACCTGGCCGAACTGGTCCTTCAGCTCCATCGCCACCGGCACGCCCCCCTTCAGGCCGATGCCGATCTGCTCGAAGGTGGTGTCCTTGCTCTTCGGCACCGCGGTCAGCCATTCGGCGCCGTCACGCTCGCCTGCCTCCGACAGGGTGAAGTTCTTTTCCAGGTCGTTGCTGCCGAACAGGATGGCGGCCGGCGACGAACCCAGGGCGTTGCCCAGCTTGCGGGTGCTGACCTGGTTCAGGTCCTTGTCGTAGATGTAGAGCGTTTCGCCGTCGGCCTGCAGCAGCTGTTCATAGGGCTTCTGGTAGGTCCAGATGAACTTGCCGGGGCGGGCGAACACAAACGTGCCGCTCGAGACCGGGGCGGCCTTGCCGCTCTTGGACTTGGTCAGCTGCTGCTGGGTGAATTCGCCCTTGGCGGACTTGGTGGTGGCGACGAAGCTCTTGAACTGGTCGAGGGCAGCGGCGCCGGCGTTGGCCGACAGGGCGAACGCGGTCGTTGCGATCAGTGCTGCGAAACGGGTGGTCGTGAATTTCATATCGATTCCTCTTGTTGTGGTCCGCCGCCGACCGTTGAACGCGTGGGGTGATGCGGTCCAGTGGACCGCATCACGACCCGCCCGAATACGGTGACAGACCGGTTATTCGGCGGTCGTCGCCGGGACGAGGATGTCGCGGTTGCCGTTCGACTGCATCGGCGACACCAGGCCGCTCTGTTCCATTTGCTCGATCAGGCGGGCCGCGCGGTTGTAGCCGATACGCAGGTGGCGCTGGACCAGCGAGATCGAGGCCTTGCGGTTCTTGAGCACCACGGCCACGGCCTGGTCGTAGAGCGCGTCGGATTCGCCGCCGCCCTCGCCCGCCGGGATGCCCTCGGCATTGCCCTCTTCCAGCGTACCGCCTTCGAGAATGCCTTCAATATAGTTCGGTTCACCGAGCGACTGGAGATGTTTTACAACTCGATGCACTTCGTCGTCCGACACGAAGGCGCCGTGCACGCGGATCGGCAGGCCGGTCCCCGGCGGCATGTAGAGCATGTCGCCCATGCCCAGCAGCGTCTCCGCGCCCATCTGGTCGAGAATGGTGCGCGAGTCGATCTTCGACGAGACCTGGAAGGCGATGCGGGTCGGGATGTTCGCCTTGATCAGGCCGGTGATCACGTCCACCGACGGACGCTGGGTTGCCAGGATCAGGTGGATGCCGGCCGCGCGCGCCTTCTGGGCGATACGGGCGATCAGTTCTTCCACCTTTTTCCCGACCACCATCATCAGGTCGGCCAGTTCGTCGATGATGATGACGATGGTCGGCAGCTTCTCGAGCGGCTCGGGGTTGTCCGGCATGATCGAGAACGGATTTGGGATATGCTCTTCGCGCTTGGCCGCTTCCACGATCTTGCCGTTGTAGCCGGCCAGGTTACGCACGCCCAGCTTCGACATCAATTTGTAGCGGCGCTCCATCTCGTTGACGGCCCAGTTCAGGGCATGGCCGGCCTGGCGCATGTCGGTCACGACCGGCGCCAGCAGGTGCGGGATGCCTTCGTACACCGACATCTCCAGCATCTTCGGGTCGATCAGGATCAGGCGCACGTCGGCCGGATCGGATTTATAGAGCAGCGACAGGATGGTCGCGTTGATGCCCACCGACTTACCGGAACCGGTGGTACCCGCCACCAGCAGGTGCGGCATCTTGGCCAGGTCGGCGCAGACCGGCTTGCCGGCGATGTCCTTGCCCAGGGCGACGGTCAGCGCGGAGGCGCTGTCGCCATAGACCTTGGAACCGACGATCTCCGACAGGCGCACGATCTGGCGCTTCGGGTTCGGCAGCTCGAGCGCCATGTAGTTCTTGCCCGGGATGGTCTCGACCACGCGGATCGAGGTCAGCGAGAGCGAGCGCGCCAGGTCGCGCGCCAGGTTGACGATCTGGCTGCCCTTCACGCCGGTGGCCGGCTCGATCTCGTAGCGGGTGACCACCGGGCCCGGATAGGCGGCTACGACCTTGGCTTCGACGCCGAAGTCGGACAGCTTCTTCTCGATCAGGCGGCTGGTGAATTCCAGGGTCTCGACCGCCACCGTCTCTTGCGCCGGCGGGGCTTCGTCCAGCAGCGCCAGCGGCGGCAGGCCGCCGTCACCCGCCAGCTCGTGGAACAGCGGCGTCTGCATTTCCTTCTGGGCGCGCTCGGACTTCGGCACGCTGGTCATCTGCGGCTCGATCTTGATGGTCGATGCGGCGCTGGCCACCGGCGACGGGGCCGCCGGCGACATGGCGAGCGAGGACGGCGTCGACGGCGGCAGGATCACGGGTTCCGGACGGGATTCGGCGCGCGGCTCGAGCATCGGCTCGGCCTTGACGATCGGCGGCGGGGCCGGATGCTTTTCGGTGTACTTCTGGCGCTCGTTGACCACCAGCTCATCGCGCTTGACGGCGGCGGCTTCGCCCTGCTTGCGGTCTTCGTGGTCTTCCATGCGCATGCGGAACCAGTCGATCGTGTTCTCGACCGACTCGCCGATGCGCTCGGCCACGGCCAGCCAGGAGACCTGGAAGAACAGCGAGAAGCCCAGGCCGAACAGCAGCAGGAGCAGCAGGGTCGCGCCGGTGAAGCCGAAGGCGACGTGGGCGGAATGGCCGATCAGCTGGCCCAGCACCCCGCCGGCGGCGCGCGGCAGCTCGACGTTCCAGGTCCACAGGCGCAGGTATTCCAGGCCCAGGCTGCCGGCCAGCATGATGGCGAAGCCGGTCCAGCGCACGTACATCTCGCCGGCATGAAGCGGTTCGTCGCCCACCGGGGCCAGCTTGTCGGTCAGGCGGCGCCAGCCCTTCCAGACCCCGCGCAGGAAGATCACGCCCCACCACCAGGCCGAGAAACCGAAGATGAACAGCAGCAGGTCGGACAGCCAGGCCCCGGCCTTGCCGCCCAGGTTGGCGATCTTGGGGACGGAATTGGCGTGCGACCAGCCCGGATCGCCCTTGTTGTAGCTTAATAAAATAAGGACGAAATACAGGAAGGCGACGGCCATGGCGATCCAGCGCGCTTCCGACAGGAGGCGCGACAGCCGGCCAGGCAGGGGCTGGCGGGCGCGTGTGGATTGCGCAGTGCGGGTGTATCCAGAAGTGCTGGCTTGGCTGTTCTTGCTCATTGCTTGTACTACGAAAGTGACATGGAAAGCGAAACAGAAGTATTCGCTATCGACAATCCGCCCATTCTAAGCCATATACGGCTGGGCTGGCCTACGATTCATGCTCGTGTGCATCATCGTCTATAATCTTGTGTTGCAAACCGAGCCTTGATCTTTCTAAAGGCCGCCCCCAGTTTCCGCTTGTTCATCTCTTATTGAAGCCTCCCATGACTACTTCCAAACACGCCAAAGTCCTGATTCTCGGTTCCGGTCCTGCCGGCTACAGCGCAGCGGTGTACGCCGCGCGCGCCAATCTGAGCCCGATGCTGGTCACCGGCGTCGAACAGGGCGGCCAGCTGATGACCACGACCGACGTCGAGAACTGGCCGGGCGACCCGCTGGGCGTGCAGGGTCCGGAGCTGATGCAGCGCCTGCTGCAGCATGCGGAACGCTTCAACACCGAGATCGTGTTCGACCACATCCACACCACGTTCCTGAACGAGAAGCCGATCCGCCTGGTCGGCGACAGCAACGAGTACACCTGCGACGCCCTGATCATCGCCACCGGCGCCTCGGCCCAGTACCTCGGCCTGCCGTCGGAACAGGCGTTCATGGGCAAGGGCGTGTCGGCCTGCGCCACCTGCGACGGTTTCTTCTATCGCAACCAGGAAGTCGCGGTCATCGGCGGCGGCAATACCGCGGTCGAGGAAGCCCTGTACCTGGCCGGCATCGCCTCCAAGGTCACCTTGATCCACCGCCGCGACAAGTTCCGCGCCGAACCGATCCTGGTCGACCGCCTGATGCACAAGGTCCAGGAAGGCAAGATCGTGCTCGAACTCAACCACACCCTGGATGAGGTACTGGGCGACAACAGCGGCGTGACCGGCCTGCGCATCAAGTCCACCGAGACCGGCGCAGCCAAGGACATCGCCGTGCACGGCCTGTTCGTGGCGATCGGCCACAAGCCGAACACCGGCATCTTCGAAGGCCAGCTGGACATGCAGAACGGCTACATCAAGACCCGCTCGGGTACCGAGGGCATGGCGACCGCCACCAGCGTGCCGGGCGTGTTCGCCGCCGGCGACGTGCAGGACCACGTGTACCGCCAGGCGATCACCAGCTCGGGCACCGGCTGCATGGCCGCGCTCGACGCGCAGCGTTATCTCGAAGCGCTGGAAGACGATCCTAAATAAGCAAGTAGCGGTACGATGGCGGGCATGAAGGATTTCGCTGAACTGAAGGGCTTGCGCGACAAGCTCAAGGAAGACGAGCGCCTGCGCGCCATCGAGCGAGCCGAGCGCGAGAAGCGCGAGCGGATCGCGAAGGAGCGCGCCGTGGAGTTCCGCGGCGCGATGCAGGGCGTGACCAAGATTCCCGAATCGGACCGCTACGTATACCGTCCGGTGTACGTGGCCTCCGACCGCGCCTTCAAGGACCGCACCCCGCTCACCGAGGAAGAGGAAATCGAAGCGGTCCTACGGGAGTCGCTGTCCGACGAGTTCGACGTCGACGGCCTGCTCGACGAAGACCCGTCGCTGAGCTACGCCCAACCGGGCGTGGGGCCGGACGTCGTAAAAAAGCTGCGCAAGCGCCACTGGCCCGTGCAGGACGAGCTCGACTTGCACGGCCTGAACCGCGATGGGGCGCGCGACGCCCTCACCGATTTCCTTCACCGCGCCAACCGCCGCGGCGTGCGCTGCGTGCGCATCGTCCACGGCATCGGCTACGGCTCGCCGCAAGGCCAGCCGGTCCTGCGCGGCATCGTGCACAGCTGGCTGGTGCAGAAGAGCGAGGTCGTGGCTTTCTGCGTTGCCGGTAAAAAAGATGGCGGACACGGGGCCCTGATCGTCCTGCTGCGCCCCGCCTTGCTCGAGTGAGCCGACGCACGGAATGCAACATGGACACAACAATACAATGTGTCCTGATATGTATTACCTGTAAAATGCCATCGGCCGGCATTTGCCGGAATTGACGAGAAGGGGATGGTGGCGAATTGAAGGGTACTACCGTGATTCCCATGGAGCACGGTCGCCAGGTCGACCTGCTGAACTGCGCCGACGAGCCGATCCACATCCCCGGCTCGATCCAGCCCCATGGCGCCCTCCTCTTCTTCACTGCCGACGGCGCGCTGGAAGGCTGGAGCGCCAACGCGCCGGCCATGCTCGGGCTCACGCCCGAACTCGGCGCCCCCTATGCCTCGCTCGATCTGCCGCCGGCCGCGCTGGAACTGCTGGTCGAGTACATCGGACCGGGAGAAGCTGAAGTCACGCCCTCGATGGTTCCGGTCTGTATCGGTGGCGCCGACTTCGACTGCGTCGTCCACGCCGCCCTCGGCCGCGTGACTGCCGAATTCGAACAGCGCGAGGCGAGCGCCGATGAGGTGGCGCTGTTCGCGGTCAGGGCGCATGGCTCGATCGACCGCCTGCGCCGCCAGAAGACCATCGAAGGCCTGCTGTCGATCGCGGTCGACCAGATCCGCGAGATCACCGGCTTCGACCGCGTGATGGCCTACCGCTTCCGCCCGGACGACAGCGGCGACGTGGTGGCCGAAGCCCGGCGCGAGGATATCGTGCCCTACCTCGGCCAGCGCTACCCGGCCTCGGATATCCCGGCCCAGGCGCGCCGCCTGTATGTGCTGAACACGCTGCGTTCGATCATCGACATCAATGACTCCATGGTGCCGCTGCTGGGCGCGCCGGATGCGCTGCCGCTCGACATGAGCCATACCGTGCTGCGCAGCGTCTCGCCGATCCACATCGAGTACCTGAAGAACATGGGCGTCGGCGCGTCGATGAGCGTATCGATCGTCATCAACAACCGGCTGTGGGGACTGATCGCCTGCCACCACATGTCGCGCAAGCTCGTGCCCTATTCGATCCGCATGGCCTGCGACGTGCTGGCCCAGGTGATGGCCTCGACCATCCACAGCATCGAGTCGCGCCTGGAAAGCCAGATGATCGAGCGCGCGGCCTCGACCCGCACCAAGCTGGTCGAAGACCTGCTGCTGGAAGACGATCCGCTCGAGACCTTCGGCCGCTTCTCCGACGCCATCCTGGAGGCGACCCAGGCGCAGGCCCAGGTCACCAGCTACTACCACAAGGTGCAGGTGCGGGGCGATGTGCCGCACGAACTGGCCGAGGCCATCGTCGCCTCGCTGCCCGAGGGCGCGCACGATTTGGTGGTGCGCGAAAAGCTGGACGACTGGCCGGAAGCGATCCGCGACCGGCTCGGCAAATGGGTCGGCATGCTGGCCCTGCCCTTCGATCCGGCCGCGAACGGCTGGAACGTGGTGCTGCGGGTCGAGCAGATCGAGCAGGTCGCCTGGGGTGGGCGTCCGGAGAAGACCACGGCCTTCGGCCCGCTCGGCGAGCGCCTGACGCCGCGCGGCTCGTTCGACGCCTGGTACCAGACGGTGCGCGGCCATGCGCATCCGTGGGAATCGACCGTCCTGTCCAATTCGCGCCTGACCCTGGCCGAGCTGGTGCGCGTGATGAACTCGCGCCGCGCCCAGACCGAAGCCACGCGGGCCCAGCTGCTGGCCATGCTCGGCCACGACCTGCGCGACCCGCTCCATTCGATCAACATGGCCGGCATGGTGCTCGAGAAGGGCAACAGCCAGCCGACCCTGGGCAAGCGCATCCAGTCCTCCACCAGCCGCATGCAGCGCATGATCACGCAGGTGCTGGACATGAGCCGCATCGACGGCGGCCTGGGCCTGGGCGTGGCGCTCGAGCCGGTCAACCTGACGGCCCTGGTGGAAGACCTGATCGACGAAGCGCGCCTGGCCTACCCGACCATCCCCTTCCAGCTGGCCTGCGACGAGCAGGCGATGGTCAATGCCGACAGCGGGCGGATGGCGCAGGTGCTGTCCAACTTGCTGAGCAATGCGCGCCACCATGGCGAGGTGGGCAAGCCGGTGCGCGTCTGCGTCCGGGTCGACGGCAAGGAAGCGGTGGTCGACGTCAGCAATGCGGGCGCCCAGATCCCGCCGGAACTCGTGGCGACCCTGTTCAACCCCTTCAAGCGCGCCTCGCTGAACAACCCGCGCAACCGCACGGGCATGGGGCTGGGGCTGTACATCGCGCAGCAGATCGTGCGCGAGCACCATGGCGACATCGCCTACCGCCATGATGGAAACGAGGTCATTTTCTCGGTGCGTTTGCCTCTGCTGTAGGGTGCACGGCTTCGCCGTGCGCGCGTCCAACTCCCGGACGCGCTGTGGCCGTGCATGCCGGAGCTGAACGCGCGGTCGGCGGAGCCGACCACCCTACCGTAAATGCAGAGCGGCATGGTAGTCTAGCAACACTGTCCGCTCTTCATTACCGCATGACCCTCATCAAGTTCATCGAAATCATGGCGATCCTGGTCGGCGCCTTCTCCGGCTTCATCGAAGCGCGGCGCAAGCGCATGGACCTGGTCGGCGTCTTCACGGTGGCTTTCATCACCGCTTTCGGCGGCGGTACCCTGCGCGACATCCTGCTCGACCGCCGGCCGCTGTTCTGGGTCATCCACCAGGAATACGCGATCCTGATCTTCGTGCTGGCCCTGGTGGCCTCCCCCCTGATCCGCACCCTGCGCCAGATCGTCTCGGAACGCCTGATCGTGATCGCCGATGCGGTGGGCCTGGGCCTGTTCTCGATAGCCGGGGTATCCGCCGCGCTGGCGGCCGACATGCCGATCTTCATCGCCTCGATGATGGGCGTGATCACCGGGATCTTCGGCGGGGTGCTGCGCGACATCGTCTGCAACGAAGTGCCGATGGTGTTCCGCGACGGGAAGCCCTACGCGATCTGCGCCTTCCTGGGGAACTGGCTGTACCTCATGATGCGCCACTATGGCGTGGAGCCGGATTTCGCCCTGTGGACCAGCGCGCTGTTCATCAGCGGGCTGCGCTTGATCACCTGGAAGTTCGATCTGCAGATGGGGCGCTAAGCGCTCCTTTCCCCTCGCGCCAGCAGGCGCGCCAGTGCCCTGCGCAATTCTTCCTGCGTATAAGGCTTGGCCAGTACGCTGACGTCCAGCCCGTGCAGGCGCTCGGGCGCGACCACATAGCCGCTGGCCAGCAGCACCGGCAGTTTCGGGTGCTGCGTGCGGAGGTGATGCGCCAGGCCGATGCCGTCCATGGCCCCCGGCATGACGACGTCGGAGAACACCAGGTCGAAGCGCTCCAGTGGATGCCGCAGCGCGTCCTGGGCGTCGCGTGCCAGCGTGGCTTCGCAGCCGAGGTTGGCGAGCAGCTCCAGGGTCGCGTCGGCGACCGCCGCATCGTCCTCGACATACAGCACGCGGGCGCCCGCCACCAGGGGCGGCGAGGCGGCGCCGTCCTCCTTCTCCTGCCTCCTGGCGGCCCTGCTGCGCGGCAGCAGGATCGATACCGCCGTCCCTTGCGCCGAGCTGTCGATCCAGGCCGTGCCGCCTGATTGCTTGGCAAAACCGTACACCTGGCTCAGACCCAGACCGGTCCCGGCGCCGACCGGCTTGGTCGTGAAGAAGGGATCGAAGGCCTGGCGCACCACCTCGGGCGGCATGCCGGTACCGGTATCACGCACACTCAGCCAGACGAAGTCGCCGCTCAGCTCCAGCTGCGGCAAGCCTGGCGACGGCAGGCTGAGATTGCGCGCCTGGATGGTGACTGCGCCGCCGTCCGGCATTGCGTCCTTGGCGTTGACGGCCAGGTTGAGCAGCGCGACCTCGAGCTGGGTCAGGTCGGCATCGGCCAGCCACAGGCCGGGTTCGACCTCCAGGCTCAGCGCAATCCGTTCGCGCAGGGACTGCTGCAGCAAGTCCTGCATCTCCTCGAGCTGGCGCGCGATGTCGAGCGCGCCGCCGCTCAATGCCTGGCGCCGGCCGAAGGCCAGCAACTGGTGGGTCAGCTTGGCGCCGCGCGAGGCCGCGCGCTGGATCGCATGCAGGGCACGCTGCCAGCGTTCGCTGCCCGGCTCGACCAGCGGCAGCAGGGTCGTCGAGCCCTGGATCACCTGCAGCAGGTTGTTGAAGTCATGGGCCACGCCGCCGGTGAGCCGCCCGATCGCTTCCAGCTTGCGCGCCTCGTTCAGGGCGCTCTCGACGCGCTTGCGGGTTTCGGTTTCGGCGACCAGTTCGGCGGTGCGTTCCAGCACCCGCTGCTCCAGCAGCGTGGCCGCGCCCGACAGGGTCTGCATCTGGTCGCGCACCGTGTACTGCCAGGCGCGTGCCCGGCAGGCGGCATCGAAGGCGGTGCGCAGGACGTTGGCGGAACCGGGCCGCCCCAGCACCGTGATGTTCGCGAACTGGCGCAGGAAGCTCCATTGCAGGTGCGAGCCACCGCTGCCCGCCTGGGCGCTGAGCACGATCAGCGGCATGTCCGACCAGGCGGGCTGGCCCTGCAGGGCAGCGGCCAGCGGCGTGGCATGCGCCTCCAAGGCGTCGTCGGTGAGCAGCAGCAGCCAGACGCCGGGGTCCTCCACCGCGGCGGCCAGCTGCGCCCCGTCGGCACAGGGCCGGGCCTGCGCGCCCCACTCCGCCAGCAGGCCGGCCAGCGCCTGTTCGTCGTAGCCGAAAGGCGCGCAGATCGCGGCGACCACGCTGGCGCCGGGCTTGCGCGGGTCAGTCATGTTGCACCGGCGGCGGGTCGGAATCCTCCTGCGCGGCGCGCGGCACGCCGGTCAGCACGCCCTCCAAGCCACCCAGTTGCGGGCCGACCGCGACGCCGGCACTGGTCAGGGAAAACTCGCGGATGCTGCTTTCATGGCGGCCCGGCCGCTTCTTGACGATCGAGATCGCCTTGCGGACCTCGCCCTCGGCCTCGAAGTAGCGCATCAGGATCACGGTGTCGCTGATGAAGGCGATGTCGAGCGGGTCTCCCACGTTTTCCAGCAGGCCGCTCTGGCCCACGACCAGGATCGACAGCACGCCCTGGTGCGACAGGTAGCTGAGCAGCTCGTGCATCTGCAGCATCAGCGCCTTCTCCTCGTGCATGGTCTCGAGGTAGGAATTCAGACTGTCGATCACGACCACGGCCGCGCCATGGTCCTCCACCTGGCGCCGCACCTTCCAGATGAACTCTCCCGGCGAGATGCGCGAGGGATTGATGCGCTCCCAGTAGATGGTGCCGTTGTTGATGGCATCGGCGGCGCGCATCGACAGGCCGTTGGCCCGGTCGATCAGGGTTTCCCTGGACTCGTCGAAGGCGAAGTAGGCGACGTGCTCATTGCGATCGGCCGCCACGTTGGCGTACTGCAGGGCCAGCGAAGACTTGCCGACCCCGGTGGGTCCGAGAATCATCACCGAGGTGCCGCGCATCAAGCCGCCGCCCAGCATCGTGTCCAGGGCCGGGACTTCGCTGGTGATCGTGTCGCGGATGCGTTCGCCCTTGTGCTCGTCCGCGATCAGGCTGGGAAACACGAACACCTCGCGCTCGGTGATGGCGAAGTCGTGCCAGCCGCTCTGGAACTCGGCGCCGCGCATCTTGACCACCCGCAGGCGCCGGCGCGCGGCGCCGAATTCGCGCTCGCGCTGCTCCAGCGTGATCACGCCATGCACCGTGCCCTGCAGGTCGTACTGGCGCGGCTCGTCGGTCAGGTCGTCCATCAAGAGCGTGGTGCAGTTCTGCCCCAGCAGGAAGCGTTTCAGGGCGACGATCTGGCGCCGGTAGCGCATCGGATCATCGGCGACCATGCGCAGTTCCGACATCGAATCGATCACCACCCGGCTTGGCGCCGCCTCCTGCACCGCCTCCGTGATCGCCGCGATGGTCTGGCCCAGTTCGACCTCCGACGGGAACAGCACGCTTTGCTGGCGCCCAAGCTGGGCTTCCGCCGGCACGACTTCGCGCAGCACGATGCCGTCCAGCGACCAGCCATGGCTGGCCGCGGTGGCGCGCAGTTCCTCGACCGTCTCGGACAGCGAGATATACAGGCACTTCTCGCCCTTTTCCGCGCCGTCGATCAGGAAGCGCAGGCCGATGGTGGTCTTGCCGGAGCCGGGACGGCCCTCGATCAGGTGGATACGCTGTTTCGGCAAGCCGCCGCGCAAGACCATGTCGAGCTCGGGGATACCGATATGGATTTTTTCCAGGTCGCTCATGTTGTTCTCTCTAGGCTTGTTGGAAGAGCGAGCTACACGCACACATGTCAATTAGACAAGTTTTATGTATGATAGCTCAGCTCAGCCTGCGCTCGAATAGCAGGCTGGCTTCTCATGAAGCAAGAATAGGACTACAACTGATGAGCTTGGGAAACGCGGGATACCAGCCGCGAAGCTGGAAGCGCCGGCTTAGACGGCGTCGGGACCGGTCTCGCCGGTACGGATGCGGATTACCTGCTCCACATTCTGCACGAAGATCTTGCCGTCGCCGATCTTGCCGGTGCGGGCTGCCTTGATGATGGCGTCCACGACCTGGTCGGCCATGCCGTCGTCGACCACCACCTCGATCTTCACCTTCGGCAGGAAGTCCACCACGTACTCGGCGCCGCGATACAGCTCGGTGTGGCCCTTCTGGCGGCCGAAGCCCTTCACTTCGGTCACGGTCAGGCCGGTGACGTTCACTTCGGCCAGCGCCTCGCGCACTTCGTCCAGCTTGAAGGGTTTGATCACGCAGGTAATCTGTTTCATTTTCTTTTCTCTCTAAAAAACAGGAATCAATCAGGGATATTCTTGAGGTCGTCCATCCACACGGTGGCCTCGGAATCCGACGGTGCGCGCCAGTCGCCGCGCGGGGACAGCGAGCCGCCGTTGCCGACCTTCGGCCCGTTCGGCACACAGGTGCGCTTGAACTGGCTGGTCTTGAAGAAACGCCACAGGAAAATGCCGAGGTTCTTCTTGATCGCAGCCAGATCGTACTCGTTGCGCACGTTGGCCGCGCTCGGCCACCTGCCCTGCTCGCGGTCGTGCCAGGCGCTCCAGGAAAGGAAGGCCACCTTGCTCGGCTTGAAGCCGTAGCGGATCGTGTAGTACAGGTTGAAGTCCTGCAGCTCGTAAGGGCCGATGGTGTCCTCGGTGATCTGGGCCGGCTTGCCATCCTTGTCCCCTCCGGGCACCAGCTCGGGGCTGATCTCGGTGTCCAGGATCTTCAGCAGCACATCGGCGCCATTTTCCACCACCGCGCCGGTCTCGGCCACCCAGCGCACCAGGTAGGAGATCAGGGTCTTGGGCACGCTGGCATTGACGTTGTAGTGCGACATGTGGTCGCCCACGCCGTAGGTGCACCAGCCCAGCGCCAGTTCGGACAGGTCGCCGGTGCCGATCACGATCCCGTTGTGGAAGTTCGCCAGGCGGAACAGGTGGTTGGTGCGCTCGCCGGCCTGCACGTTCTCGAAGGTGATGTCGTATTCCGCCTTGCCCTCCACGTAGGGGTGGCCGAGGTCCTTGAGCATCTGGATGCAGCTCGGGCGGATGTCGATCAGCTGGGCGCTGCAGCCCACCGCCGCCATCAGGTCGTTGGCCTGCTTGAGCGTGCGCTCGCTGGTGGCGAAGCCCGGCATCGTATAGGCGAGGATGTTGGTGCGCGGCAGGCCAAGGCGGTCCATGGCCTTGGCGCAGACCAGCAGCGCATGGGTCGAGTCCAGCCCGCCGGAAACGCCGATCACCACCTTCTTGATGCCGGTGCTCGACAGGCGCTGGATCAGGGCCTGCACCTGGATGTTGTAGACTTCAAGGCAGCGCTCGTCGCGGCGCGCCACGTCGGCCGGCACGTAGGGGAAGCGTTCGATCGTACGCGCCAGCGGCATGTCGCGCTCCAGGGGCAGCTCGAGCGTGAACTGCACCAGGCGGAACTTCGACACCTCTTCCGCATGGCGGCGCACCGATTGCGCGAAGGTGGTCGCATGCATGCGCTCGTTCGACAGGCGGTCGAGGTCGACGTCGGCGAAGATCACGTGCGAATCGTCGCTGAAGCGTTCCGATTCCGCCAGCAGCTCGCCCTTCTCGTAGATGAGCGATTGGCCGTCCCAGGCCATGTCGTTGGTCGACTCGCCGCGCCCGGCCGAGGTGTACAGATAGGCGGCCAGGCAGCGCGCCGACTGCTGGCTCACCAGCTGGTGGCGGTAGCCGCTCTTGCCCACCACGACGTTCGAGGCCGACAGGTTGACCAGCACCGTGGCGCCGGCCATCGCGGCGAACGAGGACGGGGGAATCGGCACCCAGACGTCTTCGCAGATCTCGACGTGGAACCGGAACAGGGGCAGGTTCTCGATCTCGAACAGCAGGTTCGCACCAAAAGGCACGGTGGCGCCGAACAGGTCGATTCGGTCGACCGCCGCGCAATCGGCCGCACTGAACTGCCGGGATTCGTAAAACTCGCCATAATTAGGCAGGAAACTCTTGGGCACCACGCCCAGCACCCGGCCACCCGCAACGACGGCGGCGCAATTGAAGAGCTGGTGGTTGACCTTGAGCGGCAGGCCGACGACCAGCGCCACCGGCAGCGCCTTCGAAGCCTCGATGATCTTCGCCAGGCCATCGAGGCAGCCGTCGAGCAGGGCGCGCTGGTGGAACAGGTCTTCGCAGCTGTAGGCCGACAGTCCCAGCTCGGGGAAGGCCACCAGCACGGCGCCTTCGTCGGCGGCCTGGCGGGCCAGCGCCAAGGTCTGCTCGACGTTGAAGGCCGGGTCGGCGATGCGGCAGCGCGGGATGGCCACGGCGACGCGGGCGAAGTGGTGCGTGTAGAGATTGAAGAATTGCTTGTTCATTGGTGAGACTTTCGCGAAGTCGTCGCTCATCAATTCGTTAGGGATGTCATTTTGAATTATCGCACGCATATCGTTTCTTCCTTGTCCGAGATTGGCCAGGAACAGTGGGACGCGCTGGTCTCGGCACAGGAAGATCCCAATCCCTTCCTGTCCTATGCCTTCCTGCACGCGCTGCACGAATCGGGCAGCGCGGCGCCCGAGACCGGCTGGCAGCCGCAGTACATCGTCCTCCACGACGGCGAGCAGCTGGCCGCCGCCCTGCCCCTGTACGTCAAAGGCCACTCCTACGGCGAATATGTGTTCGACTGGGCCTGGGCCGACGCCTACCACCGGCACGGGGTCGAGTACTACCCGAAGCTGCTCTCCGCGATTCCGTTCACGCCGGTGGCGGGTCCGCGCCTGATGGCGGTGGACGACGCGGCAAGGGCCGCGCTGGTCGAGGTGCTGGTGGCCACGCAGGGCGCGGCCGAGGTCTCCTCGACCCATGTGCTGTTCCCGCCCGAGGAACAGGCGCGCCAGTTGCAGGAGGCAGGCTTCATGCTGCGTAGCGGCGTCCAGTTCCATTGGCTGAACGGGGGATACGGTACTTTCGAAGACTTCCTGGCCACGCTCGAACAGAAGAAGCGCAAGAACATCCGCGCCGAACGGCGAAAGGTGCGCGAGGCTGGCGTGACGATGCGCCGCGTGCGCGGGCCCGATGCGACGGACGCTGACTGGGTCCTGTTCAACCGCTGCTACCGCCACACCTACAAGGCCCACTATTCGACGCCCTACCTGAACCTGGACTTCTTCCGGCGTATCGGCGCGAGCATGCCCGACAACATCCTGCTCGTCATCGCCTCGCGCGAAGGGCGCGACATCGCGGCGTCGCTGGTGATCCACAACGAGAGCACGCTGTTCGGGCGCTACTGGGGCGAACTGGAACACGTGCCCTGCCTGCACTTCGAGGCGGCCTATTACCAGCCGCTCGAGTTCTGCATCGAGCAGGGGATCGGGGCCTTCGAGGGCGGCGCCCAGGGCGAGCACAAGATGGCGCGCGGCTTCCTGCCGACCCGCACCTGGTCGGCGCACTGGCTGGCGCATCCTTCTTTCGCGGATGCGATCGAGCGCTTCCTGGAGCGCGAGCGGGGTGGGATCGACGACTACATGGACGAGCTCAACGAACGCAATCCGTTCCGCCCCGGCCGCTGAGCTCCGGACGATGGAAAAATGTGAAATTTCGACACAATCCTGCGATTCGGGTACTATCCGCGAATGAAAGTATTGATCGTAGATGACCTGCCCCTGGACGCCGAGTTGACGCAACGGGCTCTGCAACGTTGCGACAACGCCTATCAGGTGACGGTGGTCTCGGACGGCGAAGAAGCCTTGAACACGCTGGACCAGACCCGCGACTTCGACGTCATCCTGCTGGACCTGGCCTTGCCCAAGGTCGACGGCTTCGAAGTGCTGAAGGAACTCTCCTCGAAACCCTTCTTGTCCGACATCCCCATCATCGTCCTGTCGAGTTCGCGCAGCGGTTCGGACCAGGTGCGCACCCGCATGCTCGGGGCCTGCGGTTTTGTCGAAAAGGCCCTGGACTTCTCGGCCTTCCACGCCGATCTCGCGCGCACGCTCGAGCGCAATGGACTCACTGCCTGATACGCCCCTGGCGCGGGGCTGTCACGCGCCCGCGTCGTCCGCCACGAACAGGTCCGGATGGCTCTCCGCGCATTCGCGCAGCAGGTTCCACACCACCTTCACCCGCCGCAGCCGGTACAGGTCGGTCGGCGCCGCCAGCCAGAATGCGCGCTCGGCGTGGAAATCCGGCAGGACCCGCACCAGGCGGCCGTTGTCCGGCACCGCATAGGGCGGCGCCATCATCAGGCCCATGCCGAGCGACGCGGCTTCCAGCTGCGCCGTCATGCCCGAGCAGCACATGCGCCGCCGCGGCGTGAAACCCAGCTCGTTCAGGTAGGACAGTTCGCGGCTGGCCAGGCGGTCCTGCACGTAGTCGACGAAGTCATGGCCGGCCAGGTCGGCCTGGGTGCGGATCGGAGGATGCCTGGCCAGGTAGCCTGGTGACGCATACAGGTAGAAGTGGAAGGATGCCAGCCGCGTCACCATGTAGCGGCCGGTGGTGGGCGCGTCCATCGTGACGCCGAGGTCGGCCTCGCGGTTGGCCAGATTGGCGAAGCTGGGCAGCGCCAGCAGGTCGATCGACAGGTCGGGATGCTGCTCCAGCAGCCTGGCCAGCAGCGGCGCCACCACCCGCACCCCGAATACCTCGGGCACGCCGAGCCGCACCACGCCGTGCGCCGCCACCTCGGCCCCGCCGATCTGCTCGGCCGCCGCCAGCGCCGCGCCTTCCATCGCCTCGGCATGCGGCAGCAGCGCCCGCCCGACCTCGGTCAGCTCGTAGCCCTCGCGCGAACGGTCGAACAGGGTTGAGCCGAGCTGGGCTTCGAGCCGGTCGATGCGGCGCGCCACGGTCGTGTGCTCCACTTCCAGCCGGCGCGAGGCGCCCGACAGGGTGCCGGCGCGCGCCAGCTCCAGGAAGAATCGCAGGTCGGTCCACTCAGGCAGCGTATTCATCGGACGGCTTGTTCGATATCAAGAAGCATATTGTGCACTAGTGCACATTCCCCCTGCAATCATTTGCAGCATTTCCCATGCGGCAGCGCACAAACGGTGCGCCGCCGGATTCCTCCCTCGTCAACACGCGCACAAACCTGGTGCAGCGGGCTGTGCATTTTTGCACAAAGGGGTGGGCGATTGTTGACTATCTAACCAAACCGGAGCAAGGCACACTGCTGACCATGCGAAAACCTGAACGCATGCCGCTATCAAAAATTAGGAGACATGAATGCGTCTGACCAAGAACAAACTGAAGCTGCTGAACCCCGCCATCCAATCGGCCGTCGCCCTGCTCGTCCTCTCGGGCGGCAACGTGGCCTTCGCCCAGGAAGCCACCACTGCCCCGCCAGTGGCCAGTGCCGAAGAAGGCGGCGTCAACAAGGTGGTCGTGACCGCCCGCCGCCGCGAGGAAACCCTGCAGGACGTGCCGGTCTCGGTCACCGCCTTCAGCGCCGACCAGCTCTCCAAGGTAGCGACGCCGGACATCACCGCCCTCGCCACCGCCCTGCCGAACACCACCCTGAAAGCCTCGCGCGCCACCAACTCGACCCTGACCGCCTTCATCCGCGGCGTCGGCCAGGCCGACCCGCTGGCCGGCTTCGAGTCGGGCGTCGGCATCTACATCGACGATATCTACCTGGCCAGGCCGCAGGCTGCCGTGGCCGACATCTACGACGTCGAGCGCATCGAAGTGCTGCGCGGCCCCCAGGGCACGCTGTACGGCCGCAACACCATTGGCGGCGCCGTCAAGTACGTCACCCGCAAACTGGCGCCGCAGACCGACGCGCGCCTGCGCGCCACCATCGGCCAGTACGGCCAGAAGGAAATCGTCGCCACCGCCAGCACCCCGATCTCGGAAACCGCACGCATCGGCGGCACCTTCGCCCGCTTCAAGCGCGACGGCTTCGGCAAGAACCTGACCACCGGCGGCGAGAACTACGACAAGGATGTGACGGCGGCCCGCCTGTCGGCCGAGTTCACCCCTAACCAGGACCTGTTCATCCGCATCGCCGGCGACGTCACCCAGGACGACTCCAGCCCGAAGAACGGCCACCGCCTGATCGTCGGCCGCACCAGCGGCGCCCCGATCCTCTCGAACGTCTTCGACACCCGCGCCAACCTGATGAAGGCGCTCGGCAAGGACCAGGAAGTCAAGGCGCACGGCGTGTCGGCCACCGTCGAATACACCCTCAACAACGAGTGGACCGTGAAATCGATCACAGCCTCGCGCAAGGACAAGTCCTATGCGCCGATCGACTTCGACTCGCTGGCGGTGGTCGACATGGAAGTCCCGGCCCTGTACACCAACAAGCAGTTCAGCCAGGAATTCAACCTCACCTACACCGGCGACAAACTGGCAGGCGTGGCCGGCATCTACTACATCGATGCCAACGCCTTCAACCACTTCGACACCATCCTGGGCGGCGCGGTCCCGACCTCGACCTACACGATGGGCGACATCGACACCAAGGCCTGGGCGATCTACGCCGACGGCAGCTACAACGTCACCGACGCCTTCAGCGTCTCGCTGGGCGGCCGTTACACCGTCGACAAGCGTGAAGCCGAAGTGCTGCGCCAGATTTACCTGGGCGCGGGCGGCTCGCCGGCCCTGGGCAATGCCGGCGCCATCCTGTTCCGCACCGACACCGACCTGCGTGGCGGCGTCCTGAAGCGCGAAGACAAGAAGTTCACCCCGCGCGTGGCCCTCAACTACAAGCTGAACCAGGACCACAACGTCTACGCGTCCTACTCCGAAGGCTTCAAGGGCGGCGGCTTCGAGCCGCGCCTGAACGTGGTCGGCACCCGCATCCCGATCGCGGTGGCGCAGCGCGGCTACGAGCCGGAAACCATCGAGACCTACGAACTGGGCCTGAAGTCGGCCTTCAACGGCGGCCGCATCACCACCAACGCGGCGGTGTTCTACAGCGACTACCAGGACGTGCAGATCCCAGGTTCGGTGGCGATCGACACCAACGGCGACGGCAAGGACGACAGCTTCGCCGGCGTGACCACCAACGCGGGCAAGGCCAAGATCAAGGGCGCGGAACTGGAAGCCGTGGCCAATCTCACCCCGAACTTCATGATCGCGGGCATGTACAGCTACATCGACGCCGAGTACAAGGAATACATCGCGGCCGGCGTCAACGTGGCGAGCCAGCGCACCTTCCAGAACACCCCGAAGAACTCGGCCAACCTGCGCTTCAACTACGACATCCCGATGCCGGTCGCAGGCCATGGCGGCAAGCTGTCTCTGATCGGCAGCGCCTCGTACAAGGGCGCCACCGCCCAGTTCGAGACCGCATCGCTGCTGGACCAGGAGTCGTACAAGCTGTATGACGCGAGCATCGTCTGGACGCGCACCGATGGCAAGGTCCGCGTCGGCCTGCACGGCAAGAACCTGAGCGACAAGCACTACAAGACCGGCGGCTATCTGTTCCCGACCCTGGGCAACGAAGGCACCCTGACCGCGTTCTACGGCAACCCACGCCAGGTCTCGGCAACGCTCGAGTACCGCTTCTAAACCTTCCACCGAAGTACCCGCAGCAGCTCCAGGCTGGCGCCCCTCGCGGCGCCGGCCGGGAGGTTTGCCGCCCGAACAAACGCTTCAAAGCGCCCCGAACGAACACAGGATACAAGCCAGCGTGTCTATCTACACACCAATCAGCTACACCAGCAGCGACGGGCTGGCGCTGTACGCGCGCGATTATCCGCCAACAAGCGCGGCGACAGGCGCGGCCGCCGACGCCGGCGCCGGCGCGCGGCTGCCGGTCATCTGCATCCACGGCCTGACACGCAACTCCGCCGACTTCGACGAACTCGCGCCCATACTTTCGGCCATGGGCCGGCGCGTGATCGCGGTCGACGTGCGCGGCCGCGGCCACTCGGCGCACGACCCCAATCCCGACAACTACAACCCGAACGTCTACGCCGCCGACGTCACCCGGCTGATGGAGCACCTGGGCCTGGGGCGCGCCATCTTCGTGGGCACCTCGATGGGAGGCCTGATCACCATGACCCTGGCGGCGCGTCGCCTCGATCTGATCGCCGCCGCCGTCCTCAACGACGTCGGCCCGGTGTTGTCGGTGCGCGGCCTGCAGCGCATCGCAGGCTATGCGGGCCGCTGCAATGCGCTCGCGAGCTGGGACGACGCTGCCGCCTACCTGCGCGACATCAACGCTTGCGCCTTCCCCGACAACTCCGACGAGGAATGGGGCAAGTGGGCGCGCCGCGCCTTCGAACAGAAGGATGACGGCAGGCTGGCGCTGCGTTACGATCCGAACATCGCGAATGCGATACAGACGGGTAAACTGCGTCCGACCTCGCTGGCCGCGCGCATGGCCTTCCGCCGGCTGGCGCGGCGCCGCCCCACCCTCCTGGTGCGCGGTGCGCTGTCCGACCTGGTCGAGCAGGAACAGGCCGACTGGATGCGCAAGGCCGCCCCGGAACTGCATTACGCGGAAGTGCCGAACGTCGGCCATGCGCCCATGCTCACCGAGCCGGAAGCGCTGGAGGCGATCCGCGCTTTCCTGTCCAAGCTACCGTAAGAATCACAAGGAGACTGACATGCATCACCTGATCAAACCCCTGCCCATCGCCATCGTCGCCGCCTTCGCGGCGAGCGCTGCGCCTGGCGCGTATGCACAGGGCAAGGACCTGAAGATCGCCCTCATCGCCGGCAAGACCGGCCCGCTCGAAGCCTATGCCAAGGAAACCGAGACCGGCTTCATGATGGGCCTCGAGTATCTCACCGGCGGCACCATGCAGATCAATGGGCGCAAGATCAAGGTCATCGTCAAGGACGACCAGTCCAACCCGTCGCTGGGCCGCACCCTGCTGGCCGAAGCCTACGGCGACGACAAGGTCGACATCGCGGTCGGCACCACCTCGTCCGGCTCGGCCATCGCCATGCTGCCGGTCGCCAAGGAATACAAGAAGGTGCTGATCGTCGAACCGGCCGTGGCCGACGCGATCACCCAGGAAAAGTGGAACAAGTACATCTTCCGCACCGCGCGCAGCTCGATGCAGGATGCGCTGGCCGCCGCCAGCACCTTCAAGAGCGGCAGCGTCGGTTTCCTGGCGCAGGACTACGCCTTCGGGCGCGACGCCATCGAGGCCGGCAAGGAAGCGCTCAAGACCACCGGCAGCAAGGCCGTCGTCGTGCACGAGGAATACGCGCCGGCCACCGCCACCGACTTCACCGCACCGGCCCAGCGCCTGTTCGACAAGCTCAAGGACAAGCCGCAGCCGCGCGTGCTGCAGATCGTCTGGGCCGGCCCGAATCCGCTGAACAAGATCGCCGACATGAAGCCGGAGCGCTTCGGCATCGCGCTGGCCCCGGGCGGCAACATCCTGCCGGTGATGAAGACCTGGAAGAATTTCGCCGGCACCGAAGGCACCATCAACTACTACTACGGCTTCCCGAAGAACAAGATGAACGACTGGCTGGTGGCCGAGCACACCAAGCGCTTCAAGATGCCGCCCGATATGTTCACCGCCGGCGGGATGGCCGCAGCCGGCGCGGTGGTTGCCGCGCTGTCGAAGGCGCCCAACGCCAAGAACGGCGACGAGATGGTGGCGGCAATGGAAGGCCTGTCCTTCGAAACGCCGAAGGGCCGGATGAGCTTCCGCAAGGAAGACCACCAGGCGATCCAGCCGATGTACCACTTCCGCATCAAGAAGGACCAGAAGAACGAGTGGGACCTGCTGGAACTGGTGCGCGAGATCCCTGCGTCCGAACTGCCGCTGCCGGTGCGGAACAAGCGCTGACATGACGGCTCCCGCATCGCTGCAGTCCGCTGCACCTTCCCTGTCCACCCGCGACCTGAGCATCCGCTTCGGCGGCCACGTCGCGGTGAACGCGGTGACGGCGGACTTTTATCCCGGCACCCTGACGGTCATCGTCGGGCCCAACGGCGCCGGCAAGACCACCTACTTCAACCTGGTGTCGGGGCAACTGCCCGCCACCTCGGGCAGCGTGTTCGTGAATGGCCAGGACATCACCCGCGCGGGCGCCGCCAAGCGCACCCGCCTGGGAGTAGGCCGGGCCTTCCAGCTCACCAACCTGTTCCCCAACCTGACGGTGGCGGAAAACGTACGACTGGCAGTGCAGAGCCGCGCCGGCCTGGGCCTGAACTTCTTCTCGATCTGGTCGAGCCACCGGGAACCCATCGCGCGCGCCGAGCATTACCTGGAGCGCGTGGGCCTGGTCAAGCGCCGCGACGCCTACGTGGCGACGCTCTCGCACGGCGACCAGCGCAAGCTGGAAGTGGCGATCCTGCTGGCGCTGGAACCCAGCATCATGATGTTCGACGAACCCACCGCCGGCATGAGCGTGGACGAAGTGCCGGTGGTGCTCGACCTGATCCATGCCGTCAAGCAGGAGCGCAACAAGACCGTGCTGCTGGTCGAGCACAAGATGGACGTGGTGCGCGCCCTGGCCGACCGCATCATCGTGCTGCACAACGGCACCCTGGTCGCGGACGGCAAACCAGCCGAGGTCATGCAATCGAAGATCGTACAGGAAGCCTATCTTGGAACACCTGAATCAACAAACGTCGCACATGCCTGATACCTCCAACGAGCCGCTGCTCGTCCTGAAGGGCGTGCACACCCACATCGGCCAGTACCACATCCTGCAGGGCGTCGACCTGGTGGTCCCGCGCGGCGGCCTGTCGATCCTGCTGGGCCGCAACGGCGCCGGCAAGACCACGACCCTGCGCACCATCATGGGCCTGTGGAAGGCCAGCGCCGGCTCCATCACTTTCGAGGGCCGCGACATCACGAAGATGGCCACGCCCGACATCTCCCGCCTGGGAATAGCCTACGTCCCGGAAAGCATGGCCGTGTTCTCCGACCTGACCGTGCGCGAAAATTTGTACCTCGCCGCCCGGAACGGTCCTTTGGACGAGGCGCGCGTGGACTGGATCTGCGGCTTCTTCCCGGCCCTGAAGAAATTCTGGAACTACCCGGCCGGGAACCTCTCGGGCGGCCAGAAGCAGATGGTGGCGATCGCGCGCGCGATCGTCGAGCCGCGCAAGCTGCTGCTGGTCGACGAACCGACCAAGGGCCTGGCCCCGGCCATCATCCAGAGCCTGATGGCCGCCTTCCGCGAACTGAAGGACACCAGCACCAGCATCCTGCTGGTCGAGCAGAACTTCAACTTTGTCCGTTCGCTGGGCGACACGGTCAGCGTGATGGACGACGGCCGCGTCGTGCATGCCGGCTCGATGGCGGCGTTGGCGGACGACGACGAGCTGCAACAGCGCCTGCTTGGCCTGTCGCTCGATTCACATCAATAGGAATCACCATGAGTGCAACTCTTCCCATTGCCAGCAAGGACACGCCGCAGCCGAGCAACACGCCCTTGCCGAAGGCCCCGCGCGACATCGCGCCGCTGCTGCTGGTGCCGGTCCTGATGCTCGCCATGCTGCCCCTGGTCGGCAGCTTCCCCACCTGGGTCACCCTGACCGTCGCCGGCCTGGCGATGGGCATGATGATCTTCATCATGGCGAGCGGCCTGACCCTCGTGTTCGGCCTGATGAGCGTGCTGAACTTCGGCCACGGCGCCTTCGTGTCGGTCGGCGCCTTCGCTGCCACCACGGTGCTGCTGCCGATGCAGGGCTGGCTCGAAATGGACTCGCTCCTGATCAACCTCGGCGTGCTGGCGCTGGCCATCACGGTGTCGATGATCGTCACCGCATTATTAGGGTGGGCCTTCGAGCGGGTGATCATCATGCCGGTCTACGGCCAGCACCTGAAGCAGATCCTGATCACCATGGGCGGCATGATCGTGGCCGAGCAGCTGATCCACGTGATCTGGGGCGCCGAGACCATCGCCCTGCCGCTGCCGACCGCGCTGCGCGGCGCCATCTTCCTGGGCGACGCGGCGATCGAGAAATACCGCCTGGTGGCTGTCGTGATCGGCCTGCTGGTCTTCGTCGGCATGTTCCTGACCCTGAACCGCAGCAAGATCGGCCTCCTGATCCGCGCCGGCGTCGAGAACGGCGAGATGGTCGAAGCGCTCGGCTACCGCATCAAGCGCCTGTTCGTGATCGTGTTCGCAGCCGGCTCGGCGCTCGCCGGCATGGGCGGCGTGCTGTGGGGCCTGTACAAGGAGACGCTGACTGCCGCGATGGGCGGCGAGATGATGGTCCTGATCTTCATCGTCATCATCATCGGCGGCCTCGGTTCCGTGGGCGGCTGCTTCATCGGCGCCCTGCTCATGGCGCTGGTTACCAACTACGCCGGTTTCCTGGCGCCCAAGGTCGCGCTGGTCTCGAACATCATCCTGATGATCGCGATCCTGCTGTGGCGTCCGGCCGGCCTGTACTCGAAGATGCGGGGTTGATGAACATGCTGCACCGACTTTTATCCGCCGACATGCCGCGCAGCCGCCTGCTGTCCGCGGTGCTGCTCCTGATCCTGCTGGGACTGGCCTTCGCGCCCTTCCTCTTCTCGGGCGCGCGTCCGCTCAACACCGCCGCCACGATCTGCGTCTACATCGTGCTGGTGGCGTCCTACGACCTGCTGCTGGGCTACACGGGCATCGTTTCTTTCGCCCACACCATGTTCTACGGCATCGGCGCCTACGGGATCGGCCTCGGGCTGGCGCGCGTGGACGAGCCGACCTGGAGCGCGGCGCTGACCGGCCTCGGCATCGCCCTGCTGCTGGCGCTGGCGCTGGCCCTGGTGGTCGGCCTGTTCGCCCTGCGCGTGCGCGCCATCTTCTACGCCATGATCACGCTGGCCGTCGCTTCCTCGTTCGCGGTGCTGGCCTCGCAGCTGTCGGACTTCACCGGCGGCGAGGATGGCATCACCTTCAGCGTGCCCGAAGTGCTCACGCCCGGTTTCACGCTGATGGAGAACGAGGTCTTCGGGCGCTCCATCGACGGCAAGCTGCTCACCTACTACCTGGTGTTCTTCGGCTGCCTGCTGCTGTTCCTGTTCCTGCTGCGCCTGGTAAATTCGCCGTTCGGCCGGGTATTGCAGGCGATCCGCGAGAACGAGTTCCGCGCCGAGGCGCTGGGCTACCGCACCATGACCTACCGCATCTGGGCCAACTGCCTGGCGGCGCTGGTGGCGGCGCTGGCCGGCGCGCTGATGGCCCTGTGGCTGCGCTACGTGGGCCCGGACACTTCGCTCGGCTTCAAGGTGATGACCGACATCCTCCTGATCGTCGTCATCGGCGGCATGGGCACGATGTACGGCGCGGTGGTGGGCGCGGCCCTGTTCATCATCGCGCAGAACTACCTGCAGGGACTGATGGGCGCGGGTTCGGAAGCGCTGGCCGGCGTGCCGATGCTGGCGGCGCTGCTGCATCCGGATCGCTGGATGCTGTGGCTCGGCGTACTGTTCATCCTGTCGATCTATTTCTTCCCGATCGGGATCGTCGGCAAGCTGAGGTTGCGCAGTTTCCTGGCGCGGCGACCCAGCTAGCCCCACTTTCATTTCTCGGCAGCACCTCACGGCCTCCCTTGCGGAGGCCGTTTTCTTTTCCCCGATTTAGTTCCCCTCCCGCCCTTGAGCCGGGCCGTGTCCTGGTCTACCCGCATTGAATGAACATCAAGCTTGCTCGTCGCCCTGCCCATACCATAAAGACAACCATGGGCTCGCCGTCAGCCAGCGCGCGTGGACCACCATTATCTTTCTGGCTCAGTACGAAAGGGGAATCATGAAGCGACTTACCTCACTCGTCGGCGCGGCGCTCGTCGCGGCGGCCACGTGGGCGCCACTGCCGGGCCATGCCGCCGGCCTTGTCGTCCTCGACGAAGGCTTCGGCAGCGTGGCCGGCCTGTCCGACTGGGCGCAGATCAACCGCAGTACGCCACCCGGGAACGCATGGTTCCAGGGCAATACCAGCATTTTTTCCGCACAATCGGGCGCAGCCGGCTCCTATGCCGGCGTCAATTACCTGAGCGCCGCCAACGGCCTCGGCCTCGTGGACAACTGGCTGATCACCCCGACCCTGTCGCTGAACGGCCTGACCACCCTGTCCTTCTTCACCAACCGCGCGCCCGATCCCGGCTTCTTCGACCAGCTCGAGGTGCGCTTCAGCTACGGCGGCAACACCAGCGCCGACGGCTTCGACACCCTGCTCCTGACCATCGGCGGCGAGAACAGTTTTCCCACGCAGTGGGCGCAATGGACGACGAGCCTCGATGTCCAAGGAGAAGGACGCTTCGCTTTCCGCTACCTCGGTAATGCCGAGACGCTTTCCTACATCGGGCTCGACACCGTCAAGGTGGTCACCGCCGTGCCGGAGCCGTCGACCTACCTGATGCTGCTGGCGGGCCTCGGCGCCGTCGGGGCGCATGCCCGGCGCCTGCGCAGGCGGGCGCCAGCGCCATCCATCAAAGAGGCGCCCCCCACCGTTTGAGGAGAATGCCATGTTCATCCATAAATTGATGTGCTTCCTGCCGCTTGCCGCGCTGGCCCTCCCCGCCTGCGCCCAGCAAACCGAATCCCAGGCGGCGCCAGCCCAGCAGGGCATGGTGGTCGTGCGCGACGCCGACACCGGCGAACTGCGCGCCCCCACCGCGGACGAGGCGCGCGCCCTGCACCCACGCACCAACGCCTCGGCGGCGGGCGTGGCCGCGCCCGCGCCGAAGATGGTCACCGGCCCCGGCGGACGCCGCTCGGTCCAGCTCGGCGAACGCGGCATGGTGTATTCGGTCGTCACCCGCGGCGCCGACGGCAAGCTCGAGGAGCAATGCGTGCACGGCGCGCATGCCGCCGACCATGCGGTCCACGGCGCGCACAAGCACGGCGCCGCCAAGCAAGAGGAGCATCGCCAATGAAAGCTGCCAAGTTCACCGCCCACCTCCGCAGTTTCGCCGCCACGCTGGCCTGCGCGCTTGCCGCCACCTTTGCCGTCATGCTCGGCGGCATCGGCGCCGCGCAGGCGGCCGCCACCATCGTCATCGTCAACCTGAACGCGCCCGGCGAAGGCTTCAACGACCCGACGCCGGCCGCACCCGTCGGCGGCAACACCGGCACCACGCTGGGCGCACAGCGCCTGATCGCCTTCCAGCGCGCAGCAAGCATCTGGGGCGCCACACTCGACAGCACCGTGACGATCCGCATCGGCGCCGCCTTCGTGCCGCTGTCCTGCACGGCCAGCGGCGCGGTGCTCGGTTCCGCCGGCGCCGCCGAGATCTGGACCGATTTCCCGAACGCGCCGCGCGCCAACACCTGGTATCCGGCGGCGCTGGCCAGCAAGCTGGCCGGCGCAGACCTGACCGCGCCGGAAGACCCGCACATCATTGCGCGCTTCAACTCGCGCCTCGGCCTGTTCCCCGATTGCCTGCCCGGCTCGCCCTTCTACCTGGGCCTGGACCGACGTGCCAACGGCCAGATCGACCTGGTCACGGTGCTGCTGCACGAAATGGCGCACGGGCTCGGCTTCCAGACCTTCACCGACGACGAAACGGGCGAGCTGTTCTTCGGCATCCCCTCGATCTGGGACTACTACCTGGTGAACAACCGCAACAATATGCCGTGGGTGGCCATGACCGACGAGCAGCGCCGCATCTCCGCCATCACCTGGCGCGGCCTGTCCTGGAACGGCCCGAACGTCACCGCCGCGGTGCCGCGCGTGCTGGCGCCACGCAGCAACCTGAACATCGGCGGCGCGAACGCCGGGGCCGCCAGGGGTGATTACTACGTCGGCGATGCGTCCTTCGGTCCGCCGGTGGGCGCCCGCGCCGTGAGCGGCCAGCTGATGCCGGTGGTCGACCAGCCAAACGGCACCGGGCTGGCCTGCACGCCGCTCAGCTTCAACAATGCCCTGGCCGTGCGCAACAACATCGCCCTGGTGGACCGCGGCAGCTGCGATTTCGTCACCAAGGCGGGTAACGTGCAGGCGGTCGGCGCGATCGGCATGCTGGTGGTGGACAATGTCCCGGGTGACGTCATCGGCCTGAGCGGCGCCGACCCGAGCATCAGGATCCCGTCGCTGCGCATCACCTTGTCCGATGGCGTCGCCATCAAGGCCGCGCTGCAGCAGCGCTCGCGGACGATGTCGGGCGTGATCGCCACCTTCGGCATCGACCCCACCCGGCTGGCGGGCACCGACCGGCAACGGCGCATCCTGATGTACAGCCCCAGCATCAACCAGCCGGGGTCCTCGGTGTCGCACTACACCACCGAAGCCAAGCCGAACCAGCTGATGGAGCCCTCGATCAACGCCGACCTGCGGCACGTGGTCAGACCGCCGTACGACCTGACCTTCCCGCTGCTGCGCGATATCGGCTGGTAATGCGCGGCTGGTAATGCGCGGCTGGTAATGCGCGGCTGGTAATAAAAAAGCCGGCATCCCGTGAGGGACGCCGGCTTTTATCGCTTGCAAGACCCGCTGCGTGCGTGCACGCGGCGCGTCATGCACCGATGCTTATTCCTGGCCCTTGCGCTTGAACGCTTCGACGCCGCTGGTGATCTCGGCCTTGGCGGCTTCCGCATCGGCCCAGCCTTCGATCTTGACCCACTTGCCCGGCTCGAGGTCCTTGTAGTGCTCGAAGAAGTGCTGAATCTGCTGCAGGCGCAGTTCTTCCAGGTCTTCCAGCTTCTGGATCTTCTTGTACATCGGCAGGACCTTCTCGACCGGCACGGCGATGACCTTGGCGTCGCCGCCGCCGTCATCGGTCATCTTCAGCACGCCCAGCGCGCGGCAGCGCACCACCACGCCCGGCGGCAGCGGGAACGGGGTGATCACGAGCACGTCGCATGGGTCGCCGTCGTCGGCGATGGTCTGCGGCACGTAGCCGTAGTTGCACGGATAGTGCATGGCGGTACCCATGAAGCGGTCGACGAAGATGGCGCCGCTGTCCTTGTCGACCTCGTACTTGACCGGGTCGGCGTTCATCGGGATCTCGATGATGACGTTGAAGTCGTTCGGCACGTCTTTGCCGGCTGGGACGTTATTCAGGCTCATGGAATTCCTTGCTTGCTGAAGTTTTAATAAGGTGCGTCATTATAGCGAAAGCGGCAAGCGGATGGCGCGTCCGGTGGCGGCGCGCATCCGCCGACGACCCGGCGTCAGAGGATGCTGGCCAGCGCACATTGCCGGTAATGGTGCGCCGCTTCCCCCTCCTGACCCAGCGCCTCGTGCATCTGGGCCAGCTTGAGGTGCGCCTCGCGCACCATCGCCGCATCGAGGGCGTCCGACAGCGCCTGCTCCAGGTAGCGCTGCGCCTTGCCCCACAGCTTCTGCTTCAGACATAAGGCGCCGAGGGTCAGGGCCAGCTCGGCGTCCCGCGGACGTTCCTTGAGCCAGGCCTCACAGTGCTCGATCTGGGCCAGCAACGAGGGCGAGCCGCTGGGGCCGGCCGCTTCGCGGTAGGCGCGCACCACACAGTCGTCCCAGTTGGCCTTGAGCGCCTCTTCGGCAATCTGGCGCGCCTCGTCGTGCAGGCCGCAGGCATTGAAGACATTGGCGGCGCGCGCCGCGACCGTGGGCAGGGTGCGCTCCGCCACCGGTACGCCGGCCCAGAGGCGGCGGATCGCTTCCGCATCGACGTTGCGCTCGGATAGCAGGGCCTCATAGGCCAGCTCGCGCAGCCGCGTCGACAGCGCTGGATGCAGGGCCTTGCGCTTGTCGAGGACGCGCACCAGGCGCAGCACTTCCGGCCAGTTGCGCGCCTGCTGGTGGGCCTTCATCGACCATTGCAGCGCGTGGATGTGACGCTGACCGCTGGCGTTGAGTTCGGCGACCGCCTCGAGCGCGGCTTCCGGCTGGTGGTCGTCGACCAGCAGCTCGGTCACCGTCATCAGGCGCGCGGTCTTGAGCGTGTTGTCGTGGACGATGCCGGCCAGCCAGGCGTCGCGCCTGCCCGGTTCGCGCATGCGGTGCGCGGCCCTGGCACCGATCAGGGCCGCCAGGCCGGCGTTCTCGGGGAGCTCGGCGGCGCGCATGGCGGCTTTCTCGGCGTGGCCGAAGCGGCCTTCGAACAGGGCCTTGAGCGCGTCGCGCAAGCCCTTGTTGCCTTCGCGCTCGCGCTTGCGCTGGCGGTAGGCGGCCACGCGCTGCGGCATCTTGAGGGTGGATTTCAGCGCCCGCACCAGGCCATAGAAGGTCAGGAACAGCAGCACCAGCAGCACGACGAACAGGTTGAGCGACATGTCCAGCCGGTGCGGCGGGTAGAACAGCACCACGTTGCCCGGGTTGAAGCGTGCCGTCACGGCGATGCCGATGGCCGCGGCCATCAGGGCGACTAACCAGAGGAGGAGCCGCATCTTATTGCTTCGCCTTGTAGTTGCGCACCGCGTTCAGGCTCTCGGACAACGTCGGCATCTCGATCGTCAGGTTGTTCGCCTGCACCTGGCGCAGCGCGGCTTGCGCCGACTGGGTGGCGCGGGCGCGGGTGTCGAAATACTTGAGCAGGATTTCCTGGCTGCCAGCCAGGTCGTCGCGGAAGGTCGCCTCGTTGCGCGACAACAGGGCCAGGCGCGCGTTCAGCAGGCGCAGCTTGAGGTTTTCGCGCACGAAGAAGGATTCGGTGGGCGAGAGCATCAGCGCTTCCGGCGTGTCGACGCTGCGCACGCGCACCAGCTGGCGCACGTCGTCCCACATCTCCTGGCTCCAGTTGCGCCAGGTCTGGATCATGCGCTGGCCCAGGCTCAGCTTGTCCGGCGCGGCTTCGGCAGCGCCGTTGGCAACACTGTTGCCAGCTTGCTTTCGGGTGCCGCGCACCGGGGCCGCCGGCAGCAGCGGCCTTTCGTCGGACAGCATCGGCAGCGTGTCGACCTGGGCGATGACGTTGTCCAGGCGCAGCGCGACGCCGGCCAGGTCGACCGCCGGCATCGCCTTCAGGCGCTCGATGTCGGCGCCGATGGCGCGGCGGATGTTCAGGAACTGCGGCTTGTCCGAACGGCCCAGCGAACGGTCGGCATTCTGCAACGCGATCAGGGCGCCCTGCACGTTGCCGGCCAGCTGCAGCTGCTGGCTGGCGGTGTTCAGCACCTGCTCGACCTCGGACAGCGCCCATTCGTCGCGGTTCTTCGACAGGTCCTGGTAGAGCTGCTCGAGCGCCAGCTGCTGGGTCTGGGCCTCGGACTGGCGGCTTTCCAGCACGCCAACCTTGATCTGCAGCTCCTTGGCCGTATCCGAGACCTCGCGCGCCAGCGCCGCGGTTTCGGCATTCACGGCGTTGCCTTTCTGCAGGCTTTGCGCCATGTCGCGGCGCAGGGTGTTGATGCGGCTGTGCGAGGTCCAGGTCTGCACCGCCAGCAGCAGGGCCAGGATGGCGACCGCCGCCGGCAGGGGGCGCTGCAGCGCCTGGAGCAGTCCCTCCCCCCTCGACGCGGGCGCCGGCGCCTTCTGCAGCGTGACGCTGCCAGGCGGGATGTGTTCTGGATTATTTTGTTGTTCGTTCATTCTTGAGATTGTATCGCGGCAAGTAAGCGTGCGTCGCCAGAACCCGTGAGGGTGATCCGATCGCATCCGAGCGCGCGCGCCGTCTCCGCTATCCGTGCATGGGGAACGATCAGGTGCTGCGCCTGCAAGCGGGTCAGCCCCGTAGCGGGATCGAGCTCCTGCACCAGCCCCGCCAGGCCGCGCAAGGCTTCCGAACTCGTGATTATCCAGTCGTTTGGCGCTGCCAGCAAGGCGTCCAGCTCGGCCGCCAGCGCCGCGCTCAAGGGCGGCACGCTGCGGCGGTAGGCGGCGACCGGGGCGACCTGCGCCCCGGTCGCGCGCAGGGTGTCGGCCATCAGTTCGCGCCCGCTTTCGCCGCGCACGATCAACACGCGGCGACCGGCGAAGGCCGACAGGTCGAGGCTGGCCAGCAGGTGTTCCGAATCGCTGTTGGCCGGATCCGGCGGGCAATGGATGGTGGCGTTCTCGTCCGTGACCCCATGGCGGGCCAGCGCCGCGCGGCTGCCCTCTCCCACCACGCCGATCGGCACGCCGGCCGGCCAGCCGTCCAGGTGGGCAAACGCGGCATCCACCGCATTCGGCGAGACGAACACGACCATCGCACAGGACTGCAGCCCGGCCAGCGCCGCGCGCAGCGGCGCGGTATCGTCGAGCGGCGCGATCTCGAGCAGCGGCAACACCACGGCCCGGCGCCCGAGCGCGCACACGGCCTGGGCCAGCGGCTGCGCCTGGGCGCGCGGCCGGGTGATGACGACGGCCCGATCAGGCATGTGTCAGCCGCCCTGGCTTGGCGCCGGCGACGCTTCGGCGGCCGTCTCCTGCGCCGCCTCCTGCTTGCACGCTTCCAGGATTGCATGCGCATCCTGGTCTTCCAGCAGGATCGCCACCTGTTCGCCGAGGAATTCCGGATGCTCCCAGGAGCCCGCCACTTCGGCATGCGCGGTGCGCTGGCCGTCCGGCGTTGCCACCATCGCACGCAGGCGCATGGCGCTGCCGCTAACGGTCGCGAAGGCGGCCAGCGGAATCTGGCAGCTACCGCCGAAGATCTTCGACACCTTGCGCTCGGCCGTCACGGCGCGCGCGGTGGCCTCGTGGTTCAGCGGCGCCAGGAGAGCGCGCAGGTCGACGCCGTCGCTGCGCGCGCTGCTGACGATCTCGATCGCCATCGCGCCCTGCCCGGCCGCCGGCAGGCTGTCTTCGGGTTCCAGGAGCGCGCGGATGCGCTGGGGCAGGCCGAGGCGCTTCAGGCCGGCCGCCGCCAGGATGATGGCGGCATATTCGCCGCGGTCCAGCTTGGCCAGGCGGGTGTCGAGGTTGCCGCGCAGCGGCTTGATGACGAGTTGCGGGTAGCGCGCGGCGATCAGGGCCTGGCGGCGCAGGCTGCTGGTGCCGACGATGCTGCCTGCCGGCAGTTCGGCCAGGCCGGCGAAGTCGTTCGACACGAAGGCGTCGCGCGGGTCTTCGCGCTCGAGCACGGCAGCCAGCTCGAAGCCTTCCGGCAGTTCCATCGGCACGTCCTTGAGCGAGTGCACGGCCAGGTCGGCGCGGCCTTCGGCCATCGCCACCTCCAGCTCCTTGACGAACAGGCCCTTGCCGCCTACCTTGGAGAGCGTCCGGTCGAGGATCTGGTCGCCGCGTGTTGTCATTCCGAGAATTTCAACGCTGCACTGCGGATATAATGCGGCGAGTCGGGCACGCACATGTTCCGCCTGCCACATGGCCAGGCGGCTCTCGCGGGATGCGATAATGAGCTTTTGAGGCGTCAGCTTCGCAGGCGCTTCCTGCGCCGATTCATTTGCTTTCAACACGGATTCTTTCACTGTCATCTAGCCTACCAGGACGATGCCGGTTAACGGCCCTTGCTCAAGATCACAAATTTTAGCATGGGGCCTCCTGCAGACGATGGCCAACCGCCATGGCACTAACAATTCATTTGTGGTCGATATGGAAAACCCTGCTGCACTAGACAACCCTGCCGTACAGCCCGCCCTGGACAAGGACGCGCCATTGAAAGAAGACATCCGCCTGCTCGGCCGCCTGCTCGGCGACGTGCTGCGCGAACAGGAAGGCGAAGCCGTGTTCGAGGTGGTCGAGACCATTCGCCAGACGGCGGTGCGTTTCCGCCGCGACGCCGACCCGGTGGCCGGCGAGGAACTCACCACCCTGCTGCACCGGCTCACGCGCGACCAGACCATTTCGGTGGTGCGCGCCTTCTCCTACTTCTCGCACCTGGCCAACATCGCCGAGGACCAGCACCACATCCGCCGCCGCCGCGCCCACCTGATGCGCGGCGCCGCGCCGCGCCAGGGCAGCGTCGGCCATGCGCTCGGCAAGCTACGCGACGCCGGCGTGCCGCGGGAAGTCGTCGAAGACTTCTTCAAGGACGCCCTGATCGCGCCGGTGCTCACCGCGCACCCGACCGAAGTGCAGCGCAAGAGCATCCTCGACGCCGAGCACGACATCGCGCGCCTGCTGGCCGATCGCGACCGCGGCCTGACGCCGAAGGAACTGAATCGCAACACCCAGCTGCTGCAGGCGCGCATCGCCACCCTGTGGCAGACCCGCATGCTGCGCTACTCCAAGCTGACCGTGGCCGACGAGATCGACAACGCGCTGTCCTACTACCGCATCACCTTCCTGCGCGAAGTGCCGGGCCTGTACGACGACATCGAGGACGAGATCGCGTCTTACTACGGCGGCGAAGCCAGGCTGGGCGAATCGCAGTACCTGCAGATGGGCAGCTGGATCGGCGGCGACCGCGACGGCAACCCGAACGTGAATGCCGACACCATGCGCCATGCGCTGGTGCGCCAGTCGACCACCATCCTCGACTTCTACCTGGACGAAGTGCACGCCCTCGGCGCCGAGCTGTCCACCTCGACCCTGATGGTGCCGGTGACGCCGCAGATGCAGGCGCTGGCCGACGCCTCGGTCGACAACTCCCCGCACCGCAGCGACGAGCCCTACCGCCGCGCCCTGATCGGCATCTACGCGCGCCTGGCCGCCACCGCGCGCGAACTGGGCGTCGACCACATCCTGCGCAAGGAAGTCGGCGAAGCCCCGCCCTACCTCGACGCCGCTTTGTTCGCGGCCGACCTCGAGGTGCTGGCCGATTCGCTGCGCGCCAACCATGGCGCCGTGCTGGTCGAGCCGCGCCTCTCTAGCCTCAAGCGCGCCGCGCGCATCTTCGGCTTCCACCTGGCCTCGCTCGACATGCGCCAGAGTTCGGACGTGCACGAGCGCGTGCTGGCCGAACTATTTACGCGCGCGGGAGCCGAAGCCGACTACGCTGGCCTGAGCGAAGAACGGAAGGTCGAACTGCTGCTGCGCGAACTGGCGCAGCCGCGCCCCCTGTATTCGCCCTACGAGAGCTATTCGGACGAGACCAATTCCGAGCTGGCGATCCTGCGCGCGGCGCGCGACATCCGCCAGCGCTACGGCAGCCGCGCGATCCGCAACTACATCATCTCGCACACCGAGACCGTGTCCGACCTGCTGGAAGTGCTGCTGCTGCAGAAGGAGACCGGCCTGATGCGGGTATCCAGCGGCACCAGCGACGTGATGGTGATCCCGCTGTTCGAAACCATCCCCGACCTGCAGCGCGCCAGCGGCATCATGGACGAGTGGATGTCGATCCCGCTGGTGGCCGGCGTCATCGAACAACAGGGCCGCCTGCAGGAAGTCATGCTCGGCTATTCGGACTCGAACAAGGACGGCGGCTTCCTGACCTCGAACTGGGAGCTGTACCAGGCCGAGCTCAAGCTGGTCGACGTGTTCGCCGCCAAAGGCGTCAAGCTGCGCCTGTTCCACGGCCGCGGCGGCACCGTGGGCCGCGGCGGCGGCCCGAGCTACGACGCGATCCGCGCCCAGCCGCCCGGCACCGTCAACGGCCAGATCAGGCTCACCGAACAGGGCGAGATCATTGCCTCCAAGTTCTCGAATCCCGAGATCGGCCGGCGCAACCTGGAACTGCTGGTGGCCGCCACGCTGGAAGCGAGCCTGGTGCCGCACCCGGCGGACGAGGTGAACAACGCCAGATTGGCGCGCTACGAGGCCGTGATGGCCGAGCTGTCCGAACGCGCCTATCGCGCCTACCGCAACCTGGTGTACGAGACCCCGGGCTTCACCGACTACTTCTTCAGCGCCACCCCGATCGCCGAGATCGCGGAACTGAACCTCGGTTCCCGTCCCGCCTCGCGCAAGTCGACCCGCCGCATCGAAGACCTGCGGGCGATTCCCTGGGGCTTCTCCTGGGGACAGTGCCGCCTGCTGCTGCCGGGCTGGTACGGCTTCGGCACGGCGGTGAGCGGCTGGCTGGCGGACGGCGAGCCGGGTGTGCGTGAAGAACGCCTGGCGCTGCTGCAGGAGATGTATGCAGGCTGGCCCTTCTTCGCGACCCTGCTGTCGAACATGGACATGGTGCTGGCCAAAACCGACCTGGCGATCGCCTCGCGCTATGCCGGGCTGGTGGCGGACGTGGAGCTGCGCGAACGCATCTTCCGCCGCATCACCGCCGAGCATGGGGAGACGCTGCGCCGCCTGGAATCCGTGACGGGGGTGAGCGAACGGCTGGCGGGCAACCCGCTGCTGGCACGCTCGATCCAGAACCGCTTCGCCTACCTCGATCCGCTGAACCACCTGCAGGTGGAGCTGATCCATCGCCGGCGCAAGCTGGGGGACAATGCGGATCCGCGGGTGCACCGCGGGATTCACTTGTCCATCAATGGGGTGGCTGCGGGCTTGCGCAATACTGGTTGAGGACCGGTACTGCCCATTCCGACCACCACCCTCAAGACCGTCGCCCCGGCGCAGGCCGGGGCCCAAGTTCGATGCGTTTCGCTAGCGTTGTACGCTAGTGGCTGCGGAGCGACATTGGATCCCGGCCTACGCCGGGATGACGGATCATCTGATACTGGTGGAAGCGCGCGACCTTAGCCCGCACACATCCCCAACACACTGCCCTTCTTCAGGAACGCCGGCACCGCATTCGGCGACACGCACACCTGCGCCCCTGGATTGCCCGCGCTGCCTGTCTTGTTACACACCATCACCTTGCCCTCGCCGCAGCGCGCATCGATCACCTTGACCGTGGTGCTGGCCTGCGCGAAGCAGCTTTCCGGGCTGCTTGCTTGCGCCGTGAAGCTGTAGCTGCCCGCGGCGCTCGGCGCGAAGCTGGTCACCGCGCCGCTGGCGGTCGACAGCCCGCCGGCCGGGCTCCAGGTAAAGGTCGACGCGCCGGCCGCATCGCTCGCAGTCAAGCTCACGCTCTGCGGACCGTAGCCCAGCGCGATCGTGTTCGCCGGCAGGCCGGTGGCTTCCCCTGCGCCCGGGGTCACGCTGATCGACGGCTGCGGCACGTGGCCCAGCACCTGCACCAGGCCTTCCGCGCTGGCGCTGTTGCCGCCCTTGTCGACGGCGCTCAGCACCACCTTCTGCGCGCCGATGTCCGAGCACGAGAAGCTGGTGCGCGAGGCCGTCAAGGACTCCACGCCCCAGTTGTCGCTCGTGCCGCCATCGATCTCGCTCGCGGCGATCGAGACGGTGCCGTTCGCGAGCGTGACCGAGACCTCGCGGGTGCGCACGACCGGCGCCTCGAAGTCGTTGCTGACGGCGCCGGCGCGCGCGCTCTCGGTGCTCAGGCGGTTCAGCGCCGTCACCGTGTAGTAGTAATACTGGCCCGGCGCGACGCCCTTGTCGGCGAAGGCATTGGTGGCGGTGTCGGTCACGCCCAGCAGGTTGGCCGGGTTGTCCAGGTCCATCTCGCGATCCGGCGAGCGGTAGATGGCGTACTTGCGGGTCTTCTCGAGTTCGTCGGCGCTGTCCGCCGCCGACGCCCAGGCCAGGTTGACCGCGTTGTCGTCGCCCACGCTGGCGGCCAGTCCTGCCGGTGCGGCGGGCGCCGCCGTGCCTTTCCAGGCCATGGTCGGCAGCAGTGCCGGACGCGCATAGATGCTGTTCATCAGCGAAGTGCGGTAGCCCAGCGGGTCGTTCTGCAGGAACTGGTGGCGGAAGTGGACCTGGCCCGAGATGTTGGCCGACGCGCGGTTCAGCGCGATCTGGTTGTTGATCTGGTTCGGATCGAGCCAGCCGGCCGTGTTCATCTTGTAGTCGGCCAGGCCGATGTACATGTGGCGTTCGTAGGCGTTGTCGTTCCACCACGGCACCAGGAGCTTGTAGTCCGAGCCGGCCTGGCCAATGTACCAGTAGACCTGCGGCGCCAGGTAGTCCACCCAGCCCTCGCGGATCCACTTGCGGGTGTCGGCAAACATGTGGGTGTAGTGCTGCAGGGCGCCGGCGCTGGTCGGGGACCCCACGGCCGGGTCGGTGCTGCTGCGGTAGATGCCGGACGGCGAGATGCCGAACTTCACCCAGGGCTTGACGGCGCGGATGCTGTCGTTCACGCGCGCGATCAGGATGTCGATGTTGTCGCGGCGCCAGTCGGCCCGGCCGGCTGGGGTATCCGGGAAGCCGCGCGGATCGGCGTGATACGCCGCGTCGTCGCCGGTGGTGCCGTTCGGGTAGAAGTAGTCGTCGAAGTGGATGCCGTCCACGTCGTAGCGGTTGACGATGTCCATGATGACGTTCACGACGTGGTCGCGCACCGCGGGCAGGCCCGGGTTCAGGATCTTCACGGTGCCGACCGTGAGCAGCCATTCCGGATGGGCGAGCGACACGTGGTTCGGCGCGTACATCGCCGTGTTGTTCTGGTTGGACGCCGTGGCCACCGCGCGGTAGGGATTGATCCAGGCATGGAATTCCATGCCGCGCTTGCGGGTCTCGTCGATCGCGAACTGCAGCGGGTCCCAGGCCGGGCTGGGCGTGCGGCCCTGCTGGTTGGTCAGGTAGTAGGACCAGGGTTCCAGCTCGCTCGGGTACATCGCGTCGGACTGGCTGCGCACCTGCAGGAAGGCGGCATTCATGCCGGTCGCCTTGTTGTGGTCCAGGATGGCCTTGAGCTTGGCCTGCTGCTGGGCCGGCGTATCGAGACGGCTGGGCCAGTCCAGGCTGATGTGGGTGCTGATCCACACGCCGCGCATCTCGCGCTTGGGTGAAACGGTCTGTGCATCGGCGTGGGAAATGGAAGCGACGAGCATGGCGGCTGCCGCTGCAAGCAAAAGTTTTTTCATATTGTCTTTTTTTGCAGGTTGAGGTGAACGCACCAGGGGAGCGCTGGTGGCGGTCCCCGGCGCCTCTCCACGCGCCGATGTGTTGCCATCCGCGAAACAGAGTACGCGCGAGCAATTTTGACAACCAATGAAATTCGGAACAGGCGGCATAACTGCCATGCATGAGTCGCGTGGCAGCCACGGCCGCAGCGAAACTGGCGCGGCCGGATGCGGAACGGCGGCCCGGCGATGCTAGGATGAGGACACCACTTTGCCAGGAGGCGGCGATGGCGATCCGGAATGGAATGCGTGCGCTGGCAGTTGCCGGCGCGGTCATGAGCGGCCAGGCAATGGCGGACGTACAGGCCCATGCGACGGTCGGCAACTTGCGCGTCAGCCTGTTCGACCTCGACCTGACCGACGCGGTGACGCCTTCGCTGGTCTTCAGCGTTCCGCCGACGGTGTACCGCGAGCCGGATCCTGGACGCATCGTCCTGCATTACCAGAACTTCAGCACCGGGTCGAGCGAGTCCGTGACGCGGCACGTGACGGCCGTTCCCGGCATGCCTGCCTCGCTCGCCTACAGCCATGGCGACCACGCCGCAGTCGACGCCACGCTCGGCCACCCCTCCCCGGCGCCGGAGACGCAGGTCTTGTCGGTGTCCACACGGCTCGGGCCGGGCGGCAATGTCGAAACGCAGAGCAGCGGCAGGGTGTACGCCGACGATGTCGAGTTCACGCTCTCGCCGAATACGCGCGCAAGCTTCAGTATCGAACTGGCGGTAAACGGAAGCACCACGCCCAGCGCAAGCCATCTCCAGAATCTCGAAGCTTTCGCCACCTTCCTGGTCGGCGGCCACGACGCCAGCGACCTGGCCGGCGACTATGCGCTGTTCGGCATCGGGACCTATTTCGACACCCCGCTCGCCATGGACGACACCGCCGTCATCAGCGTCGACTTCAGCAATGCGACCGGGGCGGAGCGCTACGGCTTCCTGTCGTTCAGCGCGGGCGCCACCGCCTGGCTGACACCGGTCAGCGCGGTGCCGGAAGCCGCGTCCTGGGCCATGCTGCCCGTCGGCGCAATCCTGCTTGGCCGGCGCCTGCAAAGGACGCGCCGGCCGGCCCATTGACCAAGAGGTGAGGAAACATGAAAACCATTACGCGACTCCAGGCACTGGCCCTTGCCGGCGCCCTCGCCAGCGCTCCGGCGCTGGCCGACGTGCAGGGCGAGGCAACGCTGGGAAACCTGCGCTTCACACTGATCGATCTCGATCCGAACGACGCGGTCACGCCATCGCTGGAATGGGTCCTGCCGGGCCAGGGCTGGGGCGCGTCCAATGGCTACGCATCGGTTTATTACGACGCTTCCAGCACCGACTGGAACTGGGGCGAACACTACAACCGTTATGTGAATCCCGAGCCACGCGAGCCTGCGCGGATCGACTACGCGCCTGGCGCGCACGTCTCGCTGTCGGCTGCGTATACGCATCCGGATCCGCTCGGCCAGATGCTGTCGCTGTCAGTGCGCAATGCCCCGCTGGCGAACGCCTACTCCAGCGCCCAGGCGAATGTGTCCGCTGAACAGCTGGCGTTCTGGCTGTCGCCGAATACCCGCGTCTCGCTCAGTGTCGACATGAGCGCCAGCGCCAGCGTCGAGGCGCAGGGCACGCATGCCGAGTACCTGGGCTTGCTGGTGGCCTTCGGCGTCGCCGACTACCTGAACTACAACGATACGGACACCATCAACCTCCGCCGCCAGACCGGAACGGGGACCGGCCTGGCGCCCGGCTTCGACGAGACGGGAACGCTGACGGTCGACTTCAGCAATCCCTACGGCACCGCACGCCAGGGCAGCTTGCAACTCTCGCTGGGTGCGGAGGCCTGGACCTCGCCGGTCAGCCCCGTGCCCGAGCCGTCCAGCCAGGCCATGCTGCTGGCAGGCGCCGCCCTGTTCGGATGGCGCCGTTTGCGCACTCAGCGCCGTATCGACAGGCCAACCGTGAAGGCGACGTCCGGCGTGCGGCTGTTGAGTCCACGCGACAGCATCGCGTCGAGCTGCACGTCGTTCGACAGGAGGTAGGCGGCGCCGAGGTCGAAGCTGGCCTCGGTGCCGCCATGCTTGCCGCGGGCGATGTGCGGCAGCGCCACTTCGACGATGCCGCGCAGGCGCTCGCCAAAGCTCTTCGCCAGCACGATGCCGAACAGGCCATACCGATAGCGCCCTGCGCCAGCGTCCTCGCGTTCGACACCGATTCCCGGCATCACGCCGAGCGCCATCCCGTTCGGCAGCGTCCACTCCCCCGATGACGCGCAACGCGGGGCGTACGCCCTGGCCGCGGAAGGCGCGCGAGCCGCTGTCGAACTCTGCCGAAGCCAGCAGCCCGACCGAGGGCCGGCCGGCGGCGGCATCCACGAGGTGCCAGCCCAGGGCCAGCGTGGTGTCGCCATAGCCGGCATCGGTGCTGCGCCCGCCGTCCGCGCGCAGATGCCGGTTCATGCGCCCTTCGGTCTCGACGCGCAGTTCAAGCGTGTCGGCGACGCCGAAACGCAGCACGGTGGGCGTGGACAGGATGCGCTCGCGCCCTGCCCCGCTGCGCTCGCGCTCGTACTGCAGGCCGGCTTCGAGCTGGAAACGGCCCTTGCCCACGACCGTGCTCGACTCGACGAAGTCGGGCCGGCCGCTTTCGATGACATCCTGGGCGCGCACGCCTGCCGCGCCCAGTGTCAGGACGAGGCCGGCAGCGGCGGCAAGAATGGCGGATGGGCGCATGGCTGCACCATAACGCAAGCGCGCAAGTTGCGACGCACAAGCGAAAAAAATGCCGCTCAGCCATCAACTGAGCGGCATTTTTACCAGTTGGTAAAAATTACTGGTTGTGTAGGAAGGTCTTCAGCTTGTCCGAACGCGACGGCTGGCGCAGCTTGCTCATTGCCTTGGCTTCGATCTGGCGGATACGCTCGCGGGTGACGTCGAACTGCTTGCCCACTTCTTCCAGCGTGTGGTCGTTCGACATCTCGACGCCGTAGCGCATGCGCAGCACCTTGGCTTCGCGCGGGGTCAGCGAGTCCAGCACTTCCTTGATCACGTTGCGCATCGACGCGTGCAGCGCGGCGTCCAGCGGCGCCAGGGTGGTGTTGTCCTCGATGAAGTCGCCCAGCTGCGAATCGCCGTCCTCGCCCATCGGGGTTTCCATCGAAATCGGTTCCTTCGCGATCTTCATGATCTCGCGAACCTTGTTCTCCGGCATTTCCATCTTGGCCGCCAGGGTCGGCAGGTCCGGCTCGCTGCCGGTTTCCTGCATGATCTGGCGCGAGATGCGGTTCATCTTGTTGATGGTCTCGATCATGTGCACCGGCACGCGGATGGTACGGGCCATGTCCGCGATCGAACGCGTGATGGCCTGGCGGATCCACCAGGTCGCGTAGGTCGAGAATTTATAACCGCGCCGGTACTCGAACTTGTCCACTGCCTTCAGCAGGCCGATGTTGCCTTCCTGAATCAGGTCGAGGAATTGCAGGCCGCGGTTGATGTATTTCTTGGCGATCGAGATCACCAGGCGCAGGTTGGCCACGGTCATTTCGCGCTTGGCCTGGCGGGCACGCTTCTCGCCCGCCGCCATCTGCTTGTTGATGCGGCGCAGGTCGGCCAGCGGCAGCGCCACGCGCGCCTGCAGGTCGATCATGCGCTGCTGCAGCTCCTTGATCGCCGGCAGATTGCGGCTCAGCACCGCGCTGTATGGGTAGGCGCAGTCGACTTCGCGGTCGCCCCATGCCAGGTCGGTCTCGTTGCCCGGGAAGACCTTGATGAAGTGGGCGCGCGGCATGCCGCAGCGGTTCACGCAGATGTCCAGCACGGCGCGCTCGATCGAACGCACTTCGTCCATCTGGCCGCGCAGGGTGTCGCACAGCTTTTCCACGATCTTGGCGGTGAAGCGGATGCCCAGCAGCTCGTTCGAGATGATGGCCTGGGCTTCTTCGTACTCGTCCGAACCATAGCCGACCGTCTTGAAGGCGTGGCCCATGCGGTCGAACTGCTTCTCGATCAGGGCGAACTTCTCGAGCGCGCTCTTGCGCAGCTGCGCCAGTTGCTCGGTCGAATAGCCGGCCGCACCGCCGCCGGCGGCGCCTTCTTCTTCCTCTTCCTCGACTTCCTCTTCTTCTTCCTCGTCGTCGCCGGCGCGTGACGGCGCGGCGGCGGGCGCAGGCGCGGCATCGTTCAGGTCGACGAAGCCGTCCACCACGTCGTCGATCTTCATCTCGTCGGATGCGATCTTGTGCGACAGCGCGATGATCTCCGAGATCGTGGTCGGGCAAGCCGAGATCGCCTGCACCATGTCCTTCAGGCCGTCCTCGATACGCTTGGCGATCTCGATCTCGCCTTCGCGCGTCAGCAGCGACACCGCGCCCATTTCACGCATGTACATGCGCACCGGGTCGGTGGTGCGGCCGAAGTCCGAGTCGACGGTCGACAGCGCGGTCGCGGCGGCCGCTTCCACTTCGTCGTCGCTGGTGGCGGTCGGCACGTTATCCGACAGCAGCATCATTTCGGCTTCCGGGGCGCGCTCGTAGATCGCGATGCCCATGTCGTTGAAGGTCGCGATGATGCCTTCGATCGCTTCCGGATCGACGATGTTTTCCGGCAGCTGGTCATTGATCTGGGCGTGGGTCAGGTAGCCGCGCTCCTTGCCCATGTTGATCAGGTTCTTGATCTGCTGGCGGCGCTTTTCCAGTTCCGCTTCCGAGAAGCCGCTTTCGCCGCCCAGCATGCCGGCCAGGCCCTTGGCCTTGCGCTCGCGCAGCTTGGAGGCGGCCTTCATTTCGGCGCGCTCGACCGCGTTCAGTGCCGCGACTTCGTCGTTCTCCGGCACGAACTCGCTCGGCTTGCGGCCGCGGCGGCCCGGGACCTTCACCTGCGGCAGCAGGTAGCCCGAGGTGTCGATCGCGGCCAGTGCGGCGGCGTCGGTGGTGGCGCTGACGGCGCCCACGGCGGTGCTCGCGGCTGCCGGCGCCGGCAGTGCGTTGGCGTCGGTGCGGCGGGTACGGGTGCGCACGACCTTCGGCGCGGCCGGGGCTTCTTCCGCGACCGGCGCGGCAGGTGCTGCCGCTGCTGCGGGCGCGGCCTCGGCCGCCGCCTGCGGCGCTTCTTCGGCAGCGGCGGCTTTCAAAGCGGCCAGCTTCGAGCCGCGCTTGCGCACGACCACAGTCGCCGCGGTGTTCGGCACGGCGGCCGTGTAGTCTTCGAACGGCGCCGGCTCGGCGGCCGGAGCAGCCTCGGCCTGTGCAACCGGTGCGGCCGGCGCGGCTTCGGCGACCGCTTCGACAACTTCCGCCACCGGTTCGGCGACGGCCGGGGTGTCCAGCACGGCTTCGTTCGCCGCGGCTTCCACTTCGCCAGGCGCCTGCTCCGCTTCCAGCGCGGCCTTGGCCGAGGCCAGGCGCGAGCGGGTCTTCACCACCGTCACCTTGGCCGCCGCTTCCGTCTCGAGGAAGTAGGAGGTCGCGGTTTTCGGCACTGCCAGCTGTGCCGTAGCCTTGGCGGGCGCTTTCTTGGCGGTCAGTGTCAGTGTCTTGGCGGTGTTTTTCATAGTAAAACTCTCTCCAGTCGAGGCATGCGGCTGCCTGCGAATCAATGTCAGCGGGACCCGCGGTCGGGTCCGGTGTGGGTTTGGAAGCGGGATGGCCCTAGCTGAGGGCGGACACGCGGACTTCAAGCACGGTTTCCCCGGGGCGGCCTGCACTCCTGGCGGGATGGCGGCGGGCTGGGGAGAAGTAAACGGTGTTTAAAATCACGGTGTGCATGTCGGAACGAAAAAAAGCCCGTCGGATGAAACGGGCTTGCATCTCATGTTCAGTGAAGAACAGGAGGAAGGCGATATTATGCCGCATTGCAAGAATTGGTGATAATTGAAATATCCGATAAGGGATATCACCAAACTGAATATGACACGGACGCTTCGCCGGGTCCTCCGGCCCATCTGCGCCGGCGCAAGCCGTGCGCAAGGCAAGGGGCGGATCATACACGATTTCACGGCAGCACGCCTGTCCACCCGCATCGCATCTTCAATCAAATTCTCAAGATTAATGGAACAAGTACAATACGGCCCGCACCGGCGTACGGGCGCCGTGCTATCCTTCGCTTTCCCGTTCTTACAATGAAGTCAATGAATACCACTACCGCTGCCGAGACCGTCGACACCACCGCTTCTGCCACGCCCGACACGCCGCCATCCGTGGACACGTCCACCCCGGCGCCGGCACAGGACAGCACTGCCGGCGACGCGCCTGGCGCAGAAGCGCCGGCCGCCGCCCCTGCCGGCGCTGCCCCGGCCCCGTCGGCCCGCGCGTTGCTCAAGCAGCTGCAACAGGAGTTCCCGGCCTTCCGCGACTGCCTGCCGCTGGCGATCGGCATCGACAAGCAGTTGCTGGCGCAGATGCCGGACCTGAACCGCAAGGCGATGCGCGCCGCGCTCGGCATCCATACCGGCTCGATGCGCTACCTGCGCGCCATGGAAAAGGCCAAGGTCCGCTACAACCTCGATGGCAGCCCGGGCGCCGAAGTCACCGACACCCACCGCCAGCACGCCAAGGAACAGCTGCAGGAGCGCTTCAAGAAGGAAGCCGAGCGCAAGAAGGCCGAGCGCGACGCCGCCGCGGCCGAAGAGGCGAACCGCCAGCGCCAGGAAAAGCTCAACGCCCTCGCGGCCAAGTTCTCGCGCAACTGATGTCCGGGCCGAGCGTCGCAGAGTCCGACGAACTGCTGCCGCCCTACGAAGGCATCCGCCTGACGGACGTGCGCATCGTGCGCACGCCGGTCGAGGCGGCGGCCGCGCTGGCGGCGCTGTCGCAGGCCGATGTCATCGGCTTCGACACCGAATCCAAGCCCACCTTTTCCAAGGGCGAGGTCTCGACCGGACCGCACCTGGTGCAGCTTGCCACCGACGACATCGCCTACCTGTTCCAGATCGGCAGCGCCGCCAGCGCACAAACGGCGCTGGAAGTGCTCAAGCCCGTGCTCGAGTCAAGCAGCATCCTGAAGGTCGGCTTCGGGCTGGGCGACGACCTGAGACGCCTGCGCAGCAAGCTCGGCATCGACGCGCACGAGGTGCTGGACCTGGCCACGGCCATGCGCCGGCGCGGCGAACGCAACACGCTCGGCGCCAAGACCGCCGTGGCGCGCTTCTTCGGCCAGCGCCTGCAGAAGTCGCGCCGCATCACCACTACCAACTGGGCCCTGCCCCAACTGAGCGACAAGCAAGTCCTGTACGCGGCCGACGACGCCCACGTGGCGCTGCGCCTATACCGCCACTGGCTCGCCAATCCGCCCGCCGACGACACCAGCCTACCGCCGCGCCGCGCTTCCTGACGTAGGGTGCACGGCTGTGCCGTGCGCGCGTTCAGCGCCGGCATGATCCGCCACAGCGCATCCGGGAGTCGAACGCGCGGTCGGCAGAGCCGACCACCCTACGATGGTATCAATGCCCATCGGCACCCTATCCGCGTTATCATGCCGGCATTGCTACTGCCGAGTTCATCCATGAGTCGACGCCGCATGCTGTTCGCAGTCCTGATCCTGTCCGCGGGCGCGCTCCACGCCGCGCCGCAGGCCAGCCCGCCCGCCCAGGTGCCGGACACCCTGGCCCAGCGCCTGCTGGCCTGCGCCTCCTGCCATGCGCGCATCGACGCGCGCGGCAATCCCGTGAACGACAGCTACTTCCCGCGCATCAGCGGCAAGCCGGCCGGCTACCTGTACAACCAGATGCTCAATTTCCGCGACGGCCGGCGCCAGTATCCGCTCATGACCTACCTGGTGGACCACCTGCCCGACGCCTACCTGCGCGAGATCGCCGGCCATTTCGCGGCGCAGCCGCCCGCGGCGCACGCCGCCGAGGCATCCAGCATGCCGGCCCAGCTGCTCGAGCGTGGACGCCAATTGGTCATGCAGGGCGACAGCGCGCGCAAGCTGCCGGCCTGCGTGGCCTGCCACGGCCAGCGCCTGACCGGCGTCGAACCGACGATCCCTGGCCTGCTCGGCCTGCCGCGCGACTACGTCAACGCGCAATTCGGGGCCTGGCGCAACAAGGCGCGCCGCGCCCATGCGCCGGATTGCATGGCCGAAATCACGGCCAGATTGACGCTGGAAGACGTGAACGCCGTCTCGCACTGGCTCGCGGCCCAGCCCACACCCGCCGACCCGCGCCCGGCGGCCGCGATCGCGCGTCCCCTGCCGCTGGCCTGCGGCAGCGCCCCGGAGGCGCCATGAAACGCTATGCCCTGGTCCTGGCGCTGGTTGCCGTCGTCGTCGTGGCGCTGGCCTGGCCGCGCGAGGAATTCATCCCCTCGGCCTCGCCCGCAGCCTGGGCGGCCACGCCCGAGAACATCGCGCGCGGCGCCTACCTGGCGCGCGCCGGCGACTGCGTGGCCTGCCACACCGCACGCGGCGGTGCGGAGTATGCGGGCGGGCGCGCGCTCGACACGCCCTTCGGCCGCCTGTATGGTCCCAACCTCACGCCGGACCGCGAGACCGGCATTGGCCAATGGTCCGCCGACGACTTCTGGAATGCCCTGCACAACGGGAAGTCGCGCGACGGCCGCCTGCTCTACCCGGCCTTCCCGTACACCAACTACACCCGGGTCTCGCGCACGGATTCGGATGCCATGTTCGCCTACTTCCGGAGCCTGGCGCCGCAGCGCCGCCCGAACCAGCCGCACGAACTGGACTTCCCCTACGACCAGCAGGCGCTGCTGGCGGGCTGGCGCCTGCTGTACTTCCGCCCGGCCGTGTTCACGCCGCAGCCCACCCGCGGCGCCGAATGGAACCGCGGCGCCTACCTGGTCGAGGGCCTGGGCCACTGCAGCGCATGCCACAGCACGCGCAACCGGCTGGGCGCCGCCGGCAGCACGCTCTCGGGCGGCCTGATTCCGACCATCGGCTGGTACGCCCCCTCGCTCACCGCAAGCAGCGAGGCGGGCCTGGGCGACTGGGACAAGGAACACATCGTCGCCCTGCTTGCCACCGGCATATCGCCGCGCGGCTCAGCCACCGGGCCGATGGCCGAAGTGGTGGCGCGCAGCCTGCAGCACCTGAACGGCTCCGACCTGGGCGCGATGGCGACTTATCTGAAATCGCTCCCCGCCTCCGACACCAAACCAGCAGACAGCGGCGAGCGTGCCAGCGAGCCGCTGCTGGCCGAGGGACGCCGCCTGTACGGCAAGTATTGCGTGGACTGCCATGGAGCCGACGGCAAGGGCAAGGCCCCGGCCTATCCGCCGCTGGCCGGCAACCGCGCGGTGACGCTCACCCCGGCCGTGAACGCGATCCGGATGGTGCTGCATGGCGGCTTTCCGCCCGGCACCGCCGGCAATCCGCGCCCTTATGGCATGCCGCCCTATAGCCACGAGCTGGACGATGCGCAGGTGGCGGCCGTCTTGACGTATGTGCGCGCCAGCTGGGGCAACGCGGCGGCGGCGGCGCCGGTGTCGGCGCCGGACGTCAACCGTTACCGTAGCGTGCCGCTGGATTAGCAGGGCAAGCGCTCGGAGCGCCTGAGATAGTGACAAGTCTGCGAACCGTCGGGCGCGATGAAAAACATGTGAAAGTCAAGGATGAGAAGCATTTTACCTATCTGTTCAAGACTAGGGCTGGTCGCTGCGCTGGCGCTGTCTCTTGTAGCCTGTTCGACACCAAAAGTTCAGCCAACGAAAGCTGGCGGGCGCTATTACCTCAATGATGGCCCACCAAAAGGCGTAACGCAGGCGCAGATTGATGCAGTCAAGGAGCCAATACCCAGGACAGAACGGTTTGTCTCCGGTACGCTCAAGCCTTATGTTGTCATGGGAAACAGCTACCGGCCGATGACCAAGTTAATGCCCTACCGTGCGCGTGGGGTGGCAAGCTGGTACGGAACCCGTTACCACCGATTGCCGACGGCAAGTGGTGAACTCTACGACGTGATGAAGCTCACGGCTGCGCATCCGACGCTTCCCATCCCCTCTTATGTCAGGGTTACCAACGTCGAGAACGGTCGATCGCTAATCGTTCGCGTGAACGACCGCGGTCCCTTCCTCTCCGACAGGATTATCGATCTATCGTACGTGGCCGCCGCCAAGCTCGGCTATGTGGCGAAAGGCAGGGCCTTGGTCGAGATTGACCTGATCCTGCCGTAGTGGCTCCAGCGCATTCCTGAGACAGGCCGTGCGTAGGTAAACTGATAAACAGTCATTGACGTTTCGCTTGCTGTAAACGGCGTAGTTATCGCCGGAACGACATTGATGTCGGAGTGGCTGGCTAAGTTTTTTGATGGGCCGTTGGTCAGGTCTGCGATATCTGTGCTGGGTTGTAAGCAGACTCTACTTTAGTTCCGCTATCGGCCAACAGCAGACATAACCCCTTGACTCGCGCAGACGAGTCCAACGCAAATTTGATACGTAAATATGACGTCCAAGCTTGAACGAAAATGGTGGTTCGCCCTCCCAGTTGGTGCCCTAGCGGCAATCTTGACGCTACATTTTGTAAGCAGTGCTGGTATCGAGCACCCCTACAATTTTTCGCAATGGGTACTGTACTTCCTGTGCTTCACAGGGCTACAGCGCGAGCTTTCTTTCGTTGGTTGGCTTCTCGTTCTACACCTGTCACCGGAAAGCAAAGCGCTGGAGCGTACCAGGTAGGCAAAACTTTTGCCCAAGAGGACAGAGGGATCTGAAGCGGTCCTCATTGCAATCGTCTGCTTTGGGTCGATAGCGGACGCACACAACTACTTTCGCTCGCCCCTCATCTGCTTAAAGAATACCGAACGATTTGTCAGGCCTTCTTTAGTCCAGCTGCGACTCGACATCGCGCGGGTCAGTCAATGTGATCAGTCCCTTCGCAATGTAAAGCACGACCAGGATGCCGACAATGTCCCCGACCATCATCGCGACCAGCGCGGTCCAGTCCACCACGCCGGTCTGGACCCACATGAACGCATGGTGAAAGGCCGGGCTCACGACGCCGCACAAGACCCCGGTAAACAACAACCGCCGCGCCGTCAGGTTCTTCAGGCGCGGCCCCAGCTCGAACCAGTGCTTGGCGAAGAGATAGGCAAGGTAGGGACCGCCCGCCCCTGCCACCGCGCCATACACCGCACGGACCTCATCCGTGAAAGCGAAATGGTAGAAGTTGAGATAGAGGCCCGCCAGCAGCAGGCCGACGAAGCCGGCGAACCCGAACAGCAGCGTCGCCAGCAGCCGGATGCCCGCAGGGAGGAAGACCCAGTTGACGCCACTGCTTTGCTCCAACCCGATGAACAGGAGCTCGTTGATCCAGTTCAGGCAGAGAAACGCAATGATGGTGATACCGACGTAGCCCAGCTGCTTGAGAGGACTTTGTTTCAGGTGAAGCATGGTGGTTGGCGACGATGGCCCGTGTTGCATCGACGACATGCATTGTATCCGCATGGATAGGTATTCCGCTTACCCATGCGGCATGAAAGCACGCTGCCTGCCGCTCGGGCTTACCGGCTCGGAACCACCCGCCACACCGTATTCGACAGGTCGTCAGCGACGATCAGCGCACCGCGCGGATCGACGGTGACGCCGACCGGCCGCCCGCGGGTCTTGCCGTCGGCGTCGCGGAAGCCGGTGACGAAATCGATCGGCTCGCCCGCCGGACGGCCATTCCGGAACGGTACGAAGATCACCTTGTAGCCGACCGGATCGGCGCGGTTCCAGCTGCCGTGCTCGCCGACGAAGACGCCGTCGGCATAGGCCTGGCCCATCGCCGGCAGCGAGAACGCCAGGCCGAGCGCGGCGACGTGCGCACCCAGGCTGTAGTCCGGCTTGACGGCGGCGGCGACCTTCTTCGGATCGCCCGGCTTGACCCGGGTGTCGACGTTCTGGCCCCAATAACTGTACGGCCAGCCGTAGAAGGCGCCCGGGCGCACCGAAGTCAGGTAGTCCGGCACAAGGTCCGGCCCGATCTCGTCGCGTTCGTTGACCACCGCCCACAACTGTCCGCTGCCGGGCTGGATCGCCAGGGCCGTCGGGTTGCGCAGGCCGGTCGCATAGGGCTTGTGCGCTCCCGTGGCGGCATCGACCTGCCACACCATGGCGCGGTCGACTTCCGCTTCCATGCCGCGTTCGGTGATGTTGCTGTTCGAGCCGATGCCGACGTACAGGAAGCGGCCGTCAGGGCTGATCGTGAGCGCCTTGGTCCAGTGGTGGTTGATCTCGGAAGGCAGCTTGGCGACGCTGCTTGGGGGGGCGCCGGCCTGGGTCTGGCCTTCGGTGTAGTCGAAGCGCACCAGCTCGTCCTGGTTGGCGACGTAGAGCTTGTTGTCGAAGAAGGCCAGGCCGTAGGGGGCATTCAGCTTGTCGGCGAACACGGTCTGCAGTTCGTACACGCCGTCGCCATCGGCATCGCGCAGCAGGGTCAGGCGGTCGCCGCCCTTGACCTTGGTATTGCCCTTCGCCTTGATATAGCCGGCGATCACGTCCTTGGGCTTGAGCTTGGCCGCGTTGCCGCCACGCCCTTCCGCCACTAGGATGTCGCCGTTCGGCAGCACCAGGGTCTGGCGCGGAATCTTCAGGCCGGTCGCGATCGCGGTGACGCTGTAGCCCTGCGGGACCGTCGGCTTCTGCTTGCCCCATTCCACGGGCTCGGCGATCTTCATATCGGGCAACAAGCCGCGTTCCGGTGCGGGCAGCTGCGGATCCGGGCCGTGGGCCAGCTTGCCGCCTTCCTTGCTGCAAGCGCCCAGCAGCAGGGCCATGCCCAGGAACACGAGGGTCGATGACGGCTTCATTGCGCACCTCCATGGCGTGGAGCGGCTTGCGGAGCGAGTCCCAGCCAGGCCGCGGCAAGGATCAATACGCTGACGACGATCGACAGCACCAGGCCGGTCGGCATCGAAGCCCACGCGTCTTTCGCATGTTCGAAGGCATTGACCAGTCCCAGCACCCAGGCTGCCAGCAGCACCAGGAAGTACGTCAGTGGACGCCCTGCCTTGCGCTTTGCCCGCAGCAGGTTCACCAGCGCAAACAGGAGGGCGAGCCCGCTGAACAGCTCGGCGCCGGCCAGGAGCCAGGAGGCGAAGTTGTTCCACTGGATCTGGTAGGTGTTGTGGTAGGCGATATCGCTCAGCAAGGCGCCTAGGAACAGGGGGACGGACCCCGCAAGCAGGACCGTGTGCAGCAGTCCCGGCGGGCTCCGGTAGGTCGCGTTGACCGTGGTTTGAGAAGACATGACGTGGTCCTTCCTGGATTGGCTTGGCCCGATCTTATCGAAAATGCAAAGAGCATGGCGCATTGTTGAGCCCAGTGACAATCCGCGACCTTCAAGGCCTGAGGTTCTGGTAACGTCGACATGCACAGTTCAACCAGGAAAGAGACCGGCTTCATGCTGAAATACCTGATCCGCAGCGCGCTCGTATTGGGTATCGTCGCGGCGCCGATCGCGCCTGCCCGGGCCGACGCCCCTGCCGCCACGGGCGAGCACGACTTCAAGGCCAGCTCAAATATCAAGTTGCAGGCCCTGAGTCCGCTGCAGCTGGAGAACCTCGCGGTTACCGGCAAGGTGTGGGGTTTTTACTGTGAATCAGGAACCTTCTCATTCATCACCAGTCTTACTCATCATGAGTAAGCTCGTACCCATCAGCGCAGCGGCAAAGACCCCGGGCGTTTCGGTGCGCACCTTGCGCCGCTGGGAAGCGTCGGGGAGGATGGTCCCGACCAGGACCGCAAGCGGGCAGCGCCGCTACGACCTCGCCGCCCTGCTCCCGGAACAACTGCACGGCGCATCGGGGCCGCGCGCCACCCTGGCGTATGCGCGTGTCTCGAGTCACGACCAGAAGGGCGACCTCGAACGCCAGAAACAGGTGCTTGAGCTGTACTGTGCCAGCCGGGGCTGGACCTTCGAGGTGGTGGCAGACCTCGGCTCGGGCATGAACTACCACAAGCGGGGGTTGAAAAAACTGCTCGACGCCATTCTCGCAGGTGGCGTCGGCCGCATCGTGCTCACGCACAAGGACCGCCTGCTGCGCTTCGGCGCCGCGCTGGTGTTCGCCCTATGCGAGGCGAAGCTGGTCGAGGTGGTCATCATCAACCAGGGCGAGGAAAGCAGTTTCGAGGAGGAGCTGGCCCTCGACGTGCTCGAGATCGTCACTGTGTTCTCCGCCCGCCTGTACGGAAGCCGAAGCCACAATAACCGCAAGCCGATCGACGGCGTGCGCAAGGTCGTACAGGAGGCACAGTGCTAGCGGCGCATCGGATCCGGCTCGCCCCGAACAACGCGCAGGCGACCCATCTGGCGCGCGCAGCCGGCACCGCCCGCTTCGCCTACAACTGGGCGCTGGCCGAGTGGCAGAAGCAATTCCTGGCGCGCCAGAACAACCCGGCGCTCCCGGCCCCCTCGCAGTTGTCGCTGCGGCGGCAACTGAACGCCGTCAAACGCGACCAGTTTCCCTGGATGCTCGAGGTGACCAAGAACGCGCCGCAGATGGCGATCATCCAGCTCGGCCAGGCCTTCGAGAATTTTTTTTCGAAACGGGCCAGCTACCCGCGGTTTCGCCGCAAGGGCCGCGACGACCGCTTTACCTTGTCGAACGACCAGTTCGCCGTGGAGGGCCAACGCATCCGCATCCCGAAGCTGGGTTGGGTCCGCATGCGCGAAGCCCTGCGCTTCACGGGGCGCATCGTTTCGGCCACCATCGCGCGCCGCGCCGGCCACTGGTACGCCAGCCTCACCGTCGACACCCTTGAGGATCAACCCTTGCCAACTGCCGAGAACCAAGGCGCGGTCGGGGTCGACCTGGGAATATCGACGCTGGCGACGCTATCAACAGGCGAGAAGTGGCCCGGCCCGAAGGCGCTTCGCGCCCTGCTTGCACGGCTGCGCCGCCTGTCGCGGGCGCTGTCGCGCAAAGTCAAGGGGGCGAGCAACCGGCGCAAGGCCAAGGACAGGCTGGCCAACTTGCACGCCCGGATCGCGAACGTCCGCGCCGATTTCCTGCACAAGCTCACCACAAGCATCACGCGCCGCTTCCATACCATCGGGATCGAGGACCTGAACGTGAAGGGCATGCTGGCCAACCGGCATCTGGCGCGCGCGGTGGCCGACATGGGATTTTCCGAACTGCGCCGCCAGCTGGAATACAAGGCCGACTGGCGCGGTGGCCAGGTGGTGGTCGCGGACCGCTGGTACCCGAGCAGCAAGCTGTGCTCGTGCTGTGGGCGTCTGCTGGAAGCGCTCGCCTTGGGAACGCGGCGATGGAGCTGTGCAGGCTGTGGCACGCAGCACGACCGCGACGTGAATGCGGCCATCAATTTGAAAAGTGTGGCGGTGAGTTCCACCGTCTCTGCCTGTGGAGGGGACNGCACTGGTCCGGCGCGCCAGCGCGGGACGAAACCGGCCCCGGCGAAGCAGGAATCCAACAGCATGGCAGCTTTGAATAACAAGGGCTAGCTTTGCTTAAGTTTGGAGGAACGGCTTCCTGAAGTATCACCATCCCGCTGTCACCGCGGGTCGACACCGGAGGGACGGCGCGCTGCTCGACATCCTTCCCGCAATCCTGGCGGCAGAGAATCGTCAAGCCGCGGACGCCCTCCTGCAGCGCTGGACGCCTCGCCAAGGGAGCAGGCACGCACGATCGACACCTGGCTGCAGATGGCCACCGAGGGCAAGCGCAAGGAACAGGTCGCGTCTGAGCGGCGCCGGCGCATGTGGGCGGTGCGCGACGCGGTGGCGAAAGCGGGCAAGTTCCCGGTGGTGATCTACGCACCCAGCATCAACAACACGACGTTCGAGAATGCCGACATCGCCGAATACCTGGCGAGCCATGGTTACATCGTGATCGCCGCGCCCAGCGTCGGCTTGAGCAGCCGCTGGATCACGAAGAACCTGATGCATGCGGAACTGCAGGCGGACGACATCCGCTTCCTGGTCGACTATGCCCGGACGCTGCCGCAGGCCGACATGACGCGCGTGGCCGCGGCCGGGTTCAGCTGGGGTGGGCTGAGCAACGTCCTCGCCGCGGCGAAGGACGAGCGCATCAAGGCCCTGGTGTGCATCGATGGCGCGGTACGCTATTTCAATACGATCGTCAGCCAGGCGACATATGCCCGGCCCGCGAAGCTCAGGACGCCCCTGCTGTTCCTGGCGCAGTCGCCGGCATCGATGGAAGCGAACATCCGCTACAAGGAAGACATGAGCGGCAGCTTCATCAGCGACATGGTCAATGCGGACGTGTACCTCTTGACCATGTACCCGATGGAACACGTCCATTTCGGGTCGGCATACATCCGGCTCGACGACCCCGCCGAATACAAGGAATACACGCCCGAGGAAGTCTCCTTCGCCTACAGCCTGGGCGCCAGGTACATCCTCAACTTCCTCAACGGCTACCTGAAGAACGATCCGCTCGCACGGGCCTACCTGAGCAACAGGCCGGCGGCCAACGGCGCCGCGCCGCATTCGATGCGCATGGAATACATGCCTGCCAAACGCGGCGGGTGATTGTAGCAATCAGGAAATTACAATACCATCCAGAACAGATGGCCGCCTGGCCAACGTTCTCTCTTGTAAGGATCCGATTGCATGAAGATGTCTCCCCTGCCCCTCCTGCTGGCCGCGTGCTTCACGTCGACCGCCCTGGTCCCCGCACATGCCGCCAAGCCGGCAGTTGCCAGCCAGGCGGCCGGCCTGAAGGTGGACTACCAGAAGTTCACCCTGCCCAACGGGCTGGACGTGATCTTCCATATCGACCGCTCCGACCCGGTGGTGGCCGTGAACCTGACGGCGCACGTGGGCTCGGCCCGTGAAAAGGCCGGCCGCACCGGCTTCGCCCACCTGTTCGAGCACCTGCTGTTCCTGGAATCGGAAAACCTCGGCAAGGGCGGCCTGGACAAGATGAGCGCGCGCATCGGCGGCTCCGGCGCCAACGGTTCGACCTCGCAGGACCGCACCAACTACCTGCAGACGGTGCCCAAGGACGCGCTGGAAAAGATGATCTGGGCCGAGGCGGACAAGCTGGGCTGGTTCATCAATACCGTCACCGATCCGGTGCTGGCCAAGGAAAAGCAGGTCGTCAAGAACGAGAAGCGCCAGGGCGTGGACAACGCGCCCTACGGCCACACCCGCTACGTGATCAACAAGGCCCTGTATCCGGCCGACCACCCGTACAACTGGCAGGTGATCGGCTCGCTCGAGGACTTGCAGAACGCCACCCTCGACGACGTCAAGGAATTCTTCCGCCTGTGGTACGTGCCGAACAACGTGACCCTGGTGATCGCGGGCGACTTCGACCCGGTCCAGGCCCGCAAGTGGGTCGAGAAGTATTTTTCCGAGATCAAGCGCGGCGCGCCGATCGAGGTCATGGCCAAGCGTCCCGGCGTCGTGAAGCAGACCGTCAAGCTGGCCCATGAAGACAATTTCGCCAAGCTGCCCGAGCTGACCATGGCCTGGCCGACGGTCGAGGACCTGCATCCGGATTCGTATGCGCTCGAAGTGCTGGCCGAATACCTGTCGCAGACCAAGCGCGCGCCCTTCTACCAGATGCTGGTGGAAGACAGCAAGCTGGCGCCCAGCGTCCAGATCGGCAACCAGGCGGCCGAGCTGGCAGGCCAGTTCATGCTGCGCGTGCGCGCCTTCGAGGGCAAGCCGCTGGATGACGTTGCCGGCGCGATCGGGCAGGCCTTCGCCAAGTTCGAGCGCGAAGGCATCTCCGAGCGCGACCTGAACCGCATCAAGGCCGGCCTCGAGACCCGCTTCTACAGTTCGGTATCCAGCGTGCTCGGCAAGTCGGCCCTGCTGGCCGAGTACAACTACCTGACCGGCAACCCGGGCTATGTCGAGGAAGGCGTCAGGAAGACGCTGGCCGTCACCACCGCCGACGTGCGGCGCGTGTACGACACCTACATCAAGGGCAAGCCCTATGTCGCCACCAGCTTCGTCCCGAAGGGCAAGCTGGACCTGGCCCTGAGCGGTTCAAACAAGGCCGACGTGGTCGAGGAGAAGGTCGTGCAGGGCGCCGAGGACAAGGTCGACCCGAGCACGAACGCCGAATACACCCGCACCCCGTCCACCTTCGACCGCAGCAAGGAACCGCCCTACGGCGCGGCCCCGAGCGTGAAGGTGCCGCAGGTCTGGGACACGAAGCTGGCCAACGGCATGCGCGTCTACGGCATCGAGAACAAGGAAGTGCCGCTGGTGCAGTTCGACATCGCGATCGACGGCGGCCTGCTGCTCGACAATCCGGACAAGGTGGGCGTGGCCAACCTGATGGCGCGCCTGATGACCCAGGGCACGGCGAAGAAAACCCCGCAGGAACTGGAAGAAGCGATCCAGCAGCTGGGCGCGAGCATCAACGTCTTCGCCCGTACCGAGGACGTGCGCATCAGCGTCACCACCCTCGCCCGCAACTATGCGGCAACGCTTGACCTGGTGCGGGAAATCCTGCTCGAGCCGCGCTGGGACGAGAAGGAGTTCGCCCTCGTCAAGCAGAGCGTGCTGAGCCAGATCCGCCAGCAGGAAGCCGACCCGAACGCGCTTGCGAGCAGCAATTTCAACAAGCTCATTTACGGCAAGGCGGACATCCGTTCGCGCAACATCCTCGGTACCAGCGCGAGCGTGAACGCGATCACCATCGAGGACCTGAAGGCCTACTACCGCGCCAACCTGTCGCCATCGCGGGCACGCATGCACGTGATCGGCGCGTTGCCGAAGGATGCCGTGGCGCGTCCCCTGGCCTCGCTCAGCCGCGCTTGGCAAGCCAAGCCGGTCGCCTTCCCAGCAGCCAGCGCGGCGCGCGGCGAAGCGCCCGGCAAGGTCTACTTCGTCGACGTGCCGGACGCCAAGCAGTCGGTGCTGCACATCGGCTACCGCGCGCTGGCGGCGACCGATCCGGACTACTACCCGGCCGTCGTCAGCAATTACATCCTGGGCGGCGGCGGCTTCGCCTCGCGCCTGACCCAGGAACTGCGTGAGGGCAAAGGCTACACCTACGGCATCCGTTCCAGCTTTGCCGGCAGCAAGAGCGCCGGTCCGTTCATCATCGCCAGCGGCGTGCGCAGCAACGTCACGCTCGAGTCGACCCAGCTGGTGAAGAAGATCCTGCAGGACTACGCCCCGACCTATTCGGCAGCCGACCTCGAGACCACCAGGAACTTCCTGGTCAAGAGCAATGCCCGCGCCTTCGAGACGGCCGAGGCCAAGCTGGGCATGCTGGATAACATCAGCAAGTACGGCTGGCGCGCCGACTACGTCAAGGACCGCGAGCGCATCGTCAAGTCGATGACGCTGCCGCAGGTGCAGGCCCTGTCGCAGAAGTACCTGGATCCATCGAAGATGGTGTGGCTGGTAGTGGGCGACGCCAAGACCCAGCTGCCGCGCATGAAGGAGCTGGGCTTCGACGAGCCGGTGCTGATCGAGCGCTGACCGGGACCAGCCCGGCATCGCCTGCGTTTCAAGGCGGTGTCGGGGTCCTAACGCTCGCGCACGAGATTGAACTGCGCAGCCTGCCGGTTGTATTCGGCAATCGACTGCTTGATGTGCCGCCCCAGCGCGTCACCGGTGCGTGAGAACGGGTAGAGCCCGGCTTCGGCCCGCATGCGGGCGAATCCGGGATCGCTTTCCATGTCCGCGAACGCGGCGACCCAGCGCCGGTAGTCGGCATCGCTCACGCCCGGCCCCATCCATACCCCGCGAATCACCGGCCACACCACGTCGTAGCCCTGCTCGCGTGCGGTCGGCACCCCCGCCAGCAGGCCGGGAAGGCGGTGCTCGGACAGCACCGCCAGCACCCGGACCGTGCCGCGCCCCGCGTACAGCAGCGCTTCCGAACTGTCGCCCGAGATGGCCTGCACGTGGCCGGCCTGCATCGCCACGAACTGCTCGCCGCCGCCCTCCAGGGCGACGAAGCGCATCTTGCGCGGGTCGACCCCGGCTTTGCTCACCAACAAGGCCATCTTCATCCAGTCCTGGCTGCCGATGGTGCCGGACATGCCCACCAGCACGCGCCGCGGATCGCGCCGCAGCGCCACCAGCAGCTCGCGCAAGCTGCGGTACGGGGAGTTCGCCGGTACCGCGACCATCCCGTAATCGGCGCCGAAGGCCGCGACCCAGCGCACGTCGTCGGCGCTGGCCTTGCCGAATTTGCCACGCGCCAGGTTGAGGACCGAGCCGCCCGAGAACGCCACCAGGGTATTCGGCTCGCCGCGGCGCTGCGAGCCCAGGGTATGCCACGCCACCGCGCCGACGCCGCCCGGCATGTAGCGCAGCTTCAGGCGCGGCGCGCCAGGGCGGCCCTGCAGGCCCTGCTGTACCAGCTTGCAGGTCAGGTCCATCGCGCCGCCGGGCTTGGACGGCACCAGGCATTCGGCCTCACGAGGCTGGCTCGCCGCGGGACCGGCCAGCGCCAGCCCGGCAGCGAGGACCAATGAGGACAGGGTGCGCAGCAGGTTCATGCGCCTATCATAGCCGCTTAGAAGCGGTGCTGGATGCCGGCGGTGATGCCGGTTTGCGTGTCGCCGGTACCGGCATCGTCGCGTGACAGGCTGATGAGCTGGCCGTGCGCCGCCCTGGCATGCGCCGCCGACAGGTACAAGGTGGTGCGCTTCGAGAGCGAGTACATCGCACGCGCCACCAGCATGGTCGGATCGGCGTCGCGCGCGGCCGGCAGTTCCCTGGTATTCACGTGGTAGACGGCGCCGGTCAGCGTGACCGGGCCGTCCAGCCAGGTCACCCCGCCCCACCAGGTGTCGCCGCGCAGGTCGGCCACGCCCGCGCCGCCGGAGCGCAGCCGGTAGCTGCGCAGCCCCGCGCCGGTGCGCCATGGACCGGACTGGTAGTTCGCCGCCAGGTGCAGCGCGGTGGTGCGGTCGCGATTGCCGGTGCTTGCTGCCGTGGCGCCGTTGACCTGTTCCCAGGCCGCCATCAGGCCGAGCCCGCCGCCGGACCAGGAACCGCCGAGCGCGACTTTCCGTCCGTCGGCCGCGCTAGTGCTGCGTTCACCCAGCCCGATTGATGCGCCATAGGTGAACCCGCCGCTGGTGCCGGTATATTTCACCATGTTGTCGAACGAGGTCGTCATGCTGTACTTCGACGGCCCACTGGCGCTGCCCCCGGTGGCCCAGGAATAGTTCGGGGCAAAGCCCATCGGATCGAACTTGATCACCAGCTCATAGGTGGTGGTGAAGGAGCGGCCGATGACGACGCGCCCGAAATCGCCTTCCAGGCCGACGTTGGCCTGGCGCTTGAACAGCGGGCCGTCGGATTCGCCGCTATCCATCAGGATGCCGCCTTCGAGCTGGTAAACGGCTTTCAGGCCGCCTTTCAATTCTTCGCTGCCGCGCAGGCCCCAGCGCGAGGTGTTCTTGCCGCCCGAGACCACGCGCGCCATGCTGCCGCCATCGTCGGCGGCATTGTTCACATACTCGACGCCCGCATCGATCAGGCCATAGACTTGCGTCTTGCCTTGTGCAAGGGCGGAATCATTCAGGGAAAGCGCTGCCAGGACGGCGAGCGCGAGGGCCGACTTCTTCATCTTGTCTCCGGTACTGTCATCGTTATGTACAGCTTCTGTTTGGCCCCACTATAGGCAGGCCGAGCTTTCAGTTCGCTTTCAGCGCACCCGGCCTTTTCGCGGCGCCGGGTTTGGGCTTACACTGGCGCGATGAGAATCCTGCTAGTCGAAGACCATGTCGAGCTGTCGCACTGGGTATCCAAGGCGCTGCGCGACGCCAACTTCACCGTCGAATGCGCGGCCACCGGCGCCGACGCCGACGCCCTGCTCCACACCCAGGATTACGCGCTCGTGATCCTCGACCTGACGCTGCCGCGGATGGACGGCCTCGAGGTGCTGCGCCGCCTGCGCGCACGCGGCGGCGCCCGCGGCGGCACGCCGGTGCTGATCCTGACCGCGCGCGGCGGCCTGGAAGAAAAGGTGCAGGGCCTGAACCTGGGCGCCGACGACTACCTGGCCAAGCCCTTCGAGCTGGCCGAGCTGGAAGCGCGGGTGAAGGCGCTGCTGCGCCGCAGGTTCGGCAACGGCGGCGGCACCGAAGCCCTGGTGCACCGTTGCGGCCAGCTCAGCTTCGACACGGTCTCGCGCATGTTCCATTACTGCGGCGAGCCCTTGGGCCTGACGCCGCGCGAACACGCGGTGCTGGAAGCGCTGATCGCGCGCCCGGGCCGCGCGCTCTCGAAGGAAAAGCTGTTCGACGAAGTGTTCGCGCTGGTCGACGACGCCAACCTCGACGCCATCGAACTCTATATCCACCGCATCCGCAAGAAGCTCGAACGCCAGCCCGAAGGCAACACTGCCATCGTCACCCTGCGCGGCATCGGCTACCTGCTGCAGGAACGCCCCGCGTGAGCCTGGGTCCGCCATGGCGCTGAAGACCGCGCGGCCGCGTGGCAGCCTGCGCAACCAGCTGCTGCGCTGGCTGATCCTGCCGCTGGTGGGGCTGGTCGCGCTCAATGCGGTATCGCTGTACGGCGACGCGCTGGAAGCCGCCGACATCGCCTACGACCGCTCGCTGCTGGCCTCCACGCGCGCGCTCGCCGAGCGCGTCTCGGTGCGCGACGGCCAGGTGGCGGCCGAGGTGCCCTACGTGGCCCTGGACAGCTTCGAGACCGACACCCTGGGCCGCATCTACTACAAGGTGACGGGGCTGCGCGGCGAGACGGTGTCGGGCTTCGACGACCTGCCGCCGGTGCCGAAGGACGTGCCGCGCTCGGACCTGTATCCGGCCCTGGTGCGCTTCTACCATGCGCAGTACAACGGCGAGACGGTGCGCATCGCGGCGCTGCTGCAGCCGGTATTCGACGACAGCATGCGCGGCATCGCCCTGATCCAGGTTGGCGAGACCCTGGATGCGCGCCGTGCGCTGTCGCGCCGCATCCTGATCAACACCCTGTTGCGCCAGGCCTTGTTGGTGCTGGCGGTGGCGACCCTGGTGTGGTTCGCGGTGCGCCTCGTGCTACGCCCCTTGATGGACCTGAAGAACGAAGTAGAGACGCGTTCGCTGTCCGACCTGGGCGACGTCGACCCCGACCTGGTGCACCGCGAAGTGCGGCCGCTGGTGCTGGCGATGAACGGCGCCATGACGCGCATGCACGACCTGGTCGCCAGCCAGCGCCGCTTCATCGCCGACGCCTCGCACCAGCTGCGCACCCCGCTCGCGGTGCTCAAGACCCAGGCCGAACTCGCCCTGCGTGAGGAGGATCCGGAAGCCATGCGCGCCATCGTGCGCTCGGTGGCCGGCACCACCGATTCCGCGATCCACCTGGCCAACCGGCTGCTGACGCTGGCGCGCATCGAGCATGGCGGCGGCAAGCTGCAGAGCAGCCCCGTCTCCCTGGCCGCGGTAGCGGGCCAGGTCGGCCTGGAGCTGGCCGTGGCGGCGGTGCAGAAAGGAATCGACCTGGGCCTGGACGCCGAGGACGGCGCCGACACCACCGTGAAAGGCGACGCGCTGCTGCTGCACGAGCTAGTGTCCAACCTGGTCGACAATGCGATCCGCTACACGCCGGCGCACGGCAGCGTGCAGCTGCGCATCGCGCGGCGCGGCGACGGCGTTCTGCTGGAGGTGCTCGACAGCGGCCCCGGCATCGCGCCGGCGGAACACGACAAGGTATTCACGCCCTTCTACCGCGCCCAGGCTACGCTGGAGGCCAATCCCGGCGGCACCGGCCTTGGCCTGGCCATCGTACGCGACATCGCCGCCATGCACGGCGCCAGCCTCGCGCTCGGCCAGGGTGAGGACGGGCGCGGACTGAAGGTGAGCGTGCTGTTCCCGCCGGCGCACACCCTGAAAGCTAACTGAAAGCCGGCCCCGCATATAGTTGGCTTATAGGCTGTCATTCAGACGGCACATAACGCCCACAATATTCGGAGACAACCCATGCTGACCATCCTGGCCTACTCGATGATCATCGTTTTCATGTTCCTGATCATGACCAAGCGCCTGCCCGCCATGGTCGCCCTGATCGTGGTGCCAATTGCCTTCGGGGTGATCGGCGGCTTCGGCCCCGAGCTCGGGCCCATGATGCTCACCGGGATCAAGAACCTGGCCCCGACCGGGGTCATGCTGATGTTCGCGATCCTCTACTTCGGCATCATGATCGATGCCGGCCTGTTCGACCCCGTGATCCGCCGGCTCGTCAGGCTGGTGCGCGGCGATCCCGTCAAGATCGTCGTCGGCACGGCGGCGCTGACCATGCTGGTCTCGCTCGACGGCGACGGGGCCACGACCTACATGATCACGGTGTCGGCGATGCTCCCGCTGTACGTGCGCCTGGGCATGAGCCGCCTGGTGCTGGCATGCGTCATCATGCTGGGCGGCGGCGTCTTCAACATCCTGCCCTGGGGCGGTCCCACCGCACGGGCCGCCAGCGCCCTGGGTGTCGACGTCGGTGAGATCTTCGTCCCCATGATCGCCCCGATGCTGGCCGGCGTGGCCTGGGTGCTGTTCGTCGCCTACGTGCTGGGCAAGAAGGAACGCATGCGGCTCGGCATGCTCCGGATGCCGGTCCAGGCCAGCACCGTGCAGGCCTCTAACGTCAGCGTGCTGCAGCCGGCCCACGCCAGGCTGGCGGTTGCCGGTGAAATGGACGGGACCACCGGCCAGTGGCTTGCGCACGCTTCCACCGCCGGATCGGCCGGCAGCGGCGCGCACGGCGATGGCGGCGGCAGCGAGCCGGACGCCGGCGTCTCCTCGCCCGCCACCGCGCGCCCGAAGCTGATCTGGGTGAACTTCCTGATGACCGCGTCGCTGCTGGCCCTGCTGGTCGCCGGCGTCCTGCCGCTGCCGGTGCTGTTCATGGTCTTCTTCGCGGTCGCCATCATGATCAACTACCCCGGCCTGGAAGAGCAGAAGGAGCGCATCGCCCACCACGCCGCCAACGTGCTGCCGGTGGTCTCGCTGATCTTCGCCGCCGGCATTTTCGTCGGCATCCTGCAGGGCACCAAGATGGTCGATGCGATCGCGCTCAGTGTCATCGCCGCGGTGCCGGAATGGATGGGGCCGTATCTGGCGATCGTGACCGGGCTGCTGAGCATCCCCTTCACCTTCTTCATCTCGAACGATGCGTTCTACTTCGGCATCGTGCCGATCCTGGCCAAGGCGGCCGCCGTGTACGGCATCAGCCCGGCGGAAATCGGCCGCGCAGCGCTGATCGGCCAGCCGGTCCACCTGCTCAGCCCACTGGTGGCCTCGACCTACCTGCTGGTCGGCATGGCGAAGGTGGAATTCGGCGACCACCAGCGCTATACCCTGACATGGGCAATCTCGGCATCGCTGGTGCTGCTGGTGGCTGCGCTGGTCTTCGGCGTGATCCCGTTCGCGGGAAGTGCCGCCTGAACGCCGGTCGCGCTTATCCGCAGGTCTCGACGTAGGCGACCGCCGGCTGGCGACCGGCGCGTATCCTGGTAAGCTTGCCGCCCTCCTCTTCCAGCACGATGGCGGCACTGCCGTCGGCGTTGGGAAAACTGATGGTATGCCCATCCTCCACATACTTGTGGGGCGCTAGCTGCGCGTCGGGATAGCGGGCTCGCAGCTGCGCGAGCGTATCGCCGACGGCCAGGCCGAGTACGTTCGGGATACCGGCGTCGGCATCGGCGCGCGTGACAATGCCGCTTTCGACCATGAAGCGCAGTCCGGGCAGCGTGGCGAAGCGCACCATGCTGCAGGCGGGATCGAAGGATTGGGGCAGGCTGGCCTTGCCGGCCACCGCTTCCGCCTGCGGCAGCAGCATGCCGAAGCGGATCGGGCCGAACCCGGCGTCGCTCAGGCGCGGCGCGGCTTTAAGGGCAGCTCGCGGAGTGGGAATCGATGCGCTGCCGTCGTCTGCGCCCTTGCCTGGCGCCGGCGCGCGCTCCGTGCATGCGCTCAGCAGCGCCAGCGCTGCAAGCAGAAGAATGTGTCGCACCTGCACTCCTTTCGGCCATCCGGTTTGTCGCCGACTATACCGGAATCCGGCCGGGAGGCAGGCACGGCGGCGCCGACCTACACCATGTCCGCAAACCCAACCCGGTCGGTGGTGGCGTTGCGCGCATCCTCTACCCGTACCTTGTGCGAGGCCAGCAGCCCCTCGAGCGACGCGTTCATGGTGTGGCAGCCCGGATCGCGCCCAAGGTTCATGTGGGCGCGGATGGCGCCGACGTCGCCCGCCTCCAGCATGCGCATCACGGCCGCGCTGGGCGTGAGGCATTCGGTGGCCAGGTGGTAGCGGTTGCCTTCCACCGACGGCAGCAGCGCCTGGCACAGCACGCCGCGCAGGGCGTGCGCCAGGGCCTGGGACTGGGCTTCCGAATTGCCGAGCAGGCGCAGCATCTTCTGCAGGCCCAGTTCGGTGGAGCGCGCGTGCAGGGTGGCCAGCACCAAGGGGCCGGATTCGGCCAGGGCCAGGGCTTCCTGGGCGGTCTCGGCATCGCGGATCTCGCCGATCACGATCACGTCCGGACGCTCGCGCAGCGCGTCCAGCGCGCCCAGGTAGTAGCTGGCCACGTCGGCGTCCTCGCCCACCTCGCGCTGGGTGATGATGCACTTGCGCTGGGGGATCAGGGTCTCGACCGGGTCTTCGATGGTGATGATGTGGCCCGAGCGCTGCTTGTTGATCTCGTCGATCATCGAGGCGATCGTGGTCGACTTGCCCTGGCAGGTATCGCCGATGATCAGCACCAGGCCGCTATTGAGGCGCGCGAATTCCTGCTCGTCCGGCCACAGGCCCAGTTCCGACAGCGCCAGCGGCTCCTTCGGGAAGCGGCGGATCACGCAGCCCAGGCGCTTCTTGCCCTGGAAGCTGAAGCAGTTGGCGCGGATGCGCGCCGTGTGCAGGTCGATCGAGCGATCGAAGGCGCGCACCGCGATGCGCTCGGCCCAGTTCGGCTCGATGACGTCGAAGAATTCTTCCAGCTCTTCCTTGGTGATGGGCGAATCCGTCACCGCCACCAGGCCCTTCGGCTGGCGCAGCATCAGCGGACTGTTCTGGTGGATGATGATGTCGGAGAACACCAGGCGCGAATTCAGCAGGTGCAGGATCTGCTCGACCAGGGTCCCGAATACCGGGTGGTCTTCGTTCTCGATGTACGACAGGGTGGGGATCTGCGAGGACTGGTGATATTCCATCTGGCCGGCACGTGGCAAAAAGTTAAACAGTGCCGGACATTATAGAACCATGCATATCAAAAAGATTGCAAATCTGAAATAAAATTGTTCGTGGTGCTACCAAGCCGCAACGCTTGAGATTGCTATGCAAACAGGTGCTTGTATTGCCCCTGGTAGTACCAGTCGACCAGCTTGTCCGGACGGACCGGCTTGCTGATGAAGAAGCCCTGCCCCAGGTCGCAGCCGATGTCCGCCAGCAGCTTGATGCCGGCCTGCGACTCGATGCCTTCGGCGATCACGGTCATGCCCAGCTTCTTGCCGAGCGCGATCACGGTCTCGGCGATGGCCAGCGAGCGGGGGTCGGTATCGATGTTGTGGATGAAGGACTTGTCGATCTTGAGCTTGTTGATCGGGAACTGCGACAGGTAGCTCAGGCTGGAATAGCCGGTGCCGAAGTCGTCCAGCGCGATGCTGACGCCGTCGCCCTTGAGCCGTTCCAGCATCTTCGCCGCATCTTCGACGTCGCTCATCACGGCACTCTCGGTCACCTCGAACTCGATGCAGCCAGGGGGGATGCCGCTTCTGCGGATGATGCAGGCGGCGCGCTCGCTGAAATTCTTCTCGCGGAACTGCACCGGCGAGACATTCACCGCCATGCGGATGGCGGGCAAACCCAGTTCGCGCCATTTTTCATGCTGCCGGCAGGCTTCCTGCAGTACCCAGTCGCCCAGCACCGTGATCAGTCCGATGCGCTCGGCGGCGGCAATGAAGCGCTCCTGCGCGCCGGGCGCGGTCGGGCCGCCGCGCCAGCGCAGCAGCGCCTCCACGCCGACGAAGCGCCTGTGGCTTAGGTCGATGAAGGGCTGGTACACGAGCTCGAAGTCGCTCTCGGCGATGCTGTGGCGCAGCCGCTGCTCGAGGTCGAAGGTCTGCCGGGCATGCAAGTAGATCTCCTGGGTGAAGAACTGGCAGCGGTTGCGGCCGGCATTCTTGGCATGGTACATCGCCGCATCGGCATGGCGGATCAGCATATCGAGCTCGTCGCCGTCTTCCGGGTAGATGCTGATGCCGATGCTGGGCGAGGTCTTCAGGTCGAGCGTGTCGATCCGGTAGGGTTCGCGCAGGGTATGCAGCAGCTGGGTGGCCATGTGCAGCACCGCGTCGTCGGTCCGGATATCGGCGAGGATGGCGACGAATTCGTCGCCGCCCAGCCGTCCGACCAGGTCGTTGCCGCGCAGCCCGTCCTTCAGGCGCTGGCCCACCTGCTGCAGCATCCGGTCGCCGATCGTGTGCCCATAGGTGTCGTTGATCGGCTTGAAACGGTCGAGGTCGAAAAACAGGATGGCGATGCGGTCGCCGTGGCGCTTGGCCGAGGCCAGCAGCTGCGCACCCAGCTCATAGACCAGGGCCCGGTTCGGCAGGCCGGTGAGCGGATCGTGGCGGGCCGCGTGCAGGACCCGCCGCTCCGCTTCGCGCCGTTCGCTGATGTCGGCGATATGGCTGACCACCAGGCGCCCGCCCGGCACGTCGGCGAGCGCCAGGCTGGCTTCGGCCGGGAACAGGCTGCCGTCCTTGCGGCGGCATTCGATTTCCTGGATCTCGCCGACCGGCCCCACCGCGCCGCTGTGGAACAGGTTGTCGAGGCCGCCGCCTCGCAGTTGCCGCAGGCCGTTCACGACCAGGACCTCGTAGGACTGGCCGATCAGTTCCTGCGGCGCGAAGTCGAACAGGCGCGCCACCGAGGCACTGGCGAACTGGATCCGGCCGTCGTGGCCGATGCCGAGGATGGCGTGGACCGAGGCCCCCAGCAGGGCGCGCAAGGTATGCTCCCTGCCCTGCAGGTCGGCCAGGTAGGCGCGCGCCTTGTTCTCGGACCGTTCGAGCACCGCGGCCATGCCGCAGGTGAACAGGCAGACCATGACCAGCACCAGGATGGCGCCGACGTCCTGCGGCCGCGCGATGATGAAGGTGAATTGCGGCGCCACCAGCAGCGGGGACAGCAGCAGCGACAATACCGAGGCCAGTAGCGCCGGGCGCCAGCCGCCCAGGATGGCGCTGGCCATGACCGGCAGGTACAGCAGGCCGAGCGGGGCGCGCCGGCCGAACACGTGGCGCCCCTCATACTGGCTGAACGCGCACAGCGCCGCGAGCAGCAGCGTGATGGCATACGGATGCCCATGCTTCCGTCCAGCGGCGGCCTTGCTCGCGAACATGCCGTTCCCCTTTTTACAGCGGCCAGGCGACTATCTTACGCTTGCAGTGTCAAGACAGCGTTAACGGGGATGTGCGCGCGCGCCGGTGATCAGTGGCGCAGGCCGGCCAGGATGCGGTCACCAAACAGGGTGACGGCCACGCCCAGCGCGACGATGCAGGCGCCCAGCACCCGCACGCCCGACACCTTGCGCATCGCCATGTTGACCAGCCCGAAGTGGTCGATCGCCATCGAAGTGATCAGCTGACCGGCGATCACCAGCACGATCAGGCTCAGCAGGCCGATGCGCGGGGCCAGGAATACCGTGCCGAAGACGAAAGCCGCGCCCAGGAAGCCGCCTGCGAACTTCCACAGGGGCTGGCCGGCAAGCGCGGCAAAGCTCGGGCCCAGCCCGCCGCGCGAGAGCGCGACCCCGGCCAGCACGATGGTGCCGCAGGCAAAGGAGACCAGGGCGGCGACCACCGAGTTGGCGCCGATCGATGCGGCCAACTGGGTATTCACGGCCGCCTGGATGGACATGGCCATGCCGACGCAGAAGGCCATCAGAAGGAAAATCAGGTTCATTGCTACCTCCGCCGGATGCATACCGGGGCAAAAAGCGCACGATTCTAGTGCAATCCGGGCATTCGGGATAGCCATGCACACCGCATGGGCGCGACGGCCTGTCCTGCCAGGGTGCATTCTGGACAGTGGACTGTGCGCTTCGTCGCATCCGGGATGCGCCGGACCCGGCCTTTGCCTAGGATGACAGCATCGACAAACGCTTCGACAGGAGACAAGCATGAACAAGACCTCTTCCCGCCCGGCCGGCATCCTGCGCGCCATTCTGCTTTCCACGCTGGTGGCCGGCGCCTTCGCCGCAGGTTTGGCCACGACGGCCGCCCCGGCGCTGGCCGCCAGCTGGTCCTTCGGCGGCGAGCGCGTCGAGGGCAACGGCAGCATCAAGCGCCAGGCCCGCCAGGTATCGCACTTCACCGGCCTGGCCCTCGAAGTGCCGGGCAAGCTGGAGCTGCGCACGGGCGACAGCGAAGGCGTCACGATCGAAACCGACGACAACCTGCTGCCGCTGATCGAGACAGTGGTGGAGAACGGCACCCTGAAGATCCGCCCGGCCAAGCGCAACCTGAACCTGCGCACCAAGAACCTGAAGATCGTCGTCAACGCACGCCAGATCGAGCGTCTGGCGCTGGGCGGCTCGGGCTCGGTGGATGCCGACCTGCTGCGTGCACCGCGCCTGAACATCGACCTGGGCGGCTCCGGCGAAATCAATGTGCGCCAGCTGGACAGCGACTCGGTCTCGGTCACGCTGGGCGGCAGCGGCGACTTCAAGGCCGGCGCCGGCCAGGCGCGCAAGCTGTCGGTATCGATCGGCGGCTCGGGCACCGTGGACATGGGCCGGGTGCAGGCGGACAACGCCAGCATCAGCGTGGCGGGTTCGGGAGAAGCGACGGTGTGGGTGCGCCACGAGCTGAGCATGACCATCGCCGGCTCGGGCGACGTCAACTACTATGGCGACCCGCGAGTCAGCAAGTCGGTCGTGGGCTCGGGAGATGCACGCCGGATCGCGGCGGCGCCGCGCTGAGACATCAATGCCCGGCGTGGGCGCTGTGGCTCAGGGGCCGCACCGGCACGTTCACCTTCACGTCCTGGCGCTTGCCCGCCGCGTCCTGGACCTGCAGGGTCAGCTCGATGCTCTCCCCTTCCTTCACCTGGCGCTTCAGGTCCATCAGCATGATGTGGTAGCCGCCGCTGGCCAGGTTGACCGGCTTACCCGCGGGCAGCTCGATCGCGTCCACGCGGCGCATGCGCATGGTCTGGCCTTCCATCGCCATCTCGTGCAGCTCGGCGCGGCCGGCGACCTCGGTCTGCACGCCGACCAGGCGCGTGGGCTGTGCTGCCTGCAAGCGCATGAAGGCGCCGGTGACCTTCTGGGCCGGCACGGTGGCGCGGATCCAGGGTTCGGACACGCTCACCTGGGCGAACGCGGAGACCGACAGCAGGCTGCCGGCGAGGAAAGCGAGGAAGCGATGTTTCATGGCGACGAATGTGAAATGAGGTGGACTGGGAATTATAGCTTCACGGGCCGCCGCGCAGGTATTCGCGCTCGACCAGCACGGTATCGATGCCGTCGGTCAGCCACACCTGGCTGTCCTGGATCGTGCACTGCAGCTGCATGTTCCGCTTCGCCATCTTCTCCAGCTGGACGCTGGCTTCGTTCGGAATGTTGACCACCGCGACGTTCCTGGCCCGGTCGATCTTGTTGGCCAGGCCCCTGAACCAGATGTCGCTGGTGGCACTGTAGCTGTACACGAGCACCTGCTCCGAGCGGCCCGCCGCCTTGAGAAGGCGCTTCTCGTCCGGCTGGCCGACCTCGATCCAGGTTTGAATGGCGCCGGTCAGGTCCTTCTGCCACATGGCCGGCTCCTCGACGTCGAACAGGTCCTTGGTGAAGACAAGCGCCGGGTCCGCATGGAGTGCGAAAGCGAGTACCCGGATCATCACGCGCTCGTCAGTCTCGGACGGATGGCGCGCGATGGTCAGGGTGTGGTCGCCGTAGTAGTTGCGGTCCATGTCGGCGATCGACAGGTCGGCCTTGTAGATGGTTGCCTTGAGAGCCATAGGGATGTGATCGGGTTGCGTGGGGGTGGGAAAGCCCGCTATTGTCGCACGCCGCACGGGACCGGTATAGGAGCGGCGCTGGAGAACCGGTATAGTCACGTTGCCAATATTATCCAACTTGTAGCGGAGACTCCCATGACCAATGCCTTCCCCCCAAACCAGCAGTTCTTGCTCGCCGCCCGTCCGCTCGGCATGCCGCGCAACGAGGACTGGCAGTTCCACGAAGAAGCCGTGCCCGAGGCGGAGGAAGGCGGCATCGTCGTCAAGGTGCTCTACCTGTCGCTCGACCCGGCCATGCGCGGCTGGATGAACGAGGGCAAATCCTATATCCGTCCGGTGGCGATCGGCGAGGTGATGCGCGCCGGCGGCCTGGGCGTGGTGGTGGCTTCGCGCTCGCCGCGCTTCGCGGTGGGCGATCACGTGGCGGGCGGCACCGGCGTGCAGCGCTACTGGTCTGGCCAGGCCGACGACAAGACCGCCGCGTTCACGAAGATCGACCCGCGCATCGCCGCGCCGACCGCCTGGCTCAACACCCTCGGCATGCCCGGCATGACGGCCTTCTTCGGCCTGCGCGAGGTGGGCCAGCCCAGGCCCGGCGAGACCGTGGTGGTCTCGGGCGCGGCCGGCGCGGTCGGCATGACGGTCGGCCAGGTGGCGAAGAAGATGGGCTGCCGCGTGGTGGGCATCGCCGGCGGCGAGGAGAAGTGCCGCTTCGTGGTCGAGCAGCTCGGCTTCGACGCCTGCATCGACTACAAGGCGGGTTCCGTACATGCGGGCCTGAAGCAGCACTGCCCGCAGGGCGTGGACGTCTATTTCGACAACGTCGGCGGCGAGATCCTGGACGCCGTCCTCACCCGCATCAACATGAAGGCGCGCATCGTGATCTGCGGCGCGATCTCGCAGTACAACGCCACCAGCCAGGTCAAGGGCCCGGCCAACTACCTGTCGCTGCTGGTGAACCGCGCGCGCATGGAAGGCATGGTCGTGTTCGACTATGCGCCACGCTATGCGGAAGGCGTGGCGACGCTGGCAAGCTGGATGCAGGAAGGCAGTGTCAAGAGCATCGAGTACGTGGTGGAAGGCTTCGAGCGCTTCCCCGAGGCCCTGCTGATGCTGTTCGAAGGCAGGAACCTCGGCAAGCTGGTGCTCAAGGTGGCGGAAGCCTGAGCCCTCCCCGGTGCTTCTTGATCCAGCCAGGAAGCACCGCGAGATTGACTGAACTTCTCCTCTCGGGGCGCGTCTATACCCATTTGGCGCGCATTGTCTTGCGAGGTGAACATGGCTCAGTTTCCACAAACAGGCGCCGAGCCGCCCGGCGGCATCCTGGCCCAGCTGCGCGCCGACCACGCGCACGTTCGCGCCCTGTTCCACGCCTTCGCCATGCTCGACCGCGAAGAAGAAGCGCAGCGCGAGCGTGTGGTCGACGAGCTGTGCGACGTCTTGAGCATGCACGCGCTGCTCGAGGACGAACTCTTCTACCCGGCGCTGCGTGGCGCGGTCGACAACGGCCTGCTCGAAGACGCGGCGCTGGAACACGACAGCACGCGCGAACTCGTCGAGCAGCTCGCTGCCCTGTTCCCGGACGACGATTACTTCGACGTCTGTGTCGCGGTGCTGGCCGACGAAGTGGAGCGCCACGTCGCCTTTGAAGAGAACCTGCTGTTCCCGGCGCTGGCGCGCGCCGGGGCCGACCAGCAGGCCCTGGGCCTGCGCCTGCGCACGCGCCGTGCCCAGCTCGAATCCGACCTCGCCAGCGCGCCGCCCGCGATCGACGGCATCGAGCCGCGCGGCCTGCTGCGCGGCGCGACCGGCCGCGTGCGCGAACGGCGTTCGCGTCCGCGCTAGCGCGCGACGGGCCGGTGCGTCGATGCCGGTCCCGGCGCGAAGGAACTTACGCTTCAGCCTTCTCTCTAAACGGCACGAGCGCATCCATACGCGCTCGCGATCACACAAGGAGAGCGACATGGCGACAAGCAAAGAGAACGGCAAGGGCAATGCCCAGAAAGGCGGCGCGGGCAGCGGCCAGGCGCCGGCCAAGCGCGGTTTCGCGGCAATGGACCAGAACCAGCAGCGTGAAATCGCCAGCAAGGGCGGGCAGGCGGCACACCAGAAAGGTACCGCGCACGAGTTCGATTCCGAAGAAGCACGCCGCGCCGGCCAGAAAGGCGGCGAGGCAGTCAGCCGCAACCGCGCCCACATGGCCGACATCGGGCGCAAGGGGGGCGAAAGCCGGCAGTCGGCCCAGCGCGCCGCCGCCGCGGCCAAGAACGCCGGCAATCGCCAGGGCGAAAAGGAGAGCTGAGCAGCTTTCCGGGCACTAGCCCCGTTCCCCCATCCTGCTGAAGCTTCCCCACGATGCATCCATACCACGGCGCCAGCCGACGCCGTGGCCCTCCCGACACCGCGCGCCGGCGCCATGGTACATTGCCGGCCCTATGCACAAGCTTCCCTACCTCACGGCCTATCCCGACACCCTGCGCGCCCAGGTCGGCCAGCTGATCGATGCCGGCCAGCTCGGCGCGGTGCTCCTGCAGCGCTACCCCGAGGCCCATGGCATCCGCACCGACAAGGCGCTCTACGCCTATGTGCAAGAGCTGAAGGACGACTACCTGCGCCAGGCCGAGCCGGTGGTCAAGGTCGCCTTCGACAGCAAGATCCACGTGGTGCAGCACGCGCTCGGACTGCACACCGCGATCTCGCGCGTCCAGGGCAGCCGCCTGAAGGCCAAGCGCGAGATCCGCATCGCCAGCGTGTTCCGCGACGCCCCGCTGCCCTTCCTGCGCATGATCGCGGTGCACGAGTTGGCCCACCTGAAGGAAAAGGAGCACGACAAGGCCTTCTACAAGCTGTGCTGCTGGATGGAGCCGCACTACCACCAGCTCGAGTTCGACCTGCGGCTCTACCTGACCTGGCTCGACCTGGGCGGGCCGCGGCTGTGGGGCGTCCGCGCGGACTCCGTTGCCATCGAACAACAAAGCTTGTCAGATTAATTTGTTTCACCGTGTAAACATCTCGACTTTGCCTGTCGCGTTGGGTAAAGTCTGACGTCGTTTTTCCCCTCGCAAGGCCCGCTCTTTCCGGCCGCCGCACAGCAACCTGAACCATGACGTACCAGTTTTCTTTCCCCTGCTACGCACTGCCGGCTGCCCTGCGTGGCGGCGTGCTCGCCTTGGGCCTGATGGTCACCGTGGGCCGCGCCGTCGCGGCGACCGGCGAAGCGGCAGCCGCCGATGCCGCTGCGGCGCCGGCATGGAAGTTTTCCGGCTTCGGCACCCTGGGCGCCGTCTACGCGAGCGTGCGCAACGCGGACTTCAGTTCCACCATCCTGCGCGCCAACGGCGCCGGCCGCAGCGAAGCCTGGAGCCCGGACGTCGACAGCCGCCTGGGCGCGCAGCTCGACCTGTCGCTGGGCCGCTGGTCGGCCGTGCTGCAGGTGGTGAGCGAGCAGAACATGGAAGGCAGCTACCGCCCGCGCGTCGAATGGGCCAATGTCAAGTACCAGGCCACCCCGGACCTGGCCTTGCGCGTCGGACGCATCGCGCTGCCCGTCTTCCTCGCGGCCGACTCCCGCAAGGTCGGCTATACCATGGCCTGGGTGCGCCCGCCGGTCGAAGTGTACGGCGGCTTGCCGATCTCCAGCAGCGACGGCCTCGATGCCACCTGGCGCTGGGGCGCCGGCGACACGCGCCACGCCACCCAGGCCTTCTTCGGCCGCACCGACACCCGCCTGTTCGACGACCGCCGCGTGGAGGCGCACGGCATTGCCGGGTTGTCCCACAGCATCGAGCGCGGCCCGCTGAGCGCGCGCCTGTCGGCGCTGACCGCCCACCTGACGACCGGAATCGGCGAAGAAGTTTTCACCGCCATGCGCGCCTTCGGTCCGCAAGGGGTGGCGCTGGCCGAGCGCTATGCGATCGAGCACAAGCGCGTCAGCATGGTCAGTGCCGGCCTCAGCTACGACCCGGGGCAGTGGTTCCTGAACGCCGAAGCCGGGCACGCCCAGACCCACTCGCTGCTCGGCCGGACCACCACCATGTATGCCGGCGGCGGCTACCGCTTCGCCAGCCTGACGCCCTACCTCGGCTTTGCCAAGGTGCGCGCGCACGGCGCCACCCGCGATCCGGGCCTGGCGCTGGCCGGACTGCCGGCGCGGGCACGCGCCACCGCCGCCGCGCTCAACGCCGGGCTGAACATCTACCTGGGGACGATCCCGATCCAGACCACGCTCAGCACCGGCCTGCGCTGGGACCTGGCCACCAATGCCGCACTCAAGCTCCAGTACGACCGCCTGCGGCCGACCGACGGTTCGCGCGGCACCCTGATCAACACGCCGTCCAGCTTCCGCTCGGGCGAGACCGTGCACGTGGCGAGCGTGGCCCTCGACTTCGTCTTCTGAGGCTGCGCATGGGTACCCGCATCCGACACCTGATGGCCGCCGCCGCGCTCGCGCTGGCGACGTGCGCCAATGCCTCGGCCGAACTGGTCGTGATCGTCTCGGCACGCAACCCGCTGCCGGCGCTGTCGCCCGACCAGGTCGCCGCGATCTTCCTGGGCCAGGCCGGGCGCTTCCCCGGCGGAGGCGAAGTGGTCGCGCTCGACCAGCGCCTCGGCTCGAACGAACGCGAGCAGTTCTACGCCCAGGTCACCGGCAAGACCCCGGCCCTGCTCAAGGCGCACTGGTCGAAGATGGTCTTCACCGGCCGCGGCCAGCCGCCGCGCGAAGCCGGCGACAGCGCCAGCGTGCGCCGCATGGTGGCCGACAATCCTTCGATGATCGGCTACATCGACCGCGCCGCGCTGGACGCCAGCGTGCGTCCGGTGCTGGTGCTGCACTGATCCCATGAACGACATGGTCCCGCCCACCATTGCTAGGGCGCCGCATGCGCGGCCGCAGGCGCAGCCGAACGGGCGCCGCGCGGCGCTGCTGGGCTGGCTCGGGCGCGGACTGGAAACCCACATCTCGCTGCCGCTGTTCGCGCTGCTGCTGGTGGCGGCCCTGTGGACCACCGCGGTCCACATGATCCGCGCCGAGGAGCGCGCCGCGCACGCGGCGGCCCGCGAAACCACGCGCGAACTGGTCGACACCTACGAGGCCCAGATGGCGCGCAGCCTGAGCGGCATCGACCAGACCCTGCGCGTGCTGCAGTACGCGGTCGAGACCAACGGTCCGGGCGCCGCCCTGGGGGCGATGAGCGCCAAGGGCCTGTTGCCGCCGGGCCTGGTGTTCCAGGTCGCGATCATCAGCGACGACGGCCGCGTACTGGCGAGCAATCCGCACAGTCGCCCCGGCGGCGACGTCTCGCGCGCGCCCTGGTTCGCCCGGCACCGCGACAAGGGCAGCCCTGCGCCTTACGTCAGCACGACCGTCGGCCGGCGCGAGCCGCACGTGGTGTTCTCGCGCCGCATCAACACGAGCGACGGCCGCTTCGCGGGCGTCGCCACCGTCGCCGTCGACCCGGCGTTCTTCACCAGTTCCTATGAACACTCGCGCCTGGGCGAGCGCGGCCTGCTCGGCGTAGCCGGCAGCGACGGCGTCGTGCGGGCGGTACGCGTCGGCGAGCAGGTCTCGTGGGGCCAGCGCATCGCCATCGGCAAGGACGACGTCATCGTGCTGGGCCAGGGCGGGATCGACCGCGAACGGCGCTACACCAGCACCCGCGCCCTGGTCGGTTTCCCGCTGGTGGCCGTGGTCGGCCTGTCCGAGGCCGAGCAGATGGCCGAATTCCACGCCCGGCGCCGCGCCTGGCTGCTCGGCGCCGGCGCCGGCACCGCCCTGCTGCTGTTCGTCGTCACCCTGGTCAGCGCCTGGTCGTGGCAGCTGGCCAAGGCGCGAAGGCGTGAACGGCTGGCCCAGGAAACCTATGCCGCCGCCTCCGAGGCCAGCCTGGACGCATTCTTCGTGCTGCGCACCATTGCCGGCGCCGACGGCAGCGTCTTGGACTTCCTGATCGAGACCACCAACACCCGCGCCGAGCAGCTCACCGGCCTGACCAAGGAGCGCATGCAGGGCAAGCGCATGTCGGTGCTGCTGCCGACCCATTTGGGCCTGGGCATCTTCGACGACCTGTCGGCGGTGGCCACCGACGGCGTGGCGCGCGAGGCCGAATGGCTGGCCCACATGATTCCGGTGGAGGACCGCTGGCTGCACCGCCAGGTCGTGCCGGTGGAAGGCGGCGTAGTGGCGATCGTGCGCGACATCACCGAGCGCAAGCTCGCCGAGCAGCGCATCCGCCACCTGGCGCACCACGACGACCTCACCGGCCTGCCGAACCGCAGCCTGCTGCGCGACCGCCTCGGCCAGGCCATCCGCGATGCCGAGCGCAAGGGCCACGCGGTGGGACTTGCCTTCATCGACCTGGACGGCTTCAAGCTGGTGAACGACGGGCTTGGCCACAACGCCGGCGACGAACTGCTGAAGGTGGTGGGCGCGCGCATGGGCCGCTGCCTGCGCCGCAACGACACCCTGGCGCGCTTCGGCGGCGACGAATTCGTGATCCTGCTGCCCGACATCTCGGGCGACCCGATGGCGATCACGCCGCTGCTGGAAAAGGTGCGCGAGGCCGTCACCGAGCCGGTCGAGGTCGAGGGCCAGGAGGTGCAGGTCAGCTGCAGCATGGGCGTGGTGCTGTACCCGCGCGACGGCGAGGACGCCAACACCCTCATGATGAACGCCGATGCGGCGATGTACCGCGCCAAGGAACACAAGGACAGCTTCCAGTTCTACGCCAGCGAGATGAACGCCAGCGTGGAAGAGAAGCTGGTGCTGCTCGAAGGCATGCGCGCCGCGCTCGATGCCTGCGTCGACCCCGGCTGCAAGGGCGCACACTGCCAGTTCCAGCTGTTGTACCAGCCGAAGGTCGACCTGCGCAGCGGCCGCCTGTTCGGGGTCGAGGCCCTGATCCGGTGGAAACACCCGGAACAGGGCATGATTTCGCCGCTGCGCTTCATCGGCCTGGCCGAAGAGAGCGGCCTGATCGTGCCGCTGGGCGAATGGGTGGTGCGCACCGCTTGCGCCCAGGGCGTGGCCTGGCGCGCGGCCGGGCTGCCGCCCCTGAGCATCTCGGTCAACGTATCGGCCCGCCAGTTCGAGGAAAAGCGCCTGGTCGAGCGCATCGCCGGCGCCCTGCGCGACACCGGCCTGCCGCCCGAAGCGCTGGAAGTCGAGGTGACCGAAAGCTCGATCATGCGCGATCTTGGACGCGCGGTGGACAAGATGCGCGAACTGAAGGCCATGGGCGTGTCGCTCTCGATCGACGACTTCGGCACCGGCTATTCGAGCCTGTCGGCGCTGAAATCCTTCCCGATCAGCCGCCTGAAGATCGACAAGAGTTTTGTCAGCGACCTTGCCGACAGCCTCGATGACCAGGCCATCGCGATGGCCGTGATCTCGCTGGGCCACAAACTGAACCTGCGCGTCATCGCCGAGGGCGTGGAAACCGAGCAGCAGCGCGACTTCCTGCGCGCCAACGACTGCGACGAGATGCAGGGCTACTTGTTCAGCCGTCCGGTGCCGCCGGAACAGATTGCCGAACTGCTCGCAGCCTGCCCGTCAGACCGGCCATGACGATGCTGGCGCGCCTGGTCGAACTGCTGTGCGGCGCCGATCCGAAACTGCGGCGCACGCTGCAGTACTGGGCTGCAACCTGCGTGCTCTACGTGGCCTGCATCGGCCTTCTGCTGTTGCAGGTCAGCGAGGGCATGGCCGAGCCGGCCGCTGCGGACAAGCTCATCACGTTCGGAGGCTGCGGCGCGCTCGTGTTCTACGTCCTGATCCGGGTGAGCGGGCGCCTCAGGCTGGCGCCCGACCAGCTGGCGGTGTCGCAGGCGGTGTTCTCGCTGGCCTGCAGCATGGCCGCCTATGCGATCTCGGGGCCGCTGCGCGGCGCCATGCTGATCATGACCGTGGTCGTGATCGTGTTCTGCATGTTCGCCGCCAGGCCGCGCCAGACCCTGCTGCTCACCATTGCCGCCCTGACCGGCATGGGCGCCACCATGTACTGGATGCAGGCCAGTGACCCGCAACGCTACCCGCCGATGACCGAACTGATCACCTTCGGCTACCTGGCCGGCGCCCTGCTCTCCACCGCGGTGCTGAGCGGCGAGATGAGCAAGCTGCGCGCGCGCCTGAAGCGCCAGCGCCACGAGCTGAGCGAGGCGCTCGACACCATCCGCGTGCTGGCCACGGTGGACGAACTGACCTCGCTGGTCAACCGCCGCCGCATGCACGAGGTGCTGGAGGCCGAGGAGCGGCGCCAGCCCGACGGCAGCCAGGGCGGCAAAGGCGCGTGCATCGCCCTGCTAGACATCGATTTCTTCAAGCAGGTCAACGACCGGTACGGCCACGCCACGGGCGACGCGGTGCTGCGCAGCTTTTCAAGCACCGCGCGTGCCTGCCTGCGCGGCGGTGACGTGCTGGCGCGCTGGGGCGGCGAGGAATTCCTGCTGCTGTTGCCGAATGCCGGGCCCGAGGACGCGCGCGTCGTGCTGGAGCGGATGGCCGAGCGCATCCATGGCATGCAGGTAGCCGGCCTGCCGGACCGCCGCATCAGCTTCTCGGCGGGACTGGCCATGCGCCGCGCCGGCGAGCCCTTTGCCGACGCCATCCACCGCGCCGACAAGGCGCTCTACCAGGCCAAGGAGGCCGGGCGCGACCGCATCGTGTCTGCCTGAGACGCTGCCTGCAGGACGCACGATTGGTGCGGCGCTCATCCATGCCGTTTGCTAGCATGCGGGCATGACAATCAAGGTACTTTTAGTTGATGACCTGCTGCTGGATGTCGCCCTGACGCGCCGCGCCATGCAGGACTGCGAGGTCGCGCACCGCATCGTGATGGCCAGCGATGGCGAGGAGGCGTACCAGCTGCTGGGCGCGGCCTCCTTCGACCTGCTGCTGCTCGACATCAAAATGCCGCGCGTCGACGGTTTCGAACTGATGGAACGCCTGCGCGGGCGCGCCGCCGGCCACCTGCCGGTCATCGTCCTGTCCGGTTCGGCGCTGGAGACCGACCGCGCCCGTGCCGACGCGCTGGGGGCGATCGAGTACGTGCACAAGGCGGTCGACTATGGCGAATTCCGGCGGGCGCTGAAAGCCGCCCTCGGGCGGCACGGCTTCTGCTGACGCCCCTCTCAGACCCGGGCCAGCACTGCCGCCACGATGCGGTCGCAGCGGGCGCCGTCGAAGGCAAAGGCCGAGGCAGCCGCCTCGTCGAAGTCGCGCGCCAGCGCCGTGCGCAGCATGGCGCGTGCGCGGAAGAAGCAGCTGCGCACCGTCGCTTCCGGAATGCCGAGCGCCGCCGCCGTCTCGCCGGCTGACATGTCCTCGACCGCGCGCAGCACGAACACGGTGCGCAAGCGCTCGGGCAGCGCGTCGATGCGCGCCTCGATCAGCCGGCGCGCTTCCCGGCGCAACGCGGCTTCCTCGGGCAGGTCGGTCGCGGCCCCCGGGGCGTCGTCCATGGCTTCCTCCTCGCTGCCGGGCACCAGCCGCAGGATGCCGTCGCGGCGCTGCTGCCTGCGCAGCCTTGCGTTCGCTTCGTTCACTACGATGCGCGTCAGCCAGGTCGAGACGCTGGCCTCGCCGCGGAAGGACGCGGCCTTGCGGTAGGCCAGCAGGTAGGCTTCCTGCACCACGTCCTCGGCCTCGGCATCGTCCCTGACGATGCTGCGCGCGGTGCGGTACAGGCGCTGGTTATGGGTGCGCATGAGCAGCTCGAACGCACCCGGCTCGCCGGCCGCCACCAGCGCCATCAGTTCCGGCCCGCTCGCCGCGGCCATGCCCGCCTTGCCCATCGTTCGCCTCCTCAACGGATCACCAGCGTTGCCCGCATCGTGCGGTGCAGCGTGCACAGGTAGGGATAGCGTCCGCGCTGCGCCGCCTTGAAGCGCCAGCTCGCGCCGGCGGCGATGGCGGGCGAAGCCGGCCCGCCCTTGCTGCCCGCGGTGGCGGTATGCGGGAACGGATCGCGGTTGCGCCAGACCACAGTATCGCCCGCCCGCACCTCCAGGGTCTCGGGAATGAAGCGCATGCCGTCGATCACGACGGTGTGCACCGCCGGGGCGCCGCGCGCCGCGTCCCCGGGCACGGCGGTCAGCAGCGTCAGCGCCGCCATCCACGCGGCCATCGAACGCGCGATCATGGCGCGCCCCTACCTGAGCGAAGCGTCGAGCTGCTTCGCATGCTCGAGGTGCGCCACGAAGGCCGGGCGCACCTTGACCAGCGTGTCCTTCAGCTCGGCGTTCTTGGCATTCGGGATCAGGGTCTTGTCGAGCGCATCGATCACCGCCTGATGGTAGCGCACTTCATGCGCGACGTAGGCCTGGTCGAATGCCTTGCCCTCGAGCGCCTTGAGCCTGGCCAGGTTGTCGCTACCGCCCTGCTTCAGGCTCTTGCCCAGTTCGCTGTCGCGTGGCGTCAGCTTCAGTTTCTTCACCAGGGCCAGTGCCTGCTTGTTGACGCCGCTGTGGTCGGTAACCATCTGCCTGGCGAAGGCTTTCACTTCGGCGTTGCCGCTGGTCTTCCCGGCCAGCTTGCCGGCGTCGATATCGACCTGGTTGGCGGCGACGACGATGCCGGCAATCTGGGCGTCGTCCGGAACGGACTGGGCCAGGGCGGCGCCGCCGGCCAGCACGAGCGCAGCGGCGGCCGCGGCGGCAATCAGCTTGTGTTGCAAGGTATGCATGGTGGTCTCCTCGATCAAGGTCCGTGTATTGCGTCCTTTCCGACATTAGATGTCACGTGATGCGCTGCCGTTGCATGCTGTGTTCGCGCCTGCGCTTGGCGATGCCGGCGCCAGCATGTGGAAGAAATAAAACTACTTTCCAGGCCTCGTGAAGATTGTTTCTGGCAATTTATTCTGTTACTTTACTACATCGATAACTTCTTGATGGGGGTTCGGTGTACCGGTTCATCCTTGCGATTGCAGCCATCCTGCCGGCTGCCTGGGCCAACGCGGCCCCTTACCAGATCCAGCACGTCGAGCCGCCCAATTGGTGGGCCGGCATGAAACAGCCTGGCCTCCAATTGATGGTACATGGCGAAAAAATCGCCGAACTGGCGCCCGCCCTGGCCCGTCCCTACCCGGGCGTGCGCGTTACCGGGGTCGAGCGTACCGATAACCCGAACTACCTGTTCGTGAACCTGTCCATCGGCAAGGACGCCCGGCCGGGCGAGCTCCAGCTTCAGTTCCGGCGCGGCAAGGAACTTGTTAGCAGCCACGCTTACCGGCTGGAGCCGCGCCGCCCGGGTTCGGCCGAGCGCCGCAGCTTCGGCGCCGGCGATGCGATCTACCTGCTCATGCCGGACCGCTTCGCGAACGGCAACCCGGCGAACGACCAGGCCGGCATGCTCGAAGGGGCCGAGCGCGCCAACCCGGTCAAGCGCCATGGCGGCGACCTGGCCGGCATGCGCGCCCATCTCGACTACATCCGCGACCTGGGCTTCACCATGGTCTGGCCGACGCCGGTGCTGGAAAACAACCAGCCTTCCTATTCCTACCACGGCTACGCGCTGACCGATTATTACAAGATCGACCCGCGCTTCGGCAGCAACGAGGAGTTCCGCGACTACGTCGCCGCCGCGAAGGCGAAGGGCCTGGGCGTCATCCACGACATCGTGCTCAACCACATCGGCACCAGCCACTGGTGGATGCGCGACCTCCCGGCGCGCGACTGGATCAATCATGGCACCACGTTCACGCCCACCAACAACCAGCATACGGTGGCCCAGGACATCCACGTGGCGCCGGAAGAAAAGGCGCGCTTCTTCGACGGCTGGTTCGTCGAGACCATGCCCGACCTGAACCAGCGCAACCGCCTGGTGGCGCGCTACCTGATCCAGAATACGCTATGGTGGATCGAGTACGCCGACCTGTCGGGCATCCGCGAGGACACCTATTCGTACTCCGACAAGGATTTCCTGAACGAGTGGAACCGCGCCGTGGCCGCCGAGTACCCGCACATGAACGTGGTCGGCGAAGAGATGGACGCGCGGCCCTACATGGTGGCCTACTGGCAGAAGGGCGTCGTCAACCGCGACGGCTATGCGTCCGAACTGCCGACCGTGATGGACTTCCCGCTGTCCGATACCGCTGGCGAGGCGCTGGCCGAGCCGGAGTCGTACAACAAGGGCCTGATCCGGATCTACGAGACCATCGCGGCCGACTACCTGTATGCCGACCCGATGCGCCTGATGGTCTTCCCCGACAACCACGACCGCCCGCGCATGCTGGCCGCGGTCGACAACAAGGTCGAGCTGGCGAAGTCCAACCTGATCCTGATGGCGACCACGCGCGGCATCCCGCAGGTGTTCTACGGCACCGAGGTCCTGATCGGCAGCCCGAAGGTACGCGACGACGGCGTGCTGCGCGCCGACATGCCGGGCGGCTGGGCGGGCGACCGGGTGAATGCCTTCACCGGCGCCGGCCTGTCGCCGGCCCAGCGCGACATGCAGGGTTTCGTGCGCACCCTGTTCAACTGGCGCAAGACCAGCTCGGCGGTCACGCAGGGCAAGCTGACCCACTACCTGCCGAAGGACGGCAGCTACGTCTACTTCCGCCATGACGGCAAGCAGACCGTGATGGTGGTGCTGAACAAGAATGCCGGCGACACCCGCCTCGACCTGGGGCGCTTCGCCGGCATGATCAAGGGCGCGCGCAGCGCCATCAATGTCCTGACCGGGGCCCGGGTGGACCTGGGCGCGCCGCTGGCGCTGCCGGCCATGACGTCGGTGGTGCTGGCGTGGTAAGCGCCGGCGGCAGGCGGGTGCTGGTGGCCGGCGGCGTCGGCATCGACACCATCGTGCAGGTGCCCGCCCTGCCGCTGGCGATGACCGATTCGATCCACGTGCCGCCGGTCGTCGACTACGTGGCGCACACCGGCAACGGCGTCTCCCTCGGGCTGCTGGCGCTCGGCCATCACCCGGTGCTGATCGACTTCATCGGCGACGACCCGCAGGCGCAGCTGATCCACGCCCGTTACCGCGAGCGCGGCCTGCCCTTCGACTACCTGGTCCACCCGAGCGGGACGCGGCGCAGCGTCAACCTGGTCGCCCCCGACGGGCGCCGGCTGTCGCTGTACGACGGCCGCCATCCCGACAGCGTGCGCATGCCGCGCACCTTCTACCTGCCGCGCATGCAGGAGGCGGAACACGTCCACCTGAGCATCATGCCCTGGGCAGCCGCCCTGTTCGACGATGCCGCCGCGCTCGGGCTGCCGGTGTCGACCGACCTGCACGACTGGGACGGCAGCAATCCTTATTACCACCCCTTCGCCTGGCGTGCCGACCTGGTCTTCCTGAGCGCGGCCGTGCTGGGCGAGGGCGTGTTCGACGCGATGCGGGCGATTTGCCGCAACGGGCGGGCCCAGGTGGTGGTCGCCACCGATGGGGCGCGCGGCAGTTATGCGCTGGCACGCGGGGACGACACGATCCGGCATACCGGGTGTGCGGCGCTCGATGGGCCTGTGGTCGACAGCAACGGCGCCGGCGACGCCTTCTCGTCCGCGTTCCTGCACGCCTGGTTCGGGGGCGCCACGGTGGACGAATGCATGCGCACCGGGGCCATCGGCGGCGCCTTCGCCTGCCGCTTCCATGGGACGGCCGAGCGCAGCCTGGGGCTGGAGGAACTGGCGCAGTATTGGCGCAGCGCGCGCTGAGCGTCGCCCGGCGCCGGCTTGTGCTTCAGGCGACCGGCGATGCGGCGCGCAGGCCGCGGATCAAGGCGCCCGGGTCGGCATCGACCCGCATCAGGCCCACGTGTTCGGGCCGCACGAAGCCTTCCGCGCTCTGGTGCTGCACGAAGCCCACCAGGCCGTCCCAGAAGCCGTTCGCGTTGAGCAGGCCAATCGGCTTGGCGTGGATGCCCAGCTGGGCCCAGGTCAGCATCTCGAACAGCTCTTCCAGCGTGCCCATCCCGCCCGGCATGGCGATGAAGCCTTCGGACAGCTCGGCCATCATGGCCTTGCGTTCGTGCATGTCCTTCACCACGAACAGGCGGGTCAGGCCGGCGTGGCCGACTTCGCGCTCGACCAGGGCTTTCGGAATGACGCCGGTGGCTTCGCCGCCCAGGCGCAGCACCTCGTCGGCAATCACGCCCATCAGGCCGACCTTGCCGCCGCCGTAGACCAGGCCGATGTTGTGCTCGACCAACGCGGCTGCCAGGCCGCGCGCGGCATCGGTGTAGATCGGGTTGACGCCGTGCGAGGCGCCGCAATAGACGGCCAGGGTTTTCATCGTCGTGGAGCGAAAAGAAGTTACAGGAAATCGGCGCCGGGACGGGCCTCGGCGGACAGCTTCTTGAGGTATTCCTCGGACAGCTTCTCGAACAGCAGGCGGGTGTCGCCGCGCAGGTAGGGGCCGAGCATGGCCAGCACCTGGTAGCAGCCGCGCGCGAGCGCGTCGGCGATCGCCTGCTGCTCGCTGTACTTGCGCGGGTTGCGCACGTATTCGTAGGACAGCCAGTAGGTCGCCACCACCACCATGTTGGTGGCCATCGCGCCGATCTGCTGGTCGCCCGCTTCCAGCGAGCCTTCGCTGCGCAGGTCTTCGCACAGCTGGCGCGCCACCTTGATCTTGTGGGCCAGGATCGCCTTGAAGTGCAGCTCGAGCTTGCGGTTGCGCGACAGCAGGTCGTTCAGGTCGCGGTAGAAGAAGCGGTAGCGCCAGATCAGCTCGAACATCAGGTGCAGGTAGAGCCACACGTCTTCCATGTTCGAACGGCGGCCGGCCGGCACCGTGAGGATGCGTTCGATCTCCGCCTCGAACTGGACGAAGATCGAGTTGACGATGTCGTCCTTGTTTCGGAAGTGATAGTACAGGTTGCCGGGCGAGATGTTCATCTCCTCGGCAATGACCGTCGTCGTGATGTTCGGCTCGCCGAACTCGTTGAACAGCCTGAGCGAGAGCTCGAGGATGCGTTCGCGGGTCCGGCGCGGAGCTTTTTGTTGCATGAAGGGCGAAGTTTGTGATTCCAGCCGCGAGGATAACACCAAATGCTATCAATGAGACAGCATTCGAGAGGCTGCTCAGGCCCCTTCTTCTTCCTCGGGTTCGTCCGGCTTCGGCGCCCGGCGCGTGCGTTTTTTCGGGGCAGTGGCCGCCGGCAGGCGCGCGCTGAGCTCGGCCAGCATCATCTCCAGCTCGTCGACGCGGCGGCGCAGGGCCTCGACCTCGCTCGCGGCCGGCACGCCGATGGTGGCCAGGGCGCGCGCCACGCGTTCCTCGAACACCTGCTCCAGCTTGCCCCAGGAGCCGCTGCTGCGACGGGTGGCCCGCTCGGCGGCGCGCGCCACCGTGCCCGTGGCTTCCTCGACCTCGCGCGCGCGCTTGGCCAGCACGCTGCCGTCGCGTACCAGGCGCGTGAACGAGCGCCCGCCCTCGCCCGCTTCCTGGGCCCTGGCGAAGGCCCCGAGGCCCGCCTGCCAGATCTGCTGGGCCGACGCGCGGACGGCGCGCGCCAGCGCTTCGTCGTCGTCGGCCACGGGAAGTTTCTTGCTCATGAAGTTCCTTGCGAATCCTGTGCGGTCCATTCTAGGCACGCACGCTAGAAACAGGATTCTAAAGAGCGCGGCTGCGCTGCAGCGCCAAGGCCTCGCGCATGCGCTGGCGCAGGCTGCCTGCCGAGACCGGCTTGGCGTAGTGGGCATCGGCCAGGCCGGAACGCAGCGCCGACTCGATCTCGGCCAGGTCCTGCTGCCCGGTCAGCATCAGCCGCACGGCGCGCGGATGGCGCGCGGCGACCTGGGCCAGCACCTCGGTGCCGCGCATGCCGGGCATGGCCTGGTCGCACAGGATGACCTCGACCGGCTCGCGCTCGAGCAGGGCCAGGGCCTCGGGGCCGGAGCCTGCGCTCAGCACACGCACCGGTTCGTCGCCGAGCATATCGGCCAGCACGGCGAGCATGAAGGGATCGTCGTCGACCAGCAGGATGGTCGGCTGGGCGGCCTGCGCCTGCGGGACGGCCGCCGGCGCCGCGACAGGCGCCTGGGCCGGAGCGGCGGAAACGCCATGCGCGGGCGCGGCGGCTGGCAGGAAGGCTTCGAGCTCCGCCACGAAGCTCTCCGGTTCGATCGGCTTGCTGATGTAGCCGTCGAAGCCGGCGGCCAGCACCTTCTCGCGGTCGCCGGCCATCGCCAGCGCGGTCACGGCCAGCACCGGCGCCCTGGCGAGGGCCGGTTCCGCCTTGAGCGCGGCCAGCACCGAAAAGCCGTCCATGCCGGGCAGGTTGACGTCGCAAGCCACCAGGTCGGGCGGCGCGGCGCGGGCGCAAGCAATGCCGCGCGGGCCGTCAGGGGCGCTGACGGCATGGTGTCCATAGGCGGTGAGCAGAAACGCCATCAGCTCGACGTTGGCTGGATTGTCTTCGATGATCAGGATGCGGGCCAAGTTCGGCGCTCCAGTTGCGGCGTTGCGCTTACTGTAACACGGCGCCAGTAAATACGGCCAGTACCGGATTCGCTAGACGCGCGCCTGCTGCGCCGCCAGGCCCTGGCGGGCAATCTCCTCCATCACGGCGTCGAGCACGCGCGGATTGCGCCCCAGCGCGACATGGCCGACGCCGCCGAAGGCCAGGTTGCGCGCCCCCGGCAGCTCGCTCGAGGTCTGGGGTGCGATGATGTTGTCGTGATGGGAGTAGATCGAGGTGACCAGGGCGCGCGCCGTCGCGTCCTCGGCGCCGGCGAGCGCGCGCAGCCAGGCGCATTCGGGCGGCTCGGCGCGCGCGGCCCGTCGCATCTGGGCCGCGTTCAGGCCGAGGCCGAAGGCGGCCAGGCAGGTGCCATGGTGCGGCGTGCCGAGCGTGATCAGGCGCGCCACCCGCTGCGTGCCGCAGGCGCGCATCCAGGCCCGCGCCACCAGCCCGCCCATGCTGTGCGCGACGATGGTCACCTGGTCCGCGCCGGTCGCCGTCCTCAGTGCCTCGACCGCGCGCTCGACCAGCGGCGCGTAGCCGTCGATGTCGCCGGTGATCGGCTCGAGGTCGACCGAGGCGTGGCTGATGCCGGCGGCGTCGAGGCGCGGCACCAGGTGTGCCCAGTAGCCGCTGTTGCAGCCATAGCCGTGCAGCAGCAGGACCGGCGGCGTGCGTGAACCCGGATGGATGCGGGTGCGGGCGCTGGCGCGCGGCATGGTCCACGAGGACTGCAGCATGCTGGCGCTGAACTCTTCCAGGAACATGCGCACGCGCGCCGTGAAGCCGAGCCGGTACTCGCCCGGCGTGGGGCTGGCGAAGCGCGCGCTCATGAAGAAGTTGTTGAGGTTGATGAAGAGGCGCACCAGCACTACGCTGCCCAGGCCCAGGGCCAGGGCCTGCCAGCGGCTGGCGCCGAAAATCTGGACGGCGGCCAGGCCGATGCCCAGCGCGGCGAGCGCCTGGATCAGGAGCAGCAACTGGAGCAGGCGGCGCGCGCTCATGGTCCTGCCCTCATGCGGCCGGCCGGGCCGCCGGCCTGCCGGTGAGCGACGCGGCAAGGCTGCTTGCCAGCCTGGCGGCGAGCCCGTAGATGGTCAGCTGCGGATTGGCGCCGAGCGAGGTCGGGAACAGCGAGCCGTCGTGCACCGACAGGTTGGCCAGGCCGCGGTAACGGCCCTCCGGCGTGGTGACGCCAAGGCGCTCGTCGCCCGACATCGCGCAGCCGCCCATCACGTGGGCCGACGCCACGCGCGTGCGCTGCAGTCCCTGCGGCAGGGCCATGATGGCGGCCTTCGCCTCGCGCCAAGAGGCGTAGCGGCGCGCCATCTCGTGGGCCGGCTGCACGCCGCTGGCGCCGGCGGCGAACTGGATCTCGGCCATCGTGAGCAGCGCGCGGCGCGCGCCGTCCCATAGATAACTGCTCATCGGATAGTCGAGTTCCGGGCTGCCGTCGCCGCGCAGGCGCACGCTGCCGCCCGGCGCGTCCTCGTGGAAGCCGTCGCGCAGCAGGGCCAGCATGCCCGCCAGGTGCGGGAAGTCGCGCATCATGGCGGCGTGGGTCTCGCCAAAACCGTTCATGGTGGTGGCCAGCAGCAGCGGATGCAGCGGCGGTGCTTCCAGCTTGTAGCCGATCGGGCCGTCCATGGGGCCGGACAGGTAGTGGTCGGAATACACGGTCTGCGGTGCGCCGGCCCAGGCTTCCACGCGCTGCGGGAAAAAGGCGGCCGAGATGATGGTCGGGTGGAGAAACGTGCGCCTGCCCAGCTGGCCGCTGGGGTCGGGCGCCTTCGAACGCAGCAGCAGCGCGGGCGAATTGATCGCGCCGCCCGCCACCACGAAATGGCGCGCGCGCAGGCGCAGCATCCGGCCGGTGGGCAGGACGCCGGGCGCATCGAGGGCCTGGCACAGGAGCTCCTCGATCCGCTCGCCCTGGATGACGAAGCGCTGCGCGCGGGCCCGCGTGATGAGCAGCGCGCCCTGCTCCAGCGCGGCCGGGATGGTCGTCACCAGCATCGACTGCTTGGCATTGGTCGGGCAGCCCATGCCGCAGTAGCCGAGGTTCCAGCAGCCATTGACGTTACGGCGGATCAGGCCCGTGGGAATACCGAGCTTCTCGGCGCCGCGGCGCAGGACCGCGTTGTTCTCGTTGGGCGCACCCGGCCAGTCGGCGATGTGCAGGCGCGCCTCCATCATGGCGAACCATGGCGCCAGCGCTTCCGGCGTGCTGTCGGGCAGCGCGTAGTGGCGGCGCCACCAGTCGAGGGTGGCGGGCGGAGTGCGGAAGCTCGAGGTCCAGTTGACCACCGTGGAGCCGCCCACGGTGCGGCCCTGCAGGATGTTGATGCCCTTGTCGACGGTCTTGCGCGCGGCCGATTCCTGGTACAGCGCAGGGTAGGCCTCGGCTTCGCGCATCCTGAAGTCGCGCGAGGATTTCAGTGCGCCCTCTTCCACCACGATGACCGACAGGCCCGAACGCGCCAGGATCTCGGCCGTGACGCCGCCGCCGGCGCCGCTGCCCACGATGACCACGTCGGCTTCCAATGTGCGGTCCTGCGCCAGCGTCGCGGCGTCGATGATCTTCCAGCCCTTGGCGACGCCGGCCGCGATCGGGTCCGGGACGATCGGCGTGTTCACGCCAGCTCCTTCATCGGGCCGGGATAGCCGATGGCAGCCCAGCTGGCCGGCTGCGCATACCATGCGCCGAGCGCCAGGTCGTGCAGCGCGTGGTAGGCGCTGCGCAGCAGGCCGAGGCGGTGCTGGCGCCAGTCCTCCAGGCAAGCGCTCACCTCGTCGATATGTGCTCCTTCCCAGCCGCCTGCGATGCCGGTCAGCAGGCGGCGCGCGGGCGCCAGCGCGAGCAGGCCGAACAGGTCCTGGACTTCCTTCTGGGTGCCGGGAGGCAGGCCGAGGATGGCCTGGTGGACGCCGTCGACGGTGCTGGTGAGCGCAGCTTCACGGCCGGCATCCTGCGGCAGCGCGCCGGCCAGGATCGCCGGCAGGATCGCGTGCAGGGCCGCGCGCGCTTCGCCGTCCAGTGCGAAGCGGTGTGGCGTGCCGCTGTACCTGGCGCGATAGAACGCGCCGCCGGCCGCCAGCGCGAGCGCGGCCAGGCCGCCGGCTTTCAGGAAAGTCCGTCGTGATGTCCCCATTGCTGCCTCTTGTGTTTTTCCTAGTGTACGTCAAAGGAAAAACAGGGCGGGACCGGAAACTAGAGGCTGGCGTCTAGTGCTTGCAAAGGATATTTGCAGCGCGGGCTGCAGAGGCAAATATTATTTGCACGCTATTCCCTGGGCTTCTGCTCGATGATCGCGCGCGCGATCCCGCGCAGGATGTTGACTTCCTCGGTCTCGAGCCCGGTGCGCGCGAACAGGCGCTTCAAGCGCGGCATCAGCTTCTTCGGGTTGTTCGCGTTGAGGAAGCCGATCGCCACCAGCGCCTCTTCGAGGTGGGCGTACATGCCGTCGATCTGCGTCACGCTGGCGGCGTCGCCGTGGAAGCCCACGCCGCGTTCCTCGACGGTGTCGCCGGTCGCCGCGAGCCGGCATTCGTAGGCCAGCACCTGGGCCGCCTGTGACAGGTTGAGCGAGGAATAATCCGGGTTAGAGGGAATGTTGATCAGCACGTTGCACTGCTGGACGATCTCGTTCGGCAGGCCGACCCGCTCGTTGCCCAAAACCAGTGCGGGCTGCAGCTCGCCCTGATCCGCCGCGTGGGCCGCGAAGGCGCGCGGCGTCCACACCGGCGGCGAGAATTCGCGCAGGCGCGCCGACACGGCGGCGGCGAAATTGCAGCCTTCCAGCGCTTCGCCGATGCTGCCGACGATGCGCGCATTGGCCAGCACGTCGCCCGCGCCGCTCGCGAACGCCACCGCCTCGGCATCGTTCAGCGGGTCGTCGCAGCGCGGAGACACCAGCACCAGCTCGCTGAATCCCATTGTCTTCATGGCGCGCGCCACCGAGCCGACATTGCCCGCGCGGCTGGTCTCGACCAGCACGAATCGGAGCCTTTTGAACAGAGATGTGTTGATTTCGGTCGGGTTCATTTAAAATAGCGCCAACGCGCGGTGCGGACTGTTGTAATCCAGGACTGGAAAGTCGTGGATTGTAACGGGTTCGACACCGCTTTGCTCTTTGTCATTCTCTATTCAGCTGACCGTTCACGGCGCATCCAGGCGCGGTGGGCGTTCGCGTTTTTCCACGGAAAGCCCATGCACCCAATGCTCAATACGGCCGTCAAGGCCGCCCGCCGCGCCGCCACCGTCATCAACCGCGCGTCCTTCGACCTCGATCGCATCACCATTTCTGAAAAAAATCACAACGATTTCGTCACCGACATCGACCAGGCGTCGGAACAGGCGATCGTGGAAACGCTGCTGAAGGCCTACCCGGACCACGCCATCCTGGCGGAGGAATCGGGCGCGTCGAAGAACCTGAATGACGAGAGCGAAAACGTGTGGATCATCGACCCGATCGACGGCACCACCAATTTCCTGCACGGCTACCCCAACTTCTGCATCTCGATCGCCCTGCAACAGAAAGGCGTGATCACCAACGCCCTGGTCTACGACCCGGTGCGCAACGACCTGTTCACCGCCACCAAGGGCGCCGGCGCCTACCTGAACGACAAGCGCATCCGCGTGAGCAGCAAGGACCGCATCGGCAAGGCCCTGCTGGCTTCGGGCCACGGTCCGGATCCGCGCGCACTGGCCGAATACCTGCGCATGTACGAAACGGTCGCCTCGCGCTGCCACGGCGTGCGCAGCGGCGGTTCGGCCGCGCTGGAACTGGCCAACGTGGCCGCCGGCCGCATCGACGGTTACTTCGAAAAGGGCCTGAAGGTGTGGGACATCGCCGCGGGCGCCCTGCTCGTGACCGAGGCGGGCGGCATCGTCGGCGAGTTCAACGGCGAGTCGGACTATCTGCACAAGGGCGACATCATCGCCGCCGGGCCGAAGGTGTTCGGCGCCATGGTGCCGCTGCTGGCGGCGTTCGCCTAAGGCCCGCTTCAGGGATTTCGCGTAGAATACGCTTTGTGGTTCCGGGTGCAGACAATGCACCCGCTTCACCGGACGGAAAGTCCCGGTCAGAAACTTTCCATAGAGAAACAAGTCCTCTATAATCCCGGCTGCCAGCGCGCGTCTACGGTGCGCGGCAGCGTCCGGCGTTCCCGCGGTTTGTACTGCGTCCCGCCTGCAATGACTAATCCGATTTGCCTGGACCGGCGCTGTGTTGCGCAGGCCCCCTTTTTATAAAGAATCTATGTCATTTTCTACTCTCGGTTTGTCCGATGCGATCGTTCGCGCGGTAACTGAACAAGGCTACACCTCGCCGACCCCGATCCAGGCCCAGGCGATCCCCGCCGTCCTGAACGGCGGCGACCTGCTGGCCGGCGCCCAGACCGGTACCGGCAAGACCGCCGGCTTCACCCTGCCGATCCTGCAACGCCTGTCGACCGATGCGGTCGGCAGCGCACTGAAGAGCAAGACTGCCCCGCGCGCCATCCGCGCCCTGGTGCTGACCCCGACCCGCGAGCTCGCGGCCCAGGTCGAGGAAAGCGTGCGCCTGTACGGCAAGTACACCAACCTGAACTCGGCCGTGATCTTCGGCGGCGTCGGCATCAACCCGCAGATCAAGCTGCTCAAGCACGGCGTCGACGTGCTGGTAGCCACCCCGGGCCGCCTGCTCGACCACGCCGGCCAGCGCACCGTCGACCTGTCCAAGATCGAGATCCTGATCCTGGACGAAGCCGACCGCATGCTCGACATGGGCTTCATCCACGACATCAAGAAAGTGCTGGCCCTGCTGCCGGCGAAGCGCCAGAACCTGCTGTTCTCGGCCACCTTCTCGGATGACATCAAGGCCCTGGCCGACAAGCTGCTGAACAACCCGCAGTCGATCGAGGTCGCACGCCGCAACTCGACCGTGGAAGTGATCGCGCAAAAGATCCACCCGGTCGACCGCGACAAGAAGCACCCGATGCTGGCCCACCTGATCAAGGAAAACAGCTGGAACCAGGTGCTGGTGTTCACCCGCACCAAGCACGGCGCCAACAAGCTGGTGGAGCAGCTGGGCCGCGACGGCATCGGCGCGATGGCCATCCACGGCAACAAGAGCCAGTCGGCGCGCACCAAGGCGCTGGCCGAGTTCAAGGACGGCAGCCTGCAGGTGCTGGTGGCGACCGACATCGCGGCGCGCGGCATCGACATCGACCAGCTGCCGCACGTGGTGAACTACGACCTGCCGAACGTGCCGGAAGACTACGTGCACCGGATCGGCCGTACCGGCCGTGCCGGCGCGACCGGCGAAGCGGTGTCGCTGGTGTGCGTGGACGAGCACCAGATGCTGAAGGACATCGAGAAGCTGATCAAGCAGACCCTGCCCCGCCACGTGATTCCGGGCTTCGAGCCGGACCTGAACGCCAAGGCGCAGCCGATCCAGCTGCGCAGCGGCGCGCCGGGCCATGCCAACCGTGGCGGCCGTCCTGGCGGCAACCGCAGCGGCCAGGGCCAGCCGCGCAGTGCCGGCGCCAGTGCCGGAAGCGGTGGCGGTGGCGGCAACGGCGGCCGTCCGGCAGGCAGCCGCCCCGCGGGTGCCAACGGCGGCAACCGCAACGGCAGCAGTGCCAGCCGCGGCCCCCGCACCGGTTCCGCACCGCGCCGCGAGCGCTGATCGCACGGGCAGCCAGCGCTGCCCTGCCCGTTTCGCATGAAGGCCGGCGTCGACGACATCGACGCCGGCTTTTTTCTCGCCCTTTCGTGATACTTGATTACTCAGGTACTTGCCAAGTGTCGCAGGCGGGTATATATTTGAGTAATCAACTTTATCTCAACAATTGGACACTGCCATGACCGACACCAACGACGCTCCCGATACCGCCGCCCCCCTCGACAGCCCCACCAGCGAGTTCTGCCTGCGCATGGCACGGGCCTGGGCGGCCCTGTCGCGGCGCCTCGACAGTTCGCTCGGCAGCCTGCACGGCATCAGTTTTGCCGACTACCAGTTGCTGCTGAACCTGCAGCGCGCCCCGGGCGGGCGGCTGCGCCGGGTCGACCTGGCCGAGAAGCTGGGCCTGACGGCGTCCGGCGTGACCCGCTCGCTGCTGCCGCTGGAAAAAATTGGCCTGGTCGGGCGCCAGAGCGACCCGCGCGATGCCCGCGTCGGCTACGCCATCATCACGCCCACCGGCAGCGAGCTGGTGCTCAATGCCAGCCTGGTGGTGCACAACGTCAGCCGCATGCTGCTCGGTGCGACCTCGCGTGAGCAGATCGAGTCGACTTCGACCCTGCTGGCGGAGCTGGGCGGTAGTCAGTAAGCCAGGAAGCATGGGGCCGAATCGGCTAGGATAGCGGGATCGCCGCCATCCGACCTGCCGCATGCCGAAATTCGCCGCTAACCTGAGCCTGCTGTTCAGCGAGCTCCCCTTCCTCGAGCGCTTTGCCGCCGCGCGCGCGGCCGGCTTCGATGCGGTCGAGTTCCTGTTTCCGTATGCCTTCGAGGCCGAGCAGATCGCCGCGCGCCTGCAGCGCTACGGACTGGAACTGGTGCTGCACAACCTGCCGGCGGGCGACTGGGCCGCGGGCGAACGCGGCCTGGCCTGCGATCCGCGCCGCAGCGCGGAATTCCAGGACGGGGTCGGCCTGGCCCTCGACTATGCGCTCGAACTGGGCGTGCGCCGCCTGCACTGCCTGGCCGGCAGGCTGCCGCCGAACCTCGGCCATGAACGGGCCCACGCCGCCTACGTCGCCAACCTGCGCCATGCGGCGGCGCGCTGCCGGGAACACGGCATCACCCTCTTGATCGAGCCGATCAATGACCGCGACATGCCCTGCTATTTCCTCACCGGCACGCGCCAGGCGGCGGCGGTCATCGAGGAAGTCGGCGCCCCCAACCTGGGCCTGCAGTACGACATCTACCACATGCAGCGGATGGAAGGCGAGCTGGCGGAAACCATCCGCCGCTACTTCCCCCTGATCCGCCATGTCCAGCTGGCCGACGTGCCGGGCCGCCACCAGCCCGGCACCGGCGAGATCAATTTCCCCTTCCTGTTCGGCCTGCTGGACGAACTCGGCTACGAAGGATGGGTCGGCTGCGAATACCTGCCGCAGGGCGACACGCAGGCTTCACTCGCCTGGCTGCACGAAGAACGCAAGCGTCATGCATCCTGGCTGGACAGGGCCTGAAGCTTCGGGCAGCATCGATGCTTTACCCGGCCAAAGGAGCCACGATGATCCAGGGATTGCGCACCGTAATTTACCCCGTCACCGATCTGACCGAGGCGAGCGCCTGGTATGAGCAGGTCCTCGGCAAGGCGCCCTACTTCAAGGAAGTCTTCTACGTCGGCTTCGAGGTGGGCGGCTTCGAGCTGGGCCTGATCCCCGACGGCCAGCCGGGCAGCGCCGGCGCCACCGCCTACTGGGGCAGCCAGGACATCGAGGCCGAGGTCGCGCGCCTGGCGGGCCTGGGTGCGGAAGTGGACGCGCCCGTGACCGACGTCGGTGGCGGCATCCGCGTCGCGACCGTGCGCGATCCCTACGGCAACCTGTTCGGCGTGATCCAGAACCCGCATTTCGACCGCAGCAAAGTCGAATAAGGCGTGCATACGTGCTTGTGTAAGCTCTGGCACTTGACCGCCAGCAAGACTTTGCCGCGCGGAGTTTGAAACAATGGGGACTTTCGGGCCGCTCCCCCAGGCCAGAAAGGATCCCCATGTTGCGACAACTCTCGATCCGCCTGCTCGTCGTCCTTCCTGTCCTGTGCGGCCTGCTGCTGGGCGGCTGCGGGACAACCACCGGCGGCCCGGTCAGCCTGCAGGAAGTGCGCGAATTCGCCGATGCCTCCGCGCGGCTGGGCGGCTATGCCGAACTGGCGCGCCGCTACCGAGACACCTACGAGCGCGAACAACCCTACCTGTCCCCCGCCGCCGACAAGCTGGCGCGCGAGAACGACGCCAAGCGCAAGGCGGTGCACGAGGACTTCATCGCTATCCAGAAGACCCTGGTGCTCTACATGCAGACCCTGAGCCTGCTCGCCGGCGATGCGCGCTACGACCTGTCCGAGCGCATCGACGACCTCGGTAACGGCCTGAAAGCCAATGCCGAGTCCGGCCTGCAGCAGCGCCACATCACGGCCTACACCGGCCTGACCCGCCTGCTGACGCGCGTGATCGCCTCCGGCTACCAGAACCGCAGCGTGGAAACCATGGTGCGCGACGGCGACGCCGACGTGCAGGTGCTGCTGGACGCCATGATCTCGCTCACCCGCCTCTACTACAAGACCAACGAGAATGAGAAGAAGACGATCCTCGGCATCTTCGATGTCGAGATCCCATTTTCGACGCGCAACTCGGATCGCATGCTGGTGACGCTCGCCAAGGTGCACTACCTGAACAAGGCCACCGAATACAAGCTGGTAGACCGCCGCTACGAGCTGGCCCTGCAGGGCCTGACCAAGGTGGCCCTCGGGCACCAGAAAATGCGCGAGAACCTCGGCAAGCTGTCGGACGCGGAAATCCGGCGCCTGCTGGCCAACTACGGACGCGACCTGCGCACCATCCGCGACGGGCTGTCCGGCGACTGAGAACCTATCGCGGTAAACAGGAGGACACATGGCTACCACCCCGACCCGTTCCGGCAGCGCATCCGCCGACCTTGCGTCCCCGGCCGAGGCCGACGTCGATGCCGCCGCCGTCCTCGACGCGGCGGATGCCGCGGCGCCGGCCGGACCGGCCGCCAAGGCCCCGGGCGCCACCGCTGGCCCCGCCCTGTCCAGCACCGAGAAGATCGTCGAGCTGGCCGACCACCTGTCGGCCTGCGCCGACCAGCTGCACGAGCGCGTGATGAAGGAGATCCGCAGCTATGCCGGCGGTCCGGTGCCCGAACACGTGCAGGACAAGGCCCGCGCCCTGTTCGAGGACGAAGTGCTGCTGCGCCAGCGCGCCAACGGCCTGCACGCCGACGCCGCCACCCTCATCGTCAAGGGCCTGGGCAAGCAGCAGGCCCAGCTCGTCAAGCTGACCGCCGACGCCGCCGAGAAGATCCGCAAGATCGGCGCCATCGGCGAGGCGACCGGCCTGGTGGGCGGCCTGCTGGCCCTGGCCGGCGCCGCCGCGACCGGCCAGCCGGCACTGATCCTGGCCGCCGTCGACAAGATCGACAAGCACGGCAAGGCCCTCAATGCGCTCAAGCCGAAGCCTCCGGCCAAGGCAGGCTGAGTCCGGCACGAAGATGCGCCGCCTTGCGGCCGCCGTCAGCACATGTGCTGCCCGCCATTGATCGCCAGGTTGGCGCCGGTGACGAAACCCGCCGCGTCCGACACCAGCCAGGACACCATGGCCGCCACTTCGCCGGGCTGGCCCAGGCGTCCGACCGGGATCTGCGGCAGGATGCGTTCGTGCAGCACCTGGGGCGACACGTCGTGCGTCGAGCGGGTGTCGAGGTAGCCCGGCGACACGGTGTTGACCGTGACGCCGTGGCGCCCCGACTCCAGCGCCAGCGCCTTGGTCAGGCCGTGCAGGCCGGCCTTTGCGGCTGCGTAATTGGCCTGGTTCAGCGCTCCCTGCTGCCCGGTAACGGAGCCGATGTTGACGATGCGTCCCCAGCGCTGCGCGACCATCGTGTCGATCGTATGGCGCGCCATGTTGAAGGCGCCGTCGAGGTTGACGCCCATGACCGCATGCCAGTCGTCCAGGCCCATCCTGCACATGCTGCGGTCGCGCGCCAGGCCGGCATTATTGACGAGCACGTCGATGCGGCCGGTGTGCCCGAGCAGGCGCTGGACGGCGCGGCCCGCGCACTCGAAGTCTGCCACGTCGGCCTCGAGCGCGATGAATTCCATGCCGTCGCGGCGGTGGCTGGCCAGCCATTCGCGACCATGGTGGTTCGATGGCGAAAAGGTGGCGGCGACGGTGAAACCGTCGAGATGCAGGCGGCGGCACAAGGCCGTGCCGAGTCCGCCCATGCCCCCGGTGACGAGGGCGACACGTTTGCTCATGAAGGATCCCTTGGACTTGGTATACGGCATCCTTCAAGGACAAGCCTGGCGGGACTGTCCCGGGATGCGATCTACAGAGTGTAGGGAAGCGGCTTCCGAGCCTTGTTGACCAAGATCAAGGCAAGACCGAAGCTCAAGCGACGAGCTCGGGGCGGCTGTCCGGATCGAAATCGGCCCAGTCGCCGTCGACGATGTTGCCCTCGGCGCGCTCGATGTGGTGGGCGCCGAGCTGGCGCAGCACGTCGACCGCGCGGTCCGCCATGCCGGCATCGTCGAACGCGACCGCCACCAGCATGCCGGCTTCGCGCGGCGGCACCCGGTTCTCGCTGCTGCCCTCTTCCGATTCGCCGCGGTCCTTCATCTTGGAAAAGCTGAACAGCGAGCCGACGTGACCGCCGACCAGGCCGCCGACGACCGGGCCCAGCGGTCCGGTGACGGGTGCGGTGGCGGCGCCGATCACCGCGCCGACCGCGCCGCCGGTGGCGACACCCTTGACGACGCCTTCCGGCGTTTCCTTGGCGCCGGGAGACTGCAGATGATCGCCCCCGATCGGGGTCTGGTCGTGCTGGCCCGGCTGGCTCAGGTAGAACCCGCTGATGCGGCCATTGTCGAAACCTGCGTCGGCCAGTGCGCGGCGCGCGCGGTCGACTTCATCCTGAAGCTGGAAACGCCCTGCAATAATGGTGGACATGACGATTTCTCCTGGATCGTTGGTAGCTCAACTATGCCCGCCGCGCCTGTCTTGCTCTGTACGGGGCCGCACGCAGCCCAGGCGCACGCCTAGCGCCATTGGCCGTAGACGAGGCCATGCTGGAACGGATCGTCGAACACCGGCTGCGGTTCGGCCACCCAGTCGCGCGGATCGACGCGGAAATACTTCATGAATTCCTCGTACAGGTCCGGGTGGCGCGCGGACAGTTCCCATGGCTGCTCGAAGAAGCTTTCGGTCGCCACCGCGAAGAACTCGGCCGGACTGCTGGCGCCGTAATGGTCGAGCACGCCGCGCTGCCCCCACATCGCATCGCGCCGCAAGGCCGCATAGTTGCGCGACAGGACCTCGGACCAGCTGCGGTAGCGCTCGGTGCTGCCCAGGTAGGGCGCGCCGTTGGTGCTGCCCGATTCGCTGTCGAGCTGGTGGGCGAACTCGTGCAGGACGACGTTATGATCAGGGGATTCTTCGGCCCCGGCGCGGCGCACATGGTCCCAGGACAGGATCACGCGGCCGTCGCCCCAGGATTCGCCCAGCAGGTCCTGGCGCTGCTCGGTGACGACGCCGGCGGCATCGACCTCGCGGCGCGGCACCAGGAAGGCGCCGGGATAGACCAGCACCGCATGCAGCGACGGGTACAGGTTTGCCGGGCTGGCGTCGCCGGTCCCTCCCAGCACCAGCATGCAGGCCTGGGCGGCGATGGTCACGCGCATCTCGTCCGTCACCTCGAGGCCGGCGCAGCCGACGAAGGCTTTCTCGTGCAGGAATTGCTGGACCAGGCGCCGCAGGCGCCGCTGCTGCCCCTCGTCCATGCGGGCATACTGGGCCAGGTTGCGCTCGAGGATGGCCACCAGCTCCGGCGCGAGCGGGCGCGCCAGTGCGCGGCGCAGGCGCAGCTTCGGCAGCAGCCATGCCGCCAGTAGTCCGGCCCCGATGAGGCCGGCAATGATGCCTTCCATGTCAGGCTTCCCGCGAAGATGCAACCCAGGCCAGCACGTCCTCGGCACCGCCGATCAGCCTGCCGCCCACGAATACCTGCGGCCAGGTGAGGTGGCCGGTCAGGCCGCGCAGCACGCTCGTCGTGATCTTCTGGTCTTCCGAAATATCGGTGAACACGATGTCATTCTCGCGCAAGGCGGCCTTGGCACGCGCACAATGCGGGCAGCCGGGGCGCGAGAACATCACGACCGGCTCGGGAATCTTCGCGTTCGGGTTGATATAGCTCAGCATCGTATCGGCGTCCGAAACCTCGAAGGGGTCGCCTTCGCGCAGTGGCTCGATGAAGATTTTGTCGATTATGCCGTCCTTGACCAGCATCGCGTAGCGCCAGGAGCGCATGCCGAAACCCAGGTCGCGCTTGTCGACCAACATGCCCATGCCCTCGGTGAAATCGCCGTTGCCGTCCGGGATCAGGGTGATGTTGCCGGCATCCTGCCCGGTCTTCCACTGGTTCATCACGAAAGCATCGTTGACGGCGATGCAGACGATGTCGTCGACGCCGTTCTCACGCAGGGTCGGCGCCAGCTCGTTGTAGCGCGGCAGATGGGTCGAGGAACAGGTGGGCGTGAAGGCGCCGGGCAGCGAGAACACGACCACGGTCTTGCCCTTGAAGAGCTCGTCCGTGCTGATGTCCTGCCATTGGTCGTCGGGGCGCGCCTTGAAGCTCACGCGCGGGACCGGCCTGCCCTGCAGGGACTCCGCGGTCGGTAAAGTGCTTGGCATCGGTCTTCCTTTCCTTGTGGCGGCAGCGCGGCCGCGATGGGAGGGAAGTAGGGATTATTGACCGGATTTCAACACGCCGTCATCAAAAATTGTTCGTTTGAAAAACAAAAAGCCGCGCAATGCGCGGCTTGAATGACGACAGCGATCGTCTGGACCGGCGGCTGCCGCGGGTCTCTACCGCGGCCGGCCGGGAGCGCTTATTTAAGCGCGTTCCTTGGCGGTCTGGCTCGGGGCCGGGCCGAACAGGGCTGCCACCAGCGGATCGCGGGTGACCGGGCTGCGGTTCACGCGGATCGCGTAGTGGGTGTCGTCCGCCAGGATGTGGAAGTGGCGGCCGCTGCCGGCCATGTTCTGCTCGCGCAGGCCCGGACGCTCCTTGCGCGGGGCGGCGCCTTCACGCTTCGGCTGGCAGATCGCGGCCAGGAAGGCCTTGACGCGCTCCTGGTCCGGGCAGATCTGGTACACGGCCTTGCCCAGGTAGGTGGCGGTGCCTTCGATATAGCGTGCCAGCTCGATGACGCCGGCTTCGCGCAGGTCACGGATGTACTTGCGTGCGCCCGACGGCGAGAATTTCAGGAACCATGCGATTTCGTCGGCCAGCATTTCATGGGTCGACAGTTCGTTGATCAGTTTCTGCATGTTTTCGATCCGGCGCTGCGTGGCCGAGGTCGAACGGACGCGTTCGATCGGCGCCAGCGAAATCGGCGCGCGCTCGGTTGGTTGCGGAGGGACGCGTTCGATCAGCGCAGAGTTGCTGGAAGTGTGCACCGCGCCGATGTCGCCTTGCACCGCGTTGTGATGGGTCGTTGCATGCATGTTATTGAGCTCCGTTTAGAGAGTGAGACTGTGTGGTCCGGGTCGCTGTGTGTCGTATGACACCCTGACAACACCTCGGTTCCGCTTAACTGGGCTCAAGATTGCCTGCGTCAGACATCCCGGTCTGTGCGCCATCCAACATTCGGAATTATTCCTGCAAGCATTTTTGATAAGGCCGCTTGTCGACAGCCCGTGATCATGCTTGTTTCCACCTGAAAAATCTGCGCACCAAAATGGTGCGCACGCCAGGCCACTGTGGCACTTTTACCACTGTTGTAAAATTGCACAGTTCATCGCCGCTAGGTGCGGTACCGCACCGAGATTGTGGAACTTGCACTGTTAATCTTTATCCAACATCTGTGTCAAGGCATGCGATGTCAATAACCCTTCACCTTATGGGAGTCACCTGTGAATAATACGAAGAAGATCGCCCTGGCCGCCGCCCTCCTGTGCGCCGCCGGCAGCTCCATGGCCCAAGAAGTCATCAACCCGTCGTGGTACATCCAGCCGAGCGTCATCCTCGCGAAGCCGGACGCACGCATGGGCGTGGCGGACCGCGACTGGGGCGGCGGGTTGAAGTTCGGTAAGGCCGTGAACGAAATGTGGGACATCCAGTTCGGCGGCAGCCAGGTGCGTTTCGAAGACGGCCCGGCGCGTTACCGCCAGACCCTGCTGGGCGCCGACGCCCTGCTGATGTTCTCGCGCAAGAGCTTCCGTCCCTTCGTGCTCCTCGGTGTCGGTATCGAACGCGACAAGGTGCAGAACCCGCTGCGCAACGTCGGCAAGAATTCGCCTTACCTGACCGCCGGTATCGGTTACCAGGCAACGCTGAGCCCGCAATGGTCGATGCAGTTCGACGTGCGCGCCGTGCGCGGCTTCCTGCGCGACCACGAGCAGTTCGGCCCGCGCCGCATCAACAACAAGTACATGACGATCGGCCTGAACTACGCCTTCAACCCGCCGCCGGCAGCGCTGGCACCGGCGCCCGCACCGGCACCGGTCGCGGAAGCCCCGGCACCGGCACCGGCACCGGTCGCTCCGCCGCCGCCGCCACCGCGCTTCGAGAAGGTCACCCTGGAAGCCACCAAGCTGTTCGAGTTCGACAAGGCCGACCTGATCATGCCGTCGCCGAAGCTGGATGAAATCGCCGCCGCCCTGCAGGCCGACACCAGCGTCACCGACGTCGACATCACCGGCTACACCGACCGCCTGGGTTCGGAAAAATACAACCTGAAGCTGTCCGAGCGCCGCGCCAACACCGTGCGCGACTACCTGATCAGCAAGGGCGTGGACGGCAACCGCCTGAAGGCCTACGGCAAGGGTGAAGCCAACCCGCTGGTCCAGTGCAACCAGCGCAAGCGCAAGGAACTGATCGATTGCCTGGAGCCGAACCGCCGCGTCGAGGTCGAGCAGATCACCGTCGAGAAGCGCGTTCAGTAACAGGCGACAGCGCCTGCCCGGCCGCGCCTTCCGTCCCGCACGGCAGGACGGCCCGGCATCACCGCATGATCGAAGGGGGCCGCGGCCCCCTTTTCAATTGGAGGAGTCATGGCAATCAAAAAATGGCTGCCGTATTCGCGTGAACTGGTCCACGTGATGCGCTGCGCGGTAATGGAATGGCTCGATCATCGCGCCTCCAGCAAAGGGGCGGCACTTGCCTTCTATACCTTGTTCTCGCTGGCGCCGGTGCTGGTGCTGGTGATCGCCATCGCCGGCTTCTTCTATGGCGCCGAAGCGGCCCAGGGACAATTGCTGGCCCAGCTGCGCGGCCTCGTCGGTCCCCAGGGGGCCGAAACCATCCAGGCCATCCTGGCCGGCGCGCAGAACAAGGAGAGCGGACTGTTCGCGACCATCGTCGCCTTCGTGCTGCTGCTCGTCGGCGCCACCACCGTGTTCTCGGAACTGAAGGACAGCCTGGACGAGATCTGGGACGTTCCGCCGCCCAAGGAGTCCGGTTTCTGGAACCTGGTGCGCACCCGCCTGCTCTCCTTCGGCCTGATCCTGGTGCTGGGCTTCCTGCTGATGGTCTCGCTGGTCGTCAGTGCGGCACTGGCCGTGGTCGAGACCTACATCGGCGGCATGTGGAAGGAAGCCGCCGTGGTCATGGGCTGGGTCGCCGCGGCGGTGAGCTTCCTGGTGATCGCCACCCTGTTCGGCGTGATCTACAAGCTGCTGCCGCGCATCAAGCTGTCCTGGCACGACGTCATGATCGGTGCGCTGGGTACGGCCGCGATGTTCACACTGGGCAAATTCGGCATCGGCCTCTACATCGGCAACAGCGGCACCACGGACAGCTTCGGCGCGGCCGGCTCGCTGATCGCCCTGCTGCTCTGGGTGTATTACTCGGCGCAGATCTTCTTCCTGGGCGCCGAGTTCGCCCGCCAGTATGCCCTCAAGATGGGCAGCCTGAAGCACAAGCCGGCGCACGAGACCGGGGACAAGAAGAAGGAGGATGCGCCGCCCGAGCCGACTGTCACCTGGAAGAACGGTCGCGCGGGGTAATTTGCGCTAACGGTCGGCGCCGTTGGTCGGCGCTATTGGTCTGGACACTGTGTTCCTAGCCGGGCGGCGGCGTTGGTCGGCGCTATTGGTCTGGACACTGTGTTCCTAGCCGGGCGGCGGCGTTGGTCGGCGCTATCGGTCTGCACACTGTGTTTCTAGCCGGGCGGCACTGCCGCCCGAGCGTAATTTGGTCCACTGGACCAAATTACTCCCCCAACAACTCCGCCAGCGCTTCCATCCCCTCGACCCGCTCGGCCACCACCTTCAGCACCACCACGACCGGCACGCCGAGCAGCAGGCCCCACATCCCCCACAGCCAGCCCCAGAACAGCAGGCTCACGAAGACGGCCGCCGGGTTCATCTTGGCGATCTTGCCGGTCATCCAGGTCGTCACGACCATGCCGACCAGGGTCGCGATCCCGAGCGAGGACCCGGCCACCAGGATCACCATGCGCAGCGACTCGAACTGGAAGAAGGCCACCGCCCCGGTGGCGATGGTGATCAGGAGCGGGCCGAAATAAGGCACGATGTGGGCCACGCCGGCGAAGGCGGCCCAGGCGCCGGCGTTTTCGAGGCCGATCGCGCGCAGCGCCGCCCAGGTGAGCAGCGCCAGCAGCACGTTGGTCACCAGCAGCATGAACATGTACATCTGGATCGCATTGTTCATGTCGTCCAGGATGTGGACGGTCACTTTTTTGCGCGTCAGCGAAGGCCCGGTGAGCTTGACCAGCTTGCGCTTGAAGGTGTCGCCCGCAAGCAGCAGGAAGAACACCAGGAACACCACCATGGTGGCCTGCGACAGGAAGGTGGCCAGGCCGATCGAGCCGGCCAGGACCCAGTCCATCACCCGGATGCTGCTGCCGGCGGCGGGCGCCGGCGGGACCGATTGGGTGCGCTTCTGGATCGCACGGCGTTCCTCGCCGCCGGTGGCGCTGGAGGCGGCGCGCTCGATCTCGGCGGCGGCGGCCTGAACCTGCTGGATGGTCGAGCGCTGGCCGGTGCTGTCGGTCAGGATCCTGGTGACCTTGGTCGTCAGGGTCGGCAGCTCGTCGATGATGTTGAAGAATTCGTCCTGCAGCCGGTACAGGGTGCCGCCCAGCGCGCCCATGATGACGGCGGTGACCAGGGTCGCGCCGATGACGCGCTTGACGTGCCAGCGCTCTAGCCAGCGCACGAGCGGATTCAGGGTATACGCAATGAAGATGCCGAGCAGGAGCGGCACGAAGAATTTCTGCGCCCACTGGAGCGCGAACAGGCTGGCGATGGTGGCGAGGATGCCCAGCGAGAGCCCGCGGGCATTGACGTGCATCGGCAGCCGCAGGCCGCCCACGTGCATCGTGAGCTCGTCGCCTGCAGGGCCGGGCTCGGCGCCGGGTCCCGCCCCTGGGGAAGCGGGGGGTGGCGCCGCCGGGGCGGCATTGTCGGGCGCGCTTGCAGCTGGTTCGACAGGTTCGGGTGGTGCGAGCTGCATGGATCGTGCCTTGACAATGGAGCCGGGCCGCCCCGGCGCTGGGGATTACTTGACGCGGATGTCGTTCTTCACAGAGGTTACACCTTGTACGCCGCGCGCGATTTCCACAGCGCGCTGTGCGTCGCGCGGCTCGGCCACGAAGCCCGACAGCTGGACGTCGCCCTTGTAGGTTTCCACGTTCACTTCGGTCGCCTTGACGGTCGGGTCGGCGGCGAAGGCGGCCTTGACCTTGGTGGTGATCACGGCGTCATCGACGTACTCGCCGGCGCTCTTCGAGGTCGGGTTCGATGAGCAGCCTACGGCGGTGATGGCGACGGCGGCGGTGAAGGCGGCGGTGACGAGGCGTTGTGCGATTTTCATGATAGCTCCTTGATTAAAAACTGCGGTGGTCGAACTACAGTAAAGCCCATGCGGGCAAGTGGGATCATTTTCCGAACGCGGTCTTGGCAGTGTTGACGCACTGGTCCTTGACGGCGCCGGCGTAGGCGTCGCATTTCTGGATCGCGACACGGTATTCGGCGGCCAGCTTGTCTTCACGCGCATCCTGGCGCGCTTCGATGGCCTTGCGGTCGGCCTTGGCATCGGCCTGCGCAGCGACCAGGGTCGCCTTGGCCTGCTCCATGCAGACGTCGCGGTCATTGCCGGTGACGGCGGCGCAGCGCACCTTGTCGCGGTCGTAGTTGGCGGACGCGATGCGCATGCGGGCCTGGGTATAGGCCGACAGGGTATTCTTGTAGGCGGCCTCGGCTTCTTCCTCGACACGCACGCGTGCGGCCTTGGCCTCGGCCATGCACAGGTCGTGCGGGTTGCCGGCGATCTGGTCGCAGCGCGCCCGCGCCGACTTGTAGTTCGCTTCGGCCGTGGCCTTGGCCTGTTCGTAGGCCGTCTTCGCATCCGGCACGGCTTGCGCCCGTACCGCGCCGGCCCAGGCGAGCGCGGCGCCGACGAGCAGGAATGCATGGGATGTTTTCATTTTTTATTCTCCATTTGTCAACACGCTAATGACGTTTTACACGTGGACTGCCGCGTTTTCTGTTCGGTGCCGAACACAGCAACTTACCTGCAACAACTCATCTGTATTTGGCTCAAACTCTTGGCTAAATACACAGGGCAAGGACGGTTAGGCAACGCACAGACCCCTTGCACGGCCGTGGCTAAGCTGGAGCCATACACTTATCAGGAGAACAACATGAAAGCAACCCGTACCCTCGCTGTTGCCGTGCTGGCGTCCACCGCCCTCCTTACCGGCTGCGCCAGTACGTCGTCGAACCCCTACGCGTCCAACAACGGCTACAACAGCGGCTACAACAACGTCTCGATGGGCTATGGCACGATCGAGTCGATCCAGGTAGTCCAGGGCGAAAACCGCACCAGCGGCGCCGGTGCGATCCTGGGCGGCGTGGTCGGCGCCCTGGCCGGCAACCAGGTCGGCAGCGGTAGCGGCCGTACCGCGGCGACCGTCGCCGGCGGCGTTGCAGGCGCGGCGATCGGCAATAACGTCGAACGCAACCGTCAGGCCGGCGGCGCCGAGATGTATCAGATCAACGTGCGCATGGATAACGGCGAGTACCGCGCCGTGAACCAGGACAGCGTCTACGACCTGCGCGTGGGCAACCGCGTGCGCATCGTCGACGGCCGCGTCTATCGCTATTGATCGCCACCAGCGGTCGTGACAGGGGGAAGCGGCGCAGGTCCGCCTTTCCCCGGCCGGTGCATCCCTGCACCGGCATCGCCCGACCGCAACGACGGGGCGCCGGTCCTCGTGCTGGCCGTGCTGTTCAGCGGCCCGGTGCCCTCCTTTGCGCTGCGGCAGGCCTCGCCGCGGCACTTCTTCCGACCCTGGAGGACACCATGCAAATCCTATCGACCGTGTTGCGCGGGGCCTGTGCCTGCCTGCTCGGCAGCACCCTGCTCGCCCACGCCCAGACCCCTACCCAGCCCCAGACCCCGACCCATACCAGCAGCGACGCCCTCGTCGATCCAGCCGCCGCCAGCAAGCAGGCGCGTGAAATCGCCCAGGGCGATCCGGCGCGCTGGTACCGCGAAGACGCGACCACCCAGGCGCGGATGCGCACGCTGCAGAAGGAAATCGGCGCGGCATTGCAGGAGGCACGAAACGCCTGCAAGAAAGCGCCGGCGGCCGAGCGCAACGCCTGCATGCAGGAAGCACGCGCGATCTACCAGCGTGACATGGCGCAGGCCAAGGCGCGGGTAGCTGGGCAGGGAGAAACGCCCTGAACCCTCTGCAGCGCCGATGTACTGGTAGGGTGCACCGGGGCGCTTAGCCGGCTTTGCCGTGCGCGCGTTCGGCTACGGCATGAGGGGCTTCAGCGCCAGCGACAGTTGAACGCGCGGTCGGCGGAGCCGACCACCCTACGCAACAACAGATATTATCTTGACTCATCCGTACCAGCGAAAAAAAACGGCGTGCAATCAATGATTGCGACGCCGCTCAAGCCCCACCATATTCGGATCGGTTTGACTTATGGGCCGTGTCAGCTCAGCCCGTTCTGCTGGACACGGCGTTTGTTCATGTACCAGCCCGCTACCCCCAGCAGGATGGCGGCAGCGCCGGCAGGCTTGCCGAGCTTGCGCTGGCGGATGAAGTTGAACAGCGCCAGCCCGTAAGGCATCAGCACCGACACGCTGGTGCCGGTCGGTTTCAACAAGGCGTCGGCGCGTGCGCGCAGGGCCCAGGTGGCGTGGTCGATCGTGCTGTGCAACATCACCTCGGGGCGCGCCGCGTGCCGAATCTGCGCCCGCGCGTGCGCCACGTTGCTGCGGAAGAACTCGCCCTCGCGCAGCAGCTCCTGCTTGCGCGCCACCGGATCCAGGCTGTGCTTGTGGCCGGCCAGTCCGGTCGTTCCATCTTGATTGTGCATGTTTCCCCTCCTTCGTGTCGCCGCTTAGAGCAGCATGTCGCGGTCGTTCTTCAGTTCCTTCATGGTCGCCGGGAACGAGAGCTTGTCCTGCTTGAGCAGGGCCAGGCCCTTCGCCACCAGGATGCCGGTGATGACCAGGAACACGACGAACAGGATCAGCAGGATCTTCCAGCCCATGTCGTCCCATGCCAGCGCGACGATGGTCGCGGTGCCGTAGGCGATGGCGAACCAGATCGCCAGGATGGCCGCGCCGAACAGGGCCACGAGTTCGATCAGGTGGTTGCGCACCTCGGACAGCTCGAGCGCGGCCAGTTCCACGCGCGATACCACCAGACCGAACAGGCTTTTCATGAGGCTGGAGATCCCGCCCATGAGGCCGGGGGTATGCACGACGGTGTCGTCTTTTTGCATGGCGGTCCCCGGCGACGTTTATTGCTTACGGCTCAGGAGGACGCCGAGCAGCACGCCGATACCGGCGGCAACCGCGAGCGTACGGTATGGGTTGTCCTTCACATAGACATCGGCCTCGTGGGCCAGTTCCCGGCCCCTTTCCATCGCCTGGCCCTGGTAGTGGCTGGCGCGGCCCAGTGCGCGGTCGAGCAGCTCCATGCCGCGGCTGCGCAGTTCCTCGGCCTTGTCGCCGGTCAGGGCGGCGGCGGCGCTCAGCATCGACTGGGCGTCGCGCACCAGTGCCTGCATGTCCGACGATGCGTCGGCGGCTTTGCTGTCGAACTGGTAGCCGTGGGCGTGGGATTTCAGGTTGCTGCGGGTGGTGTCTAGCATGGTGTGCTCCATTGTTATCGATGGGTGATGAATGTAAATCCGGCCTCAGGCCAGCAGGTCGCGCATGTCGTCGGCATGCTCTTCTTCGACGGCCATGATGTCGGTAAGCATCTTTGTCGTCGTCGGGTCGCGGTCGCCGATCGCCTGGATCATCTGGCGATAGGATTCGATCGCCACGCGCTCGGCGATCAGGTCGGCGCGGATCATCGCCTGCACGTCGTCGGAATCGTCGTACTCGGCATGGCTGCGCGCGGTCAGCGTGGCCGGGTTGAAGTTCGGCGATCCGTTCAGTTGCACGATGCGCTCGGCGATGCGGTCGGCATGGTCCTGCTCCTGCTGGGCGTGCTCGAGGAACTCGGCCTTGATGTGGCCGGTGTTCGGACCGCTCACGGTGTAGTAGTGCCGCTTGTAGCGCAGCACGCACAGCAGCTCGGTGGCCAGCGCGTCGTTCAGCATCGCGATGACCGCCTCGCGGTCGGCCTGGTAGCCCTCGGTGACGGCGCCGTCGTCGAGGTTGGCCGCCGCGCGGCGGATCGCCGCGACGTCGAAGCCATGCGCCAGGTGTTTCGTTTCTTCCATAGTTTTACCTCATGAACCAAATGCAAATGAACCAGCTCAGCGCCCCGCGGTACGTGGCGGGATCTGCGCGTTCTCGTTCGACAGCACGATTTCGACACGGCGGTTGAGCTGGCGGTTGGACGCCGTATCATTCGGGGCCACCGGGAAGGCTTCGCCGTACGCCTTCATGGCGATGCGGTCGCGCGGCACGCCCAGCGAACCCAGCGCCGAGGCCACGGCTTCGGCACGGCGCTGCGACAGTTCCTGGTTGTAAGAGGAGCTGCCGGTACTATCCGTAAACCCTTCGACCAGCACGGTACGGTTCGGGTTCTGCGCCATGACGTCGGCCAGTTTGCGCAAGGTCGACATGCCGTTCGGTGTCAGGGTCGCCTGGTTGGTGGCGAACAGCACGTCGCCGATCGTCACGACATAGCCGCGCTCGGTCTTGACGGCCTGCAGCTCGACCAGCAGCGCTTCCAGCACCGCGGCGCGCTGGGCCAGCGCGGCATTCTGCTGCTGGGCGGCGGCGGCCTGCTGCTGGGCCGCCTGGGCCTGGGCCTGCGCCTGGGCGGCCTGGGCCTGGGCGGCCTCGGCCTCGCGCTTGGCGCGGTCGGCTTCCGCGGTGCGGGCCGCCAGGCGGACCTGGTCGCGTTCGCGCGATGCGTTCGCAATATCGGCCTCGGCCGCCTTTGCCCTGGCCACCTCCACCGCGGTGGCGACGCGCTGCTTGGCCACGTAGGCCAGGCGGTCGACGTCGTTCAGGCTTTCGCGGCGCGCGGCGGCGGCATTGGCCTGGTCGAGGGCGTCGCTGGCCTGCTTGAACTCGAGCGGCGCATACTGGGCGACCTGCGGATTGTTGTTGGCGGAGACGAAATCGGCGCGCGCCTGGTCCAGCGTCGGCGTGGTCATCGGGGCGGTGGCGCAGGCCGTGGCCAGCACGGCGGCGGCCAGCAGCGACATCGTGGAACGGGTTTTCATGGCTTGTCCTTTTTTCCTGGGCGCCGCGCTGGCGCGGCGGTCAATGAAGGGAACTTCTTCTTATTGCTGATCGGCTTACTGCGTCGAGGTCGTGGCCGAGGGCGCATTGGCGCGCTCGACTTCCTCGCGCAGCACGCGCAGGTCGGCGTCGAGCGCGTTGGCGGCCGCGGTGGCCTTGGCCGAGTTGGCCTTGCTCTGCGCCAGCTTGGCGTCGGCCTGGGCCTGGACCGCCAGCTCGCGAGCCAGCTTGTAGTCCTTGGCCGCCAGGGCCGCGTTGGCGCGCACCATCTTGTCGCGCGCGGCGGTGATCTCGGCCGGGGCCAGCTCGGCGGCGCCGGCCGACACGGCGTTCTCGACGGCATTGCGCGACACCGCCACGTCGGCGGTGGCAGGTGCCTTCTGCGGGCTGGCACAGCCGACCAGCGCCAGCACGGCTGCGGCAGCCAGTGGCGTCAAGAGACGGCGCATCGCATGTTCTTGGTCCATCGCTTTTCTCCTTTTGATGAGGAAATGTCCTTGGTAACGTTATAAACCTGTTATCTCTTGCCTTCGGTTCGCTGCCGCACATTGCCCGGCTCGTAGCGATCTGCTCAACAGAAGAACGTTAGGCAGCGCACATTGGGCGTAAAGGCCTTGCGCTAAGCTGGCCTGAACCTACCTACCATCGAAAGTCCGCCATGGCCGAGACCGACAAGCAGGCGGCGCAGGGCCGTCATCCGGCGCGCCGCACGAGCAGCAAAATACTGTTGAGCATCCTTGGGATCCTGGTCGCCATCCCGGTGATCGCCATCGTGTTCATCCTCACCTTCGACTGGAACCGCGCCCGTCCCTGGATCAATGCCAAGGTGAGCGAGGCCATCGAACGTCCCTTCGAGATCCGCGGCAACCTGGACGTCGAATGGGAACGCCCCGCCAAGACCATGGCGCCGGCCGAACGCACCTGGCGCGACCACATCCCGTGGCCGCACCTGATCGCCAACGACACCCACGTCGGCAACCCCGCCGGCCTGCCGGCGCAGGATTCCGGCAGCGCACGCCAGTTCTCGTTCTCGGTCAATCCCTTCGCCCTGCTGTCGAAGACCATCAACATTCCGCTGCTGCGTTTCGACGGCCCGCGGGTGGACCTGCTGCGCCTCGACGAGGGGCGCAACAACTGGACCTTCAAGCGCAAGGAAGAAAAGTCCAAATGGACACTCGACCTCGATCGCATCGTGCTGACCGACGGCATCGTGCACATCAAGGACGCGGTGACGAAGGCCGATGTGACGGCGAAGGTGCGCACGCTCGAGAACGGCGGGCGCTACGGGGTCGGCTGGACCCTCGACGGCACCTACAACGGCGCGCCGGTCACGGGCGGCGGCAAGGCCGGTGCGGTGCTCTCGCTCAAGCAGCAGAGCACGCCCTACCCGGTCCAGGCCGAGATGCGTTCGGGCAAAACGCGGATCGCGGTCGAGGGCACGGCGACGCGGCCCTCGAAACTGGCGGCGATCGACCTGAAGCTGGAGCTGGCCGGTCCCAGCATGGACCAGCTGTACAACTTCACCGGCGTGGTGCTGCCGACCACCGGCCCGTTCTCGACCTCGGGCCGCCTGACCGGCACCCTCGGCGAACAGAACAAGGACGGCAAGCGCAGCATGCGCTGGGTCTACGACGGCTTCAAGGGCAAGGTCGGATCCTCGGACATCGGCGGGCGCCTCGAATATGCCACCGGCGGGGCACGGCCCAAGCTGTCGGGCAATGTCCGCTCGCAAACCCTGGTATTCGCCGACCTGGCGCCGCTGATCGGCGCCGACTCCAACGCCGCCAAGAAGGAGCGCAATGCCGATGTGGTTCAGCCGGGCGGCAAGGTATTGCCGGTCGAGGAATTCAAGACCGAACGCTGGAACAAACTGGATGCCGACGTGCGCTTCGCGGCCGACCGCATCGTGCGCGACACGGCCTTCCCGATCAGCAAGCTGTCGACCCACCTGAAGATGGATAACGCCGTGCTGAACCTCGAGCCGCTGGAATTCGCCATGGCCGGGGGCACGGTGCGTTCGAACATCCGCCTCGACGGCCGCGGCCGCCAGGGCCCGAAGGCAATCAAGGCCCAGGCCAAGGTCACGGCCCGGAAGATCGAGATCAAGAAGCTGTTCCCGAAGATCGAGCAGCTGCAGGCCTCGGTGGGCAGCATCAGCGGCGACGCCAGCCTGACCGCCCAGGGCAATTCCGTGTCCAGCCTGCTGGCCGGCTCGAACGGCGAACTGAAAACCCTGATCAGCCAGGGCCAGGTCAGCAAGATGCTGCTGGAGATGATGGGCCTGAACGTGGCCAACATCGTCATCACCAAGGTGTTCGGCGACAAGCAGGTGCAGCTCAACTGCATGGCCTCCGATTTCGCGGTCACCAACGGCCTGGCACGCACGCGCTACTTCGTGGTGGACACCAAGGAAGCGCTGATCAACATCGAGGGCAGCATCAACCTGGCCAACGAGCAATTGGACCTGCGCATCGATCCGAAGACCAAGGGCCTGCGCCTGATCTCCTTGCGCTCGCCCTTCTACGTGCGCGGTCCCTTCAGCCAGCCGGACGTGTCGGTGGACAAGGGCGTGCTGGCGATGAAGGCCGGCAGCGCCATCGCGCTGGCGACCATCGCGGCGCCGGTCGCCGCCCTGCTGCCCCTGATCAATACCGGGCCGGGCGAGGACAGCGACTGCGCCCGCCTGTTGTCCGACGCGCGCGAGAAGCCGAAGGCGCCGCCGCCGGGCAAGACCCAGCGCCGTTGAAACAATTTTTACACGGCACTGTGAGTTGTCGAACAGATCAGTACGAACGGAAAACGGTATCTTGCTCACATGGACTCGACGAACGTTGCCGCATGAAGCGATTTGGTATCACGACCGCCCTGGCGGTCATGCTGGCACTTAGCCAGGTCGCAGGATGCGCCACGTCGGGCGGCGGTGGACCGGTGGCGCAGTATGTGGACGATGCCACCATCACCGCCGGCGTCAAGGCCGCCATCGTGCGCGAGCCGACGCTGAGCATCTTCGACATCGGCGTCGAGACCGTGCAAGGCGTTGTGCAGCTGAGCGGATTCGTCAGCTCGGCGGACAGTGTGGCGGCCGCGGCATCGGTTGCCCGGACCGTGAAGGGCGTGAAGTCAGTCAAGAATGACCTGCGCTTGAAATAACCCACCGTAAAAGGAGATCAACATGAAAACCATCAAACAACTCGTAGTGACCGCCACCCTCGCCACCGCTGCACTGGGCCTGACCGGCTGCGCCGGCATGTCGCAGCAGGACAAGAGCACCGCGATCGGCGCCGGCGCCGGCGCCGTGATCGGTGGCGCCCTGACCGGCGGCAGCGCAGTCGGCACCGTCGGCGGCGCAGCCGTGGGCGGCGTGGTTGGCAACCAGGTTGGCAAGACCAACTGATCGATTGCTCGACAAGCGAATACAAGAAAGCCTGGCCTTGCCAGGCTTTCTTGTATTCGGCGTTCGGGCTTACATGAAACCGTGGACGGACTGGATACCCGCGTCCTTGACGATCTCGTAGCAGGTGCACGAGGCCGCCGCCAGGCCTTCCGGATCGAGGATCTCGATGTTCCCGCGGCTGTAGTCGATCAGCCCCTGCTGCTGCAGCGCGCTGGCGGCCTTGGTGACGCCGACGCGGCGCACGCCGAGCGCATGCGCGAGGAACTCGTGGGTCAGGTGGAATTTGTCCGAGCGCAGGCGGTCGCGCGTGACCAGCAGCGAGCGCGCCAGCCGCGCTTCCAGCACGTGGAAGCGGCTGCACACGGCGATCTGGATCGCCTGGGCCAGCTGCGTGTCGGTATAGCGGTACAGCACGCGCTGCAGCGAAGGGTTGCGCGCCACCTCGGCGCGAAAGCGGGCGCTGTCCATGCGGCTGGCGCTGCCGGCACGCTGGACGATGGCGCGCACCTGGGTGGTGTCGTGGCCGAGCGCCACCGTGGCGCCGACCATGCCCTCGCGCCCCACCAGGCCCACCTCGAGCGTCATGCGCCCTTCGGCTACGCCCATCAGGGAGATCAGGCAGTCGTGGGGAAAATAGATGTAGCGCAGCGGGTCGCCGGCTTCGCACAGCACGTCCCCGACCGCGACGGTGACCGGATCGAGCAGCGGCAGGACCTGCGCCAGTTCCTGCGGTGGCAGCGCGGCCAGCAGCAGATTGCTGTTGTGTTCGGCAATCGGCGGCGGTGCGGCAAAATTCATCGGATTCTCGCGTGGGGGATGCATAAGCCAAGCCGTCTGTCGGATACATTTGCAAACAATTTAGGTCAGCGTAACCGTCCCGCTCCGATCTGGTATGTACGGTGACGCACGGAACCGCTTGTTGTTCCTGAGGACAATCTGGCAATGCACAGGCCGCCGGACGTATTGCATCCCCGGCATGAACGGCCTCAACAAGAACTTCCCCGAAAGGAAACCAGCATGAACACCTCTCCCACCCCGTCCGCACGCGGACGCATGCATCCGCTGATGATCCTGGCCGCACTGGCGGTCCTGCTGTTCTGCCTGGTCGGTACGGCGGCGATCCTCGGCTGGATTCCCTCATCCGTGGGCGGCAACAAGGAGCGCCAGCTGAGCGAAACCGAACGCCTGGCGCTGGCCTCGACCCTGCCGCAGGGAAGCCCGCAGCCGGCGCCGGGCGTGGTCGGCAACGTGCCCGGCCAGCAGCTCGCGCCGGGCTACGTGCAGCCGCCGAACAGCGCCGTGCCCGCCGAATACCCGGCCCAGCCGGCCCAGGCCTATGCGCCGGCAACGAACTATGTCCCGGCGCCGCCGCCGGAGCGTGTGGTCGAACGCGTGGTCGAGGCACCGGTCAGGGAGTCGGCCAAGAAACCGGTGCAGGTGGCGGCCGCCGACACCGGCCGCAACTGGTGCTCGAACTGCGGCAACGTCGAATCGGTCCGCACCATCAAGCAGCGCGCCGAAGGCAGTGGACTGGGCGCCGCCGGCGGCGCCGTCATCGGCGGCCTGCTGGGCAACCAGATCGGCGGCGGCACCGGCCGCACCATCGCGACCGCGGCGGGCGCCATCGGCGGCGCGGTGGTCGGCAACCAGGTCGAAGGCAATATGAAGGCCAGCACCAGCTACGAAATCCGCGTGCGCCTCGATGACGGCACCCTGCGCACCTTCCGCCAGAGCAGCCCGCCGGCATGGCGCAGCGGCGACCGCGTGCGCATTGTGAAGGGCCGCCTGCGCTCGGTCGCCTGAGCGCATCTCTTTTCAGAAAAAGCCGGGATGGCGCAAGCCTCCCGGCTTTTATTTCGTAAGAATAATTTTCTAAAAGCAATGTGCGGCAGCGCACGGACCAATGGATGAGCTAACCCGACAATGGCAGGACGCTATCACTGCGTGCGGTGCAAAAAATAACCATTTCAGGGGGAAGCATCATGAACAGCATGGCATGGATCGGCATTATCATTTGGGGGATGATCGTGGCAGCGTTCGGCCTGTTGTCGGCGCATCCGCCGGCCGAAGCGGCGGCGGGCGGACTCCAGCCGCAGGACGTGCTGTTCCTGGTGGCGGGTGGCCTGGTCACCTGCCTGATCGGGGTCACCGGCCTGCTCGGTTTCATGGGCTGGATTCCGGGCTTGCGCAAGGAAAATGGCCACGCCTGATTTCCTGAGAGTTTTGATTTTCGCAGTAAGTACGCCATCGTACAGAGGCCAGCAGTAAGCGGCGCCATACTGGATTCACGACGCCGAAGCGCGTGATTTCTGGAAGGAGCAACATTATGTTGTATACAATAGCCGTGATTCTGATTGTCCTGTGGCTGCTCGGACTGGTGACTTCGTACACCATCGGCGGCTTCATCCATATCCTGCTGGTCGTCGCCGTGATCATGATCCTGGTGCGCCTGATCAGTGGACGAGGTATATAGTTGTTAGTTGTTAAAAAATTTTTTGTAAGACCAATCCGCTTCTCAGTCATGCCTGCAGGCTTGCCTCGGCAAGCATGACCGCGAAGCGGATTTTTTGTTAAGGAGAACCACCATGCAGAACAAACTGACTAAATCCGTGATCGCCGCTTCCCTCGTGGCCTTTACCGCTACCGGCTGTGCCGACATGAGCGCGACCCAGCGCGGCACCGCACAGGGCGCCGGCATCGGCGCGGCCCTGGGCGGCATCGTCGGCGCCAGCACCAGCGGCGGCGGCGGCAAGCGCGCCGCGGGCGGCGCGGCGATCGGCGCCGCTGCCGGCGCGGTGATCGGCAACATCTGGTCCAAGCGCATGGAAGCACAGAAACAGGCCATGGAACAGGCCACCCAGGGCACCGGCGTGCAGGTCAGCCAGACCGCCGACAACCGCCTGAAGCTCGACATCCCGAGCGACGTCTCGTTCGATACCGGCCGTTCCGACATCAAGTCGAACTTCCAGCCGGTGCTGAACCGCTTCGCTTCCACGCTGCAGGAAAACCCGGGCACCACCGTGGTCATCATCGGCCATACCGACAATACCGGCACCGATGCGATCAACCAGCCGCTGTCGGTCGACCGCGCCGCCCGCACCCGCGACTACCTGGCCGCCCGCGGCGTGAATCCGGGCCGCATCACCATCGAAGGCCGCGGCTCGCGCGAGCCGATCGCATCGAACAGCGATGCGTCGAGCCGCGCACGCAACCGCCGCGTAGAGATCTACGTCGCCGAGCGCGCACAGGGCTGAGTTCCGTTTTTGTCTGGCAAGCTACACGTTCTGATCGAACGGCCAGCTTGAACGAAAGCCGCCCGGCGAGAGCCCGGCGGCTTTTTTCATGCCAGCCGCTTACCCGGCGCTGGCAATTCTCCGGGGGCGCTATAGTCGTCCGCCAGCGTATCCGGAGCCCTCCATGCACGACGACGACCCCATCCGCATCCTCAAACAGGAAACCCTGGCCGACGATTACTGCGAGCTCAGGAAAGTTACTTTCATTCAGCGCCGCCGCGACGGCAGCGAGCGGGAAGAAACCCGCGAGGTCTATGCCAACAACGGCGGCACCGCCGTACTGCTCTACAACCGCGACAAGGGCACGGTCCTGCTCACGCGCCAGTTTCGGATCGGCGCGTACCTGGCCGGCCGCGACGGCTTCATGATCGAAGTCCCGGCCGGCAACCTGGACGACGCCGACCCGGCCGAGCAGGGACGCGCCGAGCTGTGCGAGGAAACCGGCTTTCGCGGCCACGGGCTGCGCAAGGTGATCGAATTCTTGCCGAACCCCTCGTCGTTGACGGAAACGGTGCATTGCTTCCTGGGCGAATACGGGGAGCGCGACCGCAAGGGTATAGGGGGCGGCAAGCAAGAGGAAGGCGAGGATATCGAAGTCCTCGAGATGGACGTCATGGAGGCCTTCAGGCAGGTGAAGGAAGGCGGCATCGTCGACGCCAAGACGGTGATCCTGCTGCAGTTCCTGCGCGAGGAGTTGCAGCGATCGTAGGGTGGACGGCTATGCCGTCCACCCTACAATTCAGGTGGTTTCGGTAAACGCCAGGTACAGCTCGCGGGCACGGCGCGCCACCGGGCCGGCTTCGAGCGTGCGGTCCTCGTAGCGGGTGCACGGCGTCACCTTGCCGTAGTTGCCGGTACTGAAGATCTCGCGCGCCGACATCAGCTCCTCCGGCGCCACGCTGCGCTCTTCCACGTGCACGCCCTCCGACGCCAGCAGCGCGATCACGCGCGCGCGGGTGATGCCGGCCAGGAAGGTGCCGTTCAGCTTCGGCGTCACCACAGCGCCATCCTCGGCCACGATGAACAGGTTCGAGGACGCGAACTCGGCGACATTGCCGTCGGCGTCGAGCATGATCGCCTGGTCGAAGCCGCGGGCCTTGGCCTCGCGCATGGCGCGGGTCGAGTTGGCATACAGGGCCGAGGCCTTGGCGTCGGTCGGCGCCATGTCCGGCTGCGGGCGACGCAGGGTCGACAGGCAGCTCGAGAAGCCGGTGAACGGCGGCAGCGGCGCGTCGAAGATCGTCAGGGCGAACTGGCTGGCCTCGGCCACCGGGATCAGGAAGCCCTCGGTGCCGAACACCAGCGGGCGGATATACAGCTCGGCGTCAGGCGGGAACTTGGCCACGCCTTCGCGCACCAGGGTTTCCATCTCGTCCACGCTCAAAGGGCAGCGCAGGCCCAGCTTCTCGCTCGATGCGATCACGCGCTCCAGGTGCGGGCGCAGGTCGGGCAGCTTGCCGCGCATGGCGCGCGCGCCGTCGAAGACGGAGGAGCCCAGCCACAGGCTGTGGTCCATCGCGCCGTACAGCGGCACATTTCCTTCAGTCCATTGTCCGTTGAAATAAGTCAGGTACATGCATGCCTCGATTTACATTGATACAGCCCGTCAGTGTAACGCTTTCAGCGGGTTCATTGTTCGGTGGCGAACCATGAAGTGGCTTTGCCTCGCGTACACTATGGCTTTCCAGTATCAACATTGCCCATGCTCGCCATTCTCGAACGGATCAACCCCGACAGCGACCACATCGACCTGCTGGTCGACCTGGTCGATTGCCTGCGCCCGCGTAATCGCTGGGTCTGGCAAAAGGCGGACGATCCGGCGCAAAACGTGCGCACGCTAACCCAGCTGCTCAAGGGCAATCCGTCGCAGGCCTGGGCGCTGCGGCGCTACCTCACGACCATGCTGGAACGGCGCCGCCATACCAGCCTGTACAGCGACATCGGCATCCTCTCGAACGATGGTTTCGTCACCGAACTGAAGCGGCGCGTCACCTACCGCTTCCTGCCGCCGGCGCTCAACGACCTGTACCTGTCGGACGCGCTCGACCAGGTGCTGTACGACGAGGACGACCACCAGTGGATCTGCATGGTGCCGACCGCCGACTGGATGGAGCTGTTCGACGTCATCGCCAACGCCCCGCCCCCGCAGGATGCGACCCCGGACCGGGCCCGCTACGTCACCCTGATGGGCCTGCTGGACGCGATCCGCACCCTGTCCTGCCGCATCTGCGCCCTGGGCCTGGAGCCGCGCCTGATCCACAGCTACAGCGAGATCGAGGATTTCGACTCGCCCTTCCTGATGCAGAACATCGAGGTCAACCGCTACCTCGACGAATACGCGCGCTACCTGGACGGCAAGATCGAACAGCCGGAAGACGCGCGCCACCTGCTGGTGATGCTCGACCAGTGCGAAGAGGTGGTGCTCAAGATCCGCCGCGGCGCCCAGTCGACCGGCACCAGCGTGGCGCTGACCTACCTGCTGGTGGCCTTGCACCAGAGCATCGACCGGCTGCACAAGCTGCTCTACCTGGTGGACCTCAGCGGCTCGTTGCCGAGCGCGCCGAGCGTGGACCTGGTGGCGGTGGCCAGCCGCGCCGCCAACCCGGAGCGACCGGAAGCGAGCGGCCGCCGCCTGGCGGCCGTGGCGCTGGCGGAAGAACTGATCGCGGCGCACAACGCCAAGTACCGTGTTCGCGGCCTGCTGCGCGACAACGTCGACCTGCTGGCCCGCAACGTCACCGAGAACGCCAGCCGCACCGGCGAACACTACATCGCCGAAACCCGGCGCGACCTGCGCCACATGTTCGTGGCGGCCTCGGGCGCCGGCTTCATCGTCGGCTTCATGGCCATGTTCAAGATCATGCTGGGCTACCTGCACACCGCGCCCCTGGTCGAGGCCTTCCTGTTCAGCATGAACTACTCGCTGGGCTTCATCCTCATCTACATCCTGCACTTCACGGTGGCGACCAAGCAGCCGGCCATGACCGCGCAGCACATCGCCGCCTCGCTGCAGCGCGCCGACAACGGACGCGGGCTGGACGTGGACAGCCTGGCGGACCTTGTCACCAAGGTCTTCCGTACCCAGATAGTAGCCGTGCTCGGCAACGTGCTGCTGGCCTTCCCGGTGGCCTGGGCGATCGCGATCGGCTACAAGGCGATCAACGGCAACCACATCGTCGACCCGGTCAAGGCGCACCACCTGCTGATGGACATCGATCCGGTCCACAGCCTGGCCCTGTTCTATGCGGCGATCGCCGGCGTCTGGCTGTTCCTGGCGGGCCTGATCTCGGGCTACTACGACAACAAGGCGCTGTACACCCGCATGGGCCAGCGCGTGCGCCAGCTGCGCCGCCTGCGCCGCCTGCTGGGCGAGGAGCGCCTCGGCCGCTTCGCTGGCTATATCGAGGATAACCTGGGAGGCCTGATGGGTAACTTCTTCTTCGGCTTGATGCTCGGGATGACCGGCACGATCGGCTTCCTGCTCGGCCTGCCCCTCGACATCCGCCACGTCACCTTCTCGACCGCAAACCTGGCCACCGCCCTCGTCGGCCTGGATTACCACGTGCCGCTCGAGGTGGTGGTCAATGCCGCCTCCGGCGTGCTGCTGATCGGCGCGGTCAACCTGCTGGTCAGCTTCGGCCTGGCCTTGTGGGTGGCGATGCGCGCCCGCAAGATCCGCTTCAAGCGCGGCATCCTGCTGATCCAGGCGCTGGGCCGCCACCTGATCGCCGCGCCCATCGATTTCTTCCTCGGCCCCAAGCAGCAGCCGATCAGCCGCGACTCCAGCAGTGAACTCATCATGAGGGACACGAAATGAACAACAAGCGCCTGACTTCCTTCCTGGCCTTCCTGGCTTTCGTCTGCGTGGTCGCTTCGTGCAAGTCGCTGCCCGATGCCGAGTCCCTACCCGCGGATCCGGCCAAGGCGACGCCGGCGGTGGCCACGCCGCGCGGCATGCTGGACAACAAACAGGCAGCCCAGCTGCTGCGCAAGCGCTGGGCCAATGCCTCGCCCGACCTCAAGCAGCTGGCGGTGCTGGAAGAACAGGCCACCGGTGCGCCGCTCATCCCCGGCAACAAGGTGACGCTGCTGTTCGACGGCCCCGCCACCATGCGCGAAATGATGGCCGCGGCGCGCGACGCCACATCCTCGATCAACCTCGAGACCTACATCTTCGATCGCGACCCGATCGGCATGCAGTTCGCCGAACTGCTGATGGAAAAGCGGCGCCAGGGCGTGATCGTCAACATCATCGCCGACGGCGTCGGCACCCTGGCAACTCCCAAGGAGTTCTTCGAGCGCCTGCGCGGCGCCGGCGTCAACGTGGTGATCTTCAACCCGGTCAATCCGCTGCAGCGCCCCGGCGCCTGGCAGCTGAACAACCGCGACCACCGCAAGATCATGGTGGTGGACGGCCGCATCGGGTTCACCGGCGGCATCAACATCAGCGAGACCTATGCCAACAGTTCGCTGTTCCGCTCGCGCAAGAAGCCCGAGACGGTCGATGCCGAGCAGGTCGGCTGGCGCGACACCCACATCCGGATCGAAGGCCCGGCGGTGGCCGCGCTGCAGTACGCCTTCATCGACAACTGGGTGCACCAGGATGCCGGCGAGCTGCCGCCCGCCGAATACTTCCCGCGCCTGGCCCCGGCCGGCGACAAGGTGATGCGGGTGCTGGCCACCTCGCCGGACCGCGATTCGGAAATCTACAAGTCGCTGATGGTGGCCATGAACGAGGCCAAGAAGTCGATCCACATCACCTCGGCCTATTTCGTGCCGGACCGGCAGATCGTCGATTCGCTGGTCGCGGCGGCCAAGCGCGGCGTGGACGTGAAGCTGGTGTTGCCGGGCGTGTCCGACCATGACCTGATCATGTATGCCGGCCAGGCCTTCTACGACGAACTGCTGGCGGGCGGCGTCAAGATCTACCAGCTGCAGGTGGCGGTGCTGCACGCAAAGACGGCGGTGATCGACGGGATCTGGTCGACCATCGGCTCGGCCAACATCGACCGCCGCAGCTTCATCCACAACTACGAGCTGAACGTGGTGGTGCTGGACCCGGCCTTCGGCAAGGACATGGAAGCCGCCTTCAACGAAGACCTGCGCAGCTCCAAGGAAGTCACGCTGGACCAGTGGCGCGACCGGCCGTGGAAGGACCGCCTGCGCGAATTCATCGGGCGGCTGGCCGAGTACTGGATCTGATGTTCATCACAGCCCCGCCGCCATCAGGCCATCGATGTGCGGCGTCCACACACTGCCCGTGCGCATGAACTTCTCGGTGGCCATCACCTCGAAGTGGCCGTGCACCACGTCCCAGCCGTAGCGGTCGATCTCGACCTTCTGCGCCTCCACCCGCAGCACATTGAACGAGTTCACCTCGCCCCGCCCCCGGGTCGAGGTGGCCGTCCCGGCCTGCACCACCAGCGCCGCGTACTCGCTCAGCTGGTAGCGCGCCGCCGTGCTGCCCGCGTGGCTGGCGTGCATGTGCCCGCCCATCAGGATGTCCACCCCGCACTCGGAGAATGCCTGCATGGCGCGCGGCGCCCGGTTCACCAGGTCGCGTTCCTCGAAGTGGTCGGGCAAGTCGAAGGGATGGTGGGCCACGATGATGCGCGTGACGTCCGGCGGGACGTCCGCCAGCTGCTGGCGCACCACGGCTAGCTGGTCGCGGCTGACCTTGCCGTCCTTGATGGTGAAGGAACGCGCCGTGTTGACGCCCACCACGGCAATCTCCTCGTCGAGGTAGAAGGGATCCAGATCGTCGGTGATGTAGCGCCGGTAGCGCGCAAGCGGCTTCACGAAGCGGTGGAACACGTTGTACAGCGAGATGTCATGGTTGCCCGGCACGATGATCTGCGGGCCCGGCAGCGTGTCGAGATAGGCGCGCGCCTCTTCGAACTGTTCCGGCCTGGCGCGCTGGGTCAGGTCGCCCGAGACCACCAGCACGTCCGGGGCGATCCGTTCGATCAGTTCACCCAATGGCGCCAGCAGGCTGTGATCAACGCGGCCGAAATGCAGGTCCGACAGGTGTACGAGAGTGCGCATCCTTTTCCCCGGGTTGGTCTTCTATTCAGATGTCCTGCGGCGCCACCGGCCGGCCGGCAAGCCGCTCGCGCGCCCGGCGGCGCCGGTTGAAGGTGGCGGCGCCGGTGATGCAGATCGCCAGCCAGCCGCAACCCTCGGCCGCCGCAGCCAGCACGTCGGACAAATAATGGACTCCAAGATACATTCTCGAGAACGCGACCGTCGCCACCATGGCCAGCGCCAGCACGAAGGGCAGCACCCTGCCCCACCAGGAACGCGCCTGGCGTGCCGCATAGCAGGCGAGGAAGCCGTACAGCACCGTCGCACCCATCGCATGGCCGCTGGGGAAGCTGTAGGTACTCAGTTCCAGCAAGGGCTCGACGAAATGCGGCCGCGCGCGCTCGAAGGTGTGCTTTAGCAGCACGTTGAGGATCTGGCCGCCCGGCACGCTGGCGACCAGCGCCAGCGTCCAGTAGCGGTGTCCGCGCCGGTACAGCCAGATGCCGGCCAGCAGGGCCATGGCCAGGATGCCGGGCGTGCTGTGCATGTGGGTGACGACCATCAGGAAGGCGCGCAGGCCCTCGTTGGCGCGCGCGTGGGCGTGCAGCCAGTTGGCCACTTCGACATCGAGCTGGGTGATCGGGGCGCCGGCGACCACGGCGCCGGCCATGTGCGCAAAGATCGCGGTCGCCAGCAGGAGCATCGCCACGCCGGCGGTCAGGTGCAGGCCGTACTCCCCTTCGGCGGAAAAACGGGCGGCCGCAAAGCGGTGGAGTCGGGGAAGAATCTGGTTCGTCATGCCTGGTTCGGGTGTTTTCGCGGATGAGCTTCCATATGTGGGGTCTTGGCGAAAAAACCACAACAATAAAAATTTACTGTATATCCACCCAGTACCTGTGGATTTATACAGTGGTTATGATATTCTTTACTCACTTCAACGATTTTAATAAAAGGAAACACCATGACCACTCTGAACAACAACTTCGGCCTGGAATATGCACCTGTCCCTTTTATGGTCCGTCTCGGCCGTCGCGAACTCCTGATCACCCGTGATTTCCGCAAGCGCTTCTACGCGGTGAACCCGATCATCGAATGCGATACCGGCATCGAGGCGGGTCATCTGGAAATCCTGATCTTCAAGCGCTGGCTGCTCATCCTGTCGAAGGCGCATTAAAAAACCGCATATTGTTAAGCGAATAAATTCGTTCCTTCAGGGGGAACTGAGCCGTAAGCTGAAGGCTCCAAACTGCCCTCTGAAAGAACAACATGCTTCGCAAAACCTTCCTGCATTCGCTGGCTGCCCTCACCCTGGCGGCGCCGCTCGTGACCCCGGCGACGGTCTTCGCTGCCGACGTCACCCTGCTCAACGTGTCCTACGACCCGACCCGCGAGCTGTACCAGGACATCGATGCCGCCTTCGCCCGCCAATGGAAGGCGAAGACCGGCGACAAGGTCACGGTCAAGCAATCGCACGGCGGTTCGGGCAAGCAGGCGCGCGCCGTTATCGACGGCCTGTCGGCCGACGTCGTCACGCTGGCGCTGGCTTACGACATCGATGCTATCAGCGAAAAAGGATTGATTGCGCCCGACTGGCAGAAGCGCCTGGCTTACCGCAGCTCGCCCTACACCTCAACCATCGTGTTCCTGGTGCGCAAGGGTAATCCGAAAAAGATCCGCGACTGGGGCGACCTCGTCAAGCCGGGCGTGGCGGTGATCACGCCGAACCCGAAGACCTCGGGCGGCGCGCGCTGGAATCACCTGGCGGCCTACGGCTACGCGCTGCGCCAGCCGGGCGGCTCCCCTGCCACCGCCAAGGATTACCTGGCCAAGCTGTACAAGAACGTGCCGGTGCTCGACTCGGGCGCGCGCGGCGCTACCACCACTTTTGTCGAACGCGGCATCGGCGACGTGCTGCTGGCCTGGGAAAACGAAGCCCTGCTGGCCCTGCGCGAGCTCGGTCCGGACAAGTTCGAGATCGTGGCGCCGTCGATCAGCATCCTGGCCGAACCGCCGGTGGCCGTGGTCGACAAGAACGTCGACAAGAAAGGCACCCGCAAGGTGGCGCAGGCCTACCTCGAGTTCCTGTACACCGATGAAGCACAGGACATCGTCGCCAAGAACTACTACCGTCCGGCGGTGGACAAGTTCGCCAAGAAGTATGCCTCGCAGTTCCCGAACGTGAAGCTGTTCCCGATCACCGAGCTGGGTGGCTGGGCGCAGGCGCAGAAGGCACACTTCGCGGATGGCGGGCTGTTCGACCAGATCTACGCGCCGGGCAAATAAGCAGGGCCTGGCTCTACCAGCGGGCGCCGCGGGACGGCGCCCTTTCCTTTCAAGTCTAGGCTGTCGCGGCCTTCCACATCGGACCGGATTCCTGCAGGCCGCAATAGGCGGCAATCTGCCTGGCCCTGACCCTGGCGATATCCTCGTCGAGCCCGGCGCCGAAGCGGTAGGTGCCATCAAGGGTTTCGATCTCGATCAATCCGTTCCCGATTCCCATCGCAATCTCCTTGCCCTCGGCAGAGTACGAGCCCAGCGCCGGCATTGGCGCGACGCGCACCGCGCGCACGCGGCCTGCGACCAGCGCCAGCACGTCCTCATCTTCGAGCGCCCACGCTTCGGCCTTGTCGCGATAGACCAGGAGCTCGTCCCGCACGAAGAGGTTGCGATGCAGAATCGCATACAAGAAAGTCGCCATCAGCACCAGCACCCATACCTTGAACCAGGAAAAACGTTCCGGCGGGCCGTTGAACAGCTGAAGCGCCATGAACGCCAGCATGGCCAGGCCGGCGCAGGACACGGCGATCATCGGGGGCTTCCTCGACGGTGGGCAGACGATGTGCAGGGGTTCCGGAGTCGAAGGAGAGGGATATGCGGTCATGTTCGCGGTTCGTTGGAGTCGCCGACACTCTAGGAAGAAAATATCTTCAAGGCAAGCGAAAACGCCAAATTACCCAGCCGGGCTAGCATGGTGGCCGTTCATTAACGGCCTGTCCTGCGGCCGAGCGCCGCGGACAGTCCTCTTCACCCACTTGAAAAGGACGTACGTCATGGCAATCAGACTCAGGAAACTCCACGATCAGGTCATGGTCATCACCGGCGCCACCAGCGGCATCGGCCTGACCACCGCCCGCATGGCCGCCGCACGCGGCGCCCGTCTGGTGCTGGCCGCGCGCAGCAAGGACGCCCTCGACGAACTGGCGGACGAGTTGCGCAGCCGCGGCGCCATGGTCGAGACCGTGGCCGCCGACGTCGGCAACATTGCGGACGTCGAGAAGATCGGCGAGAAGGCCATCGCGCGCTTCGGCCGCATCGACACCTGGGTCAACAATGCCGGCATCTCGGTGTTCGGCCGGCTGGAAGAAGTCAAGCCGGAAGACCACCATCGCCTGTTCCAGACCAACTTCTGGGGCACCGTCAACGGTTCGCTGGAAGCGGTACGGCGCATGAAGCACCGCGGCGGCGGCGCCATCATCAACGTCGGCAGCGAAGTGTCGGAACGCGCCATCCCGATGCAGGGCATGTACGCGGCCTCGAAACATGCGGTGAAGGGCTTCACCGATGCGCTGCGCATGGAAGTGGAAAAGGAAGGCGCGCCGCTGGCGGTCACGCTGGTGCGCCCGGCCGCGATCGACACCATGTTCGCGGTCCACGCGCGCAACTACATGGACAAGGAACCGGCCCTGCCGCCGCCGATCTACGCGCCGGAAGTGGTGGCCGACGCCATCCTGTACTGCGCCGAGAATCCGAAGCGCGACGCCTACGCGGGCGGCGCCTCGAAGATGATCGCGGCCGGCTCCAAGCTGATGCCGGCGCTGTTCGACCGCTACATGAACGCCAGCATGTTCAAGCAGCAAAAATCGGACCGTCCCACCGCGCCGAACCGCCGCGACGCCCTCTACAAGCCGGATGAGTCGACCGAACTGCGCCAGCGCCAGGGCATGCCGCAAAACGTCCATGAGCGCAGCCTGTACACCAGGACCAGCCTGCGCTCCTCGCCCTTGATGACCGCCCTGGTGGGCGGCGGTGCGCTGTTAGCCGCCTTCAGCCTCTCGCGGCGGTTTGGTCGTTAAGAAGTCGGTGTCCTCCTCGGTCAGCGGCAGGTCGGGGATGGACACGATCTGGTCGGTGTCGATGTCGGCGCCGTCCTTGCCGACGTTGTCGCGCCCGGCCGCGGCGCGCTCGCCGGTGCCGCCCATGTCGCTATCGCCCGAGAAGTCGGCGTCGCCGACATCCGGACCGGCAGTGCCGCCGGCGTGGCTTTCTTCCATGTCCGAGGTGGTGCCGTGGTCGAATTCGAGCGTCTGCTCGGGGTCGAGCGCGTCGGCAAAGCCGGGGCCGCCGACCACGTCGCTGCCGGTGTCGGAAATGTCGCTCGGGCCGAGGGAATCGATGCCGTGTCCCTTGCCGAGACTACGGTCTGGACGTTCCGGGAAGTTGTCCGGATCAAGTGTGCTTGCGCCTGTCATGTTGCCTCCAAAAGGTGGTTTAGCCATGGAGACAGGCTAACGTTTTTTGCAACATCGCGTCGCCGCGCACACGCTTAAAATGCCCGCCGCATTCCGAGGTTGATCGCCCCGCCGCCGCCATGACGCACGTTGGCGTTACGGATGCCGCTCTGCTGCTGGATGTGCGAATACGCGGCATAGAAGTCCAGCTTGCGCGAGATCGCATAGGTCGCCCCGACCGCGATCTGGCGCGCGTCGCGGTTGGCCGGGTCGCGGTCGTTCTTGCGGATGTAGGAAGCCAGCAGGGTGGTCGCATGGCTGACCGGCACGGCCACCCCGGCCAGCACGTCGCGGCTGTCGGTGGACGGCGTGCTGGTAATGCCGGCGCCGTAGGGATTGTCCGGGTTGAACAGTGGCGAGCTGCCCCAGCCGCGGTTGGCGCTGTAGGCCGCGTAGGCGGTGCCCCAGTCGAAGCGCATGTTGGCGGCGATGATGGAATTCTTCGCGGCCATGCTGATGTCGACCGGATTGATGCGGGTGACCTTGGCCACGTTGCGGTTCTGGTGCGCCGCGCGGATCGTGATCGGGCCGGCCTTGAAGCCGACCGTCATGCCCCAGGCGCGGCCCGAGGGCGAGCCGTCGATGTCGCCCTTGCCCCAGGACGATCCGGCCGTGAAGCCATTGAAGCGGCCCTGGTAGATGACGCTGTCGCTGCTGCGGCGCGCGTCCTCAGCGCCGCTGCCGCTGCCGGCCAGGCCGCCGTGGAACGGATCGCCGACGTCGCTCAGCGTACGAAAATCGAGGTTGTACTGGCGGCCCGCGCTCAGCAGCTGGGCTTCGCCCGTGCGCCGCTGCTGCGCCTCGTGCGCGGTTTCCAGCATGAAAATTGCCGGCGCCTCGCCCGTGCGGCCGGAGCCGGCGCTGTCCGCGGACGGCGCCGCGCAGCCCTTGCCGCAGCCGGCTTCCCTGACCTCCTTCAGCGCCCCGCGCGCACCGGTGCTCCCGTCGGGAGCAGCCGCGTTCTCGGCCGAGGCGCACGCCGCGCTCGCTCCGAGCACGGCGCATGCGACGATTGACATCTTCATGGCGTCATTCCCTCTCTGATGCCATCATTGCCTTCTTTGACGAACTGATCTGTCTACTACCTCACATAAAACAGCTTCGTCCATACGTGCACTTCTGAGCCGAACTTTCCCGCTTGCTTAAGGTTCTACACCGTAGAATGAGTGGGCACAAGAGGCTTTCACAAAACCGGAGGAGACCCACGTCATTTGTTGTCCGCGCGCTGCCGATTTTTGCCGTGGCCTTCAGCGCCGCCTTCAGCCCGCTTCCCGTACAGGCCCAGCAGCCGGCCGCGGCGCCGATGAGCCACGTGGCGTGGTCGCGCAGCGCCAACATTTATGAAGTGAACATCCGGCAATACACGAAGGAAGGCACGTTCAATGCATTCGCGCAGCACCTGCCGCGATTGCGCAGGATGGGCGTGGACATCCTGTGGCTGATGCCGGTCCACCCCATCGGCGCCAAGAACCGCAAGGGCACGCTCGGAAGCTACTACGCGGTGCGCGACTACACGGCAGTGAATCCGGAATTCGGCAGCATGGACGACTTCAAGCGCCTCGTGAAACAGGCGCAAGGACTCGGCATGCGCGTCATCATCGACTGGGTGGCCAACCACACGGCCTTCGACAACCCGTGGACGGTCCAGCACAAGGACTGGTACCTGAAGGACGCCAAGGGCGAACTGTTCCCGGTGACCTATACCGAGGGAGCGGAACCAGAGTACTGGACCGACGTCACCGGCCTCGACTGGAAACAGCCCGGCCTGTGGAAAGGGATGACCGAGGCAATGGCGTTCTGGGTGCGCGAGACCGGCATCGACGGCTTCCGTTGCGACGTGGCGGCCAAGGTGCCGACCGCCTTCTGGGAACAATTGCGTGTCGAGTTGGAGCGGATCAAGCCGGTGTTCATGCTGGCCGAGGCCTGGCAGCCGGAGCTGCACACGCGCGCATTCGACATGACGTATGGCTGGGATACCCTGGGCGTCTTCAAGGAGATCGCCAAGGGCAAGGCCGATGCGCGAGCGCTGCGCACCCTGTTCGAGAAGCCGCCGGTGGCCTACCCGGAGCACGCCTACCGCATGCGCTTCACCAGCAACCACGACGAGAATTCCTGGCACGGCAGCGACCCGGAACATTACGGACCGGCCTTCCAGGCGATGGCGGTGTTGGCGGCGACGCTGCCCGGCATGCCCCTGATCTACGGCGGGCAGGAAGCGGGGCTGGACAAGCGCCTGGAGTTCTTCGAGAAGGACCCGATCGGGTGGCGGGAGCATCCCAACGAAGCGCTGTACACCTGGCTGCTCAAGCTCAAGCATGACAACCCGGCGCTGTGGAACGGACAGTATGGCGGGACCATGCGGGTGCTGGAGACCGGGAACGACAAGGTGTTTGCGTTCAGGCGCGAAAAGGATGGGAATGCGGTGGCGGTGACGGTGAACCTGTCCGGAACGCAGCAGCAGTATGCGCTCCCCGGCGCCGCGCACAAGGCGACGCTGGGCGCGTGGGAGTACCGGGTGTCGGCGCCCGCGAAGTAGGCGCGCGGGGTGCCCGTCGCGGCTAGCGCCGCAAGCCGGCGAACGCCGCCGGCTCCCACTCGCGCAAGGCCAGCAGCAAGCCGGTGCCGCGGCGCTGCGGCAGCGGCGCGGCCAGGCTTTCCTCGTGCAGCTGCGCGAAGCGCGCGCGCAACTGCCGCAGCTCGCCCTGCAGCTTGGCGTGTGCACTCTCGGTCAGCATGCCGTGCACGAAGTCGAGCGCGTCGCCAGGCTGCCCGAAGGCGCTGTCGATGAATTCAGGCATGCCCTGCTCGCGGAAGTACCGGCGGATCGGCCCGCCCGGCAGCCAGTCGAAGTCGCGCGCCACGTTCAGGCGGATGCGGTTGCCCGGCAGGAGCGTGATCAGCGCCAGCCGGTCGAGGCGCAGCAGCAGCTGCACGCATTCGGCTTCGCTCAGGCGGTAGGCCTGCAGCATTTGGGCCATGGTCCAGTGGTTCAGCGCGCACACCGCCACCAGGAGCAGGCGCGCATCGGAGACCAGCTCACGTTCCTGCGCCGGATTCAAGGTACGCAGCCGCTGATGGCCCTGCCCTGCTTCCTGCGCCAGCTCGGCCAGCGTCAGGCCCAGCAAGCCGCAGATCTCGACCAGGCGCTCGAGCGTGAACTGCTCGGTGGCGAACAGGCGCTTGACGCTCGGCTCGGACAGGTCGAGGGCTTCGGCGACGTCGCGGTAGGTCTTGCCCTGCTGCTTGAGTTCGCGCTTGAGGGTGGCGATGAGTTGGGTGATTTCGGACATGCGGGCGATGGTAGCAGTATCAGACCTCGGCCGCGAGTGCGATGCCGTTCTTGCCGGTGCGCTTGACCGCATACATCGCATGGTCGGCGCGCGCCAGCCAGGCGTCGACGTCCGCCGGGTCTTCCGGCCGGTGCAGCGCGATGCCGATGCTGGCGCCGACCGCCACGGTGGCGCTGCGCAGCACGTACGGTTCCTTGAGGCGTTCGAGCAGCTTGTGCGCGGTGTCTTCGGCGTGCAGCGCGTCGGCCAGCATCTCCAGCACCACGACGAATTCGTCGCCGGCCAGGCGCGCCACCATGTCGGTTTTGCGCACGCCCTGCGCCAGGCGCTCGCCGAACTGGCGCAGCAGCTCGTCGCCCTCCTCGTGTCCGTGGTTGTCGTTGACCGCCTTGAAGCCGTCCATGTCGAGGAACAGCAGCGCGCACGGACGGCCCACGCGGCGCGCGCGGCTCATCGCCTCGGGCAGCGCCTCCAGCAGCGCGCGCCGGTTCGGCAGGCCGGTGAGCACGTCGCGCCGCAGGAGCGCCTGCAGTTCGGCGGTGCGCTCGGCCACCGCCAGCTCGAGGCGCTCGTTCAGGGCCAGCAGCGCCTTGCGGTGCGCGATCTCGCTCTGCACCAGTTCGCGCATCGTGCGCGACAGGATCTGGGTCTCGAGGAAGCCTTCCACCGGCGGGATCGGCGGCGGCTCCTTGCCGCTTCGCGTGGCCGCGGTGATTCCTTCGATCGCCTCGCGCAGCTCTGCCATCGGCCGCACCAGGTGGCGCGCCATCAGCGCCGCGGCGCCGGCCAGCGCCAGCGCCAGCAGCGCGCTCCAGCCGAGCATGCGCCCCTTCAGGTCCTCCGCGCCCGCCAGCGCCCGGCCCTCGGTCTGGCGCACCAGCACGCTCCAGCGCGGCGAGGCCGGATCGAGCATGTCGCCGGTCTGGCTGTAGCCGGTGAGGTAGGCGCGCCCGTCCGGCCAGACCTCGCGCAGCGATCCGGTCTGCCCCTTCTGCGCCAGGCGCAGGCTGGTGGTGTCCACCCTGGTTTCGACCAGCGGCGCCGGGCCAAGCATGACGGTGCCGTCGTCGCGGATCACGAAGATCTCGGCGCCGTACTCGCGCAGCGCCGGCGTGAGCAGCGTGCGCGCATGGCTGCGCGCCCATTCCCAGCTCAGGTGCAGGCCGAGCACGGCGACCGGCTTGCCGCCGGCATCGACGATCGGGCCGGAGGCGTCGACGAAACGCCAGGGGTCGGGCTTGCGCGGCAGGATCTTCTCGAGCAGCAAGGCGGGATGGTAGTCGGTGGCCACCACGCCGCGCATGCCGGCGGTGAACCAGGGACGCTTGCCGACGTTGGCGCCCTCCAGCATGCGGCCGGTCGAGGCCACCACCTTGCCGTCCAGGTCGGCGATACCGATCCAGGCGTAGTCGGGGAAGCTGCGCTGCAGGCTTTCGAGTACTCCGCGGGTCGCGTCGGCATCGCTCGAATAACGCACCTGCGGCAGTTCGGCCAGCAGGCGGGTGTCGCGGGTCGCCTGCTCGATCACGCGGTTGAGCGAATCGCGCATCTGCCAGGAGAGCTGCTGCAGGCGCAGCTGGGCCTCTTCGCGCGCCTGACGCACTGCAAAATGGTTCACCAGCGCCAGCTGCAGCGCAACCGTCAGCGCGACCGTGGCACAGACGGCCAGGGTCATCAGGCTGGACAAACGCATTTTTCCGAAGATGCCGCTCATGGACGAATGATTGCGATGTGATTCAAATAGCCGACTATTGTAACTAGTTTCCTAACAATAATTAAATACATATCGGCATCATTTATTGGCGATCGGTCAATTTTTTGCGGCAACGCAACAAAAAAGCACGTTCCGTTCGTATGAACGCCGCGCCGACCACAGGCGGGCCCTGCCGGTGTAGCATGAGCGCGCCCATGACCATTTCGGGAGCACCGATGAAAACAGCACTGTGCGCCTTGGCCTGCCTGCTCTCGGGATGCGCGGCCGCGCCTTCGCTTGCCCCCATCTCCGACGATGAAGTACGCAGCCTGATGGCGCGCGAGTACGTGCAGGGACTGGCGCTGGCGACCATAGCCCGCGGCCGGGTCGTCAGCGTGCAGGCCTACGGCAAGCGCAACGTCGAACGTGACCTGCCGCTCACGCCGCAGACGGTGATGTATGGCGCCTCGCTCACCAAGGCCGCCTTTGCCTACATGCTGCTGCAGCTGGTGGACGAGGGAAGGCTCGACCTCGACGCGCCCTTGCCCGCTCTGCTGCCGCAGCCCCTGCCCGCCTACGACAAGCAGCCATGGGATTTCTCCGACCTCGCGCACGACGAACGCTGGCGCCGGCTGACGCCGCGCATCCTGCTCACGCATTCGTCCGGCTTCGCCAACTTCCGCTGGCTGGAGCCGGACCGCAAGCTGCGCTTCCACTTCGATCCGGGCGCCCGCTACGCCTATTCGGGCGAAGGCTTTTATATCCTGCAGCTGGTGGTCGAGCGCGGCCTGGGCCTGGACACGGGCAGGGAAATGCAGCGCCGCGTATTCGACCGCTTCGGCATGCGCAACACCAGCATGCAGTGGCGCGCGGATTTCGCCAACAACCTGGCCGACGGCTACACCCTGGACGGCAAGATGGAAGCGCACGACGAGCGCAGCCGCCCGAGCGCGGCGGGCTCGATGGACACCACCATCGAGGACCAGGCGCGCCTGTGGGCGGGTATCGTACGGGGAGACGGATTGAGCGCGGCAGCGCGCGCCATGCTGGTACAGGCCTGGCTGCCGATCGGCTCCGCCAGCCAGTTCCCGACGCTCACCGCGCCCCAGGCCAGCTGGCCGCAGTCGCTGGCGGCGGGCCTGGGCGTGGTGAGCTTCCTCGACCGCAGCGGGCCGGCCTGGTTCAAGGGTGGGCACAACGACAGCACCGGCAACATGGTGCTGTGCCTGGAGCGCGGCCAGCGCTGCGTGGTCATGCTGGCCAACGACGTGCGCGCCGAGCGGATCTATCCCGAGATCGCCCGGCGGGTGCTGGGCGAGACCGACATGCCGTGGCGCTGGGAATACGGCTGGCACCAGCCGTAGATGGCTTTAGCTACGGTCTTAGTTGCCGAAATAACGGCCCGGGCGGTGCCATGCCATGACCATGCTGCTCATGGCGATCGCGCTCAGCGAGGACCAGCCCACCAGTTCGGGCGACACGATGGCCAGCGCCGCCAGCAGGATCACGGCGTCGATCGCCACCTGGGTGCGGCCGGCATTGATGCCGTAGCGCTTCTGCAGCCACAGCGTGACGATGCCGGTGCCGCCCACGCCGGCGCCATGGCGCGCCAGCGCCAGGATGCCCATGCCGCAGAAGGTGCCGCCGCCCAGGGCCGCGACCATCGGATGGACGTGGCCGATCACCAGGCCGCTCGGCATCAGCTTGAGCAGGGCCATGATCAGGATGCTGCCGAGGAGCGACTTGATGGTGAAGCGCGCGCCCATGAACAGGTAGCCGAACAGGAAGAACGGCAGGTTGATGAGCATGAACAGCAGGCCGACCGAATAGCCGGACACGTAAGACGTCAGCAACGAGATGCCGGCCACGCCGCCCGTGATCAGGCCGGCGGCCTGCAGCAGCAGGACGCCCATCGCGACGAACAGCACGCCCACGGTAATGCCGTAGACGTCGTCGAACAGGGTGTGCGGCTTGATCGAGGCCACGTTCTTGCCCTGGGCTGGCTGCGTTTGCAGGGCGCCCTGCATCATCGCGCCACCTCAGTACTCGACACATGCGCCGACGCATGCGGGGCGCATCCGTCAAATCGGTAGGAAGTCGAGCCGGGCAGGAGATGATGCTTCATTTTCCTCACAATGCGTGTACAAAGTCGGGGGAGTCAGCGCTGCCGGAAGATGGCACTTGTGGTGGCAAGATCCGGAAACGTGGGAGGTACGGCTGGGTAGAGGCCGCCATTATTACCGATGTTGCACCGCAATGAAACTTCGCGTTCCGCATGTCAGCCATTCATGCGACGCATAACTTGACAAAGGCGCAGGAGAAATTCCACATGAGGGGCGCGGCCTGCCGAACCGCCCCCTCTTGCCAGGCTTATTTGTACAGCACCTCCGGCAGCCACATGCCGATCGCCGGGAAGGTGTAGAGCAGGATGATCCCCAGCACCTGCAGTCCCATGAAGGGCAGCATCCCCAGGAAAATCTGGTTCAGCGTCACATGCGGCGGCGACACGCCCTTCAGATAGAAGGCCGACATCGCCACCGGCGGCGACAGGAAGGCGGTTTGCAGGTTCATCGCCACCAGCAGGCCGAAGAACAGCGGATCGATATTGAAATGCTGCAGCAGCGGCACGAAGATCGGCATGAAGATCACGATGATCTCGGTCCATTCCAGCGGCCAGCCGAGCAGGAAGATCACCACCTGGGCCAGGATCATGAACTGCACCGGCGTCAGGTCCATGCCCAGTACCCAGTTGTTGATGATCTCCTGCCCGCCCAGCAGCGCGAACGCGGCCGAGAAGATGCTCGACCCCACGAACAGCCAGCAGACCATGGCCGTGGTCTTGGTGGTGAGGTGGGCCGACTCGCGCAGCAGGTTGAAGTTGAAGCGGCGGTAGGCGATCGCCAGGATCAGGCCGCCGAAGGCGCCCATCGCCGCCGCCTCGGTCGGCGTGGCCAGGCCGAACACGATGCTGCCCAGCACGGCCAGGATCAGGATCACCAGCGGGAACAAGGAGCCCAGCAGCATCTTGAAGATCTCGAGGCGCGCGAAGCTGAAGAACACGTAGAAGATGGCCAGCGCCGCAGCCACCACGGCAAACGTGATCCAGTAGGCCCTGGACGCCGGCTTGGCCACCGGCTCCGGCGCGGCCGCGGGGATGGCCGCTTCGGCGCTTGCCGCGACAGGCGTCGCGCCGGCTGCCGCGAGCGGCGTCGCCTCCCCTTCCACCGGCGGCTCGGCCAATTCTCCCTCGGCGGGCGGCTCCTGCAAGCCACCCTCCTCGACGCTTGCCGCGCTGTCGAATTCCTGCTGCGCGCCCATCTCGACCAGTTCCGTCTGGGGAGCATCCGGCGCGGTGACGATCCGGTAGCTCAGGCCCATGACGGCGGCAAAGGCCAGTGCCGGCAGCAGTGCGACGGCCAGGTTCGACGCCAGGGTGCGGCCCGGGACATCGGCAGCGCGCCGGCCCTTGAAGGCACGCACCAGGGCCGGCACCGCGCTCTTGCCGTAGGCGCCGGGGATCGCCTGCGTAAAGGCCGGCAGCGCGACGACCCGCTCGGATGCCGGCAGCGGCGGCGCCATGCCCGGCTTGAGCTTGGCGATGATCAGCACGTAGCCGACATACAGCGCCGCCAGCATGATCCCCGGGAAGAAGGCCCCCGCATACAGCTGGACCACCGATACCCCGGCCGTCGCCCCGTAGACGATCAAGAGCACCGACGGCGGAATCAGGATGCCCAGGCAGCCGCCCGCGGTGATGCAGCCTGCCGTCAATTGGGTGCTGTAGCCCGCCTTGAGCATGGCCGGCATCGCCAGCAGGCCCATGAGCGTGACCACGGCGCCGACGATGCCGGTGGCGGTGGCGAACACCGCGCAGGTGACGATGGTGGCCACCGCCAGGGAGCCGGGCACGCGCGCCATCGCCAGATGCAGGCTCTTGAACAGCCGCTCGATCAGGTTGGCGCGCTCCACCAGGTAGCCCATGAAGATGAACAGCGGGATCGAAATAAGCACGTCGTTGGCCATCACCGAGTACGCCCGCTGCACCATCAGGTCGAGCGTCTGCTGCACCGCCTGGTCGGGGTTCTGGCTGTGGTAGGCGAACCAGGCGAACATCACCCCCATGCCCATCAGGGTAAAAGCGGTGGGGAAGCCGAGCATGATGGCCACCACCACCAGCGCCAGCATCAGCAGGCCCAGGTGGCCGTTGGTCATCTCGCTTGGTGCCGGCATCAGGACGAACAAGGCAATGACGATCGCCACCAGGATCGACAGGCCGAACCAGATTTCCTTCCTCATGGCGTGCGCTCCCCTGGTGCGTTCACGGTGGCCTTGAGCTTGTCGACGTCGACCTCCTCGACGTCGGCCTCGCGCGCGGGCCATTCGCCCTTGTGCAGGCAGACGATGCAGCGCACGATCTCGACAAGACCCTGCAGCAGGAGCAGGACGCCGGCGAAGGGAATCACCATCTTGAAGGGATACAGCGGCGGGCCGTTGGCGGTGAGGGTCGAGTGCTCGCGGATGGCGAGCGACTCGGCGGCGTAGGTATAGCCGGCCCAGACCAGGGCCACCACGCCGGGGATGAAGAAGACGAAGTACAGGATCAGGTCGAGGCCGGCCTGCAGGCGCGGCGGGAAGAAGCTGTACAGCACGTCGCCGCGCACGTGGCCGTTCTTGGCCAGCGTGTAGGCTCCCGCCATCATGAAGGCGGCGCCGTACATCATGATCATCAGGTCGAAGGCCCAGGGGTTGGGCGTGTTCAGGACATAGCGCGCGAAGACTTCCCAGCTGATGAGGAAGGTGAGCGCGACGATCAGCCAGGAGAAAGCCTGGCCCACCCAGCTGCTGACCCGGTCGACGAAAAACAAGACGTTTCGCATGGAGCTGCTCCGGTCGAACGAACAGAGCCCGCCCCTCTTCATGAAGGGTGGGCACATGATTGGCTATGGGTGTCGCTCAGACCTTCTTGGCAGGCGCCCTGCGACCGAAGTAGTGGTTGTAGGCCATGCGGCGCGGGTTGTTGGTGTCCATGTCCCACTTCATCGCGCGTTCGGCAAAGGCGCGCATCGAGGCCTCGACCTTCTTGAACAGCGGATTGTCGGCGCCCTTCTTGGCCACCACCTGGTCCCACACGGCCAGCTGCGCCTGCAGCACCGAGTCCGGCGTCTTGTAGAACTTGACCCCGTTCTGGGACTGCATGCCGGCGTAGTCCTTGGAATAGCGGTCGATCGCCTTCCACGACATGTCGCTTGAGGCCGCCTCGACGGCGTTCTCGATGATCGCCTTCATTTTTGCAGGCAGCGCGTTGTACTTGGTCTTGTTGAAGGTGACCTCGAACTGCTCGGAGCTCTGGTGGAAGCTTTGCAGCATGCAGACCTTGGACACGTCCGGGAAGCCGAGCACCCGGTCGGAGCTGGCGTTGTTGAATTCGGCGCCGTCCAGCAGGCCGCGGTCCATCGCCGGCACGATCTCGCCGGCCGGCAGCGCGTTGACCGCCGCGCCCATGGCCGTGAACATGTCGATCGCCAGGCCGTTGGTGCGGAACTTCAGGCCCTTCAGGTCTTCGACCTTGCTGACCGGTTTCTTGAACCAGCCCAGCGGCTGGGTGGGCATCGGGCCGGTGAGGAAGGAGACGACGTTGGCGCCGATGCTGTTGTACAGCTCCGCCAGCAGCGCCTTGCCGCCGCCGTACTTGTGCCAGGCCAGCACCATGTTGGCGTCCATGCCGAAGGCCGGGCCCGAGGTCCACAGCGCGATGGCGCTCTGCTTGCCGTAGTTGTATCCCATGACGCCGTGGCCGCCGTCAAGGGTGCCCTTGGAGACCGCGTCGAGCAGGCCGAAGGCGGGAACGACGGCGCCGGCGGGCAGCACCTCGATCTTCAGCTCGCCGCCGGTCATGTCGTTGACCTTCTTGGCGAAGTCGAGGGCGTATTCGTGGAAGATGTCCTTGCTGGGCCAGGTACTCTGGAAGCGCATCTGCTTCGGCGTTTGGGCGGTGGCGATCATCGGGACCGCGAGGGTGGCGCCGGCGGTGCCGGCGGCTGCGGTGCCGAGGAACTTGCGGCGGGTGGATGCTGGCTTCTTTGAATCGTCGTTACGCTGCTTCATCGTCTGTCTCCTGTTTGGTTTTTTACGAGATGAATCGGTACACGTACAACTTCTGGCTCGAGGGCACTGCTCCTTCATTGAGTATTGACACGCCGTCAAGCAGGATGGGCTTGTTTCCTTACGGATTTCTTACGCCAAGCTGACGCAGGATCATATTGTTCTTTTATCCTGTCAAGTGTGGCTTTTCGTTCAGACATGAAGGGTGGCCGTGACGGCAGGTTGGGAACCAACAGTGTTGCCTTCGTCGGACAAGCATCACAAATAGCTAGGTCTGAAGCTTTAGCTCAGCTAGTATTCTGATTGTCCAAACTGCAAGGGAAGTCAGTCATTTGCAGTCGCTTCAATAACAAAACATTAATCAGATGCTCAATGTAAATCGGCCGCAGGCCCTTCGTTCACGCCTTGGTGAAATTGATGCGCTGCGCGGTATAGCTGGGCGGTCTCAAGAACCAACTGCAACACCGGATTAATGAATCGAATCGGCCTGCAATTGTAGCCGAACCATATGCTCGGTATAAACGGCGAGTGGAGTCTTCCATCCGAGCGTTTCTCGAGGGCGCGTGTTGAGCGATAGCGCGATGGCATCGAGCTCGTCTTGGGAGTAGATCGACAGGTCCGAGCCCTTGGGCATATATTGGCGCAGCAGACCATTGGTGTTCTCGTTTGACCCTCGCTGCCAAGGGCTGTGCGGGTCGGCGAAGTAGATC
>NZ_ATYR01000014.1 GCF_000427785.1 Massilia alkalitolerans DSM 17462
CAACGCGCCATCGGTGTGCAGCTTCGGTACGCGGCGCGGTGCAATGCGACGGGCGCCGCTCTGCAAATGGGCAAGGTTGGCGTCGTAAGCACCCACACCGGGCGCACGGCGAAGTTCGCGGCTGATCGAACTAGGGGCACGGCCAAGGCGTTTAGCAATGGCTCGGATACTGCACTGGTCGTCCAGCATGGTCATCAAGACGGCCCGCTCCTGTGTCGTCAGATGGGTGTAGTTTTTCGGCATGGCAGCACCTTACAGCAAAGGGTGTTGCACTTGGTTTTAGAGGCTGCCCTGCCTTGCTGGTTGTCCTATTCCACCTTTCGACGCGATACGATTCGATTTACGGACATACGACTGCACCGCTTGTCTCGCTGCCGTGGGGACACTACGGGGTCAACCTTTTTTTCATGATCAGCGGCTTCGTCATTTTCATGTCGCTCGACCGGACGCGGACTGCGCTCGACTTCGTTGTTTCCAGACTCAGCCGCCTCTTTCCAACTTACTGGGCAGCGATCATTGTCACGAGCCTGGTTATCAGTATGCTCGGCCTGCCTGACCGCGAAGTCTCACTGCCAGACACGATCGCAAACTTCAGCATGATCCACAACCTGTTCGGTATCCCTCATGTCGACGGGGTGTACTGGACGCTCGAAATCGAAATGCTGTTTTACTGCTGGGCCTTAATCGCCTTCAGCCTGGGCTGGCTTTCCAGAATCCATTTATTGCTCGCGGTTCTGTTTTCCATCCGGCTCATCTATTTTTGGTGTCACCGGTACTTTCAGCTCGAGCTCCCGATAATTATTTCACATCTGCTAATACTGAACTATATTGCCTGGTTCAGCGCAGGGATCATGATTTACCGGCTGGTGATGGGCAGCAGCACTCGAAATTTAGACTTGGGAGTCTTATTTTGCGCAGTGGCGCTGACAACGGTTGTCGAGGGCTATAGGCTTGGGGCCATTATGATTCTCTGCATCACAGTGCTGTATGGCGCTGCGGTGGGTCGGCTGCCATTGAACCGCCGTTGGCTGGTTTGGCTCGGCGCGATCTCCTATCCCTGGTATCTAATGCACCAGAATGTTGGCTATGCCATGATTCGGAGACTTGAGGCGATGGGACTGAGCGCAAACATTGCAATCGCCGTTAGTATTCTGGGAACCGTCACCATCGCCTATCTTTTACTGATCTTTATCGACCGTCCTGCTATCAAATGGCTGCGCGAACAATATAAGCAAAAGAAGGAAACCCTGCTGAATAAGTACTATAAAGCAGTGTAAGTCTCCAAGTCAGCACTTCCAAATCGAGCGTCTAAACCGTCGGGATCCTCGCGCCGTCGATCACGAACTCGGCGCCATGCACCGACGCCGCCAGCGGCGACAGGAGAAACGCCGCCAGCTCGGCCACCTCCTCCGGCTTGCCGGGACGGCCGATCGGGATGCCGCCCAGCGAGTCCATGAGCTGCCGCCTCGCCTCGTCTTCGCTGCCCTCGCGGTGCGCCGCCATGCGCTGGACCAGCGCCTGGGCGGCCGTGGTCTCGATGAATCCGGGCGCGATGCTGTTTACTCGAATGCCACGGGGCCCGAACTCGTTGGCCAGCGATTTGCTGTAGTTGGCCAGGGCCGCCTTGGCGGCGGCGTAGGCCACGGTGGACTCGAACAGGGGCAGGCGCCGCTGGATCGAGGTGATATGGAGGATGGCGCCGCTGCGCCGCTCCAGCATGGCAGGCAGGAGGGCGCGGTCAAGCCGCACGGCCGACATCAGGTTGACCTGCAGCGCCGCCTCCCACATCGCGTCGGTCAGCGCAAGCGCGCCGCCGCTGGGGGCGGCAGAACCGCCGACGTTATTCACCAGGAAATCGAGGTGACCGAATTCGCGCACGACGGTGTCGGCGACGAAGCTTGCACCTTCGACCGTTCCCACGTCTGCCTCGAGGTAGCGCACGCCTGCCAGCGCTTCGGCCGGCTGCCTGCGCGCCGTGGCGATGACCGTGGCGCCGTCCTGCGCCAGCCTGCGGACGATGGCTTCGCCCATGCCCTTGGTGCCGCGGTGACGAGCGCATGCTTGCCCGCAAATGGATAGGCGTTCATGGCTTGATCTCCAGCGACTGGATCGCCCCGGATCGGAGCTCGAAGTGGAAATGCAGCGTGATCGGGCTGCCGGGGAAGTTCCCCCAAACCAGGGCGCGCAGCCTGTGGCGGCCGGCGGCTTCGTCCAGGCCCGCGGGTTCGATCGTGGCCCCGTAGCGCAGCGCGGTGTCGCGGGCCCATGCGGCGATCTCGCCGCGCCCGCGCCGCACCAGTCCCTCGTCATGGACGATAGCGTCCGGATTGAAACATGTCGCCAGGCGCTCCGGCGCCTGCGCGTTTGCTGCCTCGACATAGCCTGCAATGGGGTTCGGTAATGTGTTCATGTCGGCCTCCTGTTGTTGGTGCAGCCAAGTCTAGATTCGGGCATCATGAAGAAAAAGCACCAGAATGGACATGCACCATGAACCAACAGTTCAAAATGGTTTGACATGAGTTCCCTCGACCTGATCCGACTGTTCCTGGCCGTTGCCGAGGACCGCTCTTTCACCCAGGCGGCCCGGCACCTGGAAATCACCCCGACCGCGGTCAGCAAGGGCGTGCGCGCGCTCGAGAAGAAGCATGGTGTCGCGCTGTTCGTCCGGACCACGCGCAGCGTCGCGCTGACGGAAGCCGGGGCGAGCTTGCTGGCCGCCCTGAAGCCGGCCGTCGGCCAGATCGAGGACGCCTTCAACGAGCTGGCGCAGTTCCGGAGCCGCCCGTCCGGCCACCTGCGGCTCACCGCGCCGCGCAGCTTCGGCTTCCTGCTCGCACGCTCCCTGGTGCCGCGCATGCGGGCGGCCTATCCGGATATCACGATCGAGCTCTCGCTCGACGACGGCCTGGTCGACTTGGTGGCAGCCGGCATGGATGCCGGCATCCGGCTCGGGCAGGCGGTGGCCCAGGACATGGTCGCTATCCGCCTCAGCCGCCCGCTGTCATGGTCGATCGTGTCGGCGCCCGGCTACTTCGAGCAGCACGGCGTTCCGCAGCAGCCGCAGGACCTGTTGCGCCACCAGACGCTGCGCTACCGCTTTCAAACCTCCGCCCGCTTGCCGCCCTGGCGCCTGGCCGGCCCTGACGGCGAGCTCCTGCTGGACACCGAGGCCCTCCTCACCGCCAACGACACCCAGATGCTCGCCGAGTGGGCGCGCCAGGGCCTGGGCATCGCCTGGCTGCCGGACCTGGAAATCGAGGAGGACGTGCGGCGCGGACGCCTGGTGCGGGTATTGACGCAGTTCGTCCCCGATACCTCGGGCCTTTTTCTCTATCTCCCGATGCGCACCCGGAACCAGCCCAAGATGCGCGCACTCATCGAGCAGGTGTCCAGGCTGGCCGACGAAGCTGCGCTCGATGTGAGCTGCAAGCGATAACGCGCGCAAGGCACGGCAGACCTGTGCACTCTCAAACCGAACGAGCAAATGAGGGGCTACGATCCAGACGTTTAGCTTACAACAGGAGGAGACCATGCATCCTGCATGCGCCGTGCGCATATGCCTGCTGGACAGGACCAACCTGAACGAAAGCTACCAGCATTCCATCCTGATATCGGCCCTGCGCAGCATTGCCGCCCTCCAAGTGGTCGCCGCCCATCTCCGTGGAGAACTGTTTCCGAGCCTGAAAACAGTGGCGGACCCATCGCTCTGGTACCAGGGACTGGCCTTCTTCACCGGGTTTTCGCACATTGCCGTCGTCATCTTCTTCCTGCTGAGCGGCTGGCTCGTCGGCGGCAGTCTGCTGAACAAGCTGGGGGAGCCCAACTGCATGATGTCGTATGCGATCGACCGGCTCACGCGCATGTGGATCGTCCTGGTGCCGGCCTTCGTGCTCACGCTGGCGATCGGCACGCTCACGCAGACGGTCGACCCTGGACGGGTCAGCTATGCGCCGGATAATGAATACTCGTGGAGCACGTTCTGGGGCAATCTGTTCGGCTTACAAGGGATGGCCGTCCCTCGCTTCGGTGGCAATTTCTCCCTGTGGAGCCTGGCGAACGAGATGTGGTACTACGCCCTCTTCCCCCTGTTGCTGTTGCCAGTCATCGGACAACGGGGCATCACGAAAGTGGCCGGTCTGGCCGCCTGCGCCGTCATCGGCTACCTGCTGCTGTTCGACCTGATGCTGTATTTCCTGATCTGGCTGCTCGGTGTGCTGTTCTCGCGGATCCGCATCGAACTGGGCCGCGCCGCGCGCCTTCTGTTGATCGTCGTGATCCTTGCGCTTGCCGTCCATTTCCGGATGAGCGGCAGTATCGGCACCCTGGTTGCGGCGACGTTTGCCGAAGACCTGCTGTTCAGCGTGCTCTTTCTTTGCCTGCTGTCGAGCCTGCAGTTTCCCGCGGATCGTGCGCGCATCGGCAACCGGCTGGCGAACCTTGCCGGACTACTGGCCCCGTTCTCATTCACGCTGTACGTGATCCACTACCCCTTGATCTACCTGGCCGAGTTCCTGCATGACCCGATCGGGACGCAGACCTTGTCGACAAGCAATCCTGCGTCCCTGCTTGTTTACGCAGGGCTGTTCGTCGCCATCGTGGTGTTCGCCTACCTCTTCCACCTGCCGTTCGAAGCACATACTTACCGGCTGCGGCGCTTCGTCAAACGGATGGTGCTGGCGCCTGCGCCCGAACCCTCCTACAGCCAGAGGTAACAGGGGCAAGCCGCAGGAGCCGGCCGGCTAGCCTTGCGGACTCTCGGTCATTTGCTGGCAGTACTTGACGAGGTTTTCCGGCAGATCAGTCGGGCACACCCCGCATTGCTTATTGCCGGGAACCGCGTAATCGATAAATTTAGGGTACGGCAGCTCGAGTTCCGCCATGATCTGCCGGAACTCCTCGACCGAGCGGTCCCCACCGAGACGGGGATTGCGCTGCTTTTCCTGCATCACCGAAGACACCCACCTTTTCTGGTAGTCGTGCGCCGGGTAGACGAGTGTTTCGTCAGGCAGTGCGAACAGCTTTCCGCGCACGCTGTGATAGAGCGCATCGGAATCGCCCTGCTGGAAGTCGGTGCGCCCGCATCCCTCGATCAGCAAGGCGTCGCCCGTGAATACACGGTCGCCCAGGACGTAAGCAAAATGTCCCGACGTGTGGCCCGGCGTATGCAGGGGCCGAAATTCCATGGAGCCCACCCTGAACGGCGTTCCCTCTTCCAGCTGAACATCCGCACAGTCGACGCGTTCCGCCGCTGGCGCCGCAATCCTGCTCCCAACCTTGTTCTTCAGTTCCAGCGCCGCCGTGATGTGGTCGGCGTGGACATGGGTGTCGATGCTGTACGCCAGCGTCAGGCCCAGGCGGCTCAACTCCTCCAGATCGCGTTCCACCGTCACGATCACGGGATCGACCAGGACTGCCTGCCCGGTTTCGGGGCAGCCGATCAGATAGGTATATGTGCTCGACAAGGGTTCGAAAAGCTGACGGAAGATCATGCGTTTCTCCTCGACATGCAGGGCTGAGCCTTGCTTTCACAAGGCGCCCCGGGGGCGCCATCCGATCGGCGAAGTATAAGACGCCAGCACGCCGTCCGGCGCAGCGCTGCGCTAGCGCGAGGCGCCGCCGGGTTCATTTTCCGTGTCCTTGAACAGCGTCTCGGCGCGCATGCCGGTGCGGCAAAAACCCAGGACCGGCTTGGGCGCGGCCGCGTACAGCGCGACGAAGGCCGCGCGATCGGCGTCCGTGATCTGCCCCGGCACTACCGGCAAGTGCACGACCTCGACGCCGTGACGGCGAGCCTCGGCGGCGATCGCTGCGAACGGCGGCTGGTCGCCGGCCTCGCCGTCCGGCCGGTTGCACACCAGGGTGGCGAAGCCCTGCTCCTTCAACCCCGCGACGTCGGCAGGCGCGATCTGCGCGGCGACGGCGTAGTCCTTGCAGAGATAACGGATGTTCATGCTGTCCTCCAGGGGATCAAAAAAGAAGACTACAGTATATTGAAATATATATTGTCTGTAGATATAATGTAAAACAGTAGATTGACTGAGGTGCTTCCATGCCAGACACGCAACAACTTGATTTGCAGCAGATGCGCCATGCCGCCGCCCAGGCCTGCGCGCTCCTGAAGGTATTGGGCAATCCCGACCGCCTCCTGCTGCTGTGCCAGCTGAGCCAGGGCGAACACGCAGTCGGCGAGCTCGAGACCCTGGTGGGCATTACGCAGCCCACCCTGTCCCAGCAGCTCGCCGTGCTGCGCGAAGAACAGCTGGTCAACACCCGCCGCGAAGGAAAACAGGTTTTCTACCGGATCGATAGCGAGGCAGCGCTGGCGCTCATTCAGGTGCTCTACGAGCAGTTCTGCCTGCCAAACCAAGGAGTCAAACCATGAACATCGACTGGGTCCATTTCACCCCCTGGAGTTCGCTCGCCGGCGGCTTGACCATCGGCGCCGCCGCTGCGGCCTTCATCCTGCTCAACGGCAGAATCGCCGGCATCAGCGGCATCCTCGGCGGCCTGCTACGGCCATCCGGCGGCGACGTCGGCTGGCGCATCGCCTTCGTGCTCGGCCTGATCGCCGCGCCGCTCGCCTACGGCGCCTTGCACACCCTGCCGGTGCCGACCGTCGATGCCGGCGAACTCACCCTGGTCGCCGCCGGCCTGCTGGTCGGCGTAGGAACGCGCTACGGCGCCGGATGCACCAGCGGCCACGGTGTATGCGGCCTGTCGCGCCGCTCGCCGCGTTCGCTGGCCGCCACCGCGGCCTTCATGCTGGCCGGCTTCGCCACCGTCTTCGTGGTACGCCATCTGCTCGGATAAGGAGAATCACCATGCACATCCTGACATCACTGCTCATCGGACTGCTCTTCGGCATCGGACTGATCGTGGGCGGCATGAGCGATCCCGCCAAGGTCCTCGGCTTCCTCGACCTCGCCGGCAACTGGGATCCCTCGCTCGCCTTCGTCATGGGCGGCGCCATTCTGGTGAGCGCCCCGGCGTTCTGGTTTGCGGGCAAGCGCGAGCGCGCGCTGCTGGGCGCGCCCATGCGCCTTCCCACCGCGACCCGGATCGACCGCCGCCTTGTGCTTGGCTCGCTCGCCTTCGGCGCCGGCTGGGGCCTGGGCGGCTATTGCCCGGGCCCGGCACTGGCCTCGCTCGCCACCGGCGGCTCGAAGCCGCTCGTGTTCACGATCGCCATGGTGGCCGGCATGGCGATCTTCGAGCTGGTCGAGTGGGCCCGCGCCAGCCGCATTGCCCGGAGCGCCTGAGCCATGCCTGCGCCAGCCCCCATCCGGCCAGCAGGTGTTCGGCGGAGGCCGTCATGCTGACCGCCGCCGCGCTCGGCCTGGTCGTCGGCCTGATCCTGGCGCTGACCGGTGCCGGCGGCGGTATCCTGGCGGTCCCGCTGCTGGTCTTCGGCACTGGCGCCGGCGTCGCCGAAGCGGGCCCGATCGGCCTGCTCGCGGTGGGCATGGCGGCCGCGCTCGGCGCCGTGCTGGGCCTGCGCGCCGGCATCGTGCGCTACCGCGCCGCCATGCTCATCGCCGCCGCCGGCGTGTTGCTCGCGCCGGCCGGACTGTGGGCGGCGCGCTCGGCGGACGCCCGCTGGCTGGGGGTGCTGTTCGCACTGACGCTGCTGTACGTGGCCTTCAGGACCTACCGCCAGGCCGCCGCGCCCGCATCCGGCGCCAGCGCCCGGGGCCAGGCTCCGTGCGTGCGCAGCACGGCGGACGGCCGCTTCGTCTGGACCCGTCCGTGCGCGCGCGCCCTGGGCCTGTCGGGCGCCGCCGCCGGCTTCCTGTCGGGCCTGCTGGGCGTCGGCGGCGGCTTCGTGATGGTACCCGCCCTGCAGCGCTATACCGACCTGCCGATCCAGTCGGCGGTCGCCACCTCGCTGGCCGTGATCGCCATCATTTCCAGCGCCGGCGTGGCCACCGCGGCCGCCCAGGGCGCCATCGACTGGCCGACCGCGGCGCCCTTCGCGGCGGGCGCGCTGGCCGGCATGCTCGGCGGCCGCTCGCTGGCGGCGCGCATTGCCGGGCCCCTGCTGCAAAAGGGCTTTGCCCTGCTCTCGGCCCTGGTCGCCCTCGGGATGATCGGCAAGGCCTTTATCTGATTCATTATCCGTAAGGAGAACGCCATGAACATCAACCCCATCCAGCTGTTCGATACCGAATCCTCGACCTTCACCTACATCCTGGTCGCGCCCGGCGAGTCCGACGCGGTGATCATCGATCCGGTCGAGCGCCACTGGGAACGCGACCTGCGCCACCTCGAACGTCTGGGCCTGCGCCTGCGCTACGTGCTTGAAACCCACGCCCACGCCGACCACGTCACTTCCGCCGGCCGTTTGTGCGAAAAGACCGGCGCGCTGGCCGCGGCGCCGAGCGGCTGCGGCATCCTGCCGGCCGAACTGCAACTGAACGACGGTGAACTGATCCGCTTCGGCAAGGCAGAAGAGATCCGCGTCCTGCACACGCCGGGCCATACCGCCGGCAGCATGAGCTATGCCTGGCGCGGCAACGTGTTCACGGGCGACACCCTGCTGATCGACGGTTGCGGACGGACGGATTTCCAGAGCGGCAGCGCAGATGCGCTATACGACAGCGTCCATGCCAAGCTGTTCACGCTGCCGGACGACACCCGCATATGGCCTGGTCACGACTACAAGGGCCAGTCGGTATCGACGATCGGCTGGGAAAAGCGGCATAACGCGCGCCTGTCCGAGCGCAGCCGCGAGGACTTCGTGCGCCTGATGGGCGAACTCAATCTGCCCAGGCCGAAGCTGATCGACGTGGCGGTGCCGGCCAACCAGAACCTGGGTTTGCCGCACGGGGCGTGAACGCCATGCGGTAAACGAAAAAGAGCTCCAGGGGTTGGAGCTCTGCTTCGGAATGCTTGGCGGAAGCGGTGAGATTCGAACTCACGAACGGGTTCCCCCGTCGGCAGTTTTCAAGACTGCTGCCTTCAACCACTCGGCCACGCTTCCTATGAAGAACCGGCATTATACATAATCCATCAATGCCGGGCAGCGAATCTGCTCACTCCCTCAGCCACCAGCAGCCAGTTCTCCCGCAAACACCGCTCGAACTCCCCCGCCGGCAGCGGCTTGCTGTACAGGTAACCCTGCACCTCGTCGCAGCCCGACGCACGCAGGAAAGCCAGCTGCTCCAGCGTCTCCACGCCCTCCGCAATCACGCGCAGGCCGAGCTGCTGCGCCATGCTGACGATGGTCCCCGCGATCGCGCAATCGCTCGGATCATCCGGGATCCCGAAGGTGAACGAGCGGTCGATCTTGAGCGTATCGATCGGGAAGCGCTTCAGGTAGGACAGGCTCGAATAGCCGGTACCGAAATCGTCCAGCGACAGCGCCACGCCCAGCTGGTGGATGCGGTCCATGATCGCCGTCACGCGCTCGAAGTCGTGCATCAGCGTGCTCTCGGTGATCTCCAGCTCCAGCCACGAGGCATCCAGCTGGTAGCGCGCCAGGGTCTCGGCCACGCGCGCCGGCAAGGATGGCGTGAATTCGCGCGCCGATACGTTCACTGCCAGGCGCAGCGGCGCCACGCCGGCGCGCTGCCAGATCGCGGCCTGGGCGCAGGCCTGCTCCAGCACCCACTCGCCCACCTGCACGATCAGGCCGGTACTCTCGGCCAGCGGGATGAATTCGCCGGGCGGCACGATGCCGCGGGTCGGGTGCACCCAGCGCACCAGCGCCTCGGCGCCGACGATGCGGTCGGTGCCGAGCTCGAACTTCGGCTGGTAGTACAAGGTAAGCTCGCCGTTGCCCAACGCCTGGCGCAGCCCGGATTCGATCCGCATGCGTTCCTGCATGCCCTGGTTCATGTCCTGGCTGTAGAAGGCGACGCTGCGGTCCGGGTTGGCTTCCAGCTGCTTGGCCCGCTCCATCGCGATATCCGCCAGCCCGAGCAGGGTCTCGGCCTCGCTGCCGTCCTGCGGGTAGACGCTGATGCCGATGCTGGCGCCCACGCGCAGGTCGTGGCCGCCGATCAGGAAGGGTGCATCCAGGGCCGCCTGCAGTTTCTGCGCCACCGTGGTGGCTTCGAAGTGCTGGCGGATGTCGAACAGGCCGACCGCGAATTCGTCGCCGGACAGGCGCGCCACCACGTCTTCGTCGCGCAGGGTAGCGCGGAAGCGCTGGGCCGCCTGGCGCAGCAGTTCGTCGCCGATCCTGCGGCCCAGGGTATCGTTGATGCGCTTGAAGCGGTTCAGGTCGATGAACAGCACGCAGCCGGCGGCTTCGTTGCGCTGCGCGACCATCAGGGCCTGGTCGACCAGGCGCGCGAACAGCGTGCGGTTCGGCAGGCCGGTGAGTTCGTCGTAGTAGGCCAGGTGGTGCAGCTGCTCCTCGGCCTGTTTTCGTTCCGTGATGTCGGTGAGGTAGGCGATCAGGCCGATCGGGCGCTCGGCCAGGTCGCGCAAGGGCGACAGCGACAGGCTGGCCCAGAACACCTCGCCCGATTTCTTGCGGCGCCGGACTTCCATCATGCGCCCGCCCTGCTCCGCGAAGCTGTCGTGGAAGCCCTCGTCCTCGTCGGCGTACAGGAACAGGATGTTGCGGCCGATCGCTTCCAGCGCGGTATAGCCGAACAGTTCCTCGGCGCCGCGGTTCCAGCTGGTGATGTAGCCCATCTGGTCCATGGTCAGCACCGACTCGTGGATCTGGTCGAGGATCTGCGACTGGTGCGCGAGCTGGGCTTCCATCTGCGCGTAGGCATGGGTCGAGCGCACCGCCAGCGAATGCACCTGCAGCAGCGAGGCGGTCAGGTGCGCCAGGCCGGCCAGCCGGCGCGCATCGTCGCTCGTGTAGGCGTCGCGGCCCGCCACTTCATAGACGCCGAATTGTTCCGCCGCCCCCGCCACCACCTGGCGCAGCACCTGGAAGTTGCCCTGCAGGCCGCCGACGCCGGCGCCGGGCAGGAAGCGCCCGACCGGGCTGCCCAGCAGCGCGCCCGCGATGCGGCCCAGTTCATCGTAGAGGGAGGCGCCGCGCAGGCGCAGGACGGCGTCGCTGGCGGCGGTGGTGGCGCCGAGGAAATCGATTGATGCGTCGAGTGATGCGTCAATCGCGACGAGCGCCTGCATGTCAGACATTCCGCCCCACCTGGATGGCCCAGTGATAGGCGTTCAACTGGCTGTTCCACCAGCCGGCGGGGTCGATGCCCGCCGCGTCCAGCGCCTCCCGCGAGGGATGGGTTTCCGTCAGGCGCAGCCAGGCGCCGAGTTCGCCGCTGCGCGCCAGCAGCGCGCCGGAGACATGCTCCGGCAGGTTCAGGTCGGCGACGATGTCCGCCATCGGCATGTGCAGCAGCCGGTCGAGCAGCGAGAACACGCCGGTCATGAAGGCCAGGTCGCAGTCGTCACGCTCTCCCCCGCCCTGCTTGCACAATGCCTCCAGTTGCGCTGCACGGCGCGCGGCCAGCGGCAGCAGCAGGTTCGGCAGGCCGTCGGCCTGCTGGCGCGCGTACAGTAGCAGCTGCAGCCAGCGCTGCAGCTGGCGCCGGCCGAGCAGGTTGATGGCCTGGTTGAAGCTGGTGATCTGGGTGCTGACGGCAAACGCGGCCGAATTGACCAGCTTGAGCAGGTGGTAGGACAGGGTCGGGTCCTGCTTGAGCTGCTGCTCGAGCTCGCGCGAATCGGCGTCGCGCGCCAGCAGGCCGAGCAGGGTCAGGATGCGGCGGCGCGAACTGCCGTCCGGCCTGTCGTCGCCGGCGAGCAGCGGATCGTAGGGGTAGTCGCCGCTGAACCAGTCGAAGCCGGCCATCTCGCTCTGGGTGAAACTGGCGGCGCTGTCGACGCGGCGCGCCAGGTGCGGGCCGAACAGCGCGGCCAGCCGCCCTGCCGGCGCCGGATCGCGGGCGCAGTCGCGTGCGATGGTGCGCAGCGCCGGCGGCGCCTTGACGCCGTCGGGAGGCGTGCCGTCGAGCCAGAGGCGGTAGCCGAGTTCGTGCAGTTCGGTGAGGCGGCGCGCGGCGCCATCGTCGAGCAGGGCCTGGGCGGCGATGACGAAGCCGATGCGGTTGGCCGGCATCATGGCCAGCACGGGTGGGCTCAAGGCGGCCGGATGGTCGACCATCAGGAGCCCGTCGAGCGGCGCGATCGCGGCCAGCAGGTCGGGCGTGCCGAACACGGCCTGCAGTCGCTGCGGCAGGTCCGCGCCGCCTTCGAGCCGCAGGCAAAGCGCTACCCACTCGTTCTGCCCATTGGCGACCGGGTCGATTGCTACCAGCGGAAACGAGTTGGGGTCCGGCTCGGCCATCTTTATGCTTTCAATGCTCAGGCTCTGAGTGATATTCGATCAATCTTATTCGACGGATTATCAGAAAGCAACATCTTTTATTTCTTTATGGATACTTAATGTATCTCTTTATGGGTAACCGCGGTTTTCGGCGCGCTGGACCGCGAAACGGATCAGTTCGGCCTGCCCTTCGATGCCGAGCTTGCGCTTGATATTCAGGCGGTGGGTTTCGACGGTGCGCACCGACAGTTCGAGCGCGCGGGCGATCTGCTTGTTCGACTGGCCGCCGGCGATGTGTTCCAGGACTTCCTGCTCGCGCGCGGTCAGGACATCGCCGGATGCCGCCGGGCTGGCCAGCTGGCGCGCCAGCGCGGCGCTGTAGTAGATGCCGCCGCCCATCACGGTGTCGATCGCCAGCACGATGTCCTTTCCCGGCGCATCCTTCAGCACGTAGCCGCGCGCGCCGGCCTGGATCGCCTGCGTGACGTATTCCGGCTTGTCGTGCATCGACAACACCAGCACCGCCACGCCGGGATAGTGCTGGAGCAGGCGCGCGGTGGCCTCGATGCCGCTGCCGCCCTTCATGTTTATGTCCATCAGCACCAGGTCGGGCCGGCAAGCGCCGGCCTGCTCGATGGCGTCCTGGCTAGATCCGGCCTCGCCCACCACGCGCAGGCGGGGCGCGGCTTCCAGCCGCGCGCGCAGGCCGTCGCGCACCAGGGGGTGGTCGTCCACCAGCAGGATCCTGATTTCCGAAGCTTCACTCATGTCTGCTCTTCCACATCGATGCTGGCCACCACACGGGTGCCGAGCGGCGAGGAATCGATCGCCAGCCGCCCGCCGATCGCTTCCATCCTTTCCATCATGTTGCGCAGGCCGATGCCGCGCTGCGGGTGCTGGGCGATGTCGTGGGCGTCGAAGCCGCCGCCGTCGTCGGCGATCTCGAGGCTCAGGCAGCGGCCGCGCCGCACCAGGCGCATCTCCACCTGGCGCGCGCCGGCGTGGCGCTCGACGTTGGTGAGCGCCTCCTGGGCGATGCGGAACAGCACCGTGCCGGCCATCTCGGGCAGCGCGTCCATCGGCCCTTCCGCGCGGAAGCGCACCGGCATGCCGCTGTGGCGTCCAAACTCGCTGGCCAGGTAGTCGAGCGCCGGCGCCAGGCCCAGGTCGTCCAGCAGCGCCGGGCGCAGGTCGTGCGAGATGCGGCGCACTTCGCCCAGCACCGATTTCACCTGCTCCACGGTGCGCTCGAGCGCGCCGCGCGCCTGCCGCTGCTGTGCCGCGTCGCCGTCCAGGCGGATGATGCCCGCCTCCAGCTGCAGCTTGACCGAGACCAGCGCCTGGCTGATCCCGTCGTGCAGGTCGCGCGACAGGCGTGCCCGCTCTTCTTCCTGCGACTCGACCACGCGCTGGGCCAGCGCCTTGAGCTTGGCGTCGGCCACGCGCAGCTCGCGCAGGTTCAGCACCAGGCCGCCGCTCGCCACCGCCAGCGAGGCCAGCACGGCCAGGCCGGCGATCCACAGCAGCGTTTCGCCGATGTTGCGCGACTGCTGGGCATCGACCTGCGCCAGCGCGGCCTCGACGTCGTCCAGGTAGATGCCGGTGCCCATCATCCAGCCCCAGTGCGCCACCGGCACCACGTAGCCGAGCTTGGGCGCCTGCCGGCTTGAGGTTGGCTTGGCCCAGGTGTAGCGGTGGAAGCCGCCGCCGGCGCGGGCGCGTTCGATCAGGCGCTGGATGGTTGGCACGCCGTTGGCGTCGACCCAGTTCCACATGTCGGTGCCGACCAGCTCGGGCTGGCGCGGGTGCATCAGGCTGCGGCCCTGCATGTCGTAGACGAAGAAATAGCCGTCCTCGCCGAAGCTCAGCGAGCCGAGGATGCGCTTGGCCTCTTCCTGGGTGGCCGGATCAGTGCGGCCCGAGTGCACCAGGTGGCCGATCGACTGCGTGGCCAGGGCCACGTAATGGCGCAACTCGGCTTCCTTGCTGGCCAGGTAGGCCCGCTGGATGGTGGCGCGCTGCTGCCGGGCCAGCTCGGCGGCCTGCTGGCGCACGAACAGGGCGATGGCGCACAGGGCCACGATCAGCGGCCCGATCGCCAGCACGATGACCTTCTGCCTCAAGCGCATCCTGTTTCTCCCAACAAATCAGGCCAGCATTTTAAAGGGGAAACGGAACGGCTGCCGGGGCCGCCTTCTACGTAGTACTACGCAGTCACTGCGTAATGGTGCGCTTGTGGCGCTGATATTCGTGCAACATACTCTCCGGTACGCTGTCCAAAAAACCGCCGGTCGATACAGTCCGCGACCGGCCACAAGAAGTAGTCAATCCACCTCGGAGGAGCACCATGAAAAGCATGTCGAGCGCGCTCGGCTGGATCGCATTGTCGGTCCTGGGCGCATTTTCGCTCGGTTTCATCGCCGTCAAGCAGGGCGAGACCATCAACGCGATCTGGATCGTCGCAGCAGCAGTTTGCGTCTACCTGATCGCCTACCGTTTCTACAGCAAGTTCATCGCCTACAAGGCGCTGCAACTCGATCCGAAGCGCCAGACCCCCGCCTACAAGTACAACGACGGCCTGGACTATGTCCCGACCAACAAGTACGTCCTGTACGGCCACCACTTCGCCGCGATCGCCGGCGCCGGCCCGCTGGTGGGTCCGGTGCTGGCGGCCCAGATGGGCTACCTGCCGAGCATGATGTGGATCCTGGCAGGCGTCGTCTTCGCCGGCGCCGTCCAGGACTTCATCGTGCTGTTCATGTCCACCCGCCGCGACGGCCGCTCGCTCGGCGACCTGATCAAGTCCGAAATGGGCGAGATCCCGGGCCTGATCGCGCTGCTGGGCACCTTCATGATCATGGTGATCATCCTGGCGGTGCTGGCGCTGATCGTCGTGAAGGCGCTGACCCACTCGCCGTGGGGCAGCTTCACCGTGCTGGCCACCATCCCGATCGCGCTGTTCATGGGCCTGTATTCGCGCTACGTGCGCGTCGGCCGCATCGGCGAAGTCTCGATCATCGGCTTCGTGCTCCTGATGCTGGCCATCATCGGCGGCCAGTGGGTGCACGACTCGCCGACCCTGGGCCCGATGTTCGACTTCACCGGCACCCAGCTGACCTGGATGCTGATCGGCTACGGCTTCGTCGCCTCGGTCATTCCGGTGTGGCTGCTGCTGGCGCCGCGCGACTACCTGTCCACCTTCCTGAAGATCGGCACCATCGTGGCGCTGGCGATCGGCATCGTGATCGTCGCCCCGGAGCTGCGCATGCCGGCCGTGACCAAGTTCATCGACGGCAGCGGCCCGGTCTGGTCGGGCAACCTGTTCCCCTTCCTGTTCATCACCATCGCCTGCGGCGCGGTGTCGGGCTTCCACGCGCTGATCTCCTCGGGCACCACCCCGAAGATGATCGAGAACGAGACCCACGCCCGCTTCATCGGTTACGGCGGCATGCTGATGGAATCGTTTGTCGCGATCATGGCGCTGGTGGCGGCGTCCACCATCGACCCGGGTGTGTATTTTGCGATGAACAGCCCGGCCGCGGTGCTGGGCACCACCGCGCAATCGGCCGCCGCGGCGGTCTCGCAGATGGGCTTCGTGATCACCCCTGAAACGCTGGAGCAGATGGCGAAGGACGTCGGCGAGAACACCATCATCTCGCGCGCCGGCGGTGCCCCGACCCTCGCCGTGGGCATGGCCCACATCCTGTCGAACGTGGTCGGCGGCCAGGCCATGATGGCCTTCTGGTACCACTTCGCGATCCTGTTCGAGGCCTTGTTCATCCTGACCGCGGTGGACGCGGGCACCCGCGCCGGCCGCTTCATGCTGCAGGACCTGCTGGGCGCCTTTGCACCGTCGCTCAAGCGCACCGAGTCGCTGCCGGCCAACCTGCTGGCCACCGGCCTGTGCGTGGCCGCCTGGGGCTACTTCCTGTACCAGGGCGTGGTCGATCCGCTGGGCGGCATCAATACCCTGTGGCCGCTGTTCGGCATCGCCAACCAGATGCTGGCCGGTATCGCGCTGATGCTGGGCACCTGCGTGCTGTACAAGATGAAGCGCGCGCAATACGCCTGGATCACGGTCGTGCCGACCCTGTGGCTGCTGGCCTGCACCCTGACCGCCGGCTGGCAGAAGATTTTTGCCGCCGATCCGAAGGTCGGCTTCCTGGCTCACGCCGACAAGTTCCAGGCCGCGCACGACGCCGGCACGGTGCTGGCACCGGCCAAGACCATCGAGCAGATGGAGCGCATCATCTTCAACGACTACGTCAACGCGACGCTGGCGGGCTTCTTCATGTTCGTGGTGCTGGCGGTGCTGGTGTATGGCGTGCGCACCGTCATGGCTGCGCGCGCAAGCAGCAGCCCGACCGCGAAGGAGACCCCGTACGTCGCCATGCCCAACCCGCAGGTGCAATGATGTTCGGCGCTCTGCTGGAGGCAGGCAAGGAAGCAGGCAAGTACCTCGGGCAGAGCATGCGCCTGATGGTCGGCCTGCCCGAGTACGACACCTACCTGGCGCACATGGAACGTACCCATCCGGACCAGACGCCGATGACCTACGAGGAGTTCTTCCGGGAGCGCCAGGAAGCGCGCTACGGCGGCAAGCGGGCCACCTGCTGCTGAAGGCTGCCTGAGGCATGAATGGCGAAGGGACCCGGCAGGGTCCCTTCGCTTTTATCGCCTGGCGGGAAGGCAGACCAGGTTGATGGGCGCCGTGATGTCGTCGAAGCGGTGGGCGTCGGCCGAGCTCACCTTGTCGCCGGGGTTGCCGTCGGCGGTGAAGACCGTCATGGCATAGCCCAGCTGTTCCAGCATCGCCACGTAGCCGGGGCCGGAGATGCCGCCGATCTCGCGCAGCGAGCGCGGGAAGAACTCGGTCAGGATGACCGGCGCATGCTCGGCAAGCGTCCTGGCCGCGCCCCGGATGATGTGCGGCTCGAAGCCCTCGACGTCCATCTTGAGGAAGCGGATGCGGCGCTCGTAGTCGACCGAATCGAGCGGCCGGATGCGGATGCGCTCGCCGCGTGCATCGGCCGAGATGTAGGAACTGCCGGGATTGGTCGCGTGGGAACTCAGGTGGAAGGAGCCCTCGCCTTCGCTCGCACCCAGGCCTTCGTTGTGGAGGGAACAGCGCGTCTCGAAGCTGTTGGCCCGCACGCTGCGCGCCAGCATGTCGAAGGTAGTGCGCATCGGCTCGAAGGCATACACGCGGCCGCTCTCGCCCACCGCCCTGGCGGCCTGGATCGTAAACACGCCGATGTTCGCGCCGGCGTCGATGACGCCGTCGCCTTCGCCCAGCCACGACAGCATGAAGTCGACTTCGGCGTTTTCCCAGTTGCCTTGCAGGACGCCGAACGACACGAAACCGTCGAACAGGTTCACCCATATCTGCAGGCCGCGGTAATCGGTCATGACCCATTTTTCATGGGGCCACAAACCGAGCTTGTCGCGGATATCCCAGCGAAACCGGGGCGAATCGAGCATCCTGAGCGCGACCTGGTGGATATTGTCGCAAGCCAGGTAGTCGTCGAGCGGCGTCAGCCCGTCGCACGGCCAGCCGAACAGGGCCGTATGAACGATATTGATCTGGTCGATCAAAGGCAGGGACGCCGGCGCCACGGCCTGCGGCGCCATAGCGGGGCCGCCCTGCTCGTCGGCTTGCCGCTTGCGGGGAAGCTGCAGGTTGTCGAGGATGCGCGTGGTCAGGTTCATGCTGGTTCTCCAGGTCGTCGTGGCGGACCGGTCCTGCAGCGGTCCAAACGAACCGAGTCTAGGCGCGAAGGCGGTGCCGGTCTTAGTGAAGATCAGAAGTGCACGATGAAAGCGTGGCCGGTCCGCGCACGCTGCGTGCGGATTTGCCCTACGTACATTGACGTCCGTCAACGCTACCCCACCCCCTTGAACGTATATTTTTTTCTTGCGGGAATTTGCATTCCGCAAAGGAAGCCCTGCGTCGTCCGGCGCCGGGCTGCTCCGACGTGCCTGCGGGATCAGAATGCCGAACTTCGAGCGCTCCAGCCTGAACCAGAAGCTGACCATCATCTCGCTGCTCTCGACCGCGACCGCACTGCTGTTCGTGTTCGCAGCCTTTGTCGCGACTTCGGTGGCGAACCATCGCAAGGACGAGGCGATGCAGCTGCAGACCTTCGCCCGGGTCATCGCGGCCAGCAGCGCCGACTATCTGCTGCTGCGCGACCGCGCACGCGCCAGCAATGCGCTTGGCGCGCTGGCGGCCAAGAGCGACATCGCCTCGGCCGTCCTGTACGACCGCAACGGCAAGCCCTTCGCGCTCTACCTGTCCGCCAGCGACAGCCCTACCGAAGACCTGGTCCCGCCCGAGGCCCTGGACGGCATCGATGCCGAGGCGCTTGGCGCCGCCAATGCAGGGGGCCAGGTCCTGCTGTCGCGCCGCATGCGCCTGTACCTGCCGGTCATGGCGGGCGAACTGCAGGTGGGCGTGGTGATGATCGAGACCGACCTGGTCGAGACCTGGATCGACATCCTCGCCGGGCTCGCGGTGATGGGGCTGGCGATGCTGGTGTCGCTGGGGGTCGCGGTGGGCATGGCCGGCCGCTTCAAGCGCAGCATCGCCGAGCCGGTGACCAAGCTGATCCAGGCCGCGCAGAAGGTCTCCACCAGCCAGAACTACAGCCTGCGCATCGCCCACCAGCGCACCGACGAGCTGGGGCAGCTGATCGACAGCTTCAACACCATGATGGCCCAGATCGAGGACCGTGGCGCCGCCCTGCTGCACCACCGCGACGAGCTGGAACGCCAGGTCGGCGTGCGCACCGAGCAGCTGGAAAAGGCCAAGAATGCCGCCGAAGCCGCGAGCCGCGCCAAGAGCGCTTTCCTGGCCACCATGAGCCACGAGATCCGCACCCCGATGAACGGCGTGCTCGGGATGACCGAGATGCTGCTGGCGACCCCGCTCACCGAAGCCCAGCGCAACTACACCACCCTGGTCAAACGCTCCGGCGAACACCTCCTGGTGATCATCAACGACATCCTCGATTTTTCCAAGATCGAGGCCGGCAAGCTGACCATCGAGTACATCAATTTCAACCTGTGGGACCTGCTGGACGACATCCACAACGTGTATACCCCGCAGGCGGCCGGCAAGGGCATCGGATTCGACTTCGACATCGCCAACGACATCCCGGTGGCGATCTGCGGCGACCCGAACCGGCTGCGCCAGATCATGGCCAACCTGCTCGGCAATGCCATCAAGTTCACCGACGAGGGCCGCATCCTGGCGCGGGTGCGCGTGGCCGGCGAAGACACCCAGTCGGTCATGCTGCGCTTCGAGGTGCACGACACCGGCATCGGCATCTCGCGCGAAGCGCGGGCGCGCCTGTTCGAGGCCTTCTCGCAGGCCGACGATTCGACCACGCGCCGCTACGGCGGCACCGGCCTCGGCCTGGCGATCTCGAAGCAGCTGGTGGAACTGATGGGCGGCGCCATCGGCGTCGACAACGCGCCCACGCGCGGCTCGATCTTCTGGTTCACCGTCAGCTTCGACAAGCGCCGCGTCGATCCCGATGCGCCCGGCCACCGCCAGCACACGCTGGAGGGCCTGCGCGTGCTGATCGTGGACGAACAGGAGGAACCCCGCGAAGACCTGGCCCAGCAGCTCCGGGCCTGGCGGGCATCCGCCGATGGCGCCGCCAGCGCGGCCGCCGGCTACGAGCGCCTGCTGAGCGCGGCCAGAAGCGGCCGCCCCTACGACGCCGCCGTCATCGACATGGAAATGACCCACACCAGCGGCCTGGCGCTGGCGGCATCGATCAAGGCCGATGCCGGCGCGCGCGCCACCCACCTGGTGCTGGTCAGTCCCGAGCGCCTGGCGGCCGATCCGGTGCAGCGGCGCGCCGCCGGCGTCGCCTACCAGCTGGTCAAGCCGGCGCGCGCGGCCGACATGTATGCCTGCCTGGCCGCTTGTGCGGCGCGCCTGCATGCGCCCGGGACCGGCGCGCCGGGCCCGGCCGCGGGCGCAGCAAGCCCTGCGCCGGCACCGGCCAGGCCCGGATCGGCGCCGGCTGCCGGACTTGCCGCACCGGCGCCCGCCACGCCGCGCCCGGCGCCGCGCGCGCGCGCGCGCCGGGTGCTGCTGGCGGAAGACAACCCGGTCAACGTCGAAGTCGCGAAGGCGATGCTGGAAAGCCTGGGCATCGAGGCCACCTGCGCGCGCAACGGCCAGGAAGCGCTGCAGGCGGTGCGCACCGGCAGCTTCGATGCGGTGCTGATGGATTGCCAGATGCCGGTGATGGACGGCTTCGCTGCCACCGCCGCGATCCGCCGCCACGAACGCGAGGCGGGCCGCGCACGCACCCTGCCGGTCATCGCGATCACCGCCAACGCGCTGCAGGGCGACCGCGAAGCCTGCCTGGCCGCCGGCATGGACGACTACCTCTCGAAACCCTTTACCCAGCAGCAGCTGGCGGCGGTGATCGGCCGCTGGGTCGCGGTGCCGCTGGCCGCCACCAGCCACCACCTGGATGCGCCGCCGCGCCTGCCGCCCGAGACGGTCGAGGTGATCCAGCGCGAGTCGGTCAACCGGGTCGCGCTCGACAACATCCGGGCGCTCAGCCGCGACGGCGGCGATACGCTGGTGCACAAGGTCATCGCCGCCTACGTGGGCGACACGCCGCGCCACCTGGCGACGCTGCGCGAGGCGGTCGAGGGCATGGATGCCGGCAGCGTGCGGCGCGTCGCCCACAGCCTGAAATCGGCCAGCGCCAACATCGGCGCCGCGCGCCTGGCGACGCTGTGCAAGGAACTCGAACAGCTCGGGCGCGCCGACACGGTCGATGGCGCGGACCGCATCCTCACCGACATGGAACACGAATTCCAGACCGTGCGCCATTCGCTCCACGCCATGCTTGAAAAGGAAACCTGACATGCCTTCCTCTCCACCGAAGCGCGGAACGGTCCTGGTCGCCGACGACGACCCGGTCATGCGCATGCTGATGCTCGAGATGCTGGCCCAGGTCGGGCTGGACGCGATCGAGGCAGCCGACGGCGCGCTTGCTGTCGAGCTGGCGCGCTCGCGCTCGCCCGACCTGATCCTGATGGACGTCGAGATGCCGCGCATGGACGGCTTCGCCGCCTGCGAAGCGATCCGCGACGCGGAAGCCGACGGCGCCAGCGTGCCGATCGTGATGGTCACCGGCGGCGACGACCTTGAGGCGGTCACGCGCGCCTATGAGGCCGGCGCCACCGACTTCGTCTCCAAGCCGATCAACTGGCCGATCCTCGGCCACCGCGTGCTCTACGTGCTGCGCGCCAGCGACGCCATCGCGCGCCTGCGCATCGCCGACGCCCAGAACCGTGCGGTGCTGGCCGCGATCCCCGACACCTTCTTCCGCCTCGACCGCGACGGCTTCTACCTCGACTACGAGCCGGGCCATGAGCGTCCGGGCCGGGGCCGGCCGAACCGCAGGCACGCCACCTCCCAGCCCTGCATCGGCAAGCACATCACCGACGTGCTGCCGCCCGCCATCGCCGCGCGCATGCTGGAACAGATGCGCACCGTGCTGGCCATCCAGCAGGTGCGCTCGGTCGAGTACGAGCTCGAACACTGCGGCGAGTCCCAGCACTTCGAGGCGCGGCTGGTCGCCACCGGCGACTCGCAGGTGCTCGGCCTGGTGCGCGACATCAGCGAACGCAAGCGCGCCGAAGAGCAGATCCGGCGTCTCGCCTACTGCGACAGCCTGACCGGCATCCCGAACCGCCAGGCCTTCCTGGAGACGCTGGAACGCGAGCTGCAGCGCTCGAAGATCGGCAACAAGAAGTTCGCGGTGCTGTTCATGGACCTCGACGCCTTCAAGCGCATCAACGACACGCTGGGCCACAATGCCGGCGACCAGCTGCTCAAGATGGTGTCCGAGCGCCTGCGCGAGACCACCCGTCCGAGCGACCTGGTGTCGCGCGGGGATGGCTCGAGCAGCGGTTCAAGCGCCGAAAAGGCCGACCACACCACCAACCTGGCGCGTCTGGGCGGCGACGAGTTCACCATCCTGATCCCGGACCTGGAGCGGGTCGAGCATGCGCTGAACGTTGCTACCCGTGTGAAGGAAGCAATGCGGCGGCCCTTCCTGATCGAGGGCAACGAGATTTTCGTGACCGCCAGCATCGGCATCTCGCTGTTCCCGGAAGACGGCGACGATTGCGGCTCGCTGCTCAAGTTCGCCGACACCGCGATGTACCACGCCAAGAACTGCGGCAAGAACAACGCGAAGCTGTACAGCTCCTCGCTGACCATGCAGATCATGAGCCATGTGAAGCTCGAGGTCGGGCTGCGCAAGGCGCTGCAGAACGACGAGCTGTACCTGGTGTACCAGCCGCAGCGCGACGTGCGCACTTCCGAGATCGTCGGGGTCGAGGCGCTGGTGCGCTGGCGCCACCCGGAGCGCGGGCTGGTGCCGCCGACCGAGTTCATCCCCCTGGCCGAGGAGACCGGCCTGATCGTGCCGATCGGCGAATGGGTGCTGCGCACCGCCTGCCGCCAGGCCAGGTCCTGGCAGCGCCACGCCCAGCGCATGATCCGCATGGCGGTCAACCTCTCGGCCAAGCAGTTCAAGGACGAGAACCTGTCGCAGATGGTGCACTCGGCCCTGCTCGATGCCGGGCTGGAGCCGCGCCTGCTGGAGCTCGAGCTTACCGAGGGCACGCTGATGGACGACGCGCGCGCCACCCTGGTCACGCTGGAGCAGCTGCGCGGCATCGGGGTGTACCTGTCGATCGACGACTTCGGCACCGGCTACTCGTCGATGAACTATTTAAAGCGTTTCGACGTGCGTGCGCTGAAGATCGACCGCAGCTTCATCAACGGCCTGCCGCAGGATTCGGAGAACGCGGCCATCACCCGCGCCATCATCGCGATGGCGCACGGGCTCAAGATGGTGGTGGTGGCCGAGGGCGTCGAGACCGGCGAACAGCTGCTGCTGCTCGAGCAGTATGGCTGCGACATGGTGCAGGGATACTACCTGGGGCATCCGTCGAGCGCGGAAACGATTACCGGGATGCTGCAGGCGCCGCTGCTGCTGCCGGCCAAGTAGTAGGGTGGACGGCTTTTTTGTGATCTGGTCCACTGGACCAGATCACTCCGCGCGTTCAAACAGTGTTTGAACAGACGCCGCGTTATTTCTTCGTGTGCTTGAACGCGCGGTCGGCAGAGCCGACCACCCTACGGTACGAGCTTTAAGCTGTACTTGGCCGGCCCCGGCAACAGCGGCACCGGCTTGGCTTCCACCCACTCCTTGTGCCCCGCCAGGAAGAACGGCGACAGTGGATGCCCGCTCTGCCCGCCCGGCATGTTGTACAGCCCCTCCTCTTCGCGCCCCGGCGACACCGTCATGCGCTCCGACTGCCCGAATTTCGGCCCCGCCACGCGCGGCATGTTGGAGTCGCCCGGCAACTGGTCGGGCGGCGTCCCCAGCAGCGGCGCCAGGGCGGGCACCGCGATGCTGATCGGATGCGCGATCGCCGCCGTATTGCGCTTGCCCCAGGTGGCCTGCGCCAGCGCCTGCCCGTCTTGCGTCAGGTCCTGGATCACGCGGTCGACCGCGGCCAGCTCGACGGCGCGCCAGTCGCGATAGCCCGGCGGCAGCCAGCCGGCGGGACGGGCATCGAGCAGGCGCGCGAGCACCTCGGGCCAGCGGGTGGTGGCGCTGGCCAGCGTGGCTTTCGGGTCGAGCGCGGCCAGTTCCTTGTTGACGCGCCCGAACAGCAGCTCGTTCAGGGCCCACATATAGTTGCGCGCCAGCCGGTAGCCGACCGAACCGACGCTGGCATGGCCGTCCCAGCTGGTCTCGAGCAGGCGGCGGAATTCGGCGCGCTGCGGCTGGCCCGCGAGCGCCTGGGGGTCGAGCGCTCTTAGTGCGCGTTCGCGCCAGCGCCCGATGAAGAGGGCGCGGTCGTCCAGCGCCGCACTGGCGGCCCGGCGCACGTCGAGCTTCGGCCCGAGGGCGCGCAGGCCGTCGGCCAACTGGCGGTTGCGGGCGCCGAGGTCGAAGCCACCGTCCCCGATCAGGTCGGCGCCCTCGCCCATCAGCTGGCGGCTGTTGGCCGTGGTGATCTGGCCGTCGGCCGGATTGAGCACGCGCGGATAGCGCTGCGGCGCCAGCGTCGTGCTCCAGGTGGGCACGCCCTCCTCCAGCGGGAAGGTGGTCGCCAGCGCCGCCGTCGCGCGCTGCGGCAGCAGGCCGGCGATGGTCCAGCCGATGTTGCCGGCGGCGTCGCCCGCCACGAAGTTCTGGGCCGGAATGCCGTCGATGGCGGCAATGGCCAGCGCCTCGTCCACGCTGCCCGCCGTCTCCAGCTTGAGGTGGTTGAGGTTGATCGCGGCCGGGTCGTGCGCGATCCAGCGTACCGCGTACTGGCGCCCGCCCGCTTCGCGGATCGGTCCCAGGGAGGTCTCGCGCACCACGACGCGCTCGGCATCCGCGCCCTTCACGGCGATCATCTCGACGTGGCTGACCGGGGTCTCCCAACCGCCGGGCAGGCGCACCTGGCCGGGGCGCGCCGCATCCAGGCCGAGCGGCACCAGGTCGACCAGGTCGGCATAGCTGTTGGTGAAGGCCCAGGCCACCTGGCCGTTGCTGCCGGCGATGATGGTCGGCGGCGCGCCGGGCAGGCTGACGCCGGCCAGGCGCCGCTGCCCGCCCTTCGGGTCGGGGAAGCGCAGGGCCACGCGGTACCAGATGTTCGGCAGTTGCAGGCCGAGGTGCATGTCGTCGGCGACGATGGCCGCGCCGCTGGCGCTGCGGCTGCCCGCCACCGCGTAGTTGTTGCTGCCGACCGAGTCGACGAAGGCGGCGCCGGCCAGTTGCGCCGGCTGCCTTGGCGCCGCGCCCCACCAGGCCGGCGCCCTGGGCGGCAGCGGCGCCTCGCCAGGGGGCGCCACGCCCGCGCCGGCGTCCAGCGTCGCATCCCAGCGGCTCGCCTCCGGCAGCAGGAAGGCCAGCTGCGCCGGATCGCTGTGGGCGCGCAGCCAGCCGCGCGCCAGCTCGCGCGGCTCCTGGTTGCCCTGCAGGTCGATGTACATCGCCCAGATGACCAGCAGCGAATCGGCGGCGCTCCACGGACGCGCCCCGGTCCCGGTCAAGGCGTATTCGAATGGCTTGGCGCGCAGTGCGCCAAGGCCGTCGTTGACGCCGGCCACGTAGCGCTCCAGCAGTGCGCGCTCGCTTGCCGGCAGGCGCGCCAGCGCCAGCTGTGCACGGGCGCGGAAACGGTGCAGGCGGCGCGAGCGGTCGAGCGGCAGTGCGCGCGGGCCGAACAGCTCGGCCAGCTCGCCTGCGGCGGTGCGGCGCAGCAGATCCATCTGGAAGAAGCGTTCCTGTGCATGCACGAAGCCGGTCGCATAGGCCACGTCGGCGCGGCTGGCGCCGCTGATGAAGGGCACGCCGGCGGCATCGCGCGCCACCGTCACCGCGGCGTGCACGCCGGGCGCCCTGCGCTCGCCGTCGCGCTGCGCCAGGCTGGCGCGCAAGTACAGCCAGCCGGCGGCAAGCGCCAGCACGATGAGCGCCACCAGTCCGGCTACCCCGCGCAGGGTCCAGGTCCTCCAACGGCGCTGACGCATGCTGTGTTTCTCCTTGTTTTTTGGGGCGTATCTTGCCAGAAAACAGGGTTTCCGGGCGAACCGGATTTGTTCCATGCATGCGGGGTGTCGCACGATTGATTTACGCACGACGTATCCCCATCTATACTGAAACGGAACCGCCAGGACGGCGGACGAAGGAGGCGATCATGCAAATGGCAAAGTATGCGGTACTGGCAATGACCCTGGGACTGGCTGCCTGCTCCACGCCACAGCAGCGCGCCGAGCGCATGCAGGCGGAAATGGCCGAGCTGATGACCATCTACGGTCCGGCCTGCTCGCGCCTCGGCTATGCACAGAACAGCGACCAGTGGCGCCAATGCGTGCTGCAGCTCAGCACGCGCGAGGAACTGCGCCAGGCCCCCTCGTACTATGGGGGCTGGGGTGCGCGCCACTGGCGGGGTGGAGGCTACTGGGGACCGTACTGGTAAGCATGTGCGCGAATGCGGCCTTGGTCATGGCCGTGTGGGTCGCAAGCAAGCGCTCGACCGTGGCCTGCGCATGGCGCAGCAGCCGCGGATGGCGCACGTCCGGCGGATGCAGGCTCAGCCGGATGAGCGGACGGCGCGCCAGCGCCAGCGTCAAGGCGTCCGCCACCAGCGGCGATGCCAGCCGGCCGGTCCGGTTGCGCGCCGCGTAGACCAGCGAGGGCGACAGCACCGCCGCGCCGCTGCCTGCCTTGCCCCTGCCTTCCGCGCCGGCGCCGAGCAGGTGAAAGCGCAGGAAAGTCGTGGTGTAGTCGAAATCGAAGGCGCGCAGGGCCTGCCAGGCGCCCTCTCCCATCAGCCAGGCCGGCGGCACGAAGCCGCGCACCGGCCAGCCGCGCTCGGCGAACCAGTCGAGTCCGCACTGGATGCGCCGCGCCGCCTCGTCGGCCGGCAGGGCCGCGAACTCGCCTTCGTGGCTATAGCTGCCGCGCAAAAAACGCTCGCTCAAACCAGGACCGCGCGGGGCGGTATCCAGATGGGTATAGCCGTGCAGCGCGAGCTCGTCAGCCTGCGCCAGGGCCCGTTCGAGCCCTGCTTCCATCCGTCCCGGTTCGCCGCCGGCACGGTGGTACTGGGGCACCACCAGCCAGGTCAGCGGCAGCTCAGCCACCTCACGCATGGCCTGCGCCAGACGGCTGCATTCGTCCCAGGTGGCCGGGGCAACGTCGTGGATCGACACGCACAGGGCGGGCCGCTGCGCCCTGGCTGCTTTCGTAGAATCGCCGTCCGCTTGGCGGTCCATGTCAGTCGGGGACAAAGACACGCTCCAGCACGCGCGAGGCTCCGGGGCGCGCCGCGAGCAGGCTGCCGTAGCGGTGCATCAGCTGCGGGAATACCTGGCTCCAGTCATAGTGCTCGTGCGCCTTGCGCCGTGCGTTGGTGGAGAGGCGCACCAGGTCGCGCCGATAGATGGCTTCGATGGCGCCGGCCAGGCTGTCGGCGTCGTTGGGACGCGCCAGGATGCCGGTCTGCTCGTCCACCAGCTCGGCCACCCCGCCCCCGCTGGTGCCCACCACCGGCAGGCCGCAGGCCATCGCCTCCAGCACGATCAGGCCGAAGGTTTCGCAGTCGCCCGGATGCACCAGCACGTCGCAGCTGGCCAGCAGGCCGGCCAGCGCGCACTGGTCGCGCTGGAAGGGCAGGAAACTCAACTGCGCATGCTGCGGCATCGGCGCCCCGCCCCCGACCAGCAGCAGGTGGTAGGGCTTGCCGAGCTTGCGCACGGCCTCGACCAGGTAGCTCAGCTTCTTGTCGGCCGTGAAGCGGCCGGCATAGACCAGCAGGCGCGTGTCTTCCGGCAGGCCGAGCTCGGCCCGTAGGCTGTCGCGCCGGCGGCGCGGGTGGAAGATCTCGCTGTCGATGCCGAGCGGCTGGTGCAGGGCATGGGTGACGCCCATGTCGGCCAGCTGGTGCACCATCAGCCGGCTTGGCGCCAGCACGGTATCGAACTCGCCGTACAGGTGGGCGAGGTACTTGCAGGTACCGTGGGAAATGGTTTCACCAAAACGGTTCTGCACCAGGCGCGGCAGGTCGGAATGGTAGAAGGCGAGCGCCGGGATGCCGAGCTGCTGGCGCAGGCGCAATGCCGCCCAGGCACTGTGGCCAGCATCGCCCGCCTCGATCAGGTCAGGCCGGGCCGCACGCAGGCGCCGGGCCGCCGCCGTCACCGAAACCGGCATGCGGTAGCCGTGGATGCCGGGCAGCGCCACTGCCGGCACCCGCACCAGGCTGGGCGCTTCATCCTCGCCGACATTGGGACTGAAAATGGTATGCCGCGCCCAGCCGTAACGCGCAAGCCAACGCGACTTGGCGTTCAGGTAGGTGCTGACGCCGCCGCCCTCGGCGGCGTAGAACATCGTGATGTCGACAAGATGCATGTAAGAACCTGATAGGTTCAGAATCCGCTAAAAGGTCCAAAGTAGCAGCGGTCCGCCAACGAGGCTTGCGCACACGCACAGGCATCCGCGGAACTCGCTACCGGTCGTCTTTAGTCTTTACAGTGGATTATGCGCTGCGCCGATCCAGCATGGCGCGCGCAATCGTGCCGGCATCGACATACTCGAGCTCGCCACCGACGGGCACGCCGCGCGCCAGCCGGCTGACCTTCAGCCCGCGCGCCTTCAGCATCTCGCTGATGTAATGGGCAGTCGCTTCGCCCTCGTTGGTGAAATTGGTTGCGAGCACCACTTCGTCGACCACGCCGTCGGTGGCGCGTCCGACCAGCTTGTCGAGGTGCAGGTCGCGCGGGCCAATGCCGTCCAGCGGCGAGAGCCGCCCCATCAGCACGAAGTACAGGCCCTTGTAGGTCATGGTCTGCTCGATCATCATCTGGTCGGCAGGGGTTTCGACGACGCACAGCAGCGCGCGGTCGCGCGCCTCGTCGGCGCACAGATCGCACACTTCGGTGTCGGCGAAGGTATTGCACATGGCGCAGTGGTGGACCGTGTCCACCGCCTGGTACAGCGCGCGCGACAGCATGGCCGCGCCTTCGCGGTCATGCTGCAGCAGGTGGAAAGCCATGCGTTGCGCCGACTTCGGACCAATGCCGGGCAGGCGCCGCAGCGCCTCGGTCAGGAAGTCGAGCGACCTGGACATGAGGTTTTTTCTTTCTTTTAGAACGGCATCTTGAAGCCCGGCGGCAGCGGCATGCCGGCGGTCAAGCCGCTCATCTTCTCGGCTGAGGTGGCTTCGGCCTTGCGCACGGCGTCGTTGAACGCGGCCGCGACCAGGTCTTCCAGCATGTCGCGGTCGTCACCCAGCAGCGACGGATCGATGGTGACGCGCTTGACGTCGTTCTTGCAGGTCATGACGACCTTGACCAGGCCGGCGCCGGACTGGCCCTCGACTTCGATCTGAGCCAGCTGCTCCTGCGCCTTCTTCATGTTGTCCTGCATGGCTTGCGCCTGTTTCATCAGGCCTGCGAGCTGGTTTTTCATCATGGTCGGTATCTCCAAAAAGTGCCAAGTGGTTGATTCAATAGGTCAGGCTGCGGCCGGCTTCACCGAGCCGGGCACGACGAAGGCGCCGAAGGTCCGCTCCATCGCCTGCACGAAGGGATCGGCGGCGACCAGGGCTTCGGCCTGGCGCTGGCGCTCCTCGCGCGCCGCCTTGGCTTCGGCCGCGGCGGTGTACCAGGTCGGGCCGATCTCGGTATCGAGGCTGACGCGCACCGAGGGGAAGTGCTCCTGCAGCGCGGCCGTCAGCTTCTCGCTGTTGCCGCTGGCGCGCAGGGTGTCGACCGGTACGCGCAGGCGGAAAGTCGCGGCCTGTTCGTGCGCTACGCATTCGATCAGTTCGGTCTGCAGGGCCAGTTGCTGGGACACGCCGCGCAGCGGCAGGCTGGCGGCCAGCGCCGGCCAGTTGCCGTCCCAGCCGATGGCCGGAACCGGCGTAATGACGTAGGGATGCGGCGGCGCGGCCGGCGCACGCGCAGGAGCGCCTGTCGCATGCGCCAGGCCCATGACGGCGGCCGGCGCTTCGGCGGCGACCGCGGTGTCGTCGGAAAATTCAGTGACCCAGGAAGGCGGCTCGTCATCGCTTGCCGCGGCCTGCATGCGCGCCTGGGGCTGCTGCATCTGCTGGACGACTTGCGGCTGCTGCGGCTGGGCGGCGTGCGGTTGTTCCCACGGCGGCGTCGATCCCGGACCCGGACGGCCTGCCGGAGCGGCCCCCATGGCGGCCGACGGCCCCGGCGCCGGTGGCGGCGCGGCGGGAGCCGGCGCCTGCGGCGCGGGGGCCGGCGCCGGTGCGGCCTCGGGACGCGGCCTGGCGCTGCCGCCGCCATTGCGGCCGGAGGCGGCGCGTGCCGCTTCCAGTGCCGCGTTGATCGCGGCGCGCGCGGAAGTCATGGCGGGCGCCGGGCTGGAAGCTGGGGGCGCTGCAGGCGCGGCCTGTGCCGCCGGGGGCGGCGCGGCCGGACGCGCTGGCGCCACCGCCGCATGGCTGGCGGCGGCCACCGCAGCAGCCCGCGCGTGGCCCGGTGCCGCCGCGGCGGCGGGTGCGCTTGGTGGCGGCTCGGCGCCGCCCTGCCCCGGACGGAAGGCCAGCATGCGCAGCAGGGTCATGGTGAAGCCCGCGTATTCGTCCGGCGCGAGGCCGATCTCGTTGCGGCCGTGCACGGCGATCTGGTAATACAGCTGCACTTCCTGCGCGTCGAACGCCTGGGCCAGGCGCAGGATGTCGTTCAGTTCCGGCAGGTCTTGCGGCACCGCCGAGGGTACCGACTGGGCCAGCGCGATCCGGTGCAGCAAGGTGCCGAGGTCCTGCAGCGCGCCGTTATACGACAGGCTGCGGCTGGCCATCTCGTCGGCCACCGCCATCAGGTCGGCGCCGTCCTGCGCCAGCAGCGCGTCCAGCAGGCGCACCAGGTAGGACTGGTCGAGCGCTCCCAGCATGCCCTGCACCGCGTCGAGCGTGACCTGGCCGGCGGCATAGGCGATCGCCTGGTCGGTCAGCGACAGCGCGTCGCGCATCGAGCCGTGGGCGCCTTGCGCCAGCAGGCGCAGGGCCGGCTGCTCATAGGTAACGCCTTCCTGGCCGAGGATGTTTTCCAGGTGGCCGACGATGTGGCCGGGCGGCATCTGCTTGAGGTTGAACTGCAGGCAGCGCGACAGTACCGTGACCGGGATTTTCTGCGGGTCGGTGGTCGCAAGGATGAATTTCACGTGCGGCGGCGGCTCCTCGAGCGTCTTGAGCATCGCGTTGAACGCGTGGTTGGTGAGCATGTGCACCTCGTCGATCATGTAGACCTTGAAGCGCGCATTGCTCGGCGCGTACACCGCCTGCTCCAGCAGCTGGGCCATCTCGTCCACCCCGCGGTTGGACGCCGCGTCCATCTCGATGTAGTCCACGAAACGCCCGGCATCGATCGCGCGGCAGGCCTCGCACACGCCGCAGGGTTCGGCCGTGATCCCGCCCTGCCCGTCCGGGCCGACGCAATTGAGCGACTTGGCCAGGATACGCGACAGCGTCGTCTTGCCGACCCCGCGCGTCCCCGTGAACAGGTAGGCGTGGTGAAGGCGGCCGGTCCTGAGCGCATGGGTCAGGGCACGGACGACGTGCTCCTGGCCGACCAGCGTTTCGAAGTTCTTGGGACGGTATTTGCGGGCGAGGACTTGATAGGACATGCCGAGATTTTACCGCAGTTGGCGACTGGGGCGAACATTCCCTGGCCGGCCCGGCAACAATATGATTCCACGAGGCATAACAAAGCCGCCAGCGCCTGGCTGCTGCGTTTCGTACAAGATGAATGGGTATTGCAGGAAGAGAAGGAGGAGGCGAGCCTGATCTGCGGCACTTGCGGTGAACGGCTTTGGCTGCTTCGTTCCCGACCTGACCAGGTAAACCATGCCACAATGCGCAGGGGCCCGCCAGCGAACATTATACCCGACCCCACCGTTTTTGGGGCCGGATCTTGCGAAGGCTATGCGCGATCCTTCAACAAGGCCAGCAAGGCATGCGCGCCCGCTTCGGACGACGCCGGATTCTGCCCCGTGACGAGCAGGCCGTCGGTCACGACGTAGGGCTGCCAGTCATCCGTCTTGCTGTACTGGCCACCATTTTTAACCAGCATGTCCTCGACCAGGAAAGGCACCACCCCGGTGAGGCCGACAGCCTCCTCCTCCGTATTGGTGAAACCGGTCACGCGCTTGCCCTTGACCAGGAGGTCGCCGTCGACTCCCCTGACCTGCGCCAGCACGCCCGGGGCATGGCACACCGCCGCCACCGGCTTGCCGCCGGCGATCATGGCCTCGATCAGGCGGATCGAATCGGCATCCTCGGCCAGATCCCATAGCGGGCCGTGGCCGCCGGGATAGAACACGGCGTCGAAGTCTTGCGCGCGCACGCTCGACAGGGTGACGGTATTCGCCAGCGCCTGTTGGGCCTGCGGGTCGGCGCGAAAACGCCGGGTCGCCTCGGTCTGGGCATCGGGCTCGTCGCTCTTCGGGTCGAGCGGCGGTTGCCCACCCCGCGGCGAGGCCAGCGTCAGGGTCGCGCCGGCATCCTTGAATACATAATAGGGAGCGGCGAACTCCTCCAGCCAGAAACCGGTTTTCTTGCCGGTGTCGCCGAGGCGGTCGTGCGAGGTCAGCACCATCAGGATGTTCATCGGGCCTCCATGTGCGTGGTGGTCAAAAGGGCAGTCTAGCCGCCCTCCGCCCCACGCGCCGCACGGAACTCCGCCACCCTACAGTCCCAGCGTCCCCCAGATGTGGTCCACGCGCGCCTTGACTTCCGGCGTCATGGCGATCGGCGTACCCCACTCGCGATTGGTCTCGCCCGGCCACTTGTTGGTGGCGTCGATGCCCATCTTGCTGCCCAGGCCACTGATCGGCGAGGCGAAGTCGAGGTAGTCGATCGGGGTATTGTCGACCATGACCGTGTCGCGGGTCGGATCGACCCGGGTCGTGATGGCCCAGATGACTTCCTTCCAGTCGCGCACGTTCACATCCTCGTCCACCACCACGATGAACTTGGTATACATGAACTGGCGCAGGAAACTCCACACCCCGAACATCACGCGCTTGGCGTGACCCGCGTACTGCTTCTTCATCTGCACCACCGCCATCCGGTAGCTGCAGCCTTCCGGCGGCAGGTAGAAGTCGGTGATCTCGCTGAACTGCTTCTGCAGCAGCGGGATGAAGACCTCGTTCAGCGCCACGCCCAGCACCGCCGGCTCGTCGGGCGGCTTGCCGGTGTAGGTCGAGTGATAGATGGGGTCGCGCCGCATCGTGATGCGGTCGATGGTGAACACCGGGAAGCTGTCCTGCTCGTTGTAATAGCCGGTGTGGTCGCCGTACGGACCTTCGAGTGCGTGCTCGAAGCCGGTCGGGTGGCTCGCGTCCGGATAGATGTGCCCTTCCAGCACGATCTCGGCGGACGCCGGCACGCGCAGTTCGCTGCCGATGGCCTTGCTCAAGACGGTGCGCTGGCCGCGCAGCAGGCCGGCGAACTGGTATTCCGACAGGCTGTCCGGCACCGGGGTGACGGCGCCCAGGATGGTGGCCGGGTCGGCGCCCAGCGCCACCGCCACCGGATACGGCTTGCCCGGGTTGGCCAGGGCGTGCTCGCGGAAGTCGAGGGCGCCGCCGCGGTGCGCCAGCCAGCGCATGATCACCTTGTTCCGGCCCAGCACCTGTTGGCGATATATTCCTAAGTTCTGCCGTTTCTTGTGCGGTCCCCTGGTAATCACCAGGCCCCACGTAATAAGAGGGGCGATGTCGCCCGGCCAGCAGTGCTGGATCGGCAGGCGCGCCAGGTCGACGTCCTGCCCCTCCCAGACGATTTCCTGGCAGGAGGCGCCTTTTACTTCTTTCGGCGCCATGTCCCAGACCGCCTTGACCAGCGAGCCCAGGCCCATGATGTCCTTGAAACCCTTGGGCGGCTCTGGCTCCTTCAGGCGCGCCAGCACGTGGCCGATATTGCGCAGCTCGGTCAGGCTTTCGGCACCCATGCCCAGCGCAACCCGGCGCGGCGTGCCGAACAGGTTGCCGAGCACTGGAATAGTGTGTCCAGCAGGTTTCTGGAACAGCAGCGCGGGGCCCTCGGCGCGCAAGGTCCGGTCGCAGATCTCCGTCATCTCGAGGTGGGGCGACACCGGTACGCCAACGTGTTTCAGCTCGCCCATTCGCTCGAGCTGAGCCATAAAGTCCCGCAAATCTGAATATTTCATCAAGTTTTGATCGTAATCTCGTCAGTAGAAGCTTGTTCAAGGCACCATGCCAAGTAGCTGATTTAGCAAGACTTTTCAAAATTTCGTCTCGGAAATCAGAACTAAAAGTAATAAGAGCGGATCGTGCTAGGGTTGACTTGGTATAAGTGAGCCACTAGAATCCGTCCTACTTGATGAGGCAGGCAGTCTTTCTGACATGATTTTAGCTGTTCTCATGCATTCACGGGGTCGGGGCCCCACATGACATTTTGAGGAGTGTTTTCACTGGGCGTCTGCCCAATCCCCCGAGACAGTTGTTGAGCCACTGGTTCCACCCGCACGGGTTTCAAAGCAGCCAGCTGTAGCAAAGCAATGACGGCGTTAGTCGGCCGCAAGGCGGCGACCTACGATATTTCTGATGCACGGCATTCAGTAACCCGACGCAGCGCACATCTCCTTAGAGACGCTGTGACAGGGCTGCTTTTCGCCGCGACAAGGGGAATTCGATGATCCATCGTTTCATCACGAACGCAAGGTTCGTGCAATCCATGGCCAGCCAGCCAGTCACGTGGTCTTCCGTGAGCAAAGCGGCACGCGGTGTATTCAATACCGCACGCAACACCCTGACCGTATTCGGTCTCTCTGCAGTCGCGATGCTCGCCCTGCTCTATACCAACGAAGACGTCGCCAAGCGCGTCTCGGACATGCTGCATCCGGAACCCGAAGTCGTGGTCGTCGCCCAAGCGGCTCCGACCCCGGCGCCGGTCGCCGCCGACGTCGCCGAAGCCGTCGAGACGCCCCATGCCAGTGCCCAGCACCTCGGCAACAGCAAGCAGCAGCAATGGGTCACTTCCTGGCTGAGCAAGCGCTACCGCGTCGCCAGCGACGCCGCCAACATGCTGGTCTCGACCGCTTACATGACGGCGCACGAGGTCAAGCTGGATCCGCTCTTGATCCTGGCCGTGATGGCGATCGAATCGGGCCTGAACCCGTTCGCCGAGAGCCCGATGGGCGCCAAGGGCCTGATGCAGGTCATGGCCAAGGTCCATCACGACAAGTTCGAACAAGTGGGCGGCCAGCAGGCGGCCCTGAATCCGGTCGCCAACATCAAGGTCGGCGCCCTGATCCTGAAGGATTATGTCAAGCGTACCGGTTCGGTCGAAGGCGGCCTGAAGACCTACGTCGGCGCAGCCGACCTGGAAACCGATTCGGGCTATGGCGCCAAGGTACTGGCCGAATACAAGAAACTCAAGCAAGTTGCCAAGGGCCACAAGGTCCCGACCACCAATCCGCGCCCGCTGCCGCAAACGACCCTGGTCAAGCAGGCTCCCGCAGCCAGCCCGACCGAGACGCCGGCCGCTGCACCGGCGAAGGCCGAGAACCACGGTTCGGAAGCGCTGGCGACCCTGTAATCCTGCGCAAGACACTCCTCACCGGCCACCGCTCGCGGTGGCTTTTTCTTTGCACGCCGGCCGCTGCCCCCAGGCCTGCCCAGCAGGACATCCACGTCCTGGCGCAGTATGGCGCAACAAATAGCCACTGGGCGAGGCCACAGTGGCTTTCTCTACTACATAGATATCCGGACGCAGGGTTGAAGCAATTTGGCCCATACGCTTTTAACATACGTATAGCCATTAATGCCGTCAAAGAACTTGGTCTGTTCGAGTGCGGTGCTGATTTCATCTAAGTTGAACTCTTATACGCAGATCCCGATCATGCTTGCCAGGCCTCTGTGGCTTCCAGATCATAAAATGCCCACAGCCCCGACCTTTGTCAGGATAATATTCCTCTCTAAAACTCTTGCAACCTTGATTTTCCAGGCACGCCTCCCAGGGAGTATCGTGACCAAGATGCGCTGGTCTCCATTCGTAGATCCAACGAACTGGCTCACTGGCTAGACTGCCTCCGCAAACACGATAACAAATCGCCCCGTGGCCATATTCTGGAAGGCGAGCAGGCGTCATTATTCTTCTGCACTTCCGGCATCGGTTTTGCACTGGTCGTCCAGACGATCTCCTTCGTGTCTTGACCTGTTGTATAAGCTGCCTCAATTTCTCTAGATTTCAGATCGTTGATATTAAAGATGAGTGAGAATTGCGCGCTTGCAGAGGCCATTTGAAAGAGGAGTGCGAAGGCAAGAGTGAAACGTGAAGCTGAAGCGATGCTTCCAGTCGATTTCATCATGATCCCTTTCATTCTTGAGATGAACGACGCCCCAAACGTATTTACGCCGTGTGAATACTCATCCTAGACCTCCGCAGCGCTCATGTCGAGACTACTTGAGGCCGTCACAATGAAACAAGAACAAACAAAAAAGGCCACCGGGGCAGCGCCACGGTGGCCTTGCAATCACAATAAAGAGCCTGCCGATCAGCGGCGCGCGTCGGCTCCCACCTCGTCCGGGCGCAGGGTCGAGGCCAGCTTGTCCAGCACGCCGTTGACGTACTTGTGGCCGTCGATGCCGCCGAAGGATTTGGTCAGCTCGACCGCTTCGTTGATGACGACGCGGTACGGGACTTCCGGATGGTTCTTCAGCTCGTAGGCGCCCAGCAGCAGCACGCCATGCTCGATCGGCGACAGCTCGGCCACACCGCGGTCGATCAGCGGCGCGATGACTTCGCGCAGCTCGACCGAGGTGGCGATGGTGCCGTTCAGCAGTTCGCTGAAGAATTCGCCGTCGGCCTTGTCGAAGCCGTGGGCGCCGCGGATGTTGGTGACGACCGTGCGGGCCGGTTCATTGTTGAGCAGCCATTGGTACAGGCCCTGCAGCGCGAACTCGCGCGCGCGGTGGCGCGGCGTACGGTTCTTGCTCGGGTTGGCGTGCGTAGTCTTGTCGGTCATGTGGTTTCCTTTACTGCTTATTCGTCTTCGGCCTGCAGCTCTTCCAGTGCGAACAGCAGGTTCGACATCTCGACCGCGACGCGCGCCGCATCGGCGCCCTTCTCGGCCATGCGGGCTTCGGCCTGCTCGTCGTTTTCGGTAGTGAGGATGGCGTTAGCGATCGGCATGCCGTAGTCCAGGCCGATGCGGGTGATGCCGGCGCCCGATTCGTTCGATACCAGTTCGAAGTGGTAGGTCTCGCCGCGGATCACCGCGCCCAGCGCGATCAGCGCGTCGAATTGCTGGGTCTCGGCCATCTTCTGCAGCGCCAGCGGCACTTCCAGCGCACCCGGCACCGTGATGTGGAGGATATCCTCGTCGGCCACGCCCAGGCGCTTCAGTTCTGCCAGGCAGGACGACAGCAGGCCGTGGCCGATGTCGGCGTTGAATCGTGCCTGCACGATGCCGATGCGCAGGCCTTCACCCGCCAGATTGCTTTCAAAAGTTCCTACCGTCATGGCTGACCTCTTCTTCTCGATTGGTATGTATATAGTAGTGTGATTTTATGTCCGGACGCGCCGCATCACGCGGTAGGCTGCGGCAGGTAGCCGGTGACTTCCAGATCGAAGCCCGTCATCGACGGCATCTTGCGCGGGTTGGCCAGCAGCTGCATCTTGCCGACGCCGAGGTTGCGCAGGATCTGGGCGCCGATGCCGTAGGTGCGCAGGTCCATCGAGGCCGCGCGGGCGCTGCGGGCGCTGGTGTCGCGCGGGGCGAACTGGGCGAACAGCTGGTCCGCGGTCTCGCCGCAGTTCAGCAGCACGATGGCGCCCGAATCGCCGCCCTTGATCGCCTTCATGGCCGAGGCCAGGTCCCAGGAGTGGGTCGAGGCGCAGTCGCCCAGCACGTCGAGGATCGACACCGGCTGGTGCACGCGCACCAGCGCTTCCTTGTCGCGCGACAGTTCACCGTGCACCAGGGCCAGGTGGGCCGCGCCGCTCGGCTTGTCGCGGTAGGCGACCAGCTTGAACTCGCCGTACGGGGTGCTCAAGGGACGCTCGGCCACGCGCTCGACCAGGCTTTCGTTCTGGCTGCGGTAATGGATCAGGTCGGCGATGGTGCCGATCTTCAGCTTGTGCTCTTTGGCGAACTCGATCAGGTCCGGCAGGCGCGCCATGGTGCCGTCTTCCTTGATGATCTCGCAGATCACCGAGGCCGGGGTCAGGCCGGCCATCTCGGTCAGGTCGCAGCCGGCTTCGGTATGGCCGGCGCGCATCAGCACGCCGCCCTTCTGGGCGCGCAGCGGGAAGATGTGGCCCGGCTGGACCAGGTCGTCCGGCGTCGTGCCCTTGTTCACGGCCACCTGGATGGTGCGCGCGCGGTCGGCGGCGGAAATGCCGGTGGTCACGCCCTCTGCCGCTTCGATCGACACCGTGAAATTGGTGCCGAAGGACGTCCCGTTCTTCGACGTCATCATCGGCAGCGCCAGTTCGTCGCAGCGTTCTTCGGTCAGGGTCAGGCAGACCAGGCCGCGCGCATGGCGGATCATGAAATTGATCGCTTCCGGGGTGACGAAATCGGCGGCAAGCACCAGGTCGCCCTCGTTTTCGCGGTCTTCTTCATCGACAAGAATGACCATGCGCCCTGCGCGCAATTCGGCAACGATTTCCTCGGTGCTGGAGATAGACATACGGATTCCTTGAAACGGGGGAGTTTTGCGTAATCCGCTATTTTAAAGGATTTACCGTCTTTCAACCGAAGCTCTGGTGATCCTCTTCATCACAGCACTGCGAATTCGTCAACGCCTGTTGCCATAAGGCAACATGCAACAATTCGTGTATTTTCATGCGGTGAGAATTGTTAAGCTAAGTTTCCCGCACGCAACAAAGAGCGTGTTCAAGCACGACTCGATTATGATAAAAACATTGCGGCCGCATGTGCCGTCGAGGCCTTCCCCCGGCGCCACGTGGCCATCTCCTGGAGTAGACATGGCGGTCGTTCCGCATTCGTTCAGTCGCTACCCGCTTTCGCAAGAAAGGCAGGGCTGAATGGCTACGATCCTGATCGTCGACGACCGGCCGAGCAACCGCGCCTTCCTGAACGCCCTGCTCGGCTTCACCGGCCACCGCCTGCTGGAGGCGGAAGACGGGGCCGAGGCGCTGGCGCTGGCGCGCGCCCAGCGTCCCGACCTGATCATCACCGACATCCTGATGCCGGTCATGGACGGCTATGAGCTGGTCCAGCAGCTGCGCCAGGATCCCGACCTGCGCGGCATCCGCGTGATCTTCTTCTCCGCGGTGTATGCCGAGCGCGAAACCAAGGCGATGGCGGCGCGCAGCGGCGTCGCCACCGTCCTGCCCAAGCCGGCCGACCCGCAGCAGATCCTCGACGCCATCAACCTCGAGCTAGGCGTGGTCGAAGGCGCCCCGCCGCTGCCGGTGCCGGAGCCGGCGCCGGAGCGCGAGCGCGCCCTGCCCTTCGACCTGGGCGCGCGCCTGGCCGAGCTGGAGCGCATGTGCCTGGCCCTGATCGGCGAACGCCGCGTCGAGACCCTGGCCGCATCCTTCCTGGATGCCGCACGGCGCGTACTGCATGCCGATTTTGCCGCGCTATGCCTGCTCGACCGGGGCGAACGCGGCGTGCGCCACCTCGACACCTGGGCGCTGGAGCCCGAACTGCTCGCCTCGCACGCGCTGGACGAGGGCCGGCTGCCCGGCATGCTGCTGCGCGCCAGGGCGCCGCTGCGCCTGGCGCAAGGCGATCCCCTGCTGGGCGGCATGCCGTCCTGCCATCCGCCCATGGGCGGTTTCCTCGGCCTGCAGGTACACGACCTGCAGCATCCGCACGGCTGGCTGTACTGCGCACGCCGCGCGGGCGCCCCAAGCTTCACCGACGAGGAAGAGCGTTGGGCGACCGCGCTGGCCGCCCAGCTCGCGGTGGCCTATGAAAACCTGAACCTGTACGACGTGGTGCAGCGCCACGCCACCCAGCTGCAGCTGGAAGCCCTGGCGCGCGCCGACGCCGACAAGGCCCTGCGCGAGAGCGAGCACCGGCTCGAGCTGGCGCGCCAGGTCTTCGACAGCACCCAGGAAGGTATCCTGATGACCGATGCCGAGGCGCGCATCGTCGCCATCAACCCGGCCTTCGAGCAGATCACCGGCTACCGCGAATCCGAGATACTGAACCGGAACCCGCGCATCCTGCGCTCGGGCCGGCACGACGCCTCCTTCTACCGCGACATGTGGCACTGCCTGGAACAGGAAGGCCAGTGGCGCGGCGAAATCTGGAACCGCCGCAAGAACGGCGAGATCTACCCGGAACGCCTCAGCATCAGCGCCGTGCACGACGAATCCGGCAAGCTGACCGCCTACGTCTCGGTCTCCACCGACCTGTCGGCGCTGAAGGCGGCGCACCACCAGCTCGACTTCCTGTCCAACCACGACGCCCTCACGCTGCTGCCGAACCGCTCGCTGTTCAATGACCGCCTGCAGCAGGCAATGGCCGCCGCGCGCCTTGGCGATGGCCAGCTCGCAGTGCTGTTATTTAACGTCGACCGCCTCTCGCGCATCAACGACAGCCTGGGCCATGCGGCGGGCGACGCCGTGCTGCGCGAAGTGGCGCGCCGGGTCGGCCAGATCGCCGGCCCGACCGACACCCTGGCGCGCCTGTCCGGCGACGAATTCGTCCTGCTGCTCACCAATTGCAAGGACAACGACGACATCATCCTGGCCGCGCGCCGCCTGATCGACGCCATCGCCCAGCCGCATTCGGTGGGCGAGCACGACGTGGTGGTTACCGGCAGCGTCGGCATCAGCATCTTCCCGCGCGACGGCAACGCCCCGGGCGACCTGCTCAAGGCCGCCGACGCGGCGCTCACCGAGATGAAGGGCGCGGGACGCAACGGCTTCCGCTTCTTCAAGGGCGAGATGAACGCCCAGGCGCTGCGCTGGCTGGCGCTGGAGACGCGCCTGCGGCGCGCGATCGAGCGCGACGAACTGGCCCTGCACTACCAGCCCCAGGTCTCGCGCATCGACGGCAGCGTGGTCGGCATGGAAGCCCTGCTGCGCTGGCGCAGCGAGGAAATCGGCACGGTCTCCCCGGCCGACTTCATCCCGCTGGCCGAGGATACGGGCCTGATCCACCCGATCGGCGAGTGGGTGATCCGCCAGGCCTGCCTCCAGAACAAGGCCTGGCAAAACGCCGGCCTGCCGCCGGTGCGGGTGGCCGTCAACGTTTCGGCCAACCAGTTCAAGTCCGGCTCGGTGAGCACGGTCGTGCGCAAGGCCCTGGCGGAGAGCGGCCTGGCGCCGCGCTACCTGGAGGTGGAGCTGACCGAAAGCGTGATGCTCGGGGACAGCAGCGTGGCCGAGACCGAGATGGCCGAGCTGCGCGCCCTGGGCGTGTCGCTGTCGCTGGACGATTTCGGCACCGGCTATTCCTCGCTCGGCTACCTGTCGCGCTTCCCGCTCGACAAGCTGAAGATCGACCAGACGTTTGTGCGCAACATCACCACCGAACAGCGCAGCGCGGCCATCGCCCAGGCCACCATCGCACTGGCCCAGGGCCTGTCGCTGTCGGTCGTGGCCGAGGGCGTGGAGACGATCGGGCAGCGCGACTTCCTGGGCCTGATCGGCTGCGACGTGATGCAGGGCTACCTGTACAGCCGCCCGGTGCCGGCGCACGAGATGGCCGCGCTGCTGGCCAAGGGGCGCGTGGCGGTTTGATATGCCCGGTTTGACATACATATACGACTGTGCAACAGTTTCCAGGGGTGTGCGCGGTAGAATGCGTGCTCATCCCTAGAACTGGATCCCCGATGAGCAAGAATTTCATGCGCGGTCTGTGCGTGGCCGCGCTGCTCTGTGCGCAGGCGCTGGCCGCCCATGCCGCCGCCCCGGCTTCCGCGAAGCCCGCCGCCAAGGCCAGTGCCGGCGCAGCAGCGCCGCTGCGCCTGGACGCCCCGATCCCGGTCGGCCCGCAGGTCAAGGTGGGCAAGCTCGCCAACGGCCTGAGCTATTACATCCAGCGCAATGCCCGCCCCGAGCGCAAGCTCGAGCTGCGCCTGGTGGTCAAGGCCGGCTCCATCCTCGAGGACGAGGCCCAGCGCGGCATGGCCCATTTTGTCGAGCACATGGCCTTCAACGGCTCGACCAACTTCCACAAGCATGAGCTGGTGTCCTATCTGCAGTCGATCGGCGTCGGCTACGGGGCCGACCTGAACGCCTATACCTCGTTCGACGAGACTGTCTACATCCTGCCGATCCCCACCGACAAGCCCGAGCACGTGGCCAAGGCCTTCCAGGTGCTGGAAGACTGGGCCCACGGCCTGCGCTTCGACCCGGATGCGATCGAGAAGGAACGCGGCATCGTGCTGGAAGAGCTACGCCTCGGCAAAGGCGCCTCGGACCGGATGAGCAAGCAGATCATGCCGGCGATCTTCAACGGCTCGAAGTACGCCGAGCGCCTGCCGATCGGCACCGAAGAGGTGCTGCGCAGCTTCAAGCCGGACGTCTTGACCCGCTTCTACCGCGACTGGTACCGCCCCGACCTGATGGCGGTGGTGGCGGTCGGCGACATCGATCCGCTGCAGGCCGAACAGCTGGTGAAGAAGCATTTCGCCCACTTGAAGAACCCGGTGCCGGCGCGTCCGCGCGCCTATGCCGAGATCCCGGCGCGCCAGGCGACCCAGGCCCTGGTGGTCACCGACGACGAGGCCACCGGCAACGCGGTGCTGATCCGCTACCCGGTCCAGCCGGTGGTCGAGGCCGGCACCATCCGCGCCTACCGCGACGACCTGGTGCAATCGCTTTTCTCCGCCATGCTCAACCAGCGCCTGCAGGAACTGTCGCAGCTGCCGGAGCCGCCCTTCATGGGCGCCAGCAGCTCGCTCGGCAAGCTGACGCCGCGCTACCGCTCGTACAACGCCTCGGCCGCGCTGGGACCGCGCGGCGCCGAAACGGCGCTCACCGCCCTGGTCGAGGAAAACGAGCGCGCACGCCGCTACGGTTTCGGCGCGGCGGAACTGGAGCGGGTCAAGAAGAGCCTGATGCGCAACTACGAGCAGGCCTGGAACGAGCGCGCCAAGAGCGATTCCGGCACCTATGCCGCCGAATACATCCGCAACTTCCTGCAGCAGGAAGCGATCCCCGGCATCGACGCCGAATACCGCTACGTCAGGGAGCTGCTGCCCGGCATCACCCTCGACGAAGTCAATGCCTACGCGCGCCGTACCATTCCGGCGGACTCGGGCAAGCTGGTGCTGTACACCGGCGTGACCCGTCCCGACACGCCGAAAGGCGCGCAACTGCTGGCGGCGGTGGCCGGCGCCGAGCGCGCCGAGCTCCTTCCGCATGACGAGAAGGCGGTGGCGGCGCGCCTGATGGAGCGTCCGCCGAAGCCGGGCAGCATCGTGGCCGAGTCGCATGACAAGGCGCTCGGACTGACCCGCCTGACGCTGTCGAACGGGGTCAAGGTGATCCTCAAGCCGACCGATTTCCGCAACGACCAGGTCTTGATGAGTGCCGCCCGCTTCGGCGGCCAGAGCCTGTTCGGCGACCAGGACATCCTGAATGCTCGTTTCGCCAATGCGATCGTGGCCAGCATGGGCGTGAAGGACTTCACCCCGCTCGACATGCGCAAGATCCTGGCGGGCAAGGCGGCCCAAGTGAACGTCGGCCTGGCCAACTACACCGATGTGGTGGTGGGCGCCTCGGGCGCGAGCGACATCGAGACCATGCTGCAGCTGACCTGGCTGAAGTTCCAGGGAGTGCGGCGCGACGAAGACCTGTTCCGCTCCTACGTCGGCAAGCAGGTCGAGCAGGCGCGCAACCAGACCGCGCAGCCGGGCGCGCGCTTCGGCGACGCGGTGATGGCGGCGCTGTACAACATGCACCCGCGCGCGCCGCGCACCCTCAAGGCCGAGGAATACGAGCAGATCGACCTGGATCGCAGCATCGACATCTTCCGCCAGCGCTTCTCCAGCGCCCGCGACCTCAGTTTCATCCTGGTCGGCAGCTTCGACGTGGCCGCCCTCAAGCCGCTGCTGGCGACCTATCTCGGCAGCCTGCCGACGCCCGAGCTGACGGTGGCCTACCGCGACGTCGGCCTGCGTCCGGCGACGGGCGTGGTCAAGCGCGAGGTGCGCAGCGGCTCGGAGCCGAAGAGCACGGTGTCGCTGACCTTCACCGGCAAGGCCGAGTTCAGCGAGGCCGAACAGCTGCGCCTGGCGGCGCTGCTCGAGGTGCTCAACCTGCGCATCATCGACGTGCTGCGCGAAAAGATGGCGCTGATCTACGGCGGCGGCGCCTCAGGCGTGCTGAGCAAGATCCCGTACGGGAATTACTCGATCGGCGTTACCCTGCCGACCGGGCCCGAGAATGTGGACAAGGTGATCGCGGCGACCTTCGCCGAAATCGCGCGCCTGCAGGCCGAGGGACCGGACACTGCCGACCTCGACAAGGTGAAGCGCAACTGGATCCAGAACCACCGCGGCTCGCTGCGCGAGAACGGCTACTGGCTGTCGCACCTGCAGTCGGCGCTGAGCGAAGGCACCGACCCGGGCGCGATCCTGGAGGTCGAGAAGCAGGTGCAGGCGATTACAGGCGAAGAGATCCGCGCTGCGGCGCGGCGCTACTTCAACCAGCAGAACTATGTGCAGGTGGTGCTGAATCCCGAAAAACAGGCCGCGACGGCGGTGGCGGCCTCCGGCGCCAACAGCGCGGCGCCGGGCGGCTGAATCAGCCCCTGGCCGACAGCATGCGCTCCACGTAGCGCGCGATCAGGTCGATCTCCAGGTTCACCTTCGACCCGACCTTCAGGTGCTTCAGGGTGGTGACCTCGATCGTGTGCGGAATCAGGTTGATCGAGAAGCGGCACAGCTTGCCCGCCTCGCCTTCGACATCCTCGACCCGGTTGACGGTCAGCGAGACGCCGTTGACCACCACCGAGCCCTTGTAGGCCAGGAACTTGGCCAGCTCGGCCGGCGCGTCGATGACCAGTTCGCGCGACTCGCCCACCGGCTCGAAGCTGTGCACGGTGCCGAGTCCGTCCACGTGGCCGGAGACCAGGTGCCCGCCCAGGCGCTCGGCCAGGGTCAGCGCCTTTTCCAGGTTGACTTCGCCGGGGGCTTCCAATCCCACGGTCTTGCTCAGGCTTTCGCGCGAGACGTCCACGGTGAAGCCCTGGCCGGTCTTGGCGACCACGGTCATGCAGGCGCCGTTGATGGCGATCGAGTCGCCCAGCGCGACGTCCGCCAGGCCCAGCGGGCCGGCATCGACTTCCAGGCGCACGCCCGCGAACGAGCCGCCCTCCAGCGGGGTGACCGACGTGATGTTGCCGACGGCGGCGACGATTCCAGTAAACATACGGCTTATTCCTTCGTAGTGATGTCAGTGTTGATGAAGCGCGCCAGGATGCGGATGTCGTCGCCAACCCGCGCCAGGTCGTGGAAGCGCAGCCGGCGCTGGTCGGCGAGGCGCGCCAGCGGCGGCAGCGCGAACATGCCCTGCCCCGGCCCGATCAGGCTCGGGGCCAGGTAGACCAGCAGTTCGTCGACGCAGCCTTCGCGCACCATCGACGCATTCAGTTTCGAACCGGCTTCCACGTGCACTTCGTTGATCTCGCGCCGGCCGAGCTCGCGCATCAGGGCCGGCAGGTCGACCTTGCCCGTCGCATTCGGCAGCAGGATGACTTCATGGCCGGCCGCGCGCAGCAGCGCCGCCTTCTCGGCGCTTTTTTCCTGCACCTCGAGGGCGGCGACGATCCAGCACGGCTCTCCCTGCAGGATGCGCGCGCCGAGGTCGATCTCGAGCCGGCTGTCGACGATCACGCGGCGCGGCGGCAAGGGGGTATCGATGCCGCGCACGGTCAGTTGCGGGTCGTCGGCCTTGACCGTGCCGATGCCGGTCAGGATCGCCTGCGCGCGGGCGCGCCAGGCGTGGCCGTCGGCGCGGGCATCCGGCCCGGTGATCCACTGGCTTTCGCCATCGGCCAGCGCGGTGGCGCCGTCCAGGCTGGCGGCGACCTTCAGGCGCACCCAGGGCAGCCCGCGCCGCATGCGCGAGAAGAAGCCGATGTTCAGCTCATGGGCCTGCTCGGCCAGAACGCCCGAGGTGACGGCGATGCCCGCCGCCTCCAGCTGGGCCAGGCCGCGGCCGGCGACCAGCGGATTGGGGTCGAGCATGGCGGCTACCACGCGCTTGACGCCTGCTTGCACCAGCGCGTTCGAGCACGGCGGCGTACGCCCGTAATGGCTGCAGGGCTCCAGCGTGACGTAGGCGGTGGCGCCGGCCACGTCGTGGCCGCGCCGGCGCGCGTCGCGCATCGCCTCGATCTCGGCATGCGCCTGTCCGGCGGGCTGGGTGTGGCCGGCGCCGATCACGACGCCGTCGCGCACGATCACGCAGCCGACCCGGGGATTCGGCGCCGTGATGAACATGCCTTTGGCCGCCCAGGCCAGGGCCAGCGCCATGCCGTCGGTATCGTTGTGAATCTGTGCCGTGTCGTTTGCCAAGGTATTCCGTTCCGCTATCGTGCCCGCAGCCGGAGACTAGGGCGGCGCCTGGGCGCCGTCGCAGCCATCGTCGCGCGCCGGGTTGCACTGCCGTACGCGTCCGAGCATGTTGATTTTAATACGCCGGGTGTGCCCGCCGTGGAACAGCGACAGCGTACCGAGCCGCGACGCGCCGCTGTTGCTGTCACTGCAGCTGCGTCCGGCGCCATTGTAGGCGATGTACTGGGGCGGCGCTGACTGGGTGAAGGAAAAGTCGATCCGCAGCCCTTGCGGCAGCGGCCCGTGGACGGCCAGTATCTCATCAGGCGTTCCCGGCTGGCGGTCGCCGTCGCGGTCGATGAAGACGGTCCAGCCGCGCGTCCAGTCGGCCCCGGCCGGGTCGCGCGGCGCCAGCTTGACCTGTTCGTTGCGGGCGATCGCCTGCGCCCGCGTATGCAGGATGGCGTCATGCAGTTCGCTGGCCGCCGCCCTGATCTGCTGGGAAGCCAGCAAGGCGTGCAGGTCCGGCGCCGCGACCGCGAAGGCCACGGCGGCGATCGCCAGCACCACGGCGAGCTCGGCCAGGGTGGCGCCCCTGCCGGCGCGGCTCTGGACGGGGCTGCTCATGGCCAGCAGCGCGGCCCGCTGCCGCTCGCGCCCTGGGCACCGGTGCTGTCCAGGCGCAGCTCACCGCAGTCGGGATCGCTGAAGCCGGTGTCGACGTTCGCGGTGCCCGGCCGGGCGCGCAGCGCGATGCACTGGCTGATGGCCTGGCCTTCGCAGGCCCGCCCGTCGAGCTCATAGGCGCTGTCCTGCGGACTCGAACCTAGCCACCAGCGGAACTGGCGGCTGTCCGCATCCTGAGAGGCGACCGAGAACGCCACATAGGTATGGTGCAGGGCGCGGTACTGTTCCTGGCGCTGCATGGCGTCGACCAGCGCCAGCTGGGCCTCGACCCGGCGCGCCTTGACCACGTGGCGCGCATACCCCGGGTAGGCGATCGCGGCGAGGATCGAGACGATCGCCAGCACGACCAGCAGCTCCACCAGCGTGAACCCACGACAGCGCTTCATCATCCCTCCGCTCCCGCCACCACGGCCTCGTGCCAGTTGCCGATCTCGCGCCAGCCTACCCGGATGCCGGGTCCGCCCGCCGTGCCCGGCAGGGCGGGCGGCGCGGGCGCCGGCGCTTGCGGTCCTGATTCTTCTGCCTGCCCTGGTCCCGGCTCCGGCTGCGGCGCCGGGCCGGCCGGCAGCTTGCGGTAATAGGCCTGCAGCGCCACCTGGGTCGTCGCCGCGCTGCCGAAACCGAGCGCGCTCACCCGGTACAGCAGCGCGCCGGTGGGGGACGGCATGCGTTCGATCAGGTAGCGCGGCGCCTGGCCTGGCAGCGCCCCCTCTCCGGCGGGAAGCAGCGCGCCGGTGAAGGCGCCGAACAGGACCGCCGGACCGTCGTCGTCCGCCAGCAGGGCGAATACCTCGCGCGCGTCCGGCGCGTGTGCGCACAGGCCGTCATAGGGCCTGCCGCCGCCGCAGTCGGGAGCGAACGCGGCCGGGGTGGCCTGCGCCAGCGCGGCGGCGCGCGCCGAGCCCGGATCCGCGCCGCCTTCGATGTCGTGCTCGGCATCCGCCAGCGCCGCCATCGCGGCCTGCAGCGCCAGCAGCCGGTCGCGCTCATGGCCGGCGGCGCGCGCGCCGCTGATCGCCGTGCGCGCCGCCGCAATGCTGCTCAACAGCACCGCCAGCATCAAGAGCAGCGCCGTGAGCAGCGCGACGCCATGCTGGCCGGCACGGCATGGCGGTTGGACGGATGTGCGCATCCGGCCTCAGTGCACCCGCGCGGGCAAGGCGATCGTCGTGCCGAACACCTTGCGGTAGCGCGGCCCGTCGTCGCCGGACAGGGCCGCCTCGTGCAGGCGCGTGCCGGCGTCGATACCGGCCAGCGCGCCATAGTCGCGCCCGAACAAGTCGTACACCAGCTCGCGTGCCGAGGCGAGCCGGCTGGCCGGCCCGCGCAGCAACAGGGCCACGCGCACGCTGGCAATCTTCTTCCAGTGGGTGCGCCGGCGCAGGTCGGCGTCGCGCTCGGCAGGGGTGCTGCCTGCCAGCACCAGGCCCGCGTCCAGCCCGGCCAGCGCGCTGGCGTTCAGGTAGCGCTCGGGCGTGCCGTCGGCGTCGCCATCGAGCCCGTACAGCACCTGGAAGCTGTCGACGGCGCCGACCACCGCGTCCGCCGACCAGGCGCTGGCGCCGCGGTACTTGCAGCGCAGCTCGGTGTCGCCCTGGGCATTGCGGGCGACGTAGAAGATGCTCCAGCCTTCCTCGTTGCGGTGCACGGCGAAGCCGGCGCAGTCGAGGCTGGTGCCGTCGCCGTTGGGCGGCGCACCGGTGCCTGGGAAGCGGATCGCCAGCACGTCGCTGCCGTTGACGGCGTCGACCGGCGCATTGTCGATCCCGAAGCCGGTCTGGCTGACCCGGCGGGCATCAAACCCGGACAGGCGTGCCGGCGCGTCCGGCTCCGGTCCGGCGCCGTGCTCTTCCCAGTCGGCCGCCGCCGACTGGCGCACGGCGCGCGCGACCGCCTCCAGCGCGTAGCGTCCGGCATCGTCCATCGCAGCCGTCTCCACCTGTGCGGCGAAGGCGCGGTTGGCCCAGATGAACAGGCTGGCGGCGGCAAGCAGCACGCCCAGGCCGACGACCATGGCGACCAGCAGTTCGGGCATCGTCATCCCCTGCTCCCGGTGTGCGCGGCGCATCATCGGAGCACCCCCACGTAGCCGGGCGCATCGCCGCTACCCTGCCAGCCCAGCTTGACGACCGGCAGGGCGTCCGCATTGCCGTCGCAGCTCCAGCGCGCCCGCCCACGGGCACTGTCCCAGGGCGCGCTGTCGCGGCACACCGCGATGCGGCCGCGCGGGAATTGCGCATGCACCGCCTGGCGGATTTCATGCAGGTCGAACTCGGCCAGCTGGGCCGGCGTGCAGGCGGCGTCGAAGCAGCTGGCGCCGGCCACGGGCGGGCCGCTCCCTGCGTCGTAGGACAAGGCCAGGTAGGGATTGGCGCCGTCGGGCAGGCCTGCCACCGCGGGATTGAGCTGCATGCGCGCGGACAGCGAGGCTGCCAGCTGGGCCGCCTCGGACATCAGCGCCGACTGCTGGCGGGTGCGTTCGGCGGTGAGCTGGGTGGCGCCGGCGCCGACGATGCCGACCGCCAGCACGAACAATGCGACCAGTACCTCGGCCAGCGTGAAACCATGAGCCTTCCCCTGCACGGCGCCCTCCTTCCTCGATAGCCTGCGCAAGCAGCTTGCGCTTGCGAGCTGCGAAGTTATCAGGCGTGGCGGGGCCAGCCGTGAGCTGGCGCAATCGGGTTCGGGGAACTGCCGGGCTTGGGTGGCGAAGCTTGCTAAGCGCCTAACAAAACCCTCAGGGCAAGGCGGGTCGTCGAAGACAGTACGCTAGTACGGCAAGACGACCCAACGCCGCCATGAGGGGAATTGTTAGGCGCTTATTTGCGGGGCTGGCCGACTTCGGCGATAGCCTCCTGGAACTCGGCCAGGTCTTCGAAATTCTTGTACACCGAGGCGAAGCGGATGTAGGCGATCTTGTCGAGGCGCTTGAGTTCCTGCATCACCAGCTCGCCGACATAGCCGGTGTCCACCTCGCGCAAGCCGCTGGTCAGGAGCTTTTCCTCGATGGTGGCGACCGCGGTGTCGATGGCCTCGGCAGCGACCGGGCGCTTGCGCAGGGCCAGCATCAGGCTGCCGCGCAGCTTGTTCGACGAGAACTCGGTGCGGCTGCCGTTCTTCTTGACGATGATCGGCATCGACAATTCGATGCGCTCGTAGGTGGTGAAGCGCTTGTCGCACTTCGCGCAGCGCCGGCGCCGGCGGATGGCGTCCCCCTCCTCGGACACGCGGGTGTCGAGGACCTGGGTATCTTCATGCTGGCAGAACGGACATTTCATGGGCGCCGGGGATTCAAAAAGGGCCGCAGCGAGCGGCCCCAGGGTTGCTTACTTCGCGTAGACCGGATACTTGTCGGTCAGCTGCTTGACTTCCGCCTTGACGCGCTCGATGGTCGCGGCGTCGTGCGGGTTGTCCAGCACGTCGGCGATCAGGTGGCCGACCTTGACCGCGTCTTCTTCCTTGAAGCCGCGGGTGGTGAAGGCCGGGCTGCCCAGGCGGATGCCCGAGGTGACGAAAGGCTTCTGCGGGTCGTTCGGGATGCCGTTCTTGTTGCAGGTCATGTGTGCCTGGCCCAGGATCGCTTCCGCTTCCTTGCCGGTCAGGCCCTTCGAACGCAGGTCGACCAGCATCACGTGCGACTCGGTGCGGCCCGAGACGATGCGCAGGCCGCGCTCGGTCAGGGTGTTGGCCAGGGCGCTGGCGTTCTTGACCACCTGCTTCTGGTATTCCTTGAACTCCGGCGACAGCGCTTCCTTGAAGGCCACGGCCTTGCCCGCGATCACGTGCATCAGCGGACCGCCCTGGATGCCCGGGAAGATCGCCGAGTTGATCTGCTTCTCGTACTCGGCCTTCATCAGGATGATGCCGCCGCGCGGGCCGCGCAGCGATTTGTGGGTGGTCGAAGTGACGAAGTCGGCATGCGGCACCGGGTTCGGGTACTCGCCCGCGGCGATCAGGCCGGCGTAGTGGGCCATGTCGACCATGAAGTAGGCGCCGACTTCCTTGGCAATGCGGGCGAAGCGCTCGAAATCGATGCGCAGGGCAAAAGCGGAAGCGCCGGCGATGATCATCTTCGGCTTGTGCTCGCGCGCCAGGCGTTCCATGGCCTCGTAATCGATGTCTTCCTGCTCGGTCAGGCCGTAAGAAACGACGTTGAACCATTTGCCAGACATGTTCAGGGCCATGCCGTGGGTCAGGTGGCCGCCTTCGGCCAGCGACATGCCCATGATGGTGTCGCCGGGCTTGAGCATGGCGAAGAATACGCCCTGGTTGGCCTGCGAACCCGAGTTCGGCTGCACGTTGGCGGCTTCGGCGCCGAACAGTTGCTTGAGGCGGTCGATCGCCAGCTGCTCGGCGACGTCGACGTATTCGCAGCCACCGTAGTAGCGCTTGCCCGGGTAGCCTTCGGCATATTTATTGGTCAGCTGCGAGCCCTGCGCTTCCATCACCGCCGGCGAGGTGTAGTTCTCCGAAGCGATCAGTTCGATGTGGTCTTGCTGGCGAACGTTTTCCTTCTGGATGGCATCCCACAGTTCCGGGTCGACATTGGCAAGCGTATGATCTTTTGCAAACATGTAAAACTCCAATCGAGAGAAATACCAGACAACGGCAGCGCAGTGCGGGCAGCGGGACCAGCGGCGCAAGGCAGCCCGATACGACACATACCAGTTGTGGCTGCCCAGGCGAACGGCGAGTTGGCGTCTCAGGTTCCCCGGTGGGTCTCCACCTTTGCCGTGGCCGCTTCAGGATGCGGGCGCACGGTGTTTCGCCAGTTACGTGAGACGTGAATTCAGCTGATTGTATGTGATCCGGGCCTCTTAGGGCAAGGAAACTGCTGTCGTCTTAACAAGCTCGGGGCGGCCGGCGGGATGCTGGCCATTTCGGCTACAATTTTCAGCTCCTCTGCCCTCAGGACAAATCATGATCGTCTTCATTACCGGCGCTTCGGCCGGCTTCGGCGCCGCGATGGCGCGCATTTTCGTCCAGAACGGCCACCGCGCCATCCTCGCCGCGCGCCGCACCGAGCGCGTCGAAGAGCTCGCACGCGAACTGGGCGAGAGCGCCCTGGCGGTCACCCTCGACGTCACCAGCCGCGCCTCGATCGAGGCGGCTTTGAGCAGCCTGTCGGAAGGCTGGCGCGACATCGACGTGCTCATCAACAATGCGGGCCTGGCGCTGAACACCAAGCCGGCGCACGAGGTACCGCTGGAAGACTGGGACACCATGATCGCCACCAACTGCCAGGGCCTGGTGACCATGACCCGCGCCGTGCTCCCCGGCATGGTGGCGCGCGGGAGTGGCCTGGTCATCAACCTGGGCTCGGTGGCGGGCCACTACCCCTACCCGGGCGGCAACGTGTATGGCGCCACCAAGGCCTTCGTGGAGCAGTTCACCCTCAACCTGCGCGCCGACCTGGTCGGCACCGGCGTGCGCGCCACCAACCTGGCGCCGGGACTGTGCGGCGGCACCGAGTTCTCGAACGTGCGCTTCAAGGGCGACGACGCGGCCGCGGCCAAGGTCTACGAAGGGACGACGCCCCTGAGCGCCGAGGACATCGCCGCCACCGCCTACTGGATCGCGACCCTGCCGCCGCACGTGAACGTGAACAGCATCGAACTGATGCCGACCTGCCAGGGCTTCTCGCCTTTCGCCATCAAGCGCAGCTGATCTGTGGGTGCGCCCCTTTGTCGAACAGTCCACTGGACTGTTCGACTTGCTGGCGTGTATCGGGCGCTCGGCAATTGTGAGAAAGTGTTACAGTTATTGGCCTTTCGGCTATGTTTCACGTCTACTATTACGCGCCGACATTGCCTTACCGATAGGCACGCCCGACCATTTCCTTCCCATATGTTCGCTTGCGTACATAGGGAGGGCAAAAATCGCGTAAAATGTTTCCTATTTTCATTTAAATGGCAGGGGAAATGCCTTCAGCTTTTGACTGGACAGTCAGGGTCTATTACGAAGATACCGACGCCGGTGGCATCGTGTTTTACGCCAATTACCTGAAGTTCTTTGAACGTGCGCGCACCGAATGGCTGCGCGCGGCAGGCGTCGGCCAGCAGGAATTGCTGGACGCCGAGGGCGCCGCGTTCGTCGTCAAGAGCGCTTCCCTGGACTACCATGCGCCGGCGCGCCTGGACGATGTGCTGACCATTCGCACCACGGTCGAAAAGCTCGGTCGCGCATCGGTCCAGTTCGCCCAGCAGGCCTGGAAGGGCGAGCTGCTGCTCACCAGCGCCAGCGTCAAGGTCGGCTGCGTCGACACCGCCACCATGCGCCCGCGTTCGCTTCCCGAGCAGGCTGCTGATAAAATGCGCGCCGCGTAGGCGCATATTCATTTGACAAGATATTAGACAACAGACTTCCACCCGATGACCGAGACTCCAGACCTTTCGCTGACCGCCCTGATCTCCAATGCCCATGTGCTGGTGCAGCTGATCATGGCCCTGTTGCTGATCCTCTCGATCGTCAGCTGGACCTATATCTTCCGCAAGACTTTCGCCCTGCGCGCCGCGCGCAGCCAGACCGAGCAGTTCGAACGCAGCTTCTGGGCCGGCGGCAACCTGCACACCCTGCACCAGAGCGCCAGCGCCCAGCGCGACCAGAGCGGCCCGCTGGCCCGCATCTTCGAGTCGGGCATGGGCGAATTCATCAAGGGCAAGCAGGCCGCGCGCGACGCCAACGACATGGGTCCGGTGCTGGACGGCTCGCGCCGCGCCATGCGCGCCGCCTTCCAGCGCGAACTCGACGCCCTCGACATCCACCTGAACTTCCTGGCCTCGGTCGGCTCGGTCTCGCCCTACATCGGCCTGCTCGGCACCGTGTGGGGCATCATGAACGCCTTCCGCGGCCTGGCCAACGTGCAGCAGGCCACCCTGGCCGTGGTCGCCCCCGGCATCGCCGAAGCGCTGATCGCCACCGCGATCGGCCTGTTCGCCGCGATTCCGGCGGTGGTGGCGTACAACCGCTTCACCCACGACATCGATCGCCTGGCGATCCGCTTCGAGAGCTTCGTCGAAGAATTCTCGAACATCCTGCAGCGCCAGGCGCGCTGATCGACGGGGGATCGGGATGGCCTTTAACAGCAGCCTGCGCAGTGGTCGCAAACGCGCTTTCAAATCCGAAATCAACGTCGTGCCCTACATCGACGTGATGCTGGTGCTGCTCATCATCTTCATGGCGGTGCCGGCCAACGAGGCGCCGAGCGTGGTGAACCTGCCGAGCGCCGAAAAGTCGGCGCTGCCGCCGGACACCTATATCCGCGTCGCGGTCCAGCCCGACAACAAGCTGTCGATCGGCGTCGGCGGCAAGCAGAAGGCCGCCATGGAAGACGTGGCCGACCGCACCGCCCTGCTCGCCCGCCTGCGCGCCTTGCACGAAGAGAATCCGGACTATCCGGTCCTGATCGAAGGCGACCGCGAGAGCAAGTACGACGACGTGATCCAGCTGATTTCCGAAGCGAAGAAGATGGGCATCAACCGGGTGGGATTGGCCACCAAGTGACATGTCTGCAATGAAGCCTGCCACCGCCGGCGCGCCCTACCGCGTGCCGCCAGAACCGAGCCGCCTGCCAGCCTTCCTGCTGGCAGTGGCGGTGCATGCCGTCCTGCTCGGTTTCCTGTATTTCGGCATCAGCTGGCAGAGCAACGAGCCGGTCGCCGTCGAGGCCGAAGTCTGGGACATGTCGGTCCAGAGCGCCGCCGCGCCGGCGCTCCCGCCTCCGCCCGCCCCTGAACCGGAGCCCGAACCCGAGCCCGCGCCGGTTCCCGCTCCGCCGCCGCGTCCGGTAGAACCGCCGCCGGTGGAACGTCCCGCCCCGGTCGAGCCGGACATCAAGCTGCAGCGCGAGAAGGAGCGCAAGGAAAAGGAACAGCGCGAGCTGGCCGAGAAGAAAGAGCGTGAGCGCAAGGAAGAGCTGCGCAAGGAAGAGGAACGCAAGGAACTCGCCAAGAAGGAAGAGGCCGAGAAGAAAAAGAAAGAGGAAGCCGAGCGCCAGAAGAAGGAACTGGCCAAGAAGGAAGAAGCCGAGAAGAAAAAGAAAGAAGAAGCCGCCAAGCTGGCCGAGGCCAAGAAACAGAAGGCCGCCGCCGAGAAGGCCGAAGCCGCCAAGCTCGAGAAGCTGCGCCAGGAAGACCTGAAACGCATGGCCGGCGCCATGGGCAGCACCGGCACGGCCGCAAAGTCGACCGCGCCGAAGGCCGACTCCGGCTACGTGGCCGCGATCACCGCCGCCATCAAGAGCGCCACCGCCTATGGCGGCAGCACCACGATGCCGGGCAATCCGAAGGCCGTGTTCAAGGTTGAACAGCTGCCGACCGGCGAAATCATGTCGGTGCGCCTGGTGAAAAGCAGCGGTGTGCCTGAGTTTGACAGAGCAGTGGAAAATGGTATCAAAAAGGCATCCCCGCTTCCAAAAAAGAAGGACGGAACGGTGGAACGCATACTTGATGTCAATTTCTCGATGAAAGACTACGACTGATTCGGTTTCAACGACAGACTATGAAAAAACTCCATTACCTGCTGTTTAGCGCCACCCTCCTGATGGGGACGGCGACCCATGCCCAGATCAAGGTCGAGATCGCCGGTGTCGGCAGCAACCAGATCCCGGTCGCAGTCGCGGCCTTTGCCGACGAAAACCTGGCGCAGGACGACGTCTCCGACATCATCCGCGCCGACCTCGAGCGCAGCGGCATTTTCAAGGTCATCGATGCCCGCCAGACCATCAGCGACAGCGCCAGCGTCGACCTGGCCGCCTTCCGCGCCAGCGGCGCCGACGCGCTGGTGGTCGGCAGCGTCAGCCGCAGCTCGGACGGCCGCTTTGCGATCCGCTACAAGCTGCACGACACCGTCAAGGGCGCGCCGATCTCGCAGCTGGGCGGTGAAGTGCAGCCGAAGTACGTCCGCCTGCAGGCCCACCGCATCGCCGACGACATCTACGAAAAGCTGACCGGCGTGCGCGGCATCTTCTCGACCCGCATCGCCTACGTCAAGAACACCGGCCGCGGTAGCGCGCTGGTGGTGGCCGACGCCGACGGCGAGAACGAGATCGTCGCCGCCCACGGCCGCGAATCGATCATCTCGCCGGCCTGGTCGCCGGACGGCACCAAGGTCGCCTACGTCTCGCTGGAAGACCGCAAGCCGGTGGTCTACCTGCAGGACCTGATGACCGGCCGCCGCAACGTGATCTCCAACGTCAAGGGCAACAACTCGGCGCCGGCCTGGTCGCCGGACGGCAGCATGCTGGCCGTGGCCCTGTCGAAGGACGGCAACACCGAGATCTACACCGTGCGCCCGGACGGCACCGGCCATCGCCGCCTGACGAATAATCCGGCCATCGACAGCGAACCGCAGTTCTCGGCCGACGGCCAGACCATTTACTTCATGAGCGACCGCAGCGGCGGTCCGCAGATCTACAAGATGAGCGTCTCGGGCGGCAATGCCACCCGTGTCACGTTCAACGGCAACTACAACATCAGCCCGCGCGTGTCGCCAGACGGCAAGACCCTCGCCTGGATTTCCCAGCGCAACGGCAATTTCTCCCTTTATGCGATGGACCTGGCCTCGGGCCAGGAACTGCGCCTGGCCGATGGGGCCACCGAACCGAGTTTTTCGCCTAACGGCAAGTACATCATGTATGCGACCAAGGGCGGCGGGCGTGCCTCGCTGGCCGTGGTCTCGGTGGATGGACGGGTGAAGCAGCGCTTGACCACCAATGCGGGAAACATTCGGGAGCCCAGCTGGGGTCCCTTCATGAAGTAAAAGCAGTAAAACTTTAATAGACAAGGAGAAAAACCATGCGCAACTTCCAGAAATTGGCCCTCATCGCCTCGGCTGTCCTGCTGACCGCCTGCTCGTCGACCAAGCTGCAGGAAACCCCGGTAGTCGAAAAGACCCCGACCCCGGCGCCTGTCGCCCAAGCTGAACCGGAACGCGTCATCCGCCCGGTCGAGACCGGCAACGTCGATCCGCTGAACGATCCGCAAGGCGTGCTGGCCAACCGCAGCATCTACTTCGATTACGACAGCTTCGTCGTGCGCGAAGACGGCAAGCCGGTGGTTGCCAACCACTCGCAATACCTGACCAAGAACACTGGTCGCAAGATCCTGATCCAGGGCAACACCGACGAACGCGGCGGCACCGAGTACAACCTGGCCCTGGGCCAGAAGCGTGCCGAAGCCGTCCGTCGCGCGATGGCCACCCTGGGCGTGTCGGACAACCAGATGGAAGCCGTCTCGCTGGGCGAAGAGAAGCCGAAAGCAACCGGCAGCAACGAAGAGGCATGGGCTCAGAACCGCCGCGCCGACATCGTCTACCAGTAACAGTTGATCGAATCGGCTGATAAAGCTTAAGCCTGAGCCGATTGACAGCGGGGCGGACAGCAGTGCAGACTGCATCCGCCCCGTTTTTATTCTGCTACCCGAAAGAACTCCGCCATGATGAAACTGTCCCCGTCCCGCCTGGTCCTGCTGGCCGTGATGGCCTGGATGCCGCTGCACGCATCCGCCGGCCTGCTCGACGACAACGAAGCGCGCAAGGCCATCCTCGAGCTGCGCGCCAAGGTCGATGCCGTGGCCCGTGAGCTGAAAGCCCAGATCGACAACAAGTCGGACAGGACCGCGCAGCTCGACATGCTGAACCAGCACGAGCAGACCATGCAGGAAATCGCGCGCCTGCGCGGCCAGATCGAAGTGCTGGCCAACCAGATCACCCGCGCCCAGGAAAGCCAGAAGCAGCTGTACGCCGACCTCGACGCGCGCCTGAAGAAGGTCGAGCCGCAGCAGGAAACCGTCGACGGCCAGGTGGCCTCGGTGCTGCCGTCCGAAAAGACCGCCTACGACAACGCGACCGCGATGTTCCAGTCCGGCGACTACCAGGGCGCCACCACCGCCCTGCAGGACTTCGTGCGCCGCTACCCGGATTCGGCCTACGCCGCCAACGCGCAGTACTGGCTGGGCAACGCCTACTACGCGCTGGGCGACTACAAGAAGGCCATCGCGGCCCAGGAAGTCGTCACCACCACCTATGCCAGCAGCCCGAAGGCGCCGGACGCGATGCTGAACATCGGCAGCAGCTATGCCCTGCTGAAGGACAGCAAGAACGCGAAGAAGGCGCTGCAGCAGCTGGTGTCGAAGTATCCGGAGTCGAGCGCGGCCCGTACCGCAAAAGACCGCCTGGCGTCGCTGAAGTAAACGCCCGGATGCGCATTGATGTCGCGCAGCATTTGACAGCGAGCCTCACCCGTCCTATAATCTTGCTTCTTTCGGGTCGTTAGCTCAGTTGGTAGAGCAGCGGACTTTTAATCCGTTGGTCGCAGGTTCGAGCCCCGCACGGCCTACCAGAATCAGCAGAAACGCCAGCCTTCGGGCTGGCGTTTTTGTTTATGCCTTCCGTCGCTGCATGGTCACGCGCCATGATCGATCGATATGATACAAAAAGGCAAGCTTACCTTGTTTTTTGTATCATTTTCCGAACTCTCGATGACCTCGCCGGTCATATCATTCCCGGGCCTGCAGCCCCTACTGTTGGTTACTTCCTACGACTGAGTGCAATTGCTTGACATTGCAGAGGGATAGGAAGATATTGTTCTTTCGAAGCAACACCTTGAGGTCGTAAGCAATTGTGTGCGCTCTTGTATTCGCATGGCGCACATGTAAAATAGACAACATCAGATGCCCTTGCCCGTCAGGTGCATCGCGGACTGGATTTTATGGTGAAGCGTTACTGGCATTGCATGTCGACCACTTCTCATCTGCACGCTTCGGACACGCGCACGCGCTACGCCTGCACTGCCCTGCTTGCCTGAACGGCCGGCGCGCCAAGCGCGCCAACCGAATTCTCCCGTCAGCAAACGCTCCAGCACACACTGTCAACCTATTGCATGCCTGTCTCCGGTCGAGACGGCAAAAGGAATAACAATGAACACCGAACACTCGCATCCACGCATCCACCCAGGCACGGTCGACCGCAGCAACCCACGCGCACCGAAGCGCACGTTTGCAAAAGGCATCGTGTCGAACAGCCGCCGCCTGCGCCAGCGCATCGGCGTGGCGGTCGGCCTGTGCCTCGGCATGGCAGCCCTGTTCATCACGCTCGAGTAAGCGCGCACCAGCTCGGGAGCACGGCACGCGGCAGGCGTGCGGATGCGCCCATGCCATACAAGAACAGCGGGCCGTCGGCCCGCTGTTCGATTGACGAGGCGCGGCTGATCGCCCTCAGAACTCTTCCCAGCCTTCGGTTGCTTCCTCGGCCTTGGCGGCCTTGCGGGCCGGCTGCGCTGTAGCCGCCTTCGCCTCGCCGCGTGCCGGGGCGGTGACCCTGACCGGACGCACGGCCGGGGCCGGCACCCGCGCCACGCCTGCCGCTACCGCTGACCGTGCCGGCGCCGCCTGCGCATCGAGCCGGAAGATGCCGACCGCCTGCGCCAGCTCGGCCGCCTCCTGCTGCAGCGACTGGGCCGCCGCCGAGGCTTCCTCGACCAGCGCGGCGTTCTGCTGCGTCACCTGGTCCATCTGGGTCACGGCGCTGTTGATCTGCTCGATGCCGGCGGTCTGTTCCTGGCTGGCGGCGGTGATCTCGGCCATGATGTCGGTCACGCGGCCGACGCTCTGCACGATCTCCGCCATCGTCGCACCGGCCTGGTCCACCAGCTCGGAGCCGATATGCACCTTCTCGACCGAGTCGTCGATCAGCGCCTTGATCTCCTTGGCCGCGGCCGCGCTGCGCTGCGCCAGGTTGCGCACCTCCCCCGCCACCACCGCGAAACCGCGGCCCTGCTCGCCGGCGCGCGCCGCTTCCACCGCCGCGTTCAGGGCCAGGATATTGGTCTGGAAGGCGATGCCGTCGATGACCGTGATGATGTCCACGATGCGCGTGGCCGAACTGTTGATCGCGCCCATGGTGCGCACCACCTGCTCCACCACTTCGCCGCCCTTGCCCGCCACCTGCCGGGCCGAGGCCGCCAGCGCATTGGCCTGGCGCGCGTTGTCGGCGTTCTGCTTGACGGTCGAGGTCAGCTCTTCCATCGAGGAGGCGGTCTCTTCCAGCGAACCGGCCTGCTGCTCGGTGCGCGCGGACAGGTCGAGGTTGCCGGCGGCGATCTCGCCGGAAGCGGTGGCGATGGTGTCGGTGCCGGCGCGCACGCGCGTGACGATCCCCACCAGGGCCGCATTCATGTCCTTCAGGGCCTGCAGCAGGCGCCCGGTTTCGTCGTTCGCGTTCACCTCGATCTTCTGGCTCAGGTCGCCCGCGGCCACGGCGCCGGCGATCCGCACCGCCTGCTCGAGCGGGCGCACGATCGCGCGCACCAGCATCCAGCCCACCACGGCCGCCATCAGGAGGCCGAACACCAGGCCGGCCAGGCACACCAGGCGCACAGTCTCGTAGGTCTGCTGCGAGGCTTCGTATTCGGCCTTGGCCACGCGCTGCTGCAGCGCGAGCAGCTGGCCGCCGCTGGCGCCCACCGGCTGGAACAGGCGCGCCATCTCGCCCGCCACCAGGCCGTTGGCCAATGCAGTGTCGCCGGCGCGCACCGCCGCGATGGCCGGCCGCAGGCCGCGCGCCAGGAAGACTTTGCGGGCTTCGACGAAGGTCGCGGCCAGCGCGGCTTCTTCGTCCGTCAGCCTGGTCTGCTCGTAGGCTTTCCAGCTTGCCGTCGCCGCCGCAATATTGGCGTCGACCTCGGTCAGCAACGCGTCGCGCTGGGCGCTGTCGGTGCTGGCCGCCGCCTTGCCGACCAGTAGCTGGTTGGTGGTGATCAGCTGCATGACGCGGCTGAGCTGGCCGATCGGGACGACACGGTCGTCGTGCAGGCTCTTCAGTTCCGCGTTGGCGACGGCGAGGTTATAGATACCGATGACGGCGCCGGCCACGAGTTCAGTCGCCAGGAAGGCGATGACGAAGACGAGGCGGCTCTTGATGCTGAGATGTTTGAACATGGTGGGCTCGAAAATGGGATGACGTTCATATTGAATTATAGAAACAACTCCTCACCCATCGGGGATATCGGCTGCTTGCATTGCGCCAATTCCACCGGAGCGTCGCCGTCCAGCCACAGAATTTTGCCAAGCTGTCATCCTTGATGGCCAGCTCGACAGGTAACGACGGCATGGCGGGTCCGGCGGCAATGCCCGTTTGCCTATAGAATGCTGCGATTGATTTCCGCAGCGCATGAGCTGCCCCGCAAAGGCTCCAATGAACTTTCCCGTCCTGATCAACCTGGTCCTGGCACTGCTCGTGTGCGTGCTGCTCTATCGCCTGCAGGCAAGCCACGTGTCCTTCACCAAGCGCGTCTTCACCGGCCTCGGGCTCGGCGTGGTGCTGGGTGCGGCCATGCAGGCCGTGTACGGCGCCGGCTCGGCCGACGTCGCCGCCACCAACGCCTGGCTGGACGTGCTCGGCAGCGGCTACGTGAAGCTGCTCCAGATGATCGTCATCCCCCTGATCATGGTCTCGATCGTGCAGGCCATCCTCAAGCTGCGCAATGCCGCCTCGCTCGGCGCCATCAGCACGCTGACGATCGGCATCCTGCTCGCCACGACCATCGTGGCGGCCGCGATCGGCATCCTGATGGCCAAGCTGTTCGGCCTGAGCGCGGTCGGCCTGACCAGCTCCGCCGCCGAAGTGGCGCGCGGCGAATACCTGCAGGGCAAGCTGGCGGCGGCGCAGGAAATCTCGCTGCCCTCCATGCTGCTGTCCTTTATTCCGGCCAATCCCTTCCTCGACATGACCGGGGCGCGTACCACCTCGACCATCGCGGTGGTGGTGTTCTCGATCTTCATCGGCATTTCGGCCACCGGCATCGCCGGCAAGAAGCCCGAGGTGTTCGAGTCCTTCAGCGGCTTCGTGCACGTGGCCCACGTGATCGTGATGCGCATGGTCACGCTGGTGCTGCGCCTGACGCCCTTCGGCGTGTTCGCCCTGATGACCAAGATGGTGGCGGGATCAAGCCTGCAGGACATCCTCAGCCTGGCCAGCTTCGTTGCCGCCTCCTACTGCGCGCTGGCGCTGATGTTCCTGGTGCACCTGGTGCTGGTCGCCGGCAGCGGCCTGAACCCGCTGCGCTACGTGGCCAAGATCTTCCCGGTGCTGGCCTTCGCCTTCACCTCGCGCACCAGCGCGGGCTCGATCCCGATGAGCGTGGCGACCCAGACCGCGCGCCTCGGCACGCCCGAAGGCATTGCCAATTTCGCCGCCTCGTTCGGCGCCACCATGGGCCAGAACGGCTGCGCCGGCATCTATCCGGCCATGCTGGCGGTGATGATCGCGCCGACCGTCGGCATCGATCCGTTCACCGCATCCTTCCTGCTGCCGCTGCTGGCGATCATCGCCTTCGGTTCGATCGGGGTGGCCGGCGTGGGCGGCGGCGCCACCTTCGCGGCGCTGATCGTGCTGTCGGCGATGGACCTGCCGGTGGCGCTGGCCGGTCTCTTGATTTCTGTAGAACCCTTGATCGACATGGGTCGCACGGCGCTCAACGTCAGCGGTTCGATCACCGCCGGCACCTTGACCAGCCGCATCCTCGGAGAAACCGACATGCGGGTGTTTCATAGCGATGCGGAAATCAATTTAGATAGCGAATCGCAAGCCGTGTAAGAGGGCTCCGACGCTGCGGCGAGCCTGTCCGGAAAGCCCGCAATCGTGCGCTTTCTGCCCGTAGAATCCGTCTATGATGACGTCATGTCAATATCAGAGACGGGCAGGTAATGGAACAAAAGTGGCCACAGGAAGTCTGGCTGGTCAGGCATGGACAGAGCGCCGGCAACGTCGCACGTGACCTTGCCGAGGCGGCCGCCGGACACCTCATCGACATCGCGGACCGCGACGTCGACGTGCCCCTATCCGAACTGGGCGAGCGCCAGTCCGAGGCGCTCGGTTCCTGGTTCGCCTCGCTGCCGCCGGAGCAGCAGCCGACCGTGGTGCTGCACTCGCCCTATGTGCGCGCTGCTGAGACCGCCAATATCCTGATGCAAAGGCTGGACCGTTCGCGCCTGGTGGTCGAATCCGACGAGCGCCTGCGCGAAAAGGAATTCGGCATCCTCGACCGCCTCACCACCTACGGCATCGCGCACCACCATCCCGCGCTGTACGAACAGCGCCAGCACGTCGGCAAGTTCTACTTCCGCCCGCCCGGCGGCGAGAGCTGGTGCGACGTGATCCTGCGCCTGCGCAGCGTGGTCGACACCCTGAACCGCGAGTTCTGCCGCGAGCGCGTGCTGATCGTCGCGCACCAGGTCACGGTCAATTGCTTCCGCTACCTGTTCGAGCGCCTCGACGAAAAAACCATCCTCGAGTTCGACCGCGCCGGCGATGTGCCGAACTGCTCGGTCACCTCCTACGAATACGACCCCGATCTCGGCAAGGGCGGCCATCTGGCCCTGCGCCTCGTGAACTTCGTGGCGCCGCTCGAATCGACCGGCACCCCCGTCACCGCCAGCAAGGACCTGCCTGCCGCACCGAAGGCCTAAGCCCATCCCATGGAAACGCTCATCGATACGCCTGACCGCGCCACTGCCGTGCACGACGTCGACACAGCCCTGCTGCAGGGCTGGCCGGTGCCGATGCCGGCCGTCGAAGGCGACAAGGAAATCCGCGGCCACGTGCTGGTGCTGGGCGGCTCCTGCGAAATGCCGGGCGCGGTCATCCTGGCCGCCACCGCGGCCCTGCGCGCGGGCGCCGGCAAGCTCACCATCGCCACCGGCCAGAGCGTGGCCCAGCTGGTGGCCCTGGCCATGCCCGAGGCGCGCGTGATCGGCCTGGCCGAACAGGCCAGCGCCGGTTTCAGCATGGGTGCTGTCGCCTGCCTCGACCCGCTGGCCGAGCGCGTCGACGCGGTGCTGATCGGGCCGGGCATGCGCGACGAGCCGGCCACCGCCGCGCTGGTGCATGCGCTGCTGCCGCGCCTGGACGCGGCCGGCACGCAAGTGGTGCTGGACGCCTGCGCCATGGGCACGCTGCTGCATCCGCCCGCGGGCTGGCCGCCCGGCATGCCCTGGCGTTTCGAGCGTCCGGTGATCCTCACCCCGCACGCGGGCGAAATGGCGCACCTGACCGGCATCGCCAAGCAGGACATCAATGCCGCGCCCGACCCGCGCGCGCTCGAGGCGGCACGGGCCTGGAACGCGGTGGTTGCATTAAAAGGTGCGCGCACTGTCATCGCAACGCCGGATGGAACGTTGTACCAGCATGAAGGCGGCAATGTTGGCCTGGCCATCTCCGGATCCGGCGATGTGCTGGCCGGTGTCATCGCCGGCCTGGCTGCCCGCGGTGCGCCGCTGGCCCAGGCCACCTGCTGGGGCGTGGCGCTGCATGCGCGTGCCGGCGAGCGCCTCGCCGAGCGCATGGGCACATTAGGATATCTAGCGCGGGAAATATCACAGGAGATACCCGCGCTCCTGGAACAGCTCGCGGGCAAGGATGCCGGCGACAGCGAGACCATCCGGCCCACGCCGGTGGGATGGGGAGCGGAGTTCCAGTAGCTTCGCTCTCCAGCAAGTACGACAGTGTTCGATCCGAACCGGCGGCCGGGCTGCCAGTCTAACGGAGTCGGATCGTGCACTGACCGGGGCCGCGTATTGCGTCGGTTCCCTGATGGTTCCACTGCTGGGTTCCCGAACCCTCAGAGGACCTAACCTGGCGTCGTAGTGTTCCAAGGCCTCACCTGGACGCTGCGGCACAAGATAGACGTGAACGAGGAGTTTAAACAATGAAAGCACTGACCAAAGCACCAAAAATCCTGCTGACTGCTGCTGTGTTGGCCTCCCTGCTGGGCGCTTGCCGCAAGAACGAGCCGGCGACCGACACCACGACCACCACGCCGGACACCTCGGCCACCACCCCGAGCAGCACCTCGGGCGCCACCGGCACCACGGGTGACACCGGCACCGGCGCAACCGGCACCGGCACCACCGGCACCGACATGGGCACTGGCGCCACCGGCACCGGCGCAACCGGCACCACCGGCACCATGACCGATCCGGCAGCCACCGGCACCGGCGCAACCGGTACCACCGGCACTGGCGCAACCGGCACCACCGGCACCGGCGCAACCGGCACCTCGGGCACCTCGGGCACCACCGGTACCACCGGCACCGGCACCACCACCCCGCCAAGCACCGGCGGCTGATCCGCCATCCGCCTGGCAACGAACGGAGCCCGCGGCGCGGGCTCCGGGACTTCCGCGTCCCAGCGGGAGATGGTTTCGTGCCGTTCTTATAGCGGCGATCGCCAGTCCGGCAGGGCTGGCCTAGTCGCATTCTGTTTTCCCTCCCCTCCCCCCATTTCCCCTACTACGCTTCAGCAGCACCCTCCTTGAGGGTCTCCTTGAGGGTCAGGTCTGACATTTAGACACGGGCTGAGCAATACAGCAGCGTAACGGTGGAGTTCGTGTCCGAATGTCAGACCTGCTCCCGATGGTGTGCGCGATGGTGTGCGCAATGCGCATGAAAAAAGCCAGCCCGAAGGCTGGCTCTGTGCAGGTGAAGCCGGTGCGGCTTAGACCGGCTGCGGGGTACCGCGGCCGCGGCCGCTCACGAAGCGGCCGATGCGCACGATGCCGCGGAAGATCAGGCGCACGAAGACCAGCGTCAGGATGGCTTCGACAAAGGTCATCAGGAAGGCCAGGGCCACGTTGTGGCGCTTGGCGCGGCGGTTGAACTTCGCGAACATGCGGTCACGGGCGATCTCGATGCTGTCGTAGAAGGTCGGCACGACCAGCAGGGTCAGCAGCGTGGAAGTGATCACGCCGCCGATGATCGCAATGGCCAGCGGCTGGTAGAACTGGCCGGCATCGCCGAAGGCCATCGCCACCGGGAACATACCAGCGATCAGCGCGAAGGTCGTCATCAGGATCGGACGCAGGCGCTTGCGGCCGGCCTGCATCAGCGCTTCCTCGCGGTCCACGCCTTCCTTTTCCAGGGCGCGGGCGGCGTCGATCAGCAGGATCGCATTCTTCGCCACCAGGCCCATCAGCATCAGGACGCCGATCATGCTCATCAGGTTGAGCGTGTTCTTGGTCAGGATCAGGGCCAGCACCACGCCGATCAGCGACAGCGGCAGCGACAGCATCACGCCGATCGGTGCGGTGAAGGAACCGAACTGCATCACCAGGATCAGGTACATCAGCAGGATGCCCGAGAACAGGGCGATCATCATTTCCCGGAACAGCTCCTGCTGGTCCTCGCCCTGGCCGCCCAGCGCCAGGCCATAGCCCGGCGGGAAGTCGAAGCTCTTGGCCAGTTTCATGGCGTCGGCGGTCACTTCACCGGCCGAACGGCCCTGGGCGTTGGCGGACACGGTGATCAGGCGCTCGCCATCCTTGTGGCGGATGCCGGCCGGGCCCTTGCCCATGGTGATGCTGGCGATCTGCTCGAGCGGCACCATCATGCCGGTACCGCTCACCGCGATCGGCAGGCGCTCGATGCTGTCGGTATTGACGCGGTCCTCCGGATGCAGGCGCACGGCGACGTCGCGGGTCTCGTTGGTCGGGTCGACCCAGTCGCCCACTTCGATGCCGGCGAAGGCCACGCGCAGGGACTGGGCGGCGTCGTTGACCGAGATGCCCATGGCGTTGGCCAGGCCGCGGTCCAGCACGATCTGCAGTTCGTTCTTCGGATCCTGCTCGGACAGGGTGACGTCGACGGCACCCGGCACCTGACGCAGTTCTTCCATGAAGCTTGATGTCAGTTCCATCAGCTTGCGCGAATCCGGACCGGTGAACTCGATCTGGACCGGCTTGCCGCCGCCGCCCAGGTCGTCGATGACGGTGTACTCGGCGCCGACCAGCGGAGCGATCTTGGCGCGCAGTTCGGCGCCGATCTCGGAACCGCTGCGCTCGCGCTTGCTGCGCTTGCCGATATCGACGTAGACGCGGCCGCCGCTCAGGTCGACGTAGCTGTTGGTATCCTCGGTTTCCGGGATCGAACGCGCGATCTCGGCCGCGGCTTCGACCTTGCGGCGCGAATATTCCAGGCTCGACGAGGCCGGGGTGCGGATCTCGACCATGATGGTGCCCCAGTCCGATTTCGGCATGAAGCTCGAGCCGCCGAAGAAGTTGTGCAGCAGGATGGCGCCGGCGAAGCTGGCAAAGGCGATGAAGCCCATCCACTTGCGGTGGTGCAGTGCCCAGGCGATCACGCGGCCGTAGCGGTCGGCCTGGTGGTCGAACCAGGTGTTAAAGCGCTGCAGCACCAGGCTCAGGCCCTTCTTCGGCGCATGCGCGTGGTCAGGCGGGTCGCCCCAGTAGGCCGACAGCATCGGGTCGAGCGTGAAGGAGATCAGCAGCGAGACGATCACCGAGCAGGTCACGGTCAGGGCGAAGGGACGGAACCACTCGCCGGACACGCCCGGCATGAAGGCCACCGGCACGAACACGGCCATGATCGAGAAGGTCGTCGCGGCCACGGCCAGGCCGATCTCGGCCGTGCCTTCGAGCGCGGCGGTACGGCGGTCCGAGCCCATTTCCATGTGGCGCACGATGTTTTCCCGCACCACGATCGCATCGTCGATCAGCACGCCGATCGCCAGGGACAGGCCCAGCAGGGTCATGAAGTTCAGGGTGAAGCCGCACAGCCACACGGCGATGAAGGCGGCCAGCACCGAGGTCGGCAGCGCCAGCGCGGTGATCAGGGTCGAACGCCACGAATTCAGGAAAGCGTAGACCACGAAGATGGTCAGGATCGCGCCCAGCACCAGGGCTTCGATCACGTTGTCCAGGCTGCTCTGGGCTTCTTCGCCGCCATCCTGCACGACTTCGATAGCGGTGCCTTTCGGCATTTCCTTGTTGGCCTCCTTGACGACCTCGTGCACCTTCTTGGCCAGCGAGACGGTCGAGGCGTCAGGCGAACGGGCGATCTGCAGGCCGACGTTCGGCTTGCCGCTGCGAATCGACAGGCTGTTGATGTCGGCGAAGCCGTCCTTGATCTCGGCGACCTGGTTCAGGCGCACGATCTGGTCGCCGTTACGCTTGACCACGATCTGCGAGAAATCTTCCGGACGCTCGATGCGGCCGACCAGGCGGATGCCCTTCTCGTCCAGCTCGCTACGCAGCTTGCCCACCGGGGCGTTGGTGTTCTGGGTGCGCAGGGCATTGGTGACTTCCGACACCGAGACATTGTATTCACGCAGTTTCTCGGCGCGCAGCAGGACCGACAGTTCGCGGCGCAGGGCGCCGTTCACGGTCACGGTCGAGACGCCCGGGATGGCGCGGAACTTGTCGGCCAGCACGTCCTCGGCATAGCGCGAGATCTCGGCGTGCGACTGGGTGCTCGAGGACAGCGACAGCTGCATCACCGGCTGGGCATTGATGTCCCAGCGGCGCAGCACCGGCTCGCGCATCTCGACCGGCAGCTTGTAGCGCACCGCGGCGATCGCGTTGCGCACGTCGTCCGAGGCTTCGATGACGTTGCGGCCGAAATTGAAGTCCATGAAGAACGACACGCCGCCTTCATAGGAGTTGGAGGTGATCTCGTTGACGCCCTGGATCGCCAGCAGCTGCTTTTCGATGCGGTTGGTGATCTCGCGCTCGACGGTCTCGGGCGAGGCGCCCGGATACGGGATACTGACCGAGAGGGCCGGACGCTCGACGTCCGGGTTCTGGTTGACCTTGAGCTTGGACAGCGCGAGCAGGCCGATCAGCATCATCGCCACGATCATGACGACCGTCGCGACGGGTCTCTTGACACTAAAATTGGAGAGGAACATTTTTAATTATCCTTGGTTGTCCTGTGTTCCTTACTTGCCCTGCACCGCGACCTGATTGGCGGCGCTGGCCGCGCTGGCCACCACGGCGGCCGGCATCTCGACCTTCTGGCCATCCTTCAGGTTCGAGGTCGGGGAGCGCAGCACGATGTCGCCGGCGACCAGGCCCTGCTTGACTTCGATGTTGCCGGTGCGCGGATCGCGCGCGCCGACCACCAGCGGGACCTTGTTCAGGGTCTTGTCCTTGATGCGCCAAGTAAAGGCGCTGTCGCCGGCCTTGACCAGCGCGGCTTCCGGCAGCATCAGGGCGTTGGTGCTCTGGGCGTCGATGCGGCCTTCGGCATACAGGCCGGCCACGCGCGGCTGGGCCTTGTCGGCGAACTCCACCACCACCTCGACCTGGCGGGTGATGGCGTTGGCGGCCGGGTCGATGCGCTTGACGATGCCGGCGAACTGCTGCTCGCCGTAGCCGTTGACGCGGAAATTGACCTTCTGGCCGAGCTTCACGTTGGCGATCTCGTCGGCCGAGACGCGGGCCTGGAAGCGCATGCTGTTCGGGTCGATGACCTTGACCAGTTCCTTGCCGATGGTCGCGGTGTCGCCGGCCGAGACCTTGCGCTCGGAGACGATGCCGTCGAACGGCGCGCGCACCACGGTGCGGCTGAGCTGCTGGCGCGCGGTGGCGGCGCGGCTCCTGGCGGCCGACAGCTCGCTCTGGGCGCTGTTGCGGCGCACTTCGGCTTCGTCCAGGCCGACGGCCGAGGTCATGCCCGAGGCGCGCAGGGTCTTCATGCGCTCCAGCTGGCGGTTGGCCTGGTCCAGGGCCTGGCTGGAGGCGCGCACCGCTTCGTCGCTTGATGCGACGGTGTCGCGGATCGCGGTTTCATCCAGGCGCACCAGCACGTCGCCGCGCTTGACCGGCTCGCCGTTCTCCTTCAGGACCTGCAGGACCACGGCCGAGACTTCGGCGCGCAGGTCGGCCTTGCGCTCCGGCTGGATCGAGCCGGTGACGACCGGGCCGCTCGACAGGGTGTCGTTCTGGATGGTCAGCACGTCTTCCGACGCGACCTTCAGCTGCGAGGGACGCTTGTCCTTTGGATCGGACTTGCCGCCGGCCTGGGCGGTTTCCGTGCCCGGCTTGGCAGGCTCCTTGGACTCCTTGCTGCAGGCGGCGAGCGCCGAAGCGATGGCAAGGACGAGTAGTGTTTTGCGCAGCATTGTGGTTCTCCAGAGAAGGACTCAGTGGTTGTTCTTGTAAAAATTCGGGTATAGACAGCCAGCGCGCAGTATCGAGTAGTGCCCAACCAACTTCAAGTGACGACTCTGCGTACTGCGGAATTCGAGGGATGAAATGCGATATTTGGCGACGAGCTGCATTCCAGGCGGACTGGAATGTGGCCGATTCCGGACAGGCGGACGTCCGACAGTGTCCGCCCGCGTACGGTTCCGGGGCTCAGGCGCCGAAGACGGCGTGGATCAGGAAACCCATCCCGATACCGGTGGCGATGCCGCCGCCGATCTCCACCAGGGTGTGGCCCATGCGCTCGCGCAGGACGACATGACCCACGGTGTCGCACGCCAGCTTGTTGATCGCCGCGGCCTGGCGGCCGACGTGCTGGCGCAGGCTGTTCGCGTCGATCATCACGATGAAGGCCAGGGTCACCGCAACGCCGAACGCCGGATGGCCGATCCCCTCGCGCAGTGCGATCAGGGTGGCCATGCTGGTGACGACGGAGCTGTGGTTGCTGGGGAAGCCGCCGTTGCCCACCAGGTTGAAGGCCCAGCGGCGCTGGCGCGCGCTGGTAATCAGGAACTTGATCGGGCCGACCACCATCCAGGTCAGCACGGGTGTTACGAGGTATGCGAGATCCATGTCCAAATCCAGGTACGACGAGGTAGATAAATGATGCTGAGTAATGCCGGGCGGAATTATCTCAGAAGCAAGCTATTACCGATATAAAAACGATGCCGAATCAAGGACATCCGTAGCGCCGCCGCACCATCTGGGACGGTAATATTCTCTTAACTAGACGAGACAGGCAAGGGGGCGGTATGCGGCATTTCCGGTTGTCGATCGCGGTGACGGTCATCCTGATGGGCCTGGCCGGCTGGTGGGGCTACGAGCACGGCGGGATCGGCGGCCTGCTGCAGGCGCTCTGGATCACGGCCATCCTCGGCGTGCTCGAAGTGTCGCTTTCTTTCGACAACGCGGTGGTGAACGCCTCCGTCCTGCGCGGCTGGAACGAATTCTGGCGCAAACTGTTCCTCACGGTCGGCATCCTGGTGGCCGTGTTCGGCATGCGCCTGATCTTTCCGCTCGTCATCGTGTCCGCAGCGACGGGACTTGGCCTGGTCGAGGTCTGGCACATGGCGATCGACAACCCGAAGGAATATTCACGCCACCTGACCGAGAAGCACGCCGAGGTGGCGGCTTTCGGCGGCGCCTTCCTGATGCTGGTCTTCCTGAACTTCCTGTTCGACGAGCAGAAGGAACTGCACTGGCTCGGCTGGATCGAGGAAAAAGTGGGCAAATACGGTACCGAGGGGCTGGCCATCGCCCTCACCCTGCTGGCGGTATGCGGCGCCATGTACCTGATGGAGCCGGCGCGCAAGCTGCCGGTCCTGATCGCCGGCGTCACGGGCGTCCTGATCTACATCGGCGTGCAATGGCTGAGCGGCCTGCTCGAGAAGGAAGAAGAAGACCCGACGGTCGGCAAGATGATCGCCCAGGGCAGCATCGGCGGCTTCCTCTACCTCGAGGTGCTGGACGCCTCGTTCAGCTTCGACGGCGTGATCGGGGCCTTCGCGATCACCAACGACGTCGTCATCATCATGCTGGGCCTGGCCATCGGCGCCATGTTCGTGCGCTCGATGACGGTGTTCCTGGTCTACAAGGGCACGCTGGAAGAGTTCGTATTCCTGGAACATGGGGCGCACTATGCGATCGGCATCCTGGCCATGATCATGTTCATCAGCGTCCACTATCACATTCCCGAGTGGTTCACGGGGCTGTCGGGACTGGCCTTCATCCTGGTGTCGCTGTGGTCCTCGGTGCGCTACCGAAGGCGCATGGAGGCCGGCGGCGCCAAGGAGGCGGCCTGAGGCTGCCGCCGCCGGCAGTTTGTGATTTTGTCCATCCGTGGCAGAATGTGCCCGGCCGCGTGGCTGCCAACCTGACAACTCACCTATCTTATGCCGAAAACCATGCCGAAACGCGCTACCGCCATCCTCCTGTCCGCCCTTGCCGCGATCATCGTGCTGTTCGCGCTGTATACCTGGTTCACCCTGAGCTGGTCGTACTCGGAAGGCGAACGCGCGGGCTACCTGCAGAAGTTCTCCAAGAAGGGCTGGCTGTGCAAGACCTGGGAAGGCGAGATCCTGCTGTCGAGCATGCCGGGCGCGATTCCGGAGCGCTTCGCCTTCACAGTGCGCGACGACGCGGTGGTGGAGCAGCTGCAGAACGCGATGGGACAACGGGTGCAGATCACCTATGAACAGCACGTGGGGGTGCCGACCTCGTGCTTCGGCGAGACCGGGTATTTCGCGACCAGGGCCAGCACCGGGCCGATGAATCCGGTGGCGCCGAGCGAGATGCCGGCTGCGCAGTAATACGCGCTATGTATTAGTAGGGTGCTGGTGATATGCGTGACGTATCACGCAAGATTGGATTCCGGCTTGCGCGGGAATGACGTGCTAACGATGTCGGTCGTCATCAAGTCGCAGTAGTTCTCTGCGTTTGCCGAACACCGTCGTTCCCGCGCAGGCGGGAACCCAATTCGACCTTCGACGCGTACCACTGACGCGCACGGATCACTCCTCGTTCTTCCTCTGATTCAGGATCACGTCAGCCAGCCGCGTCGCCGCCTGCGAGGCCGAGGCCGGCGGCGTGCTCTTGAAGCGGCCCAGCACCTCGCGCGTGATGTTCACCGAGGCCACCCGGTGCTCGGCCTCGGCCTTGCGCTCGCCGAGGGCGTGATCGAGGGCCGCCAGTTCCCCGGTCTGCTCCTCATGGCGCTGCGCTTCCAGCTCGGCCAGCTGCCGGCGCGCATCCGCCATGCGCCGGGTCGCCTCGGCCGCCTTGCGCTGCATCTCGGCGTGGCGCTGCGCGTGCGCCAGGAGCGCGCGCTGGGCGTCGCGCTTCTCGACCGCGGCCTGCAGCGCGGCCTGTTCCTCTGCTTCCCGCTCGTGCGCCAGCCTGGCCTGTTCTTCCTCGGCCGCGGCGCGCGCCTGGGCGGCCTGGGCCGCCGCCTGCTCGGAGGCCAGCCGTGCGCTGGCCGCCTCGTTGGCGCGCGCATCGGACGCCGCCTGCTGGCGCTGCGCGGCCAGCTTGCGCTCGACCAGGGCCAGCGATTCGCGCGCGGCCTCGGTGGCGGCGCGTTCCGCGAGCAATGCTGCTCCCGTCAGCTCCAGCTGGCGGCGCTCAAGCTCGGCACGCTCGGCCTGCGCCTGGGCCAGCTCGGCCGCCCGGCGCGCCTGCGCCTGCTGGGCGCTGGCCGCCGCCTCGGCATGCTCGGCTTCCTCGATCGCGGCGCGCGCCTGCGCCCGCTGCGCTTCCAGGGCCGCCTGCTGCGCGCTTTCCGCGCGCCGTTCGGCTTCACCCTGCTCTCTTGATTGCGCGGCAGCCGCCTGCTCTGCCGCGGCGCGCGCCTCGGCGGCCCGCGTCAGTTCCTGTTCGGCCTGCAGGCGCTCCCGCTCGCGCGCCAGCGCCGCTTCCTCGGCGGCGACGCGCTCGCGCTCGGCCTCGGCCAGGCGCTCGGCCTGCTCGGCGCGCGCCCTGGCCGCTGCCAGTGCTTCTTGCCGCGCCTCGGCCTGCCGGCGCGCGGCGGCCAGCGCCGCATCCTCCAGCGCGTTTTCCTCCGCCTGCGCCTCGGCCGCTCCCTGCGCCAGGGCGGCGCGTTCTTCCGCCAGCGCGCGCTGGCGCTGCTCTTCTTCGAGCTGGCGCGCCGCCGCCTGGCTTGCCGCCTCGTCGGCCGCGGCGCGCTCGCGCGCGTGGCCGGCGGCGAGGGCTTCGGCTTCCAGCCGCGCCTGCACCTGCTGGCTCGCCTCTTCTTCGGCCCGCGCACGTTCCTCGGCCACGCCGCGCAGCCTGCGGTCGGCCTCGATGCGCGCCTCGGTCGCCGCCAGGATGCGGGTTTCGGCGTCGCGGCGCGCCTGCGCGGCGGCCGCAGCCGTCTGCTCAAGGCGCTCGCGGTGGGTGGCGGCGTCGCGCAATTCCTTCTCGGTCTGCAGGCGCATGCGCAGCGACTGGGCCGCGACACGCTCGGACTCGGCCTGGGCCAGCGCTATCGCCTCGCGTTCCTGTTCGATGTGGGCCAGGGCGCGTGCTTCTTCCAGGGCGCGCGCCTCGGCCGCGGCGCGCGCGAAGCTCGATGCGAGGGCCACCTGGTCGGCGCGCTCGCGCTGCTGGGTCAGCTCCAGCGCCTCGGCTTCGGCCTGGGCCAGCTTCTCGGCGGTCTGGCGGGCGCCGCGTTCGGCGCGCTCGCGCTCGCGCGCCAGGATCGCCACGCGCGCATCGGCGCTGGCGTTGTGCAGCACTTCTTCCTTGGCCGCTTCCACCGCCGCCATGCGCTCGGCCGCCTGCAGGCGCGCCTGTTCGGTCTGCACCAGCAATTCCTCGGCGGCGCGCGCGGCCTGGGCGGCCATCTCGGCCTGGGCTTCGACCTGGGCGGCGTGGCGCCGGCGCGCTTCTTCTTCAAGACGGGCACGCGCCTCGACCGCCATGCGGGTCTCGGTTTCCTGCTGCACGCGGGCGCGCAGCTCGGTGGTCTCCTGGCGGATCGCCTCCAGCCGCTCGCTGGACGCCTGGGCGGCGGCGCGCAGCGACTCCAGGCGGTCGCGGTCGGCGGCGATCGCCTCTTCGGAGGCCTGGGCATTGGCCAGCGCGGCGGCGGTCGCGGCCGCATCCAGCGCGGCGCGCTCCTCGGCCAGCGAACGGGCGCGCGCCTCGGCATGGGCGCGGCTCTCGGCGGCGACATTGGCCTTGGCTTCGGCCTCGACGCGGGCGATGGCCTCGTGGATCTCGCGCATGTCCATCGGGCCGCGGGCTGCGGCCGGGGCCGGCGCGGGCTCGGCCGCCGCCTCCGGAACGACGCTGCCGGCATGCGACAGGTCGATCGTGAAGTCGCTATCGTCGTACTTCTCGTGCTCGGGCTTGATGGGTTCCATGGTCGTTTTCGGTGAGGACGCAGCTTGCGTCCATCGGATTATCCGGGAAATCGCGCGCGCGTGTCACGCCGAACTGGACGGCAAAACCATGGCAATTCGGGCTATACCGGCCACAGGGGCGGCTCATCCATCAGCGCCACCTGCTCGCGCAGCTCGAGGATGCGGTCCTGCCAGTAGCGCTGGGTGTTAAACCAGGGGAAAGCCGCCGGGAAGGCCGGGTCGTCCCAGCGCATCGCCAGCCAGCTTGAGTAATGAATCAGCCTCAGGGTACGCAGCGCTTCGACCAGGTAGAGCTGGCGCGGGTGGAAGTCGCAGAAATCCTCGTAGCCGGCCAGCACGTCGGCCATCTGCCCCACCATTTCCTGGCGCTCGCCCGAGAGCAGCATCCACAGGTCCTGCACCGCCGGTCCCATGCGGCTGTCGTCGAAGTCGACGAAGTGCGGGCCATCCGGGGTCCACAGCACGTTGCCGCCGTGGCAGTCGCCGTGCAGGCGCAGGAGCGGCAGCGCGCCGGCCTGGTCGTAACAGCGCGCCACGCCCTCGAGCGCCTGCTCGACCACGCTGGCATAGGTGGCGGCCAGCTCGGGCGGGATGAAGCCATTGGCGCGCAGGAACTCGAAGGGTTCGCGCCCGAAGGTCTGCGGATTGATCTCGGGCCGGTGCTGGTAGGGCCGCGCCGCGCCGATCGCATGGATGCGGCCGATGAAACGGCCGATCCATTCCAGGGTAGCGGAGTCGCCCAGCTCCGGCGCCCGTCCGCCGCGGCGCGGGAACACGGAAAAGCGGTAGCCGGCGAAGTTGTGCAGCGTGCGCCCGTCGATGCCGGTGGCCGGCACGACAGGAATCTCCTGCTGCGCCAGCTCTTCCACGAAGGCGTGTTCCTCGAGGATGGCGGCCTCGCTCCAGCGCCCTGGCCGGTAGAACTTGACGACCACCGGCGCTCCCTCTTCCAGGCCGACCTGGTAGACGCGGTTCTCGTAGCTGTTGAGCGCCAGCAGGCGGCCGTCGCCGTACAGGCCGACGCTCTCGACGGCCTCCAGCACCGTGTGCGGGTCGAGCCGTGCGTAAGGATGGGTTTGCTCGTTCGATTCAGTAGACAGATTCTCCATCCGCGCATTGTACGCGCCACGCAGGTTTTCTATGCTCTTGGCCTCCACTGGGTTCTAATAGTTCGTCCAGAACTTGTTTAACTCTACACAGTCTCATTCGTGATGAGGACTTTCGCTGCCTGCTGCTCGCCATGTTCATTGCCCACCGCATCCGGCTCGACCCGAGCAACGCGCAGGCGACGCATCTGGCGCGCGCGGCCGGCACCGCCCGCTTCGCCTACAACTGGGCGCTGGCCGAGTGGAGACGGCAGTACGAGGCGTGCAAGGTCGACCCGTCGCTGCCCAAGCCGAACAAAGCTGCACTGCAGCGCCAGCTGAATGCGGTCAAGCGCCAGCAATTCCCGTGGATGCTCGAGGTGACGAAGAACGCACCCCAGATAGCGATCATGCAGCTGGGACAGGCCTTCCAGAACTTCTTTACCGGCCGGGCGCGCTACCCGCGGTTCCACAGGAAGGGACAGCACGACCGTTTTACGCTCAGCAACGACCAGTTCCAGGTCGAGGGTAGACAACTCCGGATCCCCAAGCTCGGATGGGTGCGTATGCGCGAGGCCTTGCGTTTTACGGGGCGCATCGTGTCAAGCACTATCTCGCGCATTGCGGACCACTGGTACGCCAGCATCACCGTCGACACGCCGGATCCATCTCTGCCACCAGCCGAAAACCAAGGCGCGGTCGGGATCGACCTGGGTGTGTCGTCGCTGGCGACCTTGTCGACCGGGGAGACGATCGCAGGCCCGAAAGCGCTGCACGCCTTACTGCAGCGCCTGCGCCGGCTGTCACGCGCGCTGTCCCGCAAGGCCAGGGGCTCGCGCAACCGGGGCAAGGCAAAGCTGAAGCTGGCCAGGCTGCATGAGCGGATCGCCCACATGCGGCGCGATGGCCTGCATCAGCTCACGACCAGCCTCTCCCGGCGCTTTCACACCATCGGCATCGAGGACCTGAACGTAAAAGGGATGCTGGCCAACGGGCGGCTGGCGCGCGCAATCGCCGACATGGGCTTTTACGAATTCCGGCGCCAGCTGGAATACAAGGCGGCGTGGCGCGGCGCCCAGGTGGTGGTGGCGGACCGCTGGTTCCCCAGCAGCAAACTATGCTCGGGCTGCGGGCACGTACTCAACAAGCTTGAACTGAATATCCGGCACTGGACCTGCCCAAACTGCGGCGCGCACCACGACCGCGACGTTAATGCGGCGGTCAATTTGAGCAACATGGCGGTGAGTTCCACCGCATCGGCCTGTGGAGGGGAAGGCGCTGGCCTGGCGCAAGCGCGAGGCGAAACCGGCCCCGGTGAAGCAGGAATCCAGCGGCAAAGCTAACGATGGACAGCTTTGCGCAAGCCTGGAGGAACGGGTTACACTGGCGCCTTCACACGCAACAGAGCACCCCATGCATCTCGACGAGCCCCTTACCGATAAAGAATTCGACGAACTCGACCAGTTCCTGCTGTCCGACCGCTCCCCCGAGGACGCGATGACGATGGACACCCTGCACGGCTACCTGACCGCGATCGCGATCGGCCCGGAAACCATCATGCCGGCCGAATGGCTCTCGCGCGTCTGGGGCGAGGATGGCAAGCAGGCGCCGAACTGGAAGAACCCGAAGGAAGAACAGCGCATCATCAACCTGATCATGCGCTTCATGAACGAAGTGCTGATCACCTTCGAAGCCGCACCAAAGGAGTTCGAGCCGCTGTTCGTCGAGCATGAATTCGAGGGCGAGGCCCTGATCGACGCCGAGGCCTGGTGCTGGGGTTTCTGGGAAGGCATGGAACTGCGCCCCGGCTCCTGGGAAGAGATCTGGGATTCGGAAGTGGCCGAACTGATGCGCCCGATCTACCTGCTCGGCGCCGACGAGATCGAGGAATCCGAACTGCCGGAAGTCGAAGACCCGCGCAAGGCCCATCAACTGGGGCTGGAGATCGAAGCCAACATCCCGGCCATCTACCGCTACTGGGCGCCGCGCCGCAAGGGCGCGGTCGAGACCGTCAAGCGCGAGGAGCCGAAGGTCGGCCGCAACGACGACTGCCCTTGCGGCAGTGGCAAGAAGTACAAGAAGTGCTGCGGCGCCGACGCCGGCTAAGCAGCTTCCGTGTGACAGCGGCTGCTCAGGCAGCCGCCTCCGTCAAACCCAGATCCAGTCCCACCAGCAGGTCGCCGGGCTGCACCATCCCGGCCAGCCTGCCCTCCTCGTCCACCACGAACACCTGCTTCGCTCCCTCATGGAAGCGGGTGAGCAGCGCCGTGACCGGCGCCGTGCTGCGCACGGCGACGAAATCCGCCTCGACCAGCTGGCCGACCGTCGGCACCGTATCGCGCCCGAACAGCAGCGCCGTCGCCCGCCGCGCACGCGCCGGCAAGGGGCGGCTGGCGCTGCCGCCGGCCGCCACCAGGCCCGACATGCTGAGCACCCCGACCGGACAGCCGGCGGCGTCCACCACCGGCAAGGCCGGCACGCCGTGGCGCACCAGCAGCGCGCGCGCCGCCGCCAGCGGCATGTCCGGGCTCAGGGTGGCCGGCACGGGATGCGCCAGCTCGCCGCAGCGGTGCTGGCGCGCGCGGCGCTCGGCGGCGCGCTGCTCGGTCTCGGCAAAGATCGTGGCCAGGTCGTCGCGGCTGACGTCGAGTGTCTCGCCATAGCTGTCCAGCGCCGCATCCAGGTCTTCCTTCGCAAAGCCTGCCTTTTCCTCGGGCGGGCGCGCGGCCAGCTGCACGTGCGGGTAATGGTGTCCCGACAGCCGGTTCCAGGCCACCGCGCCCAGCACCATCAGGACCGAATTCAGGCCCACCGGCGCCAGCACGAACCAGAAGCCGGCCTTGGACACCGCCGCCCCGCCCAGCACGGCGGTCACGGCCACCGCGCCGCCGGGCGGATGCAGGCAGCGCAGCGTGGCCATCGCGGCGATCGCCAGGCCGCCGGCCAGCGGCGCCGCCACCAGCGGGTCGGCGGCCTGCGCACAGGCCACGCCGACCAGGGCCGAGACGACGTTGCCGCCGATGACGGGCCAGGGCTGGGCCAGCGGCGCCGCCGGCAGGCAGAACAGCAGCACCGCGGACGCGGCCATCGGCGCGATCAGGAAGGGCAGCGAATGCACCGCCGCGGCGCCGAGCGCGGCGCGGCTGACCAGGGCGGTGAGGAGCAGGGCCAGCAGTGCGCCGAGGGCGGCGGGCACCTGCCGGGTAAAGGAAGTCGGTCCGGCGGGGCGCAGGCGCCCCAGCCTCGATAGCACTTGCGACAACATCGAGAACATGGATACGGTTTGCAACATTGGGAACCTGCCATTACACCACAGCTTGCGCGAACGCGTATTCCCCCACGCGGACGGTAAGCATTCCGACAAGCAATCATGTAGGATAAGCAACGCACTGCGGCCGGCTTGCCGCAGCAACCAACAACGAGGACACACGATGAACACCATTCCACGACGCACCCTGTCCACGCTGGCCGCCGCCGCACTGGCGATCTGCGTCGCCACCCCGGCCCTGGCCGCCGCACCGATGGCGAAGACCCCGGCCCCGGGCTGGTCGCGCATGATGCTAGGCCAGTTCGAAATCACCCCGCTGTCGGACGGCACCGTGGACCTGCCGGTCGACCAGCTGCTGGCCCAGGATCCCAAGAAAACCCGGGAGACCCTGGCCAGGGCGCACCTGAAGCCGATGCTGGAAACCTCGGACAATGCCTACCTCATCAACACCGGCAGCAAGCTGGTCCTGATCGACACCGGCGCCGGCTCCTTCTTCGGCCCGACCCTGGGCAAGCTGGTGGCGAACATGAAGGCGGCCGGCTACACCCCGGACCAGGTCGACGAGATCTACCTGACCCATTTCCACGGCGACCACGCCGGCGGCCTGGTGAAGGACTCGGCGGTCGTGTTCAGCAAGGCCATCGTGCGCGCCAACAAGCTGGAATCGGACCACTGGCTGAGCCAGGCGAACATGGACAAGGCCAAGGACAAGGACACCTTCAAGGGCGCCCAGGCCGCGCTCGGTCCGTACGTGAAGGCCGGCCGCTTCAAGCCTTTCGAAGGCAGCCTTGAACTGGTGCCGGGCATCCGCGCGAATCCGACCGGCGGCCACACCCCGGGCCATACCAGCTACCTGGTCGAAAGCGGCGGCCAGAAGCTGCTCGTGATCGGCGACCTGATCCACGTGGCGGCGGTGCAGATGGAAAACCCGGCCGTGACCATCCAGTTCGACGGCGACCAGAAGGCCGCCGCCGCCACCCGCAAGAAGGAATTCGACGCCGCGGCCAAGGGCGGCTACATGATCGGCGGCGCCCACCTGCAGTTCCCCGGCCTGGGCTACCTGCACACCGAAGGCAAGGGCTACCGCTACGTCCCGGTCAACTACACCCAGATGCGCTGAAAGGAAAGACAATGCTGAATCACGTCATGGTCGGCTCGAACGATATCGAGCGCTCGAAACGTTTTTACGATGCTGTCCTGGGCGTCCTGGGTGCGGGCGAAGGTTTCCGCAACGAGGCGCCGAGCGGCCACAAGCGGCTGTTCTACCGCCACGATGGCAGCAGCTTCGGCATCAGCGAGCCGATCAATGGGGAAGCGGCGACGCCGGCCAACGGCGGCACCATCGGCTTCAAGTGCAGTTCGCCCGAGCAGGTCAAGGAGCTAGACCCTAGTCGAACTTAATGTGCACCCACGTGTCGAATAATGATCATGGAAAGCACTTTAGCGATTGGACACGCAGCGAAGCGGCTGGGAATCACGGTCAAGACGCTGCAGCGCTGGGAGCGTGAGGGACGACTGGTCCCGGCGGCGCGCACCGCCAGCAACCGCCGTCGGTATACCGAGCGCCAGCTGCGCGCGGCACTGGAGAGTCACGATGCTGCTGGCGCACCGGATCAGGATTGACCCCACGCTTGAACAACGCGGCTATTTCGCGCGCGCGGCCGGGACTGCGCGCCGGGTCTGGAACTGGGCGCTCGCCGAATGGCAGCGCCAGGCCGCCGCAGGCTGCAAGCCGAATGCGATGGCGCTCAAAAAGCAGTTCAACCGGATCAAGTATGCGGACCCGGCCTGGCTTGACGAGAACGGCCGGCCCTGGCTGCGCACCGTCCACCGCGACGCCCATGCGCAGCCCTTCACCAACCTCGCCAGGGCCTGGAGCCGCTACTTCGAGCAGCGCCGTGCAGGAACGCCGGCATACCCGCCGGTATTCAAGAAAAAGGGGCGCTGCCGCGATGTGTTCTACCTGGCGAACGACAAGTTCAGGATCGAGGGAAGCACCGCCGTGCTGCCCAGGGTCGGCCGGGTGGCGCTGTGCGAAGCGCTGCGCTGGCCTGGGCGCATCCTGGGCGCGAGCGTCGCGCGCGAAGCGGATCACTGGTTCCTGTGCGTCCAGGTCGAGGTACCCGACGCGACAGCGCGCCTGCCTCGCAGCGGCCACGGCGTCACCGGCGTCGACCTCGGCGTGAGCGCGGCCGCCACGCTCGCCAGCGGCGAGAAGATCGCGGCGCCGCGTCCCTTGACCGCCGCGCTGCGGCGCCTGCGCATCCGGGGCCGGCGCCTGTCGCGCAAGCTGGAGGCCGCAAAGGCACTGGCCGGGATCGCAGGCCGGATCCCGAAAGGTACACGCCTGCCCGTTTCGAAGAACTGCATCCAGGGAGCGCAGGCGCTGGCTCGCCTACACGCTCGTATTGCCAGGGTGCGCCAGGACTTCACCCACAAGCTCACGACCCGCCTCTGCCGCGAGAACCAAGCGGTGGCGATCGAGGACCTGAACGTGGGCGGCATGCTGGCCAACGCCAGGCTGTCCCGCGCGATCTCGGATGTCGGCTTTTACGAGATCCGTCGCCAGCTGCTGTACAAGGCTGCGCGCTACGGCACCCTGATCGTGCTGGCCGACCGCTGGTACCCGTCCAGCAAGCTCTGTTCGGGCTGCGGGGTGCGCAACGCCACCCTGGCCCTGGGCGAGCGCGCCTGGACATGCGCCGGATGCGGCGCGCGCCACGACCGCGACGTCAACGCGGCCATCAATTTGCAACGGCTCGCCACCGGCGCCCTCGCGGCGGCAACGGCGCTACCCGTGGCGAGTCCGGCGGCGACGCCGGGCACTGCCGCCGGCCTAGTGCCGGCGGGAGGCGGGAAAGTCACGCCTGTCAGGCACGAGCACGGTCAGCAGGAAGGCTCGGGGCAGGAAGAGAACGCTGCATACTTTTGTGCACGTTTTTGCTAGCAGTTCCACGACGTCGCGGTGGCGCACGACGGTACGTCGATCGAGGAAGCGCCGGGCCTGCGCAACGGCAGCCTGGGTGCGCTGCACCTGGCCTACGTGCGCGACCCGGACGGCAACAAGCTGTGCGCGGCCTACCGGGTCAAGTAAGCGACTAGGCGTTGTGCGGCGACGCCTGCACGCTGTCCAGCAGGCGCGCCAGCGCGTCGAAATCGACCGGCTTGACCACGTGATGCCGGAAGCCTGCGGCGAAGGCCTCGTCGCGGTCCTGCTGCTGGCCGTAGCCGGTAATGGCCACCAGCACGCTCGCCGCGGTTTCCGGCTGGGCGCGCAGGCGGCGCGCCAGTTCGTGGCCGTCGATCCCGGGCAGGCCGATGTCGAGCAGGCAGACGTCGGGCGCTACCGTCCTGGCGCGCTCCAGCGCCCGCAGCGGCTCGTGCTCGACCACCACCTCGTGGCCGTGGGCCGCCAGCAGCAGGCCGAGCGTCTCGGCGGCATCCACGTTGTCGTCCACCACCAGCACCGTCAAGGAGCCGGCCTTCGCCGCCGGCACGGGCGCCTGCGGCAGCGGCGCGGGAGCGGCCTCGCACAACAGCGGCAGCGTGATGACGAAGGTACTGCCCTTGCCCGGTCCCGGGCTCGAACAGCCGACCATCCCGCCATGCAGCTCGACCAGGTTGCGCACCAGTGCCAGGCCGAGACCGAGGCCGCCCTGCGAACGGTCCGACGAGCGCTCGCCCTGCGTAAACAGGTCGAACACCCTGGCGCTCAGCTCGCGGTCCATGCCGATGCCTTCGTCGCGCACGCTGATCACCAGCGCGCCTTTGGCGCCATCCCCGCGCACCTCGGCGCGCAGGTCGATCTCGCGGCCTTCCGGCGTATATTTGGTGGCGTTGCCGAGCACGTTGGCCACCACCTGCACCAGGCGCGCCTTGTCCCCTTCCACCAGGGCCCATGAGGGCGGCAGGTGCACCGACAGGCGCTGGCGCCTGGCCTCGATGGCCGGCCTGACCTGTTCCACCGCTTCCTGCACCACGCCGCGCATGCCGATCTCGGCCCGCTCGAGCGTGATCAGGCCGCGCGTCACGCGCGAGACGTCGAGCAGGTCGTCCACCAGGCGCGTCATGTGGCGCACCTGGCGACCGATGATGTTGCTGCTCTGGCGCACCCGCTCCTCGCCAAGCGTGCCGATGCGCAGCAGCTCGGCGGCGGCGCTGATCGGCGCCAGCGGGTTGCGCAGCTCGTGCGCCAGCATCGCCAGGAACTCGTCCTTGCGGCGGTCGGCCTCGACCAGCTTTTCCTCGGCCAGCTTGCGGTCGGTGATGTCGCGGAAGAAGGAGGCGATGCTGCCGTCCTGCATCGGGTAGGCGCGCACCTCGGTCCAGATGCGCTGGCCATCGGGGAAGATGTCGAAATAGATCGCGGCGGAGGCGACCCGGGTGCGCATCACTTCGCGGTACATCCGGCCCATCTCCATGTCGACCGTATTGGGGAAGACCTCCCAGTGATTGCGCCCGATGACCTCATCCGCCGTGGCCCGGCACAGGCGCAGGCCCTCGGCGTTCATCTCGACGATGTTCCAGTCGGCGTCGAACACGGCGAAGCCTTCGGCGATGGTGTCGAAGATGTTGCGGCTGCGGTCGCGTTCGGCGCGCAGCGCGGCCTGGGCGCGCGCGGTCTCGGCCGCCGCCCAGGTACGCTCGGCAACGTCGCGCGCCAGCTGCAGGTCGTCGTCACTCCAGTGGCGCGCAAGCAGGCAATCGATGCCGAGGCAGGCCGTCAGCCGCCCGGACTTGACCAGCGGCACCACCAGCAGCGCACCGATGCGGTCGGCGATGTAGGCGCTGCGGTAGCCCATGGTGCGCACGTCGCGCGCGGTGTCGTGGATGCGCACCACGTCGCCCGCGCGCAGCGCCGCGCCCACCGCGGGACCGAATTCGTCGAGGCTGAAACTGGGCTGTGTCCATTTGCGGCCGTCGCGCGCCCACCAGCGCGGCACCGAGAAGCGTCCCGTCGCCTCGTTCATCTCGGCGTACACCACCCGGTCCGCGTGCAGCTCGCCGCCCAGCAGCGCGCTGGCGGTGGCGATCACTTCCTCGCTCGAGGCGAGCGGGCGCAGCGCGTCAGACACGGTCAGCTCGAAGGCCGCGCGGCGCTCGCTGGCGACACGGCGCGTGGTTTCCATCACGGTGCAGAACAGGCCCGCCACCTGGCCGTTGTCGCCGATCAGGGGCGCATGCGAAAAGGTGAAGGTGGCGCGTTCAGGATAGCCGCGCCGCATCACGGTCATCGGCATGTCTTCGAAGTAGACCGGCTTGCCCGACAGGGCGCGGTCGATCAGCGGCACCATGTCCTTCCAGACCTCGGCCCACAGGTCGCAGAAGCGCTCGCCGAGCGCGCGCCCGTGCTTCTGCCCGAGCAGCGGCACATAGGCGTCGTTGTAGATGAAAATCAGGTCCGGGCCCCAGGCCAGGAACATGGGGAAGGCCGAGTGCAGCACCATGTCCACGGCGGTGCGCAGGGCCGGCGACCATTCCCCCGGCGGACCGAGCGGGGTCTGGCTCCAGTCATGACGGTGGATGCGCATGCGCATGCCGTCGTCCATGGTGTGCGAGGGAGAGGACATGGGCCGATTGTCGCACACCTTTCTTGCCCGAGATGCATTTTTGCAAGACAGGCAAGGCAGGTATTACAACTTGATAAAGTGCTCGCGGTAGTAACGCAGCTCCTCGATCGACTCGACGATGTCGGCCAGCGCGGTATGCTTCTGGTGCTTCTTGAAGCCGGAGGCGAGTTCGGGCTTCCAGCGGCGGCACAGCTCCTTCAGGGTCGACACGTCCAGGTTACGGTAGTGGAAGAAGGCTTCCAGCTTGGGCATGCCGCGCGCCATGAAGCGGCGGTCCTGGCAGATCGAGTTGCCGCACATCGGCGACTTGTTGGCCGGGACGTACTGCTTCAGGAAGGCGATCAGCTCCAGCTCGGCCTGGGCTTCGGTCACGGTCGAGGCCTTGACGCGGTCGATCAGGCCCGAGCGGCCGTGGGTGCCCTTGTTCCAGTTGTCCATCTTGTCCAGGGTTTCGTCCGACTGGTGGATGGCGAACACCGGACCTTCGGCGATGATGTTCAGGTCGGCATCGGTGACGACCACGGCCACCTCGATGATGCGGTCGTTGTCCGGGTCCAGGCCGGTCATTTCCATGTCGAGCCAGACCAGGTTGAATTCGTTCGGGCGCACAGGCGCGGCAGCGCCTTCGGTTTGTGTAGCTTGTGACATAATTCTCTCTTTGTTTATTTACGCGCCTAACAATTCCCACCATGGCGGCGTTGCATCGTCTCGCCGTACTAGCGTACTGTCTTCGACGATGCGCCTTGCCCTGGTGGTTTTGTTAGACGCGTTGAGTTTTCGCGTAATCCTGCATTTTCTCACAGGCACAGCATGTCTTCACTCGGGTTTTCGGTTTTGTTCGTCGTATTCTTTGCGCTGACCTTGGGCGTGCGCTTCTGGCTGGCCAACCGGCACATCCGGCATGTGCTGCGCCACCGCGCCAGCGTACCGGCCGAGTTTGCGCCAAAGGTGCCGCTCGCGGCGCACCAGAAGGCGGCCGACTATACGGTGGCCAGGACCCGGCTCGGCATCGCCTCGATGCTGTGGGGCGGCGTGGTGCTGATCGGCTTCACCCTGCTGGGCGGATTGCAGGCCTTGTCGGTCGCCCTGCTGGGCCTCACCGGTCCGGGCATGACGCACCAGATGGCCCTGGTGGTGGCGTTCGCGATCGTATCCGGCCTGCTCGACCTGCCCTTCGACTGGTACCGCCAGTTCGTGCTGGAACAGCGCTTCGGCTTCAACAAGATGACGCCCGGCCTGTGGATCGCCGACATGTTCAAGGGCCTGCTGGTCGGCGCCGTGATCGGCCTGCCGCTGCTGTGGGTGATCCTGGCGCTGATGGAGCGTAGCGGCGACCTGTGGTGGCTGTGGGCCTGGTGCGTATGGAGCGGCTTCCAGCTGCTGATGATGGTGCTCTACCCGACCGTGATCGCGCCGATGTTCAACAAGTTCACCCCGCTCGAGGATGCGAGCCTGAAGGAGCGCATCGAAGGCCTGATGGCACGCGTCGGCTTCGCCTCGAAAGGACTGTTCGTCATGGACGGCAGCAAGCGCAGCGCGCATGGCAACGCCTATTTTTCCGGCTTTGGCAGCAACAAGCGCATCGTCTTCTTCGACACCCTGCTGTCGCGCCTCGACCCGCACGAGATCGAAGCCGTGCTGGCACACGAACTGGGCCACTTCAAGCTGCGCCACATCGTCAAGCGCATCGTGGTGATGTTCGCGCTGTCGCTGGCTTTCCTGGCGCTGCTGGGCTACCTGAAGAACCAGGCCTGGTTCTACACCGGCCTGGGCGTGCTGCCGATGATGAACGCGTCGAACGACGGCATGGCCCTGATCCTGTTCGCACTGGTGCTGCCGGTGTTCACCTTCGTGCTCTCGCCGCTCAGCTCCATCACCTCGCGCAAGCACGAGTTCGAGGCGGACGCCTTCGCCGCGAAGCACACCGATAGCAGCCACCTGGTGTCGGCCCTGGTCAAGATGTACGAGGACAACGCCTCGACCCTGACGCCGGACCCGCTGCACTCGGCCTTCTACGATTCGCACCCGCCGGCTTCGGTACGGGTGAAACACCTGACCATGGCGGCCGCATGAAGCTCATTGACCAACACTGCACTCACGGCGCGCCGGCGCTGGATCCTTCCACGATCGGGGCGCGCCTGCTCGATGTGCCCGAATGGCAGGCCATTGACGGCACCATCGCGCGCGCGTTCACGTTTGCGAACTACCGCGCCACCATCGATTTCGTGAACGCGATAGCAAACATGGCCGAAGCGCAGAACCATCACCCCGAGATGACGGTCGGCTACCGCCGCTGCACGGTGGCCTACACCACCCACTCGGCCGGCGGCGCGCTGAGCGACAACGATTTTATTTGCGCCGCCCGGGCGGACGCGATCTACGTGCAAGGCCCGAGCGCATGAGCGAGTTGACCGGCACCATCATCGCGGCCCACGGCCGCCATTACCTGGCCGATGCGAACGGCGAGAAACTGCAATGCGTCACGCGCGGCAAGAAGACCAACGTGGCGGTGGGCGACGTCGTGATTCTCAAGCGCACGTCGAACGACCAGGCCGTGATCGAGAAGATCGCCGACCGTACCACCCTGCTCTACCGCTCGGACCAGTACAAGTCGAAGCTGCTGGCAGCGAACATCTCGCGCCTGTTCATCGTCGTCGCCACCGAGCCGAGCTTCGCCGACGACCTGGTCTCGCGCTCGCTGGTGGCGGCCGAGGCCGCCGGCATCGAGGCCCACATCATCCTGAACAAGGTCGACGTGGAGCAGCCGCTGGCGCGCGCCCGCGAGCGCGCCGGCCTGTATGCCTCGCTCGGCTATCCGGTGCACGAATTGTCGGCCCGCGAACGGCCCGAGCACGCGGTCGAGACCCTGATGCCGCTGCTCGCCGGCCAGTCCTCGATCTTCATCGGCCAGTCGGGCATGGGCAAGTCGTCCCTGATCAACCTCCTGGTGCCGGACGCCGACATCGCCGTGCGCGAGATCTCGGAAGCCCTGGACACCGGCAAGCACACCACCACCTTCACGCGCCTGTACTGGCTGCCCGGCGGCGCCTCGATCATCGATTCGCCCGGCTTCCAGGAATTCGGGCTGTACCACCTGACCGAAGGCATGCTGGAACGCGCCTTCGTCGAGTTCAAGCCTTATCTCGGCGGTTGCAAGTACTACAACTGCCGCCACCTGGCTGAGCCGCAATGCGCGGTGCTGGGCGCGGTCGGGGAAGGCAGGATCGCGAAGATGCGGCACGAGCTGTATGCGCAGCTGCTGCACGAATCATCGCAGACTCTCTATTGACTTTTTCATCCGCTTTCCCTAAGGGAAAGCAAAAACCCTTATAATTCAAGGGATAACACTCAAGCAAAGACGCACAGACGATATGCCAGTCGCAAAGCCCATCAAGCATTTCCTGCAGTTCTCCGACTTCAGCGCGGACGAATTCGAATACGTCATCGAGCGCGCGAAGGTCATCAAGCGCAAGTTCAAGGCCTACGAGGTCTACCACCCGCTGGTCGACCGCACCCTGGTGATGGTGTTCGAGAAGAGCTCGACCCGTACCCGCCTTTCCTTTGAAGCCGGCATGCACCAGCTGGGCGGCGCCGCGATCTACCTGAACACCCGCGACAGCCAGCTGGGCCGCGGCGAGCCGGTGGAAGACGCGGGCCAGGTCATGTCGCGCATGTGCGACATCATCATGGTGCGCACCTTCGGCCAGGAGATCATCGAACGCTTCGCCGCCAACTCGCGCGTCCCGGTCATCAACGGCCTGACCAACGAACACCATCCCTGCCAGGTGCTGGCCGACATCTTCACCTTCTACGAGCACCGCGGCCCGATCGCCGGCAAGACGGTGGCCTGGATCGGCGACGCCAACAACATGCTGTACTCGTGGCTGCAGGCGGCCGAGGTGTTCGGCTTCCACCTGAACGTCTCCACGCCGAAGGGCTACGACCTGGATCCGAAGCTGGTGTCCACCCAGCGCTACACCCTGTTCGACAACCCGTCGGACGCCTGCGAAGGCGCGCACCTGGTCAACACCGACGTCTGGACCAGCATGGGCTACGAGAAGGAAAACGCCGAGCGCATGAAGGCCTTCGACGGCTTCATCGTGGACGAAGCCAAGATGGCGCGTGCCGCCTCCGACGCCCTGTTCATGCACTGCCTGCCGGCGCACCGCGGCGAAGAAGTATCGGCCGGCGTCATCGACGGCCCGCAGTCGGTCGTCTGGGACGAGGCGGAAAACCGCCTGCACGTGCAGAAAGCCCTGATCGAGTACCTGCTGCTCGGCCGTATCGAAGACAAGTAATTTCATCACCCACAACCTTTAGTTTGATCGTCGGCCCGCAAGGGCCGGCTGACCATCCCGACCCCACCTCCCCCTCCACACTGGAATCTTCCATGAGCGACATTAAAAAAGTAGTCCTCGCCTACTCCGGCGGCCTCGACACCTCGGTCATCCTGAAATGGCTGCAGGATCACTACAACTGCGAAATCGTCACCTTCACCGCCGACCTCGGCCAGGGCGAAGAACTGGAGCCGGCGCGCGCCAAGGCGATCAAGTTCGGCATCAAGCCGGAAAACATCTACATCGACGACGTGCGCGAAGAATTCGTGCGCGACTTCGTGTTCCCGATGTTCCGCGCGAACACTGTGTACGAAGGCGAATACCTGCTGGGCACCTCGATCGCGCGTCCGCTGATCGCCAAGCGCCTGATCGAGATCGCCAACGAGACCGGCGCCGACGCCATCTCGCACGGCGCGACCGGCAAGGGCAACGACCAGGTGCGTTTCGAGCTGGGCGCCTACGCGCTGAAACCCGACGTCAAGATCATCGCCCCGTGGCGCGAGTGGGACCTGCTGTCGCGCGAGAAGCTGCTGAAGTACGCGGAAGATGCCGGCATCGAGATCGACATGAAGCACAAGAACGGCGGCGCGCCCTACTCGATGGACGCCAACCTGCTCCACATCAGTTTTGAAGGCCGCCACCTGGAGAACCCGAGCGCGGAAGCCGAGGAATCGATGTGGCGCTGGTCGGTGTCGCCGGAACAGGCGCCGAACGAAGCCGAGTACCTCGACATCGAATACGAAAAGGGCGACATCGTGGCCCTGAACGGCAAGCGCATGAGCGCCGCCGAAGTCCTGACCGAGCTGAACCGCCTGGGCGGCAAGCACGGCATCGGCCGCCTCGACCTGGTGGAAAACCGCTATGTCGGCATGAAGTCGCGCGGCTGCTACGAGACCCCGGGCGGCACCATCATGCTCAAGGCCCACCGTGCGATCGAATCGATCACCCTGGACCGCGAAGTGGCGCACCTGAAGGACGACCTGATGCCGCGCTATGCTTCCTTGATCTATAACGGCTACTGGTGGGCCCCGGAGCGCGTCGCGCTGCAGACCCTGATCGACCACACCCAGCAGACCGTGAACGGCTGGGTGCGCGTGAAGCTCTACAAGGGCAACGTGATCGTGGTGTCGCGCGATTCGAAGACCGATTCGCTGTTCGACATGAACATCGCGACCTTCGATGAAGACGGCGGCGCCTACAACCAGGCGGATGCGGGCGGCTTCATCAAGCTGAACGCGCTGCGCATGCGCATCGCTGCGAAGGCACGCGCGGCCCGCGGCAAGTAAGCTGTAACGTGCTCATCGAAAGCCGCCTTTCCAGGCGGCTTTTTTCATGGGTGCAGGCTATGTGAACGCGTGAAAAATTGGGTTCCCGCCTTCGCGGGAACGACGTGCATGCGCTAGCAATTTGATCGGATGCGGTCGTTCTACAAACCACCAACCCAAAGACCGTCGCTCCCGCGCAGGCGGGAGTCCAATTTTTTGCGTACCATCAGCGGCAAATGCAGTGGTCGGCCGACAATACGCCGATGGGAAAGCACTCCTTCGTCTACATCCTCGCCAGCGGTCGTTACGGCACACTCTACATCGGCGTCACGTCCGACCTCATCCGCCGCGTATGGCAGCACAATGAACGCTTTGTCGAGGGCTTCACGAAAACCCATCACGTACACCAGCTGGTCTGGTACGAAATCCACACCGACATCATCGCCGCCATTACCCGCGAAAAACAGATCAAGAAATGGCGCCGCAACTGGAAAATCAACCTTATCCAATCCACCAACCCCGCCTGGCACGATCTCTACCCCACTATTGCCGCCTGAACACCAGAACAGCCCGTTCCTCTCCTTCGCGCTAGAATATCCGGTCCTGCCCACCATCGAGCGCCCATGTCCCCCGAAGACGACACCGACAGCTTCCAGGCGCATGTCAGCGGCGGCCCAACGACAAGCCCGCCCGCCGCGCGGCCGGCCACGCCCCAGGCCGACGCGATCGCCATCATCTACCGCAACATCGAGGACGTCGTCTACCAGTACGCGGTCGAGGGAAGGGATACCTTTCGCTTTACCTACGTCAACCCGGCCTTCTACAAGGCCACCCAGCTCACGCCCGAACAGGTCATCGGCAAGACCGTCGACGAAGTCATCCCCGAACCTTCGCTGTCGATGGTGCTCGATCATTACCGCACCGCGATCCGTACCGGCCAGACCCAGCGCTGGGAAGAACACAGCGACTACCCGGCCGGCCGCAAGGTCGGAAGGGTCTCGATCACGCCCGTGTTCGACGCCGCCGGCCGCTGCACCGACCTGGTGGGCACCGTGCACGACATTTCCGACGTCATCAACCGCGAGGAAAAGCTGCAGCAGGCCCACCGTGCGCTGGAGGAAGCCTTCGCCACCCAGGGGCGGCTGGCGGAATCGCTGCGGCGCGAGGAAGAGCGACTGGTGCTGGCCCTGAACGGGACCGGCGAAGGCGTCTGGGACTGGCGGATGGACGAGAATTCCGTCACCTTTTCGGCCAAGTGGAAGGAGATCATGGGCGCCAGCGGCAACCCGGACGGCGCCACGCCGAAGATCTGGACCAGCCGCATCCACCCCGACGACAATGCCCACGTGCGGCGCTGCATCGAGCGCTACCTGGCCGGCAACGAACCGCTCTACACCTGCGAATACCGGATCCGCCGCTTCACCGGCGACTGGATCCGGGTGCGCTCGCGCGGCAGCGTCGTCGCACGCGATGCGCAGGGGCAGCCGCTGCGCATGATCGGCACCATCACCGACATCACCGAGGCCTACCGCATGCGGCAGGCGCTGGAGAAGAGCCACGAGCGGCTCGCCCAGCTGGCGCAGCAGGTCCCGGGCGCCCTGTTCGAACTGGAGCACCGGGCCGACGGCAGCTTCGCCTGCCCCTTCATCAGCGACATGGCGCACACGCTGTTCGAGCTGGCGCCAAGCGCCATCCAGGCAGACCTCGGCTGCCTGACGGCGCGCATCGTGCCGCAGCACCAGGTACGCCTGCGCCGCGCCCTGGAGCGCTCGGCCGCCGGGATGCAGCCGCTACGGGCCGAGTTCCAGGTCGAGCTGCCCGACGGCGCGCGCTGCTGGCGCGAAGTGATCGCCACGCCCTCCCCGGGCCTTGACGGCGGCACCATCTGGTATGGCTTCATCGACGACATCAGCAGCCGCAAGCACAGCGAAGAAACCATCCGCCAGTTCACCGAAAAGCTCGAACGGCGTGCCCACTACGATACCCTGACCGGCCTGCCGAACCGGGCCCTGTTCCGCGACCGCCTCGAGCAGGCGATCCGGCGCGCCGAGGACGAGCGCGGCGAAGTCGCCCTGCTGTTCATCGACCTCGACCGCTTCAAGGAGGTCAACGACCTGCTCGGCCACGACGCTGGCGACCTGCTGCTGGTCGAGGCGGCGCAGCGCATCCAGGCCTGCGTGCGCAAGGGCGATACGGTGGCGCGCCTCGGCGGCGACGAATTCACGGTGATCCTGAGCGAAACGCGCGAGCTGGTCCACGTCGAGGCGGTCGCGCAGGCGATCCTGGATGCGCTCGCCCAGCCCTTTCCGATCCAGCAGGAGCTCCTCTACATCGCGGGCAGCATCGGCATCGCCCGCTACCCCGAGGACGCGCGCGACCCGGAAGAACTGATGCGCAACGCCGACCACGCGATGTACCGCTCCAAGTCCTCCGGGCGCAACCAGCTGACGTTTTTCGAGGCGAACATGCAGGCGGCCGCGATCCGGCGCCTCAAGCTGCTCGCCGAACTGCGCAATGCAGTCCCCGGCAACCAGCTGGAACTGTATTTCCAGCCGATCGTCGACCTGTCCTCGAACCGGATCGTCAAGGCCGAGGCCCTGCTGCGCTGGCGCCATGCTTCCGGCGCCCTGCTGTCGCCGGATACCTTCATCGGCGTGGCCGAGGAATCCGGCCTGATCCACGAGATCGGCGACTGGGTGTTCCGCACCGCGGCCCACTATTCGAAGCGCTGGTCGGACATGCTGGCGCGCGACTTCCAGGTCAGCATCAACAAGTCGCCGGTGCAGTTCCAGGCCCAGGCCGACGCCGCCGACTGGGTGGCCCACCTGGACGAGATCCGGCTGGGCCCGCGCTGCATCAACGTCGAGATCACCGAAAGCCTGCTGCTGAACCTGTCGGACACGGTGCTGGCCAAGCTGGCGGCGCTGCAGTCGAGCGGCATGCAGGTGTCGATCGACGACTTCGGCACCGGCTACTCCTCGATGAGCTACCTGAAGCGCCTCGACATCGACTACCTGAAGATCGACCAGTCTTTTGTGAAGGAACTGGTGCACGACAACTTCAGCCGCACGATCACCGAGACCATCATCGTGATGGCCCACAAGCTGGGACTGAAGGTCATCGCCGAGGGCGTGGAAACGCCGGAGCAGTGCGCGGCCCTGAGCCGCGCCGGCTGCGATTATGCCCAGGGCTATCTGTTTTCGCGGCCGGTGCCGGCCGACCTGTTCGAGACCATGCTGGCCTGGCAGTAGCCAGGCGCTGTTGCGCTAAGCGCTGTTGCGCAGGTCATCGACCGGCTCGTGCCCGAAGCGCTCCGCCAGCAGGCAATCCACCAGCTTCGCGGCGCAATCGCCCGGCGACACCAGCACCCCGCCTTCCTTCATGTCGACGAAGCGCTGCTTGAGCGGGAATTTTTCATCCGGCGTCGCCCGGATCTCGGCCTGCATGTCGGTATCGATCACGCCCGGCGCCAGGCTGACGCAGCGCACCCGCGGGTCGCCGTCGAGCGCTACCGCCCGCGCATGCTGGTCGAGCGCGGCCTTGGTGGCGCAGTAGACGCTCCAGCCCGGGTAGGCGCTGCGCCCGGCCCCGCTCGAGATATGCAGGATGCGCCGCTCGGCCTGCGGCGCCGCCTGCACGAAGGCCGCGGACAAGGCCAGCGGCGCGCCGACGTTCAGGATGGCCGCGCGCAGCGCCGCTGCCGGGTCCTGCTCGGCCAGCGGCCCCACCGGCGTCACCACGCCGGCATTGTTGACCAGCAGCGCCGTGTCGCAGCCGGCCAGGAAGGAGCGCAGCGTGTGCCCGCCCAGCCAGGCGGCCAGGGCCTCGGCGTCGCCCAGGTCGACCACGGCCTGCTCCATGCCCTCGCCAATTTCCGCATGTCCGCGCGCCAGTCCCAGCACGGGGATGCCGCGCGCCACCAGTTCCGCCGCCACCGCGGCGCCCAGGCCACGGCTGTGGCCCGTCACGACTGCCTTGATCATGCCCGCCTCCACTCGATGCTCCCTAGATGAATACCGGTTCCGGCTCCAGTTCGACGCCGTAGCGCGCCTTGACGTCTCCCTGGATCGCGCGCGCCAGCCGCACCACGTCCTCGCCCTGGGCGCCGCCCAGGTTGACCAGCACCAGCGCCTGTTTCGGGTACACGCCCGCCGCGCCCAGCGCCCGGCCCTTCCAGCCGCACTGGTCGATCAGCCAGCCGGCCGCCAGCTTTTCGCTGCCGTCCGCCTGCGCATGGTGCACCAGCTGTGGAAATTCGGCCAGCAGGCGTGCGCAATGTTCGCGCGACACCACCGGGTTCTTGAAGAAGCTGCCGGCATTGCCGATCTCGGCAGGATCAGGCAGCTTGCGCCGCCGGATCGCCTCGACCGTACGCCCGATCTCCTGCGGCGTCGGCTTGGTCAATCCGGCCTCTTCCACCGCCCTGGCCAGCTCGGCATAGCGCAGGTTCGGCGTCCAGGCCGCCGGCAGGGCGAAAGTGACGTCCAGCACCACCAGTTCGCGCCCTTCCGGATGCTTGAAGATGCTGTCGCGGTAGGCGAAGCGGCAGGCGGCAGCGTCCAGCGTGCGCACTTCGCCACTGGCCATGTCGTAGGCGCTCAGGGAATGGAAGACGTCCTTGGTTTCTGTCCCGTACGCCCCCACGTTCTGGATCGGCGCCGCCCCGACCGTGCCGGGAATCAGGGACAGGTTTTCCAGTCCGCCCAGTCCCTGGGCCAGGGTCCACTGGACGAAGGCGTGCCAGTTCTCGCCGGCCTGGGCCCGCACCAGGATGCGGCCGTCCTGCTCGCCCAGCAGCTCCTTGCCCTGGCCCGCCATGTGCAGGACGATGCCGTCGAAGTCGCGGGTGAACAGCAGGTTGCTGCCGCCGCCCAGTACCAGGCGCGGCAAGCCGGCAAGCAGCGGGTCGCGCCGCACGGCCTCGAGCTGCGCCGCGCCGTTCACCCGCAGGTAATGGCGGGCGCGCGCCGGGATGCGGAAGGTGTTCAGGGAAGCGAGGGAAAAATCGTCGAGGATGGGCAGGTCGGCTTGCATGGCATCAGGGTGTTTTTTGGACATTATAGAGGCAAGCCCGCCCCGGACCCTTGCCGTGCGGGCAAATCTGGTGGCCTGCGGGAGGTGTTGTCCGTTAAAATAGAGGGATTCATCTATTCAGCAGTACCAAGAAAAAAGGAAACCGCCATGCCATCGTTTGATGTTGTCTGCGAAGCAGACATGGTCGAAGTGAAGAATGCCGTCGAACAATCGAACAAGGAAATCACCACCCGCTTCGACTTCAAGGGCAGCTCGGCCAATGTCGAGCAAAAGGAAAAGGAACTGACCCTGTTGGCCGATTCCGATTTCCAGCTCGGCCAGGTCAAGGACGTCCTGATCAACAAGATGGCCAAGCGCAAGGTCGACGTGCGCTTCCTCGACGAAGGCAAGGTCGAGAAGATCGGCGGCGACAAGGTCAAGCAGGTCATCAAGGTGCGCAACGGCATCGAGACCGAAGACGCGAAGAAGATTACCAAGCTCATCAAGGAAAGCAAGATGAAGGTGCAGGCCAGCATCCAGGGCGAATCGGTGCGCGTCACCGGCGCCAAGCGCGACGACCTGCAGGCCGCCATGGCGTTGCTGCGCAAGGACGTGCAGGACCTGCCGCTCGCCTTCAACAACTTCCGCGACTAAGAGCGCCTAGCAAAACCCCGAGGGCAAGGCGCATCGTCGAAGACAGTACGCCAGTACGGCGAGACGATGCAACGCAGCCATCGGGGAAATTGTTAGGCGCTCTAACGAGCTTCTTTGCAGCTATATTGGCTGTGCAAACCCCGCCCCGCCTTGGGGTAGAATGACGGCCGCGCACAGGCGCGGCTTGTCGATGCATATGTACGCGTAGGGAACTACGGCGGTTTAAGGATTGCAATGAAACGTGTTGATGATTTCCGCCTGAAGCTGGGCAACAAGGAATATGTGCCCATCATGATCGGCGGGATGGGCGTGGACATCTCGACCTCCGAACTGGCCCTCGAGGCCGCCCGCCTCGGCGGTATCGGTCACATCTCGGATGCGATGGTGCAGGACGTGTCGGACCGCAAGTTCGACACCACCTTCGTCAAGGATAAGACCAAGCTCTACAAGTTCAACATCAACAACATGAACAAGGCGGTGGTCCAGTTCGACCTCGACCGCCTGGCCGAAGCGACCCGCCTGCACGTGGGCTCGACCATGGAAGCGAAGAAAGGCGATGGCCTGATCTTCGTGAACTGCATGGAAAAGCTGACCATGAACGCGCCCAAGGAAACCCTGCGCACCCGCCTGTCGGCTGCGATGGACGCCGGCATCGACGGCATCACCATGTCGGCCGGCCTGCACCTGGGTTCCTTCGATCTGATCAAGGACCACCCGCGCTTCCGCTCTACCTTCCTGGGCATTATCGTGTCCTCGGTGCGCGCACTGCAGCTGTTCCTGAAAAAGGTGTCGCGCCTGAACCGCCTGCCCGACTACATCATCGTCGAAGGCCCGCTGGCCGGCGGCCACCTCGGCTTCGGCATCGACGACTGGAAGCAGTACGACCTGCACACCATCATGGACGAGATCCATGCCTACATGCGCGAGCAGCAGCTCGACATCCCGGTGATCGCCGCGGGCGGCATCTTCACCGGCTCGGACGCGGTCTCCTTCCTGGAAAAAGGCGCCGGCGGCGTGCAGGTGGCGACCCGCTTCACCGTCACCCACGAGTGCGGCATGCCGGATGCGGTCAAGCAGGAATACTTCCGCGCCAGCGAGGAAGACATCATCGTCAACGGCGTGTCGCCGACCGGCTACCCGATGCGTATGCTCAAGAGCACGCCGGCGATCGGCTCCGGCATCCGCCCGGGCTGCGAGTCCTACGGCTACCTGCTGGACGCCACCGGCAACTGCGCCTACATCAACTCGTACAACCGCGAAGTGCAGGCCAGCCCCGACGGCAAGAACATCACGGTGTTCGACAAGACCTGCCTGTGCACCCACATGCGCAACTTCAACTGCTGGACCTGTGGCCACTTCACCTACCGCCTGAAGGACACCACCCACCGCCTGGCGGACGGCAGCTACCAGATCCTGTCGGCCCAGCACGTCTTCGAGGATTACCAGTTCAGCGTGAACAACGAGATCGCGCTGCCGCCGAAGCAGGAAACCGTCGCGGCCTGATACAGCCTTCGCTTGCCGTTCCATATCTCCAAAGCCATGGTCCGCCGTGGCTTTGTGCTTTATGCGCCGCCCATAAGCGAAGGCGTGTAATCTGATCATCCCAAGAGCGTTTTTCGCGAAGGGTCCCCGGCATGTCCACCATCGAAGCGTCCGCGCAGGTCTGTTTCCTGACCGATGACGAGGGCAAGGTCGTGACCTGGAACCCCGCCTGCGCGGCGCTGTTCGGCTGGACCTCGGCGCAGGCGCCGGGACGCGAGCTCCTTGAGCTCGTCGCCGGCGGCGACGGCAAACCCGGCTGGCCGGCCCTGGCTGCCGCCGGCGGGGCCAAGCTGCGGATGCGCTTCGCAGGCGGACGCGAGGCCCTGGCCACCCTGGTCCTGCTGCGCCAGTACGACGCGCGCGACGAGCCGCAGGGCTGGAGCGCCTCCGTCCTCATCGCCCCTGCCGATGCGCTCTCCGAATCCGAGCGGGTCGGCAATACCCCTCTCTCCGACGTGGTCGACCTGCTGCCCGGTACGTTTTACGCAATCAATCGTGACGGCCGCTTCATCCTCTGGAACGCCAACCTCGAACGCATGACCGAAATGACGCCGGACGAGCTCGCCGCCGCCCATGTGTTCGAGATGTTCGAGCCGCGCGAACGCAGGCAGGCCATGGAAAACTTCCGCCGCGTGTTCGACGAAGGCGCCGAGGTGGCGATGGAGATGAACTACGTGTCGCGCAGCGGGCGCGAGACGCCGGTCATCGTCGGCGGCGCGCGTGTCGGCTGCAACGGCGACCGCTACCTGTTCGGGATGGGCCTCAGCATCGCCAAGCGGCGCGAGAAGGAGCTCCAGCTGCTCCTGCGCGAGCGTGCGCTGCACGCGGCCAGCAACGGCATCGTCATCACCCGCTGCGCCGGGCGCGACAACATCATCGAATACGTCAACCCGGCCTTCGAACACATCGCCGGCTATCCGGCCATTGAAGCGATCGGGCGCGATGCCCGCTTCATGCAGGCGCCCAAGCTCGATACCAACGAGCGCAGCCAGGTGCGCCTGGCCCTGGCCGAGCGGCGCCCGGTCAACGTGGTCTTCCGCAACATGCGCAAGAACGGCGACATCTTCTGGAACGACCTCTCCATCACCCCGGTGCGCGACGAGCACGGCGAGGTCACCCACTTCATCGGCATCCTGCAGGACGTTACCGCCACCAAGCAGCGCACCGAGCACCTCGAGCACGAGATCAACCACGACCACCTCACCGGACTGGCCAACCGCAACCTGCTGTGGGACCGCCTCGACCACGCGGTGCACCTGGCCCGGCGCCACGGGACCATGGTGGCGGCCATCCTGGTCGACCTGGACAACTTCAAGATCGTCAACGACACCTTCGGCCACGAGGCCGGCGACATGGTGCTCAAGGTGGTCGGGCGCCGGCTGCAGTCGGCGGTGCGCGACAGCGACACGGTGGCGCGCATGTCGGGCGACGAGTTCGTGCTGGTGCTGGTCGACCAGCCCTCGGTGCGCTTCACGCTGCGCATGGCCGAGCGCCTGCGGCGCGCGATGACGATGCCGGTGGCCTTCGGCGGCAACGAGATCCCGGTCGGCGCCAGCCTGGGCGTGGCGCTGTTCCCTCAGGACGGCGCCACGCCCGCCGAACTGGTGCGCGCGGCCGACATGGCGATGTACCACGTCAAGGGGAATGGCGGCGGCGTGCACTTCTACTCGCCCGAGATGCGCTCGGCCAGCCAGAAGCGCGCGGCGCTGGCCGACAGCATCCGCAGCGCCCTCGAGCACGACGAGCTGTTCCTGCTGTTCCAGCCCCGCATGGACGCGAAGAGCGGCAAGGTACGCGGCTTCGAGGCGCTGCTGCGCTGGCGCCACCCGAAGAACGGCATCATGCTGCCGGCCGACTTCCTGGCCGAGGCCGAAGAATCGGGCAAGATGATCGAGATCGGCAACTGGGTGCTGGACCAGGCCTGCGCCTTCCTGCAGGAGCTGCGCCAGCTCGGCTATACCGGCCTGCCGGTGTCGGTGAACGTCTCGCACCGCGAGTACAGCCAGCACGGCTTCATCCCCGGCCTGGCCGAACGCATGGGGCGCTACGCGCTGCCGCCCGGCAGCCTGGAGATCGAGATCCCCGAGGCCGACCTGATCCGCAATCCGGGCCTGGGGCGCGACCTGTCGGCCCAGCTGCGCGAGGTCGGCGTGGCGCTCTCGCTCGACGAGTTCGGCAAGGGGATTTCCGACCTGTCCTTCCTGCGCCAGCTGTCGGTACGCCAGGTCAAGCTTTCAAAAGCGGCGGTGCACGAGATCGCCCGTGAGGGCGACGGCGGCGGCAGCGGCAGCCGGCTGGCAAAGACCCTGATCGACATCGGCCACAACCTCGACCTGGCGGTGGTGGGCGAAGCGGTCGAGACCGAGGCCCAGGTGGAATTCCTGCGCTCGCACGGCTGCGACCAGTTGCAAGGGCAATGGTTCAGCGAGCCATTGCTGCCCGAGGCGGTGCGCGAGATGCTCGGCCAGCGCCACCAGGCCTGAGGCCCACCCTCCCCGCATAATCGGGGCGCAGCCGCATCAAACTTCTTGCAATAGTTCGATATTTAGCTAACAATCGATCATGACTTCCGTTTTCAAAGCCCTGTCCGATCCGACCCGCCGCGCTGTCCTCGAGCACCTGCAGAAGGGGCCGATGGGCGCCGGCGAACTGGCCGACCTGTTCGACGTGTCGAAACCGACGATGTCGGCCCACTTTGCCGTGCTGGTCGCGGCCGGGCTGATTGCGGCGGAAAAACAGGGCCGCAGCATCACCTACCGGCTCAGGCTGTCGGTGCTCGAAGACGCCCTGCTGGGATTCGCGCAGGCCTTTGGGCTGAACCTCAGCCGGCCGGAGCCTCCCGCTGTCCCACCAACGAAGGAGTAAGCATGAAGCCGTCGTCCCGCCTTTCCCACCTGTGCCGCGCCGTGCTGGCGGCTGCCTGCATCCTTGGTGCATCCGCCCTGCTGGCCTGGGCCGCGCCGGCCTACCTCGATCCGGAATGGGCACGGCGCCTTGCCGGCGCCCTGCTGGGCGGCGTCGTGGTGGTGTATGCGAACGCCATCCCGAAGGCGCTGGCGGCGCGCATGCGCTGCGCCTCCCCTAGCGCCGACCAGGCCGCGCGCCGCTTCGCCGGCTGGGCCCTGGTGCTGGGCGGACTCGGCTACATGCTGGCCTGGCTCGCCGCCCCGATCGGTGTGGCCGGGATGGTCGGCGGCCTGGCGCTCGGCACCGCGGTGACCTGCGCCGCCCTCGGCTGCATCCGGATCGGCGCACGCCGCGCCGGCCATTAAGGGCGCCTGAGCTTCAGCTCAACCGTCCTTGTTGATGCGGTTGACGAGGGCGCCGAGCACGTCCTCGGCCATCTCGTTGTCCACCTGGCAGGTGCCGGCGTTCTCGTGCCCGCCCCCGCCGTATTCCAGCATCAGGGCGCCGATGTTAGTGTTCGAGGTCCGGTTCAGGATCGACTTGCCGGTGGCGAATACGGTGTTCTGCTGCCTGACGCCCCACAGCACGTGGATCGAGATATTCGTCTCGGGGAACAGGGCGTAGATGATGAAGCGGTTCCCGGCATAGATCACCTCCTCGCTGCGCAGGTCGAGCACCACCAGGTTCCGGTGGACGCGGGCGCAGCGCCGGATTTGCTCACGGCAAGCCTCGCTGTGCTCGAAGTACAGCGTGCTGCGCTCACGCACATCGGGCAGCTCCATGATTTTCTCGATCGGATGCTCGGCGCAGTAATCGATCAGGGCCATCATCAGCTGGTAGTTGGAGATGCGGAAGTCGTGGAAGCGCCCCAGGCCGGTGCGCGCGTCCATCAGGAAGTTCAGCAGGTTCCAGCCCTGCGGAAACAGCACCTCCTCGCGCGAGAAGCGCGCCGAGTCGCCCTTGTCGACCGCCGCCATCATCTCGTTCCAGGCGGCCGGGAAGGTCCTGGGGCCGCCGTAGTGGTCGTAGACCACCCGCGCCGCCGAGGGCGCCTCGGGATGGATGACGTGGTTGTCGCGCCTGCCCGTGTTGCGGATGGTCTCGGACAGGTGGTGGTCGAACACCAGGTGGGCCGCCGGCACATAAGGCAGGTTGGTCGTGATGTCGCGTCCGCTGATTGCGATCTTGCCGTCCTGCATGTCTTTCGGATGCACGAACAGGATGTCGTCGATCAGGTCGAGGTGCTTGAGCAGCACCGCGCACACCAGGCCGTCGAAGTCGCTGCGGGTTACGAGTCGGAATTTTTGCTGGTCGGCTGACATCGGCACTTCCTTTCTGGAGTCGGAAAGCGAAACTGCGGTCCAAAAGATCATACCTTGCAACGTTTCCGCTTGTCAGCATTTGCGATGGCGCATTCTGGCAGAGCTGGACGCAATCCATTCCCCGGATCGTGCAGGCTGTCGCACGGCGCTGGCCGCCAGGGACGGCAAGGCGTAAAGTTGCATCATCCCAACAGTCGTAGATGCCGACAATGTTGTATTTCCGGCACGCGCAGGTGGCGACGAGGTACACTCGCCGCTTGCACCAATAGCGAAGATCGATATGCAAGCCAGGAACACCAATCCGCATTATTTCTCGAGCGTCCTGTCGTGGCTCTACCGCGGCTTCGACGCCGTGGCGACCTGGGTTACCCAGCTGTCGTGGTGGAAGTTTTTCCTGTTTGCGATCCTGACCCTGACCGCCGGGGCCATCCTGCAGGAGGAATTGTTCTCCGGGCCGGCCGAAGAATACGTGTCGCGCGCCGAACGCGAGCGGCGCGGCGGCGACGCCGCCATCCTGATCGACGAGAGCGGCATCCGCTTCCATCCGCGTAACCGGCCGCGCAGTGCGACGCCGCCGGAGCCGCCCGCGCCGCCGGATGCCGAAGGCGCACCCGACGCGCCCGATGCGCCATCCGCCCCGTCGGCCCCGCCGGCGCCGAGCGCGCCGCCCGCCCCGGCCGCGGGCAGCAGTGGCGAATCGGTCCACATCGAACTGCCGCCGCAGATCAGCGAAGAACTGTCGAACGCGATCGACGCCGCCGTGGAAGACGCCGCCGAGCAGAAGGTGTCGCGCTACCACAAGCAGGCGTCGACCTGGTTCATGAACTTCGTGCTGCTGTTCGTGCTGGCCCTGTTCGGCACCAAGGCCCTGGTCGGCGGCAAGAAGCGCGCCGAAGCGCAATCCCAGCTGGCCAACGCGGCGGCCGAGCGCGAAGCCATGCAGCGCCAGCTGTCGGAAACCAAGATGCAGATGATGCAGGCCCAGGTCGAGCCGCACTTCCTGTTCAATACCCTGGCCTCGGTCGAGCACCTGATCCAGGTCGACCCGCCGCGCGCCTCGGCCATGCAGCGCAGCCTGATCCAGTACCTGCGCGCGGTGCTGCCGCAGATGCGCGACAACGCCGTCGTCACCGGCCTCGGGCGCGAGGTGGACATGGTCACGGCCTACCTGGCCCTGCTCAAGATGCGCATGGAAGAGCGCCTGACGGTGGTGATGCAGGTGCCGGAGGGCCTGCGCAGCGCGGCCTTCCCGCCGATGATGCTGCAGTCGATGGTCGAGAACGCGATCAAGCACGGCCTCGAATGCAAGCCGGAAGGCGGCACCCTCAAAATCCAGGCCGAAGTGGTCGACAGCAAGCTGCTCGTCACCGTCACCGACGACGGCGTCGGCTTCGGGGTGGTGCCGAGCGACGGCACCGGCCTCGGGCTGCAGACCATCCGCGACCGCCTCAAGCTGCTGCACGGCGACGCCGGCCAGCTGCACATCGCGGCCAACAGCCCGAGCGGCGTGATCGCCATGATCGAGGTGCCTTACCAGCTCGCCAGGGCGGGCTGACCCGCCGTGCATGGGCAGGGGCCGGCGCCTGCCCAGGAGCTTGCCTGCCGCGCTGTTTCATTGAATAATCAATAAATAATCACATAGCTACAGGGACAAGCATGCCTACCGCACCTACCGCGATCATCGCCGATGACGAACGACTCATGCGCGACCAGCTGCGCCTGCGCCTGTCCGAGGCCTGGCCGGAGCTCGACATCATTGGCGAAGCCAAGAACGGCGAGGAAGCGGTGGAACTGGTCGAGCAGCTCAAGCCGGACCTGACCTTCCTCGACATCCGCATGCCGGGCAAGACCGGCATGGAAGCGGCGCGCGACATCGGCGACCGCAGCCAGATCGTGTTCGTCACCGCCTACGACCAGTACGCGGTGGAAGCGTTCGAACGCGGCGCCATCGACTACGTGCTCAAGCCCACCGAGCCGGAGCGCCTGAAGGTCACCGTCGACCGCCTGAAGCAGCGCCTGGAGCGTCCGAACGAGAAAGCCAGCGTCAACGACAGCGTCCAGGCCATGCTGTCGCAGCTGGCCGAGAAGATCGCCTCCCCGAAGCCCAAGCATTTGCAGTGGATCCAGGCCAGCATCGGCCAGGACCTGCGCATGATTCCGGTGGAGGATATCCTGTTCTTCCGCTCGGACGAAAAATACACCTGCGTGCAGACCGCCGGCTTCGAGGCCCTGATCCGCAAGCCGGTGCGCGACCTGGCCGAAGAGCTCGACCCCTCGCTGTTCTGGCAGATCCACCGCGCCACCCTGGTCAACGTCAATGCGATCGAAGGCGTGACGCGCGACATCCGTGGGCGACACCTGGTGCTGGTCAAGGGCAGGCCCGAGAAGCTGGAAGTGAGCCGCAGCTTCCTGCACCTGTTCAAGCAGATGTAGTCCCGCCGGCGCCCGTGCGCGCTCGTCCTGTCGAATGTCGTACAGTCAAATTTTACGAACTCGACAGGATGAACCATGAAGAATTCGCGCAAGGACACCCTGCTGCTGGCCGCCGGCGTGCTCGGCGCCTTCGGCGCCGGACTGGCCGCCGGCCGGCGCATCGCCCGGACCGCTCCCGCTACCCACGCCAATCGCGATGACGGCTTGCCGCGCGCCAGCCTGCTCGACACGCTCGCCCTGGGGCTCGAGGTCTTTGCCCCGGTGGTGGCGCAGGGCGTGATCATCCGCCGTCCGCCGATGATGGCCCTGGCCGAGCGCTTCGACACCCACCGCCGCGCCATCCGGCGCATGCAGAAGCTGCGCGACAAGTACGGCCCCGGCCCCCTGATGCTGCCGCTGCCGATCCGCAAGCAGGCCGTGGTGCTGGATCCGGCCCACGCCCAGCGCGTGCTGGACCAATCGCCGGTCCCGTTTTCCGCCGCCAGCACCGAAAAGCGCGCTGCGCTGTCGCACTTCGAACCGAAGGGCGTGCTGCTGTCGACCGGCCCGGAGCGCGCCGACCGGCGCCGCTTCAACGAGGCCGCGCTCGACACCGCGCACCCGATGCACCGGATGGCGGCCAGCTTCCTGCCCATCGTCAAGGAAGAGGCGGCGCGCATGCTGGCGCAGGCCGGCGGTACGCTCGACTGGAAAACCTGGTCCGAAGGCTGGTACCGCCTGATCCGGCGCGTGGTGCTGGGCAACAGCGCGGCCGAGGACCAGGAACTGCAGGCCCTGATCGTGCGCCTGCGCGGGGCCGCCAACTGGGCCGGTTTCCACCCGAAGATGCCGGCCAGGCGCGAGCGCTTCCTGGCGCGCATCCAGATGTACCTCGACCGCGCCGAGCCGGGCAGCCTGGCCGGCTACATGGCCGGGATAGCGCGCAGCGCCACGACCGCGCCGCGCCAGCAGGTGCCGCAATGGCTGTTCGCCTTCGACGCCGCCGTGATGGCCAGCTTCCGCGCCCTGGCCCTGCTCGCCAGCCACCCCGCACAGCTGGCGCGCGCCCGCGAGGAGATCGCGGCGCGCCAGGCCGGGCAGCCCCTGCCCTTCCTGCGCGCCTGCATGCTGGAAGCGCTGCGCCTGTGGCCGACCACGCCCATGGTGTTGCGCCAGAGCACCTCCGAGACGCGCTGGGAACGTGGCAGCATGCCGGCCGACACCGGCATCCTGATCCACGCCCCCTTCTTCCACCGCGACGATACCCGCCTGGAGCATGCCGACCGCTTCACGCCCGAGCTGTGGCTGGACGGCCGGACCGCCGGCCAGGACTGGCCCCTGGTCCCCTTCAGCGACGGTCCGGTGATGTGCCCGGGGCGCCATCTGGTGCTGATGCTGAGCAGCGCCATGCTGGCCACCCTGCTCGACGGTCGCCCGCTGGCGCAGACCGGAGGGCTCGCGCCAGACCCGGAACGGTTGCCGGGGACGCTGGACAATTTTGCGCTGCGCTTCCAGCTAGGCTAGAACGGTCTTGTGTGGCCTCAATCCGCTGTGCGCCGCCACACCGTAATGTAGAGCTCCCGGCCTCCAGGCCTTTCCTTGCAGCTTCTGCATGAGCATTCAGCGGCCAACACAGCGGCGCTTTCGACAGCGCAGTCCGGGCACGGCGGTGCTCGTGTTCTCCTTCCTGGGCGGCTACTGCGCCGGCCGGGCCGTCGCGGCGCTGCGCCGTGCCCGAGAGGTGCATCGTCCCCTGCGCGCCTTCGACGGCCGCCGCATCGTGCACAGCGCCAGCGACGCCATCCTCTCGATCGACGAAGAGGCCATGATCCTGTTCGCCAACCCGGCCGCGGCCCAGATGTTCGCCAGCAGCGTCGGCGTCATGCAGGGCAGCTCGCTGGCACGCTTCATCCAGGCGCCGGTGCGCAATGCCAGGGCCCCGTGCGACTACTTTCCCGCCGGCGGCGGGCGCGCAGGGCGGCGCGCCACCGACTACGCCGTCACCGGCATCCGCGCCAACGGCCAGCTGTTCCCGATTGAGGGCTCGATCTCCACCGTCGAGCACGACGGCCATGAAGTCTGTACCGTGATCCTGCGCGACGTCTCCGAGCGCCACCTGGTGCAGCAGAAGCTGGCGCGCTCGCACGACCAGCTGCGCCAGCTTTCCTCGGCGCTGCAGACCATCCGCGAAGAAGAACGCACCCACATCGCGCGCGAACTGCACGACGACCTCGGACAACTGTTGGCCTCGCTGCGCATGGACCTGACCCTGCTGCAGGGGAACGCCAGGCTGCCCGAGCCGAGCCAGCGCCTGATCGAGGGCATGGAAACCAACCTGATGATGGCGATTGCCTCGCTGCGCCGCATCGCCACCAACCTGCGCCCGCGTGCACTCGACGAAGGCGGCCTGTATTTCGCGCTGCAGGGCTTGCGCGACGACTTCGTCGAACGCCACGGGATCGCCTGCGCCCTGCTGGCCGACGAAGCCGAACTGCGCCTGGACGATACCGCCAGCACCGCCGTGTTCCGCATCGTGCAAGAGGCGCTCACCAACATCGCGCGCCATGCGGGAGCGACCCAGGTCGTGCTCAATCTCGACCGCCTTGATAACGAACTGCTCCTGACCATCCGTGACGACGGCCGCGGCATCCGTTCCGAAGACATGGAAAAGAAGGAGTCGCTGGGCCTGGTGGGCATGCGCGAACGGGTCTGGGCCATGCACGGCGAAATCACCATCAGCAGCGAAGGCATGTCCGGCACCACCATCGAGATCGCGCTGCCGCTGGCCGGCCGCATCATCGGGGAGAACGCCACCAGCTAGCGCCAGCCGCCTTGCCCCTTTGGCATAACAAGATGTCACATAGCAACATGTCATTAAGTCGACATATTCGCTAGGTAAGATCCGCGTCGATCTGAGTTTATTGAGAACTCGACATCCTGTCCAAACCAAAGGAGCTCTTCATGAAGTTCAAGTACCTGGCAGCTGCGCTGCTGTCTTCCCTGCCGCTGTTCGCCAACGCCCAGACCAACGTCCAGATTTACGGCGTGATGGATGCGGCAATCGGCGTGGAAGACACCGACGCACCGGGTGAAGACAGCCGCACCGTGATCAACTCGGGCAACCAGTCGAGCAGCCGGATCGGCTTCCGTGGCACCGAAGATCTGGGCAATGGCCTGAAAGCACTGTTCAACATCGAAGCGGGCGTGGCCCTGGATACCGGCGCCGCCGATTCGACCATGTTCGGCCGCCGCGCCGTGGTCGGCCTGCAGGGCAGCTTCGGCACCCTGACCGTGGGCCGCGAATACAGCCCGATCGCCGCCGTGGCCGCCGCCACCGACGCCCTGGGCCAGGGCCTGTACGGCAGCAACCTGTCGGCCTTCACCAGCGGTCGCCTGACCCGCCGCCTGGCCAACTCGGTCAACTACAAGAGCAACGCAGCGGGCGGCTTCACCGTCAACGCCGCCTACTCGACCGGCGAAAAAGCCGTCGACCCGTCGGGCGACCTGATGGGCGTGTCGCTGGAATACAAGAACGGCGGCCTGTACCTGGGCGCCGGCTACCACCAGCTCGAGCGCCTGGCGACCGGCGACGACAAGGAATACGCGTTCGGCGCGGGCTACAGCTTCGGCGCCTTCGAAGTGAAGGGCAACTACCTGGTCGCGAACCCGACCGGCGCCAACAACGAGTACAAGAACGCCAACCTGGGCGGCACCTACAGCGCCGGCCCGGGCAAGTTCCTCGTCAATTTCCAGCAGCAAAAGCTTGAAAACGGCGCCAAGGGCAATACCGTGTCGGTGGGTTACACCTACGCGCTGTCGAAGCGCACCAACATCTACACGACCTATGCCCAGCTGCGCAACAACGGCCGCGCCGCCTTCGGCATCACCTCGTCGTCGGTGACCGTGGCGCCGCCGGCAACCGCGCTGGGCGCCGACCCGCGCGTGTTCAACGTGGGTATCCGCCACTCGTTCTAAGCAAGGCTTGCGGCGCAGCGCCGCATGCCCCAGGAAGGCCGGCCTCGCCGGCCTTTTTTTCGTGATTGCCCCCGGCACTGAGCCGGAGCGCACCGTCCTCGTCCCGTGCTTGACCCGCTGACCATGCGTGGCGCAAGTGAATCTGGCCTAATTTTCAAGTTTAATACGTTTGCTACATCGATGCGGTGGTTCGCAGGCAGCAGCACGCATGCACCTCAAGACCCCTGCACACAATTGAAAAATTATCGAATTCCCAATATTGCTTCCGGTATGATCGTCGGCAAATTTAGCAATTATTGTTCTGGCTCTCGACGACAAGGGGAAAGCACATGACACGAAAGTCACAGCGGTTCAACGGAGCCATGAACGCTTCCATCAACGGCTTCGCCCTGCCCCCAGGCGCCGAAGCGGATCCACACGGCTTGCTCGCGCTGCGCGAGCGCGTCGAAGAGCGCATGGCCTTCTTGCTGGCCGAGTCCGGCGACCAGGCCGACCTGCTGGGCGCGGCCATGCGCGCGGGCGCCCTGGGCGCGGGCAAGCGCATGCGTCCGCTGCTGGTGATGCTGGTGGCGCGCGACCTCGGCTGCAATTCGCCGGCGCTGGCCGACGTCGCCTGCGCCGTCGAAATGGTGCATGCGGCTTCGCTGGTGCTCGACGACCTGCCCTGCATGGACAATGCCCAGCTACGGCGCGGCAAGCCGGCCGTCCATGTCCAGTACGGTGAAGATGTCGCCATCCTGGCATCGGTCGCCTTGCTGAGCCGTGCCTTCGGCGTGCTGGCGGGCGCCGCCGACATCCCGCCGGTCACGCGTGCCCGCCTGGTCGCCAAACTCGCCGAGACCGTCGGCACCCAGGGACTGGTGCGCGGCCAGTTCCAGGACCTGCACGGCGGCGCGCGCACCCTCGACGCGATCGCCACCACCAATGAACTCAAGACCGGGGTGCTGCTCGGCGTCGCGGTCGACATGGCGGCCATCATCTGCCAGGCCGACGAGCGCGTGGCGGCCTCGCTGCGCGCCTTCGCGCTGGCGGCGGGCCATGCCTTCCAGATCCGCGACGACCTGATCGACCTGCCGGGCCAGGACCTGGCCCTCACCGGCAAGGAAAGCGGCAAGGACACCGGCAAGGACCTCGGCAAGGCCACCGTGCTGGCCTCGCTCGGCGTCGAGGAAACGCAGCGGCGCCTGGCCAGGCACCTGCACGAGGCGCAGCAGCATCTAGTGGCCGCCCTCGGCCCCAAAGCGGCAACCTGCCTGTTCGTCGACAGCCTGTTCGCAACGGGCCGTTCTCGCATGCATTTTGCCGCCGAGACTCCCGCGGCCGGCGCCGATGCCGCGCGCAGCCGCGAAGCTGTGGTGAACTGAAAGACGGAAGACATCCCATGGCGCACTTCGGGGTCGTCGCACCCGCGTTCTACAGCCATTTCAGCGCCCTGGGCGCGCTCGCCGGCGAGCTGGTGCAACGTGGCCACCGCGTCACCTTCGTGCACCGCCCGGATGCGCGCGCCTACGTCGCCGATCCGCGCATCGGCTTCCATGCGGTGGGCGCTGCCACCCATCCTCCCGGCTCGCTGGACGCCGTGCTGCGCCGCGCCGCCAACCCGGGCAGTCCGCTCGGCCTGCGCCGCGTCATCCTCGACATGGCGGGCAGCACCGACATGCTGTGCCGCGAACTGCCGCGCGCCGTCGACGCGCTCGGGATCGACGCCGTCATCGCCGACCAGATGGAAGCGGCCGGCGCACTGGTGGCCGAGGGACTCGGCCTGCCCTTCGTCTCGGTGGCCTGCGCGCTGCCGGTCAACCGCGAGCCCGGCATCCCGCTGCCCGTCATGCCCTTCGACTATGCCGAGGACGAGCGCGCCCGCGCCATCTACGAGGGCAGCACCCGCGTCTACGACTGGATGATGAACCCGCACCGCCGCAGCATCGAAGCCAATGCGCGCCGCCTCGGCCTGCTGGCCCGCGATGCGCTGCACGACTGCCTGTCGCCCCTGGCCCAGGTCAGCCAGACGGTGGCCGCCTTCGACTTCCCGCGCCGCGCCTTGCCGCCGCACTTCCACCATGTCGGGCCGCTGCGCCCCACCGGCGCGCATGGCGGCGGCACGAAGCGGCACTTCATGCCCGCGATCGCGGCCGGCAAGCCCTTCGTATTCGCCTCGCTCGGCACCATGCAGGGCGGACGCCTGGCGCTGTTCAAGCGTATTGCGCGGGCCTGCCGCGCGCTCGACGCGCAGCTGCTGGTCGCCCACTGCGGCGGCCTCGATACGCATCAGGAGCGCGCCCTGGAGGCGGCCGGCGCGACCTGGGTCTGCGGCTTCGCCGACCAGCAGGCGGTCCTCGAGCGCGCCGACGCCGTGGTCTCGCACGCGGGTTCGAACACCATCATGGACGCGATCGCCGCACGCACCCCGATCCTGGCCCTGCCGATCGCCTTCGACCAACCCGGCACGGCGGCGCGCATCGTCCACGCGGGCATCGGCCTGAAAGCCTCGGCGCGCCTGACCGGCAGCGCCCAGCTGGCGCGCCTGCTGCGCCGCCTGCTCGACGAGGACGGCTTCCGCACGCGCCTGGACGCAATGGCCGACAGCGTGGCCAGTGCCGGCGGTACGCTGCGCGCGGCCGACATCATCGAGGCCGCGCTGCAGGGTGCGCGCCGGCCGCTTGCCATGGATGCGGCTACCCTTGGATAAGTCCATGCCCGACTACGACCTGGTGCTGGCCGGCGGCGGACTCGCCAACGGCCTGCTGGCCTGGCGCCTGCGCAGCCTGCGCCCGGCGCTGCGCATCCTGCTGCTGGAAAGCGGCGAGCACATCGGCGGCAACCACACCTGGTCCTTCCACGATAGCGACCTGAGCCCGGCCCAGCGCGCCTGGATCGCCCCGCTCGTCACCCAGCGCTGGCCGCGCTACGACGTCGCCTTCCCCGAACTGGCGCGCACGCTCGAAGGCGGCTACGCCAGCATCGCTTCCAGCGATTTCGCGCGCGTCATCGAGCCGGCGCTGGGCGCCGCCCTGCTCACCCGCGTGCGTATCGCGTCGCTCACGCCGACCAGCGTGCGCCTGGCGGACGGCCAGACCATCCACGCGCGCGCCGTCATCGACGGGCGCGGCATGCGCCCCAGCGGCCATCTCTCGCTGGGCTACCAGACCTTCCTGGGCCAGGAGCTGCGCCTGGCCGCGCCGCATGGCCTGGACCATCCGGTCATCATGGATGCGGCGGTCGAACAGCAGGGCGGCTACCGTTTCGTCTACCTGCTGCCCTTCGGGCCGGACCGGCTGCTGGTCGAGGACACCCACTACGTCGACAGCGCCGCCTGGCAGCCCGAGCGGCTGCGCGCCAACATCGCGGCCTACGTGGCCGCGCGCGGCTGGCGGGTGCTTGAGGTGCTGCGCGAGGAACACGGCTCGCTGCCGATCGTGCTGGCCGGCGACTTCGACGCCTTCTGGGACGAGCTGGCAGGACAGCCCAGCAGCGGCCTGCGCGCCGGCCTGTTCCACCCGACCACCGGCTATTCGCTGCCGCACGCGGTGCGCCTGGCCGAACACATCGCGGCCTTGGGCGCGTTCGAGGCGCCGCAGCTGTTTGCGGCAATCCGCATGGAAGCGCGGCGCGCATGGCAGGATCAACGCTTCTTCCGCCTGCTCAACCGCATGCTCTTCCTCGCCGGCCGCCCGGAACAGCGCTGGCGCGTGATGCAGCGCTTCTACCGCCTGCCGGCGCCGCTCATCGCACGTTTCTATGCGGGCCGGCCGCGCCTGGCCGACAAGGCGCGGGTCCTCAGCGGCAAACCGCCGGTGCCGGTGGCGCAAGCCCTGGCGGCGGCATGCAAGATTCACCCCGACCAGATCAGGAAACCCGCATGACTCAGTTCACAAGTGATCGCATCGAACAAGGAAAACAGGCCGTGGTGATCGGCGCCGGCTTCGGCGGCCTCGCGCTCGCCATCCGGCTGCAGGCCAGCGGCATGCAGGTCACGCTGCTGGAAAAGCGCGACAAGCCGGGCGGCCGCGCCTATGTCTACGAGGACGAAGGCTTCGTGTTCGACGCCGGGCCGACCGTGATCACCGATCCTTCCTGCATCGAGGAGCTGTTCACGCTGGCCGGCAAGCGCCTGTCGGACTACGTCGAGCTGCTGCCGGTGACGCCCTTCTACCGCCTGTGCTGGGAAGACGGCAGCCACTTCGACTACGCCAACGACCAGGAGGCGCTCGACCGCCAGATCCACGCGCGCAACCCGCAGGACGTGGAAGGCTACCGCCGCTTCCTGGCCTATTCGAAGGCCGTGTTCGACGAGGGCTACCTGAAGCTCGGCGCCGTGCCCTTCCTGTCCTTCCGCGACATGATCGCGGCCGGCCCGCAGCTGGCGCGCCTGCAGGCCTGGCGCAGCGTGTATAGCCTGGTGGCGAAATTCATCCAGGACGAGCAGCTGCGCCAGGCCTTTTCCTTCCACTCGCTGCTGGTGGGCGGCAACCCGTTCGCCACCAGTTCGATCTACACGCTGATCCACGCATTGGAACGGCAATGGGGCGTGTGGTTCCCGCGCGGCGGCACCGGCGCCCTGGTGCGCGGCATGGTCAAGCTGTTCCAGGACATCGGCGGTCGCATCGAGCTGAACGCGCCGGTGGCGCAGATCGAAGCGTCCGGCAACCGGGTGACCGGGGTGCGGGTCGAAGACGGCCGCCTGTTCGGCGCCGACGCGGTGGCCTCGAACGCCGACGTGGTGCACACCTATGCCAGGCTGCTCGGCCAGCACCCGCGCGGCAAGGCCGAAGGCGCGGCGCTGCAGAAGAAACGCTTCAGCAATTCGCTGTTCGTGCTCTACTTCGGCTTGGACAAGCACCACGAGCAGCTGCAGCACCACACGGTCTGCTTCGGTCCGCGCTACCGCGAGCTGATCAAGGACATTTTCCGGGGACAGGAACTGGCCGAGGATTTCTCGCTCTACCTGCACGCGCCCTGCGTCACCGACCCGTCGCTGGCCCCGCCCGGCTGTGGCAGCCACTACGTGCTGGCGCCGGTGCCGCACCTGGGTAACGCCCCGATCGACTGGTCAGTCGAGGGCCCGCGCTACCGCGACCGCATCTTCGACTACCTCGAGCAGCGCTACATGCCGGGCCTGCGCAGCCAGCTCGTCACCAGCCGCTTCTTCACTCCGATCGACTTCCGCGACCAGCTCAATGCCCACCTGGGCTCGGCCTTCTCGCTCGAGCCAATCCTGACCCAGAGCGCCTGGTTCCGTCCGCACAACCGCGACAGTGAACTCTCCAACCTCTACCTGGTGGGCGCCGGCACCCATCCGGGCGCCGGCGTGCCGGGCGTGATCGGCTCGGCCAAGGCGACCGCCGGCCTGATGCTCGGCGAAGCCGCGCAATCCCCGGTCGCCGCGCCGCGCGTGCAGGAGCTGCGCGCATGAGCGAAGCGCTGATGGACCACGCCACCCGCACCATCGAGGTCGGGTCCAAGAGTTTTGCCGCCGCGGCGCGCCTGTTCGACCCGGCGACGCGGCGCAGCGTGCTGATGCTGTACGCCTGGTGCCGCCATTGCGACGACGTCGTCGACGGCCAGGAACTCGGCTTTAACCTGCCGGGGGGAGCACCGCATGATGCCGGCGCCAAGCTGGCCGTGCTGGAAGACCAGACCCGCCGCGCCTACGCCGGCGATGCGATGCGCGACCCGGCCTTTGCCGCCTTCCAGGAAGTGGCGCTGCGCCACCGTATCGACCCGCGCTTCGCGCTCGACCACCTGGCCGGCTTCGCGATGGACGTCCAGGAGACGCATTACGAAACCATCGAGGACACCCTGCGCTACTGCTACCACGTGGCCGGGGTGGTCGGCCTGATGATGGCCTCGATCATGGGCGCGCACGAGCCGCGCGTGCTGGACCGCGCCTGCGATCTGGGCCTCGCCTTCCAGCTGACGAATATTGCGCGCGACATCGTCGAGGACGCCCGCATGGGGCGCTGCTACCTGCCGGCGCAGTGGCTGCGCGAAGCCGGCATCCCGCCCCACGAGCTGGCCGATCCGCGCTACCGCGCGCAGCTGGCCAAGGTGGCAGCGCGCTTGGTGGACCACGCCGAACCCTACTACGAGTCGGCCGGCGCGGGCATCGCCGCCCTGCCGCTGCGCTCGGCCTGGGCCATCGCCAGCGCGCGCAATGTCTACCGGCAGATCGGCATCGTGGTGAAACGGCGCGGCGCGCATGCCTGGGACGCGCGCGCCGGCACGGGCAAGGCGGCCAAGCTGTGGCTGCTGGCCAAGGGCGCGGCAAGCGCCCTTGGCTCGCGCTTCAGTGGTCCTGCGGCGCGGCCGCGCGATCCGGCGCTGTGGCAGCGTCCTGGCGCCGCGGTGGACGTCCCCCGTGCTGTGCATGCAAAGCCTGCTTGAGCTTGTGGACCGGGGGCGCGTACAGGAAGCCGAAGGAGACGGCGCCGTCCTTGCCCTCGACCGCATGGTGCATGCGGTGGGCCTGGTACAGGCGCTTGAGGTAGCCGCGTCTAGGCGTGTAGCGGAACGGCCAGCGCTGGTGCACCAGGCCGTCGTGGGCGACGAAGTACAGGGCGCCGTAGGCGGTCATGCCGGCGCCGATCCACTGCAGCGGCCAGGCGCCTTCGGTGCCGTACCAGATCAGGGCGATCGCCACGCCCGCGAACACCACGGCGTACAGGTCGTTCTTCTCGAACCACCCGCTGCGCGGCTCGTGGTGCGAGCGGTGCCAGCCCCAGCCGAAGCCATGCATCACGTACTTGTGCGCGACGATGGAAAACACTTCCATCAGCACGATGGTGAGCACGACGATGAAGGCGTTGAGCAGCATGGTGAACAAACACGATAAACGGAATACGTCGAGCCTACCACAGGCGCCGCGCCGCACAAGTGCCGCACGCACCGCGCCGCGGTTCAGCGACGGTACAAGCATTCTTCATCAATGAAAGGACACCCATGCGTCATGTACTGCTTTCCTGCGCCCTGCTGCTGGCGCTGCCCGCATCCGCCGCCACGGTCGAAGTGCGGGTGACCAAGGTCGCCGGCGGCAAGGGCAAGGTCAACGTCGCCGTGTGCGACCGCGAGCGCTTCCTCAAGCAGTGCGCCTACAGCGCCTCGGTGCCGGCGGTGGCCGGCGAGACCGTCGTCAGCTTCAAGGATATCCCGCCCGGCACCTGGGCCGTGCTGGCCTACCAGGACGAGAACGGGAACAACCAGCTCGACCGCAACTTCATCGGCATCCCCACCGAGAACTACGGCTTCAGCCGCGACGCCGCCGGCCGCTTCGGCCCGCCGGGCTTCGACGACGCCGCCATCGACGTGCGCGAAGGGACCACGGTGGCGCCCATCGAGCTGCACTGACGCACCTAAAACGTGCTGCCGCGCCCCTTCCTGATGCATGTCGGGCGAGTCCAAAAATAACGATAGGAATCGGTTAACTCTTCATGTATCTTTGCTACCCACGAGAGGCCGGGCAGCGTTTCCGGCCGTGTCCATCATACGAAAGCGGGCCCACAAAGTCCGCATCTCCTTTCCACGGGGAAACAAACAAATGAACGAGTTGGTCAACACCCTGAACGAATACGTCTGGAGCACGGCGCTGATCGCGCTGTGCTTGGGCGCCGGCCTGTATTTCTCGGTCCGGTCCCGCTTCCTCCAGTTGCGCCATGTGCGCGAAATGACGCGCCTGATGATGGAAGGAAAAAGCTCCGACCAAGGCGTCTCATCCTTCCAGGCGCTCACCATGACGCTGGCCGGCCGCGTGGGCACCGGCAACATCGCCGGCGTCGCCACCGCCATTACCTTCGGCGGTCCGGGCGCGGTGTTCTGGATGTGGATGGTGGCCTTCCTCGGCGCCAGCTCGGCCTTCGTCGAATCGACCCTCGGCCAGGTCTACAAGGAGTCGATCAACAAGCAATATCGCGGCGGCCCCGCCTTCTACATCGAGAAGGGCCTGGGCGTGAAATGGTACGCCCTGCTGTTCGCATTCGTGACCATCCTCGCCACCGGCGTGCTGCTGCCGGGCGTGCAGGCCAATTCGATCGCCGAAAGCCTGAAGACCGCCGCCGGCGTCGATACCACCGTGACCGGCGCCGTGCTGGCGATCGCGCTGGCCTTCATCATCTTCGGCGGCGTCAAGCGCATCGCGACCTTCGCCGAATACGTGGTGCCCTTCATGGCGCTCGGCTACATCGTGGTGGCCTGCATCATCGTCGCCCTGCACATCGACCAGCTGCCAAACGTACTGGGCCTGATCTTCCGCTCGGCCTTCGCCATGGACGCCGCCTTCGGCGCCATCATCGGCATGGCGATCCAGTGGGGCGTCAAGCGCGGCGTGTATTCGAACGAAGCCGGCCAGGGCACCGGCCCGCACGCCTCCTCGGCGGCGGAAGTGAGCCACCCGGCCAAGCAAGGCCTGGTGCAGGGCTTCTCGGTCTACGTCGACACCCTGTTCGTGTGCTCGGCCACCGCTTTCATGCTCCTGATTACCGGCCAGTACAACGTGCAGGCGCCGGACGGCAGCCCGATGTTCACCGGCGTGCAGGGTGTGGCGGCCGGCCCGGGCTACGTCCAGACAGCGCTGGAAAACATCATGCCGGGCTTTGGTGCGTTGTTCGTCGCCATCGCCCTGCTGTTCTTCGCCTTCACGACGATCGTGGCCTACTACTACATCGCCGAGACCAATATCGCCTACATCAACCGCGCCACCAACCGTCCCTGGATGGCCTTCGTGCTGAAGCTGTGCATCATCGCCGCGACCTTCTACGGCACCATCCGCACGGCCGACGCGGCCTGGGCGCTGGGCGACCTGGGCGTGGGCCTGATGGCCTGGCTGAACATCATCGCCATCCTCCTGATGCGCAACGTGGCCTTCAAGTGCCTGCGCGACTACGAGGCGCAGAAGGCGCAGGGCAAGGACCCGGTCTTCGATCCTGTGGCGCTGGGCATCAAGAACGCCGACTACTGGGTGCAGCGCAACAGCCAGGCGGCAGCGCAGGACAAGGCCGCCGAAACCGTCCGCTAAGCGCAGCAGACCACGCCCGGTAGCCCGGGCGTGGTATCATGGTCGCGGGTGATCGTGCCGGGCAAGGCACGACAGGATGCGCGATGGTCGGGCCGCCACGCGGTTCATACGCGACCATCCCATGCACAGCATCCATTCCATCTTCATTCCCACGTTCGTTTCCCGTCATGCCTCCATGGAGGCCGCATGATCCGCATCGAACGCCCCCTCTCGCTGAGCTTCAAGGAATTTTTCGAGTCGAGCAAGGCCGGCGGCATCGTCCTGATCCTGTGCACGATCGTCTCGCTGTCGATCGCCAACTCCACGCTCGGTCCCGCCTGGCTCGGCTTCTGGCACCAGTACGTCGCCGGCCTGAGCATCGAGCATTGGGTCAACGACGCCCTGATGGCGATCTTCTTCCTGCTGATCGGCCTCGAGCTCAAGCGCGAACTGGTCAACGGCGAATTGTCCGACCTGAGGAACGCCATGCTGCCGATGCTGGCCGCGGCGGGCGGCATCGCGGTGCCGGCCCTGATCCACTTCGGCCTGAACGGCGGCACGCCTACCCAGGCCGGCGTCGGCATCCCGATGGCCACCGACATCGCCTTTGCGCTCGGCGTGCTGGCCCTGCTGGGCAACCGGGTGCCGGCCTCGCTCAAGATCTTCCTCACGGCCCTGGCCGTGATGGACGACCTGGGGGCGATCATCGTCATCGCCCTGTTCTATACCGCCGAGCTGTCCTTCCTCTACCTGCTGGGGGCGCTGGCCGTGTTCGCCGGCCTGCTGGCGCTGAACCGCGTGCTGCGCGTGATGGCGCTGCTGCCCTACCTGGTCGGCGGCGCGCTGATGTGGTTCCTGATGCTCAAGTCCGGCGTGCACGCGACCATCGCGGGTGTGCTGCTGGCCTTCACGATTCCGTATTCAAGCAGGGAAGACGATGCGGAGTCGCCCTCGCACCGGCTGGAACACATCCTGCACAAGCCGGTGACCTTCCTGATCCTGCCGGTCTTCGCGCTGGCCAATACCGGCATCATCATCGGCGCCGGCTGGGAAACCGAACTCCTCAGCAGCAACAGCCTCGGCATCATCGCCGGCCTGGTGGCCGGCAAGCCGGTCGGCATCTTCCTGTTCAGTTTTGCGGCGGTCGCGCTCGGACTGTGCCGGCTGCCGCTGGACCTGGCCTGGCGCCACATCCTGGGCGCCGGCCTGCTGGGCGGGATCGGCTTCACGATGTCGATCTTCATCACCAACCTGGCCTTCGTCGGCGCGGGCGACACTATCAATGCTTCCAAGATGGCGATCCTGGTCGCTTCACTGGTAGCCGGCATCGCCGGCTTCACCTGGCTCAAGCTGCTGGGCGGCCCGCTCGCGTCGGACCGCGATACCGACACGCTGGACTTCGAGGCGGACGAGGCGCCCCGCTGAAGGGCGGCGCCGCTCAGCGGGCGTAGGCGCGCTGCAGCGGCGTGCGCCCATGCTCGTGCTGTCCGCGGGTCGACAAGGCCACGATGGCGCTGCCGGCGGCGACGATCAGTGCGTCTTCGATCAGGCCGCTGCGGGTCTGGCCGATCCGTGCCATGGCCTGCTTGCGGCCAGCCAGCGTCAGGTAGGCAAGCGGCACGGCGGTGGCTACCGCGACCGCCGCGCCGGCCTTTTCCCGGCCCTTGGGCGCGAGCGCGGCGCCGGCGATGCCGGCGCTCATGACCCGCGCCAGCAGGCCCAGGAACACGGTGCGGTCGGGCGCGGTTTTCATCTTGTCGCCGATCAGTTCACCCGCCCCCATTGCCAGTGCGCCGTACTTGAACAGCGGGCGGTCGAGCAGGAACAGCTCGCCCGGGGTGTCGCGCTTGGCCATGCGGGCGGTGGCGATCGTGGCCATCGGGGTCATCGAGCGGGCGCTGGCGACGGCGCCGATCAGTACGGAGGAAAGCAGGCTGCGAAAATTCATGGTGACGGACTCCTGTGCAAGTGAAGGTCGACGGAGGCGCCGCGCCAGGCGCGCCGGCGCATGTTGCAGCAGCCTCTGCCGTTTGATGGTCACTCAACTGTAGTCAATCTTGCAAGATAGCGTCGCCGGCCTGGTTCGGACCGGGCGCCGCCCGAGCAGACGAACATGTGATCCGGACGCGCCCAGTCAGTCGCGCGCCGCATCGAGCAGCGCCATGAGGGCGGCCTTGTTGCCTTCCCGTGGCCAGCCTCCGGTCAGCCGACCGACCGGCACACCGTTCTTCAGCACGAAGAATTCCGGCACGCCGGTCGGAATGACGCCCTTCCACTCCTCGATATTGGAGGTTGCGCGCATGGGAATGGCTGGATTGGCGGCATTCCATGCCGCTATGTAGTTCAGGGGAATGCTGCTCGATGGGTGGGTGAGCAGCAAGAGGTTCGACTGGCGCAGGCGGGACTGCAGTTCCCCATCCTCGCGCAGCGCCTCAAGCGCCATGGCCGAAAACTGGCACCCTTCCTGTACCACCATCACCACCTGGATACCGGTGGGCGCCGGCGCCGCTTCGCGCGTCAGGGTATTGCTGGCGCTGTCGTAGCGATAGAGGCTGCGGCCTTTGAACGCCGTTCCAAGCGGATCGGCCACGACGGGAATGGTCCGGCCTGCCAATGCCGGGCGGGCGGATGCGAACACCCGGGCTTCCTCGAAGCGGCGTGATGCCATCAGCGCTTTGAACATGCGTGTGTCGATCCAGCGCTGCGTCGACACGCCGCGCGACACCAGCTCGCGATGCACGTCGATCTGGTCCTGCAGCGCGCTGCCCGGATGGTAGAAGTTCATGATGTTCGCCGCCTCGAACAGCGGCAGCAGATCGCCCAGCGGCTGCCGCCGCAACGAGGCAGGGTCGATCCGGTCGCCGAACAGGCGGGTGTAGTGGGCCAACAATGCAGCGGAACCGGTCGGCGTCGTGCCCCCGGCCTCCGGCCGGCGCTGCTCGGCATCCTCCTGGGAAAGCCGGTCGAAGCGCTCCAGCTTCTCGTCGATATCGGAAGACGGTTCGGGAAGACGGATCGCTCGACCGCTCAGGTCTTGCGTCAACATCGGCAGCAAGACCTGGCTGTCGAAGAAAGCCAGCAACGCGGCGATCTGGGGCGCATCGAGTTCACGCTCGACGATCCCGACATTCAGGCCGGCGAAGCGTCCGTCTTCGGTCCAACGGATCGAACGCAGCAGGGTTCGCCTTCCGTAGGGGGTGAACGCATCGAGCGGCGTCGGCTTCCCGGAGGCCAGCACCGTCTTGAGCTGCTCTTCGGTGCGCACGACATGCGCGTCGCTGGCCTGGACCGGCACCGTCCAGCAGGCAAGACACAGCAGCAGTGCATTGCGGGAAATCCGACGAGCCATGCTTTCTCCTCCGACTGATCTGCGATCGACCGAGTATATCGATGGCCACGCCAAATCTGACGCTTCCGCGGGCCACGCTGGTCCTTTTATGTCGGGCGGGTAGACCTGTGCGGCCCCGGCAACATTTGCTTACAGATGAGCAACCGCGCTTAACGCTCAGGCAACAGAGAATGGCTTTCCCTTCCCTTCCCCATGCATCCATGAAGCTCACTACCTTCGCCCTCGCCGCCGCCTTCCTGTGCACCCAGCCGCTGGCCTACGCGGTCCCCGTCACCGACTGGCGCGCCGACAACCTGCTCATGCAGGCGCCGGACATCAGGAAGGAACTCGGCCTGACCGACAACCAGAACCTGCTGTGGGAACAGAGCATGCGCAAGACGCGCGCCATCCTGCGGCTGCGCAAGGAAAGGCGCGACGAACTCGATGCCGCCGCCAAGAAGCTCGCCAACGAGCCGTCCGCCGAACTGCGCGGCCTGGCCGGCGCGCTCGCCGACGATGCAGCCATGATCCACGACGAGGACAAGGAGCTGCGCGAAATCTGGTTCACGATGAACGATGCGCTCGACGAGCGTCAACGAGGCCTGGTGCAGGCGCGCTTCAGGAGCATCCTGGAGCGCCAGCCGCCGGGACCGGGCGCTGGCGAAGGCCGCAGGGAAGGTGGCGGCAAGCCGGAGGGCGGCCGCGGCGGCCGCGGGCCGGGCGGCACGCCTGGCGGCGGCAACATGAGTATCGGAATGGGCCGCGGTTTTTAACCCAGCCGGGTTTACTTCAAGCGGCAGGTCAGCGCCCAGCAGCTGTCCCAGCGGCCGATCTTGATCTCGCGCACCGCCGTGCCGAGGCGCTTGCGCAGCGCGCTGTCGGTCGGATAGTTCTTGGGCAGCTCGTGGCGCTTGCCTTCGGCGTCGACGAACTGGGCCCAGGTATTGCCCTGGGCGTCGGTGCGCGCGACCGTCGGGCTGGCGCCTTCGACGTACTCGTCGTCGATCAGCACCAGCAGCGCATTCGAGCCGATGCGGGCGCGCAGGCCGGCGATGAAGGCGTCCTGCTCTTCCCTCTTGAAATGCGACCACAGGAAGCCGGCGAATACCGCCGTGAACTTGCCGAGGTCGGTCGGCAGGTTCAGGGCATCGGCCACCCGGTACTGCACGTTCTCCAGCCCTTCCCCGTGCTCGCGCGCCACGTTCAGCATCGCTTCGCTGATGTCGGTGGCCAGCACCGATTGCGCCGTTTCGGCAATCACGTCGGTGAAGTAGCCGGTGCCGCAGCCGAGTTCCAGCACGGTGTGGCCGCGCAACAGCTCGCCGACCTGCTCGGCGACGTCGTCGAGGTCGTCCTGGCGGTCTTCGTCGCTCTCGTCGTGGAACTGGGCGTCGTAGTGGTCCGCGATCGCGGTATAGAAGTCGGCGACTGGGTTGGTGCTCATGGTGTTTCCTTGTAATTACAGTTCGTAGTTCTCGCCGCCGCGCATGGCGGACTCGACCATCTTGCGGTTGAGGGTCGGGGCGAGCAGTTCGATGAAGGTATAGATATAGCTGCGCAGGTAGGCGCCCTGCTTGATCGCCACGCGCGAGGTGTTCATGCCGAACAGGTGGCCGACGGGGATCGCGCGCAGGTTGCGGTCGCGTTCGGGGTCGAAGGCCATGCCGGCGATGATGCCCACGCCCATGCCCAGCTCGACGTAGGTCTTGATGACGTCGGCGTCGATCGCTTCCAGCAGCACGTCCGGCTTCAGGTTGCGCAGGCCGAAGGCGTGGTCGATCTTGCTGCGGCCGGCAAAGGCGGCGTCATACGTGATGACCGGGTAACCGGCGATTTCCTCCAGCGACACCGCCTTCGAGCGCAGCAGCGGATGTTCGTGCGGCACCACCAGCACGTGCTCCCACTGGTAGCACGGCAGCGTGATCAGGCCGTCGATGGCGGCGATCGACTCGGTGGCGATGGCCAGGTCGGCCTGGTCGTTCTTGACCATGTCGGCGATCTGCTTCGGATTTCCTTGCAATAAAGACAAGCGCACCTTGGGATACTTCTGCATGAAGCCCTGCACCACCTTGGGCAGCATGTAGCGCGCCTGGGTGTGGGTGGTGGCGATGGTGAAGCTGCCGCTGTCGTGGGCCGCGTATTCCTTGCCGATGCGCTTGAGGCTGTCGATCTCCTGCATGATCAGCTCGACCGACTGCAGGACCAGCCGGCCCGGCTCGGTCAGCCCGCGGATACGCTTGCCGTGGCGGGTAAAGATGTCGACGCCGAGCTCTTCCTCAAGCTCGATGATCGCTTTCGACACCCCCGGCTGGGAGGTGAACAGCGCCTTGGCCGCATCGGTCAGGTTGTAGTTCTGGCGCACGGCTTCGCGCACGAAGCGCAGCTGGTGAAGGTTCATGAAATGTGATGGGTTCTTGTGATTGTGTCAGCAGATGACATTTTAAGATGCTTATTCAAGTTACGCATATAAGCAAATGAATTCTCCGTAGTTTGGAATATAAGCAGCGGTCCGTACACTTGGGCTTACATTTAACGGGTGGACAATGTTTGCAAGGTCTGCCCTCACTGGACGAGACCATGTACCGCTACGACCACTACGACCATCTCATCGTGCGCGAACGCATCGCGCAGTACCGCAGCCAGGTGGAACGCCGCCTCTCCGATGAGTTGACCGAAGAAGAATTCATCCCGCTGCGCCTCCAGAACGGCCTGTACATGCAGCGCCACGCCTACATGCTGCGCGTGGCCGTGCCTTACGGCCTGTTGTCCTCGGCACAGATACGCATGTTCGCCCATATTGCTCGTAAGTACGACCGTGGTTACGGCCATTTCACTACCCGCCAGAACATCCAGTACAACTGGATTGAGCTGGAGCAAACTCCGAACATCCTGGAAGACCTGGCCTCGGTCGAGATGCACGCCATCCAGACCTCAGGCAATTGCATCCGCAACATCACCACCGACGAATTTGCCGGTGTCGCGGCCGACGAGATCATCGATCCGCGCCCCTTCGCCGAGATCCTGCGCCAGTGGAGCACCTTCCACCCCGAGTTCATCGCCCTGCCGCGCAAGTTCAAGGTGGCGATCAACGGCGCCGTCGAAGACCGCGCCGCGATCGCCATCCACGACATCGGCCTCACGCTCGTGAAGAACGATGCGGGCGAAGTCGGCTTCAAGTTCATGGCCGGCGGCGGCATGGGCCGTACCCCGATCCTGGGCTCGGTCATCCGCGACTTCCTGCCTTGGCAGCACCTGCTGACCTATACCGAAGCCGTGATGCGCGTGTACAACCAACACGGCCGCCGCGACAACAAGTACAAGGCCCGCATCAAGATCCTGCTGAAGGCCCTTGGCGTCGAGGAATTCACCCGCCAGGTCGAAGCCGAATGGGCTGACCTGAAGGACGGTCCGGAAACCCTGACCCAGGACGAATTCGACCGCGTCGCCCAGTGGTTCCAGCCGCACGCCTACGCCACGCTTGAAGACACCGATCCGACCGCCCAGCATCCGGACAACCGCGCCTTTGCCAACTGGCTCAACCGCAACGTCAAGCCGCACAAGGTGCCGGGCTACGCCGCCGTGGTGCTGTCGCTCAAGAAAACCGGCGTGCCGCCGGGCGACGCGACCGCCGAGCAGATGGACTTCGTGGCCGACCTGGCCGACAAGTACAGCTTCGGCGAACTGCGCGTGACCCACGAGCAGAACCTGGTGCTGGCCGACGTCGAACAGAGCAAGCTGTTTGAGCTGTGGCAGCTGGCCAAGGCCAAGGGCCTGGCGACGCCGAACATCGGCCTGCTGACCGACATCATCGCCTGCCCGGGCGGCGACTTCTGCTCGCTGGCGAATGCCAAGTCGATCCCGATCGCGGCGGCGATTGCAGAGCGTTTCGACAACCTCGACTTCCAGCACGACATCGGCGACATCGAACTGAACATCTCGGGCTGCATCAACGCCTGCGGCCACCACCACGTGGGCGCCATCGGCATCCTCGGCGTCGACAAGGACGGCAGCGAGTGGTACCAGGTGTCGATCGGCGGCTCGCAGGGCAATAATTCGGCGATCGGCAAGATCATCGGCCCGTCCTTCTCGGCGCTGCAGATGCCGGAAGTGGTCGGCCGCCTGCTGGAAGTCTATGTGCGCGAGCGCTATGAAGGCGAACGTTTCGTCGACACCGTGCAGCGCCTCGGCATCGCGCCGTTCAAGGAACATGTCTATGCCACGCCGATCGCGGCGGGCGAACTGGTTGGGGAAGACCACTATGCCTAATTTCGTCCTGCACAAGCAGATCATCAAACACCGCGAAGTGGTCGAGGACGACTGGAGCGTGCTGCGCCTGCTAGAGGGCGAAACGCCGGAATCCGTCGAAGTCCCACAAGGCAAGTTCATCGTGCCGCTGGGCGTGTGGCAGGCGCAGCGCGCCGCGCTGTCCGGCCGCAGCGAGATCGGCGTCTGGCTGGCGCCGGACGAGGGGGCCGCCGCCATCAAGGACGACCTGTCGCGCTTTGGCGTGATCGCCGTGGATTTCCCGAAGTTCTCGGACGGCCGTGGCTACTCGACCGCCTTCAACCTGCGCAAGCGCCTCGGCTACAACGGCGAGCTGCGCGCGATCGGCGACGTGTTGCGCGACCAGCTGTGGCCCCTGTCGCGCGTCGGCTTCGATGCCTTCGCCACCCGCCAGGACCGCAGCATCCACGACGCGCTCAAGGGCCTGACCGTGTTTTCGGAAACCTACCAGGCCTCGGTCGACCAGCCGCTGCCGCTGTTCCGCCGTGCGCCGCGCGGCACGCCGCCGGAACTGACCGACGTCGGCGCCGGCATCTAAGGAAGCATTCAAGGAACCACCATGAGCGACCTGCACCGCCGCGTCGAAGAAACGAACGCCATCCTGGCGCGCATCGCCCGCGATCACTCGCCCGCCGTGTTCGCATCGAGCCTGGCGGCCGAAGACATGGTCCTGACCGACCTGATCCTCAAAGCGAAGCTGCCGATCGGGATCTTCTCGCTCGAGACCGGCCGTCTGCACGCCGAGACCCTCGACATGCTCAATCGCGTACGCGAGACCTACGGCATTGATATCGCCCTGTTCAAGCCGCAGCCGGAAGCGGTGGAAGCCTACGTGGCGCGGAACGGCCTGAACGCCTTCTACGACAGCGTCGAGATGCGCAAGGAATGCTGCCGCGTGCGCAAGGTCGAGCCCTTGGGGCGTGCCCTGGCCGGCAAGCAGGCCTGGATCACCGGCCAGCGCCGCGCCCAGTCGACCACGCGCGCCGAACTGGCGGTGCAGGAGTTTGACTCCGCCCATGGCATGCAGAAGTTCAACCCGCTGGCCGACTGGCTTGAGGAGAACGTGTGGGAGTACCTGCGCACCAACGAGGTGCCCTACAACGCCCTGCACGACCGCGGCTATCCGTCGATCGGCTGCGAGCCTTGCACCCGCGCGGTCCAGCCGGGCGAGGACGTGCGCGCCGGCCGCTGGTGGTGGGAAAACCCCGAATCGAAGGAATGCGGCCTGCACCTGGTCGACGGCAAACTCATTCGCATCAAATCCGTGGCTGCGTAAGCGCCACCGCATCGCAGCCATAGCTAAGGCAAAACAACATGACGACAGTATTCGACAACCCGGGCGTGCTCACCGACGTGAATGCGCGCCACCTCGACGCCCTCGAATCCGAGGCCATCCACATCCTGCGCGAAGTGGCGGCCGAATGCAGCAACCCTGCCCTGCTGTTCTCGGGCGGCAAGGATTCGGTTGTCCTGCTGCGCCTGGCGGAAAAGGCCTTCCGCCCGGGTAAATTCCCCTTCCCGCTGGTGCACATCGACACCGGCCACAACTTCGACGAAGTGATCGCCTTCCGCGACGCCCGTGTGGCGGAACTGGGCGAGCGCCTGATCGTCGGCTCGGTCGAGGAGTCGATCCGGCGCGGCACCGTGCGGCTGCGCAATCCGGCCACCGATTCGCGCAACGCGGCTCAGGCGGTAACGCTGCTGGAGACCATCGCCGAACACGGTTTCGACGCCTGCATCGGCGGCGCCCGCCGCGACGAGGAAAAGGCGCGCGCCAAGGAGCGCATCTTCTCCTTCCGCGACGAATTCGGCCAGTGGGACCCGAAGGCCCAGCGTCCGGAATTGTGGGACCTGTATAACACCCGCGTCCACCCGGGCGAGAACATGCGCGTGTTCCCGATCTCGAACTGGACCGAGCTGGACGTGTGGCAGTACATCGCCCGCGAAAAGCTGGCCCTGCCCCCGATCTACTTCGCCCACGAGCGCCAGGTGATCCCGCGTAACGGCCTGCTGGTGCCGCTCACCCCGCTGACCCCGGCCCGCGAAGGCGAGCAGGTCGAGACCCGCACCGTGCGCTTCCGCACCGTGGGCGACATCTCCTGCACCTGCCCGGTGGCTTCCACCGCCAGCACCGTGGAGAACATCATCGCCGAAACCGCCGTCACCGAAGTGACCGAACGCGGCGCGACCCGGATGGACGACCAGACCTCCGAAGCCTCGATGGAAAAGCGCAAGAAGCAAGGATATTTCTGATGAACGCCATGACCGACAACCTCAATCAAAGCGGCATGCTCCGCTTCATCACCGCCGGCTCGGTGGACGATGGCAAAAGCACCCTGATCGGCCGCCTGCTGTACGACAGCAAGGGCATTTTCGCCGACCAGCTGGCCGCCGTCTCGCGCTCGAAGCACAAGCGCACCGTGGGCGACACCATCGACTTGTCGCTGCTGACCGACGGCCTCGAAGCCGAGCGCGAACAGGGCATCACCATCGACGTGGCCTACCGCTACTTCGCCACCCCGAAGCGCAAGTTCATCATCGCCGACACCCCGGGCCACGAGCAGTACACCCGCAACATGGTGACCGGCGCCTCGACCGCGGACGCCGTGATCATCCTGGTGGACGTCTCGAAAGTGAAACTGGGCGACGACGGCAGCGTGACGCTGCTCACGCAAACCAAGCGCCACTCGACCATCGCCAAGCTGCTGCAGATCGAGCACGTGATCGTGGCCGTCAACAAGATGGACCTGGTGAACTACGACCAGGCCGTGTATGAGCGCATCGTTGCCGCCTACGGCGAGTTCGCCCAATCGCTGGGCCTGAAGGACGTGACCGCGATCCCGCTGTCGGCACTCAGCGGCGACAACGTGGTGCTCGCCTCCGAGCGCATGTCCTGGTACCAGGGCCCGACCCTGATCGAGCTGCTGGAAGGCCTGTCGGTGTACGACGAATCGCACGCCGCCCCGTTCCGCTTCCCGGTGCAACTGGTGGCGCGCCACAACGGCCACGAAGCCAATGACTTCCGCGGCTACATGGGTCGCATCGAATCAGGCAAGGTTTCGGTCGGCGACAAGCTGGTGGTGCAGCCTTCGGGCCAGCAGGCGACCGTCAAGGAGATCGTCACCTTCGACGCTTCCCTGCAATCGGCCGTGGCCGGCCAGTCGGTGACCCTGCTGCTGAACGAGTACCTGGACATCTCGCGCGGCGACCTGCTCGCCGGCGCCGAGCAGCCGGCGACCCTCTTGAAGCAGGTGGTGGCGGACGTGTGCTGGATGTCAGACGAGCCGCTGGATGCGCGCCGCAAGTACTGGATCAAGCACGGCACCCGCCAGACCGGCGCCAAGGTGAAGCAGGTCGACAGCATCCTGGACGTCAACACCCAGCAACGCCACGCGGCAGAAGGCCTGAAGCTGAACGACATCGCCACCGTGCAGCTCTCAGTCCAGCAGCCGCTGGCGGCCGACGCCTATTGCGACAACCGCGCAACGGGCGCCTTCATCCTGATCGATGAAGTCACCCACCAGACCGTCGCAGCGGGTATGATCCGTCTGGATCAATAAGCGAAGGAAGCGTATGGCGGCACTGGGGAAAGTCTATCTGGTAGGAGCCGGACCCGGTGCCGCCGACCTCATCACCGTACGCGGCGCGCGCCTGCTGGAGCAGGCCGACGTCGTGCTCTACGACGCCCTCGTCACGCCCGAGATGCTGGCCTTGTGCCGCCAGGCGGAGCTGATCTCCGTCGGCAAGCGTTCGGGCCAGCGCTCCACCGCGCAAACCATCATCAACCAGCAGTTGGTCGAATGCGCCGGCAAGTTCCGGCAAGTGGTGCGCTTGAAAGGTGGCGATCCGATGCTGTTCGGGCGCGCCGACGAAGAACTGCGTGCGCTGGAAGCGGCCGGCATCGAGGTCGAAGTCGTCCCCGGCATCACGACCGCGGTTGCGGCGGCAGCAGCTACCCTGCAGCCGCTGACCAAGCGCGGCGTGGCGCGCAGCGTCGCCTTCTTCACGTCCAGCACCGCGCCGGACCAGCCCGATCACCCTGCCCTGCCCGAGACCGACACCCTGGTGCAGTACATGGGCGGGCGCGAAGCCGCGGCCACCGCCGAGCGCCTGCTGGCCGAAGGGCGGCGGCCGGACCTGCCTGTCGTCGTGGTGGAAAACTGCAGCCGGGCGGATGAACGGATCTTGCGCCTGACTTTATCGGACCTGGCCCGCGGCCTGGAGCCGGGCCACGGACCGGTGCTGGTGATGCTCGGCGAGGCGCTCGCCAGGCGCGAACATCAGACGTAGGGCATGAACTCGATTCCGTTCTGGATCGCCCCGATCACCTGCGCCTGGTTCTCGGCGCTCTCGCTGAAGAAGGCCAGCACCTGCTCGCGCGGGGTGTGCAGTTCGGTCAGCGCCTTCATCCAGTAATCGTAGCCCGCGCCTTCGGCGCTCCGGTGCAGGACGTTGTTGTACAGGAGTCCCACGAACTGCGCGTCGCTCGCGTTGGCGCCGTACAGGCTTTTGAATTCGTCGCTGCCGGCGAAGCCCGCCGCCACCTGCTCCAGCGTCACGCCCGCGTCCATCATCTTGATCCAGTAGCCCACGCCCTCCTTGTCAGGCGCGCGGTCGAAGGCTGCCCGGTACAGGCGATAGGCCTGGCCGGCAGTGCCTTCGATATCCAGCGCCACCGAGACGTCGGCGAACTTCAGGCGCTCGACGTTCACCAGCGTGTCGGTGCCGCCGGCGCCGAAGCGATCCACGACGGTCGTGCCGCTTGCAGTGCGCGCGATGTCGAACAGGCTCTTGTAGCTGCCGTACTCGATCGTGTCGATGCCGCCGAGGCCGTCGATTTTCTGGTTGCCCGCCATCGCCTTGATCAGGTTCGCGCCATCGCTGCCGCTCACCGTGGGAGCGATGGAGGAGCCGCTGCCGGTAGTGGTGCCCGTGCTGCCCGAACCCGGGGACGGCGTGGGGGCCGGCGCTGGAGCTGGAGCTGGAGCTGGAGCTGGAGCTGGAGCTGGCGCTGGCGCTGGAGCCGGAGCCGGAGCCGGCACTGGAACTGGGGCCGGCGCTGGAACTGGGGCCGGCGCTGGAGCCGGGACTGGTTCCGGCGCCGTGCCCGTCGCCGGTGCGGAGACCATCGGCGGCGGCTCGATCCCGGCCAGCACGCGGGCCTCGACCTGCACCGTCCCATCGGCCTGGGTATCGATCCAGGCGGCGGCGAATCCGCCACCGGCGAGTGCGCTCAGGACCGGGTTGGCCTGGTCGCCCTGGCGCATTTCGTTGATCCCGAATTCGCGCGCATCGAGTGCGCTGCCGTCGGCGCCGAAGCGCCGGCCGAAGACGCCGTTGCCGTCGAAGTCGCCGCTCCCGCTCTGCCATGCGATCAGGAAGCCGCCGTCGGCCAGCGCGACCGTGCTGGCCTCGAAGCGGCCGCCGCCGCCATCCAGGTTGGCCTGCGTCATGTCGCCCAGGCGATTGCCGGCGGCGTCGAAGCGCTGGAAGAAGATGTCGCTGCTCGCGAAACCCCACGGGGAATTCGCATAGCTGTCCCAGGTCACCACGAAGCCGCCCCCGGCCAGCACGGTGACGCTCGGCTGCGGGGCCGCGGTGGCGATGCTGGCGGCCAGCCCGTCGCCGCTCACCAGGATGGTCGCGCCGCCGGCCTGCGCTGCATAGACGTTGCCGTCGCCCAGCTCGCCCCATGTGACGACGTAGCCGCCGGCGCCGGCGGCGATGCTCGGGCTGAAGGCCGTCCCCAGCGTGCCGTAGACCTGCTCGCCGCCATGCGGGTTGCCGTTGGCATCGGCGCTGCGCACGTGCACCTGCCCGCCGCTGCGCCAGGCGACCGCGAAGGAGCCGTCGCGCAATGCGGTCACGTCGGGCATGGCCGTGTCAAGGCCGGCGGCGCCGACCACGACTTCGGCCCCCGGCTTGCCGGTGGCGTCGAGGACGCGGTAGGCGATGCGGGTGCCAAAGCCGTCGGTGCTGGTGTAGGCCACCACCGACCGTCCGTCCGCCAGCGCGGCCACCGCGGGCGCGCCTTCCACCGCGCCGTCGCCCGTCGAGCTGATGGCGATGACCTGCCCCTGTGCGGCGCCGCTGGCGCTGCGCAGCTGCCCCACCACGCTGCCGTTCGGCGCCTGCCAGACCGCGATGAACGCGCCCGTCGACAACGTCGCCAGTTCGGGGTTGGCGGAAGGCGCCGCCGCACCGAGGGCAAACTCGCTGCCGAAGCCGGCCAGGTCGCGCGAGCTGCCCGCTTCCACGTTGTACACCAGCGTCTCGGCGATACCCTTGCCCGGCAGCGGATTGCCGTAGCCGTCGATCTGGTTGCGGTCATAGTAATGCACGGTGACCGCCACGCCGCTGCCGGCGGCCGGCAGCAGTGCCGCGTTGTTAACGATCAGGCGCGCTGTGGTGTCGGTCGCCGGGTTGTAGGAGATCGAGAACAGGCCCGGCACCGACTGCCCATCGATGACCCAGCGTCCGCCGGTCGGCAGGCCCCAGTCGATCGGGGTCAGCGTGGCGGCGAGCTCGCCGCTGCGCAGGGTGGTGAACAGGACATCGCGGTCGTCGAGGATGCCGACTGGGGCGTAATCGGTGGTATCGGTGCTCATGGGCGGCAGGTTTCTGAAAGCTGGCCGCGCAGGGGGTGCGCGGCACGGAACAGAAACGATGATGCCCTACGGAAACCAGTATTTAAAGACGGAAATTAAATTCCATGCGGCAATATGGCGGAAAACCAACGTAATATTGCCGGCTTTGCCAAGCCTGTTAGTGCTTTATCAGCACAAAACTGGACAGGACGGCAAAAATGTTTTACCCGAGCGCGCGGATGCAATAGTCGGTCATGGCCGCCTGTACCTGCGGGTCTTCGCCGATCGCACCGGCCACTTCCAGGCGCAGGCCCGGATGCGCGGCGCGGATGCCGTCCGCCAGCTGCGGCAGGTCGCGCAACAGGTGCCCGCCCTGGCCCAGGAACACCGGCACCACCGTGATCTCGTCGACGCCCTCGCCCACCAGCGCATCGATGGCGGCAGGCAGGCGCGGTTCCATCAGTTCGAGGAAGGCCAGGCGCACCGGCACGCCGGGTACCCTGCTCTGCGACTGCTCGCGAAGGCGTTCGAAAGGCGCGGCCCAGGATTGGGCACGCGCGCCATGTGCAAACAGGACGAGTGCGCGTTTCATCAGTGTCTTTCCACCCACATCAGGGCGCCGATCGCCAAGAGCAGGAACAACAGGCTCGGTGCGGCCGCCGTGAAGAAGGCCGGCAGCGCGGTCAGGACGCCCAGGTTCGAGAACAAGGCGTTCAGCAGCAGGAAGCCGACGCCGATCATGATGCCTACAAAGATCTTGAGGCTCACGCCGCCACTGCGCGTGTGCAGGTAGGCGAAAGGCAGCGCCAGCGCCATCAGCACCAGGATCGACAGCGGATCGATGAGCTTCTTCCAGAACGCCACCTTGAAGCGCCCGGTCTCCTGGCGGTTTTCCGCCAGGTGGCGCGTGTAGACGGCCAGTTCGTTGGCCGACATGCGCTCCGGGTCGGAACGCGACACCGACAGGATCTTGGGAGTGATCTCCGAGGCCAGGTCGAGGGTCTCAAACTTGCGGGTAGCGACGGCGGAGGTGTCCTGGCCGAAGGTGGCGGCAATCGACTGCCCCTGCGGCACCGGCGTGCCCGGCGCGGGCAGCACGCGGCTGTTGGAGAACATGGTCTCGGTGACACCAAGCAGGCGCCAGGTATTGTTGCCGCGGTAGCTGCCGCTGCTGGCGGTGATCAGGGCGCGCATGCGCATGTTGGCGTCGAATTCGTACAGGCGCACGTCGACCAGCTGGCCGTCGGAACGGACCTGGCGCACGTTGAAGAAGCGCGTGCCGATCACCGGGCCCTTGACGCCCTCGGCATGGATGCTGTCCTTGGTCCACATGCCCGAGCGGAACTCGGCCGACATGGTCGAGCCCTTCGCCGCCAGGCGCACGCGCTCGGCCATCGGCGCCGTGCGCGGCGTGATCAGCTCGCCGAAGATGAAGGTGACCAGCACCAGCACGAGGCCGACCTTGAACAGCATCCAGCCGGCCATGCGCGTCGACATCGAGGAGGCGCGCATGATGGTGAACTCGGAGCTCGAGGCGAACTGCGCCATCGTGTAGATGGTGCCGATCAGGGCCGCCACCGGCATCACCTGGTAGACGTTGCCCGGCACCAGCAGCAGCACGTACATCACCGCATGCTCGAATTCGTAGCCGCCCTTGCCTACCGAAGGCAGCTCGGCGGTCAGGTCCATGAAGGAGATCAGGGCGAGGAAGGCGACCGCCACGAAGGCGACCGCCTGCAGGATGTTGACCGCGAAATAGCGTTGCAGGATGCTCATTCGGCCTCCACCTTCGCCAGCGGCTGGGGAGCCGGGGCCTTGCCCTGCCCGCGCCGGCGGCGCTTCCAGGCGCCCAGCAGCGCCAGCGGATGCCAGCGGTGGTTGACGTTCAGGCGCCAGGCGAACAGCACCGCCACCGTGAGCGCGGCGGCCAGGTGCAGCGGCCACCAGGCCATGTCGAATTCGAGCCTGCCGCGCTGGACGCTCTTCTCCATCATCTTGTTCAGGTTTAAGTAAGTGAAGAAAATCAGCAGCGCCAGGATCATGTTGGCCGAACTGCCGGCGCGCGGGTTGACGAAGCCGAGCGGGATCGCCAGCAGCATCAGCACCAGGCAGATGACCGGCGCCGAGATGCGCGCCAGCAGTTCGGCGCGGGTGTACTGGTTCTCGACCTGCAGCAGCACCGCGGTGGGCAAGGCGTTGGTGGGCGTGTCGGTGCCGAGCACGGGCACCCGGGTGGCGACGCGCATCTTGTAGCGGTCGAACTCCATCGACTGGAAGTCGGCCTGCCCCGGGGTGCCGGAATAGCGCCGGCCATTGCTCAGCACCAGGTACTGGCCGCCCTTGGGATCCGACTCGATCACGCCTTCCTTGGCGACGACGACCGAGGTATTGCCGTTCTTGTCCTGCGAATTGACGAACACGTTCTGCACCACGGTGGCGCCGGTGGTGGAGCGTTCGACGAAGAACACGCGGTCGGCGGACGAGGATTCGCGGAACTGGCCGGGCGCCACGCGCTTGAGGTCTTCGCGCTTCTGGAAGCGTTCCACGAACTCGGCGCGCTTCAGCGCGGCCCATGGCGCCGCCACCAGCGACAGCGCGGCCACCACGGCCACGATCGGCAGGCCGAAGGTGAGCACGGGCCGGATCCAGCGCATCAGCGAGGTGCCGGACGCGAACCAGACGACCATCTCGGAATCGCGGTAGCTGCGCGTGACCGCGGCCAGCACCGAAATGAAGACGGTGAGGGTCAGGATGGTGGGAAGGTAATTGAGGATGGCGAAACCGATGAGGGCCAGGACATCGCTTGGATCGACCTTGCCGCCGGCGGCCGTGCCGAGGACTTTGATGAGCGTCCAGGTGACAAGGATCGTGAACAGCACCGTAAAGGTGGCGCCGGCCGAACTGGCCAATTCACGTTGCAGGGCGCGTCGAAAGATCATTCAATAATAGCTATAATTGCAGGTTAGGCACATGAGTATGCAAATGCGCCGCGAAATCAAACCGGAGAATCAAAAATGGACTTTAGCATAAAAGCATTCGACACCAAGACCACCCTGGCCGCTGCGAAAGCCGGCGTCGTGGCGGTTGCCGTGTTCGAAAACAAGACCCTGTCGCAGGCTGCCAAGGCCCTGGATGCCGGCGGCGACATCACCGCGGCGCTCAAGTCCGGCGACATCAGCGGCAAGGCCGGTTCGACCCTGCTGCTGCGCGGCGTGAAAGGCGTCGGCGCGGCACGCGTGCTGCTGGTGGGCATGGGCACGGCCGATGCCTTGAGCGAAAAGAACTACAGCACCGCGATCGCAGCAAGCCTGAAGGTGTTCGCCACCCTGGGCAGCCAGGATGCCATTATCGCATTCCCGCTGGCGGATGTGAAAGACCGCGACGTCAACTGGGCGGTGCGTGCACTGGTGATCGCCGCCAATGAGACCGAACACAGAACTGATACCCAGAAGAGCAAGAAGGATCCGGCCCTGGCAGGCGTGCGCAAGATCGTCATCGCCGCCGACGCCGCCAACGCCGCCACCCAGCTCAAGGGCACCCTGGCCCAGGCCGTCGCCATTTCGAACGGCATGGCCCTGACCAAGGAACTGGGCAACCTGTCGCCGAACGTCTGCACGCCGACTTACCTCGCGAATACCGCGCGCCAGCTGGCGGACGAGTATGGCTTCGAGATCGAAGTCCTGGAACGCAAGCAGCTCGAGGCGCTGAAGATGGGCAGCTTCCTGTCGGTGGCCAAGGGCAGCGACGAAGCGCCGAAGTTCATCGTGCTCAAGCACATGGGCGGCAACAAGAAGGATGCACCGACCGTGCTGGTCGGCAAAGGCATCACCTTTGACACCGGCGGCATCTCGCTCAAGCCGGGTCCGGGCATGGACGAGATGAAGTACGACATGTGCGGCGCCGGCTCGGTGCTGGGCACCTTCCGCGCGATCGGCGAGATGAATCTCAAGCTGAACGTGATCGGCATCGTGGCGGCCAGCGAAAACATGCCGTCGGGCCGCGCAAGCAAGCCGGGCGACATCGTGACCTCGATGAACGGCCTCACCATCGAGATCCTGAACACCGACGCCGAAGGCCGCCTGATCCTGTGCGACGCCCTCACCTACGCCGAGCGCTTCAAGCCGGCCGCCGTGGTCGACGTCGCGACGCTGACCGGCGCCTGCATCGTGGCCCTGGGCCACCACACCAGCGGCCTGTTCACCCGCCACGACGACGCGCACGACGCGCTGGCCCAGGAGCTGCTGGACGCCGGCAAGCAGGCCGGCGACGTGGCATGGCGCTTCCCGCTGGGCGAGAACTACAACGAGCAGCTGAAGTCGAACTTCGCCGACCTGGCCAACATCGGCACCCCGGGCGCGGCCTCGATCACCGCGGCCTGCTTCCTGGAGAACTTCACCCGCAAGTACACCTGGGCCCACCTGGACATCGCCGGCACCGCCTGGAAGTCGGGCGCGAACAAGGGCGCGACCGGCCGTCCGGTGCCGCTCCTGACCACCTTCCTGATGAACCGCGTGTAATACGCAAGAGCGCCCTGATGAAATATTCTTTCATCGGGGCGCTGGGATGAAATATTATTTCACCAAGAAAAACAGCCCCGCATGCGGGGCTGTTTCATTTAGTGTCTTAGAACACGGCGCTCTGGACCCGCTCGGCCGCCGCCAGTTCCTCGGGCGGCTTCGCCGGCGTCATCAACACGGTCAGGTTGGCGGGATACGACCAGCTGGCGCCCGAATACTTGTCCACCGCAAATCCCATCCCGGCACTGATCACCACATTGCCCATCAGGCTCATCGCATCGGGGCGCGACCCGAATGCTTCCTGCCCCGTCCCCAGGCCCGCCTTCTTGCAGCTGACGACCAGGGGCTCGGCGCTGCGCGCGATGGTGACGCGTCCGGGCGCCACCACGAACCAGCGCCCGAGATTATTGCTCAGCAGGCAGCCTACCCCGCCGACTTCCTGGTAATCGAGCACGGCGTGCAGTTCGACCTGCTGCTGCAGCGGCGCATCGGACACGGTGGCACAGCCGCCCAGAACGAGCGCTGCGAGCAGGAATGGGTAAGAAAAGCGGGAAAAACGCGACATGGGGGCCTACCAGAAATACTGTATGCCCCATTAACGGCAGGCAAGAGCGTATCCTGAAGGGCAGGACGCTATTCGTCCCCGATGACGGAAAAGCGCGGCATGGCCACGCCATCGACGCTGACGCTCTCGAAGAAGGCGGCGCGCGGGCGCACCCAGACGGCGCCGTCCTGGCCGCAGTAGACCATCACGGGCGTGTGGTCCGCTTCCATGACGGCTTCGCAGACCAGCTCGTAGATGCCGCCCTTGTAATGGCGGTAGCGCCGTGCCGCCGCCAACTCAGGCCTTGGTCTCTTCCAGGGTCTTCTGCTTCTTCTTGAGGCCCTGGATGACCTTCAGCACGCCTTCCATGCCGGCGGCTTCATCCAGCTCGCTGAAGGCGTCGAGCACTTCGTTGAGCACGCGGTTGCGCACCGCGGCTTCGTCCTGCGTGACTGCAGGTTTTTGCTCGCCTTCCTTGGCGAACTTCGACGGCGCCTCGGCCGCAGCCTTGGCGCCGTGCGTCAGGGCAGCCTGCCAGATCACCCAGCGGCGCTGGGTTTCATAGACGAGGTATTCCTCGGGCTTGTCTTCGCGGCGGCGCGTAATGTGGCCTTCGCGTTGGGCCCACGCTTCGAATGCATTGCGCATTTCAGTCCTTTGTAAATCGGCGTTCGGGTTCATTTGCTATCGAAAAAGCAAGGTTTCGAATAGTACCATTTTGCACCTTGCCAACATGCTCGCACGATTGAGCGTGCACGCGGCAACCGAACTTGTTTCCAGGTGTGCAAATAGTACAGCGTTAGTTGCCGTAACGCAATTGTTATATTCCACACAGAAACAGTGTTAAATGCTTCGGCGCTAGTTTAATTCTTTTGCGAACATTTTTACAGCCCGCACAGCATAAATTTGCCAACTTCTTTATTAATCTATTAAGTTATTCTAACATATGCCCTTGCATAACTCGCAATAGTAGTGCGTACGTAACAACAATGACTCACAAACGAACATAAATACAACTGTCATATCTTTGCTACCAGGCAGTCGAGCACTCTTCAAGATGTCCAGGTGCAGTGGCTGCCCGGGTCGTTCCAGGTTACGCGGCTGTGCGGACGGTCCGGGCGGGATTTCTCCGTCGCGTCAGCATCGCAAGCGCTCCGACACCAAGCAGCAGCACCGAAGCAGGCTCGGGAATATCGCGCGCGGTTTCGTAACTACCCATGAAGTGAGGCGGGCGATACAGCGCAGTGCCCGGCGTATACGAATGGATCTGGATATTATCCAGGCGATTGACCGCGAAACTGATACTGCTGATCTTTGATGTGATTTCCCTTATTCCATAAGGATAAGCAACATACCCGCTCATCGTTCCATGATGGGGAAAGTCGCATGCCCCGGGCATGATTCCGCAGTACGGGTTGCCGTTTCCCGATATCCAGAACATATCCATGCTGTCATCGTCATATCGAACGGACATGAAACCGCCGTCCACATCATAGCGACCCGCGCTGAACGAGACATAGTACTGCTCAGTGCCAAGAATAGAACTCAGGAGGCTGCCGTTGATGTTCAAGGTGGTACCGGTGTAGTAAGCGCCAAGCGGCGTGTGCTTGATGCTCCCTCCGTTAAAACTCAGTCCATAGTTGTCGCCCCCCACCCGATTCAAACTATCTCTTCCGCCGTTGAAATAATCTCGAATCTCGGTGCCATGGGCAAAGCCGTCGAGATTGATGGTGATCGTTGTCGCTGAAGCGCTGGCGGTCCCTATGCACAACATTGCGAGCGACAAGGCAAGGCGCTTGAACATTGTTTGACTCCCTGTTTATTGGAAATTGTTACTAAGCAATAGCCATGCCAGAAGAGCAAGTTCTTGAATTACAATAAGTTTATGATCTGATGTTGAATGCACTGTAAAAACGATCGACATCACTGCACCACGTGTTTATGCCTTACGAGTAGTATCCGGCTTAGTAAATAACATTGAAGTCGGCCGGACGAATACTCGATCGCGTATCATGCCGGCCGCAACACCGCTAACGGCGCGGCCCCCCATGGATAAATAGGAAGAACTACGTAATGAGAATAGCCACCTGGAATGTCAATTCGCTGAAAGTCCGCCTCCAGCACCTGCTCACCTGGCTGGAAGCCAATCCGGTCGACGTCCTGTGCATCCAGGAGACCAAGCTCACCGACGACAAATTCCCGCTGGCCGAGATCAATGCCGCCGGCTACCAGGTCGTTTTTGCCGGCCAGAAAACCTATAACGGCGTGGCGATCCTCTCGAAGCATCCGATCGAGGACGTCCAGAAAGGCAACCCCCATTTCGAGGACGAGCAGCAGCGCCTGATCGCCGCGACCATCGCCGGCATGCGCATCATCTGCGCCTATGTGGTGAACGGACAGGAAATCGGCAGCGACAAATTCGCCTACAAGATGGCCTGGCTGGAAGGTCTGCGCACCTGGGTGGCCGAGGAAATGCGCAGGTTTCCAGAGCTGGCCGTGCTGGGCGACTACAACATCGCCCCGGAAGCGCGCGACGTGCATGATCCGGCCGAATGGGAAAACCACATCCACTTCACCCCGCCGGAACGCGCGGCGCTGCAAGAATTCATGGCGCTCGGCTTGACGGATGCCTTCCGCCTGTTCGAACAACCCGAGAAGCAGTACAGCTGGTGGGACTACCGCAACCTGGCCTTCCGCCGCAACCGCGGGCTGCGCATCGACCATATCCTGCTCACCGAGGCACTGGCAAAACGCTGCACCGCCTGCCACATCGACCGCGAGACGCGCAAGTGGGAGCAGCCGTCGGACCATGCCCCGGTCGTGGCGACCCTAAGCGACTGAAGCGGCCAGCAGCCGCGCCGCCTCCAGGGCCGGCAGCGGCCGCGCGAACAGGTAGCCCTGCGCGAACTGGCAGCCGTAGCCGCCCAGCAGCGCGAGCTGCCCTTCCGTCTCGACGCCTTCGGCCACCACCGACAGCCCCAGGCTGTTGGCCAGCGCCATCACCGCCGCCACGATGGCGCGGTCTTCCGCACTGGCCTCGAGCTCGCGCACGAAGGCGCGGTCGATCTTGATCTTGCGGACCGGGAAGCGCTTCAGGTAAGCCAGGCTCGAATAGCCGGTGCCGAAGTCGTCGATCGACAGGCACATGCCCATGCCATTGATCTGGCGCAGGATGTCGAGCGTCCGCCCGCCATGCTGCATCAGCGCGGTTTCGGTGAGTTCGAATTCGACCAGCGCGGGGTCGATGCCGGTCTCGCCGACGATGCGCCGGATCGAAGACACCAGTCCGTCGTGCATGAACTGGCGCGCCGACAGGTTGATCGCCAGCGGCACCGCAAGCAAGCCCTGACGCTGCCAGGCGATGCACTGCTCGCAGGCGCTCTGGACCACCCACTCCCCTACCGGCACGATCATCCCGTTCTCTTCCAGGATCGGGATGAATTCGTCCGGCCCCACCACATTCTCTCCGTCGCGGCGCCAGCGCAGCAGCACCTCGAGGGCGTGCAGGCGGCGCGTGGCGGTGTCGATGATGGGCTGGTAGTGCAGCTCGAATTCCTCGCGCGCGAGCGCCCCGCGCAGCTGCGATTCGAGCTCGAAGCGGCGCGCCGCCGCCTGGTTCATGCGCTGGTCGAAGAACTGGTAGTTGTTCCGGCCCGCCGCCTTGGCGTGGTACATCGCCGCGTCGGCATGGCGCATCAGGGTGTCGACGTCGTCGCCGTCGTCGGGGCACAAGCAGATGCCGATCGAGGGCGTGATGTGCAGGCTGCGGCCCTCGAACGGGTACGGAGTGGCCAGCAGGTCGATGATCTTGTCGGCCACCTGCGCGCAGTCGCGCGCGCCGCCGACCTCCGGCAGCAGCACCACGAACTCGTCGCCGCCCAGGCGCGCCACGGTGTCGCTGTCGCGCACCGCCGTGCCCAGGCGCCGCGCGACCTCGCGCAGCAGCTGGTCGCCGGTGGCGTGGCCGAGCGAATCGTTGATGGTCTTGAAGCGGTCGAGGTCGAGGAACATCACGGCCAGCCGCCCTTTGCCATCCTTCGCGTTGCGCTCAGTGTTCCGGCGCACCGCGCGCAATGCGCACTCGAGCCGGTCGGACAGCAGCGCGCGGTTCGGCAGCCCGGTCAGGCTGTCGTGATAGGCCATGTGGTGCACCCGCGCCTCGGCCTGGCGCCGTTCGGCGATTTCTTCCTGCAGCAAGGCGTTGGCTCCGGCCAGTTCGGCGGTGCGCTCCGCCACCCGGATCTCGAGCTCGTCGCGCGCGCGCCGGATCGCGTCGGCCGCTTCGCGCCGCGCGGTGACGTCGTCGATCAGCCAGACGCTGCGCCCGCTCTTCTGGTCGGCATCGAACAGGCGACCCGACAGGCGCGCCCAGAACGGCGTGCCGTCGCGCCTCGCCATCAGGTATTCCGCCGTGTGCACCTGCCCTGCGCCGAAACTGCGCGCGGTGTCGAGGCGCGCCAGCTTCCAGCTGGTCTCGTCCGGGTACAGGGCGCGCACCGGGGTGCCGTCCATGCCGCCGGCGGGACTGCCGAACAGCTCTTCCATCTTGCTGTTGCAATGCAGGGTGACGCCGTCCTCGACCACCGCGATGCCCAGCACCGCGTTGTCGAGGATGGCGCGGTTCTCCATCAGCGCATTGCGCAGCTGGATCTCGTCGTGACGCTCGCGGGTGCGGTCCTCGAACAGCCAGATCGTGCCGAGTCCCGGGTCTTCGGGATTGAACAGATAGCCGTTGAGCTGGCCCCAGATGCGCGAGCCGTCCTTGCGCACCATCTCGGTCTCGGCGCGGTAGGGAATGCCGCGCGCCAGCTGTGGGTAGGCGGTCGCGCCGAAGTCGTGCCAGGACTGGTCGTCCGGGTAGACGATGCGGGTCGAGCGGCCCAGCGCCTCGCCGTCGCGGTAGCCGAACATCCTGGAGAAGGCCGGGTTGTAGCGCTGGATGATGCGGTTGCGCGTGTACATGATGCCGATCGTGGCGTTCTGCATGATCGCCCGCACCTCGAACAGCGTCTGGCGCACGTCGGTCACGTCCTCGGCGATCCAGATGGTGCCGGCCTCGCGCGCCCCGGGGTCGACCGCGCGGCCGCGCAGGCGCGCCCACATGATCGAGCCGTCGCGCCGACGGAAGGCTTGCTCGCCCTTTTCGTACAGGCCGCCGGCGGCCAGCACCGGATAGGCTTCGGCAACCAGCGCCTGGTAATCGTCGGGGGTGAGGAAGATGTCGGCCGGACGCAGGCCGCACATGTCGGAGTAGGAATAGTCGAGCATCTCGCAGATGCGCGGATTGCAGGACTTGAACTGGCCGGGCAGCGTGAAGACGATGCCGACCGGCGCGTTTTCCAGGATGGCGTGCTGGTCGCGCAGGGCGATGCGCAGCATCTCGTGTTCGAGATCGCGGGCATCAGGCGCCAGCGCCTGGTCAGTAGAAGCGCTGCCTGCTGCGAGCTGGAGCTCGCCGGAGTGTCGGTCCATGGTTCCTGATTGTCTCTCGGCTAACTTGCCATTTAGAAATCATAAACCACAAAGTCTCCTTGTTCCAAAACTAAGAGGCACAAAAGATGGGCCGTGTTGTTACGGCCCATCAATCATGCAGGCGACTTACTTCAAGCTTCTTCGAAATAATCGCCCGGGACGCGGACCCATCCTTCCATCAGCACGCGTGCGCTGCGGCTCATGATCGCTTTGGCAACGCTCCATTCGCCCTTCGATTGCACCGCCTCCGCTCCCACCCGCAGGGTCCCGGAAGGATGGCCGAAGCGCACTGCGCTGCGCGCGCCGCCACCGGCCGCCAGGTTGACCAGGGTGCCGGGGATCGCGGCGGCGGTGCCGATTGCCACCGCCGCCGTGCCCATCATCGCGTGGTGCAGCTTGCCCATCGAGAGCGCGCGCACCAGGAGGTCGACGTCGCCCGCGTTCACTTGTTTGCCGCTCGAGGAGACGTAGTTCGCCGGTTTCGCCACGAAGGCCACCTTGGGCGTGTGCTGGCGCTTGGCCGCTTCCTCGATGCTGGCGATCAGGCCCATGCGCAGGGCGCCGTGGGCGCGGATGGTCTCGAACATGGCCAGCGCGCGCGGGTCGCCGTTGATGGCGTCCTGCAGCTCCGTGCCGGTGTAGCCGATCGCTTCGGCATTGACGAAGATGGTCGGGATGCCGGCGTTGATCATGGTCGCCTGCAGCCGTCCGACACCCGGGACGTCCAGCTCGTCCACCAGGTTTCCGGTCGGGAACATCGACCCACCGGCGCCCTCCTCCTCGGCCGCCGGGTCGAGGAACTCGAGTTGCACCTCGGCCGCCGGGAAGGTCACGCCGTCGAGTTCGAAGTCGCCGGTTTCCTGCACTTCGCCGTTCGTCACGGGGACGTGGGCGATGATGGTCTTGCCGATGTTGGCCTGCCAGATGCGCACAGTCGCCATGCCGTCCTGCGGCACGCGTTCCGGGTCGACCAGGCCGCTGGCGATGGCAAAGGAGCCGACTGCCGAGGACAGGTTGCCGCAGTTGCCGCTCCAGTCGACGAAAGGCTTGTCGATCGAGACCTGGCCGAACAGGTAGTCGACGTCATGGTCGGCCTTGTCGCTCTTGGCGACGATCACGGCCTTGCTGGTGCTGGAGGTGGCGCCGCCCATGCCGTCGATCTGCTTGCCGTAGGGGTCGGGGCTGCCGATCACGCGCAACAGCAGCGCGTCGCGCGCCGGGCCGGGCACGCGCGCGGCTTCCGGGAGGTCTTGCAGGCGGAAGAACACGCCTTTGCTGGTGCCGCCGCGCATATAGGTGGCGGGGATTTTGATTTGGGGGGTGTGTGCCATATGAATCCTTGTTTGGCCATGCAAACGCTGGTTGAACGCGCGGTCGGCAACGCCGACCGCGCGTTCAAATCACGTTCGCAATTACGCGGCGACTTTCGGAACCGACGACTCGAGGAAATCCTGCGCGAAGCGCTGCAGCACCCCGCCCGCCTCGTAGATCGCCACTTCCTCCGCGGTGTCGAGGCGGCAGGTCACCGGGACCTCGACGCGCTCGCCGTTCTTGCGGTGGATCACGAGTAGCAGGTCGGTGCGCGGGGTACGTTCACCAAGCACGTCGAAGGTCTCGGTGCCGTCGATGCCGAGCGTCAGGCGGTTCACGCCCGGCTTGAACTCGAGCGGCAGCACGCCCATGCCGACCAGGTTGGTGCGGTGGATGCGTTCGAAGCCTTCGGCCACGATCGCTTCCACGCCCGCCAGGCGCACGCCCTTGGCCGCCCAGTCGCGCGACGAGCCCTGGCCGTAGTCGGCGCCGGCGATCACGATCAGGGGCTGCTTGCGCTCCATGTAGGTCTCGATCGCTTCCCACATGCGGGTAACCAGGCCTTCCGGCTCGACGCGCGCCAGCGAGCCGGCTTTCACGTTGCCCATGGCATCGCGCACCATCTCGTTCTTCAGCGTCGGGTTGGCGAAGGTGGCGCGCTGCGCGGTCAGGTGGTCGCCGCGGTGGGTGGCGTAGGAATTGAAGTCTTCTTCCGGCAGGCCCATCTTCGCCAGGTATTCGCCGGCGGCCGAATCGAGCAGGATCGCGTTCGACGGCGACAGGTGGTCGGTGGTGATGTTGTCGCCCAGGACCGCCAGCGGACGCATGCCGGCCAAAGTGCGCTCGCCAGCCAGCGCGCCTTCCCAGTACGGCGGGCGGCGGATGTAGGTGCTCTGCGGGCGCCAGTCGTACAGCGGGCTGACCTTCTCGCCGTCGTCCACGACGCGCGCGAACATCGGCGTGTAGACCTTGCGGAATTGCTCCGGCTTGACGCTGCTCTCCACCACGGCATCGATCTCTTCGTCCGACGGCCACAGGTCGGCCAGGCGGATTTCTTTGCCCGAAGCGTCCGTGCCCAGCACGTCCTTCTCGATGTCGAAGCGGATGCTGCCGGCGATCGCATAGGCCACCACCAGCGGCGGCGAGGCCAGGAAGGCCTGCTTGGCGTAGGGGTGGATGCGGCCGTCGAAGTTGCGGTTGCCCGACAGGACGGCGGTCGCGTACAGGTCGCGTTCGATGACCTCCTGCTGGATGGTCGGATCCAGCGCGCCGCTCATGCCGTTGCAGGTGGTGCAGGCAAAGGCGACCACGCCGAAGCCCAGCTTTTCCAGTTCCGGCATCAGGCCGGCCTCTTCCAGGTACAGGGCCACGGCCTTGGAACCCGGCGCCAGCGAGCTCTTGACCCAGGGTTTGCGCATCAATCCCGCACGGTTGGCGTTGCGGGCGATCAGGCCGGCCGCGATCATGTTGCGCGGGTTGTTGGTGTTGGTGCAGCTGGTGATCGCCGCGATGATCACGGCGCCGTCCGGCATCAGGCCCGGGGCGTTGTCCACCTGGGCGGCGATGCCGCGCTCGGCCAGTTCCGAGGTCGGCACGCGCTTGTGCGGGTTCGACGGACCGGCGATGTTGCGCACCACGGACGACAGGTCGAACGACAGCACGCGCTCGTACTGGGCGGTCTTGAGGCTGTCGGCCCACAGGCCGGCTTCCTTGGCATAGGCTTCGACCAGTTGCACGGTCTCTTCCTCGCGGCCGGTCAGGCGCAGGTACTTGATGGTCTGCTCGTCGATGTAGAACATCGCCGCGGTGGCGCCGAATTCCGGCGCCATGTTCGAGATGGTGGCGCGGTCGCCCAGGGTCAGTGCCGAGGCTCCCTCGCCGTAGAACTCGAGGTAGGCCGAGACGACTTTCGACTTGCGCAGGAACTCGGTCAGCGCCAGCACGATGTCGGTGGCGGTGATGCCGGGCTGCGGCTTGCCGGTCAGCTCGACGCCGACGATGTCCGGCAGGCGCATGTACGAGGCGCGGCCGAGCATGACGCTTTCGGCTTCCAGGCCGCCCACGCCGATCGCGATCACGCCCAGGGCGTCGACCATCGGGGTGTGCGAATCGGTGCCGACCAGGGTGTCCGGATAGGCCACGCCCTGTTCGGACTGGATCACCGGCGACATGCGCTCGAGGTTGATCTGGTGCAGGATGCCGTTGCCCGGCGGGATCACATCGACGTTCCGGAAGGCCTTCTTGGTCCACTCGATGAAGTGGAAGCGGTCTTCGTTGCGGCGGTCCTCGATGGCGCGGTTCTTGGCGAAGGCGTCCGGATCGAAGCCGCCGCACTCGACGGCCAGCGAATGGTCCACGACCAGCTGGGTCGGGACCACCGGATTGACCATGGCGGGGTCGCCGCCCTGCTCCGCGATGGCGTCGCGCAGGCCGGCCAGGTCGACCAGCGCGGTCTGGCCGAGGATGTCGTGGCAGACCACGCGCGCCGGGAACCACGGGAAGTCGAGGTCGCGCTTGCGTTCGATGATCTGCCTGAGGGCGTCGGTCATGCTGGCCGGGTCGCAGCGGCGGACCAGGTTCTCGGCCAGCACGCGCGAGGTGTAGGGCAGCGTGTCATAGGCGCCGGGCTGGATGGCCTCGACCGCGGCGCGCGTGTCGAAGTAGTCCAGCGAGGTGCCCGGGAGGGGTTTGCGGTGGTTGGTGTTCATCATGATGAAGCTCGATAGCGCCTGATTGTTTAGCTATCCTCCGAGCCGTCATCCCGGCGCAGGCCGGGATCCAATTTTGTGTGCAGGCTATTCAAGCAAAACTTGGGTACCGGCCTTCGCCGGTACGACGGTCTTCAGGCTAGCGGTACTGTCCTTACTTGCGGTCCGCGATCGGCACGAACTGCAGGTCTTCCGGACCCACGTAGTTCGCGCTCGGGCGGATGATCTTGTTGTCGATGCGCTGCTCGATGATGTGCGCGGCCCAGCCGGAGGTGCGCGAGATGACGAACAGCGGCGTGAACATGGCGGTCGGCACGCCCATCATGTGGTACGAGACGGCCGAGAACCAGTCCAGGTTCGGGAACATCTTCTTGACTTCCCACATCACCGATTCCAGGCGCTCGGCGATGTCGAACATCTTCATCGAGCCGGCTTCCTGCGACAGCGTGCGCGCCACTTCCTTGATCACCACGTTGCGCGGGTCGCTGATGGTGTACACCGGGTGGCCGAAGCCGATCACGACTTCCTTGTTGGCCACGCGGTTGCGGATGTCGGCTTCGGCCTCGTCGGCGTTCTCGTAGCGCTTCTGGATCTCCAGCGCGACTTCGTTGGCGCCGCCGTGCTTCGGGCCGCGCAGCGCGCCGATCGCGCCGGTGATGGCCGAGTGGATGTCCGAGCCGGTGCCGGCGATCACGCGCGAGGTGAAGGTCGAGGCGTTGAACTCGTGCTCGGCGTACAGGATCAGCGAGGTGTGCATCGCGCGCACCCAGGATTCGCGCGGCTTTTCGCCGTGCAGCAGGTGCAGGAAATGGCCGCCGATCGAATCGTCGTCGGTCTCGACGTCGATGCGCTTGCCGCTGTGGCTGAAGTGGTACCAGTACAGCAGCATCGAACCGAAGGACGCCATCAGGCGGTCGGCGATGTCGCGCGCGCCGGGCACGTTGTGGTCATCCTTTTCCGGCAGGGTGCAGCCCAGCACCGACACGCCGGTGCGCATCACGTCCATCGGGTGGGCGCCGGCCGGCAGCGCTTCCAGTGCGCTCTTGACTGCCTGCGGCAGGCCGCGCAGCATTTTTAACTTGGCCTTGTAGCCCTTCAGTTCCGCCTGGGTCGGCAGCTTGCCGTGCACCAGCAGGTAGGCGATCTCTTCGAATTCGCAGGTGGTGGCGACGTCCAGGATGTCGTAGCCGCGGTAGTGGAGGTCGTTACCGGTCTTGCCGACCGAACACAGCGCGGTATTGCCGGCGGCGACGCCGGACAGGGCCACCGATTTCTTCGGCTTGAACGTTGGGGTCTCGTTGTTCTGGGTGCTCATGCGTGGGATCTCCTGAGGCTGGATTATTTGGTCTTTTTCTGGGCGAACAGCGCGTCCAGTTTCTGTTCGTAGCTGTGGTAGTCGATGCGGTCGTACAGTTCGGCGCGGGTCTGCATCGTGTCCAGCACGTTCTGCTGGGTGCCGTCGCGGCGGATCGCGTTGTAGACGTTCTCGGCCGCCTTGTTCATGGCGCGGAAGGCCGACAGCGGGTACAGGGCGATGCTCACATTCGCGCTGCGCAGTTCGTCCAGCGTGAACAGCGGGGTCGCGCCGAACTCGGTGATGTTGGCCAGCACCGGCACCTTGACGGCATCGGCGAACTGTTTATACATCTCCAGGCTGGTCATCGCTTCGGGGAAGATCATGTCGGCGCCGGCTTCCACGCAGGCAATAGCGCGTTCGATGGCAGCGTCCAGTCCTTCCACGGCCAGCGCATCGGTGCGCGCCATGATCACGAAGTCCTCGTCGGTACGCGCGTCGGCGGCGGCCTTGACGCGGTCGACCATCTCGTCCTTGCTGACGATTTCCTTGCCCGGACGATGACCGCAGCGCTTGGCGCCGACCTGGTCCTCGATGTGGCAGGCGGCGGCGCCGGCCTTTTCAAGGGAGCGCACGGTGCGCGCGACGTTGAACGCCGAGGCGCCGAAACCGGTGTCGATGTCGACCAGCAGCGGCAGGTCGCACACGTCGGTGATGCGGCGCACGTCGATCAGGACGTCTTCCAGGCTAGAAATGCCGAGGTCCGGCAGGCCGAGGGAGCCGGCAGCGACGCCGCCGCCCGACAGGTAGATGGCGCGGTAGCCGGCGCGCTTGGCCAGCAGCGCATGGTTGGCATTGATGGCGCCGATGACCTGCAGCGGGGTTTCTTCCTGGACGGCCTTGCGGAACGCGGCGCCGGCGGAGTGGTGGCTCATGCTTATACCTTTCGAATGATGCGTTGATCGAATACCCACCTACCAATGCAAGTGGCGTGCCAGTCCGGCATTCCTTATGGATCAAGGACTTGGCGCAGCTTCGACAGCTCATGTGTTTCATCGAAACGAAACGTGAAACACAAATGAAACATTGTAGCGACAAAAAA
>NZ_ATYR01000015.1 GCF_000427785.1 Massilia alkalitolerans DSM 17462
CCGGCTTGGCCGGAAGATCTGGAAAAAGTGGAGCGGGTATCACCGGCGCAGCCTTGTCGAGACCAAAATGCGTTGCTTCAAGCTGCTTGGTGAACGCGTCATGGCGCGCGACTTCGACCGTCAGGTCGCCGAGTTGCAGGTCCGTGCCGCCATCCTCAATCGCTTCACGCGCTTGGGCACGCCCACGACCGTAGCGGTGACCATGCCGTAAATCCGTCTGGGGTTTGGGGTACTACGCGCTCAATTGATTTATGCAACAAAGCCGAACAGAGATACCGACTTTCGTGTCAAGCCATCGTTGCCGGTACGGATTTAACAGTAGAGATACCACGTTATCCGTAAACCACGCGAAAGAAATCGAATTCTAACCAGTCTCCTCAAACAGTGGTTCAAGAAAATTTGATACTGAATGCATGACGTTAACTGGTATTGCCCCGCTCGTTCTGGCACAGCCTAATGCTTAACAACCCATGTCGTCGTCTCGCCCGAAGCTATACCCGACAATGTCATGTCGATCAAGTCGCACGTGAAAACACTCATTCGCGACAAAGCTTTCGAACATATTGCGATCGACATTGAGGCGCCGATGGACGGTACTGAAGAGGAAACAGGCACGGCGTCCAAGATCCGACAAAGACGGCAGGACTGAAGGAAGAGGACGGTGCAGTCCCATCCAAGAGGCCGTGCTATACTTTTCCCATGACTCGCCGGTTTATTTATGCTTTGCTAACAATCATGATGCTGCAGCTTAGCTGGAGCGTCGTGGCGGAGTATTGCGAGCACGAAACTGGCCGCGCTGCGCAGCACCTTGGGCATCATGCGTCGCACGACGATCCTGCTCAAGAGACTTTCAGTTCGCTAGACCAGCCATCCAAATCGAAAGCAGGAACCCTGCATTCGCACTGTACTTCCTGTGCTCACACGCCCCTGACGATCGAAGAGCTGCCGGTCGTAGTGGCCGTGTCCGAGCCGCTGCGCCTTGCACCGTTCTCTCCCCTGCATCATCTCTCCTCCATCGATGTGGCCCCGCCAGAGCGGCCTCAATGGGCTGCCGTCGTCTGATTCGGCGGCGGTTCATAGCTAATCAAGTTCATCTTCTTCCAGGGGCGTTGGCACAACGCGCCTGATGCGGATCGCCGCTGAATATTCTTCGCCTATTGTTTTCGGAGTTTATTCATGCACCCCAAACGTATTCTTGTTGGGTCGCTCGTGCTATTGGCATGGGCGCTCCCTGCGGCCGCCCAGCTCGCTGGCGGTCCACAAAGCAATCAGTCAGGCTCGGGCACAATCGCACAGCCCGTCGATACGCCGTTGACGCTCGAAAAAGCGGTCGACATGGCCTTCGCCGTCAATCCAACTCTTCGGACCAGCGCCCTGGACGTCGTCATTGCCAGCGCGGAGCGTCGCCAGGCCGGATTGCTACCCAACCCCTCGATTTCCTACATGACCGAGGGAACACAGCGCGGCACCCGCACTCGCACATTTGAGCTCAGCCAACTGGTCGAGCTTGGCGGCAAGCGGCGCGCCCGCATTGAATTGGCCGAGCGTGAGAGCCGGCTTGCGCTCGCTGCCTCAAGTGTGGCCAGGGCCGACTTGCGCGCCGACGTCATTGCAGCATATTTCAATGCGCTGGGCGCCCAGGAACGCGTGAAGCTTGCGCAAACCTCGCTGGACATTGCTTCGAAGGCCAGATCTGCGGCCGAGAAACGGGTTGCCGCCGGACGCGTATCCCCGGTTGAGCTCTCGCGCGCCACCGTGGCCGAGTCAACTGCCCGCCTCGACCTGTCCCAGGCCGATGGTGAACTGCGCATCGCGCACGGTTTGCTGGCGGCGTACTGGGGCCAGGCCCAGCCAGGAAATCTCGCCCTGATCGAGCCGGCGGACGACCTCGGGGCCATCCCTTCCCTCGATGTCTTGCGCACACGCCTGGCCGGCTCACCGCAGCTGCAACGCGCACGCCTGCAAGTTGAACGCGAAGAGGCCCAGGTCTCGGTCGACCGTGCACAGCGCATGCCCGATATCACCCTCGTCGTCGGCCGCCAGAAGGATGAGGAGATGGGGCGCTCGCAGACTGTGCTCGGTGTGTCGGTCCCACTTCCGCTGTTCAACCGTAACCAGGGGAATCTGCAGGCCTCCCTTGCCCGGGCCGACAAGGCACGCGCCGAAAGCGATGCGCAGCGCCTGCGGCTTGATCAGGCCTTGTCCAGTACCTACCAACGGGCGCAACTCGCCAGGGAGCAGGTGCGAACCATGCGCCAGGAAATCCTTCCGGAAGCGCAGCGTGTCTTCGATGCCGCGGTCATCGGGTTCGAGGCCGGCAAGTTCAACTTCCTGGATGTCCTCGATGCCCAGCGCACCCTGCTGCAAAGCCGCGCGCAATACGTCCAGGCCGTCTACGACAGCTACCGCTTTAGCGCGGAGCTCGGCCGTTTTGCCGATAGCGGCGCCGGCGCCACCAATAACAACAGGATGACTCCATGAAGTTCACTATCGACAAAAAATCAGCGCTTTCCATCGCGGCTGTGATCGCGGTCGGCATCATACTGGCCCTGCTGATCGTTTTCTGGAAAGGCGGCAGCACGCCGGCCCAGGAGGGCGGCGAGCACGCCGAGGAAACCGCCGAGGTAAAGACCGAACACGGCGACGAGAAGGAAGAAGGACATGCCGAAGAGCCCGGCGTCATCGAAATGAGCCCGGAGCAAATCAAGGCCGCCGGCATCGCGACGGCAACGGCCGGGTCGGCGGCAATTCGCACCGAACTCGTCCTTCCGGGCGAAGTGCGCTTCAATGAAGACCGCACAGCACACGTCGTGCCGCGGGTCGCCGGCGTCGTCGAATCGGTGGCCGCCTCGCTTGGCCAGGACGTCAAGAAAGGCCAGTCCCTGGCGGTCATCGCCAGCGCCGAACTGGCGGACCTGCGCAGCGCCGCGCTTTCCGCCGGGAAGAGACTTGAGCTCGCGCGCATCACGCACGAGCGCGAAAGGAAGCTTTGGGAACAAAAAATCTCTGCCGAGCAGGATTACCTCCAGGCCCAACAGGCGTACCGCGAAGCCCAGATCGAATCCCAGGCCGCCCGCGCGAAACTGACCGCACTCGGTGCCGACGTATCGGCAGGCTCGGTGAATCGCTTTGTCCTTCGCGCTCCGTTTACCGGCGTTGTCGTGGAAAAGCACCTGGCGCAAGGTGAAGCAGTGAAAGAGGATGCCAACGTCTTCCTCGTCTCGGATCTGTCGACCGTGTGGGTCAACATCGCGGTCACGCCGAAAGACCTAGCCGCCGTCCGGGTCGGTCAGCCGGTCACGGTCAGGTCGGCGGCCGGCGGCCCGTCGGTCACGGGAAAGGTCAGCTACGTCGGCAACCTGCTCGGCGAGGAGACCCGAAGCGCGAGTGCTCGCGTCGTGATCGACAATCCCGGACTGGCATGGCGCCCCGGCCTGTTCGTCAATGTTTCGGTCGTCAGCGGACAAAAAGACGCCTCCGTCGCCGTCGCATCCGACGCCATTCAGACTCTTGAAGGCAAGACCGTCGTGTTCATGAAGAATGCGAAAGGCTTCGAAGCCCGTCCAGTGACGACCGGCGTGAGCGACGGGAAGCTGACCGAGATCCTCACCGGCCTCCCGGCTGGCTCGCCCTATGTCACGACCGGCAGCTTTGTCGTGAAGGCCGAGCAAGGCAAGGGCAGCGCCGAACATGAACATTGAACGGGGATCCAGACATGTTTGAGCGCATCATCCGCTTTGCCATCGAACACCGATGGCTGGTCATGCTCGCCGTCATTGCGATGGCGGCCGTAGGGATCTACAACTATCAGAAGCTGCCGATCGACGCGGTGCCCGACATCACCAACGTCCAGGTGCAGATCAACACCTCGGCGGCCGGCTATTCGCCGCTCGAAGTCGAGCAGCGCGTTACCTTTCCCATCGAGACCGTGATGTCCGGCCTGCCCGGCCTCGAACAGACCCGTTCGCTTTCGCGCTACGGCCTATCACAGGTGACCGTCATCTTCAAGGATGGCACCGACATCTATTTCGCACGCCAGCTCGTCAACCAGCGAATCCAGGAAGCACGGGAAAACCTGCCTGCCGGCGTGACCCCGATGATGGGCCCGATCTCGACGGGCCTTGGCGAGATCTACCTGTGGACGGTGGAAAGCGAACCGGGCGCGAAAAAAGCCGACGGCACACCATATACGCCCACCGACCTGCGCGAAATCCAGGACTGGATCATCAAGCCGCAGCTGCGCCAGGTGCCCGGGGTTACCGAGATCAATTCGATTGGCGGTTTTGCCAAGGAGTACCTGATTGCCCCCGACCCCGCGAAACTCAGCTCCTACAGACTGTCGCTGTCCGACGTCGTCAACGCGATCGACCGCAACAACAATAACGTCGGCATGGGATACATCGAGCGCCGCGGTGAGCAGTTCCTCGTGCGGGCGCCCGGGCAGGTTCGCACACTGGACGACATCCGCAACACCATTCTCAGCAACGTCGACGGTGTCCCCGTCCGGGTACGCGACGTTGCATCGGTCGACGTCGGGCGCGAGCTGCGTACCGGCGCGGCAACGGAGAACGGGCGGGAAGTCGTTCTGGGCACGGTCTTCATGCTGATCGGCGAGAACAGCCGCGCCGTTTCCCAGGCGGTGGCGAGCAAGATGGTCGAGGTGAACCGTTCGCTGCCGAAAGGCGTTGTGGCGATTCCCGTGTACGACCGCACGACACTGGTGGACAAGGCGATCAATACGGTCAAGAAGAACCTGCTCGAGGGCGCCGTCCTCGTGATCGCAATCCTCTTCCTATTCCTCGGCAATATCCGTGCTGCGATCATTACCGCGTTGGTCATTCCGCTCGCGATGCTGTTCACCTTTACCGGGATGGTGACTTACCGGGTCAGCGCGAACCTGATGAGTCTGGGTGCGCTCGACTTCGGCATCATTATCGACGGTGCCGTCGTGATCGTCGAGAACTGCGTACGGCGCCTGGCGCACGCGCAGGAACATCACCGGCGCCAATTGACCCTTGCCGAACGCTTCCACGAGGTGTTCGCGGCCGCGAAAGAAGCGCGCCGCCCTCTCCTGTTCGGCCAGCTCATCATCATGGTGGTGTACCTGCCGATCTTTGCCCTTTCAGGCGTCGAAGGCAAGATGTTCCATCCGATGGCCTTCGCCGTCGTCGCCGCGCTGCTTGGAGCGATGATCCTGTCGATCACCTTCATTCCCGCCGCCGTCGCCCTGTTCATCGGCAAGCGCGTCACGGAAAAGGAAAACCGCATCATGGTCTCGGCGAAGCGCGTCTACGCCCCGGCCCTCGAAAAGGTCTTGCGTAACGGCGCCCTGGTGATCACGAGCGCCGTCGTGCTGGTGCTCCTGTCGGGACTGCTGGCTACACGGCTGGGAAGCGAATTCATCCCCAACCTGAATGAAGGCGATCTCGCGCTGCAGGCGATTCGCATCCCTGCAACCAGCCTGAGCCAGTCGGTGGAGATGCAGCAGAAGCTCGAGGCCGGCCTGAAGGCGAAGTTCCCGGAGATCGATCGCGTGTTCGCCCGCACGGGTACCGCCGAGATTGCCTCGGACCCGATGCCGCCCAACATCTCGGACGGTTACATCATGCTCAAGCCCGAGTCTACGTGGCCCGCGCCGAAGAAGACCCGCGCCGAGCTGGTCGAGGCGATCGAGGAAGAAGCGGAGAAGTATGCCGGCAATGCGTACGAACTGTCCCAGCCGATCCAGCTTCGCTTCAACGAGCTCATCTCGGGTGTACGCAGCGACGTCGCCGTGAAGGTCTTCGGTGACGACATGGCCGTGCTGGAAACAACCGGTAAAGAAATTGCCGAGGTCCTGCAACGGGTACCGGGTGCGGCCGAGGTCAAGGTGGAACAAACTGGCGGCCTGCCGATGCTCACGGTGGACATCGACCGTGAAAAAACGGCGCGGTACGGCCTGAACATCGGTGACGTGCAGGAAGCGCTGGCAATTGCCACCGGCGGGCGCGAAGCCGGCACCATGTTCGAGGGCGACCGCCGTTTCGATATCGTGGTCCGCCTGCCCGAAGCGATGCGTACCGATCTCGACGCATTGCGGCAGCTGCCGATTCCCCTGCCAGCCAAGCAGGGTGGTGCAATGGCCTACATTCCCCTCGCCGAAGTCGCCACCCTGAACTTCACGCCAGGGCCGAACCAGATCAGCCGGGAGAACGGCAAGCGGCGCATCGTCGTGAGTGCGAACGTGCGCGGCCGCGATATCGGTACCTTCGTTCCTGAAGCGCAGGCGGCCATCGCAGCCAAGGTCAAGGTCCCGGCGGGTTACTGGACCAGCTGGGGCGGCACCTTCCAGCAGCTGGAGTCAGCGACCCAGCGCCTGCAGATCGTCGTGCCGCTGGCTTTGTTCATCGTGTTCACGCTGCTGTTCGCGATGTTCAATAACGTGAAGGACGGGCTGCTGGTATTCACGGGCATTCCATTCGCCCTGACTGGCGGCGTGGTCGCCTTGGCACTGCGGGGGATTCCGCTGTCGATTTCCGCAGCAGTGGGGTTCATCGCACTGTCGGGCGTAGCCGTCCTGAACGGCCTGGTGATGCTCTCCTACATTCGGACCTTGCGTGAAGAAGGCATGGGACTGGACCAGGCGATCAGGCATGGTGCACTGACGCGGCTGCGGCCAGTCCTCATGACCGCGCTCGTCGCATCGCTGGGCTTCGTGCCGATGGCGATCGCGACCGGCACCGGCGCCGAGGTACAGCGGCCGCTGGCAACCGTTGTCATCGGTGGGATTCTTTCCTCGACCGCGTTGACGCTGCTGGTCCTTCCTCTGCTCTACCGGCTTGCGCATCGTAATGACAGCGATGAAGTACCGGTGCAGCCCGCGAAAGTGGTCGTCCAGTGAGCGTATGGGCCGCAGGAACTTTTTGCGGCCCCAACCGAACTGAGGAGGACAGTATGCATCGATACAATGCAGGACGCTCTCGGAGCAGGCAAGGGCTTGTGAGGCTGGATCTCGCTGCGCACGGAGCAGCTTTGGCGAGTTGCGCAGCGGGAGCGATCATTGTCGAAAGCGTCACCTTGGTGGCGGCCGCCTCGCATCATGCGGCAACAATCTTGTTCCGGTTGTTATTCATTGAACGGCGGACAGAGCAGGCCCGGCCTGGCATTGAAGTAGCGTACTCAGTGGTCCAAATCGTTCTCTGCCTGTGCTGCCTGGTGTTGGGCTTGATCGTAATAGCGATGGGTACGCATCGCATCGTTCACGCATCGTCACTCGATGTGATGGCCATGGCAGGTTTTGCCCTACCTGGAGCGCTTGCAAGCGCGACGACGATCGGCTTGGCGTACAGGCCAGTTGAGGCCGGCGACAGCGATGACAAAGCCGATGCGCTTCTGTCAGCTGCACCGATCGCACTCGTGCTCGGTGTCGCTTTTTGCGATCTGGGTGTCAATGCAGGAAGGTTGGACGCGGTTGCGGGACTTGCCGCCGTACTGGTGCTTTGTGTGCGCACCGTGATCAATCTGCGGGAGACGCGGGACTGACAGATTGTTTTCCGAACCAGATGAATAACCACGAAAGGAGATGACATGAGACTGCCACAGCAGCCACCAGAGCCACTGCACGAAAATCTCTTTGAGGTATTTGGCATTATCGGCTTGGCATTGGCCGGGATGATTATGGTGTTCCTAGGCTGGCTGAAGTACAGGGACCGGAACAAGCCTTCGGGACCAAAGTCCCGAAAGCGTGCAAAGGACAAAACCAAGCAAAAGTAGGATAAGGCAGGCAAGCAGACAATCACAATGCAAGGGGGAACACGATGGGTTCAGGACATTCTCATGCTGCGCAACCGGGACAGAACGAACGCCCGCTCTGGATAGCACTCATCCTCACGACGGCTTTTCTTGTCGCCGAAATCATCGGTGGTATTCTCACCAACAGCCTTGCGCTGATTTCAGATGCGGCGCACATGTTTACCGACACCGCGGCGCTGGCGATCTCGCTTGCCGCTATCCGCATCGGGAAGCGGCCGGCCGACAGCGAACGCACGTTCGGCTACTACCGCTTCGAGATCCTGGCGGCCGCTTTCAACGCCATACTCCTGTTCCTGGTAGCGATCTACATCCTGTACGAAGCCTACCAGCGCCTGAACAACCCACCGGAAATCCAGTCCGGGACGATGCTGCTGGTCGCCTCCTTCGGCCTGGTCATCAACCTCATCAGCATGCGGCTGCTATCGAGCGGCAAGGACAGCAGCCTGAACGTCAAGGGTGCCTACCTCGAAGTATGGAGCGACATGCTGGGCTCGGTCGGCGTCATCATTGGCGCTCTCGTCATACGCTACATCGGCTGGAGCTGGGTCGATTCTGCGATCGCCGTTGCCATCGGCTTGTGGGTCCTGCCGCGCACTTGGACGCTGCTCAAGGCGAGCATGAACGTGCTGCTCGAAGGCGTACCCGAAGGCATCGGACTCGCCGAGGTGAAGGATGCCATCGCACGCGTCCCCGGCGTGGCCAGCGTGCATGATCTGCATGTATGGTCCATCACAAGCGGAAAAGCCAGTTTGACAGCCCACGTGGTACAGCGAGAGGAGGTCACAAACCCGCAGGCCCTGCTGCTGGATATCCGCCGGCTCGTCGCGAGCAAGTACGATATCCACCACAGCACCATCCAGATCGAGACGACGCCGTGCGAACAGGCCTCCGACGAACACAGCTTCGATCCAGCTGTAGCCCACGACCATGCCGACCATGCCGGCCACGATGAACATGAGGAAGAAAAACGATGATCGACCATATCAGGAACAATCTCGTCGAAGCGCGGGATGCACTTGACCGCCTCATCAGTGACGATGCCCAGCTGGGCAATATCCAGACCGGCGCGACCCTGCTCATCGCTGCGTTGCAAAGCGGACGCCGCATTATCTCGTGCGGCAACGGCGGCTCGATGTGCGATGCGATGCACCTGGCGGAAGAGCTGTCAGGGAGATTCCGTGAGGATCGCCCTGCCATGGCGGCGGTAGCCATCAGCGATCCGAGCTACATCAGCTGCGTGGCCAACGACTATGGTTACGAACAAGTGTTCGCTCGCTTCGTCGAGGGCAACGGCGTCGCCGGTGACGTCCTGTTTGCGATCAGCACGAGCGGCAGCAGCCAGTCCGTGGTCCTCGCTGCGCAAGCCGCCCGTTCAAAAGGAATGAAGGTGATCGGTCTGACCGGGCGACCCGGGTCGCAGCTTGCGCATGCTGCCGACGTGTGCATCTGCACGAGTGCTGGACGCTATGCCGACCGGGTGCAGGAACTCCACATCAAGGTGATCCACATCCTGATCGAACTGGTGGAGCGTGCCCTGCAACCAGCGAACTATGCCGTAGAACCTTAAGGTCGGGGCAATGGCCGAATGACCGGCCACTACGGCTTGCGAGGCGGCCGCTGAGCATCCTTGCCACGTGAGCCGGCATACGCCCCCACTATGCGTGGCCACGTTTCTCCTGGCTCTTGAGCAGTCGCAGCCCATTGAAAACCACGAGCAGGCTCGCCCCCATGTCCGCGAACACGGCCATCCATAAGGTAGCCGACCCTGCAATCGCAAGCACCAGGAACACCGCCTTGATCGACAGGGCTGCGACTATGTTCTGCTTCAGGATGGCGGCAGCCTGCCTGCTCAAGCGGATGAACTGCGGGATCTTGCGCAGGTCGTCATCCATCAGCGCAACGTCGGCTGTTTCAATGGCGGTGTCGGTGCCCGCTGCGCCCATTGCGAACCCGATATCGGCCTTGGCCAGCGCAGGGGCATCGTTGATGCCATCCCCTACCATGCCGACGGTGCCGAATCGCGCCACCTCATCATTGATGGCAGAGAGCTTATCCTCGGGCAGCATGTTCCCGCGGGCGTCATCGATGCCCACCTGCCGTGCGATCGCCGTGGCCGTCACCGCATTGTCACCGGTGAGCATGACCGTCCGGATTCCCAACTGGTGAAGCTGGGCCAGCGCTTCGCGACTGGTTTCACGAATGGTATCGGCCACCCCGATCACCAGCAGTGGCGACGTCTCATCGCAGAGGACAACCGCGGTCTTGCCTTCACCCTCCAGTTTCGACAAGACGCTTTCCGTCGCGGTGCTGCAGATGCCGAGCTCCTCGACCAGGCGGTGATTGCCGAGGTAGTACCACTTCCCGTCGATCCGCCCTTTCGTGCCACGTCCGGTCAGGGCCTCGAACTCGGTCACGGAAGCGAGGGGCAGGTCCAGGCCCGAGTTTTGCCAGTAGCGGCTCACCGCGGTTGATACCGGATGGTCGGAGCGGTCCGCGAGAGCGGCCGCGAGTTGCAGATGAGTTTGTGCATCGCCTTGCAGGGGCAACACGTCCGTCACCTCGGGTTTGCCTTGGGTGATCGTGCCGGTCTTGTCCAGTGCCAGCGAGCGCAGTTTGCCGCCCTGCTCCAGGTAGACACCGCCTTTGATGAGGATGCCGGCCCGCGCTGCTGCCGCCAGGCCGCTGACGACGGTGACCGGGGTCGAGATCACCAGGGCGCAGGGGCAGGCGATCACCAGCAGGACGAGTGCCTTGTAAATCCATGGCATCCATTCGGCGCCCAGCATGAGCGGCGGCACCAGGGCGACGGCGAGCGCGATGGCGAACACGATAGGCGTATAGATGCTGGAGAAGCGGTCGACAAAGCGCTGCGTGGGCGCGCGGCTGCCCTGTGCGTCCTCGACCGCGCGGATGATGCGCGACAGGGTCGAGTTGCTGTGGCCGGCGGTGACGCGGTATTCGAACGAGCCGGTTTCATTGATCGTGCCCGCAAACACCTTGTCGCCGACCGTCTTTGGTACCGGCATGCTCTCGCCCGTGATCGGCGCCTGGTTGACGGAAGACTGGCCAGTGCTCACTTCCCCATCCAGGGCGATCCGCTCGCCGGGCGCGACACGGGCCAGGGCGCCGATCGCGACCGTGGTAGCGTCCTGTTCACTCCAGCTACCGTCGCCAAGACGTACGCTGACCCGCTCGGGTGTCAGTGCCATCAGGCCCTGGATGGCGTTTCTCGCACGGTCGAGCGAGCGGGCCTCGATCATCTCGGCAAGCGCGAAAAGGACCATGACCATTGCCGCTTCCGGCCACTGCCCGATCAATACCGCGCCAGTCACCGCGATCGACATCAGGGCATTGATATTAAGGTTGCGGTTCTTGAGTGCGATCCAGCCTTTCTTGTATACTCCCAGGCCCGTCGTCACGATCGCAAGCAGCGATAGCAGGATGACCGGCCACCAGTTTTCATCGCCCGTCGTCCATGCGACGACTTCGGCACCGACTGCTGCGACCAAGCCCAGTGCAAGGACTGCATACTGCCGCTTTCGGGAGGCGGGTGGCACCGCCTCGGCTCGTCCTTGTCCAGCCGCAACGAGCACCGCCTGCATACCGATGGACGTCAGTGCATCCTGGATCGCCGCTGCTGGCCCACTATGCCTGACGACCAAACGACGCTGGACGAGATTGAAGTCGAGCTGTTCAACCTGCGGCAGGCCGGACAGCTTATTACGGATGAGCGCCTCTTCGGTTGGGCAATCCATGTTCTCGATTCGGAAAACAGTGCCGGCTGCTGACCCGCTCTGCTCATCGGTTTGTTCAACCACCGGGTCCATGCCGACCGCCCGTACTGCTGCAAGGATCGCCTGTGGATCGCCGAGGCTGTGTTCCACCCGCAAACGGCGCTGGACAAGATTGAACTCGAGCCTTCCGACGCCTGCGACGCGCCCGAGCGCTTGTCGCAGCAGTCCCTCTTCTGTCGGGCAGTCCATCTGGTCGATGCGAATGATAAGGGACCGGTCCAGTGCCGCAGGCGAAGTACCCGCGGTTTCGATCACTGCGGACTTCTCGCAACATGATTTGGTCTGGCATTCCGACATGACGACTCCTTGAGAACTGTGTATAGTCTGCATTAAACACCCTGTAGCGGGTACGGGGTCAAGCACTAACTTAACGTACGGGGATTTCTCTTGAAAATTGGCGAATTGGCAGACCGCTCAGGCTGCTTGGTTGAAACCATCCGCTACTATGAGCGCATTGGATTGCTCGCCCCGCCTGAGCGGTCCGCGAACAACTATCGAGCCTATAATGAGCTTCACGCTGAGCGCTTGCTGTTCATCCGGCATTGCCGCGCCTTGGACATGACACTCGATGAGATCCGGACGCTGCTCGATTTTCGCGAGGCCCCGGGAAAAAACTGCGAGGGCGTCAACGCGCTGCTCGACAAGCACATCGGGCACATCGTCGACCGTATAGCAAACCTGTCAGTACTGGAGACGCAGCTCAGAGACCTCAGGAGCCGTTGCGCCGCCACCGACAGCACAAACCCGTGCGAAATCCTGCAGGCGCTCGGCACTGTGGATGCTTGCGACGAGCCAACACGGCTTGGGCGCCATTGATTAGCCCTGAACCTTCCGCGCCATCACTGCACCGCCAGGCCGTAACGAACCCTCGATGTTCATGCCATTGGCCTGCTGACATTGCCGGATCAGCGAACAGCCGGCAATACGCTTGACCTTCAAGTAGCTAGAAGGTGTTAAATGTCAGGTTCTCGAACCTGAAGACAAGTACCCTGATATGACGTACCCCATTTGGCGTCGGCTGATAGCCTTCGTAATGTTCTGCTGCTGCGTGATCGGTACAACACACGCAAATCCCAAATCATCAGAAGCGGAAGTCCGCCAGCTCTGGCAACTGCTCGACTATGTCGCCGTCGACTACGCCGGCGCGGTCCAGAACGGAGCGATTGTCAGCGAACTGGAATATGGCGAAATGCAGGAGTTCTCGACGCGCGCGCAGAACCAGGTGAACGCATTGCCTCCGCATCCCTTACATGCAGAACTTGCAGCTGCTACCACCAGGCTGAAGCAGGCGGTCGAGCGCAAGGAATCACCGCAACAGGTTTCCCGGCTTGCGCGAGAGGCAAACCGTTTGCTGCTGCGGGCCTACCCCTTCCCGGTTGCGCCGCGCGCCCTGCCCGACCTGGCCCGCGGTGCAGCGCTGTACCAGGCGCAATGCGCTTCATGCCACGGATCGGCCGGCGCCGGCGATGGCGCACTCGCGGCCAAGCTCGAACCCAAACCGATCGCATTTACCGATGAGGAAAGAGCCCGCTCCCGTTCTCTCATGGCCCTGTATCAGGTAATCAGCCAGGGTGTCGAGGGCACATCGATGCCGGCGTTTGCAGGCTTGCCCGAGCATGAGCGCTGGTCCCTGGCGTTTTATGTCGGCAGCTTGGCATTCAAGGACACGGACATCGCAGCCGGAGAGTCTGCATTCGTACAGAACAACACCGCGTCCGCCACGATTCCCGACATGAACACGCTCGTGACGGTAACCGAAGAAGAACTGGCGAAGGCAAGCGCACCGTCGACCGCCCGGGCGGTTCTGGCGTACGCACGGACCCACCCCGAGGTGGTACGGGAGCAGCAGGAACGCAAGGGCATCGTCCTTGCGCGCAAACTGCTGCAGGATAGTCTGGATGCCTTGAAGAGTAACCAGCGCGCGAAGGCCACCGAGCTTGCTTTATCGGCCTACCTGGACGGCTTCGAGCCGCTCGAGGCGAGGCTCGATGCGACCGACCGCCAGCTCCTGGTGGACGTGGAACGAACCATGCAGCTGTACCGGGGCGCGGTTGCACAAGGCAATGTGCTGCGTGCGACCGAATACGCCGGGCAACTCGACGCGTATTTCGTACGTGTCGAGGAGCTCACCGGCGCGAACAAGACCGACGCGACGACGGTGTTCGTGGGCGCGTTGACGATTCTCCTGCGCGAAGGTGTCGAAGCCCTGTTGATCGTGATCGCGATGGTCGCATTCCTCCGCAAAGCGGAGCGTCCAGAAGCCTTGCACTACGTGCACGCAGGCTGGATTTCGGCGTTGGCTGCAGGCGCCTTGACATGGGTGGTGGCCACCTATGTGGTCAGCATCAGTGGCGCGAGCCGCGAAGTGACCGAAGGCCTGTCGTCGCTCTTCGCCGCGGCGGTATTGCTGTCGGTCGGGCTATGGATGCACCAGAAAAGCCAGGCCGGACAGTGGCAGGCCTATCTCAAGCAGCATTTGACCGCGGCGATGGAAAAACGCTCCGCATGGGCCTTGTTTGCCTTGGCTTTCATCGCGGTATACCGGGAAGTCTTTGAAACCGTCCTGTTCTACTCGGCGCTCGCAGCCGACGGCAACGGCCCTGCCCTATTGGGAGGATTCGTGACAGGCCTCGTCCTGCTGTCGGTAATTGCTGTGATTTTCCTGCGTACCAGTGCGCGCATGCCGATCGGTAAATTTTTCTCGTTCAGCTCCGTGCTGGTCGCTGCCCTAGCAGTTGTCCTGGTCGGAAAAGGGATCGCAGGGCTGCAGGAAGCCGGATGGCTGACGGCCACGCCGGTCACGGGACTGCGCGTGCCCGTGCTTGGGATCTACCCGACCATACAGACCTATGGAGCGCAACTGGCCCTGCTTCTGGCAGCTGGCCTTGGTTTTGGATTTAACTTGGTAAAAGCTCGCAGATAGTCAGCTGACAAGGAGCAATCATGAGAAACAAGACAGTTATTACCATTCCATTGGCAGCTCTCGTGCTCTTGGGTGGCTGTGCCGACCCAAGTCTTGGACGAAACAGCAGAACTGGCTGGGTTACTGAATTTTATACGGCAGAGAGGCTTGCGGCGGACCGCCCTGCCTGCCTGGCAAATCTCAGCGACGTAGACATTGCTAGCCAACGATACGCCTTATTTAGGTACTATTATCTCCGATCATATAAACATATAAGCGTATTGGTACCTGATTCAATTGAGGTTCACCTTCACGATAAGGTCGAGATATCCCCGCCCTCATGTCAGAACGGGGCCTTGCCGAAAGTCGTGCAGGTGCTGAAGCATTCCACACAAAGAGACAGGTAACCAATCCCGCAAGAACGGTGAGTATTTGCCGTCGATTGGGCCTTTCTGTGCTCATCCGAATCCAGTCTGCAGCGCTTGGTCCTTGCAATGTCCGACCGCACGTACTCCCGCTGATACTTACGGAGATCTAAATGAAGGGTAGCAATAACGATAGTTCTGACGAACCAAGCCTGGATGCTGCTAACGAACGCGATCGCAACATTCTATGGAAGGTCCTACTGATCAATCTGGGGCAGTGCCTGGCCGGCGTTGTAGGCGGCACCTGGGCATCCTCAACCGCGGTGATCGGCGCAGGCCTCGATAACTTGGGGGATGCCGCCGTCTACGGCGTGAGTTTGTACGCGGTCGGCAGGTCTGCGGCGATCAAGACACGTGCGGCACTGTTATCCGGATGGCTCCTCATTGGATTTGCCTGCCTGTTGTTGATAGAGGTTGTCCGTCGCTTCCTCGGCGGTGAAGCCCCGTTGGGACCTGCCATGATGGGGATGGCCGCAGCAAATGCGCTTCTTAATATTTATTGCATCCGCCTCTTGAAGCAACATCGCGGCCAGGACGTGAACTTCAAAGCTTCCGCTATCTTCACGAATAACGATTCGATCGTGAACGGCGCGATCGTGTTATCTGGCGCGTTGGTGATGTGGACAAAATCCAACATTCCCGATCTGCTGCTTGGAACAGTGGTCTCGTTTATTGCTGCAAAAGGAGGATATGAAATCCTCTCCGAAGCGAAGGAGACTCGAGCAGCGTAGCGACATGTGTCGTGCTCATGATCAAGCGACTTGAACCGCCGCAGCTTTCGTGAGGTCGGTTTATGTGAGCCAGGCCGATACGGCCGGACTGGTCAGCTGCTTATAATAATTTGCCTCCGATTCGGTGTGCGGTATATAGCCGAGTGGCTCAAGCAGGCGATGGTGGCTGGAAACGAGATACCCATTCCAACGTGGCCAATTCGGGGAGCTCCCGCGTCTTCCAGGGACCGCGGTGGATCAGCTCAGTTTTGTCAAGTCCGTTGATGGTCTCGGTTAGGGCGTCGTCAATATCTATCGCCCTTGCTGCCCACAGACGGCTCGATGCCGGACCGGCTGACAATGCGCACAGCGCGCTCGATGATTTCGTGGGAATACTTGGGTTGCTTCCGATGATTCCATTTTCTCAAACAATAGAGCCTCTACAAAATCCGGGGCGGTTCAGTTCGACGCCGCGGGCGGCATCGAACCGGTGATAGTGCGCTACCAAAACGCCAAATGACAAAGCTTAGTTGGCGTACATTGGACTTTCCTCAACATAGATCATTACCTTCGATGCGTCAGGAAGGATGTTCGCCAACGGGATCGGCAGTACGCCAAGCGTATCGAACGTCCAGGTAACGCTTCTGGAGCCGTCCACGATACGGACAGTCTCGAGTCGCTTGACGTGAATCGATCTGGTCTTGCCTGCCACTATTGTGATAATGCGGTCGGGCACTGCACTCGAGGAGTATCCGAACGGTGCTGCCCGCCCTGACTTCGCTTCTGTCGCGCTCCCTACGGGCACTCCCCCCTCATTGGCTCGGGAGTCGAGTGGAACGAACATGCATGCGAGGAGTACCGCGCATACGAAGTTGATGTGAGTCTTCATTGAATTTTCCTGTTAAACGTTTGATTTTTCAAGGGCACTGACTCTCGACGTGGGCTATTGTGGGCCGCTATGGTCGTGAGTAAGGCACGTATGCACGCGATGCACCTGAATTGCCGGGAAGCGTAAATTGCGACTGCACGGGCAAGGCCCGTAACTCGCACAACTGTGCATCGGCTCGGTCAGGTGCGGCTGCTTGATTTGTAAAGACGGATGGAGTCGTACAGTGCTTGCGCACGATTACCCATCAAGCGCAGGCGGTAGTTGCCGGCTTCGATGATCAGAGCCATTTCGGCCGAATCGGGCCATCCAGTATTGGAGACTGGTAATTCAGTTGACTGAGACTGGCGGGAACGGAGCGCGATTGCCCCGACCATTCGATCACCGAAGAACCGCTGCCGAGGGGCTGCAAGTCGCATGCCGATACACAAGTTGCGCTGCAGCCAGCTTCGAACAGCACTTGTATTGAATTTTCAGAACCGGTGACGTCGGATGCCGCTGCGGTGGCCGGCGCTTCGTCGAAAATCACGCACCATCCTGCCGCCCAGCCAGTCTGTAGCGGCAAAAGCGCGAGCAATATAATCAGAAACAGGCGCTTCATGGAGTCGTTGACTGCTTGGTCACGGAAGAGAACACTGGAGTATGGCAAATTTTACAACGCCCGCCGGGCAAAAACATGGGTCTCGAATTGTTGTAGATCTGATTATCTTTGTTCTATTGGAGCCGGATCGTCGCCCTGTTCAGACCGCGCCGCGCAACTGGCCAGGCTTCTGGCGGCAGTGCGCTCCCGGGGGGGCGATGACTACCGTGTCTTGTCGGATACCGGAGGCGCTGCGCGGACACCGAACAGTGCGTGCAACACGATGACCACGGCGCCGATCGTGATCCCGATATCGGCGATGTTGAAAGCTGGCCAGTGATGCGCTCCTACATGCACATCGATCCAGTCAACGACGCCCATCCGCGCAGTTCGGTCAACGAGATTGCCAACCGCTCCGCCAAGGATCATCGCCAGAGCGATCCTTTCCGCGGAGCCTGTTTCCGGTTTCCGGATCATCCGAACGATCAGGATCGACGCGAGTACGGCTACAACGATGAAAAGGTAGCGTTGCCAGCCGCCAGCCGTGGCCAGAAGACCGAACGCCGCTCCCTGATTGATCACATGGACGATGTTCAACAAGGGTAACAACTCGATCTGCTGGCCGTAGGCCAGACGTTCCACGATCGCGGCTTTGGTGACCAGGTCGGCAAGGGCGATAAGCCCGGCGACCAATACGGCAGCGAGCGGTGAAAAGGGTTTAGCCACTATTCGTTCCTATACAGTTGACGGTCAGATGTTCAGCGCACGCTTGTCGACAGCGAGCGCCGCTTCCCTGATTGCTTCATACAATGTCGGGTGCGCGTGGCAGATCCGGGCAATGTCCTCCGAAGACGCCGAAAACTCGAGCGCCATTGCCGCTTCACCGATCATTTCCGACGCGAGCGAGCTGACGATATGCACGCCCAGCACAAGGTCCGACTGGGCATCGGCCAGGACCTTGACAAACCCCTGTGCGTCGCCGTGACCGAGTGCGCGCCCGTTGGCCGAGAAAGGAAACTGTCCCGACTTGAATGCGCGTCCTTCGCGGGCCAGTTCCTGCTCCGTCTTGCCAACCCATGCGGCTTCCGGACTCGTATAGATGATGAAGGGGATGGCGGCGTAATTCACATGCCCGGATTGCCCTGCGACGATCTCGGCGACCATGATTCCCTCTTCCTCGGCCTTGTGCGCAAGCATTGGCCCGCGCACGACGTCACCGATGGCGAACAGGTTCGGCAATGTCGTCCGGCAGTGTTCATCGACCGGAACATAGCCGCGCTGGTCGACCTCCAGGCCAATCGCCTCGATTCCCAAGCCATCCGTATTGGGCACGCGCCCGATCGCCACGATCACCTTGTCGAAAGCGAGCTCCCTGGAGACGCCGGTACGGTCTCGATACGAAATGTGCGCCCCATCGCCGCTGTGCGCGATGCTGTCGATGCTCACGCCAAGGTCGAATTTCAGCCCCTGGCCAGACATCAGCTTGAGCATTTCCTTGGACACGGCGGTGTCGCAGCCCGGCAGGAAATCCGGCATGGCGTCGAGCAGGGTGACATCCGCACCCAGGCGCCGCCACACTGACCCCAGCTCGAGACCGATCACGCCGGCACCAACCACGCAGAGGCGTTTCGGCACCTCGCGGAAATCGAGTGCTCCGGCGTTGTCGCAGATGATCGAATTGTCGATCCGGGTGCCCGGCAGCTGGCGCGGCTTCGACCCGGTGGCGATGATCACGTTACGCGCGCTGATCTGCTGCACCGAATCCTCCGCCGAGACTTCCAGGGAATACACCCCGTCCTGCATCCCGACGAAGCGCGCCCGCGCCTTGATAAAATCTACCTTGTTCTTCTTGAACAGGTATTCGATCCCCTTGGCCATCTTCGTGACCACCCCGTCCTTCCGGTCGATCATCTTGTCGATGTCGATCGCCGCGCCGCCGGTGGTAATCCCGTGCTCGGCGGTGTGGTGCACGACTTGCTCGTACAGGTGGCTCGACGCAAGCAATGCCTTCGATGGGATGCATCCCACGTTCAGGCAGGTTCCTCCTGGGCGCGCCTGGCCGTGTGGTGCGGCGTAGGGATTCGATTCGATGCAGGCCACGGACAAGCCGAGTTGTCCAGCGCGGATTGCAGCGATGTACCCGCCTGAACCCGCGCCAACAATGACCAGGTCGTATTGCGCTTTCATGTGATTCCTTCCAATGTCCGAGTCGTTGCGTTCACTCTACTGGATTGTTCAAATTCCCTCCGCCACGCTCTCGGGCGGACGGGCGAAACGCTGGTAAAGCGTCGGCAGCACGAACAGCGTCAGGATCGTGGCGGAGATCAGGCCTCCGATCACGACGGTGGCCAACGGCCGCTGCACCTCGGCGCCGGCACCGGTTGCTAATGCCATCGGGACGAAGCCCAGCGACGCGACCAGTGCCGTCATCAAGACGGGGCGCAGGCGCCGAAGCGCACCTTCGCGCACCGCTTGAGCCCACGGAAGCTGTTTGGCCAGGTCGTCGATCGAACCCGCCATCACCAGCCCATTGAGGACGGCAACGCCGGACAGCGCGATGAATCCGACGGCCGCCGAAATCGAAAATGGCAGGCCACGCAGCCAGAGTGCGGCGATCCCCCCGATCAGGGCGAGAGGCACGCCCGTGAACACGACCGCGGCAGCGCGCCAGGAACCCACGGCTGAATACAGCAACAGGACGATGAGCGCGAAGCAGGCCGGTACCACGACCGCCAGGCGCATCCGCGCACGCTCGAGGTTCTCGAACTGCCCGCCCCAGGCGAGCCATACGCCGGCGGGCACCCGTATGTCCGCGTTGATGCTTGCGCGCGCTTCGCTGACCACGCCGGCGATGTCGCGTCCGCGCACGTTGGCCTGAACGACCACCCGGCGCTTGCCGTTCTCGCGGCTGATCTGGTTCGGTCCCTTGGCCGTCTCCAGCGTGGCCACCGATCCCAGCGGCACGAAGCTGCCGCCCGGCGTCAGCACCGGCAACAGGCGCAAGGCTTCGACATCGTTCCTGGTCTTCTCGCCCAGTTTCACCACGACGTCAAAGCGCCTGTCCCCCTCGTAGATCGAGCCGGCCTCACGTCCCGCAACGGCTGCCGCCAGGGTGTCGTGCACGTCCTGGGCGGTCAGCCCGACCCTGGCCATGGCGTCGCGGTCCAGGCGGACATCGAGCAGCGGAAGCCCCTGCACCTGCTCTACCCGGACGTCTTCCGCGCCCTCGACCGCACGCAGTTTTTCGGCAACCTGCTCGGCGGTGCGGATCATGGCGTCGAAATCATCGCCGTAGACCTTGACCGCGATGTCACCCCGTACGCCCGCCAGCAGCTCGTTGAAGCGCATCTGGATCGGCTGGGTCAGCTCGTAGTTCTGGCCCGGGATGCCTGCAACCGCCTTCTCGATCTTCTCAACCAGCTCGGCCTTGCTCATCCCGGGTTCCGGCCATTCCGAACGGTCTTTAACGATGACAAAGGTGTCCGTGATATTCGGCGGCATCGGGTCGGCGGCCAGTTCGGCCGTACCTGTTCGGGAGAACACCAGCTTTACCTCGGGCAGCTTGCCGACAGCTTTCTCGACCGCGAACTGCATCGCCTGGCTCTGGTCCAGGGAGGTGCCGGGAATGCGGGCGACCTGCAGCAGCACGTCCTGCTCGTCGAGTGTCGGAAGAAACTCCTGTCCGAGTGTCGTGAACAGGCCGAGCGCGCCCGCGAAACCGGCAGCCGCCAGCACGCCGACCAGCTTGGGTTTGGCGAGCGCGCGGTCCAGCCAGGGCGCGTAAGACGACGAGGCGGCCTTGACCAGCTTGTTCTCCTTTTCGTCGACATGGCGCGAAAGCCACAGCGCGATCGCAGCCGGCACAAACGTGAGCGAGAGGATGAAAGCGAAAACCAGGGCCAGAATCACCGTTACCGCCATCGGTGCGAACATCCGGCCTTCCACGCCCTGGAACGTCAACAGGGGGACGTAGACGAGAATAATGATCGCCTGGCCATAGACGCTCGGCCGGATCATCTCGCGCGCGGCGGCGGCAACGGTATCGAGACGCTCCGCCTTGGTGAGTATCCTGCCGGTAGCGTGCTGGCGTTCGGCGATGCGGCGCAGCGCGTTCTCCACGATGATCACGGCGCCATCGACGATCAGGCCGAAGTCCAGCGCGCCAAGGCTCATCAGGTTTGCGGAGAGCCCCGCCTCGAGCATGCCGGCCGAGGTCATCAGCATGGTGACCGGGATGACCGCCGCGGCAATCAGCGCCGCGCGCAGGTTTCCGAGAAGCGCAAATAGCACCGCGATGACCAGGAGTGCGCCCTCGGTGAGATTGGTTGCCACGGTCTTGATGGTGGCATCGACCAGGCGTGTCCGATCGAGGACTGGCCGGATCATCAAGTCCGGCGGCAGGGAACGTGCGATTTCCTTCAGTCGGACATCGACGGCCGCGGCAACGGTCCGGCTGTTCTCGCCAATGCGCATCACGGCCGTACCGACGACGACCTCCTGGCCGCCTTCAGACGCCGACCCGAAACGCATCTCCTGTCCCAGGCCGACGCTAGCAACGTGCGACACCAGCACTGGCGTGCCGTTACGGGTGGTGATGACGGTCTTCGCCAGTTCTTCGGACGAAGTTATGCGCGCATCGGCCTTGACGGTGAGGGCCTCTCCGTTCTGGACGACGACGCCGGCGCCGGCGCTCGTGTTGTTGCGCTCGAGCGCCTCGCCCAGCATCGTCAGGCTGATACCCAGGGCCGCGAGCCGCTGCGGATCTGGCGTGACCACATACTGCTTGACGTAGCCCCCGATGACGTCGACGCCCGCCAGCCCTTCTGTATTCTTGAGCTGCGGTGCGACGATCCAGTCCTGCACCGTGCGCAGGTAGGTGGCCTTCTCGGCAGCGCTGCGCAGCACTTCCCCTTCCGGGGTGATATAGCTGCCGTCCGCCTGCAAGCCGGCCGACGTGCCAGCCGACGTACCGGCTTTCTGGGCCGGCTTGGATGCATACTCCACCGTCCACATGTAAACGTCGCCAAGCCCGGTCGCAATCGGGCCCAGGCTCGCGACAGCACCCGGGGGCAAGTTGCGCTCGACGGCGCGCAGCCGCTCCGCCATCTGCTGGCGAGCAAAATAGATATCCGTGCCATCCTTGAAGACTGTCGTGACCTGTGCAAATCCATGCCTGGTCAACGAGCGCGTGGATTCCAGTCCGGGAATGCCGGCAAACGCCGTTTCGATCGGATAGGTGACCTGCCGTTCGACGTCGGCCGGCGCGAGCGCCGGTGCGACGACGTTGATCTGCACCTGCGTGTTGGTGATGTCCGGTACCGCGTCGATCGGCAGGCGCGTCAGTGCGAATGCGCCGAGGATCGACAGCAGGATGGTGGCGATGAGGACGTGCCACCGCCGCGCAACGGAAAAGTTGACGATGCGAGCAATCATGGTTGGGTATCCTTCAGGAGCCGTTGAACGAGGAAATCAGTCATCGTCCCCTGCCTCTCCCTTGCCATGCTCCGCCTTCAGCAGATAAGTATTGCTGACCGCAATCTGTTCCTTGCCGTCGAGGCCGGACATCACCTTGACGTAGCCGGCCGCGTTACCGCCGAGGACGACGTGCTTGATCGCGAATCCTTCTTTCTCCCGGACGAACACGCTCGGCTTGTCCTCCACCGTCTGCACGGCGGTCCGTGGAATGGCCAGTTGAGCGCCGCCGGCACTGCCCTCGAGCGCGATCGACGCCCTGACCGTTTCGCCGATGCGCCAGCTCCCCTGCCCGTTCGACAGCCGTGCAATGGCGCGTACCTGGCGGGTGGCGGGATCGAGGACGCGCGATACGTGGGTGATGCGGCCTGCACCGGTTCGACCGTCAGTCGACACGTCCACCGCCGTACCAACCGTGACGCGAGCCGCGTCGTTCGGCGACAGCGAAAGCTCGACGGCCAGTTCGTTGAGGTCGGCCACTTCGAACAGATGTGCGTCCGGCGCGACGATGTCGCCCAGTGCGGTCTGCCGTGCCGTGACGTTACCCTTGATCGGCGAGCGCAGCATCAGCCGGTTAAGCTGCCCACCGCCCGTTGCCCCGGCGGCGGCGAGTTGTTGCTCGGCCAGGCGAAGGCGGGTGCGTGCTTCTTGCGCCGCGTTGCGCGCAATCTCGAATTCCTGTCGCGAGGTGACTTTTTCGTCAAACAAACGTTCTTCGCGCGCGAACGTGGCTTGCGAGAGCTCGTACTGCCGCTTGGCAATTTCGACGTCCGCCCGGAGCTGGGCTACGTCACGGCTTTCGATTACAGCCAGCACGTCGCCCCGAGCGACCGGGTCGCCCAGGTTGCGCCGGACCTCGACAACTCGGCCGCCAACTGCGCTCGAGACGACAGCTGCATGCTTCGGGTCTGCCGCGATGACTGCAGGCGCCTCGACCGCCCCAGCGAAGGACTGTCGAACCGGCATGATCTCGATACCCGCGGCTTTGATTTGCTGGTCCGACAGCGCTACAAAATCTTCCTTGCCTTCGGCTTCGCCTTCCCTCTCCGCAGCTTCGCCCCGCTCGCCGGCTTCGCCGCTCTTCTCGGACTTCTCGGCCTTCTCGGCTTTTTCGCCCTTTTCGGAATTCTCGGCTTTCTCGCCTGAGGCGTTCGCCGTTTTTTCACCCTGTTCGGCAGCTTGTTTAGGGGCTGTTTCTGGCTTGGGGGAGCATGCGCCCAACAGGATCATCGCGGCGCACAGGCCCGATCGGAATACCGCTTGCATGGGTCAATCCTTATAAATTGGAGAGTTGGAACCTTGTAGCCGAGCCAGACGTGCCCGGGCAGTATGTAGTGCAGCGAGCGCGTCGACTGAGCTTTCGCGGGTTTCGGCTAAAGAGCGCTCGGCCTCGATTAATTCGAGTTGCGGGAATTTTCCTTCGGCGTAGCCGATCCTCGCGATGCGCGCCGCTTCTTCTGCGGCGGCGAGCGCAGGGCCATTGGCGGCCCGTGCGGCCGCCAATGCGTCGGCCACCTCTACTTCGGCCTGCGCGTTGGACTGCTCGAATTCCAGTGCGACGGCACGGCGCGCGGCGGAAGCCCGATCGTATTCCGCCCGCGAGCGCGCCAGCGCGGCCGTGCCCTGATTGAACAATGGCAGCGGGACCGACAGGCCGAGCACAGCGGCCTTGTCGGGCGATTCGCCGTAACGGCGCATGCCTGCAGTCAGCGTTACGTCCGGTATCCGGTCGCGCCTGGCCGCATCGACGCGCGCTTCCGCAGCGGCCACTTCGGCCTCTGCTGTCGCGATCGCCAGCCCCTGCCCTGCCGGCGGCGTCATCTCGCTGCGTTCGATCTGCTCGAACCACGTGGACGCGATCGTGAACGGCATCGCCATACCTGTCAGTCGTGCGATCGTTTTCTGCGCCAGTTCGACGGCGCGCACTGCTTTGCCTAGCCGAACCTCGGCATTGATTCGCAGCACGTCCGCCCTTTGCTCCTCTATCGGAGATGCTTTTCCGACGCGTACCCGTTCACGTGCTGCATGGTGAGCACGCGCGGCCAGTTCATGAGCAGCCTTTGCGATCGCGACATAGCGCTCGCTGGCAGCAAGGGTAACGAACGCCTCGGTAATCAGAAATGTCAGCTCCGCTTCCGCGGAGCGCGCCCCAATACCGGCGGCGGCCCGTTCAGCCTGTGCCACGCGCATCCTCGCGCCGCGCTTACCACCGAGCTCCAGGGGCATCGACAGCGCAACCGTCTTTTCTCCCCCACCGAAACCGGAGTAGCGTCCCGATCCCAGGACATTTTCAGCCTCAAGGGAAAGTGTCGGGTTCGGTCGAAGTCCAGACTGCCGCACGTTGGCATCGGCGACGCGCAAGGCTGCGTCAGCGCTCTGCAATTGCGGTGCCTGGAGTCTAGCCCGTGTGACGGCCTCGGCAAGCGTCAGTGGAGTGCCCTCAGCAAAGGCAGAGCCTGCGGCCATACACATGACCAGCAGGGCCGTGGCGACGGAAGCGTTCATCTTGATGCGCATGATTGGATTTGCTTGACGGATTAATAAATGAGCTTTATAAACCTTGAAGCCACTTTAATGTCAAGCACATGTCACGCACATTTACGATAGGACAGCTGTCCGCTGCGGCGGAGATGCCGCCAGCGACGATTCGCTATTACGAGAAAATTGGGTTGCTCGACTCTCCATCCCGCTCCGGCAGCAACTACCGGCTGTACGGGAGCGAGGATGTAGCCCGCCTGAGCTTTGTTCGCCGTGCACGGGAGATCGGATTCACGGTTGACCAGGTTCGAAGCCTGTTGGCCTTCTCCGACCAGCGAGACGGCGACTGCTGCGCCGTGACTGCGCTGACAGAACAACACCTTGCCGAGGTCGAGCAAAAGATCAGAGACCTCAACGTATTGAAAGAACACCTTTCCCGCCTGCTGGTTTCATGCCGGGGCGGCCGATTTGCCGATTGCCGGATCATTGACGCCCTTACGCCGCCGGAACAAGCCGGATAGCTTACTCAGACTGGTGCCAATCGCTGGCCCTGAACACACTTGACCTTGAAGCTGGTTGAAGGTTTATCCTCCGATAACCAGTCACCATAGGTTCATTGTCATGACACAAGATCAAACCACAGCGGCAACCCGCCTTGAAACCGAACTGTTCGTTTCCAAAATGGACTGCCCGTCGGAGGAAAACCTGATCCGGATCGCTTTGGGCAAAGTCGACGACGTCGATCACATCGCCTTCGACCTCAATACCCGCACTGTCACTGTGCTGCACCATGGGAATGCAGATGCCCTTGTCGACGTGCTGCACCCCCTGCGACTCGGCGTCGAACTGCGCGGATCGCGCCCGGCCAAGCCAGAGCAAGCCAGCCAACGCACGATTAGCACACTTGGAATTCCGAAGATGGACTGCCCGTCCGAGGAAAACATGATTCGCATGGCACTGGCCGATGTCGACGGCATTCAATCGCTCGACTTCGATCTCTCCCAGCGGCAGCTCCACGTCTTGCACACGGCAGACATCTATCCCGTATTGTCGAAGCTCGCCCCGCTCAACTTCGGCACCCATCTGATCGGATCCCGTCCTGATTTGTCTGACGCGGCCCCTGGTACCGACAAGGCAGGTGACGCGTCGGAGGCGAAAACGCTTCGACTGCTGCTTGCTATCAATGCCGTGATGTTCGTGGTCGAGCTGGTGTGGGGATTGATTGCAGAATCAACCGGGTTGGTGGCTGATTCGTTGGACATGTTCGCCGACGCTGCTGTCTACGGCCTGGCCTTGTACGCGGTTGGCCGTGCGGCTGCGCTGAAGACCCGTGCCGCCCACGTGGCTGGATGGCTGCAGCTCGTATTGGCCCTGGGCGCCCTGAGTGAAGTGCTTCGCCGCGCCTTCTTCGGCAGTGAACCCGAATCGGCGTTGATGATGGGTGTCGGCGCGGTGGCCCTCGTTGCGAACGTTGCTTGCCTGGTGATGATCGCCAAGAAGCGCGATCGCGGAGCACATATGAAGGCAAGCTATATCTTCTCTGCGAACGACGTCATCGCAAACCTCGGTGTGATCGCGGCCGGGGCGCTTGTCACCTGGACCGGTTCGCCTTATCCGGATCTGATCGTTGGCACTGTCATCGCTGTGATCGTTCTTACTGGCGCGCGTCGAATTCTCAAGCTGAAGTGAAGATGCTGCTGACCGCCCCCCAGCCTTGATAGCGGGGGCGCGGCAGGCCGGCGAAAGAGCTTCTTCTGCTACATCATTCGCTCGCGGTAGCTGCACCAGTACGACGCGGCATGGGCTGCGCCTATTGCCACGCCGACTTTGGAAGTGCTGACAACTAAGCCGACCGCAGAACACCCGTGCCTGCGTCCGGAAGGTACTTCCGCGGGCATAAAGCACCGTTTCAGCCGTTTTTGGACATCGTGGTCTTGGCTTCAAGCGACAGTAGAACAGGTAAGCCCCTGCAGCCAGCCCGAAAGATACAAGATCAAGTGCACGAGCATGTCTGAGCTCAGCTTCAGCAGGCATAGTTTGTACTTAATTTCATGGGCGAGTCTTGCAGCGCAGTTCTTGCCCAGAAGTTTTTCAACACAAAAGGTCGATAGCGGACAGTGCCATTCGCACCTAGTGACAGTTTTATTTGTCCGCGGCTCAGTTGCCTGCACGAATATTCACCGGACCTAGTGAAGATTTTCTTGGCCTGACGTGCCGATGTGCACGTGTGAAATCAAGGAGATACGCGCTAGCGTAGTGACGATTTTATTCATCCACTACACACGGCGCCACACGAGCCATTTCTGAGAATTTGCTCGGTCGTCCATAGTGCGTCGCCGGTGCTTGCCGCGCGCATCCATAGCAGCCGCGACGTCTTGATACCCCAAGTCTGGAATGCCATCGCGTGCGGGATATACGGCGGCTGTACCAGGGCGACGCGGCGCGTGGCCGACAGCGCCTGTAGCACAGGCTTTAACAACTGAAGCTCACCTATTCCACCGGCGAGCAGGAGCAGCTCCGTCAAACAGGAACGTGGCCACCCTTTGTTAGGCAACTCCGCATCCAACAATGGGTGACCACTCGAGATCGTTACCGCGCGCGACACCGCCAACTCGCTCGCCCTCCAGATATCGGGCAGCCGAGCCGGATCGAAGGCGGCGTCGACGCCCTGAGCTGGTATAAGGGGTGGGCAAAGCATAAAGTTTCGCAAATGCATTTATACTGTATGAATGTACAGTATATCCGATCCGCATTGACCAAGTTGTTAAATGTTTGTCAGTCGGACAAGCACGTTCCGGAAACAATTAGTCATGCTGAGCCGTGGTTCGCATCCGTAGAAGGGCGAATGGGGGGTGTTACAGGGCGCGTCGTGGTTGCAAACGACCTTACTTGACGATCGACATTGTCGCGTAGAAACTCCGGAGTGCAGTTTAACCGTTTACCGACAGCTGAGGAAGGAATGCAATGCTCGATACAACAGTAAGGTATGGCCAGCGCGTGATCAGGATGACCACCCTTCTTGCGAAGGGCAAAATCCAGTGGATCAGCTATAAAATGCCCCTGCGCCCTGGTCGGATCACCGTGCTAGCCCGAGGCGGGGGCATGCTGTTCTGCGAACAGGAGCATGAGGACATGTTCTTCCGTGGCTGACCTTACAACGCCTGCGCCTGCGGCAGGAGCCAGCTCATGGGCGGATCGTTGCCGAGTTGCCGCCGACGCGGCGCGTTAAATCAACGGTGACCCCTTGCAGAGCTCCCGTGGCGTTTCGCTGGAGAACGAATGGCAGGGCGACCAGCTCTTTAGATCCCATCACGCCGAACTTGGCGGCACCGTACCACTGTGATCCGCATGTGATCACGCCACGGTATCGACCAAGCGGCAGCTGCGCCTCCACGGTCTCCCGGCTCCGCACAAAGACCTGCAGTAGCAGTTGCTTGCTCTCCCACTGCACCATTTCAAAAATACAGTGTTTCCCGTCCTTGGGGCCTGTAACCTGACCGGCGCCATCTCGTTCGTCGCCCCATAAAACGCTGCCGCTACAAGAATCCCGGTGGAAGGCATGTCGCCCGAGACAGCTTCAAGTGCAACAGCCAGTTTCGGCTCACCGGAAATCGATAGGTGAAGCGGCCAATAGCGCGCAGCTGCAAGGCCAGCGGCGACCAGCACCACCACAATCGTCCACCGAGGAATACTGCGAAACGGCGGAGCACTCGCTTCCTCGCGCATGTGCGCTCTGCGAAAAACCTTCGGCGAGTAGTAAGCCGACTTCACGGGATCTCGCCCACGCGATTCAGTGCTCATGCTTCAAACGCTCAACACGGCCTGTTCGCCGCGATATCGGCCACCGCATCGCCTTCGTAATACCGAAGCATGAGGTGCCCTGCCACGTTGCTGATCAGATCCATGATGGGGAGCGGACCATCACCTTCCTTATCGGGCTCATGGCCTACGTTCAGTAGGTACCATCGGTTGAGCCCCTCCCGGCCGTCGATCTCGAACGAGCCGATCGTTTCAGGAAGGGCCTCGTCGAAGATCGCGATGATCATGTTGTCGATGTCGGCGCCGCCGGCACTGCCAGCCCCTTCTCGTCGGTGATGATGGCAAACAGGCCAGGGGCGTCACGCTCAGTCGTGCGCCACGCCGTGGTCGATTCGCTGGTGCTGTAGAGTTCAAGCAATGGGATCACCTTTCATTTCACTTACTGTGGCGCGACAGGATTTCGCGCATTCGGGCGATATTTTCTGACCGGCCCGCTGGCAGCCGCTTGGCTTCGAGCTCGCGGCGGAATACTTCAGGGTGGTCTGCCGCTTTCGGCAGCCTGGCCAGTGCTGCCTCGCTTTCTCGCGCGAGCCGCGACCACCGCGCATCACTCTCCGAGCGGTAGAACGCAGCAGCTGGCCTGAGATCGAAGTCAACGGCGCACACCCTCGTGACCGCAGCATCTAGCTCCGCCTCGGAACTGATCGCCTGGCGCCGGTGCTCCAGCTCCAGTGCAAACGGGATCAGGAACCGATTCTCGACCACGCGCTCATTGTTCGACACAACCAGATCGCGACACCGTTCCTCGCCCAGGAGATCACGCACGAAGGAAGGCATGGGCCACCAGCCCCACACCAGGTGCCAGTCTGCTGCCCTATTCTCGTCGACAGGCACTGGGGTCGCAATCGGCTCAGGCAGTAGCTTTCTATCCGAGCTCATACACGTGATGGGGTCCATCGAACTTCACGTAGCGCCATGTCGTCAGGCCGATCGCCTTTGCGACCTGCTTTGCCGTTTCCTTGCTCCCAAAGCCCGGCACTGCGCTCAAGTCGAGATGCTCAAGAAGGGAAAACTGCCCAGGCTGCAGTGATCGAATGTCGGCCGCCTGATTGAGGGGTACCACATACCACCGAACCTTCGTCTCGGTCGTAGCAAGGATATAGGTCATGTCGAGTCCTTCTTCATGGCCGGGCCGGGAGTGGTGTCTCGCTGCAGAACTTCCTGGACGCCTCGTGGAAGCCGGGCTCGCCCTCGATCCGGACCTCACCACCCGCCTCACCGTCCGAAACGACGAAACCCTTGAAGCCGTCGTACCCGCCCATGCGGTTCTTTGAATTTACACGACCACACACTGCGCCCGTACGTCGAACCAGGTATGTCGACTTGTAGCGCGCAGACTCAGGATCGTTTAAGCGTTCCTCGATGCTCCATTTGGCGCGGGCAATCGTCAACGGCTTTGGCTTTGGCAGATCCAGTGCCTTGCACCCTTTCCGGGCAACGTCCGAAAATTCGACACGGCCTTGGGCGTCGACGCATTTAAACACAGTCAAGTCAGCGGCCACGGCGGATACTGAGTATGCGGCCAACGAGAGCAAGGCCAACGAAACGGAAATCGAACGCATCAGGGTATTGTTACTCGGCTGCCGGCCGCTTCGGGGTGCAGTCTGCACCAGGTGGTCTAATGCCATTTGCGAAAGGAGAGTCACTATTCAGGGAGATCGAAACCGGCCAGATCCAGGTATGACCGCATTTTCTCCGGGCTTTCCCAATGGGCGCAGTAGAGCGAACAGTCCCACAGCTCACCGATGGTCGCGCCACTGTCATCACGCAGTACTATAGGACGCATCGCGCTCGCTCCGGTCATATGGTGATTGATGAATGCCCATACATCCGCAAGGTCGGCGTCCTCGCAAAAAACTCTTACGTTATCCCCTACGACTACGGCGCCCACCGGCGGGATGTCGTAGTTGGCCGGGATCGTCACCTTCTTGAGCGACATCGGCTGGCCATCGGCGCCGTAGACGGCAATGTGGACGCTGCGCTTGCCGGCATCATGACCTTCCACGAATGCGGTCACGCGATCGAGGTAGGGGAACTTGAACTGGTCTTCGCCCACGCCGGGCTTATACGGCGCTGACTTGAGCTTTCCGACCAGGCCCTCGCCGCCGCGCGCGCGCACTTCGCGATCGAGCTCGCGTGCTTCCGCCGGTGTACTCGCCACCGCAACGGAGACCCAGCACGGCGACGGCGCCGAGTGCAGGAGCTGCTGCAGCGCCATCCAGCGCGCCTCGCACGGCCGCGCGCCGGCTGGATCCTCGTTCGTGGCCACCAGGTCGAACGCAGCGTAGCGACCCTGGCCCATGTCCTCGCCGTCGAGTACGCAGAACGGTACCGGCAGCGCCGCAACGGAGTCGGCCAGCACCTTCGGGATCGGGACGATCAGGCCGTCACGATTGGTACCGATCACGGTCACCACCGCGTCGGGACCGGCGCCCTCGGTCGTCTTCCGGATCATGCGGCGCTCGCCATCCTTCTTTTCTTGCCACATGTAGGCGGGGTCTTCCATCCGCTGATAGACCACGGCCGCGGGGACAGCGCCGAGCAGCTGCGGGGCCAGACCGGAAACGCGCTCGGCCGGCACGGCGCTCTGGTATTCGACACCGGCGCCCTGGGGCACGTAGCCGCCCTTGGCCGAGGTCTTTTCCTTCATGGTCTGGTCGAACACCTTCTTGGCGTGTTCGTAGGGCACGGCGCCTTCAATCTTCTCTTTGCGCTTGAGCGCGGCCCCGTGCTTGCCGTTCTCGTAGAACAGGCGCCACAGGCCCGTGCCGGCGGCGTCGGGCTCGAGGTGCAGGTTGTAGTCCTTGTCAGCGCCATCTTTCTGGGAGCGCATAAAGACGTGTTCTTCGCGGTGCTGGGTCATAGTTATTTCCATCGAATTGGTGAAGACCCGATGGTATGGAGCCGGCGCGGGCGTGGTTGCAGAACCGCCCCGCGCCCGGCCGCCAGCGCCACCTTGCAACCACGGCGCAGCACTCGCCCTACACTCCTCCGCTCACAGACAACGGAGGAACCATGGTCGCCACTACTTTCGACCCGGACAAAGCAACCGGCATGCTCAACTTCGCCCAGGGCGTGCGCCTTACACCGACTATCCGGGCACTTCTCGGCGCGCTGGCGCTGGATACGGCCGGCGCCAGCGAGTCGGATGACACCCTGCCCTTCTCTGGCGAGTCGACCGCCACGTGGAACAGCGTCCTTGCCCACACCGCGGCACTGGGCGACGAGCTGGGCCTGCCGGCGCCGGCGGCCGCGGCGCCACTGGGCGAGCAGATGCATGCCCTGGTCTCGGCGCTCGCTGCGCGCGCTGGCGCGCCAGCTGCAGGTGTCGATGCCTGGTTCCAGGAGCACACGCTCCTCCCAAGCCAAAAGCCTGAAGTCATCGACCTGGTGGAGCTGGCCAAGCTGGTCGACGACGGGCACGGCTTGACCGGCTACCGAATCGAGGAGTACAGCGTCAACGTCACCGACGGCCATTGCCACCCCTGGAACCCGTTCGAGTCGAACTTCGCCTCGCAGGGCGAGGCCGAATCGGCAGCCGAAGAATGGCTTCTTGAAAACGAGGATCACACGGAAGCGGTCATTGGCCGGGTCGTGGTGATCGACAACGTCTTGGAGTGCGACGACGCGAACGACTGCCTTACCTCGATCCACCGAGAGGATCTCGTGCACGCTCTGGCGCCGGCCGCGTAGCTCCGATCACCATGCGCCCTGCCCGGCCTCGCGCGCGGGCTGCCGGCACCGCCGAAATAATGTTGCACTCAACATCCTGCTGCATATAATGTCGTTCGGCACCTGCAGAGCGCCTCCAAGACCAGACCTTCACCTACACCCGCCGCACCCGCCCCAAGCATGAAGCACGAAAGCCCGACCGGGGATACCCCAGACCAGCACCAGGACATCGCCGAAGCATCGAGCGCAAGCGCCACTGGTGCGACAGACGCTGCGGCGAGCACGCCGAAGGAACAGCGCGCGACCAAGACCTCGACCGAGCGCGGTTCGGCCGCCGACAAGGCCCTGCTTGAAGCCGGTGGTGCGATCGTCAGCCGGCTGCGTCTGCGTCCGATTGCAGCTCGGGCGCTGACGATTCTCATGGAGCGCGAAGGCGACGTCTACGGCAAGCAGCGTGCTGCGATCGAGAACGCGTTGATTTTTGCCGCCGGCGGCACCGACGTGCTCGAGCAGCTGCTGGCCGACGAACAGGCGGCCCGTGAAGCTGAAGCTGCTGCCTTGGCCGCGGAGCAAAGAGCGGCCGAGGAAAGGGCGGCTGCGCAGGCCCAGGAACAAGCAGATCGCGAAGCGGAAGAGGCGCGGCTGGGAGAAGAGCAGGAGCAAGAGCATACGGTCAACCGGAAGCGGCTTTCGCTGATCGAAAACGACCTGGTGGCGCTGCTGGAGAAAGGCCCGATCACTGGCGCGGCTGAAGTGGGACACCGGCTCTGGTCGGACCGCGAAATGCAGCCCCAGGGCGCAGCGTGCGCGGTGAACGGGATTCTCCGGCGCCTGGTGGATCGCGGGTACGTCGCTTCGACACCAGTCGGAGATCGACAATGCTTCAGCGTGACCGAGGCTGGCCGCGACGCGCGCGAGCAAGACCGTCTCGACGACATCGATCCGCGTCAGCTCACCCTCCTCACCGAAGAATAATATTCGGTCTAGTCGCGCCGTCGCGACAAACGATATTCGGCAGCCTCAACCTTCAGGCAACATTCTTTCGGGCGAGAGTTGGCCTGCGTCTTACGGGTGCGTTACCGCGGCGCACTGTACACCTCGCCAGCTTCCTCCGCCTCATCGCGCTCGACGTCGTGCTCATCGTCGGCCGGCGCCAGCCCGAGCCGCGCCGGCCGCTCAACGACTCGCCTCCCGGCGCGCCTGCCCTCCCCATAGGAGCTCACCAATGCCGTCCCATCACCAGTTGTCCCGGTAGAGAGCGTGAAATGGTCGGCGCCGGTTTCCACGAAAGCGAAGTCGAGCAGCTGCGTGGCCACCCTCCGGCCCTGGTATTCGTCCTTGACGCCTATGCCTGAGATGTCGAAGCGGCCATCCACCTCGCGATACAGCAGCAGCCGGCCGATCTGGGCACCGTCGACATGGGCCGTGAACTGCTTCTTCACGGTACCCACTGGGCCGACGGCCGGCTCCCACTCGGGCGAGGCGATGCGCACAGCGATCGGCGCGCGCCGCGGCGCGCCGTCAGCGTGACGCTGGTCAGCCACGCGGGGCCGGGCCCGATTCGCCCTCTTCGTCGTCCTCGAGCTCGGCGTCCGGTGCTGGTGCTGGTGCTGGTGCTGGTGCTAGTGCTGGTGCTGCTGCGGCACAGAAGATCTCGTGCATGCGCTCCTCGGACGGCTGCTTCATCCGGCCGCCGCCTGGAAGAATGACGTTATGGAAGGTCAACGGGAACCGTGCGAACTGCCGGCCGCGCTCGCTATGCGAGTACACGACGTTGTTATCGACCGCGAAGCTGGCGCCGTCGGCGAACTCCACCTCCAGCATGCCACTCAGGCGGCCCACGTGGATCGTGTTGCTCACCTCACGCGCGCCGGCCAGGTTACCCTTGGTCTCGACGATCGGCGCGATCTTCTCGATCACCTTGAAGATGAATTCGTCGCGCAGCGCTGTCGCATCCTTCTTGGCCAGCGCCACCAGGCCATCCTTGAAGTCGAGCTTCAGCTCGTATTCGCCGCGCGCCACGTTGATCGGCACGGCGCCGGCGTCGACGGCGGCGCGATTTTCCGGATCCTTGAGCAGCTTCATGCGCAGCGTCGGGCTCCCGGCCATGAAGAAGTCCAGGCGCCTGGCATATTCCCTGGTGAAGTGCTCGACGAGCTGGGTTTGATTGCGCTCGGTGACCTGCACCAGCACCGTCCACAGGTGCCTGGTCGCTGCCGGCGTCGCCGGGGTCGGTACGAAGCGCTGTGCGGCCGCGCGCTCTTCCGCCGACTTCACCGGGCGCTTCACGATGCATTCTTTCAGGGCCGTCATGCGCTGCGCCACTGGGACGAATTCGCTCAGGACCTGGCGCATGGCGTCCACAGCTGGATGATCACTACCGCACGCGTTCACCTTGCGCAGCGTCGCCTCGACGCGATGCAAGGCCGTGCTGTCGCCGTAATAGAGGTCGAGCAGCTCGCCGGGAACCGTTTCGCGCTGACCGTAGAAGAACGGGGCCGACACGTGCTTTTCCCAGGAATTCTCCAGGGCGCGGCCGAAGTGCTGTTTCAGCTCGTTGTGGGTGACATTGGCGAGGGCAGCAGCAGCGACGCTGTCATTGAGCAGCTGCAGAAACCGGGGGAACGCGACCGGCGAGGTCGCAGCGGCCGCGAGGGGAAGCTCGGCAGCCGCCAGTGCTGGAAGAGGTGAAGTAGTCATGCACCGATGCTACCTGGGCGCGGAGGGCGTGGTAGCAAGCGTATCTATGCGAGCGTTGCTCAGCATGCACGTGTCTGCGCGGTGGCGACCGATCATTACTGTACGCCACCAGACACAACAGACGCGTTACCATGGCGAGCACAGTACTTATAAATCAATCGCGTGATCAGATAATGTTTTGTCGCAAAAGATAATATTATGACTAATCTTGACAATGTGCTGGAAGAATGGATTCCCTATCGATTAGAGACGCTCAAGACCTTTCAAGCGGTTTGGAATTTGGCGAAAGAAACCAAGGAAGGCCGCGAAGTGCAAATCGTCGTCGACGGCAAAACGAGGCTTGTAGGAAACGTCTCGATGATCGCCAATCCAATTTGCGAAATTGGTCTAATCCACGCGCGAGCACTTCTTGAATTTCTCGGCTTGAGCCTGATAGAAGGAAAACTAAAAACCATAGAAAGGAAGCGACGAGCGGATGACATCGCAATTGAGCATTTTAAGGCTAACGGTGTCGCACTGGAACGGCTCACGCCGGAACAAGCTCTATCTGACTATCCGGGCGACCCAGAGGATGCGAGGGCCGCGTTTATGGCCGTCTTTGAATGGACAAACAAAGGTGTAGCCCATTTAACTGAAGGGAGAACGTCTCGAACTTATACAGAGGATCACTTGAAGATCGCTCTTAGTGGCATAGAATACCTCGTGAATAAACATTTATATGCCAAGCTAGGATTGACGATACCGAGTGATGACTACTAGGCTAAGTGCAGATGTTGCCATCCAAATATTTCGCAAAGCTTGACCCATGAATATAAAAAATGTGACCGCGAAAAATGGCGCGAATTACACGCTGTCTATCGATGATGACGGAACCGAGATCATAGTTAGCCGCGGTGCCGATGCGCTCGGAACAATAAGCCTGAATTATATTCAATTCGATTGGCCTGATCCGGATCACTACCATATAACACATCTGTCTTTAGAAAAATGTAGTGGAATTGGGCTCGGGCGAGAGTGCCTTATTTTTCACAAAGAGTGTTTTGGCGCACCGATTACCGCAGGCTATGATTACGGACAGGAGAGCTTGGATGGGAGCCACCTTACTGGAACGGGACCAGGCTTTATTTACACGATGCGGCAGGAAGGGGTTGTGGTCCCCTCTGCGAGCGACCGCTTTGATCGCGATGACGACTGTGACAACTAAGTCGTGTATGCATGCGTGTGCTTACGCGACCATCGCGTGCTGCACATCGTTCGCCGCCGGCGTCAGCGCATCGCGCCCACGCCCGACCGCCGCGCATCCACTCGCCGGCGTCCTGATCACCTTCCTGATCTGCTCGCGCCAGAACCTGGTGCTGGTGGGCCGGGTGCCCTCGATCTCACGGTAGATCTCCTGCAGGTCGGCCTCCCCGCCCAGGCGCTCAAGGGCCTTGCGGATCACGCGCGGCCACACTGGGCCGCCGACCGTGGCCAGGACGTCCCGATACGCGCCGGACAGCTTGTGCACGGCCGCAGTCTCGCGGTACAGCGCGAAACCAATCATCGTGCGGCGCCTGCCCTTCTCGAAGGCAGCGAAGACCAGCGGCAGGCTCAGGCCTGGGAACAGGTTCCGCGGGATCATCGACTGCGACAACGCCCAGCGCTCGGCATAGCCGACTACCCGCGCAGCAGTCTGGAATGCATAGGCCGGCAGGATGAACCCGGCTTGGCCACCGTCCGGCAGCAGCTCGTGCGCCCTGTCGAGGAACCCATCGATAAGGCTCAGGTTGAAAGGCGGATTGCCAATGATGTGCGTGGGCTCTACATCGATCTCGACCGTGCGGAAATCCCCTTCGATCACCCGGCAGCCCGTGTTGCGCCGCGCGCGTTCAGCCATGAACGGGTCGATCTCGACGCCGATCGCCTTCACGCCAGCTGGCACTGCAGATAAGAAAGCGCCTGGGCCACAACTCGGCTCTAAGATAAGATGTCCGGCACCCAACGATGGGAAGAAGCCCTCCACGATTGCCTCGGCGGCCCATTGGTGGGTTGGATACTGGCCAAGCTCTTTGATGGTCGACATGCGCGTTCCTTATTCAACTGATCACCCCATGTTACGGATGACCCGCGCGGTCTCGCAAGGAATGGTGCTGGTGGTGGCTAAGTTGGACGCGTGCCGTCAGGGGCCTGGTCCTCGTCCTCTGCCTGCGTCGCCGGCGAGAACGCATAGCGCTCCCAGGCGGACCACAGGTTCACGATCTCTACCTGGCGCGCGCGCGCATACTCGACGCAGTTGGCGGTACCGCCGGAGGTCCCGTTCCACAGCGCCAGCACGCCGGTCGCGCGGTCGACCATCCACTCGTTACGGACCTGCATCTTCCAGACAGCGTAGCCGCCGGGGCTGACGACGACGACCTTGGTGGCGCGCGCCAGGATCGTGCGGAACAGATCCTGCTGCTCGGGCCGCCACCTGCGCTCCTGGCCCTCGAATGGAACCGCGGCCGTCAAGGGTATGCCCAGCTCGATGGCCGCCAGCGCCAGCGCCGTATCCCAGCCCAGGGCCATCCCGGAGATCACCTCTTCCGGGCGGTACTTGGTGAGCGCGGCGCGCGCCAGGTCGACCAGGCGCGATGACACGGCGGCGCCGTAGCCACCCAGCTTGTCGGGCCGGTGGCCGGTACCGGCCAGGACGGCGTGAGGAAAAAGGGTAGATGTATCGGTCATGTTGAGGCCTATGGAAAGCGCGCTGGCGCCCCGAAAACTATGGCATTAAGGATTCGATACACCGTGGGGGATGTCAAACACCCAGCTGCGATCGCACGTCGCGGCCGACCAGGCAACGCGCGGCAGATCGCCCCGCGCCGTCGTGCGGAGCCATCGACTTCAGACTGAACTCGGCAACATTCAACTCGCAAGCAGACTTCGACTCGGCCTGGATGACGATGGGCTTGACCGCATCCTTCCCCTTCACGACCATGTACCAGTCAGCGTCATTGAGCGAGCCGAAAAGTGCCACGTCATCCGCGGCCGGGGCCGGGGCCTGGGCCTGGGCCGCGGCAGTAGCCGGACGTGCTGGCGCCGGTGCTGGCGCGTGGGGAGTGATGGCCTGCCTGCCGCATGCCGTGAGGACGACCATGGTGGCCAAGGATGCTGCTGTTACGAGTTTTGCGTGCTTCTTCATCTGACTTCCTGGATGTGCCCAACGGCGCTGCGCGCCGCCTGATTCGGGCGGTTTTAAGTAATAGGGATAGGCGCCGGCGGGATACGCACGCGGGCAGATTCTGCGTAGCGCTCGGCGGAGCGGCGATCGTGCAGACCGAGGTATTCCTCCAGGTCCGCAAGCGACGTGCCGGCCTCCAGCTCGCGCTGGGCAAAGGTATTACGCAAGGTCCGGCCGCCCTCGCGCTTCAAGGTGATGCCGGCCGCGGCGAAGGTGGTGCGCACCTGGCGGTAGAGAGTGAACGCCTTGACCTTGCCGCCGCTGGGCATCGCCGGGAACAGGATCTGGCCAGGCACGTCCATCTTGGCGCGCTCCGCAAGCCAGCTCTTGACCTCGGGCACGGCAAATGGCCGTAGCATGGTCACGTGCTTGCGACCGAACTGGCTACCGGGCACCGGCCACACCGTCACCGGCACCGAGCCGGAGTCATCTGGCGCGCCGATATTCTCGATGTACAGCTCGATGACTTCGCTCACCGTCAGGCCGGCACCGATCATCAAGGCCATCATGGCGCGGTCGCGCCGGCGGCGCCAAACCAGGGCGGAGTCTTCCGCCAGCTGGGCCGAGCGAGCGGGCAGCGCCTGCATGAAAGCGGCCTGCTGCTCGAGCGTCAGCCATTCCTTAGGCAAATCCTTCCCGCGGCCGCCAGGCATCTTCCCAAGCGCGACTGACGCCACGCGCGCCGGGTTCGGCTGAATGCGCAGGTGGTCGTAGACACGCTCCAAGAGCCGCACATACCGGTTGCGGATCTCGCTGTTCAGGTCTTTCGTGCTGCCCTTCTTGGGCGGCTCCATCGCAGCGTCCAGGAACTGCAGGATGTGGTCCTTCGTTACCCGGTCCACGGACAGACCTTCGCCATGCATCCAGCGCACGAACTTCGAGAACATGGCGACGTAGCCCTTGATTGACCGCGCGCCAAGGGGCTGGGGCTCCTGCGTCTTGCCATCGGCAGTGACGCGTTTCGGACGCTTGCCCAGCTCGACGAACTTCACGCTCTCGACGAAGCCGCCGAACGCGGTCATCGGGTCTGCGATCCAGTGCGCTTTCTTGTCGAACAGGTGCGTTTCGGTGGTGGTCATGTGTGCGCAGCCTCACGGCTCTCCAGTAGCTTAGGTGGCACCATCATATCCCCGACCAGCTGCAGGACGGGACCTGGCAGCACGGCGACCGTATTGGCCCGGCGGTGCACGAGATCCCACTCGGGCGTATAGCAAACGAAGACCCGTTCGACACCCTCGACATGCTCGTTGCCGCTCCCGGTGCCGCGCAGGGCCGCGAGAGTGCACCACTCGTCGCCACGGCGCAGGCCAACCAGGAACTCATTCCACGGCGTCGCCGGCGGCAGCCCTGCGTGCACGAAACCCAGGTGCGCCGCGCCGTCGCCGATCGAAATCGCCAGTGGCAGCAGTCGCATGGTGGCCACGAGCTGCTGGCGCTGCTGCTCGCCGGCGCCAGCTAACCAGTCCATACCGTGATAGTCCAGCTCGGCGAGCGCGGCAACCGCCTCGTCGTCTGGCGGGCCGTCTGCAAAGAGATCCAGGAGATCCTGCTCACCGTTGCTGATGACGGCGAAGACCGAGGGGGTGCGCAAGAACCGGATGCAGCCAGTGAGCGACTCGCGCCCGGACAAGAGGTGCCCGACCGAGATCAAGCGGTCCCGGCCAGGCTCGAAGTCAGCTTCACGCATGGCCATGAGAACCTGATCGAACGCGCCGCAAACGTCGCCGACGATAAAGTCCCGTCCCACCCTGTTGTGAGGCAGACACAGGACGGCCGGGTTCGCCGCGCTCACGCGCGCGCCCCCTTCAAGCCCACCTTCTGTCGTCGCGTCACTACCATTTGCAATCACGCCTTTGCCCTGCCTTTGTTCTCTTTTATGCTCATACTACGTAGATGATACAGAAGGTTATAAAGCTATGGAACCTACAACTAGCGCAATCGAAAAACGCTCCGACCCGATGGCCGGCATCGGCTCGGTAATCGACACGGAGACCACCGGCCTCGATCCGAAGAAGGATCGGGTCATCTCGTTCGGCCATGTGCGCCTGGTCGACGGCAAGATCACCGAGAAGATCGAGTGGTTCTTCAACCCCGGTGACGTGCCGATCAATCCGGAAGCGATGAAGGTACACGGCATCACGCCTGAGTTCCTGGCAGACAAGCCGCCCATCAAGGGCTACCTGCTCAGGATCGTCGAGTTGATGGTCGAGTCGATCGTCTGCGGCCACAACCTCAAGTTCGACGTCGACATGCTCAACGCCGAGCTGGCGCGCCATCGCTACCCGCCACTGGAGCAGTTCATCGCTGGCAAATTCGACACCATGCAAGACAGCCGCAAGCGCTGGCCGGGCAAGGCCGCCAGCCTGGACGCGCTGTGCGAGCGCGTCGGCGTCTCGACCGCGCACCGAGAAAAGCATGGCGCCCTCACCGATGCGGTGCTCTGCGCCGAGGCCCTGATCGCCATGCACAGGGAGCAGCGCAGCTTCCTCGACGTGTTCGCCGAAGACACCTCACCTGTTGCGCTCAACGACATCGCTGGCGACATGCCGGAGATCCTGATAGTCCCCGCGTCTGCCCAGGAACTGGCCACGCACGCGTCCTACCTGGCCGGAATGAACGGTGACGCCCCGATCTGGTATTCCTACAGTGCGCCGGCGCCGGCCGCCGCCGACTGCGATGACGAAGAAAGCGATGACGAGGTAGTGAGCTCGATGGCGCCATGCTGATCCAGCCTGCCGATCGGACATCTTCCGACCGGTTATTTGACAGAGTCAAACCCACCTTGATTAAATGAAGATGTGGGCAGGAGTTCTTCTGCCAAGCTAACAAAGAGGCAACATATGAGTTTCTGGGATTCGCAAAGGGCAGTCGACACCGCCGGCCTGGTCGATAACATGGCCGAGATCGGTGGCGTTCTGCGCGCGCGGCGCGAAGCGAAGCGGGAAGAAAAGCAATTCCGTGAAGGCTACGCGAAAGCCCTTGAAGAGGCCAAGCGCACCGGCGTCATGCCTGTTCAGTATCAAAAACTTGCCCCGATCGACCACATGGGCGGCCACATCGGCGTTAAAGCGGTTGCTCTCCGCGAGCTGGGCAAGCTTAACCCGCGTCACCCGCTGGTCGTTTCACCAACCGTCCGGGGTAACATCGCAACCCAGACGAAGATCAACTACAACCGGGCCAACCGTCCGGATGACCCTGACTTCCACGAGTTCGCGCCGAGCGACCCGGTCGCGCAGAAGATATACGAATTCACGCTCGGTAAATGATAAGAAAACGCCCTGGTTATCCAGGGCGTTTTCATTAGTAGTCCTTCTTCTGATCAATGACCGCAGCGGCTAATCCTTGCTGCCCGTTATTCTTCAGGTCTTTCGCCATCTTCATCTTCATCGAGGTCGACACCGCCCCACTACCACCGCGCGCAGCATTGATGAACACGCCAGCGACCTTGCTCTCGACCTCGTGACCGGTCACGGCGTTCTGGTTGTTACCGATCCAGCCGATCATGCGGTCAGCCAAGTTCAGCATCACAGAGAAAGTCGAGTTGACCAGGGTCATACCCATTACGGTGAAGATCACCATGTACGCGGCGATCGACATCAGGCCGGTCAGGCTGTTGCCCTGGGCGCTGCCCACGGCCGCGCCGAAGTAGCGGAACAGGAAGGTACCCATCACCGTCACCGCAGCCGATGCGATGAAGAACGAGAAGGTCATGATGATCGGGCGCGCGAAATTGTTCAGCATGTACGTGTAGCCGTAGCTGGTACGCTGGCCCATGCCCTCACCGTCCGAGTCGAAGTGAGCCATGGCCCAGAGGGAGGAGCCGAGCAAGGACTCAATGATCGACGTGAACCACTGGATGATGGCCGCGAACCATTGGATAAACGGCACCATGGGAATGTAGAAGGCCATGACCGCGGCCGAAACGAACATCAGACCGAGCACTGGCAGCATCAGCCCGCCGGCATCCTTCGCAATCTTGCTAAGGGTGCTGGCGATGCCACCACCAGGCACAACACTGAGCACTTTCTGCCCAAGCGAGCTATTCGCAACACTTTCAGCCGCGCCGATCACAGCCCTACCAACACGTGTCCCAGCAACGAAGTCGGCCGCACGGTATGCGAAGTACATCGCCTGCGCCGCAGCAAGCGCATTGTCGCCGATGTTCTTGAACGTGATGATCGGATTGACAGTCTCGCCGGCGCCAGTCGAGCTTGACCCGATCATGCCATTCAGCGCGCCACCCAGGATCCACTGGCCAACCGAGATATTGCCGGTGGAGGAGGTGGGGAGGATGCCCTGCTTCTGCGCACTGGCGACGCCTACCGCTGCCTCCAGGCCCGCCAGGAGTTCTCGCGTCGTTGAAGGCATGTCCTCGTCGTCCGGCATGTTCTCGAACGTCACGACTGGGTCGAGCATTTCATTCATCGCCTCGCCGACCTCGGCATACACGCTGTACCAGATACCCAGGGTGATCCAACCACCATCCTTCATGCGCTGCGTAAGCTGATCGGAGATGGCTCCGGAATTGCTGACGCTGTTCGCCTGGGCTGCGAGCGCGGCCAGCTTGCCCTGGAATGTGTTGGTGTAAATACCGAAGTAGCCATCAGCAATCGTCTTGACCGATGCGTCGAACTGCTCCTTGTTGCTGTTGGGCGAGACGCCGGTGATAAGGTCCTTGGCCGCAGCGTACGTGGACTGCAGCGTCGCAGCGTGCGCATCCATCGACGTCTTGCGGATACCCTCGTAATTGACGTCCGCAATACGGAGCCCGAACGTGCTTTGCGTGATGCTGTTGGACCGAGGCGAGAAGTTCATCGTGATCTCGCCGCATGCCGAGCTACCGAACTGGCCACTCGGCTGCCGCCCAGCGAACTTCATCACGATCGCCGTTCCGCTATCGGTATTGAGCGTCACCGGGAAGTCCGTTGGCGTCGGCTGGCCAGCCGTTTGCATCGCAGCGGCCATGTCTTGTGAGGCGCGCTGACATGCTACTGCCTTGGCCATGTACAGCTCCATATTCTTGAGCTGGGCCGCCTGCTTGATGTTACCCATCGGGTTGACGGTCGTGTGAAACGCTTCGGTACTGTCGATCGCGGTCTGCTGCACCCGGTTCGCGCCGGCGATGCCCAGAAGGCAGGCGACGACCATCAGAGCCTGGCAGAATGCCCATCCGCCGAAGACTGGCATCAGGCTCGCCGTACCGAAGGCGACGCGCACTGGCACCCACACGGTCGACATGCGCTTGCCCAGGACGACACCCTCGTGCATCGTCTGGGCCAGGCCGGCGATCATGTTGTAGGCCATCCAGATGCAGGCGGCCGAGAAGATGAACATGTTGAATTCTTTGAACATCGCCGCCAGCAGCGTTCCGGTCGACCCGTCTTGGGTGCGGAAAGGATCGAGTGCGAAGTCGCCCAGCACTGCCCGGAGCATAGCGAACGATTCGTCGGTCTCTCGGTTAATGTCGGTGAGAAGGTCGGTGACGTCATCCAGGAGGCCAGCATGCGCCACCTCCGGCAACAATAGACACGCGAGAGCGGCCGCGCCAGTGCGGATGTGCGTCGAATTTATGTGCTTGCGCATGAAATTTCCTGTTGAATCTTGTTACGTATCAGCATCATAAAACAAACATTCCGAGATGTCGCCTGACATCTCGGAATGCTGGTGTCTCTGTTGCTGCACTCCCGGCGCTTACGGGCGCATGGTTGCTGCTTCTTCATCCTTCCGGATTGGTGCCGGTGTCGGCAGACTCTCCAGTCGGGGGCCCGTCTTGGCCAGCTCGATACGCACCTGCTCATAAGCGGCGCGCATCTCAGCTGCGATGCCATCGACGTTGGCGGAGATCTCGGTGGCGCGCAAGGATGCCTGGGCCAGCTGCTCGCTCAACGCCGGGAAGCGGTTGGCCAGGAGCGTGGACATGGTGCCGATGTTGTGGCTCATCGCCTCGACGTTCTCGGCCACCAGGGCGGTGGTTTCGCGCAAGTCGGTGGACTCCAGCACGCGCAGGCACGATTCGAGCGCCCGGCCCACCTCGGTCACCAGGACGCGGCGCTGGCTTTCTTTTTCCAGCGGAAGGGTGTGCTCGGCCACTGCGAGCATGCGCTGTTGCATAAGCTGGCGCGCGCTGCTCATCCTGGACGAGCGCAGCGCCAGGAGGCGATACGACGCCGGCTCAGCGACTTCCGCGCGCACCCGGTTCACTGCCGGCGAGTTCATCTCCATGCACACGCCGACGGCGTCTTCACGCACCTGCTGGCTCAGCATGTCCTGCAGTGCACCCAGGTCGGGTGCGTAATCGTGGGTATCGAAGGCCATTTAGCGCACTCCTGGTGCAGTAGGTTTGTCGGCGGGCGGCTGGTGAGTATCGAGTTCATCCAGGCGGTCGGAAATAGAACGGAAGATCTGCGAGCGCAGGGCATTGCGCGGGCCGTCGTCGCGCTTGAGCTCGTCGACCAGATCCTTTGCCTTTTCAGCTGCAGCGTGCAGCAGCATCAGCTTGGCGCCGACCGGGGTGGCGCTGGCCAACTGCGCGGCCGGCACGAGCACGCCGGCGGTCTTCTGGAGGAATGCCGACTCGCTGAACTTGCCCCCGACGATGAACTCGCTGGCCGCCTTGGCGCCATCGGGCACCAACTTGGATGCCGCCGCCATCGACTGCACGGCGCGCCCGCCCTCGGGCATGTTCCGCAGGAAGGCGCCGTTCGAGCTTTGCAGCCCCGCAGTCAGAACGGCGCGCAGCCGCACCGGGTCGAGCGACGCGATCGACTGGCCCGGCGCGATTACGTCAGCCGCGCGCATCAGGTTTTGGAACACGGTGACGTCGAACTCCCCGCCAGTGGCAGCACGATCTACTCGATCACCGTAGCCGACGCCGATGACGACAGCGGCCAGCGCCACCAGCTCGCCCGTGCGGCTCGTGTGCGCGTTGTCAGCCTGCTCCAACGCTGGCGCGGTACGCCCCGCTTCTGCCGGACGCGCGGCCTCGACCTGCTCGTCGATGCCGCGCGGGCGGGAAGTGGCTGTCCCCTCCCCCAGCAGGCGCTTGTACAGGTTCGCGATCGGGCTCACCGGCGTGCGCACGGTCGGCCGGGCTGGCGCCGCCGCCGGTGCGACGATGCCGGCGCGCAGCGTGGCCTTATGCCGCGCTCGAGCAGCGTCAACCGCATCGACTGCGAGCGATGCCCAGCGGGCCAGCGGGTTCGTCGGCGACAAGATCAGCGAGGCTGCTGGCGCGGCGCCGCTGCAGTGGGGCGTGGCCGTCAACGGCTTGCCACTATGGTGCGATGCCATCAGCATCGCCGCCAGTCGCGGCGCCGACTTGACCGCGAGGCGGGCAAGGACGTTCGGATCAGCGGTAAGGGGGACTGACATTAAGGGCTCCAGATAACGGTGTGTGAATGCTGGCGAGCATCCGTTTTACCGGATCGGCACCGGCGTGGTTGCACATGTCCGTTGTATGTGCATAAAACAGAACAACTACCACTTATAAAAAAGAGTGACTAATAATCGCCTGCTGGGCCGGCGCAAGGGTGTCAACATGCCAGCCCTGGACGAGGTCGAACCCGATGCGGCGCGCAAACTCCAGAAGCTCTGGCGTCTCGACGCCTTCGGCGACCGTCTTAATGCGAGCGGCGCGCCAGCTCGCGACGGATGCAGCGAGCATGCGGGCGGCCTGGGGCCGGGTGGCGGCGCTGATCAAGAGGCCTCGATCGACCTTGATCACCTCTACACGGTCCAGCGCATATAAGCGCCGGCTGCCGTCCAGGCCCGCGCCGAAATCGTCGATCGCGAAGTGAATGCCGCTCGCAGACAGGCGATTGACCTTGGTGCACACCTGGTCGAACAGATCGCCCTCGGCCACGGCCTCGCTCATCTCGAAGCGCAGGTCATTGAGCATGGCCGCGGCCGTGAATGCGCACTCGGGAAGCGCCAGCAGCGATTCATGAGACAGATTAACGAAGCACGGCTGCTCGATGCCGACTGCGACTTCGCCCAGGTAACGAATGACGCCTTCGTCGACGCGCGCCCAGTCCGCCGGGGTTTCCGGCCGTGAGGCGCCGCGGTACAGGAACTCGTAGCCGTAGACCGAAAAATCGACCGCACTGGCGATAGCCTGCAGTTCAAAACGCACGTCGCATGCTTTCGCCATGCGTCTCGTAGGCCTGGCTCCGGCCCTGGACAGCTGATTCGCCGTAAATCCCATCACGATCAATCTTTCTATTTTGACGCGCTCATCGCCTTTGCGATTCACGCAAAGGTGAGGTCCACCTTCACATCTGGCTTGAATCGAACATCGGCGAGGACGCCCTTGGAATTGGACTTCGGCGCCACGCCCACCAGGCAGATGTCCGAGCCGGCCGGCATCGTTTTCATCCGCATCGGCATGAGCATGCAGCGCAGCAGCGGCAGGCGTTCGAAAATCTCGGGGGCCACCTGCGGGTATGCCAGCATATACGAGGCTGGCTGCGCCCAGTTCACGTCTGCATCGTTGATCTTTCGCACACCGACGAGATCGCGCGCTATTTCCATCCAGATCTCGCCCAGGTCCTGCGCTGCTTCCGCGGACAGGCGGCGCGAAACGATAAAGGGCGTCTTTTCAAGTAGATCTCGCGGCAACTGGCCATACAGAAGACTTTGTGAATCGGATGGCTCTGGGGCGCGATAGGTCAGGTCCACCAGATAGAAAGTCAGCTTACGTTTCGTGAGCGCGCCTTTTTTATCAGCCGCGTCATAGGCGGACGAAAGGAATGGTTGTTTTGATGTCGTGCTACCGTGGAAACCATAGATAAGATCAGGATGAGTACCCTCCAGGCACATCCATTCGGATGTTGGTGTAACGCTAGAGGCATCATTCTCGCCCACAACTGGGGTGGTCAGGCATAGAGACTTAGTCAATGGCTACTCCATGCTCTCTAAGGAATTGTAAAATCTCGCTCATGTCGAAACCCCGTCCGATGGCCATTGCATTCGCGGCTTTCCAGAAAGTAGCACGAGATGTTGCGGGGTCCATCGAAAATACTTTTGAAGAAAGCCTTCTCACCGGCGTTGCGACGGCCTGCTCGGAATTTTCGGCGGCGCGCAGCCACCGATAGCCCGATCCACGATTTTTCCCGAGGAGCTTTGCTAGAAGCGATGCGCATTTTTTGCGCCGCTCCGCAGCATACTCGGGCTCAAAAACAGTAAGCCCGAAAAGAAAGTCGACCAGAGACTGCATATCTGGCGGACGGAAATGAGTTGGAAAGGATGGCTCAAGCAGATACAGGCGAACCAGCATATCCCGCGACTCGTCTACAGGACCTTGCTGATAATCTTTCAAGAAAGTAAGCAGAGCTTGATACGAAGTGAACCCAAGCGCAAACGCAGCGTCCCAATTCGTTAAATGCTCTTTCATCTGCCACGTTGCAACGTCGTATCCAGTCAGCGCCCGCGCTTGGAAGGCCGGGTGCTTCCCCATCGATTTTCCTGCCGCTGGCTCTCTTGCTGCTTTTGCTCGGGCCATTCCATTCCTATTGATAATTTGCAACACGAGCGGTATTGTAACCAACTCGTGTCCAATTTTTTAACCGCCGACGAGATTCTCGCCTGCTTCCATCTCAAATAAGTCGTCGATCACGTTCTCCGCTTCCAGGTCAGCTGCTGTGCGTTGTGCTGTAGCAACGCTACCGAACATACCAACGCTGCTGCGGGCCAATGCTTTAATAGCCCCTACCGGAGCGGATGGGACGGTAACCGCCGGCGCCATCGCCTGCTCAGTCACACCGGATGCTGCTTCAGCGCCCTCCTTGACCAGACCGGCGAACTCCTCCCCTTCCAGCTCCTCGCCGACCAGGATCTCGTCGGACGCTGGCTTATCGAGCACTACGGCCGCCATCACCACTGCTGGTGCGGATTGCTCGGGCATTGGCGTCGCCGTCGCCGCCGGCGCAGGCGGCTCTTCCATCGGCGCCGCCACTGCCACTGGCGCGGCCTTTTCTTCGATCGACATCGCCACGCTACTGATTGCCTTCGCCGCCGCATCGTGCACAGTCGGCAGCGTCTCAGGCAGCTCGCCCAGCTCGCCGTGTGCCGCGTGGCGAACACGCAGCTTCGCGCCCGCCACCTCGGCCGCGCGCAGCGCCGCGTCGAGCAGATCCTTGCCACGGCCGTCGAGCTCGCCCAGCGATTTCGCCTTGCCCAACATCGGCGCCAGGGTCACCGCGATCTGGCGCATCTGCTGCGCGTAGTCCGCCTCGATCTTGTCCCGTACCGCCAGGCGCGCCAGCAGGCGCTGCTCAGGCGATCCGTTACCCATCTGCGCAGCTGCACCTGGCGACTTCGCTGCAGCGCGCAACATGCCCTCGATCGTCGTTGCGCTCAAACCCACGTAATCCTGGTCAGCCGCAAGGGTTTTCATCACACTTTCGACTTCACGCGACACCAGGCGATGCGCATAGCGCGAACGCTCGGCCGATTCCGCCAGCCCGACCAGGTGGGACGCAACTTGCGCCTCCTGCGCGTCGGCTGGAAGCTGGGTCTTGAGGATCTGATCGATTTGACGCATCAGCATCGGTACCACTACGTCGAGGTCGTCCGATTTGCCGGTCACCTCGATGTCGAGCTCCCCATTCGGGTTCTCCGACACTTGCTTGGCGAGGTGGGCGATCTCGGCATCACCATCTTTCCCCAGATTCACGGAACCGAGGGACATCTCATCGTCAGAAGCAAGTGTCGAAGCGGCCGCACGACTGGCCGCAACATCGCCGGCGTCATCGGGATTTTCCTCTGCGCCGGCCTTCGGTCTGAATAATACCCGACCTATCATACGAAATGGCAGCAAAAGCCAGTCAAGCATACGGCGAACAGCCTTGAGGAGACTTTCTAAACCAGCGCGGCCGCTGATTTCCTGTTGCTCACGCAACTGCTGGGCTGACAGCAGCTGCGCGGTTCGAGTTTGAGTGGCGGTAGACATCGTGCTCTCCATTAATTGTTATCGACCAGATTGGTCAATTCTGAAAATAGGATCTCGATGTCGGTTGAGGACGTCTGGGTCTTGTTATTGTCGAGAAGCGACAGACCCTTCGCTACGGCCTTCTCCGTTCGCTGGGCCGCGTCTGCGGCCTGCTCCGGGGTCGATCCAAGGGTCACCTCCAGGCCGACCAGTTCGTCCTTGGTCGCGTCCTTCAGTCCAATCACCTCCGGCCCCATACGTTCGATCAGGGCAGCCTCAACCTTCGTTCGAGATAGTGCTTCCAGCCCCGCGCGCATTTGCTCGGAGCCCTCGGTCGAAAGTGTAGAAGCATCACCCGCCACAGAAGAAGGCGTGGTTGCAATGATTGCCTGGTCGATGGCGCCAGAGGCCTCGCCCAAAACCTCGTCCGCTGGGTCGGTATCCATCACCAGCTGGACGTCGTCCTCCAGGTCGACCAGTCCAGCGTCGAGCTGCACGTCGTCCTCAAGCTGATCGCCGTCGATCACGCCCTGGGCCAAGACTACTGGCGGCTCGCCCTCCTCCGGTGCCGAAACACCCATCTCGTCGCCAAACACGTCTTCTTTCGGCCGGCGGATGATTGGAGGCGAGATCCGCATTATTTCGTCGAACGGGTCGAAGCCGATCAGCGATTCCTCACTGGCCACATCCTCGCCAGCTTTATCGGACGTCGACTCGGCCGCCAGTTCGGCCGTAAGCTCGGCGGACAGGCTCACCGAGTCGAACTCGTCCCCGGCAAATGAACTTGCCGCCTCGAGTTCGGCTGCGACCTGGGCAGCTGGATCAGTGGCGCCGCCTCCGAACATCCCAGCCGATCCTGCTGATGCTGGCACGACAGTTGCGGGCACGGGCGGAGCTACCGCCTGGTCGGTCACGGCCGACGCCACAGCAGCTGGTGGTGCAGTATTGACTGGCGGGCGCTGACTGCCCGCCGCGCCCAGCAGCGACGCGCCGGCGCGCGCGTTGTGTAACGCCTGAATGCCGGCCTGGTACAGCACGATGCCACGCTCCACAGCTGGAGTGTGGGGGTTCATCGTGGCCGCGGCACTCGAGATGCTTTGGATGATGTCGCTGGTCACCTGCTCCGGATAGGCCGGCGCCGTGCCGCTCTCGAGCAGCCCCCGGATCTTTTCCATCACCCACTTGTCCGCATTCGGTGCCAGCTCGACGGTACTGGTGAGCATGCTGGTCTCACCGAGGTCGTGGATCTGCAGGAAACGGTTGATCCGCGGGTACCGCACGCGGGGCACTTCAGGGGACGGGTAAAAGGTACGCATCACGTGCGCCCGCTCGCGGTAGGCGAACGTCGCAAAGCCCGACGCGAGCTCCTCCAGCACCTTCCGGCCGATGCGTGGGCGCTTTTCCATCTTGTAGTTGATGTCACGCCGCACGCCACTGAAAAGCGACTCGGTATTGGTCTCGAAACCGGCAACGACGGCAACCTCGGCTTCACCCAGGGTCTTCTGGGCCAGCTCGTGCGTCTTGTCGGAACCGACGATCTTCATGAAGAACTTGGTCGCCTGGTTCGCCATCATGGCGCCGGCTTCGGCCGCGCGGTCGCCTTCCGTGAGCTTTTCCAAGTCCTGGGCCAAGGCGCAGAGGAAGAAGTTCAGCGAGCGGGCTTGAGCGGCGGTCAGCGCGATGCCTTCCGCGAACTGGTACGCGAATTCGTCGAGGAACAGCGCGAATGGAGTGTCCGACGCGGTAATTTTCGCGTCGACGTTCTGGTGCACGTCGCCCTCGATCGAGGAGCCAAGCGCGCGCGCCATCATGACGCGAAGCAGCGCCAGGTTCAGCTTACCCAGGCTCTCCTGCTCCTGCGCGCCCTTTTCCAGGGACGGGATCAGCGAGATGCAGATGCGGTTGTTGACGACCACGTCCTGCATGTCCACTTCGGGATGCTTGCGCTTGAAGATGTGGCCGTAAGTGTCGATCAGCAGCGACAGCGCCGGGTACACCTGGTCGGCACGGTAGCCGTGCTGGTTGAAGGTTTCGTTGGTCTGGTTGGTCGGCGGCTTCTTCGTCGGCGCCGGAGGCCGGCCGAATGCCTGGTTCAGGGCCGCAGCTTCATCCTCGGCCTCCTCTTTCAGGCAGCCGTGCTTGCGCAGCATGTTCTGGATCTGGAAGCCAGGGAGGCCGACCTCGAGATAGGACTTCACGCCAAGATAAGGCGTTGGCCAGGCCCCGCCGTTCGCCTGCTTCCAACCCTCGACGTAGAGCTCCTCGATTTTGTCCAGCGCCAGGTACTCGCGCATCGTCTCGATCGACAGCGTCAGCTCGCCCAGGTCGCGCTTGTGCGTCAGGGCACGGCAAATACCGCGGAACAGGTTCAGGCCGCGGTCTTGCCATGTCTTCGAGTCGCCCGATGCCTTGACCATGATGTTCGAGGTCATCTGCACCAGGGTATCCGCGTCGGCGGCGGTTGCCGGCTGCAGGCCGTTGGATAGGCGCTCACGGATACTGGCGATCTGGGTTGGCGACAGGCCGCCAAGCAGGTAGTTCACGACCAGGTAGTCGTAGTCGCGCGCGAACATGCGCACCTGGGAATACATGTCCGTCGGCAGTTTGTTGTCGGCCTTCGCATCGGCCACGAAGAAGCCGCTCGCCCAGCACAATACATTGAAGGTCATGCCCTTCAGGAATTCAGAGTTGTGCGTAACTACGTAATCGTCGGTAATGTAAAGGTGGCGTGGATCGTCGAGCATGATGCACTTGGCCACCTTGCGACCGATCTTTTCAACCTGCGTAATCTTGAGCTTGAGCGTGTCACTGTATTGATAGGACTGAACTCGGTCCACCTTACGGCCGAGCCTGAAGAGACTTGCAGGCTCCGGGTGCCGGATATTGACCGTGTAAGCAAGTCGCCCGGTTCGCTTCTCACCTTTGTGTGTGTATGTAGGTCTTTTCGTGGACACTGATGCGATGCCACCCAGGGAGCGGACAAGGTCTTGCACCTGCCTAGCCAAGATCGCGCTTACAGTAGTATAAGAGGCGTTCGCACAGTCTCTGTTAGCAAAGCCATCCGTATCCATCAGCCCCTGTAACAGAGCCTTGCGCTGCTCGATCGAGGCCTCCCGATAGATGTCAGGGATAAATTTTGTCTCGCTCGTCGTCCCCATTAAAGCGAGACCATCTAGGATCGCCTTCACAGGGTTGCGTGCGTAGCTTCCGTCAGGGTGCCGGCCGACGAATGAGTGCTCTGGCTTGGACCGGATCCAGTAGCTGTAAGGACCATCCGATTCGTACTGGACGAGTTCGGTTTCCGCAGGAAGCAGTTCCGCACATGCGTCAAGGATGTCCTGATCAGCACTGGAGATGCGCAAATACTTGTTCATGTTACCGTCGCCGATGAGCAGGCCCAGGAGGTAAGGGTGCAACGGTAGCTCCTGGCGCGGCTTCTCTACCGGCTCGCTCAGCGGCACACAGAAGGTACCCTTGTTGCGCTGCAGGAGCTCCTGCACCTGCTTCGTCGTCAGCGTTCTCGGTTTGGCCTTCCCTGCGCGGGAAACGCCAGGCTTGTACTTGCCGTTCCAATGTTTATGGTGCACTTCCCACAGGTGGTCGCCACAAGCTTCCGTCGTGCGGCCATCTGCGAATGTCACCCTGTAGATGTCCAGCTCGCCCTGCGGGAACACGGCTACAACGGCGGCGCTTCCCCCGGCAGGAGTCGTCACCTGGTCGCCAACTGCGATATCGCCCATCGTTCGCCATCCAGACGGTGTATGCACCTTTGCGTCGAGCGGCTGCGCCTTGCCGCTACCAGTGGTCCCAAGCACAAGCATATGGCGCGTCAGGTCGTCGGCGGACAGGAAGACCTGCTTGCCGCGCTCATACGGGTCGCGCGCGTCGATCAACCCGAAATACATGATCCCGGTCGGTTGCATCGGCTTGTCGGTACCAGGGTGGAGAAGGCCCGGATCGGGAACTTTGCACCATGCTGGGTACCGCATGGGGGCATACTGGGCAGTCTTCTGATACTCGTCCAGGAATGCCAGGAACACGAACAGCATGATCGGGAGAGCGAAGGGGAACACGAGGCAGACCAGGCCCAGGCCGACCATGACCTTGCTGAAATTGCTCGGGTAGACAATCCAGTCCTTCATCAACTGGCCGTTCGTACGGACGTCGACAATGACCCGTTTGGCCGATACCTCCTGGCCGCCTTCGATGGTGGTGTAACGACCGTGCTTCATTTGGGCGCCTCGCATTCTGGCTGTTCATCTTCGACCGTGACCACCACGCTGCCGGCGGCCTGGCGCGCGCCGACATACTCCCCCACCGGCTTGACGACCGGTTCGATCACGCTCGACATCAAGCGCATGTGGTCGACTTCGTGCTGGCTCGCGGCATCCGTCAGCAGCTCGTAGACCCTGGCCGGGTGCGCGCTCACGAAGCGCGTATCGGGCGACTCGTGGGTTTCGACGGCAAGATCGGTCGTCCCGGAGCGCATCCACTGCGCGCCGAAATCGACCAGGTCCTCGACGGTAATCTCACGCCCGCGCTTTTCGCGCAGTACGACGGCCGGCGCCAGCAGCGCCGACCAGACCGTGGCGACGCGGCGCTGGTTGTCGAGCTTGTTCATCTGCGGCACCCCGACACAGAACAGACGAATGATCTCGCTGGCCAGGCCGTCCGGGTCCATCGTGGCCGCAGCCTTGGCAAACTGCTCGCCCACGGAAGTCACGTTGCGCGTGATCTCGCCGGTGCGAAGTGTCTTTGCGCCCTTCTTCGGCTTTTGCTGCATCAGCTCACGCATCGCCCCGTAGCCATGGACGACAGAGTGCTGGTAGGCCAGCTGCAGCTCGTCGCCCAGCTTGTGTCCCTCGGGCGCGCAAAACGCCGGAAGATAGGTCGGACGAATGGCGCGCGCTGTCCGACTGGCGAACCAGCCGGTCACTGCTTTGAATACGGTACCGGTGCTCATTTGGCCAACCAGCTCGCGATCGCTTCGGCCGAGCGCAGGTCGCCGTCGAAGATCTGCCCATCGGGCTTCATCAGGGTCGGCGTCTGCGTCAGGCCGACGCGCGCGAACAAGACGGTATTGCCGTCGGCCGTTGCTGGCCCCGCCTCACACTGCTGTGAGAGGTCCAGGTCTTTCGGCGTCTCGGCCATCAGGTTCGCCCAGCGCGCGGCGCGCTCTTGGGCGGTGCTGGCGCAGCTCGCGTACGACACCAGCGGGCGCGAGCCATTCTTGAACGAGACCGGGATGACAGCCAATCCGACCGTGGCCGGCAGCTTGGCCAGCACCTTCTGGTCGAAATCACGGCAGTTCGGACACAGCGGATCGGACCAGATGATCAGGCCCTTGCCGCCGGCGCCCGGGGCGCGAAGCTCGATCGACGACGCTTTCGACAGCGCTTCCTTGACGCTCATGGGGCTTGCCTGACGATCGACAGCCGCCTGCGCTACCGCGGCCGACGACATCCCGTCCGCCTCTATGGTCGAGAGCACCGGCGCGGTCGTCAACGGCTCTGCAGCGCCAGCGGGCGACGACACACCCACAGGGGCCGTGGCCGGAGCCGAGTTCGGTCCCGAGATATTGACGATTGCGGCATAGCCAATCAGCAGGGTCGCCACCACCGTCGTGCGTCTGTTGAATTGGAGCGAGAGGCCACGCGGCTTGCGGTGCAGGGACGCATCGAGCTCGCTGCGCACCGCTTCGCGCAGTGCACCGGGCCACTCCACCCCGAGCAATGTGATGCGCTCGACGCCTCCCGGCCGCGCCACCGTGCAGACCAGGCCTTGTGCGTCGTTGACCATGCTCATTTCGCGCACGCCCTCGCCGCCCAGGTGCACGAGCCTGGTCTGGATTACGCGGCCGAACAGCCCCAGCGGCAACCATGGGCGTTCGACGTATCGCAGCGTGAGCGCCACCATGCCATCGTGGTATGAAACGGATGCCGCGTACTTACCACGCGTGTCGGGATGCCCCGACATTGTTGCGCTCAACTGCGAGCCTTGGGCGTCTGCCAGCGGCTGGGTCATGTCGGTCATTGCTGCTCCTCTTGTTGCGGGAAAGCGCCCTTCGCGCCGGACATCAGTTTCGTGATCTGCTCGTTCTCGAAATCGCGGCGCGCCACAGCTTCAGCTGCGTCGAACTCGGTTTCGGCGCCTGGAGGCGGAGAATTTTTGTTACCAGGGTTGAGCAGGTCGACCACGTGCTGGCGGAACAGCTCTCCATCCAGTCGCGACTGCTCTTCCGTCATGCGCCCCCACAGGGTCTCAGGGGTCTCACCTGGGTTTGCCGACCGCCAGAAGTCGTATTCGTCCTGCAGGCTCTTGAGCGAGGCCACGACCACAGGCAGGATCGGGATCCTGTTGAGGCGCTGGCACTTCTGCTCGTGCTCCCAGTGCTCATGCGCGCCGGCGCACTCGGCAAACGCCGTGCGTTGCCGCCCCACGCTGTTGAGCGCGGCATACAGGGGATTGGCGTTCGGGCGGAGCCAGCCCACAAATTCGGCGGTTGTAACCTTGCCGGCGCGCTTGCACAGCTTGTACACCTGCATGAGATACGTGACCGAGAAATGGTGCGAGCGCCAGAGATTGTTCAGCAGCGGGTGCGCGCGGTACTTCTGGTACTGTTCGTTGGCCAGGCGCAGGTCCGGAGTCTGGGTCTCGTTCACGGCCGAGTAGTTCAGCTTGTCGAGCAGTTCGCGGTACTCGCGCAGGCCTTCCTTACCATGCACGGCCGCCGGCGCCAGCAGCGCAAAGACCGTTTTCTCCCAGTCGTTCAAGCGGTCCGCGAAAATCATGTCGGAAGGGTCGATCCCAGGGCGGTAGACGCGCGTTCCCAGCTGCGACAGGAGGTAGCGCTCCGCCTTCTCCAGGTCCAGGTCTCCATTTTCCGTGGCCAGCCCGAACTGCTCGACCACCTCATGCGGATGCCACGGCGGGTGAAAGCGCGGGTCTTCATTCTTGTAGAGCTTCTTTGCGATCGGCACGATCGGCGCGATAGGCGAGTGGATCGTTGCCTGGTGGCGCAGCAAGGCGTCAACCGTCAGTCGCCCGCGTAGGCCACCCGCTTCCCTACTGATCGGGTGCTTCCCTGCCGTCCAGGCAAAGCGAAACGCAACGCAAGCCAGCAGGATCGAAGGCACGCGCCATGCATTACTGGTCCACTCGAAGAATTTGCCAGCCGACGGCGGCTGCACCACGTCACGGATGATCTCCATCCGATACGCGTGCACAGCGTCGAACATGTCAAACGGCCAGAGCATGTAGTAGGCCATCTTCGCGGAGCCGTAGAACAGCCCGTTCCCCATGGCGAACCAGCAGATAACGAACAGGGCGATGATCAGCAGCGGGATGACGAAAATCCCTGAGACGTCGGCGTTGGGCGTTTGTGAACTGCGTGCCATCAGAATTTGCCTTTCGTGGTCATCTGTTTGTATGCGCCGTACACCAGGTTGATGTACTTGTTGTGATGCTTGGGCGTGCGCGAGTGGTAGTTGCCGACACCCTTCCAGAGATTTCCGCCGGCGCCGTTGATCTCAGTGCGCAGCGCGAAACCGAGCGCGCGAACCGCCTGGCACATGTCGTTGATCAGGGCCTCGCGGGGGATCTTGTATTTCTCGATCAGGACCTTCGCCCAGCTCTGGGTGTTGAACTGCGACGGCCCCAGGTCGTCTGTGTTGTTGGTATTCCTGGACACGATCCCGGTGCGGCCATTGCTCTCGACCTTGAGGATTGCCAGGATCAGGAGCGGATTGAGCTCGTACGTGCCGGCGCTCGAATGGATACAGTGCGGAGGAATACGCTCCGGGACGGAGACTTCGTACTGCGAGCCCATGTTCGCTATCGCCCGCAACGCGAAGCTCTCGGCCAGGACATCTGGATGGCCAGCCCCGGCCGGTGCGACTGCGACCAGGGCCGGCCGCGCCGGCGGCGGCGGCATGTTCTCGATCACCACCATAGGTCAGTCCAGAAACCAGAAGGCGCGACGCCAGATCCACATGCCGGGCCGTGCGATCAGCTGGCGCAGGCTCCACAGCGCGCGCTCCTGAAGCTGGGTGTAAAGGCAAACCGTTTTGATGCAGCTCGCCGTCAGGTAGAGGGTGGCCGCGCTACCGTAGACGAATGGTCGAAGGCCGAACTTGAACGTCAGGCCAATGGTAATGATCACCGTAAAGATGAGCAGGCAAAGCCTGATAGCATGCGCCTTGACCATCGCGCGCATCTTCTGCTCGATGTCGGCGTCGGAGAACTTGAGTTGCTCGGCCATGAACTCGAATCGCTCGTGCTCTTCGAGATCGAGCACCATCTCGCGACCGATCTGCTCCACCTCGTGCTTCTTGAGCTGGGCCTCGTTCATGTCTTCCGGCCGCAATGTTCTCCCGCGGCGCGCCATGTGGGCGATGCGTTTGATCGAGTCCTTGGTGCTCACCAAGTTGCGCCAGGCCTGGACCGGGAAGACGGCCCACAACACGCCCTTGCCGAATTTACGCGCGGTTTCGCGGATTTTCATTCGTCACCTCCGCCGAACTGGCGCTGATATTGCTGGACGTCTTGAGCGATGCGCCGGATTTTCTCCGGCGCCAGCAGGTTCGACAGCGACACCGCACGCAGCACTCGGGCCAACATCGCCTTCGTGCAGGGCATGTGGTGCAACAGGCCTATGTCCTTCTTCACGATCGTCTTGATGAGCGTGCGCACCTCCTGCGCGTGCAGGTTATCGATCAGGCAGGCGTCGATCACACTGACGGCCAAACTCAACCTGTCGTTCACCTTCGCCACGGCGATGGACTGCACGAGGGCATCGCAAAAATTCAGGATGTTATGGACCTCTTCGTCCGTGCCTCGATATGGTGCTTGATAGATCACCTCGAACTGGCGGCTCGCAAGCAGCGCCAGCACGTGAGCCTCTGTCATGGAGTTGACCACGTTCATGACGGGGTCGGGCCGAACTGGGCCTGCGGCTGCCGCTGGCAGGGAATTTGGGATCATTGAGGAGGCTGTCAGGGCGTTGCCGAAAGGCTCACGATATTTTCTAGGAACAACATTTGTGCTACATTGTAGCGATAATACGTGACAGAATACAAGAATTGCCCGATGGCAATTTGGCGTTTCGCCCCTCTCCCATGACCGCAGCCCTCCATTTTTCAAAGCTAAATGCCCCTGCTGGCGACGACCTGGTGTGTCGCCCGCTCGTAGCTATGGCCGCGCGAGGGTTCGACCGGGAATGCCTGCTGTACATGCAGGACGCTGCCTTGAGATACGCCGCGCAGTCGCTACAAAACAACACGTCAAAGCAGGTTTCGCCGGCGGCGCTGTTGACGCTCGTTGACCTGCAGCTGGGCGGATCGGGACGGGTAACTTCCGAAATATCGCCGGGCCACCTCGCTGCCTACATGAGCACGAAGGCGTTCCTGAGCCAGTTCCGGCAGCGCGATGCCATGTTCGACGTCGACGCGCTGTCGGCTGGCGCCACCCTCGTGCCGGGCGATAGCGCCCTCACTGACTGGTTGGCACATACCCTGACCGGGCTGAAGCGAGACGCGGATCGACTTGCAGCCAAAACGCCGATGTTTGCCTCCGAAATCGCCACCCAGGTGCATCGCGTGACGCAAGACCCCGAGCTCGAGGGGTTGGCCCAGGCAATGCATGCTGCCGCAGCACTTCCCCCACCGACCTCAGACGAAGACCAGGTGCTCGATTGTGAGTTTCCCGCACCTATATCCAGCTGATCCATGACTATCCAGAATTCCAGCTTCGGCTTCATCGACTACCTCATAGACGGGGTTCGGCAGCGCGTCGCCTGCCAGTTCTTCAGGGTGGGCAGCAACATGCTGGCCCGGCTAGTGCCCGATCAGGCCCAGCCAATTACAACGGCGGTATCAACGTCGATGCGCGCTGAAATTCTTGGCGCGTTCTCGGAAGTGCTCGAGCGGTACAAGGAGGAGTGCCGCCAGGTGCTCGCCAGCACCAGGTTCTGGACCGAATGCGCAGCCTTCGGCGGCGCCGCGCTCGCCCTCTTCCAGATCGCCCACCACATGCGCCTTTTCGGCCCCGCTGCTCCAGAAGGGATCGAGGCATGGGCGCGTTTTTGCCAGCGCCTGCGCACGAGTGAGCGGTCGGCCGCGAACGGAATCCGCGAGCTGCTCTCGCCCGGCGCCCAGGCGACGGCCATGCCTACGGTGGCGGGGGCACCATGAGCAACGAACAGGCGATCGCCCAAGACATTGCCGGCGGCGCGCCGCCCAGGGACGAACAACGCTTCCGAAGCATGTGGGGGCAGCTATTTGGCGATGCCGCGGTCCAGGTCTACTTCGTCGACAGCGAACTCAATGCCCGCGTCTACACGCTCGACGGCGATTCCGGGTACAAGGTCACGCACAAAAAGGTCGGCGGCTCGAACCCTGTAGAAGAGCCCGAGGACCAGGCGAATCAACATCTGGCCTTCCCGAAGAAGGCCCGGCGCGGCGAGAAGCACGGCCGCGCGCAGCTGGGTGAGAATGACGTCCGCGCAATCCGCGAGTGGGCCGCCGATCTGCGCGCCAGGAAAGAAACACCCCCGTGGACCGCAAAAGCCAAGGAGCTCAACATCAGCGAGGGCACCCTCCGGGACATTGTCAGTCGACGGACCTGGTCGCATTTGCATTAGCGCCCACATCTCCGTCCTTCCCTCGCCCCTCCCCTGCAGCCAGTCGAAACAGCACGCGCCTGGCTGCGCAAACCCGTCCCACCCCGATCCCGAACGACACCTCGGCATAGCGCAGCAGCATGTGGCGCGGAATGTCGCCGCGTGGCGTTCGCAGCATCTCCGTAGGAGAGCAGCCGGCCGCCAATTCGCCGCGCAGGCGCTTCATCGAACGACGTAAGCTAAGCAGGTTCGCTATCTCAATGGCGACAACGCGACGGTAGGCGGCAAATGGTTTCTGGATCATCACTTCATTTTCTATATCGTTACGCACGGCCGCGCCGCCGGCGAGCCGGGATGGTGCGCGGGCGAGATCGTCCGCAGAGCACCCCTGCTACCTATTATGACAATGCGACGTAACGTGTAACAAGAATTAGGTGCAACCACGGGCACCCAGGCCGCCAATAATTCCCGCTTTGACGACTCCTGGAGACGACATGTCCCGAATTGCAATCATGGTCCGCCTGGCTAACGGCGGTAGCCAAAATTCCGGCGCTCAGGACGGCTCGCCGTCCACGCACCCGACACTCGGCGCAGCTCGCGCCGAGCTGGAAGATCATCTGCGAGAAGCTGAACTGGCCTCCGCTATGGGCCATCTCGACGGTGAGCACAGCGTGGCCGACTACTACCTGCATGACACCGCCACTGATGACGCGTACGACGTCGCGTGGGGCCCAGGTAAAAGCGCCCTTCTGGTGCGCGTTTCACACGCGGCCGTGCTCAAAGTGCTTGCCGACGCTGTCGCTGAAGGTAAAGCGGAAAACGAGTTGGCCTTTGAGCTAGACGCCGCGCAGACGGTGCTCAGGTACGGGATGGAGGACCATCGGCGCACTCAGGTCGTGCTGCTGCCACCGCAGGACGGGCCGAACTGGGATAAGCACGTGATTGCACCGAGCAGCATGCTTGCCCACGAGGCACTAGCGGCCGTCAATGAGGTAAGCGCGCGAGCCAACGCGGCCCAGGCGCGGATCGAGCTGGGCTTCGTGGATGACGACGGGATGAAGCTCGGTGAGCGGATCGAGGAGTACCTGGGCGAAGCAGGCTTCGTCACCCTCTCCCAGGACGAGGGAAACATGCGTATCGCAGACTGCTGGGAACAAGATCCCACACTGGAAGAAGTACAGGACGACTCGCCGGTGCCGGGCCTGTAAAAGCGCAAGGGCGAGCCGAATAGATGCTCGCCCTCGTCTTGATGTTGCGCTCAACATCTTCAACCTGGTGGCCGAACCGCCGCCGACACAACCTTCTGCACGTAGCCAGTGCGGAAGCCGGTCGAGAAATTCCCCGACTGGTAGCACGACAGCGCGGCGCGCAGCGCCACCTGGGGAGCGCGATACTTCGGCAGCGCGCGGGTATAGCAGTCGGAGAGAATGAGCCCGCCGACGCGGATGTTATTGCACGGGTCGAAAACGGTCTCGGCGGTCAGGCCATATCGACGGAAGTTGCTTGAGTTGACCTGGACCGGACCTGCGTCGAACACAAAATCGTTCTCCAAGAACCACTTGGCCCAGGCGATCGCTTGAGCGCGGCTACGTGGCTGCGCATCGAGCTTGAACACGCGGCGATCGCTTCGTCGAACGATCTTGTAGCCGATCGCATACGGGTTGAAGCTGCTCTCTACGCGCATGACCGCCTGCATCGTCTGCTGCGAAACGTGCGCTGGCGTGCACTGTTGGATCAGTGCTGGGAGGTCCATACAATACCTACCTTACCCTCGTTACAAAAAGATTTCGCCGGCCGGGGCCGTGTCGGGATCTTCTCCGAAACCGCCGCGGCCGGCCCTTGGCTATCTGCTCGGCTGGGCGCGCCGCCCAGCTGCTGGATATTGCGAGGTCACTTAGAACCGTATTGCTCGTACAGGATGCCCGAGTGGACTTCCCCTGCTACCTGCCCTTTGTTCTCGGCGCTCTCACTAAACTCGACCAGCAGCTGCTCCAGCGTGCCGCCAGAGGCCAGAACACGTGCCCAGTAAGCCTTGCCAGCTTCATCCGGCTCACGGTGCAGCACGTTGCGATACAGCGCCCGCAGGATCTGCTCATGGGTCGGCGCACGGCCGTAGAGGGTAGCGAACTCGGCCGACTGAGCAAACTCACGCGCCACGGAATGGATCTTCATGCCTTGATCCATCACGCCGATCCAGAAGCCCAGGCCTTTCACGTCCGGCCGGCGATCGAACGCTGCGCGGTAGAGTCGATATGCTTTGCCGGCGTTGCCCTCGATGTCGAAAGCCAGCGAGGCATCCGTGAAATCGACTCGGGTAGGGTTCTTGACGGTCTGCACTCCATCGCGTCCAGTCCTGTCGGACAGGGTCAGCACGTTGTTGTTGTAGGAGACCATATAGTCCGAGTGCACACCGCGCAGGACTGGACCTACGTCGAACACCACCACTGGGTAGGTAAAGCTGCGCGGCTGCTCATCGATCATCACGTTCGAGACGGTCACCTCGTACTTCATGTCGGCATCAGGTTTCGGATGCGCGCCCGACGGATCGATACCAGGAACCTGCCAAACAATCGCGTTGTCGTAGCCATTGCCGTTTTTCAGAGGCTCGACGGTGAGGTTTAGAGGGTTACCATTGAGAGTCACTGTGACACGGGCATTGGCAAAATCAGCGTTCGGATATGCGAACGACCAGCGCGAGTAGACCGTTTGATAGGGGACGTAACCTCGGGTGGGCCACGCGACAAAGTCATCACGCACCTGGCGGGGAACACCCCAGAAGTCAGCATCGAGAATCCACAGTACATTCGTACCCCAGCGGAAGCTGCCATTCCAGTCCATGTTCGGAACGTCGCCAACGCCAAAAGTCTTCATACCAGGGAAAAGAACGAAGCGACGGTGGCCGACACCATAATTGCTGGCGCCCGGATCTTTCATGTAAATATCAATCGCCTCCGGGCCGTTGTATCCCTGAGCGAGATTGGAAGACGCCGCAGCCTCCGCGCCCTCGGACGTATAGAACTTCCAGTCCGCCGGCGGATTATGGGATAACGTGCCGTTTACGGTCATCATAAAGGCCGCTTGCTGGGCTTTCGAGCTCGATGCGTTAGAGAGGGTCGTAGTGGCCGGCACGCCGGCCATCGCACGGTACCAGTTGATGCGTTCAACTGTCGAAAGTTGATATGCAATACTGACGGAGCCGGCGTTGCCCGAGGTGAAGTTGCCCGTCCATTCCATCGGCACTGGCGGCTTCATGTAAGCCTTTGTGAACAGCTTGCGCACCGCTTCTCGATCATACGTATCGATCGGTGCAACTACTCCCATTGCTTCCGCTCCACCAACGACCTGTGCAGACGCTTTGCTCATCGAACCGCTGAACACACCATTCGGTCCAAGCTGGCGCGATACGACCGGCTCTACAAGCAAGGTGCCAGCGCCGACTTGATTTAAGACCGAGGTGCCCTGGGCCGCCACGATCCGCGGGGATGAAGAGGCCATGTGCGCCTCTTCGTGCTCGACTTGGCCACCGCAACCAGCCAGAACAAGCAGCGCCGCCGTGACCGCTGCCGAATTCAGTTTTCGATTCATTTGCATGTTTCCTCCTCAGCAGCGCGTTTCCAGCGCCGATCTCCGCTTGGACAGTCTTTCAGCTTGAGCTTCGTCGAATGCATACTGAAAGCACGCCGACCTCTGCAATGTGAATGAAACGCCGCGAAATCAGATTGCGCTCAACATCACCTCAATGTGATTACATCATAACTACATAAACCGGAGTTGTCAACAGGAAAGTGTTCACATGTAATCACACGAACAGAACGGTAAACGTCCTCTGCACGCAAAAAAAAAACCGAAACGGCGAACTGCTTTTTACAGACGCAGTTCGCCGTTTCGTCGCGACTTAGTAGTATTCGGTGTTCAAAAGTTGACCCGTGATCCGGTCACAATATGCCGTTCCGAGGAGCAATCTACCACCTGTTGCTGTCCGAGAGACTTCTGTCCCGCCCTTGTAGCAGACTTGGTAGCCGTTGGCATGAATGCGAGTCGAGGTCATTCCTGCTCTGCAGGCCCAAGCTTCCTCCACTTCCTCGTAACCACAAACCGTTGGGCTTTCGTCCGGCTTAGGAATAATGATGGTTTCCTTAGGGTCCTCTTTGGGTGGGTCAGCCTTACAAGTATTTGTCTGGGGGCCTTCATACGAGTAAGGCGCTCCATACGCACCGTTTGGACACGTTTGATAGCTCGTCGAGTACCAGCTGCCCGAGGTGCCTGCTGGGCAGGTGTAGGTGTTCGGCCAGCTAGCTTCGGTGCAGGTCACAACAGGCGCAGGCGTCGGATCAGGCTTCGGATCAGGAGCAGGTGTCGGCGCAGGCGTCGACGCGCCAGGAGCGTGACAGTCGATGGTGTGCGGACCTTCATACGTATAGTCAGGAGCGTACGGACCACCAGGGCAGGTGCGATACGTCGTCGAGTAGTGACTACCCACGGTACCAGCTGGGCAGGTGTAGGTATTCGGCCACGTATCGACCCAGCAAATGGCGTCTGCTGGCCTGGATGGCTCCGGCGCCGGTGTTGGTGCTGGCGGCGGGTCTGGCGGCGGCGGCGTCGTGCAGTAATTACCGACCGTTACCCACGAGCCAGTTGTGGTGTTACCCCATTTGTCGGTGGTGGTCACGCGCTCCTGCTCTCTATGGCCAACTTTGCCGCCAGTACAGCTAGTATTGCGATACGAATATGAAGGTGGAGGTACCGTTTGGCTCGCCTGGCTGTTCCCGAGCCATGCTTTTGCAGCGACGACTGCTGGAACACTGCCGCGCGGGTTCGGCAGCGTGACGCCCTTCTTGACAAGATTCAGAGGGTCGTTCAGAGCATTTGTCCAGCCGGCCCCATTCGGGACATATCCGGCGATCAGGCCCGCGAGCTGTTGATCGACCTCCCCGGCTGACTTCACACTACCGCTGGTCACCGCCGTCAAATGCAGAACGCACTTCGCCGCGGCGCATCCGATCGGCTCCTTCTTGATCTCGAAGAGCAGCTTGCCGCCAGGCTGCGCAGAATCGTCAAACGATCCTGCCGCGAAGCCTAACGCCTTCAGCTCGGCGATCGTCGGTGCCATCGGATTCGCGACGCCTGCCACGCTGGAACCCGACGTTAGCGCAGTCTGATACTTCCGCGCATACGCATCCAGCTGGTCCAGCCCGGACCCGATCTGCTTGCCCCGCCCCTGCGCGACCAGGTCTTCCTGGTAGTTGTTGTAGAGCACCGAGCCGCCGATAGCCAACACACTGACCACGGCGCCGCCGATAAGCGTGGCCATCATGTTCCAGCCTCCCTCATGGCGGCGCCGGCTCGCGAAGTTCAAACGATTGCTGTCTTCTTTCATACGATTCCTGTTGTTGTTGTAAACACTTAGGTGCTGCTACGGGGCGACCGAGACTAGCGCGCCAACTGCACCGGGAGCGCTGCTCGGATTCGGGATCTGGGTGTACAAATTTCCCAGCACGGCTGGGTTTGTTGGCGGCGCGCATATACCGATGCGGCCCAGCGCTTTCGCGATGCCGCAGGCGCGCTCACGATCTGGATTGCCCGACTTATCCACGATGCTGCCCGTCAAATACACGGCCCCCTCGATCGCTCCAGTGGGCTTGACGGTCAAGGTCGTGGCGAACGTCTTCCCCCAGGGCGCTGTGACCTCGGGGCCACCGGCGCTGAGGAAGCCAAGCGAACGCAGTTCGTCGAGAGTCGGCGCGAGCTGGTTGTTCACGTACATGATCTCGTCACCACGCCGGAACGCCGCTTTGTTGGCCATCGCGTACTGCGTCAGCGCCCGCTGCATGTGAAGCAATCCTATGGCCTCGGTCGCGTAATAACGGCTCTCACGAACAGTTCGCGCCCAATCCATCGCGGCATACGCAGCGACATGGAAGAGGAAAGCCGCGATGATCGCCGCGACGAGCGCATCGCCTTTTTCACGGCGTAGATTTCGAAAACGCATGTCAGATCGGACTCGCAAGATAAGCCCAGGCGCACACTATTGACGGGCCGACAATCGGACTTGCGACGCCGGTGTGGGCCGGGCCATTGAGCACGCCTGGAGTCGCGATGCTGGTGCGCAGCCCGGCGCCGCCGGCCGCCATGACGACCGCGCCCGCGAGCTGTGGCGAGGGATCGCCAGCATGCGTGATCGCTTGGGTGTCGCACACCAGGCCAAACAGATCGTTGCGCGCGCCTTTACGGATCGTGAACTGCAGGCTGCCATCGAAAGGCGTCCTCAGTGGCGTGTATCGGGGCAGGAAATCTGCGGCCTTGAGCTGCTCGGCAGTCGGCTGTAGCGGAAGGGGAAAGCCTGGTGCATTCCCATTCTTCACGATCGACAGGCCGTGCATCTTCAAATAGGCGTCAAGGGCCAAGGCGGCCTCGGCGAGGATCTCCCCCTCGCGCGCCGCCTTGTTCATCAGCCGATAGTGGTTGAACGAAAACATGGTCCCGCTCATAAACGCGATCCCGAGGGTGACTGCCACCAACGTCTCGATCAACGAGCCACCAGACTGCCTTTGCCGCATCATCGCCTTAGGCTCGTTTCATCCGCTCGAACATGATCGACACGTTGTTCGCGCTGTCGCACTGGGTCTTCAGCGTGCCAGGGTTGACGACGCCGTTCAGCGGCTTAACGATGGTGCCGGCCACGGTGATTCGATCAGCGTCATCGGACAGCTGGTTGACCAGGGTCGTGCAAGAGTCGCTGCGAACATTGCCGTCGGTATAGGTCATCGCGTCGTTCGGCGAGTTGATGGTGACGATGCCCAGGGTGACAGTGCCGTTGAATCGGTTGTTGATCACGCCGCCGCCTGGCAGATATTTGTTCTGCACGATGGAAGGGGTAGCCATACTTGCCGTGGTCAGGCCGGTGTAATTGGCCGCGCCGGCATACACGTTCTCGATCTTACTGATGTGCGTCGAGACGGTCGACGCCTCCATCCAGCCCAGAAGCGGGCCGTAGACCTGGGATTTCATAAAGTAGACGAAGCCGACTACCGCAACCATGACCACGACCGAGACGAGCATCTCCGTGAGCGTGACGCCGGCCTGCTTGATCTGGTTGACGCGGGTGAAGGCCCGCTGACGGCGAGCTGCATTGGTGCCAGTGGCGATTGCTTGTTTCATGTTTTGTGTTTCCTCGTTTTGTTAGAAAAGAACTGCTTAAATACCCTTGCCCATCGTCTTGATCATTGCGGCAGCCGAGGCGGCCATAATGATGAAAATGATTAGGCCAATTACCACCTGAAGCACTTGCTGAACCAGTGGGCCAAACCGCTTCACCTCGTCGGTGACGATGTCCATCGAGGCCTCAGCGATCGACCTCATCTGCGTTTGCCAATCAGACCAGCGCGCGTAGTCACTGATCAGGTCGGCCAGGTCTGGCTTGAACAGGCCAGTCGAGACCAGGACATCACCGAAATTCGACGCTTCCTTGTTGAGCATGCCGAGCATCGCCCGCACGTGCGAACGCATATACGGCGTGGAGATGCTCTCGATTTTCTCGAGCGCAGCTCGCGGCGAGACGTTCGCCTCGCGCAGGAACGCCAGGTTGACCTGGAAGATCACGCACTGGAAATCGCGATATTTGGTATAGAGCAACGGCAGCCGCTCCAACGCCTTGCGCGCCGGGCCGGTCAGGCGCGACAGCGACCAGGTCCAGGCAGCGATCAGCACGGGCATCGCAAGAACCAGGCCGGTCAGAATGTTGCCCAGCTGCTCTGCCACCACAGCGACCAGACGCGTGATGACCGGCCACTCGCGGCGCGGCAGCGTGTCTTCCACTAGAGGGAAGAAGTACATGTCGATACCGATGATCAGTCCGGCCAGGATCGTCACAGGGATGGCCACCGAACGGATGGCGTCGATGAACGAACGACGCATCTCGTTCACACGCATGACCGACACCGCCAAAAACTCGAAGCCATGTGCGAGCGCCTGGTTGTCTTCGGCAATGCGCAGCAAACCATATTCCGTATCCGGAATGGTGCCCTGCATCGCGCGCGCCAGTCGGCCGGCCGCGTGGCCACGCAGGCTTTCGTACCAGTGGCCATAGACCGGCGCCAGACTGCTCTTGCGGCGCACGGAGTTCGCGTACATGGCTTTGAGCTCGCCCGACGGCGTACCGCCCCGGCGCAGGCCGAAAGCCATCTTTTGATAAATCGCGGCCCTGCGAGCACGGAACGTGCGCGTTGCCAAGAGAAGGGAAATCGACTTCATCACACGCCCCGCTCTTGCAAAGTCGCGCGGGTGACGCGAGGCGTGTAGCTTTCCAGCGTGTCGATCTCGCGTTCCAGGTCGGCCACGTCCATCGTGCCCTGCGAGACCCAGTACAGCGCCGTGGCCATCATCGGTTTGCCGGTAACGTCTTCGTCGGTTACGTGGGAAATGCAGCTGCCGAGCCAGTAATCTTTGGCATCGCCGTCGAGGCCGGCGCGCATGAGGCGCATGTATTCCTCGTCCGGGATCACCAGCTCGACCACCGGCTGGCGGCCCAGGCGTCCACCTTTGCAGTGCGAGCAGCCATTATTGTTCGCCGTGCGGACCGACTCCAGTGGAATCTCCAGGCGCTGCAGCTGCTCGACGACGCGCTCGGAGACCGCACCAGGCGTGGCCGCCGGCACAGAGCAATGTGGGCACAGCTTCGGCACCAGGCAGGTATAGGCCAGGCCAGCGATCATGTTGGTGTCGCACAGGCTCTGGCGAGGAATGCCAATCTCTTCGCCAGTCAGACGGTCGATGATCTGGTTCACGGACAGCACGTGTGTTGTGGTCAGCACCTTCTGGCCAGTGGAACTGAGCACCTTGACCATGCGACCCATCTTCTTCTCACGCACCTCGCCCACCATGGCCCAGTGCACGCCCATACGCAGCAGCTTTTTCTCGAGGTTCTCGTAGCCGATCTTTTCGACCGGAATACGGGTGATCCCGTACTGCTCATACTCAGGTGGATCTTCGACAGTCACGACGTAGCGGTCGCGCTGCTCCTTCGCGCGATACAGCAGCGCGTACAGCAGCGTCGTCTTGCCGCCACCGACAGGGCCGCAAACATAGATGGCACCGCGGCGTCGTTCGGTGGCCGCGCGAATCATGCGGATAAACGAAGGCGTAAAGCCCAGCTTCTCAAGCGACGGAACTTGGCCTTTCGAGGCCTGAGGCAGAATACGCATGGTGACGTCGAAGCCGCCATCGGCCTCTGGTACCGATGCATAGCGCAACCGGTAACGCCCACCGTCGATGGTGCGCATGATCGTGCAGCTTTGATCGCGCGAAGCGTGCGCAAATTCGTTGTTCAAATGCTCGTACGAGTCCTGGTCCGCCAGGTTGGTGAACGCGTTCGACAGCAGCTCGATACCGATCTGGGCCTTCACCGAGTCGGCCTGATAGATGCGCCCGTCGATCAGATGCGTAATCCCGCAGGTCTTCTCACGCACGTGGTAATGGATCTCGTCGGCGCGCGCCTTGATCGCGTTGTGCAGCAGGTGGTCGAATAGCGCCGTGTTTTCGGACTCGATGCGCTTCTCGTCCTTCGCGCCGGCGTCGGAACTTTTGCCATACCGGCTGCGGATCTCGGTCGCCGGCGCCGTATTGGTCTCGACGGTCCAACCATCGCGCTCCAGGCGGGCTTGCACGGTTGCGAGCTCCGGGCTGTTTTTGAAGCTGTCCGTGACCGAGATACTAGCCGTCTTCGGCGCTTCGGCCAGCGCGACAATATTAGCGAGAAGATCCGGACGCAGAACAATCGTTGCCCCTTTACCCTGGCCGGTCAGCAGATATGGGTAGTCACGCGACGCCTCGGCATTGGCCTCGCGCGCCTTCGACATCCGCCCAAGGAAGCTGGTGATGATATTGAGCATCGGGCTCAGATCCCCTTGATGAAGGTGAGCATGTTCTTGCAGTGGTCCTTGACCTTGCCCTTCGCTGGATACACACAGACGCCATCCTGGCGAATCTCGCCGACGATATAGGTCAGCACCGGGTCGCCAGTTCGCACCCTACGCTGCATCCCCTGGACCCACAGGACGGCAGACACGTCGTCGCCCGAGCGCGAGATGCGGGTGAGCGAAATGGTGGGAGCCTTGCTCGCCTCACGACCTGCCGAACGCATACGGTCGCGAGCAGCATTGATACTCGCGCCGGTGCCATCAACGCTCGTGATCGCGGGGACTTCGGGTGCTGACGTCGTCGAAATGGATGCCACCGGTACCGGCGGGGTTTCGCGAGCCATGTCCGACAAGCTGACCACGCCTGGTGCGGCAGGAGCCGGGGCCGCAGCCGCGGCGCGTTGGGCGACGGGCGGAGTGGCCGGGGTGGCGCCTGCTGGCATGTTCGAGGTGGTCTGAGCGAAGGTGGTGGTCGTTGCCGCCACTAGACCAAGCGCGAGGACGATAGCGTTAAAGCGCATAGTATTTGCCGATAAATTTGATATAAGGTTTCGATTCAACGCTGGCGCCGCGCGACAGTTCGATCTGCTCGATCGTCATCATGTCTGGCAGGTTGGCCACCGCCTTCAGGTCGGTCTCTTGGAACGGCACAGTGAACTGGTACGTGGCGAACTGAGGGCGTTCCCCAGGTGCGACCTGGACTCCGTTCTCGGGCACGAGGGGCTTGAGCGCGTCCAGGGTCGGGCGTTCAAGCTGGCGATCCGAGAGTGACTGCAGCCAGGAGCCGACGATCTCGGAGAAAGTCGAGTTCGGTGCCAAGATCAGCTTTTTGCCCTCACCGACCTTTTCGAAAGAGAGCGTTCGTTTCGCGTAGTCGACGTCGTAGAAGGTGACGGATGGGTCGTTGGCTGGCACGTTCAGGGCGCGCAGGAAGCCTTCGGACGTCGCACCAGTCTGGCGCTTCCAGACGGCCGTGCAGTCGGTAGACACACACTTCAGACTCTCGATGTGCCAACCGGCTGCCTGACCAGGTACCGATGCCAGGAACGGAATGAAGCCGCCCATGACGCTCGATGGGAACTGGTTCGCCGTCGATATCTCGGTCACGGCCGCAGCGACCTGATTCCTGTACAGCTCCGCCGGCGGCACAACAGGTGCGGCAGGTGCCGGCGCCATCATCTCGCTGATGTCGTCGGAGAACAGAACGGCAGTCGCGGCCACCACACACATGAGGCCCAGGACGATCCTGCTGTCCGTCTGCCGTACTGGCTTCAGCTCGGCCGAGATGACAGCATCTGCAGCGATGCGATCCAGGGTCAGCGCCTGCGCGCCCTTGATCTCCTCCACGTGCAGATCACCGAATACCTTACTCGCATATTCTGGTTGCTTTTTGATGAAGGCCAGCGCCGCCGAGATCACTTCGTTGCGCGTGCCGACCCGGTCCATGCCGAGAACTGGCATGCGGCGCTCGATGTCGATCGCAATCAGGCAGTGCTGGTCGTCGTCATTGATCCGGTGGATGAAGATGCCGCCGTCCGACAGCGAGTCGGCAACCGCAGCGGCGGCCGAGCGGACCTTGCGCCACTTCTTCACTTCGGCGAAACCGTACATGCGGCCGACTTCACCGATGACCTCGGTATAGACGTTGGCCTTGAGGCGCTTGGCCTCGTTCGCCATCTCGTCGCGAGTGTCACTTGTGGAAGTGCACCACTCCATGCCGAATGCCAGCTTCCTAGCGACGAGAACCATCAATGTGCTCCGACGTTAGCGATGTACGGGGTCACCAGGATGACGGTTTCCGTCGTGTCTTCGCTGGCGACCTCTGAGCCCAGGCGCTGACCTTCGAGCAGGCCCTGGTTGTTCGTACGCTTGGTCGAGCGCTTCATCGCCGACAGGATCATGGTGGAGCCTGGCTTGACGATCATGGTCGTATTCACGTTCGCGCCATTGGTCAGCACGGCGTCGATGACACCCTCGCCCACGCCCTTATTAATCTTGCCGCTAGTGTCGTCCAGTGCGAACGAGACGCGGATGCTCCCGTCAGGCATGATCGTCGGGCGAACCGACAGGATCTGGCCGAAGGTCGCGTAGCCTGGGTTGCCCACGTAGGCCGGTGCGCCGCCAAGGACGGTCGAAGGGACGACCGTGTAGGACTGGGTATAGCTTTGCTGCTCGATACTGGTCAGGGTCACGTTCTCGTTGTTCGCCACGACTGCCATGTAAGGCTTGACGTCCACGAACTTGCTTGCGGTCGAGATCGCGCGATAGAGCACGTTGCTACCGTCCCAGTTCTTCGGTGTGACGCCATCGAGCGGCAGAAGAATGTTCTGCACCATGCCGGCCGCGCTGCCGACGAGTGATGCCGGCGTGGCGATCTGGAAGCGGAACTTCCGGCTGTCGAGCACGGTGCGGTACACCATATCCCAGTCGACGCCCGACTCGCCGGTATTGCTCGATGCGACAGTGATCTCCTGGACCTTGAACAGGACCTGTGCGGTCGAGATATGGTTGATGTTGTCGACGAACTGCTTCACAGTACGGTGGCAGGCCTTCGAGCAGTCGACCGTCACCGAGTTGAATGATTTACCGACGACTACCTTCTTGTCGCCAGCGATCTGCTTGAGGGCGGCTTCGAGGTCCTTCCAGCCATCCATGTCGATCTCGGCGCTCGAGGTGATCTCGTTGCTGAAGTTGCCCGACACGCCGCCGCCGGCGCCGCCCGACACGCCCGCAGTCGAGTTGCCTTTCTTGCCAATATCGGACTTGCGCTTGGTCGAGTGCTGCGCGATCGAGACGCCGTAGGTGCGGGTGAAGGTCGGCTGAATCAGGAGCGTGTCGTCTTGCCAGTCCCAGTCGGTACCCAGCAGGCGGGTGACGGTGCTGATCAGCTCGCGCAGCGGCATAGGTGGCAGGGTCGAGAGATCGACGCGCGGTTCTGCAGGCGGCGGGGAAGCCGATGCCTGGGCTGCTGCAGGTTGAGCAGCAGCGCCCTGGCCGCCTGCGGCCGGCGCGGCAGGCGCCACCGGGGCGCCTGGCTGAATGCCGGTCTCGACTTTCACTGGCAGCCTATATTCCTCGGTCAGCAAGCGAGCGAAGTCTTGCACCGTCATGTGCATGTTCGATGCGTGGTGCTGCGGCGCGGTTGAGCGCAACACTGGAGGCAGTGCCGCTTTGAAGGAGCCACGAGCAACGGATTGCTGAGGAAGATAGGGCACCTTCTGGGCCGGCAGAATGATTGGCGCATAGGTACGGTCAGCAGCCGCATGCGCAGCAGAGACCTGGGCTTCTACGTCGCGATGTGCCTCGGCCACCGACTCCATTACCGGGGTGCTCGCGCAGCCGGCGAGCGAAGCGATTACTGCGATGGAAATGAGGGTACGGTTCATGGCTTATTGGGTAGCGACAGTGTTCTGACCCATTGGCAGGATCACGATTTGTTTGAATTCGGTCGGCAGGACCTGGAAGGCGCCATCGCTCTTGCGGTAGGTCTCACCGATCACGCGCAGGGCTTCCCAGAAGTCGGCGTTGCGTGCAATGGTGATGTCACGCCTCAAGTTCAGCGAAAATTCGCGAGCCTCGTACACCAGCTCGAAGTCGACGCGAGCTGCGAATTCTTCGAGCGCTTCTTCGAGAGTGTTGTGCGCGTTGGCGCGCAGAACCCAGTCGCGCTTGAGCTTGTCTGCCGAGACCACTGGTGCTGCCGGCGCCGCCGCCTTCTGCGCGCTACCTGCGACTGGCACCGCCGAGGAGCCGGTGCGCACGCGGTCTGCGATGTGGATACGCTGCCCCGGCAGATCGACGGTGACGATAACGTCGGTCGATGCCGTTGCCTGGTTCAGCAGCTGCTGCCAAGTGCCCTGCCCGCTGACCCTCAGTGCCTTCTTGCGCAGCTCGGCGCGCGAGTAGTTCGCCTGGAAGCCTAGCGGCACGATCTCGGCCACCAGGTCTTCAACGGCGATCGACTTGAAATTCACTTCAATGACGGCATCCGTCTGACGGTTGTCGACGAAGCTGGCGTGCGAGGCGCTCGCGGCGAACCAGAGAGCTACTGCAACGGCGATCTTATTCATTTTCATGTGGTTTACTTTTCAATATTTCCCGGTTCGTACGTAGCGCCAGTACCGCGGAGTGCGCGCTAGGATCACTCCACCTCGCACCCAGTAGCGCGCGCGGCGCCAGAGCCATTGCATGGACCGGCCGCGGTAGGACATGTAAAGGCTCATGCCGGCGTACAGCACGAGGCAGCCGATCGTCACGTAGTGAAAGACGATGGCCGAGAGCAAAAGTGGGAAGATGACGGAGCCGTCGATGCTCCCGATCTTGGTTCGGTAACCTGCGTTGCGCCAATCCATTACGCTCCTGCCTTTTCAAAGTACGCCTGCGCCTCTGCACGGCCCATTTGGGTGATCTCGCGGAACTGCTTCAGGCTCATCTCGCCGCCACGGATGTAGGGAACACACTGGGTCGCAAAGTCCTGACCGTGTTCGATCAGGTAGTTGCGCACGAAGCGTGCCCATTTCGGATACGGCCACTCTTCGCTCTGCAAGGCGTCCTTGATCTCCGAATCGAACGTGATCCAGGAGGTCAGCGGGACGACACGGCCGCTGGCAAGCTTCACGATCTGGCGGGAGCAGATCATCCGGAGGGCGCCGAGAATCTTCGACGCCGCTGCCGAGCGGACCTCGACAGGGAACATCTCGACCAGGCGGAACATCGTCTCGTTGGGCGTGTCGGCGTGGATCGTGGCCAGCACCGAGTGGCCGGTGATCGCCATTTCGACCGTCTTGTCAGCCGTCTCCTGGTCGCGGACCTCGCCCATCAAGAGGATGTCAGGCTTGGATCGCATCGCCGACGGAGCCGCGCGGCCCCAGCTCAGCAGGTGCTTCCCGATCGCCGCCTGCGCCACGAGCGGCCCACGGCCGAGCCCGGCCTTGCCGTAGCTGATCTCGATCGGCTCTTCGAATGTCTGGATGCTTGGTGCCGGCACTTCCTTCGTGCGTTCGTGCAGCACGGCCGCGATGAGCGTCGTCTTACCAGAGCCGGTAGGGCCGTTGATCAGGATGAGGCCTTTGTCGACCTGGAGGTCGTCAGCCACGCCATCTGGCAGGCTCATTTTCGACAACTCAGGAAGGTTCTCGGGAATCGTTCGGATCGTAATCGAGACGCCGTTTTTCTCGCCGCCGACGCGAGCTGCAATGGCATGCAGACGCAGACGGATCAGGACACGGTCGGCACCTGGTCGGAAGAAGTCAGGATCTTCGTCCACTTCTTCGCCTTTACCGAGCTTTGGAATCGCTGCTGGACCGCACAGGATCTGCAGGATCTTCTTCGCCTCGGTGTCTTCGAGCACGCGGGTCGTCAGCGGGTACCAGCTGCGGCGCCAGTACACGGTGACGTAATCGTTACTTTGGATCTTCACGTCCGAGCAGCCCTGGTCGAGTGCGGACGTGATCAGCATGTGCGCCTCGCGTTCACCGAACCCGGCCGGCAGGACGAAGGGCGTCAGGCCCTCAACGGTATTGGCGATCACTTCGTGGTCTTCCAGTCGGCGGAATTGCCGTTGAACGTCGGCTGCGACGAGATGCGGAAGACCGAGTCGCCGATGACGATGGTGTTCGGATCAGGGCGGCTAACGGTGTCGGTTGCAGCTGCAAACTTCGGCGCGCTGACCAGGCCGCGGCCGTACAGTGCGTAGAACAGGCGCATGCCGTTGAAGTCACGCTCCAAGCGTGCCAGGTTCAGTTCGAAAATCTTGCGCGATTGCTTGCGGCCTTCCGCGTATGCTGAACGCACGACCGATTCCCAGTACTTCTTCTCGGCGTCGTCTTTGGGCAGGATGCTGCGCTGCGCGTCGCCGACAATCTGGTCGTCGCTGTCAGTCAGGCCCAGGTAGAGGTAGTTGCGCCAGTTGTTCTGGCCAAAGGTGGCCGGAGAGACGATGCGGTACACGCGACCCTGGACGCGCATGGAATACTCGGTAATCGCGATGACATCCTTGGCTTCCTCGATCACCGGCGGCAATGCGCCCGTCGGGAACGTCAGCGAGCCGAAGTTGAATTTGGTGTCGAGAACAGTCTTCTCCTTCTCGATCTCAGCGATGATCACGCGGCTTTCATCGGCCAGGCCAGCGCGCATGCCCAGGCCGATGCCGAGCTGCTTGAGTGCAGCGGCGCGAACCTCGGAAATCCCGGAAGGGATGGAGGACAGCTGCGACGTGGCGGACAGCACCTTGTCGAGCGTGGACTGCGGGGCCGCGGCATCTGCGTATGCGAGCGGCATGAACGCCGCGACAATCACACCTGCGCCGATGACGCTGCGGGTAAATACTCCGGCCATATCAATACAGCTTCGAGCGCAGCTCGATGGAGGTGTCGTTCAGCACCACGTCGGCGCGGCCGCCGCACTGCTCGGCAATTGCGGTGAGTGCTTGCGTCAGCGTCGCGCCGCGCAGCTTGATGAACACTGGCAGGGCCAGCCGAGGCTGCGGACCAGTGTGCTTGAAAGCGAGGCCTTGGGCGGCAGCGATGCGCTTCAGGATCTCCGAAGCGTCACCTTCCCAGATGACCGTCATCGTGTTGCCGGCAAGGCTCGCTGGCGTTGTCGCCTCTGCCATTTCGGCCTTCTTCGCGTCAGCGCGCACGGCAGCTTCCAGGATCGACATGCGCACACCAGGGGTGTCATCTGGGGCTTCAACTGGCTTCGACGACGCACAAGCCGTGAGCAGAGCAGCGACCACAGTAGCGATCATTGAACGGCCCATCAGAGGGGTGGTGCGCATCATTTGTTCTGTCCTGTAACCATAAAACGAATCAAGCCGATAGATTACAGCCTCGCGTTCTCCAGTGCAAGAAAAAGGATGCACCGAGGCAATGGTGATGACATCTTGGAAATGCTCAGTATCGACGTCTTCAGGCGTGGGACCCATCACAACGAGAGGCCAGGGGAGCGTGCATACCGGGGTGTTGGGTTTTCGGGGTTGAAGTTCCTCTTCAAAAAGCAACAACGACGACAAGCGGCCGAAGGCTGCTTGTTGTTGTTTACTTTACAACCAACAACCTTTAGTAAACCTTTAAGGGCTGAAAGCCACTATCCATGCGGGTTTCAGAAGGGTATTGCCATAGTATTCGGGGTGAAGTGCCCTAGATTTCGGGGTGATACGTCATAGAGTTCGGGGTATCGCCATAGTTTCCGGGGCGATATGTCATAGTTTTCGGGGCGCTTTCGACCCCTTTTTTTCTAATGCCATAGTTTTCGGGGTGCTCAAAAGCCGAAGACGGCGATGTCTTAGTTGCTGGATCACAACAGTTTCTTGCCGTTAAGAAAAAAGCTGATCAATTGCTATCTTTAATTGAATGACAACGCAAGTGTTTGCGAAATCTCACAAAATGTAACAATCAATGTGTTTTATAGCCTTGACAAGTCAGCGTTGAGTTGTGCGTATCGGTGCGCATGGTGATCGAGGACGGCGCTTGGCCGATCTGGAGATTGGTCCAGTGCGTCCGCGGAACGGGAAGAGATTTCTAGAATTGCAATAAAAGAGCGGCTATTGCCATAGTTTTCGGGGCGTGGTTGCAAATTGGGCGCTCAAAGCCATAGTTTTCGGGGTGAAAATGCACTGAAGGCCTTTTGGCACTTGGTAAATGCCATAGTTTTCGGGGTGATCTGCCCTATTTTTGCAGGCGTGGTTGCAACTACAGCATCTGGGAGGTGGCGGTACGATGCCGGCTGCGGTGGTAACGGTCTCTTGACTCGGTCGGAAGCGCTGCGACTTGCCTTCGATTGTTGGTGAAATGCCATAGAGCCAATTGCGAGAGTATGACGTTGCCTGCTAGTATTTCCGCATGTTGTCGAATTTGGAGTAGCAATGCCTGGCAAGACGAAACAAAGCAATGAAGCCCGTGAAGCAAAAGTAGACGCGCAAGAAACGAATGTAGTTCCCGACGATACTGTCTCCCTTGCTCTCGCCACTCCCCACCTAGCAACCCGCCGTGGTGAAGTCATCGGCGGCAAGCAGGAGGTGAAAAAGCATGTTGCAGCAATCCACACGTCGGGCGAACTCGGCCTGGTGGAGCGCAAGCTCGTGAACATCCTGCTGCTGAATGCCTACGATAACTTGGCTACGGTGCGGCAACATCGCCTGCCAACGAAATGGCTCATGGCGATGCTCGGGTGGGCTGAAGGTGACGACACGGTGCATCTCAAGAAAGCCCTGCTTCGGATCGTGACGACCCCTGTCGAGTTCAACCTGATGGAGGATGCCGCTGCTCAGCCTGGCAAGAAGACCCAGCGCTGGACGGCAACAGCCCTTCTGGCATCTGCGGATCTGGTGAACGGCTACTGTGAATACGAATACGCGACGCGTCTGGCCGAGGAGCTGGGCGATCCGGATGTGTACGCGATCATCAACGTCGGCATTCAGCGCCAGTTCAGGTCCGGATATGCCCTCACCCTCTACGAGAACTGCGTGCGTTATCGCCGTATCGGCTCCACCGGATGGATGTCCCTCGCGATTTTCCGGAAGCTGATGGGGGCCAGCACGCCGACGTACGACGATTTCCGCCGGCTCTCTGACCTGGTCATCAAAAAGGCTGTGAAAGAGGTGAACGAGGTGTCCGACATCAAACTCACGGCCGAATACGAGCGCGTGGGCCGCAAGGTTGCCCGCATCCGATTCGTCGTCGAAGAAAAAGAGCAGGCGACGATCTTCAACCAGAACGAGAACGTCATCGAAGAGGTGAAGCAGGGCGACACGTTCAAACGTCTTCGCAGCCATGGTATCGGCGAGAAGCTCGCGATTGCCTGGATCCTCACCGACGAGCAGCGTGCTGTAGCAGCGCTGGACATCACCGAGCAGAAAGCGCGTGGAGGCCAGATCAAGAAAACTGGCGGCTATGTGCGCAAACTGATCGAAGACACCACGATCGACCTCTCGACGAGCACCTTCGATAAGCAGCTGGAAGAAGAGGCAAATGCTAAGCGTGCAGCGGAAGCTGCCGAGGCAGCAGCTCGAGAAAAAGCCGAGGCCGAGAAACTGGCCCGCGGCGATAAGTTGCGTGACCTGGTCAAGAGCCTGTCCGATTCGGAGATGAAGGAATTTGCGGCCACGTATGTTGCCGGTGAAGGCGCCGGTCGAGCGACCAGCTATGATCCGGCCACCGGCACGTTCAAGATCGCAACGGAGCGTGTACCGTTCATGACCTGGGTCCGTAAGCAGCTCGCGGTGAAGCATGGACTGCCGACCGAATATAACCTCCCCTTCGCTGCATGACGCATCAAGAAAAAAACTACCGTTTTGTTGAGTTTTACTAAAATCGGTAGTATGCTCCGAGGAATGTTGTTTACTTGCCACTAGGGCGACCTGGTCAAGACAAAATTCTTCGGAGCTCGAATGGAACTAGGCATCTCTCCAGTACCACAGCGCGTCACCCCTGACGATCTGATCAATGTGGCCGACCGCTCGGCCAAGATGCTCCATCGGATCAGAGATTCGATGCTGCAGCCCCACCCTCGCAAAGAGGCTCCCGTCTTCCCCAGCAACAAGGTTCAGGCACTTTGTGGTATCGATAAGACAAAGATGAACACCTTGCTCAAGGCTGGGAAGCTGCCCCAGGGGACGCAAGAGTCGAAGGGCAAAATGCGCAGGTTTACCCTGGCCGAGACAATGCAGTGGGTCGAAGCGACGGTGAAGCCGAAGAAGCGCGGAAAAGGCAAGAAAGGCAGGATCATCACGGTCGGCAACTTCAAGGGCGGCGTAACGAAAACGTCGACCGCCATGAATTTGGCCCAAGGCCTGACCCTTCGCAGGGGCCGGCGAGTGCTGATCATCGACCTGGATCCACAAGGCTCCACCACCACCCTCTTCGGTATCAATCCTAACGCCGAGATCGACGTGGACCAGACGGTTCTGCCGGTAATCGATCAATCCCAGGCAGACCTGCGCTATGCCCCGATGAAAACCTATTGGGACAACCTGGATTTGATCCCTGCTTCGTCGGACCTGTTCAACGCAGAGTTCCTGCTGCCGGCCCAGGTGCACCAGGGTGACGCTTCCTTCCAATTCTGGCAGGTTCTGCGCAATGCCCTTGAGCCTCTGCGCGACGACTACGACTACATCATCCTCGACACGGCGCCAACGCTGTCGTACCTCACCATCAACTCTATTTTTGCTGCCGACTCCATGTTGGTGCCGATCGTGCCGGACGTCTTGTCTTACTCGTCGATGGTGCAGTTCTGGTCACTGTTCTCCGACCTGGTCAATGGCATGAGGAGCTTCGGCCGCGACGGCGAGATGAAGTCGTTCGACTCGATCGAGATCCTCATCTCGCGCATGCCGAACAAGACCTCAGCCCAGCTCGTGAACGAGTGGATCAGGAAGACCTACGGTTCCTACGTGTCGCCGATCGAGATCCCGGAAACTGAGCTCGCGCGTACCACCAGCACCGAGTTCAAGACCATCTACGACATGCCGAATTACGACGGCAGTGCAGAGGCATATCGTCGAATTCGCGACCCCTACGACAAGCTGGTCGACATGACTGATGACCGCACTTGCCGGTTGTGGGATACCGAAGAAGTTGAAGCGCAGTAGAGGGAGAGAAAACGATGTCGACTAGCAAAGATCAGGTCGCTAAGGCTGCCTTGATTGACCTCGGCGATGACCTGCCGATGGGGTTGGGGACGCCAGCAGTAGAGCGCCCGGCGCGCACTGCTCCGGGCCAGTTAATGGCGCTACAGGGCAAGTACTTGGATGCGTTGGCCAAGATTGCTGAGCTTGAAAAAGGCGGCAATGCGATGGAGCTGGATATCTCCCGCATCATTCGCGTGCCAGGCCGCCAACGGCCGTTATCGCCAACGGAACGTGCCGAGCTGAAAGCGAACCTTGATGCGAATCCGTTGATCCATCCGGTCGTGGTTCTGCCGGAGACGCCAGAAGGGTTCGAACTCTTCTCTGGCTATAACCGCGTGGACCTATACGAGGAGCTTGGCCGCACGAAGATCCTCGCCGTGGTGCGAGACGTCCCCCGCGATAGCGTCGAAGTGCTTGCCTTCTATGCCAACCTGCTGGCGCCAAGTCTCCCGGACTTCAAGAAGTATCAGGGCCTGAAGGCGCGCCTGGCGGAAGCTGGCCTCGAGCAGAAAGATCTGGCTGCAGAATCAGGCTTGAGCACGTCGACGATTTCGCGCCTGATGCAGTTCGACGGCCTGCCTGCGGAAGCGCTCACAGTGCTTGAGCAAAATCCATTCGTTCTTGGTTCGTCGGCAGCGGAGAAACTTGCGAGGGCTGCGAAAGCCGGCCGCAGCGAACTGGTGGTCGAAGCGGTGAAAAAGTTGGCGGAATCCAGTTCGAATAGCAGCTCGTCGGAACTGTCAAAAGCCGAGCGCTTCACCGAAGAGAAAGCGGTAGCTTTCGCTTCCGGTCGTACGTCTCCCACGGCGCGGCCGGCGGCGAGAGAGCCAGTGATCGTCAAGAATGGGAAAAAGCATTTCGCGCAGCTTACGGTGCGTGGTGACCAGGTGACCGTGAAGTTCAGTGACCCGACTGTATCGCCCGACGAGTGGGCGGCCAAGTTCGAAGAGTTTTTGAAGGCTGAAATCGTTAAGCAGTCGGCCTAAAGGCCCCTGCCCTACTTACTAGGATAACGCCATGAGATAAGCACTAAACGGACACACGAGTCCCGAAAAGACAAAAGCCCAGGTCGCCAAACCTGGGCCTTGCTTTGAGAAAGACTAACGACTGTCTCCCACAGATTCGCTACACACCGACGCCAATCGGTATCAGCTAAGTTCAAGCCATCAGTGTAGCGCGGAGACCGCCGTTGTCAAGTCTCGGGGACTCTTTTTCTCTAAGAAAAGGAGTTTTTATGTCGCTATACCAGCTGATGGCTGGGCGCGCGGTTGCGCTCGCCCGCCCTCTTCCACTTCCCTTGATCAATGCGCGAGCTGAGGTCTTCAATCCCCTTACCTGCCTGGATCTGAACCAGACCGCGCGCCGGGTGCTTTTCGGCGTGCTCACGTTCGTGCGCGCACGTTCTCTCAAGAGCGAAATCTTCCCCAGGCGCGACACTCTCCGGGCCGAGGCGCTCATGAATTCCATGTCGCCGGTCTACCGCGGCCTCAAGCTGCTTGAAGATAAGGGCTACATCACGCGCGGCCAGCTGCGCAAGCACCTCGACGGCAAGTTCTACCTGTCTCCAATCTACCTGACCGATAAAGCACTGGTGCTGCTCGGCCTCAATAGCGTTATCCACAACGGTCCGTCTGCCAAAACGACACACGGCCATATAAAGAAGGAACCTACCAACAAAAAGCAGTCTATTCAGAAAACAACCGGCGACCAGAGTTCCGAGAAAAAGCACGACATCGACCGCGAAACCAGGCTGCCAGTGGAGTTGCTGCCCCTACTCGACCAGGGAGTGAAGCGCACAGCCGTGTGCTGGCTGATGGCCATGGCCAAGAAGGCTGGAAAGCGGTTGGGTGATGTCGTCCAGGTGGTCAAGGGCAACATCGCCGCCCTACGGGGCCGTGAGGTAGTGGCCTACCTAGCTTGTCTCCTGCGGAAGAATGTGGACTTCGCATGGGTCGCGCGCCAGTCGCGAGAGCAGCAGCAGTCTGCGGCGATGGATGACCTGGCGAAGCGCAAGCTGGAGGCCCTTGACCATCGGTACGACGGGCACCAGGTTATCGCCGACGATGGAACTGTCCTGGGCGTCTTCCGGGCAGCAGATGGGCCAGGCCAGCTCGCGGTGGTCGAGTCAGCGACGGGTTCCATGCCGGTCAACCTGCGGTTCGCACGCGCTTTCCTCGACGAGAAGGTGCGACTGGTGGCGCCGCGGGAAGTGGATTGGGAGGACGACGGCGAGGAGTGGTGATACGGGGCACTAGCCAGTATAGTTGCGAGCCCTGCGAGCAGACGACTGCCGCAGCAACCGCTGACCATATTTCGGACGACCTTATGACCGTACCAGGCCTCAATATTAACGACTTCCATCACGTCGAAATGGACTTCGCCGACGCTTCGTGGCGCCGCCAGATTCCAGCTGTGCCAGGCTGGTACGCCATTGAGACTGATGCGCCATTGGACGCCCTGTTGCGCTTTCCGCTGCCTCTGGAAGAGGGCCTGCACTACCAGATCGCGAATCGAGCGGCTGATGCCCAGTATCTCATCGCACAGGGCGCTGCGATCGTTCCGCTAGAGCTAGGCGCTTCATACATCGTCTACATGGGCGAGCATGGGGATCTAAAAGCTCGCGCCCGCGAGCATACCCGAGGAAGCAAGGGAACTGGGTGCCTGTCGTTGGCACAGTACCAGCCCGCTGCTGAGTATTTCTGGATCTTCCATTACCGGCCTTTTGAGGAGCACCTGCCGGGTAGTGCGGGAAATAAGCTGCTGCGTAACTACCTCGAACAAAAATGGCGGGGCGAAAACGGCTGGCCGATCCTGTGCGCGCGTTGATTGGGCATAGTGCTGGCCAATCCCAACTTGGGATTACTTTAGAATCAAGCACTTAGAAAAAAGCGTAGGGAAGTGCGCATCGCTAAGTATAAAAACGGTGGCCGCTCGGTCTACTAGCGAGCGTCGCTGTATAGGTTCGTCTTCGCGAGCCCTCGTCTCCCCGTCTATTGGCCCGACCCCTCCCCGCGCCAGTCCGCGCGCTTCTCGACGCGCATAGCGCATTTGAGCTCGAGGCCGGCTTGGCGTAGGGCGCTTGGGCATGCCGTGCCGAGGGCGTTAGCGATCCGCGGGCAGCTTAGACTCGTGTGCCAGGATAGTGCCTTGGGCTTTGCAGACGGCCCACACGCATGTGAGTGTGGCGCTGAACGATCGCGAGTTGACGCCCCACTCCGGTGCCGCGGTGGGGCATGGGGACAGGAGTGCGTCCCAAGCAGGGAGTGGTCAGAAGAGGGGCTGCGGCCCTGTCCTGCGGATGCGAGACAGGAGAGCGCCCATCTGCACTGCCATGCATACCGGGCCATGGCCAGCCGACTCGGCAGCATGGCGTCCGCGAGCTCGCGACCAACTTAGCAATCGGCGGGGCAGGGCTGATGACCTATACCCGGAATTTAAGCGGGCTATGGGGCAAGATGGTTCAATCCCAAGTTGGGATTATTTTGAAATCAATCACTTAGAAAAAAGCTGCCAGCGCAGGCAGGATAGAAGCTCAGCCGATTGCAACAGGTGAGTGCTCTACGAGGGAGAAAGTGTGTTCCCATCAGGACCGGAGCTTCGTAGTGGCCTGATGGGATAGACCTTTACAGGGAAAGGCCGCGAAGGTTCGACGTCAGCTCGCCGTCGGGACGCTGAGAGCTGGTGGTGGGCGGTGGTGCCGGTGGCACGCTCGGCTGCGGTGCTGGGACCTTGCCAGGTTGAGCAGCAGCGTGCTCAGCGGCCTGACTGGTAGGCGCCGTCGTATGACGCGGCCGGTCACTCGACGGGGCTGGTTCTGCAGGCGCGGACGCCGCCAGAGAGCTATCCGAAGCAACAGGAGCGGCTGGCGCCGCGCCTGCTTGCACTTGGTTAGTTGCGAACACGCGGCCGGCATGATAGACCGTCGTCCCGTCCAAGCGGAAACCAGCCTGCTCCAGCGCGTAACCTAACTCGACCCAGCGTCGAGCGTCGGCTTGGCGATCCGTGCCCTCGGCAGTAAGCCGTTCGATAATGGCCTTGCCGATCGGGGTAGGGCGCAAGAACAGGCGGAAGTTGAACAGAGCCATTGGTTCACTCCAGCGTTACGCTGCAACCTTCTTGGGTTTCACGGACTCTTCGGTTGCATCTGCGATGTCGACGACGCGATCTTCTGGCTTCACAATGAAGTTGGCGAACTTCCACATGCCCCTGGAATTTGCGAACTCAGGATCGTCTGAGATCATGCGCTTGCCCTTATAGACCTCGCTGAAGGCCTCATCACCCAGGGCCGAGCGGATGAGTGCGGCGCCGCCGCCAACGAAGATGACTGCGCCCAGGTCAGAACCATCGCCGACTTTCGCAACGAAAAAGTTCTTCACCTCAGCCAGATACTCACGGCACGAATTCTCGATGATCTCGGACACGTCATGATCTTCGCCGAAGAGCTCATACTTTTTGGTGCGCAGGGCTTCTTCAACGTAGCTCGGCGGCGGGTCATTGCTCAGATTGAACTGCGACTTGATGCGAGCCGTGATTTTGGTCAGCAGGGTGAGAACACCTACGTTCTCGGTGCCACTGCGCTCGCCATAAACACCGCGGACATTCTCGATGACGACAGCGATGTCCAGGGTCTTGCCACCGAGGTCCACGACCGCCACGGGACGGCGCGTAATGATCTGGCTCACGCTTTCGTTGTAGGTACCGTCGGGGTTGAGGAGGGCGTCGTAGAAAGCAGCGATCCCTTCGCTGACGACTTTCTGGCGGGCGATGGTGGCCAGCGGCGCGCCGGCGCCAATGCGTTCCACAGGCTTAGCCAAGCTGTCCATCTTCTTCTCAATCAGCGCCACATTTGGCGCGCTGTCTTTGTAGTACTGGTCCACTGGTAAGCCAGTCACCAGGAAGAGCTGCTGGCCACCAAGGCCAACATCAGCCAACGCGTGATTGACCAGCACTCGATTCAGGCTCGAGAGTGGATAGTCGACCATCCGCGTGTCCATGGTCTTGATCAGCGCCTGGCCGTTAGCAACGGTCCAGCTCTCGCCATCGGTCTTATAAGCCGAGCTGTGCTGGTTGCCGACCGACATGACCTGATTGACGCCGGGGGTGGCCTTGGACTTGTGATAGCCGTACTGGAATTTCTTCTCAGTGGCGTCGTAGCCGAAGCAGGTTTTGATGGTGTCGTGGCCGTCGTCTTGGCCGATAGCGATGAGTGAATGCTTCATTTGATCTCCGTCGTTGCACTATGGCGAAATCGCCGCTTGTTACGTTTCATTACTACGTGACGACACTCTACAGGAACTGGTGTAGTTGTCAAGATGAAACCCCTTGCAACCACGCCTTTTTTGGCCCTTGAGTGCATTTTTAGTGCATTGAAGTACAGCGGAAGGCCGCTACGGCACTTAAAGTGCGTTCGGAAAGATGCCTGGGATGCCTTTAAAGTGCGTGCGATGCACTTGGGAGGCTAAAAAATGCACTCCCGGCATGTCGATTTCCAAATCGAGCAAGCGGTGGGGGGCGATCCTCGCGATTGGGTATATCTCAGGCGATTTATACTCGCGGTTATATCCGCATCGCCAATAGATTTTTTGGGCTAATTGCCGCTGTGATAGAAGCGGGGCAGGGTGCCCGTATGTTGCCTCAACATCTGCAAAAAGCGCGGACAACAGCTGTTTATGGCAAAGGCGCTGCGAGGGCTTGTGCTGGCTGCGGGAGATCTCAGCCGGCACGCGGCCATCGCGGTCTGCGGCCGTAAGTTCGGGTGTTAGATGGGCGAAAAAATGATGCGAAAACGTGGTTAGGTCTCCGATGCTACCTAACCGCGGCCCGCCAACCATCAAGAAATCCAACCTAACAAATAGAATCAACGACTTAGGTACCAACGGTGTCAGGTATCGCCGACCTATCATTCTGGCGTGATTGTCAGTTAGGTAGACGTGGTTGCAAACATGAAGATTCGCACCTGTGCAACACTGCTGATTCACGTACGAACCGAACGCTTTTGAAGTGCTCCGCCCCGAGTTCGCCAGGTGCAAAGTTCAGCTTCCAGTTCGTGGGGCGAAGTGTGCCCTGAGGCCGGGTTTCCAGTGCCAAGTACGGCCGACTGATTGTGCTGACTGCTGGCTCTCGGCAGGCTGGAGCGGCCTGTTGGTTATAACGCCGTGATATTCAGTATCTAGCGCGTTCCTGCTGGTTAGGTGACGGGTCAAAGGGGGGTCTCGACCCGGCACCTAATGGCAGGACAGAGGCGCTGGCGTATAAAAAACCATTATACTGTTGACGCACGGCAATTCGACGCCCCGTGGCCCTTGTTCGACCCTGTTTTCCCCACGTCTACGGTCCCCGACCGAACAAAAATATACCGCCAATGCAGCAAGCAACCGCACCACAATCCTCGGGATTCTCACAGCCACGGCCGACCGCGCAAGGTGGCACCCCAACCGCCCTGGCTCTCAAAAACATTGATGCCGAGACGCTCCTGGAGAATATGCCGCAGGACGCGGCCGAGCAGATCGTCGCCGAGTGGCGCCAGGCGCGCGCCGCCGCCTCGATGGGGGCGCCCAACGTCCGCTCCGTCGCCACGTATGAGACGAACTCACGAATTCTTGAGATCAAGTATTCGAACGAGATGCAGGCCGACGATATACTCAACCCAGTGGATATAATCCGCCGATTATTCCTCCACTCCGCGAGTATAAGTGCGGCCACGTGGCGTCTTTATCGAGCGGGCTTCCTTCACACAATGAATCAGCGCGCACTGCAGTGCGAGAGCTTGGGCCAGCCGCAGCCCACGCTGATCCGCGCGCTGGCCGCGCTCGTCGTTGTGTCATCCAAGCCGTATGGCGCGGGCCGCCCGCGCGCCAAGAGGCCTGCGCGCGACAAGTCCATCCCGGCTAAGCAGTTCGATAAGGTCATCACGCACCTGGCAACGGCATACTCTGAGCGCAACCAGTGGGCGCGCCGCGCCCAGTCCTTCGCCATGGCCACGATCTCCACCGGGCTGCGCCCGACTGAATGGGTCAATGCAGTGATTCGGCCGGCGACGTCGTCCGAGGTTCCTCGCGGCGAGTCCGAGGCCGGCTGGCTGGCAGTGGTCGTCGACACCGCCAAGCGCAAGGCCGGCGAGCCGGACTGGGAGCGGACCATCGTGGTGGAACCGGGCGTCTACCAGATCCATGTCCGTCAGCACTTCGAGGAGATCCAGTCGGTGATCACCACGAAATCCGACGCGCACGAGGCCGTCCGTAATTACTCGCGCCGGTGCTCACGCGCCATGGGCCGCGCATGCCGCGAGCTGTGGCCGGCGCCGGTTCAGGGAAAGGACCCGATCCGGATCACGCTGTACTCGCTCCGGCACCAGGCGCGTGCGAACGTCGCGGCCGCCTATGGCACCTTCGTTGCCGCGGCCATGATGGGGCACTCGCCATATGTGAGCCAGAACTGGTACACCGGGAAGCATCGGGCGAACTCTTACGCCGGCCCACGGAAGGTGCGCAGCGCCGGCATCCCAGTAGCAGTCCCAGGCCACGATGTGTTGGCCAAGGCCGCTGTGTTTGAGCAGAACCCGGCATTGCTCGCCACCTTGGCTGCGGACGACAACCAGGTCGAGGCAGAGGACTATTGAGCGTGAAACAATGGGAATCCGATCGCCGAGCGAACGAACCCCTTAGTTTTCAATAACATAGATCTGTTTTTGGACGGAAAAAGGCCGTGAAAAAGCGATTGTTTCACGGCCCCGAGAGCTGTTCCACGCACTCTGCCATTCTTCTGTACCATACGGTATCGTTTGGCGACCATATGGTTTATTGATGTCCACGTACATACCCGCTCTCCTCACATCATTCCCGTGGCTGACCGAGCCCGAAGCCGCAGGTGTCGCCGCGCAGCTCGACCAAGTCGAGCATCTCCAGTCTGCTGCCGACCAGATCGAGGCGTTCGCCCTGGTTCTCGATCAGGCCGGCTTGCCACCGACATCGACCCTCCTCCTCAGCTTGGCCGGGCGCGGCTCCAAGCAGACTGCGGTCGCAGTGGCCCGAGCTACCGCGCGCGCGCGTTTCGAGCGGGCCGCCAGCGAGAAGGCGGCTCATGCAGAACGGGACGGCGCCTCTCCAGCAGCGACAGCGTTGAGCGAGACAGCCATTCGCCAGATTGTCGAGGCTACTGTCGAGTCCACGATGGCCATGCTGCCTGGTTCTTTCTCCAGTGGTGAGATCGACGAGCGTGTCGTCAAGATGCTGGGCACCTTGGCCGGCGATGTTACGTGGCTGAGATCTACGATCGACACCGAGCGCCAGCTGCGCAGGTACCGAGAAGCGCATGGGCCGCTGCCCGAGCACCAGGCGCCCCAAGGGCCGCCCACCACCGCGCAGCGCCGGGACGTCGTGCAGCAGCTCGCGGGCTCGCTGGAGCGCGAGCGCTTCAAGGCACATGTTGGACCTATGGACAGCGCCGACGGCCGCGACGAATAGACCGCTTGCAACCACGCATGTGAAAGCCTTCCAGAATTGCGGATGAAGCCATCCTGGAAAGGCAGTTATGAAACAGACCCACTCGATTAGCAAGATCCCCCAGTTCTCCACCCTGACGCGCGAGCAGGGCGGGGTAGTTCTCTCTCAAGCGAAGAACATCAAGGTTGTCGCCCGCGCCGGCTCTGGCAAGACGAAGCTGGCCATGGCATACGCAGCTGCCCGCCCGAAAGCCCGCGGCCTGTACCTGGCATTCGGTAAGCCGACCCAGCTGGAGGCCAGTGCCCGGCTGCGCACCCTCAGCGTGAATACCGAAGCCCGTACCGGGCACAGCCTCGCATGGGCAGGGTTCGGCTCCAAGCTCGACGCGGCGTGCAAACTCACTTCCAACGGTTCCCTGCGCACCGGGATCACGGCGAACCTGCTGGGCGTGAACTGGCCGGTCGCGAAGGCTGTGAACGAGACGATCCGGCAGTACATGTGCAGTGCCGACAAGCAGATCTCGGACAAGCACCTGCCGGACGAGCGCGACTTCCCGATCGTGCGGGCGGCCGCCGGCACCATCATGGACAACGCCGGCACGTTCTGGAAACGCCTGACGGATCTCGACGACCAGGAGGCGAAGGCGGTACCAGACGTCTATATTAAGCAGTGGATCAATTCCGACCCGGTGCTGAACTATGACTTCATCCTGTTCGACGAGTGCCAGGATGCGAATCCGCTGATGTCGTACCTGGTCGAGCAGCAGAACCATTGCTCGCGCCTCTATATTGGCGATCCTCACCAGTCGATCTATGGCTTCCGCGGCGCGGTCGATGCGATGTCGACACTGAACGTCGACGAAACGCATATCTTGTCCGCCTCGTTCCGCTTCCCTACAAACATCGGGCTGCTGGCGTCCACATTCCTGCAGCACTGGAAGGGCGAGAAGGTTCCGCTGCGCGGCCTGGGCGCCGGCGGCCGCATTGTGCCGGGTGACCAGCAGGCTTATTTGGCGCGCACCGTGGCCGGGCTGATCGGCAAGGGGTTCGAGCTCCATTCGAAGGGGCACAAGATGCACTGGGTGAAAGGCTTCGAGGATTATCGCGTTGCGCCGATCATGGAGGCATATCGCCTTTATAAGGGCGAGAGCAGCTCGAACTTCCAAGACCCTGTGCTCAAGCTGATGAGGAGCTGGGGCGAGCTCGAGGATTACGTCGAGGTTACCGGCGACGCAGATGCCGGCTCCGTCTTCCGCCTGGTGCAGCAGTACCGCGACGAGATCCCCAACATCATCGAAACGCTCAAGCGCGAGCAGCTGCGCAGCAGCGAGGGCGCGCCCTTCGTCTTGACCACCGCGCACAAGGCCAAGGGCCTCGAGTGGCCCGTCGTCCGGATGATCAACGACTTCTTCTCGTTTAAGGACCGTTCCGACGGTACGAAGTGGCTCACGCCCGAACGTATCGATCCCCAGGAGGCCAACCTCGCCTACGTCACGTTGACCAGGGCAATGAAGGCTGTGGGGCCAACTCCCGAACTGATCGAATGGTTCCAGCAGCAGCCTGGTACCCAACACCTTTTTCCGAAAGCCGCCGAGAAGGCGGCGCCAGCACGCGCGCCAGCACCGGCCGAGCCTGAGCATGAGACCGAGGCCGCGCCACGCGCAGCATAAATGAGGACTTCACAATGAGCAGTACTCCATCACCAGTATCAACCCGCCCAGCTGACCTTGCCTTGGCATGCGCCACCAGTCTGATCAGTCACCAGGAGCTGCTGCGTAAGGCTTTGCGTGAGGCTGCCGTAACCACCGCTTCAGCAGGTGAGGCCTCAGCGCCCTATCGTTGGGAGGCGGTACGCCTCCAACTCGACATGGTGATCGGCGACACCATGCGCAGCATCAGCGCTTTGTACAATGCCGCGGTTGAGTCGCGTCCGGCCATCGAGCCCGATAGCGCGCGCCGTACTGCTCAGCGAGCGCAGGCCTTCCTGAACGGCGTCTTGCAACTGCACCAACCGCTGAGCGAAGCGGTCAACATCTGCGGTACTAACAGCAGTTCTCCGTCGGGTACCTGGCCGACTGAATGGGCAGCGTTGTCCTTCACGCTGAACGAAATGCACTCGCATGCCTTGGCTGCACTCGAATCGGTGGCCCTTTCCGCACGCCAGGAGCAGGCGGTCGTGGCTGCGAAAGAACAGGTGTATGGCGACGGCGACCATGAGTTCGAGGTCCTAGTCACCATGGACACGACCGCACACCGCTTAATCCAGGTGCGGGCTGCGGACGTAACCCAGGCCCAGGAGCAAGCCTTAGCAGTAGCGCGCGATGAAGGTGGCGCCTACTTCACGATCAATGAGGGCAATGCCTTGAAGGCCGACGACGTCCACGTCAACTCGGTTTACGACGCGTCCGGCGAGGAAGTGTGGAACGACAGTGAGGGCGAGGTCCTAGCGCACGCCGACACTCCCATCTGACCGTTGCTGGCGGGCGTCGCCGGCCACACCATTTGCAACCACGGCATCGGTCTCTCGGCAGACTGCGGTTTTCTTCAGTGAGCAATGACCGATGCCGAATATCTCCTCCCGTCAGCACTATCAAAACCTCGCTCGACAGCTCTCCACGAGCGTTGCCGTGGGCAAGGACGGTCTTCCGATCGTCGTCTACCGCGGCGAACACGGCGAATCGAATGACTTGATTCATAGCCGCACGCGAGCCATCTCGTTCAGCAATGCCACGGCCGCGAGTACGTATGCATCAGAACCAAATAATCCAGACGACAAGCCCGTAGCACCGCGCGTGCTTGCGGCCTACTTGTCGATCGAGAATCCAGTGGTTGTGGACCGCGATGATCCGTTCATCGACATCAGCACTATTGCGGCGCGCCTGGGCGATGCGAAGGCAAAGACCATCGCGCTGCGTCTGGCCGACCATATCGAGCACACATGCAACTGGGTCGACAATTTCGAGCCAAAGTTCACCTCGGTTGCCGACTTGATCGCTCGAAACCCAGAGCTTATGTCCGAGCTCTATCTCGACGCATACCCAGTTTTTGACGACGATGAGATCGTCAACTGGTTTGCCGAGGCCGGCTACGACGGCGCCATCCATGCGGGTAATGGTGAGACCGCGATGGAGGTCGAGTACAAGGTCTTCTATCGGGACCAGATCCACTTTGCGATCGGAGTCGAGCACGCGGCCCTGGTTCGAGCCATGGCGATGCTTCGTGCCGAACAGCGCGTCCTCGAGGTAGCTGGCGCTGACCGTACGCTCCCTGACGCCGACGCCAGAGACTCCAGTAATAACGAGTCGTCAATTCTGAAGTTCCAGTCGAACGAAAGGGGCCAGGCCGCCTACGTCGTGCTGGCGGGGCCGCTTGCCGGTAAGCGAGTGACCTATCGCCACATGAAGCGTGAGTTCTACGAGCAGGACTACGCAGACTACGCGGGCCAGGTCTGGCGCGGAGATCCGGCAAGCTATCGACGCGAGGTTCTCAACAGTGTCGGGCTGGTGTGCTGCAACGATGGCAGGGTGCCTCAAGAGATCGTCGACGAGGTGAACCGTCTCGCACGCCCGTGGCGCGAGCACGACGCCATGATCTCTCAAAAACCGGCGCGCGCAGGCGTGTATCTCGGCCGCCATGGCTGGACTGATGCTGCTGACATCGTGTTCCGGTACGGCGCTGCGCTCGAGCGCTTCAATAGCCTGCTCGAGGCTGAGAAGAGGCTGTCCCAGACCGCGGGCGCGTGGCCAGATGAAGTGTGGGAGGAGGGCGCAGGTGGACAGCGACTGCGTGAGTACTCGCCTGTTCCAGCTCGTAATGGCATCGCGCTGATCGAGCTCGAACGTCCGGAGGAGGACACGGACGACTCTCCAGCTATGGCGCCCGCCGGCTAAGCCCGCCCTGGACCGGAGGGAACGAAAGGCCGACCGGTAAAAAAAGCCGCGTCGGCCTCGCGTTTTGTAACCACGCCTGTCCAGAAATCCTATCGTAGCGACATGGCATATCGCCAATAACCACCTCGATAAGGATTGTCATGACCATTCATCGTTCCCAGCCAGTATCCGCCTCGCACAGCATGCCTGGCGACTTCGTCCGTCTCGTCAGCGCCCGTGGCGCCAGCTACCCGCAAGCGGCTGCGCTGGGCCCGGCGATCGTCCTGCTCGCCGATGGCATGTTCGGCAAAATCGATCGCCAGGACGGCCGCACCGTGCTGGTTCCGGACGCGCGGATTCCGGCGCTGTTCCGCGAGATTGGGCCGATGACACTGTCGGAGTCGGTCGTTATCGAGCGCGTCTCGGTCGACCACGAGCACGAGAAGGCGATCATGGGCCTGCAGTACCTGCGCCAGGTGTCGGATGTGGCGCGCCAGCGCGCCACTGGCCCGGACGGTACCGTCCAGCGCGGCGTCATGCAGGCCATGCTCGGCGATGCCGCGGGCTCGGATCTGCGTCGCATCGCCGACGAACTGCAGGCCGCAGGCATCCAGGTCGTGGAGAAAAAGGTGGTCCGCACCACTGAAGAGAACGTGGTCTTCCTGACTCGCGATCCAGAAGCCGTTCGTTCGGGCCGCATCCCGCAAGACACCATGCAGTTCGAATCTGAGCCGAAGGCTTCGAACAGCGTGACCTTCGAAGTGTACGACGCGTTGCGCACCCGCGAGCTGTTGCTGGCCACCCATCCGGTACGCGAAGTCCAGCCGCAAATGGGCGAGCCAGTGGCGGCTGCCGAACCTATCCCGGCTGCTCACGCCAACATCATGAACCTGCTCGGCATCGAGGGCATGCTGACGCCGCAGGACGTCGGTCTCGATCCGGGTATTACCGATGACCTGGGTGGCGACCCGGACGAGGACCAGGAACAGCCAGGCATGCGCTGATAGAGCATGGGCGCGCCCTGCGCCCATCCTGCAGCCCGATTTCATTTGTCACCTGCACAGCGGGCTGACAAATGAAATCGTCTTCACCGACGCTCGTCATGCCGCCACCATCCCACCCACCGGCGGCGCTTTCTTCAAGAGGCACCCCATGACCAAGACCCTTATCATTGCTGAGAAACCATCCGTGGCCGCGGATATCGCGAACGCCATCGGCAACTGCACCAAGACCGCGGACGGCTTCGAGCGCGCCGACGTCGTTATCTCGGCCGCCGCCGGCCACCTGGCCACCGTCATCGCGCCAGGCGCAGACAAGAGCGGCAAGTCCCTGGAAACCCTGCCCGTGATCCCCGAGCAGTTCGAAGTGCGCCCGATCGACGATCCGCGCGCGCTCGCCCGCTTCAAGATGCTGCAACGGCTGATGAGCCGCCCGGATGTGACCGCGGTGGTCAACGCCTGTGACGCCGGCCGCGAAGGCGAGCTGATCTTCCGCCTGATCTACGAGGCCGCCGGCTGCCGCAAGGCCTGTAAGCGGATGTGGCTCAAATCGATGACCAGCGATGCGATTCGCGAGGCCTTCGCCAACATGGCGCCAGCTGCTCAGTACGACCGCCTGGCTGATGCCGCCCGGTGCCGCTCCGAGGCCGACTGGCTCGTGGGGATCAATGGCTCGCGCGGCGTCTCGATCCTGCACCAGATCATCCGGGGCGCATATCAGTCCACGCCAACCGGCCGCGTGCAGACCCCGACCCTGGCCATCCTGGTCGACCTGGAAGAGAAGATCCGCAACTTCAAGCCAGTGGACTACTTCGAAGTGCACGGGACGTTCGGCGCGGCCGCCGGCGACTATACCGGCCGCTGGTACAACGCCAACCCCACTGCGGGCGCGGGCGAAGAGGGGGAGGGAAGCAAGTACCGGATCACCAAGCGCGAGGACGCCGAAGCGATCCAGGCAAAATGCCGCGGGGCTGCGCCATCGTCGGTGCGGGATGAGACCAAGCCGTCGACCGAGGCCGCGCCGCGCCTGTTCGACCTGACTACCCTGCAGCGCGAGGCGAACAAGAAGTTCAAGCTGTCGGCTGCGGACACGCTCAAGATTGCTCAGTCCTTGTACGAGCGCCACAAGGTAACCACCTACCCTCGTACCGACGCCACCGCCCTACCTGAAGACTACGTCGAGCCGGCCAAGCAGATCCTCGCAGACATGAGCGGTACCAAGTACGAGGCGCACGCCCAGCGCGCGCTGCGCAGCGAGTGGGTTCGCCCGACCAAGCGCATCTTCGACAATGCCAAGATTTCCGACCACTTCGCGATCATCCCGACTGGGCTGAAGCCGCAAGGCCTGACCGAGGCCGAGGAAGCGATCTACGACATGATCACCCGCCGGTTCATTGCGGCGTTCTACCCGGCGGCCGAGTATCTGGAGACGGTACGCATCACCACGGTGGCAGGCGAGCAGTTCCGCTCCAGCGGTCGCGTCATGCAGCTCGAAGGCTGGAAGGCTGTGTACGGCGCGCTGATCGACAACGACGACAAGACGCCTGCACTGCCACCGGTGTCGCCAAGCGAGCGAGTGGTCACCAAAACCGTCGAGCTCAAAGGCCTGAAGACGAAGCCGCCGAAGCGCATGACCGAGGCGATGCTCCTGTCTGCGATGGAGCATGCCGGCCGCCTGGTGGACGATAGCGAGCTGAGCGAAGCCATGGCCGGGCGCGGCCTGGGTACCCCGGCGACCCGTGCGGCGACGATCGAGGGCCTGCTGAGCACAGCCGGCGCCGGCGGGAAGACCAAAGAGCCGTACCTGGTCCGCGACAAGAACAACCTGGTGCCGACCGAAAAAGGGATCAACTTGATCTCGTTCCTGCGGCAGATCGGCGTCGGCGCGCTCACGTCGCCGGCGATGACTGGCGAGTGGGAATACAAGCTTCAGCTCATGAGCGAAGGCAAGTATGAGCGCACCGCGTTCATGCACGAGATCGAGCAGGCTACCCGTGACATGCTCGATGCGATCCGCGGTAAGGCGCCTGCCGTCGACGCTGTCACCCTGGCTGTCCCGTGCCCCAAGTGTGGCGGCGCTGTGAAGGGTGGAATTTCGTCCTATGCCTGCGAGCGCCAGTGTGGCCTCGAGGTCCGCCGGCAGCTGCTGTCACGCTCCTTGGCGCCGGGCGAGGTCGCCCAGCTGCTGGAAAAGCGTCTCACCGACAAGCTGGACGGATTCGTCAGCACCAAGTCGAACAAGCCGTTCTCGGCAATGCTCAAGCTTACGAACGAGTGGAAGGTCGAGTTCGAGTTCCCGCCGCGCGAGGAAGCCGATCCTGCAGTCCTGGCGGCCGCGCCGGCGCTGAAGCAGGTGTGCCCAAAATGCAAGGGAACCATGCGGGCACTGGAGGCGAAATTCGCGTGTGAGAAGGGCGACTTCTATTTCAACCGGACGATTTCTGGCCGCAGCATGATCGACGTGGAGGCGGACTATCTCATCGAGAAGAAGAAGACGCCTGTGTGTGGTGGCTTCCTGAGCACGCGCACGGGGAAGGGATTCTCGGCCGGCTACAAGCTCACCCGCGATCACAAGGTCGAGCTGTTCTTCGACTGACATACCGCCTGCATGCCGTGGAGTGCTGGGATATGCGCTCACGGCATTCCACTGCACTTTCTTTGACCACACAGATGAAGCTTCTCACTGCATTTTTTATCGTGGCCGCCGCTGCAGCGGCTATCTGGTTCGTCCTCGTGCCACGTCAGGCGGCACAGCAACGGTACCGCCGGCGCGCGGTCATGACCCCGAACGAGATGGAGTTCTACGGCCGCATCGCGCGTGCGCTGCCTAGCATGCACGTGTGTCCCCAGGTGGCCATGCATGCACTGATCGAGCCGACCTCGCCAGATGCGAAGCTGCGCCTGATCGACTTCCGCCGGATCTCGCAGAAGGTCGTCGACTATGCCATCTTCGACGCCCAGTGGGCGTTGGTGCTGGTGATCGAACTGGATGACCGGACGCACGTGGCGAGCCGTGATGCAATCCGCGACGGATACATGAGCGCGGCGGGCATCCGTACGCTTCGCTACCAGTCGCGTTCGAAGCCGGGTGTGGCCCAGATCGCTGCTGACGTCCTGGGGCCTCGTGAACCAGCGCCAGCACCGGCGCCATCCATCCAGGTAGCGGCGATCGCCAATGGATGATGTCAACATCGGCCCGAGCGACGTGCTCCGGCAGCTCGCGAAGGCTGCTGGATTTCGCGTATATGTCTGGGACGCGGTCGAAAACGGGGATGAGGCTGACAGCTACTTCTGGATGGCGTCCGGCACCGGCGCCGGCATGCGGCAGTCTGAACTGACATTCCCATCGGATCGAGACGCGTGGCTGGACTGCTGCGAGGCCAATGGGCTGCTGGCGCCGATCGCCCAGGAGCTGGGCGCGCTCGGGTATGGAGTAGTTCGGCAGCCGGGCTTCATCGCGTATCGCTGGGCCGGCCAAGATGGCCTGGTATCGGAGGCCTCGTTTCCCAGCGCGGCTGAGGCGCTCGTTGCATGCGCCATGTATGCCGCTGAGCACGATGAGTCCACCGAGGTCGAAAGTCCGCAGCTCATGCGATAGAACGCGGTATAAATATTATTTCCGGTTGGACGTTAAGTTTAGTTCATGCATTAATATACTCAGTATTCTGAAGTATAACCGGAGGGATTGTGTCAGACGGAATCGAAGACGAAGCACCGGAACACAAGGAGCTTTTGAGCGCGATGGAGGAGCTCGAGCGCGCCAAGCAGCGCGTCGACCAGCTGCGCGCGCAGCACCGCGCCAAGGCGATCGCCGATGTCCGCGAGAAGATCAAGATTTATGGCCTGAGCGCGGCCGAGCTAGGCTTTGTGCGGACTGTGACAGCACAAGCCGCGCATGGCGCAGTCCAGGAAAGTGAACGGACCGCAGCAGACAGGCGGTCTCAGGTAAAACCGAAGTATCGGTCCCCAGACGGGAGCGAAACATGGTCCGGTCGTGGTAAGCCGCCGCTTTGGCTGCAGGCCTTACTTGACCGGGGCCGCAATAAAGAAGAGTTCGAAATAACTGGGGTCGACCTCGTGTCGGCCGAATATAGGAGTATAAAGTGACTACTGTGGTCAGTTTAAATGCAGAAGCGGTGCGGAGAATACTAGACTCGAATAAACTCGGTCCCGGCATGCTGTTGGTGGAGGAGGGCAAGCTGCGCATTTTCATCGATCAGGAGCCCGCGGCCGTACTGGCGGTCCACCAGGCCACCAGCGAGCTGGAAAGAGCGACGGGCGCGATCGTCGAGATCGGGTTGAAGTCCAGCCTTGGGCCGGCACAGCTGGCTCAGCTGGCGCGGGCTGGATCTGCTATCTGAATGCTTTCTAAAGCGGATGTCCCGTAGCGAGATCAGCCGCGCTGTACCAGGGAGTTTTCACGCCTTCTCGTCAGGCCGTGAAGCGGGCTGGATCGTCCTCGCCCAAGTCCATATGATCGGGTGGTTCGGCCCGGCCCGCTGTCCTGCCGGTCAGCCGATCGATATGTAGCATCTCGTACAGCTGCTTGACGTCGAAGTCAGGCTCCAGGTCCTCTGACCAGTGCCTGTACATTGCCTCTTGCACCTGCTTTTCCGCGGCAATGGCACCCCAGTTCATTCGTGTTGGCGCCGGCATCTCGACCGGGCAGCTCTCGCTCATCCACCAGAGCATCTGGCTCAAAGGGTGCAGGAGAGGAGGTTTGTCCAGATCCATCGAGACCGCATTTTTCGACAGCTGCAGCCAGACCTTGGCGCCCACTGGATAGATGACGGTGTCGCGCACCCGCGGCATGGTGCGCGAGGGCCGCAGGGGCACGGCGACATGGAGGGTCTCGGTATCGCACCAGCCCACCCGCCGCAGCGACGAGGCGCCGACCAGCAGGATGTTCCTCCCTACGCTCTTGGCCAGACTCTCGAGGATCAGCCTTTCCTTATCGCCCTCGGCGGACGCACTCATGTAGCACCCTGGTGCAGTGCGATGCACCAGGCCTTCGTTCGCCCAACGCTGCAGGAGGTTCGCCGCAGAGCGCTCGGTAATCGACAACGCCTTCGACACATTCGCGCTATTGAGGACCTGTTTCGAACGAAGAAGCTGGGTTCTGCTGAGGAAAGGGGAGGGCTGGGTCATAGGAATTTCCGTAAGGCACGCTCTAGAAAACACATTTTAGCGATGGCGAATTTGCCGGAAAATCGCCAATAGCGCAATTTTTTACATCGCACCCGTGTATTTTTAGTCGTAACTGTATAAAAACACAGTATATCGGCATTTTCGGACCTTCGGCAGCAGTTCTGCTGAGGTCAGCGCGATCGCGATTGCGTCGGCAAGCCTCTACATTACGGTGGCAGGCCGGGCTTGTCTCTGCAACCACGCCACTGGGGTGCACGACTTCGCGCCTGCGATGCTGGTGCGATGCCTGGTGCGGTGCTGGTGCCGACAGGCGTGGTTGCACTGAAGTGCTGAGCCGCTTGTGACACTATGCCGAGCATCAGATACAACCTCGGTGACAGCAACATGGCAAAGAAGGTCTTTCAACTCACGGGCGGGGCTTATCCCTTGTTCTCCTGGCGCCTGCCTCAGGAAATCGCAGCCTACAAGCAGGCCAAGCTGCAGGCCGCACAGTGGATCCACGTGATCAACGGTTTCTCCCAGAAGGGTATCAAGCAGTCCGAGATCGAGGACTCCGGCATTGCCGCATGGCTCGCTGACCAGGGCAAGCGCCAGGTCACTCGTGAGGAGCTGGCGGAGGTGGCGTCCTATGCGCTGCCGTCGATCAAAGAAGCGCGGCTCACTGGTGCAGATGTCCACTACCGAGGATATTCCTTTGCCGAGGATGGCGAGGACTACAACGAAAGCCTGTTCTATTTCCCTACTGTCGACGAGGACCTGGCCGACCGAATCGCCGATCTGGACGACCGCATCGCCGCCCTGAATTTCGACTTTGACAAGCTAGGCGAAGATCCGGACGCAGTGTTCCGACTCGACGCGCGGCGCAATGACCTCATCAGGCAGCAGGACGACGTGGCGCAGGGCATCACGCTTCAGACGCACTTTTCGTCGCACCTGCAGAGCATGTGCCCGGACGCGCGCGCGGACTTCGCGCACATGCGCTGGTCAGTGAAGATGATGGAAGGCGTGCGCACACTCTTCGTGCACGAACTGCAGAGTGACTGGGCGCAGAAGGGCCGAGCCTACGAATGGAAAGGCGCTTACAAGCGCGCGCCCCTGGTGACTGAGACCGAGCACTGGACCGCGTTCCTGCTGCGCCGGGCAATGCTCCTGGCCGTCGAGCAGGAATGCGGGCAGATGACCTGGATCAACGGCAAGGACATGGCCAACGGTGGTCGCTTCGGCGCCGAGGGGCTCAACGAGTACTACATGAAGATCGTGCCGAGCCTGGGCAAGAAGCTGGCCAAGCCGTTCAAGTCCGAGCTTCACCTGGCCGACTTCGTCCTCAAGGGCGAGCCACGTCGCCTGGCCGTGATGCCGGTAACGGCCGAGATGCGGGAGAAGTTCACCGCGGGCGCGCCGGTGTATTCCTATGCGCGCGTCGTCGAGCAAGCCAGTTTCGACCCGGTGCGCGCGGCCCAGCTGGAGAAGGCGCTGCAGCTGCGTGCGGACGCGACCCTGGGCGAAGACGTGCGCATGCGTGTCTCGGTCGTTCGCGAGCTGATGTCGGCCTACGAAGAGCATCGTCCCGCAGCCGAGCTCGTCGGCCACACCGCCCGGATTGCCTTCAACGCAGAAGACCCGGTCGCCGCCTTGGATCATGAAGGCTTCCACCTGGTGCTGAACCACCATTTCAGTGCGCGAGAGCGTGAAGACGTGGAAAGGCAGTTCGCGTATGGATCACCGCTGCTGGTGCGTACCGTGCGCCTGTTGCTGTCGCATGGCGAGTTCAAGGCCGCCAAGCAGGCCATGGGCAACTGGGAAGAAGCGGCTGCCCACGCGTATGCGCTGTGGCGCAAAGGAAAAATGCCGCTGTCCCGTGTCGAGAGCCTAGCAATGAGCGTCGAGGCCAAGGCCGGCGCCAGCAGGATCTTGTCGAAGGTGTTCCCGAAGGCCCAGGAGCTCGTCAAGTCGGTCTGCAGCTGGATCCGCGGTAGCGGCGTCTCGCCTACCGACTTCCTCGCCAAGATCGTCCGCGCGCACAAGGAAGGCTTCGTGGCCAGCCAGGCTGAATCCGAAGATGACCTGGTCAACGCCGTGAACCGGCGTGAGGACCGCCAGGATGACGGCAGTGAGCATGCCGAAAAGCTCGAGACCCCGGAATACGCATTCAACTGACAGGAGCGACACATGCGCATCGAAGTGAACCGGTTCGGCAGTCAGGGCGAGATACGTACGTCCTTCGTCGAACTCTCGCAAGAGCAGATCCAGGAAATCGTGAAGCGTGCACACGATGTCGCGCGGTTGCGCCAGCAAGGCCACCCGCTGGACGCCGTGCTCGATGGCCTTAGCAACGTCTTGACCGAGTCGCAGGTACTCGCGGCGGCGCCGGCCAAGCCGCGGGAAGCATCGGCAGCACTGCCAGTCACCACGGGCCTCGTCGACGCATTTGCTGCGCTGCGCGCTTCGGCCCGGCCGAGCACGGCTGGTGACGGCACCGCGGTAGTGAGCCAGATCGCACTGGACGCGGTCGGCGAAGCGTTACGCGCGGCGGTCGATGGCGGTGGCGTGCAAGAGTGGAGGTGGAAGCGCGTGGCGGCGCGGGCCGTGGGTGGCCAGGAAGTTCACTCGTATGACCTCCAGAAGGTGCTGGAGAAGATGTCCCAGGCGGCCGCCCTGGGCGGCGCGCCGACCGTGCGCGAAGCGCTGACGAATCACCCGCTACTATTCTGCCAGGCGTTCGCTGACCTGGTGGCGCAGGGTGAAAGGGTGGCCGAGCGCGATGTACATGCAACGACTGTCGTGCACCTCGATAATGGTGATCCGAATTCGATGGTAACGCTGGGCGCGCCGGCCGGGATGAGCGAGCTGGATGTGCGCGCGGCCGTGCAGGCTGCCGTCGTGAGTGCTGGTGACTATGCGGGTATTCCGAGGATTTGGTCGGAGCCGGGTTCGAGCCGATCGAGCAGATCACCGTAAGTGTGCCGGCGCCACCTCTCGACGATTTCGACGTCGAGCCCGAAGCGCCGCGTTGAACGATCGGGCGACTAAAGGCCAGTCCCGGCCTGGCTGCACCCGGCGGTCATCGTGAAGGCATCGCGCAGCCATTCCTTGGCTGCCTTCTTCGTGTCCATGATGGTTTCGACTGGTGCCGCGTTCTCAGTCAAGAGAAGGCCGCGGAAACGACCGCGGTCGTCGATGTAAAGCACCAGCCGCCCGTCAGGACCCTGAGCCGTGCACGCGCGGCCCACCTGGATAGCGCGCGCACCGGCCGACACACTTTTGATCGGGATGGCATCCGTGATTACCCCGGTCGCGATTCCTGGCATGCCTTCGATGGTGACGGTCGCTGCGCGCTCGGTGCGAGTAGTTGGCCGGAAGCGGATTCGGACGTCCTCATTGGCGCTCCGGCTCTTGACCACCTTCAGGGTGCCCTGTCCGAACAAGAACACGGTTTCGCCTCCAGCCAGGCTCTCTCCCATGCGCTGCCCGATCTCGTCGAAGAACAGAACGCCTTCCTCGAGGGTGACGCCGAAGCGCGCGGCGACGAGCTTGGCAAACTCGCGCTTGTTGAAGCCAGTCGCCGGAGAGGTCTTGCGAGCGCAATCGGGTTGATGGTCGAGTAGACACCCTTCAATGTTGTCTGGTCGAGATGAATCGGTAGCGGTCATGCTGCGCTTAGCTCGGAACGTCTTCCAGCTGCAAAGGCGAGCCGGTGAGGTATTCAGGGAAGTTGTCCGGCATTGGCGGAATGCTCGCCGGGTCGACCGGATGCCCTGAAGGTGCTTGCCTGGTCCTGTGCCCGAAGAAGGATGCGCCGCTGCTAGCGGGCGCAGCAGACGCCAGTCCAGCGCCAGCGCCAGCGCGCACGATGCGCGAGACGCGGTCGGGCGCGGCGACAGCGACGTTCTGGCCAGTCTCACAGTCATACTCCAGGCGGCCTCCCACGCTGACGATGTCGCCGGTGGCGAAGCCAGTTCCAGGGGTGGAGACCAGTTTGATCAGGCCCGCATCGCGAAGTTGAACGGAGACCAAAGATTTGACTGGGCCGGCGCCGCCGATGAGCAAGGTGAGGCTGCGCGGAGTGCTGGTGATGCGCTCGATTCGCCCGACTGCAACAAAGCTGTTCTCATTCATAAAATTTTTTTGTGTTGTTACGTTCTATTAGTATGGCACAAAAATGCATTCATGAAGATAGAAACGTGGATTACGCCTATTCTGCAGGCGTTAGGTAGGTCCTGACACCTAATGCCCTGACGTTGACCATAGATAAGCTTTATGAAATGATCTTGCCTGAAGACAATAAAACGTCGATTTCTATCAGGGAGTTGCAGTGCCAGCAGTAGAGCAGAGCAGTGTCGAGCAGGTGGTCGAGAGCGATTACGAAACCTACCTCAAGCAGCGGTCCCTGAACGCTGCTCTGGCCAAAGTAGTGGTGTTCGCGGGCGTCTGGTTTGTACTGGGCGCCCTTGCTGTTGGTGTCGCAGTTTTCAGTCGCCCAGATCCCGGTCTTGTTGGCATGGATTCCAACGGCCGCGAATACCCTCTGGTCGTAACCAAGATGGTCACCAATACGCCAGGAGCCAAGCAATAATGTCGAGCCAGCAAAATGCTGCGGATCTGTTCGGAATCGATCTGCATAAAGAGGTGACGCGCCTGCGTGAGCTGAATACCAAGCTCGTCGGCGGGGCGGCACTGGGTTTCGTCGCCGGTACTCTCGGTCTCATTGTGGGCATCATGGGAATGACCAGCAAGCCAGAGCGCGAGCGCGTGGCTCTCGACCCTGCGGGCCGCTTCTACCCAGTGCTTTCGCTTACGAAGAACGATCCGCCTGACGCGCGAATCACCCGCATGGCTGGCGACTGCATCAACGGGCTGTTCAATCACGCCTTCCACAACTTTCAAAGCACTGTGGAGCGCTCGATCGGTGAGTGCTTCACTGGCGGCGGCACCGAATCGGTCCGCCAGGTCCTCGAGCCGTTCCTGAAGAAGATGAAGGATAGCAACGCCAACCTGGCCGGAAGCTTCGTCATCCAGCCCTTCATCAATGCGCGAAGTGTGGCCGGCACTGGAGCCTCCGCGCGCAACGTCTTTCATGTTCAAGGTGTCATCGATATCGGGTATCGTGGCGGGAAGGCAAACACGACGTCGCGGCCAGTGTCTTACGCATTCCAATCAGACATCGTGAGGGTGTCATACGATTCGCACATCGAAGGGATTCGCCTTCAAAATGTCGTCCTGGTCCCCTGGCAGCCCTAAGCCGACCAGTCTTGCAGAAGAGGAAGTTTTACGGATGAATATTACAACCACGGTGTTGAGCCAAGCGGAACTGGATTCCATGGCAGGGGCGGACGAGGTTAAGGTTATTGAGCTGTGCCAGGTCGAGCATGAGCGCGTCCTGCTCGAGCACCCGGAGTACGCCGATTGGATCGAGGACATCGACCCCTACGTCTGCCCTCGCCAGGAGCTGATCGACGCTTTGCGTAAAGCGCCTAACGGCTTCGTGCGCCAGTACCTGTTCTCCATCTTCGCTTTCCGCCAGAGCATCAATCTCGTTGCCGGCCGTAGTTTTCTCTGAAGGTCCCCCCAATGAACTTAAAAGCATCCGTCGTGGCTTTGTCGGCCTGTGCTTGTTCTGTTGTATGCGCACAAAACGTACAAGGTGCCGCCACGGCCCAGCCTGCGCCGTCGCGCGCAGCCGTCGTCGAAAATTTTCCTACCCGAGAAGCAGCACAGGAGAACTGGCAGCGGCTCGACCCTCCCAAGCGCAGTCAAGTTGCGAGTGGCCCGTCGGGAGACATCGGTCCATCCGGCGCCGGCCCGCGAGCTGGCGCCCAGGGTAGCGGTCGCCGTGTCGTCGGAGGCCCTTTGCCAGATCCTAAGTTGCCGGCCACCGACTATGCAGCCGAAGCGAGCAATCGCGTCTCACCCATGACCCCGCAGGAGATCCGTGAATTCGGCGAGTCGATGGTGGAGACTGCGCGTGCGATGGCTGAGACGCCGGGCGGACCGTACACGGTTCGGGGCAGCAGGATCATGCAGATTAGCTTCGAGCCGAACTCTCGCCCGCAGACGGTTGAAGTTGCGCTCAACCACGGAGCGCTGATCACCTTCGTTGACCGCTCCGGCTCGCCGCTGATTGTCGACGGCGTGAAGAGCTTCTCCTACGCATTCGATATCGGCGTGCTCGCGACCGATGAGGTGAAGGAACGTGGTTCATCGACAGTTGAAGTATCGGCGAAAGCAATCAGCGGCCAGGGCAACATGATGATCCGCTTGGCTGGTGTCCCTAATCCCATCCTCCTCCAAGTGCGCGTTGGCAGCACCAGCAAGACGGTCGATAGCGTCATCCAGGCTGTCGTTCCCGTGCTGACTGCGGCGAAGACCGTCCTGCCGGGTGATCGCCTTGAGGCCGATGGCGGCACCCAGGTTGGCGAAATGCAGGGCTTCCTGATGGGCATCCCGCCGGAAGGTGCCGTGGAGGTAAAAGTCAACCAGGTCGCATCGACTCTGGCCTGGATGTGGCGTGGCCATCTCTACATGCGCACGCCACACACGATTTTCAGCCCTGGCTGGTTTAGCCGCCAGGCCGCCGTCGACGGTACTGCCGTCTACAAAATGCCGTACACGTCCCTGGTTCGCATGGGTGTCGATGGTCGTGAAGTCAACGCTGTGCTCGAGCTGCCGTACATCCCGCCAGTCGCAAGCCGCACTAAATCGTAACTGAAGAAGGAAATCATGGATTCGAACGACACCACGGCACCGGGCGCCGCACCGGTCTCGAATGATGCGATTGGCGGCGCAGGTGCTGAGCCAAAACCGAGCAAGCCACGCTGGGACCCCAAGGGCAAACGCAACATGATGATCGTCGGCGGGGTAGTCGTTACCGCGTTTTCGTTGCTGATCGTCCTGTTCTCCGGCGGTGAGAGTGCTGAGGAAAAGAAGCCTTCGAACGTCGTCGAAGCGCCGGCGGAGGCCATCCCAGGCACGATGCTGAGCGAGGCCGACCGTGAGGAGTTGCGCAAACAGGAAAATGCGCGGATCGCCGCGGCGCTCAGTGGCGGCCAGAGCGCGATCGGTAACACACCTCCGGTGAGCACCGTGTCAACCCCTTCGATCCAGCAGCAGCCAGGTGAAGTGCGACTGGATCAACAGCCACAGCAGCCGCCGGTCTCTCCAAATTCGGCGCCTACGCAGGCGGCGGCGTCGACCGATCAAGCAAAGGTCGAAGCACTCGAAAAGCAGATGAACCGAATCATGGATGCGTGGGGCGTCGGTGGCGGTAGCGGCCAGCGTGTCCTGTCGACCTATGTGCGCGAGCCGAGCAAGACTTCTGGCAACGGCAACGGCGCGCGGGGCGCCCAGGAGCAGGGTAATGGCGGCGCCCAGCACGACAGCGATGACGTCATGGTGATCAAGGCCTACGAACAGCCATACGCCGCGGAGATGATCAGCGCCACCGACTCGGATACGCCAGGCAAGTTGCGTGCGCGCATCCAGAGCGGGCCACTGGCCGGCGCAGTGCTCACTGGCGCCGCGCGCCGAATCGGTACCCAGGGCTTCCAGGCTGACTTCAACACCGCATCCTTCAACGGCCGCACGTTCAAGGTCGTCGCCTACGGGATGGACGGGGAAGTCGCCGGGGACGTGGTCAAGGGTGAATACGACGGCCGCTACATGCAGCGCTATGTTTTCCCAGTCCTGGCCGAGGGCGTGAAAGCCTACGCCGGCGCGCGAGCACAGGTGGGAACTACTGTCATCGCGATCCCGATCCCTGGAGCTGGTGGCGCTGGCATCGTCACCGGCGGCCAGCAAACGCCTACGCCGTCGGCAGAGCAGGCCCGCAACGCCATGTACTCGTCGGGCGCGAACCAGGTCTCGCGTGCGCTGGCGACCGGGCCGCAGGACGGCCACGTCACCCTCGCATCGGGTACTCAGATCGGCATCGTCTTCGAAGAGTCGGTTTATCAGTCCAATCTCGCCGGCCGTGCACGTAATAACAAGTAAATAAGGAACCCTAGTATGTCTGACGATCGCCTCTACCCGCCGAACCTTGCTGAGCCGAACCTGGGTGACCAGATGGACCCGCTCGGTACCGCTGGCGCCGCAGCGCCGAGCGCGCCAGGGCCTGCACCGGCGGCCGCGAATGTGAAAATCGGCAAAGTGAAGAAGGAAAAAAAGAAGCTCTCTACCAAGCGGAAGGTGGCATACGGCATCGGTGGCGTGTTCGCTGCACTGCTCGGTCTCGTCGTGATCGCCGATGCGACAGCGCCGAAAGTCGAGGTGTACCCGCAGCCGACAGCGGCGATGGCAACCGCGGGCAGTTCGATGATGGGCGCAACTCCCGATGAAGCGGCGACGGTGATGGGCGGCGCGCCGGCAGGTGCACCGGCACCAGCCACGGCACCTGAAGCTGCCGTGGGTCCTGCTCCGTCGCCGGCTGCGGCCGCCTCCACTCACGCTGCGGCTGCCGTCGCCGCGGCAGCCGGTACGACCGTAGCGCCTTCCCCAAATGGCGCACAGCCAGTCCAGATGGCTTTGGCACAGCCGCAAGCTGCTGCCGCTCCTGCGCCGGCCCCGGTCCCGACCAAGGCCTCGACACCGGCATCGCCGTCCGAACAGATTGTTCTGGCCAAAGCCAAGCCCGAGCCTTCGGCGAAGGCGGCGACACCGACCCGTACTGAGGCGGATCTGGCAGCTCGCGTTGCGATGCTCGAACGTCGCCTGGCTCGCTATGAGCGCGCTGAAGCACAAGAGCGTGCGCGGGCGAAGGCAGCTGCGCGACGCGCGGCCGCGGTGACGCCGGCACCGGTACAGCACGAGAAATTGAAGGTCGTGGCCCAAGTGGCGCCGGAACCGAAGAAACCCGTGATCCTGTCCGATGACAGCGTCCGCGTGATCGGTATGTCCACCCGCCATGGCGTGACCAGCGCACTCGTCGACTTTGGCGGGATGAAGCACCGCGTGTCGCGTGGTGAATCGCTGCCAGGGCTGGGCACCGTCCAGAACATTGCGGTCGACGCAGCCGGTAATCCGGTTGTTGAGGTCAACGGCGTTCGCTACCAGTAATCGCAAGGAGCAACCGACATGGACCTCAATACGCTGCTGGCCTCGTTTCATGAAGGGGCGGCTGTCGTCAAGGAGCTGGCGATCGCTGTTTGCTCGCTGGCGCTGGGCTGGTTTCTGGTCGGGAGCGCGGCGCACCGCATGACCAGGTGGAACGACGCTCGCCGCACGTATGGGTGGGGGTCTGTGTCGGCCAGGTTCCTGGTCGGGACCTTCTTCATCAATGCCAATGCGTACATCAACATGCAGGTCCTGACCTGGACCGGCGAGGCGATGCCACTGACGAACTCGATGTCGGTTATGCCGGGCGGTGGGGACAGTGTCCCGAAGATGATCCTCCAGTGCGTCCTGGCGTGGATGGCAACCCTGGGTGTGCTGGCCATCATCAAAGGCACGCGCCTCATCGTCAAGCTGGGCGACGGTGGGCAGACCCAGGTCGAGGATCCAGGATGGACCGCAGCGGTGTTCATCATCGCAGGCGCGTTCGGCGTGAACCTCTGGCGTTTCGTTGGCCCAATGATCTAGTTGCAACCACGCAGAAAGAATTCGGCTATACACCGGATATGTAGTTAAAAACCACTCTAATTAAGGGAAATCCCAAATGAAACTCTCGAAACACTTCCTGAAAGTTGCGGTCCCGGTCTTCGCGATCGGCATGATGGTTGCGGCGCCGGCGCGTGCCGATACCCTGTTCGAGCGCCTGCGCACAATCACCAGCAACCTGCCAGTGATCAAGGATCTGGCAATTTACGGCTTCTTCCTGGCCGGCCTCGTTGCGATCGGTTGGGCCGGTATGGAAATGCTCAAGAAGTCGAAAGGCCGCGCCGGCGAGGACACCAGCTGGGGCAGCATCGGCATCAAATTCATCGCCGGCGCCCTCATGGTCGCGCTCACCGGCACCACCGACACCATGACGCAGACCTTCGTGGGTACCTCGACCACCTCCAACTCTTCCGTCAACCTGCAGTAAGCAAGATGTCGGAACTCGTACCAGGCGTCAGCCGAAACACTTTCCGGGATCACGATCCGCAAGCGGAGGTGGCGGACGCCGCCTACCGTGCGAAACGTCCTTCGGTGCTGCAGCGCGCGTCGTACACATGCCAAGCATGCGGAGTGAAGTCGGGGAGCGGCCTGGAGGTGCACCACAAGGACTGCAATCACGCCAACAACGCGGATGAGAACTTCTCGCCGCAATGTGTGTTTTGCCATCCGGTCAACCATATCGGCGAGCTCGCCAGCCGTCTGGTTCGTGCAGACGAATCCGAGCTCGCCGGGGGTGCGTCGCACTTGGCGTACCTGCCGGACCTGCAGCAGTCTGACCTCTCGCACTTGATGCGCACCATCGGCCACGTGCTGGCCTCTTCGGATGCATCCGAAGAGGCGAAGGCCGATGCGCGAATGCTCCACGCCAGCTTGCTCGAGTACTCCCACTACATCGAGTCTGTGTGGGGGTCGTCCAAGGCCTCGCACTTTGCAATCGCGCTGAAAGAGGTGAGCGAGCCAGTGTACGCGGGCCGCGCGGAGCCGATGAAGGGGCTGCGGGTTGTTTTTGGGCTCGGTGTGATCGCGAAGCAAGCGAAGAAGTTCGCTGACGAATTCGCGTCGCTGCCGATGTCCTCTTGGCCGTCGATCTTCACTCGACGCACGGCCGCTAGATAAGAATTAATGAAGCACGGAAGCACAGGGATCTGATGTTTGAGCTGAATGTAACGCACCGCAAGGCGGCGCAGGCGGAACCGAAGCCGTCACCTCGCGAGGTGGCCGAGAAGCTCATGGTTGGTATCGTCCTTCACGATAACCGCAACACGCTCGCGGAAGGGTGGGCGTTCCTCCCGCACCGCGAGCCGTTTCGTGTGCGTGGCCTGTACGACCTGCCGAATGACGTCCTGTGGATCTCATCGGGCGACTTCCAGGACTTCCGCAAGCTCGGCGGCGCACAGATGCACCATGTGCGGCGCACGGGCTACTTGGGCCTGAAACTGTCCGAGATCGCCACCGACTTCGGCATCCGGATCGACGGGCACCATGCGCTCGAAGGCGGCAAAGCCCTGGTGGTCTATGTCCAGCATGCCGTGCGAATGGCCGTCGAGGTCTACAAGCTGGATGACCCGACCCGCAACCTCCAGGACGACACCCTAGTGGCCACGATCAGCAAGGCCCTGCCTCCGACATCACCGTCCAAGGATATGCTGCTGCGCAAGCTCTCGTCCGCATACCAGAGCTGGTCGTCGAAATACACGCCCTTCATGGATAACTGCGTTCGCGTGCGCCTGCGCTTTAACCGCATGCCATACGCTGAATGGCTGTTGAGTAATCCGGTCCCCGATTCGGGATGGTCTCATGCGCTGTCCGACGTTGGCTTCGACCACGATGCGGTCATGGCCGGCACCTTCCCGCCGACCTTGATCGAGTGTGTCGTGGAGCTCGACGGCGTGCCAGCTGAGCTGGCGGGTCTGATCGCCTACGGCTTCGGCGCATCGCGGCAGCGCTCCAAGCGCAGCTGGATGACGGACGTCGAGTATCGCTGGGTGAGCCGCTACGCCCGAGTCCACGTGAAGTCGTACCTGGTGTCGTTGACGTGTCTGCCGCTGCCTTCGGGCTGCCAACTGCCGTCGGGCCTTACCCAGGATCGTCTAATCAAGGCTCTGCCGGCTACCGGACTCGTGTCTTATGTCCACTGCCAAGCGCTGATGGCGGCGAAGTACTCGCGTGTGACCAACGACCAGGAATACGACGTACATGCCACGTGGTTACGCGCGCACGACCGAGCAATTTGTTTCGAAGCCGCTCTACGCATGCAGCAGGCCGGGTTCCAAGTCTCCGGGTACGGAAACGGCTCGGTCATGGTCAACGTCGATCGCGAAAAGCTGGTCGAGCTGGAGCAGGCCGCGATTGCGAACGACTTCACGATGCCGCGCTGGAATGCGCTTCTACAGGAGTTTGGCTATGTTAGCCCCGATCATTCCCATTGATCCCCTCGATCGGGCGATCAGCCAGATTGTCTGGCGGTTGCCGCTTGAGCTGACCGCGGAGATGGATGCCATCTTCCATTTGACCCCGGTCCAGCGGATCCAGCGCCTGATGGAGATCATCACCACGGCCGCGAAGCGTGATCCCAAAATCGTCGAGGTCCTGCGTCAGCCGGATGTGCTGCCAGGTCTCAAGCAGATTGCAGACGATCGCCGGGCCGAGCAAGACCTGGTTGCCCAGCAGCAGAGCCCGGCACGCGCGCCGTAGGCGGCGCGCATCCATCCCTTACACGAGTAGCAATATGACAAACATCCTGCTTTCCCTCGCCGAGTCGGCGCACGATAACCTGGGCGGCGGTAGCGCCATGGTGCACTGCCAGTGGCGTGGCGCCGTGGTACCGTCCCAGCGTCTGGATCAGGGGGCATTCATCAGCGAGCTGCTGCAGGACAGCCACCTGCCGCAGAGCACGCACGGTGGAGCTGTCGCCAGCGACGAAGGCCCTTTCCCTGAGCCGTATTCGCTGGAGATGGCAGACGGAACGCTCGTGTCGTTCCTGCTGGTACGAGGTGCGCGCACGAACATCCGCGAGGCTGACGCGGCGCGCATGGCTGAGCTGGTCTCGGCGAACGTCGCAGCGTATATGGCCGGCGGAAGCGGGAGCTCGTACTCGTTCGGCCTCTACTTCCTGCACGACCCCAACACCGCCGCGCAGGTATTCGAGCAGAAGATCGCGCCGATGTTGGCCACGGCCAAGCGTCTGGGTGGCGACGCCGAGTCGTATCGGCGTGACCTGGCGTCTCGGCTGGCGAGTGGTGCAGCTGAAGAGATGACGCTCCTCACCGTGCGCACGCACATGAAGGCTCTCCGTCGGGATGAGCTCAAGCGCGCGACGGAGCAGTACCAGGAAATGATCAAGAAGATCATGGAGACTGGGAAGGGCATAGAGAACCTGCCTATGGCGATGACGTCGCCGTTCGGCCAGGTGCTGCTCAGCCGCAGTCCTGCGATCCTGCAGCGCCACGAAGGCCTGGTCAAGAACCTCTTGAGCGACTTCAACAGCCGCGCCATTGGCCTGTCGATGCAGCTGATGGCCGTGCGTGAGGCCTTCGAAAGGGTGCGCCGCTTCGGCGATCGCGAGATCCCCTTCCAGCCAGGCTGGACAGCGCGGCTTCTCGGGCAGGAGGGCTCGATCTACTCCGCGACGGCAGACAACGGCTCGCCGGCGCCACTGGCGCTGGGAATGCAGGTGCTCACCCGGAAAGTGATCGGCCATATCGATAACTACGAGACCGCCAGTATCGGGCACACCTGGTACGGCACCGCGGTGATGGAGGTTGGGCCTGTCTCGCCTCGCAAGCTTCCATCCCAAACCATCTTCGCGGCGCTGATGCAAAAGGTTCGTGCCGTCGGCATCCCGATGAGCATCTCGTACGAGATCTTGCCGAAGGGGCTCGAGTACAACAAGCTCAACCAGTTGCTCAATGCGTTCCTGGCGCCCTTCAATGCGACCAACCGGCAGATCCGCGACGCATACAAGGAACTGCGAGACCATCACGAACGTAGTGCTGCGACAGACCCGATCATCGGCCTGCGCGTGTCGTTCGCCACCTGGGACCGGTCGAAAGAGAAGGCCGAGAGCGCACTTCAAGAGCTCGACCTCGCTGTCAAGAGCTGGGGCGGTATGCAGGCCTCGCCCGAGACCGGTGAGCCAGACGTTGCACGCCTCTCCAGCATCCCGGAATACACCACCGCAAGCGTGGCGCCAGTGGTGCCAGCGCCGCTTTCCGATGCGGTGTACATGTCGCCGCTGATGCGCCCGGCCTCGCCATGGGAGTTCGGACAGCTTCAATTCAAGACCAGTGACGGCGTGATCTACCCGGTGCAGATCGGATCGAGGAAGCACGCGTCCTTCGTCTCGGGCTGGTGCGCACCCTCGGGTTCCGGCAAGTCCTTCCTGATCAACCGGATGATGTACAGCCTCTCGCTCACGCCCGGCGCCCAGCAGTTGCCATACGCACTGCTAATCGACGTTGGCTACTCGGGCAAGGGCTTCCTGCGGCACCTGCGCACGGTCCTCCCGCCAGCGTTGCACGACCAGCTGGTGTATTTCAAGGTGCTGAACGATGCCGAGTACTGCGTCAATCCGCACGATCTGCAGCTGGGCTGCAAGGGGCCGACGGGCATGGAGTTGGACTTCCAGGTCGCGGTCTACGAGGTGATCTTCAAGAGTTTGGGCGAGGAGGCCAGTGCATTCATCAAGGCGATGATCGCAGAGGCTTATCGGATGTTCGGGCCTGATTCGACCGACGCCAGGATCTGGCAGTCGGCCTATAGCGAAGACATCAGTCGCCAGCTCGAGGAGATCGGTTTTGAGATCGACCATGCGAAGCCGCCGACTGTCTACATGGCCGTAGATGCCCTGTTTGCAGCTGGCCGCATCGAGGCAGCCCGCATCGCTCAACGCTTCGCCGTGCCCCGCATGGAGGATATGACCAAGGTGCTGCAGAGCGATCGTATTCGCTCCGTCTACGGCACCGCGAAGATTAACGATGAGCTCATGGTCGATCGTGCATCTCGCGCCTTGATGAATGCGACCTCAGAGTATGCGGTCCTCGCCGGCGTCACGCGCGTCAATGTCGACAACGCCCGCATCATGGTGGCCGACCTGCAAAATGTTCTCGGCGGCTCTTCGGCCAGCGGCCGGGAGTTCGCAGGGATGATGTATCTGTACGCACGCCACCTCGGTGCGCGCAACTTCTTCCTGGACGTCGATGAGATGGCAACCTTGGTTCGACCCGCGTACAAGGACTACCAGATGCGCCGTGTCCGCGAAATCCAGCAGACGCCGAAGGTGCTCACGTACGAAGAATGGCACAACGTCAATTCAGTGAAGGGCCTGGTCAACCTGAATGAGAAGGAAACGCGCGAGACCCGTAAGTTCAAGGTCTACCTGAACTTCGTGACCCAGTACGTCACCGACCTCCCGAGCGCGATCCTCGACGGCACGACGACCCTTATGGTCACCGGGCAGCAGTCGGAAAAGCAGAACGTGTTTGCGAAGGATGCACTGGGCCTGTCGAATACCGACCTGGACATTCTGCGAAACGGTCTGGATCGAGTGGGCCGTATCTGGTCGTGGTTCCGTCTGCGCGATGGCATGGTGACGGCGGTCTTTGATAACGAGGTCGGTCCGATCGAGACCTGGTGCTACACCACCGACGATACCGACGGACCACTGCGTAATGAGCTCGAGCTGCTGATCGGCGAGCGCGAAGCTCTCCAGTGCCTTGCCCGTGAATTCCCCAAGGGGTCGGCTGCATCGTACATCGAGCAGCGCAGCCGGATCATGGGTACCGACCGGGTGGGCGACAGGTCCACGACCATTACGTCGATCATCGCCAGGGAAATTGCCGAGCGCTACCACGAATCGGCGCGCGCGCTGCAGGCCGCCTGATAGGAGCCCGATGTTATGCACAAAAAAGTGGATAACTAGGGCCTTTTTTTCGTCCAAAGCCAGTGCCCATGCGGTTTCCATCGGGAATGACAAAAAACAGGCAGGTCCCGGATCACCGCTCCGAAATGGGCTTTTCACTACCGGAGAACTGAAGCATGAAAAAGACGATGACGCCCGTGAGCCGCGGCGATGTAGCAGTAGGCGCCTTGCTCGGTGGCGTGGCCGCTTGTGTAGGCGCGGTGGCGCTCGGTCCTGTGGGCCTGGTGCTGGGCGCGGTCCTGGGGGTGGGCGTATCGGTGGAGCGCCGGCGCCAGCGCGCCGCGCTACAGGCCCGGATCGATAACCCCGCGCTCGTCGAGTGGGATGTGGTCATCGAGCGGGTCCATGTTGGCACCCTGTCCGATGCCGGCCTGGCCGAGCTGGAGAAGGGCGTGCTCGAAGACTGGCATGTCTACCGTAGCCAGGCTCTCAACCTCCTGAGCACCGCAATCCGGGCGGCGCAGATGCTGGCTTGGGTCGTGCCGGTTGCACTCTTCTGGGCAGCGCTTGCCGCCGTGGTCAATCCAGAGGCGATTCGCACGGCCGTGAGCGACCTGCAAGCGATGACCGGGATGGCGAGCGCAATTGCGCACGTGACGCTATCTGCCGCTGGCATCCTTTGGGTGGTGCTGATGGCCATTGCGGTCGGATTTTATCCGTGCCTGGGCTACGTGAACATGTTCAGCGCCGAAACCGCACGCGCAGTGCGCCATCGCGTGCGTGTTGTAGCCGACGGCCGCATGATGCTCGTCCCACATCCGGCAGCCGCCGTCGCCGCTTGACCGAGAGGTTCCGGGGAGCGCAAGCACTTTTTGCAACCACGCCTGACCGAAATTTTTATGATGGGCTCATCAGCGATCGCACAGCGGTTTGCTGAAGCGGTTAAGCAGCAAAAAGTTTAAGCGATATGGCATCGTCATCGGCCCAGACGCTGCCCACCAGTCCTGGGCCAATTTCTACAAAGGGAATCATCATGTTCGGTCGCATCAACGGCAACAGCAACGGCAACACCACCTGGGTCAACTACAACGGCAAGACCGGCCTGTTCACCATCGATCACCGCGAGCAAAATGCCGAAGGCAGCTACCGCGAGCACCTGACCACCACTGGCCGTAAGGTCTACAAAGAAGAATACCCGGACATGATCTCGGCGTTCGTGCGTCGCGTGATCGTCAAGGAAGAAGAAGTCTACCAACAGCAGGGCGTCTTTGAGAACAAGATCCTGGTGTCGCTGCGCAGCCCGGACGGCAAGGACGCCGTCGTCAAGTTCAGCATGGGCAGCAGCGCACTCCAGGTCCTGGGCGCCATCAACGCCGCTGACCTGACCCAGCCGATCACCCTGAAGAGCTACGTCTTCCCGGCCGGTAGCAAGGGCAAAGACAAGGAGGGCAACGAAGTCATCCGCCAGAAAGACGAAGTGCGTCTGGTCGGCTACCAGGGCGAGCAGAAGCTGGCCAACAAGTACGGCGAAGGCGAAGTGCAGATTCCGCGCGTCGAGAAGATCGAAGTGACGAACCCGGCCGGTAAAGTGATCAGCACCGTCAACGACTTCTCCGCGCAACACGAGTTCACCCTCGAACTGGCGCGCGCAGTGGACGCGAAAGTGAAGGCTGCTTCCGGCGCCCAGCCGGCACCGGTGGCGCCGCAGGCTCAGCCGGCACCGGCCGCAAGGCTCGACGAGGATACCTCGCTGAACGTGGCCGACATCCTGGGCGAAGAAGACGGCGGTGCCGCCGACGCAAACGCTTTCGGCAACAACCCGTAAGCGAACTCGGCCGCGAGAGCGGTCGTCTGTACAAAGCCTCGCCATGTGCGTAATGCCAGTCAGTTAAGCTGACTGGCATTTTTTGTTGGATATTTTTTTCTGGTAGGCTTAACGACCCGAGGATAGGATCTCGCTCGGCGCTCGGGCAAGAGATAGGAGTTGGCCTGTAGTCGTAGCCAAGCCAAGCGTCTGGGTAAGGTACCTGGCGTTTGCAAAGGCCAGTGATAGAGTGCAGTCGTGATGGCTAGTGCCAGCCATTGGAAGCTCAACCGTTGTGGCGGCACTTGCAACTCGTCGGCCATCTGCGCGATTTCATACCGGAGCAAGTTATAGGCGATGAGCATTCCCCATACCTCCTGCCTTACCAGTTCAGGCCGCTTGCTTCGCAGGACATGAGTATTCTTCAACATGCCTTGCTTTATCTCCCTAAAGCCGAGTTCGATCTCCCAGCGCTGCATGTAATGTGCAGCGATTTCCCTGGCCGGAAAGCGATGAGCGTCGCACAGGGAGGTTAGAAATTGTCGCGGTTGTCCACCTATCGTGCACTTGATGAGGCGCGCCTCCCAATGCGTCGGCAAGTCTGGACGCTGCTTGCAGGCCTGAGGTGAGATGGGCATGCGTACCAGGTAGTCTCCAGGAGCAAACTCATGTACAACTTCGTATCGTAACGGAGTTTTTGCACGCATGAGCCAATGCCGTTGTTGGCCACACTGCTGCCAATCAAGGAGAAACGCTGCTGAAAAATAGGCACGGTCAAAGATCGTTAAAGAATCATCAGGCACTTCGTGCATGAGTGGCTTGGCAAAGCTGAGTTCACCAGTACGATAGTCGCCGAAACGAGCGCCGCGGACCAGGTGTGTGTATGTGTCCATCAGGCACACTGCCCGGACCTGTGGCCAGACCCCGTCGCCATGCGAACTGGATGATCGTCCGAATTCACTGCAGTTTGCCGGCGTGTCTGGTATGGACCACACCACGCCATCGACCGCATAACTGCGCAAGCCATGAAAAAGTGCTTCGATGGGCAACGATGCGTTTGCCCAAGATCTGGCCAGTCGATCGAACAGCCATGCCAATGGCGCTTCGCCCAAACGCTCACGCCCTGCAACGGCAGCACTGGGGACCGGTGAACCTGAGGCTGGCCCCTCAGCAAGATCGAGTTGCTGGACGATGTGCCAGATCGGTTCGTCACGAAACAGCGCCAATCCAATCACAAGCCACACCATCCGCTCGGCTGGTAGTCGCCGTCGTCGAATTGAAGCCGTGCCGGTTTGCTGCAGAGCTTCGTCGATCCACTCTGGATCTATCAGGCTGGCGAAACGCTCGAACTCATGCGGTACCAGCTCAGCCGCATAGTCCATATCAAGTTGGAGAGCCATAATAAAAAACGGATTCACGTTGTACGTGAATCCGTTTTAGTTCAAGCCACCGACAGGTCAATGCCTTAATTGACTGGCATTACGCCATGTGCGGGGCTTTTTTCGTTTTGTGGGCAAGAAGCGCAACCACGCCTGCACCGTTCCTTTACCGTAGAGCTATCGGTCAGTTGCACATTGCAGAATTCACATACAGGAGTAAATATGCCGACTTGGTTCGATCTCGGTAAGGAAGGGGTAACACTGCGGTTCATCAAGGAAGAGGGGTTCAAAGAGAGCCTGCTCATCATCGCCGGTGTGCCGATTGGCTCCCCTGAGTGGGAAGCGTGCCAGCGCGAGCCCCTGGGCTTCAAGAAGGTCAAAACTGGCAAGCCGTTCCTGATCCGTCCGTTCTCGCCGACCAAGACGCCGATGCTGTCCGACTTCCGCACGGTCTTCCCGCTGGCCCGCCAGATCCAGGTCCCAAGCGCGCAGGACGTGCGCCTGCGCCTGCAAGGCGGCCCCACGCTGTCGGCGCAAGAAATTGCGATCACGGCCGCACTGCGTGTGGCAGCGCCGATCGGTATGAACCTGATGGGCCAACGCGTCTTCGAGCGCCCTGAAGGGGAGCGTTTCGTGGTCGATGCCGAGGGCCAGCGAGTCGAAGAGGGCGCGCTGCCGGCGGCATTCATGCTGCGTGCGGACGATTCCAACCTGGTAAGCTGCGTGCGCGGCTTCATCGCGGGCCTCATGGCCGGCTCGCACGCTGATGTCGCCGACGTCAACCGCTTCGTCGACGTCCTGTACGGCCGCGGCGCCTCGCTGGATCGCCGCAAGGTGGAGGAGGTTGCCCAGACCATCGAAGCGGAGATGGCAAAGCGTGTCCTCGAGCGCCACGAGCTCGCCGGCGACGCGGCGTACCGCGAAGCCCAGCTGCTATACGAGAATTCGCCACCCTATGCCGGTCCCCAGAAAGATGCTGGTGCTATCCCGCTGCCGGCCGCCATCGCAGCCCAAGAGCTGGTGCGCGCCTTCGGCGGTGAAGGCTCGGTTCCGATCTACATCCCGCAACTGAACGACGGTGCCGTCGCGTCGCTCCTGGGCCGTAACTACGTCGCCCTGACTGACCCGGCGACGCCAGAATCGGCCGATGGGCGCCTGCGCAGCTTTGTCCCGGACTCGGTGACTGTCGTCGAGCGCGCCTTCACTGAATCGGTGCCGCCGCACCGCCTGTCCATGATCAGCCGCGACGACGTGACGGCCGAGACGCTCGAAGACGTGCGTGGCGCCATGGCGCGCCGGCACCAGAATGGCTTGACCATCCTGACCTTCCCAGAGTATTCGAGCGCCGTCGATGTCGACCGCCAGGCCGAGAAAGAGCGCGTGAACGCTTTCCTGCGCGGCCTGCAGACCGACTACGATGTCCTGGGTATTGGCCTCTTGTCGCCGGTGATGCGCCGGAAGATGAATCTCCAGTCCGGTCTCATGATGGTCACGGTCGGCCGCAAGTTCAGCGCGAAGGAGCGCGAGCTGCGCGGCGAGGACTGGGTGCCGCGCCGCCAGGAGACCATGTACGACTGGGATGCCCTGCGCACCTACACGAACGACGTCTTGGTCCGTGTGCACGAGTCTGCCGGCCGCAAGATGACCGCCGAGGAAGAAGCTGCCCTGCGGGCCAATGAGAACGCCGAGAACAGCTACCAGCTGCCATACGAATCCTTCTCGCGCAATGGCGACGTCCAGCTCATGATCCCGCGCAACCTGGCCGGCCCGAGCTACAAGGCGCTGCAAAACCTCCAGGACCGCAGCGGCAACATCGACGAGTACGTGCGCAATGCGATCGGGTTCACGGACGAGCAGTTTGCCTACCTGGCCCCGGAGCAGGTCGACGCGGCCGCGCTGATGGTGAGTGCCCTCGACCGCGACAAGGGCTTCGTGCTGGGCGACCAGACCGGCGCCGGCAAGGGCGCGACCATTGCCACTTCCGTCTCCTACGCCTGGCAGCGTGGCCTGTCCGTGATCTTCGTGACGAAACAGGACAGCCTGTTCTCGGACTTCTATCGTGACCTGAAGAAGACCGGCCTGCACACGCAGCTGCGCCCCATGGTGCTGAACCACGGCGCACAGGTGGTTGACCAGTTCTCGGAAAACCTCGACAAGATCGCAACCGGCGTGACGCGCAAGAAGTTCGCCGAAAACTTCCAGTTCGGCCTGGAAGGGTTCGACAACCCGAACCTGGTGTTCTGCACCTACTCGCAGTTCAGCAAGGGCGAGGATTCCGACAAGGCCGAGTGGATCAAGTCGATCGCGCCGAATTGCATCGTGATCTTCGACGAATCGCACATTGCCGCGGGCGACACTTCGCAGCTGGGATCTGTGTGCACCTCGGTGGCCAATGCCGCCAAGGCCGTCGTGTATTCCTCGGCAACCTGGCTCAAGGACGCGCGCCAAATGAGCTTCTACAGCCGCATGCTGCCATCCTCGATCGACACGTCCATGGTCTCCGAAGCGATGCAGGCCGGCGGCGAGAGCATCCAGGAAGTGTTCACCGCGATGCTGGCCGAGGACGGCCTGTTCATCCGTCGCGAGCGCGATGCCTCCCAGCTCGACATCATGATGACCGTGGACGACGCGCGCCTGGCCGACAACGAGAAGATCTCCGACCAGGTGGCGATCATCCTGCAGGGCCTGCAGCGTCTGTGCGGCGTCACCGACCAGGTCGGCCGTCGCCTGACCCGTGGCCAAATCCAGAAGCTCGACACCGCGCAGCGCTTCATCCAGGCCACCCTCGACCGCGCCAACAACTCTTCCCGAGAAGCGATCCTGGCGCTGCGCGCGCGCACTGCGCAGGATGCCACCGCTCCGGAAGAGGAAGCCGACGGAGGCAACGACGAGGCGATTGACGAAGCCGCGCGCCAGGCCGCGGAGCTGGTCGCCAACACGTATGCCCGTCAGATGGCGAACGACGAAGGTGTCGCAGGCCGGGCGGAGTCCGAGAACGAGGAGTTCCTGGCCGCCGGCCATGCGGCGCACGTGATCGACGCCGAGGCGATCGCCGTGGACGAGGCGCAGGCGCTGCTCGACGGCGGCATGCCGGCCGAAGGCGGCCTGGCGAACCTGCTGGACCTGCGAATCGAAGACTTGGGCCTGACGGCCGAGCAGACTGCCAAGCTCTCGACCGACATCGGCATGCTGGGAGAAGACGGCGACGCGCTGCGCCGCCTGCAGACCGAGATGCGCCGCATCAAGCGCATGATCGACGGAGTCAAGACCCAGACCACCAGCTTCGGCAGCCTGCTGTTCACGACCCAACGCACGCTCAACGTGGCGCTGCAAGCCCGCTTTGCCGGTGAGCGGGCGGTCGAGAAGATCCGCGAAGGCAAGAAGCCGATCATCTTCCTGGAGCAGACCTTTGAGCAGCGCATCAAGGAAGCGCTGGATGACCCGGATACCGTGAAGAACGAGGACGGCACCTACACGATCCGACCGCAGACCCTGAAGCTGACCTTGCGCGCCATGTACGACACGGTCGTGCGCATGACCCACGTCGACGCTGAGGGCAATCGCATTGAAGGCAGCGTGCTGGACTCGCAGTTCATGGCGTCCGAGGACGAACGTGAGGCGATCAAGGAAGGCCTGAATACCCTGGACGAAATGATCGACCAGCTGCCCGACGATCTGTACTGCTCCCCGATCGACACGATCTGCAACGCGATCCGCAATGCCGGCTTCACTGTCGGCGAGGCCACTGGCCGTAAATATAAGGTCATCGAAATGAGCCATGACCATTGGACCGTCGCCTCGCGCACGGCCCAGGAGTCGAAGATTAGCAACATCGAGCGCGGCTTCAACTTCGGCGACTACGACGCACTGGTGGGCAACAAGGCGATGTCGACCGGCATGAGCCTGCACGCCTCGGAAGACTTTACCGACCAGCGCCAGCGCACGGAAATGTTCTGCCAGGTGTTCGGCGATATCGTCGACTACGTGCAGGCGATCGGCCGCGCGGATCGTCGCGGCCAGGTTGTTCCGCCAGAAGTGGAAATGCTCGCGTCGGGCCTGCAGTCCGAGGCACGGATCATGATGGTGCACTATGGCCACCTGCGTAAGCTGTACGCCTCGGCCACCAGTAACCGTTCCAGCCGCTTCGAGCTCCACGAGCTGCCAGACCTGTTCAACAGCGTGGGCGACGCATCCGTGCGTGACTTCCTGCAGGCCAATCCGGCGATCGCAACCCGCCTGGGTATCGAGTTCCGCTCCTTTATGCCGGCGGCTATCCACCCGGACGGTACCGAGGTCAATGCGTCCATGCATGGCCTGGCCAAACGCACCGTTTCGCGCCTGGATCTGCTGCCGGACAAGGAATCGCGCACCGTGTACCAGGAGATCACGTACAACTTCAACGAGGTGGTCGCGGAACTGAACGAGCAGGGGATCAACCCGCTGCGCACCAACGTGCTCGACATGGCCAGCTTCGACGCCGCGGCGATCACCGGCTCGGAGGACCTGTTGCCGGCGCGCCTGAACGAGCAGGGCGACGTCGATTCCGTCTTCGACGAGGCCGTCGAGCTGCAAACGGTCACGACCAAGTATCGTGTGGCGGCCCGCAAGTGGGACGACACGCTGGCGGAGATCGAGCAGAACACGCACCGGATGTTCTTCGAATCGCAGCGCGCGCGCGCAGCCGGCGGCACGCCAGACTTCGTGCCTGACCTGGAAACCCCGGCGATCTACCGTTCCGCGGGCAAGGACGTGATGGGCCCGATGACCGGCGCCATCCGCATGGTGCCTTCTGGCCTGCGCACCCGCGTCGAGAAGATGTTCGACGCCATGCTGGTAATGATGCGTTCGTCCGACGCAGCGCGCCAGGGCGCCGATCAAACCGTTGAGCCGGGCCGGGCCCAGGATGAACACGGGAACCAGCTGATCACCCCGACACAGGTGATCGAGCGCCGCCGCAATTGGCTGCTGCAGCACCTGCAGCATTTCATGCCTGGTCAGCACGTCATTGTGCGCGAGCGCCACTTCGGTATTGGCGAAGAGAAGGTGCTGAAGGGCGCCGTGACTTCGCTGACGCTGCCGCCGCGCGGCCGTGAGACCAACCTGGCGCGCTGGGTGGTCACGGTCCAGATGGCCGGCTGGACGGCCCCGCAGCGCTTTACCCTGGCCGACCTGTACAAGAAGCAGTTCACCGGCTCGGACCTGTGGTTGCCGGGCGCGGAGCGTATCGACGACGGTCTGCTCAGCCGCGAGGTGCCGGACGAGTTCAATGCTTACCTCGAGCGCGACCACGTCTCGAAGCGCTACGTCCTGTGTGGCAACCTGTTCCGTGCGGCCTCGATCGCGGCCAAGCACAGGATCGGCGCCGGCGCGGTGCTGCAGATGCCGGCGGAAGCCCCTCGCCGCGTGATCAACATCCGTCCGTACATGACGAAGGAATCGATCTACTCGACCGTGCCGGTGGAGCTGGGACCTGAGGGCGTTACCACGCTCTTCTGCTCGACCTGGTCGGGCCTGAATCGTCCGCCGGCGAAAAACGCCCACTACTGGCAGGAATTCATGCGTTCGAGCCTGGAAAGCCGTGCACTGCATTCGAACGCCGATTCGAAGAACGCCGATGTGTCGCTCTACTGGCTGCCGACGCGTACCACCTGGCAGCAGGACCTGCAGGAAGGCTTGAGCGAAGACGAAATGGATCAGCGCCGCACCGCTCGTGGCCAGCAGGGCGAGCACCTCCTCGCCGGTATTGGCGCGCGCATTCGCAAGACCTGCCTGGACCGCGAGGAGCAGTCAGCCCTGGCTACGGCCATCAACACGGAACTCGGCTACGAGATGGTCAAGATCGAGCGCGGCAAGCAGGGGGCGGCCACGGTCCGGATGATCTTGCGCTTCACCGATGCTGACGGCAACCGCGACAGCGACGACAAGATCCGCGAAAAGCTGGCAGTGTTTACTCGCCACGTGATGAGCGCAACCGAGACCCGCCAGTTCTACTCGACCTCGCCGGAAATGCGTCTGCTGGCCATGGCTGTCACCCAACGTACCCGTGAGCAGTCGCGCGCCCTGCGCGAGGCCGCGCACGAGGACAAGATGATGCGTCGCCAGATGCAGCGCATGCACCTGGATGGAGGCGATGACGACGAGGTCGATGGTCAGGACGCGGGCGAAGATGAAGTCGAGCCCGATGGCGGCGAGGATGACGCGAGCGAGCAGCGCGCCGCCTGATATCGCTTACGGACTAGGGGCCTGGCCAGGCTCCTCCTCTTGCAGGATCTCGTCGCTCTGCTCTGGCCCTTCGGTAATTCGCTTTCCGAGGCGCGTTGAGATCGACGAGATCCGCTGCACAAGGCGCTCAGCCATGACCTTTTCTTGCGGGTTCAGCACAGGGCGCAGCTGCTCGACGACGGCCGATGCTGCCGCCGGCACCTGGCGAGCCATGTCGAGCGCAAGGTTCACCATGTACTTCGGCGCCACGCCGAGGCTGCCGGCGAGATCATGGATATGGGCTTGAGTGATCTTGCCGGGCTCCGTCTCACCGCCGATCTCAAAGGCAAACTTTGCAGCCAGGCCGGGATAGACCCGCGTACACATCAGGTCGTAGAACGGCGCCAGTCGCAGGCCACCAGGCGTAGCGATAATCGACAAATTCTTCGCGTGAGAGTCGTCATTTCCGGCGCACAGGTTGAAGAAGAGCCAGCGCAGCAGCTGCAAGCGGTCCACCGCCGGGCGGGCCGAGATCTCAAGTAGGTCATAGCAGTCCTTGAACGTCGGGCCGCCTTCGGCCTCGTATTTCACGTCTGAAGGCTTCTCGAGCATTTGGCAGAAATCTGCCTGCCAGATGCGTTTCAGGGAGCCGTCAGGCTGCCGTTCCCGGTCGTATCGCTCGACGAGACACGCGCGAGTGTTCGGCTGGTACGCCACCTTCGCGGTTCGGAGGCCGCATTTGACGGCCGCGAGCATGATGATCGTCTCGTTTACGGCCGATGCAAACACCTTGATGTCGCTGCGCTGGATATCCGGCTTGAGGATGTGGGTCGAGGGCGCGTTGCCCATGGGCCGTGCGGGCTTGCCCTCTTCGTCGACGTACAGGAGTAGCTTGAACTGCGCGCCAGACAGGGACATGCGAGGCGTGGGTAAAGCTGCGGCCTCGCGCTCGATCTCCTCCCGTTCAGTCGACTGGGCTCCGTCGGCGTGGACCAGCAGGTCGACCTGGTCCCACGTGAGGTGCTGGTAGATGGGAGACTGCAGGGTTTCGCCTTCCGGAACCAGGACGAACGCGCCGGCGCTCTCCCCCCCGACGCGGGAGAGCAGGCCGAAAACCGTTGAAACCTTCTCTCGAATGCTGATGACCTTGCGCTGGTCCCCTTCAGGGAGAAGATTCTCGAAGAAGGCGGCAACCGCAGGCGTCTCGACCTGCTCGGGCGTCAACGGCAAACCCGGCACAATAGGCTTGGCGCCAGGCGTGGTCAGCCACGTTTGGCTGTAGCTGAACGACAGCGGGTCGGTATTGTGGAGCGTACCAACCAGCCCGTCTGGGCCATACACCCAGAGGGCTTCGGGGATGCGCTTGGCGGATATTTGTGATGAACTCACGATTTCTCCCTGATGATGAGCTCCAAGCCTAGCAGCGACAGCACGTCGATCACCGACTGCATCTGCAAGGTCTCTTTTCCCCGTTCGAGGTCGATGAGGAATCTGTTGCTTTTCCCAGCCAGTCCGGCTACGTCGAGCTGGGTTAGTCCCTGTTTTTTGCGCGCTGCACGCGCGATTTTTCCGAGTTCGACTGTCGACGTGACCTTCTCATAATCAGTGCTATCCATGGTTACCTCAATGTGAGCGCTCAATCACATTCTAGCACCAGCATCGGTGGAAATAGAAAAATATGAGTGATCTATCACTTTACGGTCAGTAAAGAATCGATCTACACAAAATATGATCGATCGATCACCTGTGATAGGCTCCTATGACCCTGACGCCAATTAAAATTCGTGGTGGATATGTTTCTTTTGCGCAACCACTGATGATGCCTGGGACATCTTGCCAACTTTCAATTCCCCATCGATTCTTGTACCATAGCTATCTTATGAAACAAAATTGGGACCTCTAGAATGCCTCGGACCGTGATCCTGGCCGAAAAAGCTGCGGTAGCGAAGGAGATTGCATCCTATCTGGCGCAGCAGCAAGGCGGCCGGTCCAGGCGTGAGGAGTGCGGGTACCGGCTTCCCAACGGCGATTTTGTCGGCTACACCAACGGCCACCTGATCGACATGGCACCGATCGATCAATACCTTGCGCCAGAGCTGGCGCGGGAAGATCCTTTCACCTACCTGCCGGTGATCCCCTCGGTACACAAGCGTTCGCCCCGGTCTGCCCGGAAAGAGGATGGAACGGTAGTCATGCGCGATGGCGCTGCGGTCCCGGATCCACTTTATGCCGTCATCGAGCGCGAAGTGAAGGCGGCCGACGTCATCATCAACGCCGGCGACAAGGGCAGGGAAGGGCAGCTCGTGATGGACGAGCTGTTCCGTCAGCTCGGGATCGACCCGGCCGCATCGAATGTTCTGCGCGCCGCGGTCACCGACATGCATCCCAAGGCCCTGGAGAAGGCTTTCGCTGAGCTCACCCCCAACGGCCTGCCGCGCTGGCAGTTCTCCGGTGAGGCTGCGCGCGCGCGCCAGGAGGGCGACTGGCTTGTGGGTTTCAACGGATCGCGGGCATACCAGTCTCTGCTGCACGACCGCAGTGTCGCTGTCGGCCGCTTGAAAGGCCCGATCCTGTGGATGGTGGCAAAGCGCCAACGTGAAATAGAGCAGTTCGTTCCGACACACTTCTATACCCCGGTGATCACCCTCCAGGACGGAACCGAGCTCAAGTGGAAGGCGCGGCCAGGCTGCGAAAATACCGAGGGCTTCGACGAGCGTGGGCGGATTACGAGCGAAGAGCTCGCGCGGTCCATCGTTGACCGAGTCAATGGTGGCTTGCAAGGCCGGTACCAGAAGGCGGCCGTGCGCCGCAAGCGCAAGGCGCCCCCGATGCCGTTCACGAAGACGACGCTGGAGATGGAGGCGAGCCGGCGCCTGGGCGTGCCGATGGAAGATGTCACCGAGGCGATGCACAACCTATACCTGAAGCACCGCCTGATCTCCTATATCGGTACCGACTGCCCCTACATCCCGGAGACCATGCTGCTCGAAGCGCGCCAGATCATGGCCGGCTTGTCGCCCATGTTCGGTAAGGTGATGCGCGGGGCGAACGCCAGCGCGCGCCCTGGGTCGGTGGACGACTCCAAGATCGGCGAGAACGAGCACCATGCGATTGTTCCCTTGGGGACCCTTCCCGCATCCGGCCGGGATCTGAACGCAACCGAGCGCGAGGTGTTCGAGATGATCACCCACCGCTTCGCCGCCCAGTTCTATCCGGACTTCGAATACGACGTCACGACGGTCGAGGTGGCCTTCGGGGACGATGTGTTCGCCGCCGATTCGACGCAGGTGGTGCGCTACGGCTGGACAGAAGCCGATGCCCAGGAGCCGGAGATGGATGTCGAGGACGATGAGGCGCCCCAAGCCCCGCCGGTGGAAGTCGAGCTGGACGAAGACACCGAGGCGGAGGCTGGATGAGCAAGCTGAATATCTCCGCGGTCCGAATTGGCGCCATCGTCGGCGCCGTCTCCGCACGCGTCGAAGTGACGCAGAGCGAGCCGCCGCCCAGCTACACCGAGGCCGGCCTGCTCGAAGACATGCTGCTGGCCGCGCGCCACGCGGCGAGCCCGGCAGACGCGGCCGTGCTGGAGGCGACCAACGGCATTGGGACCGCGCGCACGCGCAGTGAGGGTATCATCGACCTCATCCGGAACAAGTCGCTGGCTCGCGACACGCGCACCGTGGGCGGCCGCCCGACGACGGTAGTCGTGCTGACCGAAGCCGGTAGAAAACTGGAAGCCGCTTTGCCGGCCGAGCTCAAAAGCGTAGGCCTGACGGCGAAGTGGGAAATGTTATGCAGGCGCATCGAGCGAGGCGAGGTCACGGCCGAAAACTTCCTGGTCGTAATCCGTAAGTTCGTCGCCGCTGTGGTTGCGGACGCAAAAAAGCGCAAGGCAAGTGGTCGAGTTGCAACCACGCCAGCGCGGGTCCGTCAAAATTAAAGAGCGGTAAAGCCGTACATATTCGAAGGACAACCACATGAGATCGGAGCAAATAATGAGAACGCTGAATGGCGCCCGTCGCGCAATCGGTTTGAGCGGTCAGGGGATTGGCTGTAGCCCGGTCGTGATCACCAACACGCTCAAGCAGCTCGACCGCGAACACTGCTCCGCAGCGCTGCCGCTGACGGTTGCGGCGCTCAAGAGCGTCCTGGAAAAGAAGATGCCAGTGTCGGAAAAGGTCGCGGTCGGATCGCTGTCCGAGATCAATCAGCTGCGCTCGCAAGTCAAGCAGCGCATGGCGATGGAGCAGAGCGAAACCGACGCCCAGGAAGAAGACGATTCGAGCGAGATGGCGCCAGGCCGTCCGTCGTAACTGGAGCCCCACATGAGTCTCCAGAGTCAAGGTGTGTCGGTTGTCGTGCGCGCCTACGACCAGTTGCCGGATGAGCAGCGCGCCATCTACAAGGCGCGGTACCTCACCGACGAGACACGCGAGGCAACATGCCAGCGTCTCGGGATGGCGCCTGAGCGATACGACCAGGTGCTGGAAGACATCATGCGCTCGCTGCGCAAGATGGTCGCCGGGCCGGCGCTTCAGGCTTCTGGCCAATAAGGGGACAACATGCCAAAAATCGTGGTCGATTTTGACAAGGATGTGCCCGCCGAGCTGGTTGAGACTGGTCCGATCGACGGCTTCTCCGAGCGCGGCCGTGGGCTGCTGTTCATCGAGATGATCGGCCATGCGGCCAGTGACCTGGTCGAGCCGGACTGTGAGTATTACGACGAAACGCTCGCCTGGGTAAAAGACCCTCGCAACATCGAAGCATGGCTGCAGATCGTGGACGCTTCACCCTCGGTTATTCCTGCCCTGCAGACGGCCCTGCTGGAGCGTCCAAGCGAGCTGAAAACGGCTTGCGCTTACCTGTCGCGTTCTGCGGCCCGCACCGGCGGAAGCCTGGATCGCTTCATGCGGGCGATGGGCATGCAGTCAGCGACGAGCAGCTCGTCGCTCGCCAGCTGGGACGAGGCTGACGAAGACGGCGTGACCTACAGCGCCGACTACCGGGCTGCGTGAAGCTCGAAACCCATCTCACCGCACGAATTTTTCGCTGATATCGGCGGCTACAAGGAGAACTGATTTGAACCTGATGGAAGCTATGCTCGCAACCGCCGAGCGAGACGACCTCCCCGAAGACCAGCGCACCACGTACTGGCTCGATGGCGGGATCATCTACGCCGACGAGGTATTCTCGGCCCAGGGCTTCATGCCCTTGCTGGGACGCATGGCCGAGCGCAAACTGATGCGCACGCTGACCACGCCCGAGATCAACTGTGGCTTCTCGTACCTCCCTGATCGTGCCGGCATGTTCGGCGAGTGCTTCATGGCCGCCGTGCCGGCGACCGGCATCCTGGAAGACAGCCTGCGCCTGGCCGCGCTGTGCGAAGCTGCGCGTGATGTCCTGGGCATGGGCATCCCTGGAATCATCGACATCACCCCGGTTTTCAATTACTTCCGCGCTATGTCCCGTGAAGAGCGCAGCAGCCTGAAACAGGCAGAGGATAAGGAACTGAAGCAATGGCCACTGTACCAGCCGCTCCAGCAGCCGCTGACAGCGTAACCGCGGCGCCGGCCGGCGCCAACAAGGCTCAAGCCCTCGTCAAGCAGGTGCTCGAACAGCACTTCCGATCTGCGGCCGACGACTCCAAGGACCGATTCTCGGCAGCCTGGAAGGACGCGAACGTCTCGATCCGGTACCTGAACCACATGAGCCCCTTGATGCTGGGGATCATCCAGCGCCCCGGCACCAACGCCAGTATGGAAGAGCGCAAGGAAGCGCTCAACTTCATGGTTGCCTCGACCGACGCCCTGGCCAAGGTGATGTCGGACGGCCTCGGCGTAAGCCCGGAGGCGCGCGCATACGATCGTGTTGAGCTCAACTCCATGCTGTCGCACATCGTCGGCACCATCTGGGAAAAATCGAATCCTGACAACCAGCAGGCGCGCGTCGACGAGTTCGTCCGCACGGTGGCCTCGGTCTATTCCGACGCCGAGTTCCTCAAGAGCCAGGAGCGTACGGCCGGTCTCATGATGGGCAAGATTGGCTACCTGAAGGTCGATTCGCCCGAGACGATGCAGACCCGCCTGCAGGTGGCGATGCACCAGGCCACGTTGCGCTTCTACGAAGGTGTCGTGGACGACAGGCTGAAGAATCCGAAAGGGCTGTCTTTCACCTACGGGCAGAAGAAGACGGCTATTGTCGCGTCCATGCAATCTGACTTCGCAGAAGCGATGAATGCATTCCTGGTCGACACGACTTTCTCACCCTCGCTGTCGAACGACCAGCGCACTGCCATCATGCAGGTGTGGGTCCGTCATGCATCAGAGATCTACCGCGCCGAGTATGTGGCGAGCACCCAACGAGTGATGGACTGGTTCCGCGCCGGGCAGAGCGTCTCGCAAGAAGAATTCGAGCGCCGTTTTGCGCGTGCGAAGAACACGCTCCCGGACGTGCTTCTCAAGGCGAGAAGCATCACTGTTGAGACGCTGTCGGATCTCGTCCAGGTCGCCGGCTTCGATGGCGTAGCAGCGCCAACCGAGACGGACGAGCCTCAGCCGGGTACCGGGAATGGGCAGTAGCGCGAGAAATGTTTCCATGCGACACTTATGCATTCCCTTTGAAGGCTTGAAATGAAACGCCGCTTTTTTTTACCTACCGTTGTTCTGTTTTATGCCTATAGTACGTCTGTAGGTGCAGCCGGCACGTGCAACGAGTTCCGCACTGACATGCAGGCGATCCAGCAGCAGGTACGCCAGATCGAGATGGACCGGTCGACGTCCGTGCTCGACTCCGTCCAGCAGGCGTCCCAGACCGTGAAGACGAGCTGCCTGGACCAGCTGTCCGGTCTGGACATGACTTCGTTCGGATTGACGCCTGGTGCCGCGTCCATGATCACCAAGCTCGCGAACCAGGCATGCCAGAAGCTCTCCCAGCAGCTGGCCCAGAAAATGAACGATGTCCGCCAGAAGGCGCTCAACGGCGTGAACAGCGCCCTCGACGGTACTGGGCTCAACACGAGCCCATGGGCAGGCTCAGGAGGGATTCAGCCGTCCACGAGCATGTCGAGCGAGCCTTCCGTCGCAAAATCCGCCACCGGATACGTGGCCGATGCGTGGGACAAGCTCAAGAACTTCCTCTTGCCGTAAGGTCTGCAATGCGATTTAAGAAAACTCTCTTGGCCGCAGCGGTGCTCGCGGCCGTAAGCGCTACTCCAACCTTCGCCATGGGCGATTCTGCGGTACTCGCGCCGCTCATCAATGCGACAACCGCCGCAGTGAACGGCACGACCGCTGCCGTGACGAGCGGTTTCGGTACCATCATGCAGTCCTTGATGCGCATCGAAAACCTGCTGTCTGCAAACTCGGCCAAGGTTGCCAACCAGGTCGCCGAGTCGAGCCAGAACGTGGTTGAGCGCAACGTCGATATCGAGCGCAGCAGACAAACGGTCGAGCTCGAGCGCCGCACCAGGATGCCACTTGATCCGTGCGCGAATGCGTCTCGTGGCCTGGCTGACCCCAACTTCGATCAGATCAATCCAGGCTTCCGTGGGGCAAACGGCGCTGCTTTCGGGCCGCGCGGTATGAGTTCCAGCTTCCGTCCCAAGACTGGGTCGCCTTCCTTGGACAAGGCGGTCGACATCGCCCGCAACGAGGTGGCGGCGCCGCCACCTGAAGTGCAGGCAGTCATGGCGCAGCGCGGCGCATGCGAAGCCTATGCAAGTGGATCGGTTCGTGCAAAGGCCTGTACCTGGGCTGGTTCGACGCCTAAGGTGTCTAGCGGCTTGCCCGATGCAGACATTCGCGCCTCGACCATCTTCGACGGTGCCCAAAGCGCAGCCAACCAGGGCAAGGTCTCGCTGACCTTCAACGAGAAGCAACTCGCGGCCGCGGCCGCCTATGTACGCAATATCTCGGTCCCCGTGCAACTGCGTGACCTGACCGAGATCGAGGCGCAGACCGATGAAGGTCGTCGCTACCTGGCGCTGCGCGACAGCTTCCAGGCGCGCGTTGACCTGGCTATGCGGCCAGTCGAGGAGTGGACGAGCAACCGCACGCCGTATGCGGCTACGATCCCGATCCTCAAAGCCATGAAGGAAGGCGGCGGCGCGGCATCTCGGTACCTGGCCCAGCACCTGCCAAAAGCGGCGCCCGAGTGGGAGTCGAAAGGCGTTTCGCTTCACCACCTGCAATACATCGACTCGGCGCGCCGCTACGAAAACCCCGAGTGGCTGAAAGAGATCGGGGCCGCCGACGAAGTGACGCTGCAGCGCGAGCAACTCCTGATCTCGGCGCAAATGGCCAGCCTCCTGTCGAAGAACCTGTTGGCCACCGAGAAGGCAAACGCGTTGCTCGGCGCGGTCTACCAGGCTTCGCTCAACAAGGACTTCATGCCCGAGCTGGCGGCGCAGCACAAGCGCGCAACGTCGACACGCTAAGCCGGCGCGGGCACTACGCCCGCGCTTACTTGGCATCGCGCCGAGCAACCACGTTTCGGCCGGCGTGATTGAATCATTCCTTGCCCAGGTGGGCGTCGACAGTTTTAAGGGAGTGACAATGAACCAGCAGAAAGCCGAACAGGCAGTGTACCTGGATGCTTATTCGACAGTGAGCGGTTCGCTCGAAATCGAGCCAACCTACGCGAAAATCACGGCCGGCGACATCTTCATGGCGCAGATTAAGCGCTTGCATGCGCTGTGCCAGAAGGAGCAACTCAACGAAGTACGCTTGTCGTATGCCCCTGACATGTGGGGGCCGGTCGGCGTCGAGGATTCCATGCGCGGGGAGTGTCCCGAGCTTGTGGTAACCCAGTCGTCCTTCTGGTTCGCCGATCGCGGCCGCCATCAAGAAGGGCACGTCGAGACCCGGAGCGTGAGCATTCTCCACCTCACGCAAGCCTTGGCCAGCGCGACTGGCCCGATCTTTCTTTGCAATGATCCCGCCGCGCTGGAAAATTTCATCGCTGAAGAGGAACAAGACGACGAAGAAGAGGACGGCATGTTCGAGGCCTTCCGATAGTCCGATCGTGGCGGCGCAGTTCCGTAGCAAAAACCGTTCAAGAGAGCATGGATAACAACCCACATTATGATCCCGCCAACCTGATCGACACGCTGCGCCGCATCATGGGCGTGCAGCACGACAGCCACCTGGCGGAGCGCCTTGGTGTACAGCCTCCCCAGATCTGTAAGATACGCAAGAGGATCATCCCTGTATCGTCGTCGCTCCTGATCAACCTCCACGAGGAGACAGGGCTTAGCTTTTCCGTGCTGCGCGGTCTTATGGGGGACTTCCGCACGAGCACCGCGCCTTCGGCCGAGCATCCAGCGATCCCGCCCAGGGCGCGTCTTCTCGAGGTGGAGCACGTGCTCGAGACCAAGCACCCGCGCATGCTGCGTAATCCGAGGGCTGTAGCAGGGCAGGAGAGCCGTCCAGGTGGCGCGGGCTGACAAGATCTACGCTTCGCCACGGCAGCGCTTCTCAACCGCCGAGTTGAAGCGGATCGGCTTCAGGTATGAGCAGAGCAGCGGCAGCATGTTGGTAAAGCGCAGCGCCGGCCGCGTGGTGGTTGCGACAGCATCGTCCCTTGATGGCCAGGTATGGAGGGTGAAGCCGTACGTGCGCAACTGGCGCTGACAGGCAGCGCCAGCGCAGTCTAAGGTGTCAGGACCAGCACGCGCCGATCTGTCTCTGCCATGCCTTTTGCCGCATCGGTACCCATCAGGAGCTCACCGTTGGGCAACGAGGTGCCGTTTTTGATCCTGCGGCCGTTCTGCATCACGATCCCATCCGGGAGGATCTCCCGAATTCCCAGCTTCTCGCCGCTCGCGATGTCGGTCGGCTTGCTTCCCGCGGCCTTGCTCAGGCCTACTTGGGCGTGCACCTGCTCCGCAGGCTGCGGTGCGCTCACGGGCTCTTGCGGCTTCGACCTGGTGTTCTCTTGCGGCGCCGGCGGCAGAGCTGCAGCTGGCTGCGCCTTTACAGGCTTCGACGGCTCCGGGACCTTTACGGGCTTGGGCGGTTCCTGCACCTTGACGGCCGATGCCGGCGCGCGAGGTGCCGGGGAAGGTTCAGCGGCGCGCGGCGCCAGCTTCTGCTTGGGCGCTGGTACCGCGGCCGCCAGGGCAGTCGGCACGGGCGAGCTGGTCGGCGGTGGCGGTTCCACCGCCTTCACTGGCGCTGGGCGTGGTGCTGGCGCCGGCACGTCGCTTGCTGGGACCAGTGGCGCGGGCACGGGCCGGTGGGAAAGTGCTTCGGTCTGATACGAGGCGAGGGCGACGCGTGGCGGGGCCGTGCTCTGGCGGTACGCGATCGCGCCCAGCACGGCGCCGGCCGTAAGCGCACTGGCGACGCCGCCGAGTAACAGGGCGGCACGGTAGCGGGTGTGCATCCAGCGACGGTCTTCGGGTACGTAGCGCTCGCCCAGCGCTTTTTCAGCCCAGTAGAGATCTACTTGAGCCATTACTCGGGCAGCTTGGATTTCTGTTCTGCGAACATCGTGACCGCGGAAAGCGGCCACATAAGGCGCCCGCTCCTGCGCTTGGCCACTGGCAGGCCGGCTGGCGGCTCCTGCAGGTGTCGCTCAGCCCGCTCCTCGGCCGACAGGGAATTCAACCAGGAATAGTTGCGCAGGGTGGCCTCGGACAAGCCCATCAGCGCGGCGGCAGCCGGTGTGCTGATGAGCTCGTCCACCGCGGCCACGGTAGTCCCGCCCGGCAGCGGCGGGGAACTGCCGGGCGAGGGCTTTTTAGCGACTGCCGGCATTGTTACTACCGCCACGAATGGCTTTTTGGAGTGCTTTGTCACGCGTCACGCCTGCGCGAGCTGGAATCGCGGCGGCCGCGGCCGATGGGGGGGGCGTGTACGTTGGCTTGCGCGCAGAATGTTGTTCCTCGACTGGCGGCGAAGCATCCAATGGCGAGGACGCTGCTAGGAATGGGACGGGGGCGTCCGGAACTAGCGGGAGCTGCGGGAGCGAGGACGTGTAGCAGCTGGTCTGTGCGCGCCAAAAGAGCTGTACAAGAGCACCGGGCAACTGGCGTGAGTAGTGCAGGATTGCAGACTCCTCCTGCTTCTGGTTGACCATTAGGGCACTCATTCGCGCAGCATGGTCGATCAGACGGCTCAATGCGTTTTGCAGATCCTTCGCAGGTTCGACCACGCGCATTTCCACCGCGGCATTATGCTGCACCAGCACTTCGGACAACCTGTTCCTGGTGCTGAGCATCGCATTGTGCCACGCTGCAACGATTGCGCGGGACGCGAGTGTTGTGGAATCGCGCGGCGCCGCTTCGTCGAGCAGCCGCAGGAAAGGCTCAACGTCGCGCTCGGCTTGGTGAAGCATGTCGAACAAACGATGCGCTTCATCGATGTGTGGCGGCAGGTTGGACCTGGCCTGTTCGTTGGCCGCCGCGACAGAAGCTTGGGTTAGCGTGCGATCGAACTCTTCCCGTGCGGCGATCTCGTCCGCGGCGGCGCGCGCAGCCGCAGCCTCCGCCTCGCGCTGGCGATCCAAACGTGCGGTCACTTCGCGCTCGATGTCGCGCTCTCGCTCGGCGGCCTGTTCCTGCTCAATGTCGCGCGCGCGCTCGGCCTCTCGGCTGCTGGAGCTCTCGGGGGCCATGCGCTGCTGGGTAGCGACGCGGTCACGGCGGCGCAGAAGCACCAGTGCGATCAAGGACAGTCCTGCAACGCCGGCGCCGAAATAGGCGGGCCAACTTGAACTACCCTGCTGCTGCAGGTTCGGCGCAACGAAGGTGGCTTGCGGCGGTTGGGTTTGCGTGGCCACCGGCATGAGAACGGCCGCCTGAATCTGTGCTGGAGCACCAGGTTGAGCAGCAGCGATATCCGGTGCATTGACCATTTGCGCGGGCGCGGGCGCTGGCGCGGCCACGGCTTCTGGGCGTACCTGGGCCGACGCGAGCATGATGCGCGCCGGAGCCGGTGCCGTGGTGCTGGCCACATGCATTGCCGCAGCCGGCACTGCCATCGCGAGCTGGACGGGCGCCTGGGTATCGGCGACCACGACCGGCAGCTGCGCAGTATTGGCGCCGGCAGCGATCGCGGTGAGGGGCGACTTCAAGACGCCGCCGTAGGGCACCATCCGAGGCTCGCTTCCGTGCGAGCAAGCCGAGAACGACGCCAACATGGTCAAGGCTGCAATATTGATTGCAGCGCGCGACGGGGCCGGCATGGCGCGCATGTTACGCATGGTCCGCTTCCGAGCGCGGGATCATTTGGCCGCGCACGCCACGGTTCGGGGTAGCGACGCTGAACGTGTCATAGATGCAGTCGCCGATGACCTTGGAGCCGACGCCCAGGTGCAAGTCGCCAACGTTGACGGTGGTAGGGTGGCCCTGCACGCCGATATCGCCCTCATTCCAGAGCGAGGCGGCATGGATATTGCCCTGTACGACACCACCTTGCATCACGAGCACGCGGCCAGCGCACTCGACGTTGCCCATGACTTTCCCTCGGATGACCAGGCTCTTGTTGCCGCCGATGCGGATCGTGCCTTCGATGACGTCCTCGGTGCCGATTGCCATGCTGATATCCAGGGTCTCGCACAGGGCCTCGGCAGTGGCGCCGTTGGCCACGTATTCGCTCAGGGACGATTCGTTCATCGTTTCGCTAAGATTCGGCTGGCCCGCGCTCGGTTGGACGAAGGCTGGCGCCGCCGGCGGGTTCTTGTGCAGGTGCGGCGTGTCGAGGGACGGCATGGCGCCGAGGCTCAGGTCGGACGAGGTGGTCATTGCGGTTTTACTCCTGGTTGGGTGGGAACAGATTGAGATCGGCCTGGAACAAGATGGTCTGGCGATCAGTAATTCGGGTTGCGGTAAAGCTACGGCGCATGGGGTCCACGGCATCGAGTCGATACTGACCGTCCGGGAAAAGGGCGCCGACAGCGACTGGCACTGCTTGCTGCCCGAGGCGGCAGAGCACCGAACTCTCGGTGGTGCTCGAGACCAGGCATGGTGCCGACACAGCGACGGCAGCGGTATCGGGCTCGTTGCGTGTCAGCTGCATCGCCACAATCGCGCCGACTGCGACAGCCAAGCCACATGCAGCACCAATGGCGAGGCTGCGCACCGTGGCGCGCTTGAGCATTTCCTTGGCCAGTAGGCGATACTCGTCCGGCTGAACCCGGACAATGGCGACGCGCGTGATTTCGTAGGAGCCGTCCGCGCGAACGTGAAGCCCGTTGGGTGGGCCAGGTGGGAGCTTCGTCGCCCCTTCGTACCGGTCGGCGATGACCAGCGGCGTCTTTATCTTCAGCCCCTCTTTCGGCAGCGTGAGCGCAGCGATCTGCGCGTCGGTCATGCGATCGAGGCGTCGGACGATGTCGTGTAGTTGGTCTCGCTGCATGAAGAGCCGTGCTTTGGTGTTGTTTCGTTTTATAGCTAAGTTGCAGAACAAGAGTCTAATGATATATCATTAGGTTGTCCAGAGGAACTATTGCCCCATGTCCACAAATCAGAACAAAACCCCGGTCGATTATTTCGAGTACAACAACGGCGGGAGAAGCCCGTTTATCGTGCTGGAGCACCGTCAAGGCCGGCTGCCGATCAAGCGCACCGTTGTGACAGCGGCTGGCGCCGTCGAGATCACCGGTGCCGACGGCGCAGTCGAAGTGCTCGGGTCAAACGAGTACCCGTGCAGCGTGACTGTCCTGGAGCGCATTCGCACGCACCACGAAGGACTGCTACTGGTCGACGTTGATCCATCGCGAATCGACGGCGTGCGGGAGCACGTGCTCAGCGCGCGGTTTGCTTAGGCCGGACCTGCTACCGTCCCCCGAATAGAAAACGGGCCAAGGATTGCTCCTTCGGCCCGTTTTCTATTGGTGAGCGCGAGCTGCGCCCGCTACTGTTTTACGGTCGTGGCGCTGGCGAGTCAGCCGGGGCGACGGCGCGGCCGGTGAGCACCGCCAAGTGGTAGATCGCATCGTTTTCGGCGGTCGCATGCGGGAATTCGCCGCTGTCATGCATCATGCCGGCCACCATCCCGACCAGGTCGCCGATGTTGTTCAGGTCAGGGCAAGCGCCTTTGATCGGCACGACCAGCACCGGCCGCACGCCGTGATCGAACGAGATCGAGACGCTGGCCGCGGATACGTCCTTGTCCTGGGTGAGGGTGTGCAGGTACTGGTTGAAGTCGGAACCAGGGTCATTCAGCGAGAGGCCAGTGATGTTCTCCTCCGGGTCGTAGAGGAACCGCTTTGTCTCCGGAGCTGCACCAGGGGTGCGCTGCGCGCCGGCGCGCACGACCGCGAAGTCGACGCAGGTGATGTTAGGAGGGGTTTCGGGGATGGAGAACATGGCTTTGGCGGTTGTGGCGTTTGGAATGAAGCGATTATAGGGCAGTACGCATTGGTGCGATGGCGTGGTTGCAGTGGCGCCGGCCAGCGCCACTGCGCGCCGGGCCGCCGGCGCCGCCGTTGATCAGGCTCGAGGTGCGTCGTCGCCGGCCTCGTCTTCCGGAGCATCAGCGATCTGCAGGCGCGCCACAAAGAGACTCCGGATCTGGTCGTAAAGCTGCATCGCCTCGGCCACTTGCTCTGGCGGGATCTTCGCTCCGTGGACGGTGAAGGGTGCGACCGCATCCCAGATCTTGCGATCGTACTCGTCGAAGTCGCGGACCGGGTTCCCCCGTTCGTCAGAGCACACCATGTCGACCACGTCTGGCGTAGCTAGTACTCGGAGAACAGCGAGGCGTTCGGCGGCGTCAGCGAGGTGAGCGAAGATCGGATTGTCGCAGAGTGCCGCCTCGATCAGGCCGACGTCCGGCTCAGCAGCGTAGCCGTCGTAACCGTAGTGCACCACGTCGGCGATCCAGGTGTCGTCGCCACTTTTCTCCCATGACTGGCGCGCGCCGACCATGCCATTGATCAGATACTGGCGCTCGTCCTCGGACAGAAACGACACGCGTTCACGCGCATGCTGGCGCAGCACAGTGGAGACGGCCAGGTCCACCGCCCGACGTGCCTCAAGTGAGTCGGCCAGGGACGGCGACAGCAGCTGCCATACGGCGTCGGCCGGCGAGGCTGCGTGGGTGACGGCAATCGACTTGATGAGGGTCGTTTCGTCATCAATCGGCGTGAGCATGCCCTCGTTGCGGCCAATTTCGATTGCTTGCTCGAAGCCGGCGCGCATGGTGGAGGTGTCGAGATCGGGGCCTGCTGCGTCGACGGCGATGATGAAGTGGGTCGGCGGGTTTGTTGCGTTGGTCATTGTCGTGTGTGGTCGTGGTGATAACAAGGTTGGTAGCGCCTACATGCCGGGCGCCGGCGCCGGGTCATCGTCGGACGGGGAGGTCTCGGCCGGCGGCGGCGCCAGCAGATGGGTGAACTGCGGCGCGAGCTGGCGGATCCGGTCGGCGCACAGCATCTCGAGTACGTACTGGTAGGCGCTGGCCTGTGCGCGATGCCAGATCACGGCGTCTTCCGCATCCATCCCGAAGGGCGAGTCGAGGTGATCGGCGCGCGTGGCCTGCGCAAGGTACTTTTCGATGATGCCCAGGCCGCTGACGACACCGCACTGACCGAACAGGAGATCGGCGATCGCGCGATCCTGCGCATCCCGGCTCGCGCCCGCGGCCGGCGCCGGGCCGAATTCGCTCAGCATGTCGCGGATGTACCCGCTCGATACCATTTCCAGGCTGTGCGTGTAGGCGGCGAACGACGCCTGGTGATGGATGTTGGCCTGGGCCGGCGTGAGGGGAAACGGGGCGTCGTTTGGCGTTGCCTTCTTCGCGATTTCCAGCTGGTGCTCAACCAGCGCGATCCCAGGCAGGAGCCCGTGGGGCCCGGTCAGTGCGTCGCGAAGAACCTGGTGGTCTGTGCGGGGCATGGCCGCGGGTGCCGGCGCCGTAGTCGCCGCTGCGCTGCGAGCAGGGGAGTTGGTCATTCTCGATCCTTCGGGTAGTTGAAACAATGCGGTGATACTAGGCGGGAGCTCGATGCGTGGTTGCACCAGCGACCTGGAAGAGCGCGTCGGCCCTCGACCCTCGGGCCAGTGCACCACGACACCGGCGGCCGCAAGGATCTCCTCGCATCGCGCCTTTACGGCTTCTCGATGGGCGCGGTAGGTGACGTACAGGCGTGGCGCGCGGCACGCGGTCTCGCGATCGAACACAGGCGCGCGCAGCAGCGCCAGGCGGGATGCGATCGCCCGCGCGCCGAGGTTGTGCGCCTCGGTCTGGACGTTGACGAATTCCAGATCCGGGGCGCCGGCGACGCACTGCTGGTAGGCCAGGGCGCTGAGAATCGTGGCCAGGCCCTTTCCGCTGGCCTCGGGACGCACCCCGTAGGAGATGTTGCAGCCCAGGCCGCCCGTCTGCTTGCTCCGGACGGTACCGGCCCAGGCAGCTGCGACGACCTGGTCACCACGGCATGCGGTCACGCAGTAAGGGGCTTGGTGAATTCTCCAGTCCAGTAGCGGCATGATCTGGCCCACCGTGCGGCCGCACAAGTCGGTATAGCGCTCGATGTCGCCTGCGAGCATGTCGCGCACCCGCGCCAGGGCAAAGCCTTGGCCTTCGGCGTAGAGATCTAGATCGTGGTGGCGCCCGATGTGGACGGGAGAAGGGGATAGAAACTGGTCGAGGTACATGGCGATCGCACTGGTGGACAGGCGATCATGGTGCCGGAGTGCGCCGGGCGTGGTTGCGCCCGGCGTCGGGGTGTTTTACTTCGAGCCGACGTCGACCAGCGCCTGCTTGAGGCGAGAGACCGACTTGGCCTTATATCGGCGGGTGGTGGTGATGGAGCCGTGGCGCGCGATCTCCTGCCCGAGCGTGATGTCGCCCGTGGCGTCGACGATCATCGTGACTTGGGTATGTCGGGCGCAGTGCGAGGCAAAGCTGTTGAGGCGGCTAACCGCGGCCGGGTTATCGGACGCCTCAGCGATCTGGGCGGCGCGCGTGAGCAGCTTCTTGATCGCGCGATTGATGGTCTCGGGGTGGACATTGCGCATCGGGCCGCGCACCGGCAGGACCAGCGGGGTCCGGTCCTTGTCACCAGTGGGAAGTGCGGGCAGTCCTCTGGCCAGGCGATACTCGCGCATCCCATCCATGAATTGATCGGCCAAGGGCACGGTATTGACGGTGCCGCCTTTACCGACGATTTCGATCATCCAGGTCGGCTCGCCGTCCTCGTCGTTGTCCTGGTGGACGTCGCCGGCGACGGCAGCTGCCAGCTCGTGCCGGCGCAGGGCGGCCCAAAGCAGTGCGGTCCACACCCATTTTTGCTGGTGATACTCAAGGATCTGCCCCTCGCGCTTGAGTTCGTCCAGCGCCTCATCGACATAGCCGCGCTCCTTGGCCGTCAGCGCCTTCTTGCGCGGGGAGGCCTTGCTCATCACCGAGGAGACCTTGAAGCGATTGAAGGGGTTACGCTCGATCGTGTAGCCGTCCTCCAGTGTCATCTCGATGAGGTCGGCGTACATCGCCTTGAGTGCACTGATCGCCCGGTCGACACTGGCGCTGGCCAGCGGCGTTGCCCTGAAGGGTGGCCTCTCCAGGCCCGCGCGCTTGAGCACGGCTTGCGGAATTGCGTGGTCCTTTGGCCCGGCCAGGAACTGGGCGTAGGCCGCGGCGTCGAGGGAGCTCGCCTTATCCAGCCATCGGGTGAATGGCTGCCCTGCCTTGCACCACATCAGCCAGGCCAGCCAGCGCCGCGCCTCGAAGCCGAACGCGCGCCGCGTGTGCTCGGAATTGCGCTTGGAGGCTACCCAGGCGACGATGGCCTTGAGGTCGTCGATCGTCACGCCAGGTGCCAGGGCCACCGCACTTGACGAAGGCTCCAGCAGTACAAGTTCACCGTCACGCATTCGTTTCTCCTATTGCTTCGTCTGGTGCCGGCGCTTCGCCGATGAGTTCGTGCACGGTGCAGCCCAGGACGTTCAGCATGCCGCTGACGACGTCCATGTTCACCCTGGAGCTCTTGTTGTCGATGATGCGCAGTAGCTGCGCGTCAGATATTTCCACCCCGGCATCCAGCAGCAGCCGGCGCAGTGCCGCGGCTGATCGAATCGAGCGGCTGGCCATGACTTCTCGGACGCGCAGCACGATTCGGCGCGGCTGGCGGGAGAGGTGAGCAGGGGAGGCTTCAAGGGACTGGACATGCATCCAGTCATTGTAGAGCTACCGAGCACTGGGTGCAAAAAAATTGCATTAAATGAAGGTCGAGTTCCCGGCCGGCGCCAACAGGTTGGGGTTGCAACCACGCCCCGTGGGTTTCCAGATAATCGCCGCAACTACATATCTGGAGAGCTCGATGTCCCAAATTAAACCGCGCACCTTTGGTCACACTGCCGCTGCACTGATCGAATTCGATTCCACCGCTGCGGCGCGCGCCGCAGCCTGGGACTCGGCGCAGACCAACGAAGACGTCTATGCCGCTGAGCAGGCAGACCATGATGCCCTGGGCAAGGTACAGGTGGCGTTTCACAAGGATACGGCTGACATCAACAGCCTGTCGAATTGCATGCGGGTCGACCTGGCGTTTATGCGCCGGATGGCGGCCAACTCGGTGCCAGGCATGGCCGCAAGCCCGGACCAGGAACTGGCTGCCCATGAGGAGCCTGACGACGCCGACGACTCCGACAGCGCGCCGGCTCCCCGGTAAGCACAATGGGTGAGAAGCTTCTCAGGAAGGCCAAGGACGTGGCCAAGACGCGCAAGCGCACCGGCCACGCCGCGACGCATACGGCGGCGCTGAAGCAGCTTGCGGCCGAGAACGGTTATGAAGACTGGGCGGACTATGCCAAGGCGCTTGCCGCGCAGCCTGATCCAGCTCCGCAGCTTCGCGTGCGCCTCGTCTCGCCCAGTGGCGAGGCGCGGGAAGTAACCAGCACACTCCGCCATGTGCTCACCTTCCACGATCTCGACGAACAACAGTGGCGCGAGGCCACGCCAGAAGAGCGAGTAAGCCTTGTGCTGGAGCGTGCGCTGTCGATGCGGCGCACGAAGGGTGACATGACGCCCTACACCGCGGAGCTGGTCGAATCGAACGTCCCGTCGGTAGTCGTGCGTGGACAGAGCGTGGCGCGCCCGCATGACCAGGTGCCGGGCGCATCTGGTGAGCCCGACTTCGTGGTCGTGCTTGAAAGCCGGGAGTCGGGGCGCAAGGAAACGGTAGGCGTGCAGCTCGCGGATCTGCTCGAGTTCCACGGTATTGACCATGCCGAGTGGGAGTCCAGCACCCAGGACGAGCAGGAGCTGCTGGTTGAGGAAGTCGCGCTCTGGGGCAAGCGCAGCGCCGGCGACCTCACAAGCTATTTTTCGGAGGTCGTCGCGGGATTCGGAGAGGAAGGGGAGTCGGGCGCCGCTCCCAGATAGCGTCGGTGCGCGATCGGGCTGGCGAGACGCCGCTTTGTGATTCCAGAAAATGCAGTGAGATGCCGTCGGCTACGTGCGAGGCACCTGAATGCATTTTCCGGCCTTCTTAGAACGCTTGAATAATCAAATCCGAGAGCCAGGGCTTTCCTGAGAAATGAGAAACGGCCGCAATTACAAGTAACGCACTTGCAGCTGGAATAAGAATGGCACGCGCAATAGCCGACTTTCCATCGTTTAACAAACATTGAAAAGAGATGAAAATGAAGGCAAAGCCAATTGTAAACGTCGCCCAGAAAAAGACGTCGTCTCCAAAATCAGAATACTTCTTCCCAAAAAGAAGGGAAATGTTGACGAGGACGTAGACCGCTAGGAAAAAGAACGAATAAATAAATGAGAGTTGTGGGGAGTCAGGTTTGTCATTATCCTTTTCGCTCATGAACACGCCGCGCCCACCATAAAGCGCAGCGATGACAGCAGAGCAGTTAGCAAAATAGTTCTTTAAATCAGTAATATCAAGCCTGTCGCGAATGCCAAAGTAGATAGGCGCCAACATCAGAATATAGAAGATCCCGATAGCCACATCGACGCGGCGCACTGAATTATTATTGTCGCTCAAAAATATGTCCCCGAAAAAATTGAATTATAAGCGCTTGTAAGTGTGCGCGATCGTGTTCGACCCTTTGCTGGACAACAAAATTGTGGCATTAACTGCCTGTTACATCGGCAGCGACGACTTCCGCGGTGGAAAGTAAAGGCGCATCCCACCGCTGCTCTGGCGCCTGATTTAGACCGTCTCGGACGATCTTTTCAAGGTTGAGCGCCTTGGCCTTCTCGCGCGCAGTTGGTTGTGAGAAATGACTGCTGTGCTATAACATGGTAACGATACGCAACAAGGTCTCGCAGCGATCTCCCATCCTTTATGAAAATTGAAACCCTAGCTTCCTTCGACGCCGCGCTCGATGCGCACATGTCGTCGCTCTTCGGGCGCGACAATGCCTGGCGCGGCACCTGTCACCGAGCGGCGAAGGTTGCAGCTGCCGCGCTTCGTGCGATTTATCCGGGCGAGGACGTACAGGCCATCCGTGTAGAGCTACTGGCTTATATGGAGCACGGCACGCGGTTCGCGCATATCGGATGGCGCGGCGACGAGCGAGCAATCCAGGGGCAGTACCCCATGCACTGGGCCGTCCGCATCGGTGATGACCTCTACGACCCCTGCTTCTGGCAGCTGCACGCGTTTTCAACGCCACTGCGGCTGCCCAGCACGCCATTCTTCTTCGCAGAAGGCTGGTTCGAGTTTGCCAGGAGTGGCCGTGGCACCGACGCGGCCGGCGTGACCTGGGTGGTCGACGGCGGCGCGCCCGCGCTCAACATCGGCTATCTGGTCTGCGATGAGGCGTTGCCGGATGATGTCGTCTCGTCCCTGATGACGGACGATCAGGCCCGGCTCCACGCGAAACTGGTGCGGGCGGCCTACGCCCTGAAGGCGGCGGTATGAGCCGCGGCGGACTTCGTTTCGGTGAGGCCGACTTCGAGCAGCTAGTGGCGCGCACCCGAGGTGTGGCCACGAGCATCGGCGGCCCGGCGCCGGCGGGGGCGCGGATGATCGCACCAACACCGGTACCAGCGCCAGCGGCAGTCGACGCTCCGCCTGCGGCGCCAGCGCGGCCGGCAAAGGCGCCCAAGGCCCGCCCGGCGGGGCCGCCGAAGATCAGCGAGGACGACCTGCAGATCAGCTGCTTCGAATGGATCGAGCTGATGCGCCCGTCCCATCCGATCCTGGAGTGGATCATCCACGTACCGAACGGGGGCAAGCGGCCGCGTGGCGCCGCCGGCAAGCTCAAGGCTATGGGCGTGAAGCCGGGTGTGCTGGACATCCTGCTGCCGCTGCCGTACAACGGGTGGTCTGGCCTTGCCATAGAGCTCAAGGTCGGCTCGAACAAGACCACGGAGCAGCAGGACGACTGGTTGGAGGTGCTGCAGGCCTCTGGCTACTACACGGCCGTGTGCTATACCCTTGAGGCTTTCATGGACCACGTGAGCCGGTTCCTGACTGCTGCGGCGCAGGCGCCTAGCGCTGATGTCGGGATCCGCCAGGCGGCGTACCTTAGCGCCAGGCGCTCGCGAGCGCAGGACTAGCAATAGAGTAGGGCGGCGGCACGCCGCCAATGTTTTCCTCAGGAGTGAAAGTAAATGAGCACGAGTGGCAAAGCACCAACGATCGAAGTTCTTCTGGACGGCCGATGGCAGCCCCTGCTGCACGCCGATATGGTTCCGGTAGGGGATTGCCGGATCGGACCGGATTCACCACAGGATCTGGTTGCGTCCGCGTGGCTGAATCTGCATATCGACGATAACGCCGATTACGATGAAGCCACCCGCGTGCAGGTGATCACGCCGTATTACATCAACCAGGAGGAAGATCCTGTACTGCTGATTACGCGCGACGGCGTCCTGGTCGAGCAGCCAATGGAGGTCGGAAAGCCCATCGTGGTCGACCTGTTTCTGCCTCACGCACTCCTACCGCGCGGATGGGCGGAGCGTGTCCTGGCGCTGGGGCATGATACCTTCCCCGAATTCATGGAGTGGTGGGAGCCGCTGTACGACGATGATGACGTGGCGCCGGTGATGGCCTGGTCCACGAAGGCAGCATAGCGGAAACTGGCAAGCGGAAGTGGCCGGGAGCCTGGCCACGTCGCCAGCGCACTCGGTCAGGTGATGGCGAGCTTGTCGATGATTTTCGGGAGGTAGACGATCGCCGCGTACACTGCCAGGAACATCAGGGCCTTTTGCCAGAAGCGGTGAAGGGCACCCACAGCGAACAGGCCGATAAAGTATCCGATCGCGATCCCGTCGGTGTCTCCCATCCATTTGTAGCCTAGAATCGCGCCGCTGAGGGTACCACCGAAGAGCATCGTGGCATTCACCATGTCGGTCAACCATCCAGTGATTCGCCGACGCAGCCCGGCGCTGTTGATCGGTTTTCCGCCCAGCTGTCTCAGCGCGGCGTCCCCCTGCTCGGAAAAGCCCTTCAGGTCGTCGATCACAAAGCCCTCTTCGTGGACGATCGAGTTTCGCATCGTGGCGATGTAGCGCAGGCTCTTCACGAGCTGCAGGGGCAGCTTGTCCTCGACGCTGGATACTTTTTCATGGAGCCCTTTCCCGGTGGCCAGGTACTTCGTTTCAAGCAGGGATTCGAGGCGGCGGGAGAGGGTGACTGCGGTGTCGATCTGGCTCATATGATTGCTTCGGCTGGCGCGAGGGAGGTCTTGGAGGTCCTGCGATGTGCTGCGGCCTGGGCGAGCTGGCGAGGTTGCTCGGCTCGCGCCACGATCTCAAGCATCCCTCGGTCCTGTTCTTCAGGATACTAAAGAAAAGTTCCCTCTGGCAACAATACGCCGTTGGTGCTGCGGGTGAGGGCGGCGATGTCGAACCAGCGCCGTGACCACCCAGTACGCCTGGGATCAGGCTTTCGCTTCGCCGCCCAGCTCCTCTACCAGATCGGCCAGTAGCTGGGCCATCTCGGCGGTCATCATCATCATCTCGCTGTCGAAGCGTTCCAGGCCATCGCGCGCAGCGCTCTCGCCTTCCTTCATTACGTCGAGTGGCTTGATCGACTTCAGGGCCAGGGCCTCGGTCAGGACGAAGCTGATCTTGTCGCGCCAGGTCATGGCCAGGCGCGTGCATTGCTTGCCGGCGGCGATATGGCGGCGGATATCGTCCGGCTCCAGCGTGTGCTTCACGTAGCGCACGGCCGCGCGGCTCTCGCCGGTGGCGCGCAGCTCGGTGTCCTGGTCAATCGTGAAGCCATGCGGGGCTTCGTCCGCTTCCAGCCAGCCAGTCATCACGGCCACTGGCGAGCGCTGCACGCGCAGCGACTCGAGCGGCATGCGGTCCACGGCCTTCAGGAGCATCTTGATCACGTCGTCGGCTTTCGTGGGGCTGGCCGCATCCACCACCATCCAGCCGTTGACCGGGTCGATCCAGGTGTGGACGACGCTGTTGATGCTGAAGGCGCGCGGCAGGAGCTCGTCCGCCACCCGCTCCCTCAGTTCCTTCATGGCCTTCTTCCCTGGCGTGTAGCCCTGCTGCTCCTCGATCTCTGCAGCCTTGGCCTTGGCCACCTGGTTAACAACAGAAGTTGGCCGCGGCCTTTTTCAATATGTCACGCTCCTCCGTGACGCGCTTGAGTTCGGCCTTCAGGCGCCGCATCTCGTCGGACTGGGCATCGACGGCCTTGCGCTCGGCCTCGGGCACGCCATAGCGCTTCCTCCAGGCGTACAGGCTATGGATGCTTACCCCGAGCCGAGCCGCAACTTCGCTCGCCGGGTGACCGCCCTGCGCCACCTGCTTGACCGCTGCGATCTTGAATTCCTCTGTGTACCGCTTCCCACTCATATCTTCTCCTTGTGCCCGA
>NZ_ATYR01000016.1 GCF_000427785.1 Massilia alkalitolerans DSM 17462
CTGCCAGCCTGGTGTGGCCAGATTGAGCCCTGGGTATTGCCGGCGGCAGTTTTCCAGGGCAGGCGACTGAGCATTGCGTTCTTCGTCACGCAGCGCATCCGAGGCGCCTCTGATAATTCGTGCAGCTTCCTCGCGCTCTCGCTGTTCTTCTTGTCTAGCGCGTAAATCCAGTGCTCGGGCATGCTCCAGTTGAAGCCGCTGTACCTCCAGCATGGCAATGAAGCGTTCAGTGTTTTCGGCTAGTAGCTGACGCTCGGCGTCGGTAAGAAGCTGGCCAGCGCTTGATCCATAAACGGGCACCGCCCCGGTGTCATAGGAGCCGTATAGGAGCTTGAAGCACTCGGAGCCGAGGACGGTGAACCGCCCATTCTCCCGCACGATGTGGATGCGTTTGTACACGCTGTGGCGACAGCCGTCGCGCTGACAAATTATCCGATCTCCTTTGTCTACCTCGACTACTGCCATCAGCTGCGCGTTCGACATCTTTTATTTTTCCAAGCAAAGACCGCCCCCGGTCATAAATGTCGACTATACAGTATAGGGTCAGGGCGTTTGCAAGTCGACTGCGCGGAATGGTTTGCGGGCGATATGCTCGGCCAAATCGCCTTAGCGCCCGATTTTTTCCGTTTTCCCTATTCGCCCCAATTCGGCAAGTCCTTCCTCCCCGGCCACCTCGGCATCCGGATCACCGAAGTCGCCGAAGGGCGCGTCTGCGCCGAGCTCCCGGTCCAGCCCCACCTGCTGGCACCGCGCGCCAGGGCACGATCGCCGTCGTGGCGACCGCAGTGCATCTGGGACGCACCACGCAGGTATGGGATGCGACGGTGACGGACAAGGACAGCGGCAAGACCATCGCCCTGTTCCGCTGCACCCAGATGATTTTGTACCCCAAGGCTTAAGAGGCGAGCTCTTTCTCGATCAGCTTGTGCAGGGTCGGGAAGTCCGGCTCGCCCACGTACTGCTTGATGATCCTGCCCTGCTTGTCGATGACAAAAGTGGTCGGGGTCAGGGTCACGTCGCCGAACTGCTTCGCGATGTCGCCGGCCGAGTCGATGGCGACCTTGAAGGGCAGCTGGCGCGTCTCGGTGAAGTTCAGCACGTAGTTGGGCGGGTCGTACTGCATCGCCACCGCCACGAACTCCAGGCCCTGCGCCTTGTACTTGTTGTAGGTCTCGACCATCTGCGGCATCTCCTTGACGCAGGTGACGCAGGAAGTCGCCCAGAAGTTCACCATCACTACCTTGCCGCGCAGGGACTCGGTACTGATCTTGTCGCCGGCGATGCTGATGAAGGTGACGTTCGGCGCGGGCGGGGCGCTGGTGAAGGAGGCGTAGCCGATGCCGGCCAGGGCCAGCACCACGGCGGCAGCGGCGGCGGGCTTGATCCAGGAACGGGAGGAAGTCTGAGCGGTCATGATGGGAGCGGATGAAAAAACGGCAGGACCGCAGTCCTGCCGTTGGCATTAACCCTGGCTTGGCGCCGCCTGGTTGGCGCGCGGGTCTTCGTCGGCGATGTATTCGAAGATCTTGACGACCTTGACCACGCCCGGCACGCCCTTGGCGACGTCGGCGGCGATATTGCCTTCACGCGCGGTGACCAGGCCCTGCAGGTAGACGATGCCGCGCTCGGTGGTCACCTTGAAGGCGGTGGCCGAGACGGTCTTCTTGTCGACCAGGCTGGCCTTGACCTTGGTGGTGATCAGGGCGTCGTTCGAGCGCGAGGTATAGCTCGACGGGCCGGCGATCTCCAGCTCGTTGATCACCGAGACCACGTTGTCGATCGCGCGCACTTCGCGCTCGGCCGCCTGCTTCATCGCGTCGTCGCGCACTTCGCCGGTCAGCAGCACCTTGCGGTTGTAGCTGGTGACGTTGATGTGGCCGTTCTCGCCGGTGAGCTCGCGCAGCTTGAGCTCGGCCTTGACGTTGATCGCCTTGTCCTCGGTCTGCATGCCGAGGGTGCGGCGGTCGTTGGCCGACAGGACGGCCGTGGCGGCGCCGCCGACGGCCATGGCCACGCAGCCCGACAGCGATGCCGCCAGCGCGGTACCCAGGACGATTTTGGACAGCAGGCCGGCCAGCGGGCGCAGTTTGGTCATTCTTCTTCTCCTCCGAACAGTGCGACGTCGATGCCGTCGCAGATGCAGTGAATCGCGCACAGGTGGACTTCCTGGATGCGCGCGGTGCGTGCGTGGGGCACGTTGATATGGATGTCGGCGTCGGTCAGCAACTTCGCCAGCGCGCCGCCGTCCTTGCCGGTGAAGGCGACGATGCGCATCTCGCGTTCCAGCGCCGCCTCGACCGCGGCCAGCACGTTGGCCGAATTGCCCGAGGTCGAAATCGCCAGCAGGATGTCGCCGGCCTGGCCGAAGGCCTGCACCTGCTTCGAGAAGATCTCCTTGAAGCTGTAGTCGTTGCCGACCGCCGTCATGATCGAGGTGTCGGTGGTCAGCGCGATCGCGGGCAGCGGGAAGCGCTCGCGCTCGAAGCGACCGACGAGCTCGGCAGCGAAGTGCTGGCAGTCGGCGGCGGAACCGCCGTTACCGCAGGCCAGGATCTTGTTGCCGTTGGACAGGGCGCCGAACATGAGTTCGACGGCCTGCGAAATGGGTTGTGCCAGGGCAGCAGCCGATTTCATCTTGAGATCGGCGCTCTCCTGGAAGTGAGCGAGGATGCGTTGAGTGTTCATAGCCGGGAATTATAGTGCAGTGGCAACCCAGGTCGGGCAAGCACGTTAAAAATTGCTTACATTTAAATAAGCGCCGTAGATACGGTTAGTCGATGACATTTTGCAGCCACTCCAGCTGTTCACCATCAATGGCGACGACATCGAAGCGGCAAGGCGGCGTGACGGGAAAACGCAACAGGTACACCTGGGCCGCGCGCACCAGGCGGCGGATCTTGGCGGGAGTGATGCTGGCGGCAGCGCCGCCGTGTTCGCGATCGGCACGCTGGCGCACCTCGACGAACACCAGGGTATCGCCATCGCGCATGACCAGGTCGATTTCGCCGCCTTTGCAGCGGAAATTCTCTTCGACCGGCTGCAAGCCGTGACGTCGCAGGTGAAGCAGGGCGACCTGTTCCCAGTCGCGGCCCTGGGCTTGCCGCGGTGACAGGCGCAGCGGCCACATGGTAGAAGTTATCCCAGTAAAGTTTCTTAGCGCCCGAAGGCGACCGTTTCGTAGATGCCGTCACGGTACACCGTGCCGGTTTCGACGCGCCGGAAGCCCCCTGCGCCGGCGCCCATGTCGATCGACAGGCGGCCGGTCACGCCATCCAGTTCGAAGCGGGCGTCGGGACGTGCGGCCAGTTCGCGGGCGATGCGGTAGGCGTCGATGCCGAGGGCGTACAGGCGCTTCATGTCGTAGCCGCCGGTCTCGCCGCTCCAGCGCGGATAGCTTGCCACCAGGGGATTGTCCGGCTGCACGGTCCAGGGCAGGTCGAGGATGCGCACCCCGGCCAGTTCCGGTCCGCCCACGGTCGGGTCCGGGCCCGGGTTGATCGAGCCGGTGCCATAGGTCGGCAGCGAGGTGCCGATGGCGCTGCGTACCTGGCGCAGCTGGACCGGGTCGAGGGCGGCGAACACCAGTTGCGGCGGGTCGACCTGCATGCGCGCGCGCAGCTCGGCCAGCGCGTTCGGATCCACGTAGCCGTCGCTGCTGGGCAGTTCGACGGTGGCATTGTTCAGGCCCAGCTGCGCCCAGCGCGCGGTGAAGGCGCCCGACAGGCGTTGCTGCCATGCGGCCTTTCCGGTCAGCACCAGGGCGCGCCCGCCCGGCTGTTCCGCGGCGGCCCAGTCGGCCACCTGGCTGGCTTCTTCTTCGAGCGACAGGCCGACCACCAGCAGCTGGCGCGGCAGCGGGCCATTGGTCTGCGGGTGATTCAGGGCAATGGTCGGCTTGCTCACGATGCCGCTGGTGGCCAGCGCGGCCACGGCAGGGCGGGTGAGGGGACCGACCACGATGTCGTTCTGTTCGCTGGCGCGCGCATAGGCATCGAGCGTGGCCTGCGCGGAATCGCTGGTGGGAATCAGGTTGACGGTCACGCCGCTGCGGTCACGCTCGTAGCCGGCCATGAAGCCGGCGCGCACCGCTTCGGCAGGCTGCGCGAACGCGTCGGATTGCATGGGCAGCAGCAGCGCAATACGTACTCCTTGCAGGCCCGGGCGGGGAAGGTTCGATGCCAGCGGACGGCCATCGGATGGGCCGAGTTCGACCGGATTGGTGCGGACCGGCGCGGACGCCGGCGCGGGCATATAGCCGGGTTCGGCAGGTGGCGGGCTTGCACTCGGCGCGGCGGGCGCGCAAAATCCGCCCGGTACGCCGCAGCCCCGGTCTGGCGGCATTGGCGTGCTGCTACAGGCCGACAATGACGACGCCAACAAGCCCAGCGCGGCCGTCGCCAGCAGCGCTCTGATATTCTTCTTCTTCAACATCGGAATCCCTTATGACAGAACAGCAGACCATCGACATCGCCCGGCTTCCCGTCATGGGCGAAGCGGCCCAGCAGTCCTATCCTACCGCAACGCTGTATGTCGTGGCTACACCGATCGGCAACGTCACCGACATCACGCTGCGCGCACTGCACCTGCTGGCGCTCGCCGATGTCGTGGCCTGTGAAGACACGCGCAAGACCGGCGCGCTCCTTCAACGCTTTGGCTTGAGCAAGCAGACCATCGCCGCGCACATGCACAACGAGCGCGAGGTGGCCGACAAGATCGTCGAGCGCCTGCAGGCCGGACAGCGCGTGGCCCTGGTGTCCGATGCGGGCACGCCGGCCGTCTCCGACCCGGGGGCGAAGATCGTCGATGCGGTGCGCGCGGCCGGGCTGAACGTGGTGCCGCTGCCGGGACCGTCGGCGGCGATCGCGGCCCTGTCGGCCAGCGGGCTGGTGAACGACCGCTTCCACTTCGTCGGCTTCCTGCCGGCAAAATCGAAGCAGCGCGAAAGTGCGCTGGCCGAGCTGGCGCGCGAGACCTCGACCCTCGTCATCTACGAAGCGCCGCACCGCATCGTCGAGTGCGTCGAAGGCTTGATGAGCGTGTTCGAGCCGACCCGCCAGGTGGTGTTCGCGCGCGAGCTGAGCAAGATGTTCGAGGAAGTGCACCGCTGCCCGCTGAGCGAGGCACGGGGCTGGGTCACGGCCGACCAGCACCGCGAGCGCGGCGAATTCGTCGTGCTGGTGGAAGGGGCCACCCTGGAAACCGATGCGCAGGATGCGGAGGCGGAGCGCATCCTCCAGATCCTGCTGGGCGAATGCTCGGTCAAGCAGGCAGCGAACCTGGCGGCCCAGATCACCGGGCGCAAGAAAAATGCGCTGTACGAGCGCGCCCTGCAGATCAAGGGCGAGTGACGCCGGCCGCCGCCCGGCCGCAAGACCAATCCCGCTGTCTTCCTGGGCTGTCCGCCCAGGTATCCTGCTGTATTCCTCCCTTCTTCCATGCTGGCAGCATGAGTCGTTATCGCATTGGCATGTTCGTAAATATTTAGTTAAGCAATTTTTGATTCAGATCAAGTAAATGGTTTGATGAGCACAAATTGCTTACCTACAATATTGCTCTAGATTCACTTAAATATCCTACGGGAATCATGATCTAGGTTTCAACCGCGAGAACTCGCATCGCTGCCGTCGTTCACTCAAAGCCAGTGGCATTCCCGCTCGTTCGAGCACTTATCCGGACCGATTGCTGAGTAATCCACGACATGCCTGGTGACATTGGCGTTTTCTCGTCATGTCATCAGCCAGTAACAGGCTTCAATCAACGACGATGGGTATCCGCTATGGTGCAGCACGCGCAGCTTGTGAGGTCAATGCCGAACGCATTGGATGAAACGGTCGACTCGATCGGACGCGAAATTGGACTCGACCAGCAGGAAGTCGCCGAACGCATGGCTTTCCTCGACTTGCGCGCGGACGACCTGCGCCTGCTGCGCGAGCTGCACGGAATGGTGGAGGATACCGACACCTTCTCGGACGACTTCTACGAGCACATCCTCGGCTTTCCCCAGCTGCGCCAGCTGGTCAAGGACGACGCCACGGTACAGCGCCTGAAGCACTCGCAGGCCGCGTATTTCCGCAGCCTGAGCTCGGGCGACTACGACGGCAGCTACATCCGCGACCGCCTGCGGGTCGGGCTGGTCCACCAGCGCATCGGGCTGGAACCGAAATGGTATATCGGCGCCTACCGTAAGTACGTGGCAGGCATGTTCGATCTCCTGTGGAAGCAGTTCCACGCCGAGCCGGAACGCTTCCGGGCGATGTTCAACAGCGTGCTCAAGGTCGTTTGCCTGGACATGGGCCTGGCCCTCGACACCTATGCCCACGCCGACCGGCGCAGCGTGGTGCAGCACCAGAACTACCTGGAACAGGTCATCGGCGGCATGCCCGCCGGGCTGATCGTCACGGATGCGTCGGGCCGGATCCGCTCGATGAACGCGACGATGCGGGACATGCTCGGCGTCCCGGACGATGCGCTCGAGGCGCCCCGCTGGCTGGAATCGCTGCTGCCGTCGCCGGAACTGGCCGAACGCATGGCCGCCGCGCTGGCGTCCGGCGCGCCGCAGGACGGCGTGGTCGTCACGGTCGACGGCCATGCCGACGGGGTGCGCTACCTCGAGTTCAACATCCGCCGCACCCGCCAGGCCGACGAGAACATCCTGCTGCTGATCGGCCATGACGTCACCTTCAAGCGCCAGGCCCGCCTGCGCCTGCAGGAGAGCGAGGAATTCTTCCGCCTGACCTTCTCCCAGGCCGCGGTCGGCATCGCCCTGCTGTCGCGCGAAGGCCGCTTCGTGCGGGTCAACCGCAAGCTGACCCAGATCGTCGGCTTTACCGAGATCGAGCTGCTCCAGCGTTTTCTTTACCAGATCACCTACCAGAGCGACCTGCTGGAAGACCGCGCGCTGTTCCGCCAGCTCATCGACGGCGAAATCCGCGACTTCCAGCGCGAGACGCGCTTCATCTCGAAGCGCGGCAACCCGGTATGGGTGACGGTCAGCGCGTCAGCGATGCGCGAAGCCGTCAGCGGCCAGCTGCGCCTGATCGTCGCGGTCGAGGACATCTCGCGCAGGAAGGAGGCCGAGGAAGCCCTGCTGCGCATGGCGAACCACGACGCGCTGACCGGCCTGCCGAACCGCATCCTGCTGCAGGACCGCCTCTCGCACGCGATTGCCCAGGCCCAGCGCAGCGGGCGCCTGGTCGGGGTGATGTTCGTCGACCTCGACCGCTTCAAGCACGTCAACGATAGTCTCGGGCACGAGGCGGGCGACCAGATGATCATCGAGATCGCGCGCCGCCTGAGCCGCAGCCTGCGCGAGAGCGACACCGTGGCGCGCCAGGGCGGCGACGAATTCGTCGTCGTGCTGCCGGACCTGGCCAGCACCGGCGATGCCGCCCTGGTGGCCCAGAAGGTGCTGTCGGAGCTGTTCCAGCCCTTGATGCTGGCCGGGAACGAGCTGTTCCCCACCGGGAGCATCGGCATTGCGCTGTATCCGCGCGACGGGCAGGACCCGACGGCCCTGCTCAAGGCCGCCGATACCGCCATGTACCGTTCCAAGGCGAACGGCGGCAACCATTTCCATTTCTATACCGAGGACATGGGCATGCGCGCCGAAGAGCACCTGCATGTCGAGGCAAGGCTGCAGCGCGCCCTGCAGCGCAACGAACTGAGCCTGCACTACCAGCCCCAGGTCGACATCGCCAGCGGCCGCATCGTCGGGCTGGAAGCCTTGCTGCGCTGGGAGGTCGACGGCGTCGAGGTCTTGCCGGCCGCCGACTTCATCCCGCTGGCGGAAGAAACCGGCCTGATCGTACCGATCGGCGAGTGGGTGCTGGCCACCGCGATGCGCCAGCTGACGCACTTCGCCCGCATGGGGCTGGCGCCGCTGCGCATGAGCGTGAACGTCTCGGCGCGCCAGTTCCACCAGCAGGACATTGCCGCGCAGGTGGCGCAGCTGCTGGAGGATTCGGGCTGCGATCCGCACGCCCTGACGCTGGAGATCACCGAGACCCTCCTGATGGAAAGTCCGGGCGCCGCCGCCGAGGCGATGGTGCGCCTGTCGAACATGGGCATCCAGCTGGCCATCGACGATTTCTGCACCGGCTACTCGAGCCTGGCCAACCTCAAGCGCTTCCCGATCCATGGCCTGAAGATCGATCGCTCCTTCATCGCCGACATTCCGGGCGACAGCGATGCCGCCGCCATTGTCCACGCCGTGATCGCGTTGGCCGGTTCGCTCGAGCTCGACGTGGTCGCCGTGGGCGTCGAGAGCGCGGAGCAGCAGGCTTTCCTGGAAGCGCACGGTTGCCGGCACCTGCAGGGCTACCGGTTCGGCAAACCGGTGCCGGCAGCCGAGATCGAGCGGCTGCTGCGGCGCGGATGCGTGGACGCGGCAGCATGAGGACACTGCTGCGCCGTATGCCGGGCGGCCTGCGCCTGGCGATCCTGGCCGCCCTGCTGGCCGCGCTCGTCCTGGGGCTGGCCCTGAGCTGCGCGAGCATGCTGGCCTTCGCAGTCGGCGTGAGCGCCGGCGCGGCCCTGATCCTGGTGTCGCGGACGCGCCGCGCGCCGGAGCTGGTCGTGGAAAGCCGGCCGGAACAAGCCTTGCCCGCTCTACCTGCCGGCGGCACGCTGGCCAGCCTGCCGGACCGGCGCCATGCGCTCGAGGTGCTGGCCGAAGCGATCGACGCCGCACGCCGCGACGGCGGCTCGGCGGCGGTAATCGTGCTCGACATCGACGGTTTCAGGAAGATCAACAGCCACTATGGCTGGGCCGGGGGCGACGAGGTGCTGCACGAATGCATGGCGCGCCTGGCGGCGCGGCTGGGCCCGGGCGACACGCTGGCGCACCAGGGCGGCAACGAATTCATCGTCGTGTGCAGGCAGGCCGACCGCGACGGCGCGACAGCGCTGGCCCGCGGGCTGCAGGACTGCATGCGCCTGCCGTTCGCGCCGGGCGGACACTGCGTGTTCCTGTCGGCCAGCGTCGGCATCGCGATGCTGCCGCCCGAACCCTGCCAGGCGTTCCAGCTCCTGCACATGGCGCAGGTGGCCAGCGCCTGTGCCCGCCACGAAGGACCGGCGCACCTGTGCTTCTATACGCCCCGCATGGGCGGCGCGATCCGCGAGCGGGTCGACCTGGAAACCATGCTGTGCCATGCCATCGAGCGCAAGGAGTTCGTGCTCCAGTACCAGCCGCGCATCAGCATGAAGGACGGGCACATGGTCGGCGTCGAGGCCCTGGTGCGCTGGTGCCACCCGGAACTCGGCCTGCTGTCGCCGGCGCGCTTCATTCCGCTGGCCGAGGAGAGCGGAATGATCAACGAGCTCGACCTGTGGGTGCTGCGCGAGGCCTGCACCTGCGCCGCCGCATGGCGCGCGCAAGGCCTGTTCGGCGGCCGCGTGTCGGTCAACCTGTCGGCGCGGCAGTTCCAGCAACCCGGGCTGGCAGGGCGGGTGCGCAGCGCGCTCGAGGACAGCGGCCTGGCGCCGGCCGGACTCGAACTCGAGATCACCGAGAGCACCGTCATGCACGACACCGAGGACGCCGCCGACGTGCTGCGCTCGCTGCGGGAGCTCGGCGTGACCGTGTCCATCGACGACTTCGGCACCGGCTATTCCTCGCTGAGCTACCTGAAGCGCTTCCCGCTCGACGTGCTGAAGATCGACCGCGCCTTCGTCAGGGACATGGAAGGCGATGCCACCGGCGCCGCCATCATTCGCGCCATCATCACCCTGGCCCATTCGCTCGGCCTGTCGGCGGTCGCGGAGGGCGTCGAGACGGCGGAGCAGGTGGCCTTCCTGAAGGAAAACGGCTGCGATGAAATCCAGGGGTATTACTTCAGCCGCCCGGTCTGGCCCGACGAGGTAGCGCGCCTGCTGGCGGATGAAGCGCCGGCCCTGTGTTCAACCATGTAAGAGTCCATCCTATGCGTTTATTCAACCAACTCAGCATCAAGCTCCGCCTCCTGCTCGTGCTCTCCCTGCTCGGCATCGAACTGGTCATCGGCGCAACCGTCGGGCTGTTCAGCCTGGAACAGGCCAACGACGAGCTGCAGTCCCTGTACGCCGACCGGCTGGTCCGCCTGGGCCAGCTCGACCAGATCGTGCGCAGGCTGAACCGCAACCAGTTCAACGTCTCCGAGGCCTTGACGGCCGATGCCGGCCAGGTGCCGGCCCTGCTCGACGACATCGAGCGCAACAAGGCCGTGATCGACGAACAGTGGAAGGCCTACACCGGATCTAGCCTGGCAGGGCAGGAGCAGCAAGCCGCCGCGCGCTTCCTCCAGGCGCGCGCGGCCTTCGTCGAGCGTGGCCTGCAGCCCGCCGCTGCGGCCCTGCGCGCCGGGGACCTGGAGCTTGCGCGCCAGATCGTGCACGGCCCGCTGGTCGAACTGTTCCGGCCCGTCGCCACCGCCATCGATGTGCTCATCCAGCTGCAGCTCGACGAGGCCAGGAAGTCGAACGAGGCCTCGCGCCACCAGTTCGAAGTGGTGCGCGCGGTCTGCCTGGGCGGCATGATCCTGGGCCTGCTGCTGGCCGGCGCGGTCGGGGTGGTGCTGGTGCGCGGCATCGTCGGCCCGCTCGAGCAGGCGGTGCGGATCGCCGGTGCGGTGGCCGATGGCGACCTGACCCGGGACATCGACGTCCAGGGGCGGGACGAGACCGGCCGCCTGATGCAGGCGCTGAGCGACATGAACGAAGGGCTGGCCGCCATCGTCGGACGGGTGCGCGGCGGCACCGACACCATCGCCACCGCCTCCGGCCAGATCGCGGCAGGCAACCTGGACCTGTCGGCGCGTACCGAACAGCAGGCGGCTTCGCTGGAGGAGACCGCGGCCTCGATGGAAGAGCTGACCTCGACCGTCAAGCAGAATGCCGACAATGCGCGCCAGGCCAACGGGCTGGCGCAGTCGGCGTCGGCGGTGGCGAACCAGGGCGGGCAGGTGGTGGCGAAGGTGGTGGACACCATGGCCGCGATCGATGCCTCGGCGGCGCGCATCGGCGACATCACCGGCGTCATCGACGGCATCGCGTTCCAGACCAATATCCTGGCCCTGAATGCCGCGGTGGAGGCCGCGCGCGCGGGCGAGCAGGGACGCGGTTTCGCGGTGGTGGCCGGCGAGGTGCGCAACCTGGCCCAGCGCAGCGCCGCCGCCGCCAGGGAAATCAAGACGCTGGTCGAGGATTCGATACGGACGGTGAGCGAAGGCTCGACCTTGGTGGAGCAGGCCGGCGCCACGATGGAAGAGATCGTCCGCAGCGTCGGCCGCGTCACCGACATCATGGCCGAGATCATGGCGGCCAGCCAGGAGCAGGCCACCGGCATCGAACAGGTGAACCAGGCGATCATCCAGATGGACCATGCCACCCAGCAGAACGCGGCCCTGGTCGAGCAGGCCTCCGCCGCGGCCCAGGCACTGCGCGAGGAAGCGGACAGCCTGGCGCAGGCGGTCGGCGCCTTCCGCCTGCGTGCGCAGGGCCTCAAGGGTGCTGCCGCGACCGGTCACCTTGGTGCGGGCAGGCCGCCTGTGCAGCTGCTGGCGCAGGCCTGACAGGCCGCGTCACACCTTCAGGCGAGCGCCTCTTTCGCGGCTTCTTCAGGGCTCAAGCCATCGTAGAACTGGTCGGTGAACCATTCGACCTGTTCTTCGATATGGTCCTGGGCCTGCCTGACGGTGGCGCCGCCGGCGACCAGGAATTTCTCCACTTCGGTGAGCCAGCCGATGAATGCCAGCGTTTCTTCGTCCAGTTCTTCCTTCTTTGCCATCTTGGTTCCTGTTCCTGCGTTGCCGCCGGTCGGTGCGACCGGCTTTCCAGGGCATTCTACTGCAGCAGACCCTGATACCAATTCGGATATCGGCATGCGATAAAAAGTTATTGGTCCCTTGACAAGGTATTGCCGCAGAATGTTAGCGCAATCATTGCAGTGTCGCAGTGCTGGAGCAGTAATCACTTGGAGAGGAGAAAACACATGATGAGGACAATCCGCATGGGCCTGGCTGCCGGGCTGGCCGGCCTGGCTTGCGCCCTGGCCGTGCCGGCGCTGGCGCAGGACGACAGGATGACGCCGATCGCGATCCCGGCGCAGCCGGACGCGATCGTGCTGGGGACCGGCGAGCTGCCGGGCGCCACCACGAAGGAAAGCTGGCACAGCCAGTACGGCAGCGTGTTCGCCCGCAACGTCACGCTGGCGACCCTGACTCCCTTCCTGCCGGCCCCGGGAAAGGCGACCGGCGCCGCGGTGATCGTCGCGCCGGGCGGGGGCTTTCGCACGCTGTCGATGAATAACGAAGGCTGGGACGTGGCCCGGGCGCTGGCCGACAAGGGCGTGGCGGCCTTCGTGCTGAAGTACCGCCTCAACCAGACGCCGCAGGACATGGGGGAATTCGCGCGCTCGATGGCGCAGATGTTCTCGGCCGGCGCACAGGCGGCACGGCGAGCGTCGCAGCAGGATCCCGCCGTCGCCCTGGCGCCCCAGATCGCCGATGCGCGCGCCGCCTTTGCGCTGGTGCGCTCGCGCGCCAAGGAGTGGCGGGTGGATCCCGAGCGCATCGGCATGGTCGGGTTTTCCGCCGGCGCGATGCTGACCATGGCCACCGCGCTGCATGGGCAGGACGCCAAACCCGCCTTCATCGGGAACGTTTACGGTCCACTCACGCCGATGAAGGCGCCGCCTGACGCGCCGCCCTTGTTCATCGCGCTGGCCGCGGACGATCCGCTGTTCGGCAATGCCGGGTATGGCCTGGTCGACAGCTGGCGCGCCGTCAAGCGGCCGGTGGAGTTTCACCTCTACGAGCAGGGCGGCCACGGTTTCGGCATGTACCAGAAGACGACCACCAGCACCGGCTGGTTCGACGGCTTCGCACGCTGGCTGGACATGCACGGCTACCTGAAGCCGAAGAAGGGCGTGTAAGGCCTTACCACTTGCAGCCGTGGTCCTTCTTGTCCATGGCCAGGAACAGCGGCGCCAGCAATCCACCGGGGACGCCGTCCTTGCAGTTGCGGCGCTTGGCCCTGCTGATGGCCTTGCCGAGCTTCGATTCCGTCTCCAGGGGCGGATCGGGGAATTGCGCGTTCGCGTGTCCTTCGCGGCCCAGTTTGGTTTGACCTGCCAGTTGCCGCGCTGTCTGCTTGGCGGTATTCATATCGAACTGGGGCGCTTCTCCTGGCGCCGGTTCGTCCGCCTGTTGTACCGTGAAGGCATCCGGTGCGTCTTCCTGTTGGGGTGACACCGGAACTGCAATCACGGCTTGCGGCGTCGACTTGCGTGCGCTGCGTGCGCTGCGTGCCGCTGGCGCTGCGCTCCGCTGTCGCGTTGCCGGCTCGGCGCGCGGCGGCGGCGGCGCGATGCGCACAGTAATGAAAGAGGGCGGTTCAGGCACGGCGGGGGTCGGGGCTGGCCCAGTAGTGCGATAGGCAAGCATCAAGAGAATGTGCACAGTCACGGACACCCCGACACCGGCCAGGAAGCGCCTGTGCTCCCGCCGCTTACGCTCATGCAGGCTGTCATGGACTGCTAGATACACAATATTGTCCGCACAATCATGAATAATGCGCCAGAGAATACGGTGAGCTGCTTATTTTGTCCTTAAGCCTTGACCTGGTCTGGCCGACGCGTTATGATCTTCGTCTTCGGAGTGTAGCGCAGCCCGGTAGCGCACCTGGTTTGGGACCAGGGGGTCCAAGGTTCGAATCCTTGTACTCCGACCAGTATTAAGGAAAAGGCCGACAGTGAAAACTGTCGGCCTTTTTCGTTGTCGGGTGTGTTCAGCCGGCGCGTTTCGCCGCAATCGCATTCCCGGCGCGGCTCGCGCCCTTGCGCCCCAGCTGCTGCGAAATGAACTGCCCCGCATCCACCACCTGGTCGAGGTCGATCCCGGTCTCGATCCCCAGCCCGTTCATCAGGTAGAGCACGTCCTCGGTGGCGACGTTGCCGGTCGCGCCCTTCGCATAGGGGCAGCCGCCCAGTCCCGATACCGACGAGTGGAAGATGGCCACGCCGACTTCCATCGCCGCGTAGATGTTGGCCAGCGCCTGCCCATAGGTGTCGTGGAAGTGGCCGGACAGGCGTTCCAGGGGGAATTCCTGCGCCGCGCGCAGCATCACGGCCTGGGTCTTGCGCGCGGTCGCGACGCCGATGGTGTCGGCGATGTCGATTTCATCTACGCCGAGGTCGCGCATGCGGCGCACCACGTCGGCCACGGCGTCGAGCGGCACCTCGCCCTGGTAGGGGCAGCCGAAGGCCGTGCTGATCGAAGCGCGCAGGCGCAGATTGTTGGCCTTGGCGGCTTTTGCCACCGGCTCGAAACGTGCGATCGACTCGGCGATCGAGCAGTTGATGTTCTTCTGCGAGAAGGCTTCCGAGGCCGAGCCGAAGATCACCACTTCATCCGCCTTGGCGGCCAGCGCCGCCTCGAAGCCCTGCATGTTCGGCGTCAGCGCCGAGTAGATCGTGCCCGGCAGGCGCTCGATGCGGGCCATGACTTCCGCACTGGTGGCCATCTGCGGCACCCACTTGGGCGACACAAAAGAAGCCGCCTCGACGTTGGGAAAGCCCGCGCGCGCCAGTCGGTTGACCAGCTCGATTTTCACCTCGGCGGACAGCGCTTCCTTCTCGTTCTGCAGGCCGTCGCGCGGCCCCACTTCGACAATCTTTACCTTCTTCGGCAGGCTGGCTTGGTTCATTCTTTCAGTATCCTAGATCGCGGTCGACGATGTCGTCGACGGGTTGGCCGCTCTCCAGCCTCGCGATCTTGTCGGCGATCTGGCGCACGGCGTCGTGGCGCACGGTGAGCGCCGAGATATGCGGGGTGATGCTGATGCGCGGCTCGTTCCAGAACGGGTGCGGCGCCGGCAGCGGCTCGTGACGGAACACGTCGAGCGTGGCGCCGGCGATCTGGCCGGAGCGGATCAGGGTCATCAGGTCCGGCTCGGCCAGGATGGCGCCGCGCGAGACGTTGATGAGATAGGCGCCCGGCTGCAGCTTGCCCAGGTTGTGGCGGTCGAGCAGGTTGGCCGTCTCGGGCGTGAGCGGCAGCATGCACACCAGCACCTTCGTGCCGCGCAGGAAGGGCTCCAGTCCTTCCTCACCATGGAAGCATTCGACGCCGGTGATGTCCTTGGGCGTGCGGCTCCAGCCGCGCACCGGGAAGCCGAACAGGCGCATCGCCTCGACCACCGGCAGGCCGAGCCTGCCCAGGCCCATGATCCCGACCGTGAAATCTTCCTTGGGCGCGAGCGGCAGCGGGTCCCAGACGCCGTGGCGCGCCTGCTGTTCGTAGTCGTCGAAGTGGCGGTAGTAGCGCAGCACCGCATGGGCCACGTATTCCGCCATCTGCACGCCCATGCCGGCGTCGCCCAGGCGCACGATCGGCACCGGCGGCAGCGCTTCGCCCAGCTTGAGCAGGGCGTCGACGCCGGCGCCCATCAGGAAGATCGCGCGCACGTGCGCGAGCTGGTCCAGCAGGGCCGGCGTGGGGCTCCATACCACCGCGTAGTCGCACGGCGGCAGGGCGGCGCCTTCTTTCCACGCGACGGTCTCCGCCTGCGGCATGAGGGCGGCGAATTCGCGCACCCATGGCTCGATCACGCCGTCTTCACGGAACAGGAGTATGCGCATGGTCTCCCCCTCTTTATTCTTGTGTTGGTGTTACGCCGCGGCCTTGAAAGCCAGCAGCGGCGCGCCATCCGCCACCTGGTCGCCGACCTGGTACAGCACTTCTTCCACCAGGCCGTCGCTCGGCGCGGAAATCGTGTGCTCCATTTTCATCGCTTCCATGATGACCAGCGGCTCGCCCTTCTTCACTTCCTTGCCGGACGAGGCCAGCACCGCCACCACTTTACCCGGCATCGGCGCGGTCAGGCGCCCGCCCGCGGCCTCGTGCTCGCCGGCATGCGCCATCGGGTCATTGTACGACAGGGTGTAATGACGGCCGCCGGTGAACACGTGGAACAGATCGCCGTCGCGGCGCACGCTGCCGTGCAGCGAGGATTCGCCCAGGCGGATGCTCAGCTCGGCGCCTTCTTGGCGCACCAGTGCCAAGGGCCGGCGCTCGCCGCCCGCGTCGATGTCCCAGCCGTGGGCGCCATAGGTCAAACCGACCTGGTAGCCTTTGTCGCCGCTGAACTCATCGGCAAAGGAAAGCACGCGGCGGTAGGCGCTGTTCATGCGCCAGCCGCGTGCCTGCGCCCACGGATCGGCCGGATTGGCCGCGCCGCGCACGGTTTCGCCGCTGCTGAGCGCCAGCGCGGCCAGGGCCAGGGCGCCCAGCGGGGCGGCGCTAGGGGCCGGGAACAGCGTTTCGCCGTGGCGGTCGATCAGGCCGGTGTCCAGGTCGGCCGTCGAGAAGGCCTCGCCTTCGACCAGGCGCTTGAGGAAGGCGATGTTGGTCGCCAGGCCGACGATCTGGAATTCGGCCAGGGCTTGCGACAGGCGCGCCAGGGCCTGGGTCCGGTCGGCGCCCCAGACGATCAGCTTGGCGATCATCGGGTCGTAGAACGGCGAAATCGCATCGCCTTCGCGCACGCCCGAGTCCACGCGCACCGCGGCCGGGTTGGCACCGTCGGCGCCCAGCTGGAATTCGACCGCCGCCGGCGTATCCATGTGGCGCAGCGTGCCGATCGACGGCAGGAAGCCTTTTTCCGGGTTCTCTGCGTAGACGCGCGCCTCGATCGCATGGCCGTGGATTGCCAGCTCGTGCTGCTTCTTCGGCAGCGGCTCACCGAAGGCCACGCGCAGCTGCCATTCGACCAGGTCGGTGCCGGTGATCATCTCGGTGACCGGATGCTCCACCTGCAGGCGGGTGTTCATCTCCATGAAGTAGAAGGAACCGTCCTGGTTGGCAATGAATTCCACCGTGCCGGCGCCGACGTAGCCGACCGCGCGCGCGGCATTCACGGCCGCTTCGCCCATGGCGGCGCGGCGGTCCCCGGTCATGCCCGGCGCCGGCGCTTCTTCCAGCACCTTCTGGTGGCGGCGCTGCACCGAGCAGTCGCGCTCGTGCAGGTAGACGCAGTTGCCATGGGTGTCGGCGAACACCTGGATCTCGATGTGGCGCGGGCGGATCAGGTATTTCTCGACCAGCACCTTGTCGTCGCCGAAGGAGCTGATCGCTTCGCGCTTGCACGAGGCCAGCGCGGCTTCGAAGTCTTCCGAGCGCTCGACCACGCGCATGCCCTTGCCGCCGCCGCCGGCGCTGGCCTTGAGCAGCACCGGGTAGCCGATGCGGTCGGCCTGCTCGCGCAGGAAGCTTGGGTCCTGGTTGTCGCCGTGGTAGCCCGGCACCAGGGGCACGTTGGCGCCCTCCATCAGCTGCTTGGCGGCCGACTTGGAGCCCATCGCGCGCATCGAGGAACCCGGCGGGCCGATGAACACCAGGCCGGCGGCCTGCACGCTTTCTGCGAACTCCGCGTTCTCGGACAGGAAGCCGTAGCCCGGGTGGATCGCCTGGGCGCCGGTAGCCTTGGCTACCTCGATGATCTTCTGGCCGCGCAGGTAGCTGTCCTTGGCGGCTGCTGCGCCGATCAGGACCGCCTCATCGCAGACCGCCACGTGCTTCGAGCCCGCATCGGCTTCCGAGTAGACGGCGACGGTGCGGATACCCATGCGGCGCGCGGTGGCGGCGACACGGCAGGCGATTTCGCCACGGTTGGCGATGAGGATTTTGGTGAACATGCGTTTGTCTTTCGCTTCTGGTTGTTCGAATTGGTTGGTTGCGGCCGTGTCTCCCCGGCCGCGGTGCATCAGCAGCCGCAGGCAGCCTTCGGCGCCGAATCCAGCGTCGCGGCGCGCGTCTTCAGGCCCAGCTTCTCGAGCAGCACGCGGTCATCGTCCGCTTCCGGATTGCCGGTGGTGAGCAGCTTGTCGCCGTAGAAGATCGAGTTGGCGCCCGCCATGAAGCACATCGCCTGCACCGCTTCGCCCAGCTCGCGGCGGCCGGCGGACAGGCGCACGCGCGCCTGCGGCATGGTGATGCGCGCCACCGCGATGGTGCGCACGAACTCGATCGGGTCGAGCTTCTCGACGCCGTGCAGCGGGGTGCCCTCTACCTGCACCAGGTGGTTGACCGGCACCGACTCCGGATACGGGTTCAGGTTGGCCAGCTGGGCGATCAGGCCGGCGCGCTGCTCGCGCGTTTCGCCCATGCCCACGATGCCGCCGCAGCAGACCTTCAGGCCGGCGCTGCGCACGCGGCCCAGCGTGTCCAGGCGGTCCTGGTACTCGCGGGTGGAGATCACGTTGTCATAAAAATCCGGCGCGGTGTCGATGTTGTGGTTGTAGTAGTCCAGGCCCGCCTTCTTGAGCTGTTCGGCTTGTCCTTCTTCGAGCATGCCGAGGGTGGCGCAGGTTTCCATGCCGAGCGCCTTCACTTCGCGCACCATGGTTTCGACCTTCTCCATGTCGCGCTCCTTCGGGCTGCGCCATGCCGCGCCCATGCAGAAGCGGGTTGCGCCGTTGGCCTTGGCTTCGCGCGCCGCGTCCAGCACGGTCTCGAGGTCGAGGATCTTCTTGGCTTCCACGCCGGTGTCGTAGCGCGCTGCCTGCGGGCAGTAGCCGCAGTCTTCTTCGCAGCCGCCGGTCTTGATCGACAGCAGGGTGGCCAGCTCGACGTCGCCGTCCGGGAAGTTGGCGCGGTGCGCGGTCTGGGCGCGGTGCATCAGTTCATTGAAAGGCAACTCGAACAGGGCCAGCACGTCAGGCAGCGGCCAGGTCGCGTTCTCCGCCTGCTTGATGGCGACAGGACGGTGCAGGGCGACGGTATTGGTTTGGGACATCTTGGTTTTCCTTAAGTCTGGACGCGCGGTGAATGCCAGCCCGGCAGTCCCGCGAGGTCGATATATTCTGCGGCGGCTTGCGCCGTCGGGTCTTGCAAGCGGGGCACGTGGCCCAGCAGCGGCGCCGGAATGCGTTGTTCCAGCGCGTCGATGTTCTCGCGCTCGAAACGCATGTCCGGGTCGACCGTGTTGGCGACCCAGCCGGCCAGCACCAGGCCTCGGGATACGATGGCCTCCACGGTCAGCAGCGCATGGCTGATGCAGCCCAGGCGCATGCCCACCACCAGGATCACCGGCAGGTTCAGTTGCGTGGCCAGGTCGGCACTGTCGAAATCGTCGTTGAAGGGCACGCGGAAGCCGCCGACGCCTTCGACCACGACGGCGTCCGAGGCCGCGTGGATCTCGGTGTAGGCAGCCAGGATCGGCACCGGTTCGATGGTGACCCCTTCCAGCGCGGCGGCGATGTGCGGCGCCGCCGGCTCCTTCAGCATGAAGGGCGTGGTGATGCTGCTTGGCAGGTGTACGTTACCGGCCGCGCGCAGCATGTCGGCGTCCTCGTTGTGCAGTTCGCCGTCGCGCATCTCGGCGCCGGCTGCGACCGGCTTCATGCCGCAGGCGCGGCGCCCGCTCGACGCCAGCTTGTGCAGGATCGCGGCGGAGACCAGGGTCTTGCCGATCTCGGTATCGGTGCCGGTGACGAAGCAACAGAAGCGCGAGGGCACGGCGTCAAGCGGCAGCGCTTCCGGCTGCGGCTCGGCGGGCGCTTCCGTGGCGACTGCGGCGCCGGCGCTGCCCGGCACTGTGAGCACGGGCGTCAAAGCGACCGGCTGGTCTGGTTCGTTCAGGTTCTTCATGCGGTGGCCCTTTCCAGTTCGTTCAGTGCGCGTGCCAGTCTTGCCACTTCTTCGTGGCTGTGCGCGGCCGACAAGGTCACGCGCAGGCGCGCCGTGCCCGGCGCCACGGTCGGCGGACGGATCGCCGGCACCCACAGGCCCTGTTCGTGCAGGCCGGCCGCCACGCGCAGCGCGTCCTCGTTGCTGCCGATGATGATCGGCTGGATCGCGGTATGGGACGGCACCAGCTGCCAGCGCTGCAGGCGCAGCGCATCGCGCAGCTGCGCCACCAGCGCCGCCAGGTGGGCGCGGCGCCGCACGCCTTCGTCGTCGCCGATGATATCAAGGCTGGCCTGCAGCGCATGCGCCAGCGCCGGCGGCGCGGCGGTGGTGTAGATGTAGGGGCGGGCGCGCTGCACCAGCAGCTCGATCACGCTGACATGCGCCGCAACGAAGGCGCCGCCCACGCCGGCTGCCTTGCCGAGCGTGCCGATGTAAACCAGGTTCGGGGAACGCAATGCGAAGTGTTCGAGCGCGCCGCGGCCATGTTGTCCCAGCACGCCGAAGCCGTGGGCATCGTCCACCACCAGCCAGGCCCCGTGGCGTTCGCACAGCGCCAGCAGCTCGGGCAGCGGCGCCAGGTTGCCGTCCATGCTGAACACGCTGTCGGTGACGACGATCTTGGTGCCGGCCGTGCTGGCGCCCAGCTGCTGTTCCATGGTGGCGACGTCGCCGTGCGGATACACCGTCACGCTTGCCTTGGCCAAGCGAGCGCCGTCGATCAGCGAGGCGTGGTTCAGCGCTTCCGAGAAGATCTGCGCATCGGCGTCCGCTCCCAGGGCGGTCAGCACCGCGAGGTTGGCCATGTATCCGGTGCACAGGTAGAGCGCACGTGCCTCGTCGATATAGGGCGCCATCCACTCGCCGAAGCGTTCTTCCAGCAGCGCATGGGCGCGGCTGTGGCCACTGACGAGGTGCGAAGCGCCGCTGCCGGCGCCGTAGAGGTCTGCGCCTTCGCGCAGCGCCGCGACGATGGCCGGATGCGCGGCCAGGCCCAGGTAGTCGTTGCTGCAGAAGGCCAGCATCTCGCGGCCGTCGACGACCTGGCGCGGGCCGCTGGCGCCGTCGGTCACGCGGCGGCGGCGCGTCAGGCTTTGCGCTGCCAGCGCGTCGAGTTTGCGGTCGATTCCTGCGATCAGGTCCATCATGTTCAACCCGCGATCACCGACTCGAACACCTTCTGCGTGCGCGCGGCCAGGCCGGCGACGTCCTCGTCGTCCAGCACGTAGGGCGGCATCAGGTAGACCGTCCGGCCGATCGGGCGCAGCAGCAGTTCGTTCTCCACCGCCGTGCTGAAGAAGCGGCGCGCGAAGGTCGAGGCGCGTGCCGGGTCCGGCTCCACCGCATCGAAGGCGAAGATCATGCCGCGCTGGCGGAAGTGGCGCACGCGCTCGTGCTCGGCCAGCGGCGCCAGGGCGATGGTCAGCTTGGTGGCCAGCTCGCGGTTGCGGTTCAATACGTCGTCGTCCTCGAAGATCTCGAGCGTGGCCAGGGCCGCGCGGCAGGCCAGCGGGTTGCCGGTGTAGGAATGCGAATGCAGGAAGCCGCGCGTGATGTCTTCGCTGTAGAAGGCCTGGTAGATGGCGTCGCTGGTGAGCACCAGCGAGAGCGGCAGGTAGCCGCCGCTGATGCCCTTGGACAGGCACAGGAAGTCCGGCCAGATGGCCGCCTGTTCGCAGGCGAAGAAGGTGCCGGTGCGGCCGCAGCCGACGGCGATCTCGTCGGCGATCAGGTGCACGTGGTGCTGGTCGCACAGCTCACGCAGCAGTTCCAGGTAGAGCGGGTCGTACATCGCCATGCCGGTCGCGCACTGCACCAGCGGCTCGACGATGATGGCGGCGATCCTGTCGCCACGCTCCTCGAACAGGGTGCGCACGTTGGCGATGGCGCGTTTGGCCACGTCCTGCGCGGACTCGCCTTCGACGGCATTGCGCGCATCCGGCGCCGGCACCACATGGGAGGCGCGCAGCAGCGGGCCGTAGGCATCCTTGAACAGCGGCACGTCGGTCACGGCCAGCGCACCGATGGTCTCGCCGTGGTAGCTGCCCTGCAGGCAAACGAATTCCTGCTTGGAGGAATAGCCGGCGTTGCGCCAGGCGTGGAAGCTCATCTTCATTGCGATCTCGACCGCCGAGGCGCCGTCGGACGCGTAGAAGGCATGTCCGAGGTTATGGCCGGTGAGGGCGGCCAGCTTTTCCGACAGCTCGATCACGGGCTCGTGGGTGAAACCGGCCAGCATCGCGTGTTCCAGCTTGTCCAGCTGGTCCTTCAGCGCCGCATTGATGCGCGGGTTGGCGTGGCCAAACAGGTTGACCCACCAGGAGCTGATGCCGTCCAGGTAGCGGCGGCCTTCATGGTCGTACAGCCACGGGCCCTTGCCATGGCTGACCGCGATCAGCGGCACCTCTTCGTGGTGCTGCATCTGGGTGCAGGGGTGCCACACGCTGCGCAGGCTGCGTGCGATCCAGTCGGAAGAGGTTTGCTGCTTCACAATCGATCCAATACTTAATACTGTTTACTTAATTTAGCCAGGTCGGCTTGCGCTTCTCGAGGAAGGAAGCAACACCCTCGCGGCCCTCGAGCGACGCGCGGATTTCCGCAATACGGTTGGCCGTGTCGGCCAGCAGCGCGTCGTCGACCTGTTGGCCCACGACGTCGCGCACCAGCGTCTTCGCTTCACGCACGGCGTTAGGGCTGTTCGACACCAGGCACTTCACGATGCCGGCCACGGTGGCGTCCAGCGCTTCCGGCGCTACGACCTCGTGGGCGAAGCCGATGCGCCGGGCCTCAAGCGCATCGAAGCGCTCGGCGGTGAGGAAGTAGCGGCGCGAGGCCTGTTCGCCCATGGCCTTGATGACGTAGGGCGAGATGGTCGCCGGGATCAGGCCCAGCTTCACTTCGGACAGGCAGAAGTGCGCCACCTCGCTGGCGACCACGATGTCGCAGGCCGCCACCAGGCCCATACCGCCGGCGTAGCAGTCGCCCTGCACCTTGGCGACGGTCGGCTTCGGGCACAGGTAGATGGTGCGCAGCATGTCGGCCAGCCGCGCGGCGTCCTGCTGGTTCTCGCTGTGCGAATAGCCGGCCATCTTCTTCATCCAGTTCAGGTCGGCACCGGCGCAGAAGGCCGGGCCGTTCGCGGCCAGCACGATGGCGCGCACCTGCTCGTTGCGACCGAGTTCGTCGAAGGCCAGCGCCAGCTCGGCGATGGCGTGCTCGTTGAAGGCATTGCGCAGGTCCGGGCGGTTCAGGGTGACGGCGGCCACCTTGTCGTCGATCGAGACAGTGAGGGTTTGGTATTCCATTGTCAAGTCCCCTTTACATCCGGAACACGCCGAACTTCGTGTCTTCGATCGGCGCATTCAGCGCGGCCGAGAGGCCCAGGCCCAGCACGGTACGGGTGTCGGCCGGGTCGATCACGCCATCGTCCCACAGGCGCGCCGAGGCGTAGTAGGGGTGGCCCTGGTGCTCGTACTGCTCCTTGATCGGCTGCTTGAAGGCCGCTTCTTCCTCTTGGGACCACTGGCCGCCCTTGCCCTCGATGCCGTCGCGCTTGACCGTGGCCAGCACGGATGCGGCCTGGTCGCCGCCCATCACCGAGATGCGCGCATTCGGCCACATCCACAGGAAACGTGGCGAGAAGGCGCGGCCGCACATGCCGTAGTTGCCGGCGCCGAAGGAGCCGCCGATGATGACGGTGAACTTCGGCACCGAGGCGGTGGCGACGGCCGTGACCATCTTGGCGCCGTTGCGGGCGATGCCTTCGTTCTCGTACTTGCGGCCGACCATGAAGCCGGTAATGTTCTGCAGGAACACCAGCGGAATCTTGCGCTGGCAGCACAGCTCGATGAAGTGGGCGCCCTTGAGTGCCGACTCCGAGAACAGGATGCCGTTGTTGGCGATGATGCCGACCTTCATGCCGTAGATGTGGGCAAAGCCGCAGACCAGCGTGGTGCCGTAGCGCGCCTTGAACTCGTCGAATTCGCTGCCGTCGACCACGCGCGCGATCACTTCGCGCACATCGAAAGGCTTGCGGGTGTCCACGGGAATCACGCCGTACAGCTCTTCCGGCGCATATTTTGGCTCCACGCTTTCGCGCAGGGCGCCCTGCACCGGCTTGACGCGGTTCAGGTTCGACACGATGGTGCGCGCCAGCGACAGCGCGTGCAGATCGTTCTGGGCCAGGTGGTCGGCCACGCCCGACAGGCGGGTGTGGACGTCGCCGCCGCCCAGGTCTTCGGCGGTGACGACTTCGCCGGTGGCGGCTTTTACCAAGGGAGGGCCGCCCAGGAAGATGGTGCCCTGTTCCTTGACGATGATCGATTCGTCGCTCATGGCCGGCACGTAGGCGCCGCCGGCGGTGCAGGAACCCATCACCACCGCGATCTGCGGGATGCCCTTGGCCGATAGATTCGCCTGGTTATAGAAGATGCGGCCGAAGTGGTCGCGGTCCGGGAACACGTCGTCCTGGTTCGGCAGGTTGGCGCCGCCCGAGTCGACCAGGTAGATGCAGGGCAGGTGGTTCTGCTCGGCGATCTCCTGGGCGCGCAGGTGTTTTTTCACCGTCATCGGGTAGTAGGTGCCGCCCTTGACGGTGGCGTCGTTACAGACGATCACGACTTCCTGGCCGGCGACGCGGCCGATGCCGGTGATGATGCCGGCGCTTGGTGCCGCACCGTCGTACATCTCGTAGGCGGCCAGCTGGGAGAATTCGAGGAAGGGCGTGCCCGGATCCAGCAGCATCTGCACGCGGTCGCGCGGCAGCAGTTTGCCGCGCGCGACATGCTTGGCGCTCGCCGCTTCGCCGCCGCCTTGCGCCATCTGCGCGACTTTTGCGCGCAAATCCTCGACGATGGCCTGCATGGCCGCGGCGTTGGCCTTGAAGTCTTCGCCGCGCGGGTTCAGTTTGCTCTCGATCTGGGGCATGCTGTCCTCTAAGTCTCTACTGTATTTATTTTGGGAAACTGCCGTCCAGGTAATACCAGCGTTTCACTCCCGTCTCGGGATCTGGCTCGCGCAGGAAACGGCTCACTTCGTGCAGCCGGTGCGCACGTCCGCCCAGCTTGAAACGGGCGACGAACTCGACGGTATCGCTATCTGGATCGTCCGGTGAATTTACTTTACGTTGACGTAAACGTAAAGCAGATTTTACCTCAAGCCCCAGCCATCGGATTGGTTCTTTGTCATCGATGATGGGTTCTGCAGGACGGGTCGTAGGATGCCAGGTAGCAAGCAGATAGGGCTCGTTCTTCAGCGTATACGCGGTGTAGCGCGAACGCATCAGGGCCTCGGCCGTGGGCGGCATGGCTTCGCCGGCAATGAACGGCCCGCAGCAAGCGCCAAGGGACGGCCCGCCGCAAGGGCAGGCTCCAGAAGTGGTCGTTTTGGACATGGCCGTCATTATCCGCCATTTCGACGGTGGAGACGGCAGGCGGGTATGCGTGGCGGGTCAGCCGCGCAGGGTCAGCCCATCCAGGGAGAAGGGCGGCGCCTCGCCTTTCATGGCGCCGGCCAGCAGGCTGGCGCTGCCGCAGGCGAAGGTGAAGCCCAGCGGGCCGTGGCCCACGTTCAGCCACAAATTGCCGTAGGGGGTGGCGCCGATGATCGGGGCGCTGCTCGGGGTGGCGGGACGCAGGCCGGCCCAGACCGAGAGCTGCGAATAGTCCGCCGCGCGCGGCATGGTTTCCTTCACCTGGCGCGTCAGGCCCTCGACGCGCTTGGGATTGTGGCTCAGGTCTTCGCCCACCATGTCGACCATGGCCGCCACGCGCAGCTTGTCGCCGATGCGGGCGTACAGCACCTTGCGCTCGAAGTCGGTGACGCTGATTTCCGGCGCCACGTCGTCGGCGCGGATCGGCGCCGTCAGGCTGTAGCCCTTGAGCGGGTAGAGCGGCAGCGAGATCCCGACCGCGTCCGAGAGCGTGCGGCTCTGGATGCCGGCCGCCAGCACGTAGCTGTCGGCCTGGAGCATGCCCTGGTCCGTGTCGATGCCGGTAATGCGGCCTTTGCTTGCCACCAGGCGGCGCGCCTCGGCGTGGATGAAGCCGTCGAAACGCGGATGCTCGCGCAGGCGCGCGGCCAGCGCCAGGCAGAATGCATGGCAGTCGGCCACCGCTTCGCCGCTGTTATAGATGCCGCCGGCCAGCAGCGGCTCGGCCGCCGCCAGGGCCGGTTCGCGCGCGGCGCACTCGCTGGCGGACCAGATCTCGCCGGCGCCCGGCTTGCCGGCTGCCTTCTCGAACACCTCGCGCGAGCGGTAGACCACCAGCTTGCCGGCGTCGCGCCAGTCGAATTCCTCGAGCGGCACGGTGACTTCGAGCTGCTTCATGCCCTGGCGCGAGAGCTCGCCCAGTTCCAGCAGCTTGGCCGTGGTCTTGCGGTTGACGTCGGCGCGGCAGTGCGCAAGGAAGCTGGCCAGCCAGCGGTACTGGCGCAGGTCGGCCTCAGGCCGGAAGTGCAGCGGCCCGGTGTCCTGGAACATCCATTGCAGGGCCTTCAGCGGCACGCCCTCGTCGGCCAGCGGCGACACGTAGCGATAGCTGAGCTGGCCGCCATTGCCGTAGCTGGAGCCGCTGCCGACACATGGTGCGCGTTCGAGGAGGCTGACGCGGTAGCCGGCTTCCGCCAGCCACCAGGCCGAGGTCAAACCGACCACGCCGCCGCCGATGACGATGATTTGCTGCATCCTAAACTCTTCTTTTTAGCGTGGGTGTGGAGCTTATGCGCTGGCCGGCGCAGCGGCCAATGAAAGTCGCGTCGGGCGCCATAACCGGCTTATATACGAATGCGTTGGCATCATGTTGCCGCCTGTTGGCCGACGATGGCGTGGCGGTACAACGCGCTGAGGATGCGCTCCTCGAAGCGCGCCCGTGCCGAATAACGCCCTTGCTGCAGTTCCGGATCGGCCGAACAGCCTCCTGCCAGCATGACCAGGCCGTTGCCGCGCGCCAGGTCGGCCGCGAAGACCGAAATCAGGCCATACGCGTCGCCCGAGTGGCCGACCGCATCGAAGCCGCCGCCTTCGACCAGCCCGGTGCCGGATCGGTCCGGGAAATGGGCGTTGCCCAGGCCCCAGGCAGGGAAGAAGCCGTTCAGCGAATCGCCGTTGCCGCCTTTGTCGTCGATGGTCCAGTGGCGCGCGAACATGCGCTCGAGCGTGGCGCGCTGGAACAGCCGCGTGTTGCCATGCACGCCGCCGTTCATCAGCATCCGCATGACCACGCCCATGTCGCGGGCCGAGATGCGCAGGCCGCCAGTCGGGCTGAAGGGCGTGGCGTTGGCGCCGGGGACGTAGCCGGCGATGCCGGCGGGAGGAACCGGGGGCCTGTCCGAATAATCGTCGACCTGGGCAATCCAGGGGCCGCTCGCGTTCCAGATCTCGGTGTCGACCGTGCGCTTGCGGTACAGCGTCGCCAGGTTCTCGAGTGCCGCCGGCGGCAGCGCCGACGGGTTGTAGCCCGCATTGACGCCGAGCGGCTGCAGCAGCAGGCGCTGCATCAGGAGGTCGAAGCGCTCGCCCGTCACGCGTTCCATCGCGGTGCCGATCACGCCCCAGCCGAGGTTACAGTAGGTGAAGTACTCGCCCGGGCCGGCATGGGCAGACCACATCTTTCCTTCGCCGTACAGGGGAGCGCCCGGAACCAGCACGTCCTTCAGCGCGGTGGCGAACGGCCACGAATAGCCGCCATCGTCGCGCAGCGAGGAGGTGTGGGTGAGCAGGCTGCGCAGCGTGATGACGCGCTGGGGGAAATGCGGGTTGCGCAGGCTGAAGCCCAGGTAGCCCGACACGTCGGCCTCGAGGTCGACGCGGCCCGCTTCCACCAGGCGCATCAGCCCCAGCGTGGTCATCATCTTGGAGATCGACGCGATGCGGTACAGGGTCGCGGACGTGGCCGGCTTGTCGGGCAGTGCGCCGTTACCGATATAGCGGCGCCCGAAAGCCTGTTCATACACCGGCTGGCCGCCGCGGATGGCGACGACCGACAGACTGGCCAGCTGCATTGCCGGATCGTCGACGATGGCCGCCAGTTCGGCGTCGAGCGCCTGGCGTGCCGCGGCCGGCAGGCGCTGCGTGGCCGCAGGAGAAGCCGGCGCTGCGAACAGCGGCTCGACCGCGCCCAGCAGGGCCATGCCCAGCACGCTGCGCCTGCGCTCGTTCATTCCGGTCTCCTTTTGCGTTTTGTTATTTGTAAAATATGTGAACCTTTGGTTGAGCATACGGAGTGACAGGAAGGATTGCCAAATGAATAGCCGTCACCTGGGCATAACCGTTTTATATTGGTATCAAGTGGTATGCTTATAAGCCAGGCGAATGCATGCACAATGCTTTTTCATGGATCGCAATGTGTCTGCAACACATGTTGCCATTACACTTTGTTCAACCCCCTGAACATGCTGCCGATGACGACTAGCAACCCCGCCTTCCAGGTCGACCTGACCGACAACTCGCCGCTGTACATGCAGCTGGCGCGCAAGCTCGCGCAAGACGTGCGCGACGGCCGCTACCAGGCCGACCAGGCCCTGCCTTCCGAACGCACGCTGTCCGAGCAGCTCGACGTCTCGCGCGTGACCGCACGCAAGGCCATCGACCAGCTGGTCGACCAGGGCCTGGTGGTGCGCCGGCGCGGCTCCGGCAACTACATCGCGCCGCGCATCGAGCAGCCCCTGTCGGACCTGTCGAGCTTTTCCGAGCAGCTCCAGCAGCGCGGCTATACGCCCAGCAGCCACTGGCTGCGCCGCGAGGTCGTGCTGGCCGACGCCGACGAGCAGCTGTCGCTGGGTTTGTCCCCGGGCACGCGGGTGGCGCGTCTCGAGCGCCTGCGCCTGGCCGACGACGTGGTGATGGCGTATGAAGTCAGCGTGATCCCGGCCACCGTGCTGCCGCGTCCCGACAGCGTCGGCGGCTCGCTGTATGCCCACTTGGCCAAGACCGGACACATGCCGGTGCGCGCGCTGCAGCACCTGCGCGCGATGAACGCGTCCGCCGAGCTGGCGGCGCGCCTGGACGTGCCGGAAGGCCGCGCGGTCCTGTTCATCACCCGCGTCGGCTACCTGGAATCGGGCGAACCGGTGGAGCTGACGCACTCGTATTGTTTAAGTGATCATTACGACTTCGTCGCCGAACTCCGCCGCCCGAGCTAGGCACTCGGGTAGCATAACTTTTCGGCATGATGAAGGGCGCAGCTTTCATGAGCCACTCGCCGTAATTGGTATTACACTGGTTTCATCGACTACTTTGCACCAGGAAGACACGGCATGCTGAAAACCGAAACCCCGGCCCAGGACCACGCTTCCCTCGACCAGTACCCGACCGTGGAGCTGGTCAACGTCCTGGTCGACGACCAGCTCAATGCGGTCAATGCCGTGCGCGCCGCCGCGCCGCGCATCGCCGCCGCCGTCACCGCCGCGCTGCCGCGCGTGGAAGCGGGCGGGCGCCTGATCTACGTCGGCGCCGGCACCTCCGGCCGTCTCGGCGTGCTCGACAGCGTCGAGCTGTACCCGACCTTCTCGTGGCCGCATGAGCGCGCGGTGGCGCTGCTGGCCGGCGGCCAGGAAGCGATGTTCGTCGCGGTCGAAGGCGCGGAGGACGACTTCGAGCAGGGCGCGGCCGACCTGCGCAACGTGAACGCGGGCGCCAACGACGTGGTGCTCCTGATCGCTGCGTCCGGCTTTACTTCCTACGTGCTGGGCGCGCTGCAAGCCGCGCGCGCGGCCGGCGCCCTGACCATCGGCTTCGCCAACAATCCTGACGCCCCGGTGGCCAAGGATGCCGAGATCGGCGTCACGCTCGACACCGGCCCGGAAGTCATCTCCGGTTCCACCCGCCTGAAGGCCGGCACATCGCAGAAGATCGCGCTGAACACCTTCTCGAGCGCGCTGATGGTCCGTTTACACAAGGTGTATGGCAACCTGATGGTAGACTTGAAGGCTACCAACGCCAAGCTGGTGCGACGCGCCATCCGCCTGACCGTGTTCGCCACCGGCGCCGACGAAGCCGCCGCGCAGGCGGTGCTCGAGCAGTGCGGCTACCACGTCAAGACCGCGGTGGTGGCCCTGATCAAACAAACCAGTGTCGAGCAGGCGCAAGCCCTCCTGGAGGGGGCGCACGGCAGCGTGCGCGAAGCCATCGCGTAACCTGTCCGGCGCACACCGCTGTGCGCCGCTCCTGCCGACCACGAAAGACCTATGCAGACTTCGCTCGACAAACCTTCGTCCGCCACCAGCCCGTCGCAGTCCAATCCGTGGTCCTGGATCCCGTCCCTGTACTTCTCGCAGGCCATCCCTTATGTGGTGGTGATGAGCCTGTCCGTCATCATGTACAAGGACATGGGCGTGTCGAACTCCGACATCGCCTTCTATACCAGCCTGCTGTACCTGCCCTGGGTGATCAAGCCCCTGTGGTCGCCGATCGTCGACATGTTCGGCACCAAGCGCCGCTGGACCGTGCTGCTGCAGCTGGGCGTGGCCGCTTCGCTGGTGGCGGTGGGCCTGTCGCTGCAGCTGCCGAATTTTTTTGTGGCCAGCCTCGCCGTGATGTGGCTGATGGCCTTCAGTTCCGCCACCCATGACATCTCGGCCGACGGCTTCTACATGCTCGGCCTGCGCCAGCAGCAGCAGGCGGCTTTTGTCGGCGTGCGTTCCACCTTTTACCGCCTGGCGACGCTGTCGGTGCAGGGCCCACTGGTGGTGCTGGCCGGCTACCTGGCCACCCGGCTGGGCAGCGTCAACCAGGCCTGGGCCATCGTGTTCTTCGTGCTCGCCGCCTTCTTCTTCGCGGCCTTCCTGTGGCACGGCTTCATCCTGCCGAAGCCGGACAGCGACCGCAAGGTGGCGCGCTCCAGCAACCCGCTGCGCGACTTCTTCACCACCTTCGCCCTGTTCTTCCGCAAGCGCGACATCTGGCTGATCCTCGGCTTCATCCTGACCTTCCGCCTGGGCGAAGCCCAGCTCCTGAAACTGGTGGCGCCCTTCCTGAAGGACCCGCTGGCCGCGGGCGGCCTGGGCCTCACCACCGAGCAGTACGGCATCGCCTACGGCACCATCGGCATCGCCTTCCTCACGCTGGGCGGCCTGGCCGGCGGCTACCTGATCTCGCGCCTGGGCCTGAAGCGCTGCCTGTGGGTGATGGTGTTCGCGATCCACCTGCCGGACCTGGTGTTCGTCTACCTGTCGCAGACCCAGCCGACCAGCTTCGCCGTGGTCTGCACCGCGCTGGCGATCGAGCAGTTCGGCTACGGCTTCGGCTTCACCGCGATGATGCTGTACATGATCATGGTCTGCGAAGGCGAGCACAAGACCGCCCACTACGCGATCTGCACCGGCTTCATGGCCCTGGGCATGATGGTGCCGGGCATGTGGAGCGGCGACCTGCAGGAATACCTCGGCTACAAGAACTTCTTCATCTGGGCCTGCCTGTCGACGATCCCCGCCTTCATCATGGCGGCGCTCGTCAAGATCGACCCCGAGTTCGGCAAGAAGTAAATCACGGGGCCGCCGGCCCCGTACAACGAACAACAACAAGGAGACAACGCAGCAATGCGCGACGCACCCGTGCGCCTGACCTCGCTCGACGCCTTCCGTGGCTTCACCATCGCCGCCATGGTGCTCGTGAATAATCCGGGCGACTGGGGCAACCTGCATGCGCAGCTGGCCCACGCCAAGTGGCACGGCTGGACCTTCACCGACTGCATCTTCCCCTTCTTCCTGTTCATCGGCGGCGTCGCCATGACGCTGTCGCTCGGGCGCCTCGCGGAAAGCGGCGCCGACAAGCCGCAGCTGCTGCTCAAGCTGGCCAAGCGCGCCGCGCTGATCTTCCTGATCGGCTTCCTGCTCAACCTGATTCCGCGTTTCGACTTCGAGACCGTGCGCATCCCGGGCGTCCTGCAGCGCATCGCCCTGTGCACGCTGCTGGCCGCGCCGCTCGTGGTCTACCTCGGCTGGCGCGCGCAGCTGGCCGTGATCGCCGGCCTGCTGGCGCTGTACACGGTGCTGATGCTGTGGGTGCCGGTGCCGGGCATCGGCGCGGGCGTGCTGGAGCCGGGCCAGGATTTCGGCGCCTGGGTGGACCGCATGGTGCTGGATGGTCACATGTGGGTGCAATCGAAGACCTGGGACCCGGAAGGACTGCTCAGCACCATCCCCGCCCTGTGCAGCCAGCTGTTCGGCGTGCTCGCCGGCCGCGTGCTGGCGGCCAGGCTGCCGCGCGTCGAGCAGACCGCGTGGATGCTGTTCGCCGGCCTGGTCCTGCTGGGCCTGGGCTCGAGCCTGGATGCGGTGCTCATGCCGATCAACAAAAGCCTGTGGACGGTATCCTATTGCCTGTGGATGAGCGGCTGGGCGCTGCTGGCCTTCGGCATGTTCTACTGGCTGCTCGATGCCAACCCCCATGCGATCGTGCGCGAACGCGCTGCCGCGTGGGCCAAGCCCTTCGTCATCTATGGCATGAACGCGCTGTTCATCTTCGCGTTCTCGGGTTTCGTGGCCAAGATGCTCGGTTTTATCAAGCTGGCGCAGCCGGACGGCAGCCAGCTCTCGCTCGGCCGCACCCTGTATGCGCCGATCAAGGCGCTGCCGCTGGGCGCCGCCAACACCTCGCTGTTATATGCCATCCTCTTCAACGCCTGCATGTTCGCGATCGCGTACGGCATGTGGCGCAAGCGGTGGTTCGTCAAAGTCTGAGAAGAGAACAAAGGAGCGGATTTGAAGCCCGACTTGAAAAAACGTGCGTTCACCCTGGCCGGCATGGCAGGCATGGCTGGTGCGCTGACCATGGGCGGTTTCCTCACCGCCTGCACCACGCAGCCGACCGTTCCCGAAGGCGGCGGCGCCGACATTCCGCCGCCGGCCCCGCGCGAATTCCGCGCCGCCTGGGTGTCCACGGTGGCCAACATCGACTGGCCGAGTAAACCTGGCTTGCCGGCCGTGCAGCAGCAGGCCGAGGCGATCGCCATCCTGGAGCGTGCGGTCGCGCTCAACCTGAACGCCATCGTGCTGCAGGTGCGTCCGGCGGCCGATGCGATCTATCCGTCGAAGATCGAACCCTGGACCGAATACCTGACCGGTGCCCAGGGCAAGCCTCCGATGCCGTGGTACGACCCGCTCGCGTTCTGGATCAAGGAAGCGCACGCGCGCGGCCTCGAGCTGCACGCCTGGTTCAACCCCTATCGCGCGCGCCACGACAACGCACGCTCCCCTAGCGCGCCGAACCACATCACCAACACCATTCCGTCCGCGGTCAAGCGCTACGGGAAGTTCATGTGGATGGACCCGGGCGAAGAAGCAGCCTCGAAGCAGACCATGGACGTGATCCTCGACGTGGTGCGCCGCTACGACATCGACGGCGTGCACATCGACGACTACTTCTATCCCTACCCGATCGCGGCGCCGGAAGTGGCGGGCAACGCCCAGGCGCTGGACGGCAATGGCAAGCCGGCGACGAAGGAACTCGACTTCCCCGACGGCCCGGCCTGGGAGCGCTACCTCGCGCGCGGCGGCAAGCTCGATCGCCCGTCCTGGCGCCGCGACAACGTCAACCGCCTGATCGAGGCCATGTACAAGGGCATCCACAAGGAAAAGAGCTGGGTGCGCTTCGGCATCAGCCCATTCGGCATGGGACGCCCGGACCGCCGCCCGCCGGGCATTTCCGGCTTCTCGCAGTACGACAAGCTGTACGCGGATGCCGAGCTGTGGCTGGAGAAGGGCTGGCTCGACTATTTCGTGCCCCAGCTGTACTGGTCGATCGCCCAGACCGCCCAGTCCTACCCGGTGCTGCTCGACTACTGGATCTCGCAGAACCCGCAGAACCGCCACATGTGGCCGGGCCTGTTCACCAGCCGCATCGGCGCGGCGGCGCCGACCCTGAACTACGAGCCGAAAGAGGTCCTGGACCAGATTGCGCTGACCCGCCAGCGTCCGTTGTCGACCGGCCATGTGCACTTCAGCATGGTGGCCCTGACCCAGAACCGCAAGGGCATCAGCGACCAGCTGCGCGCGACGACTTACCAGGGCCAGGCGCTGGTGCCGGCCACGCCCTGGCTGGCCAGCGAAGCCCCCGGGACCCCGCAGGTTTCGGCCAAGCGCGGCAAGGATGGCGTGCAATTGCGGCTCAAGGCCGGCAGCGCCAACATGCTGTACGCGATCTGGGCCCGCCATGGCGGCGAGTGGCGCTTCTCGGTAGCGCCGGCCGCGCGCGTCGACTGGACCGTGCCGGACGACGCCAAACTGGGCGCAGCCGACCTGGTGTTCGTGAGCGCGGTGAACCGCCTCGGCAAGGAAGGCGCACGCGTGCAGGCCTGGCGCAAGCCCTCGTAATATGGAACACTCGCAGGCCATGCACCCTCACGAATCGCAAGACAATCTGGGCCTCGGCATCGATGCCGGCGGCACCCAGACCCGCTGGGCCCTCGCGGCGCCGGGCGGGCGCATCGTCGCCGAAGGCACGGCCGGGGGCCTGTCGGCCCTGCAGATGGGCAGCCTCGAAGGGCGCGAGACCGTGCAGGCGACCTTCGGCGCCATCGCGCAGGCGGTGCTGTCGCATGGCCGCCCGGTGGCGGTGCGCGCCGGCGTGACCGGTTTCGGCGGTGACGGCGGCCCCCTGCAGCAAAGCCTGGGCGCGCTGCTCGGCCTGGACCCGAAGGCCGTCGTGCTGAGCAATGACATCGAAATCGCCTACCTCGCCAGCTTCAAGCCGGGCGAGGGTTACCTCGTCTATTCCGGCACCGGCTCGATCGGCGCCTTCATCGATGCAGGCGGGGGCTTCCACCGCGCCGGCGGACGCGGGGTGGTGCTGGACGACGGCGGCGGCGGCTTCTGGATCGCCCGCGAGGCGCTGCGCCACATCTGGCGCATCGAGGACGAGCGCCCCGGCGCCTGGGAATCCTCGCCGATGGCGCACGCCGTGTTCCAGCACGTGGGCGGCTCGGACTGGTCGTTCTCGCGCCAGTTCATCTATGGCCGCGAGCGCGGCGAGGTCGGCAAGCTGGCGATCGCGGTCGCCGCCACCGCCGAGCGCGACCCGGCGGCGGCCGCCATCCTGCGCGAAGCGGGCCGCGAACTGGCACGGCTGGCGCAGGCGCTGGTGAACCGTTTCGGCCCGCGCCCGGTGGCCCTGGCCGGCCGCGCCGCCGAACTGCACCCGGCGATCGTCGAAACCATGCGCGCGGCGCTGCCGCCCGATACCATACTGAGCCAGACCGGCATGCGCGCCCATTACGCGGCCGCACGCCTGGCCGCTGGGCCATCCCACTAGATGCAAACCACCAGGATTCCACGCCGATGAAACACCTGAACCTTCTCGCCGTTCCGATCATTCTTTCCGTGCTGGCCGGCTGTACCACCGCGCCGGTCGCGCCAAACGGCCCGAAGATCGATACCACCTACACCGCCAAGGGCCAGTCGAGCCGCGCGCGCTTCCTGGTGCTTCACTACACGGTGTCGGACAACCCGACCTCGATCAAGATCCTGACCGAGCAGCAGGTGAGCTCCCACTACCTGGTCACGAACCATGCCCAGCCGATCATCTACCGCCTGGTCGACGAGAACCGCAGCGCTTACCATGCCGGCAACTCGAGCTGGAAGAATTACACGCAGCTGAACAACAGCTCGATCGGCATCGAGATCGTCAATCCCGGCTGGACCGCCACGCCCGACGGCGGCCGCCTGTTCTATCCCTTCCCGCAATCCCAGATGGATGTCCTCATCCCGCTGCTGAAGGACATCGTGCAGCGCCACGGCATCGCGCCCGAGAACGTGCTGGGCCACAGTGACATCGCGCCGCAGCGCAAGCAGGACCCGGGTCCGCTGTTCCCGTGGGCGCGCCTGGCCCAGGAAGGCCTGGTGCAGTGGCCGGACGCGAACCGCGTCGCCCTGGTGCGCCCGATCTTCGACGCTACCCTGCCGGACGTGTTCTGGTTCCAGCGCAAGCTGGCCACCCACGGCTTCGCGATCCAGCAGACCGGGGTGCTCGACCAGCAGACCCGCACCGTGCTGCAGGCCTTCCAGATGAAATACCGCCCGGCGGACTTCGTCGGCAATCCGGACGCGGAAACCGCGGCCCTGCTCGAGGTCCTGACCACGGCGGCCAATGCGCCGCTGCCGGTAATCCTGCCGCCGCCGGTGATCACCTCGCCGGTGCCGATGCTGCCGCCGGCGACGCCGCCGGCCCCGGTGGTGCCTGAAACCGCGCCTGCCCCGGCCGCGCCGGTGCCTGTGCCGACACCGGCCGTCCCGGCGCCGGTGCCGACGCCGGCCACCCCGCCCATCCCGGCGCCGGCTGCACCGGCCACGCCGGCGGCACCGGCCGCACCGGCCAGCCCAGCTGTTGTGAACACGCCGTGACGGTCGCCGTGGCCACGTTTTCCCTGTATCCTTCGGAAAATCCGCGCCTTGCGCGCGAAGCCTCTATAGAAGGATGAAGCGATGCGCCTGCGCCATATCGAAGTTTTCCACGCCATCATGCAGGTCGGTACCATCAGCGGTGCCGCCCAGGTTCTCCACATCTCGCAGCCGGCGGTGACGAAGGTCCTGCAGCACGCTGAGCTGCAGCTGGGCATGCCGCTGTTCGAGCGGGTGCGCGGCAAGCTGTATCCGAAGCCGGAAGCGCACCGCCTGTTCGCCGAAACCGAGAAGCTGAACCGCGACCTGCAGGGCATCCGCCGCCTGGCCGCCAGCCTGAAGAGCCGCGCGGTGGAAACCGTGCGCCTGGTCTCCACGCCCACCATCGCGATCAGCGTCCTGCCGCAGGCGATGACGGTGTGGCGCCGCGACTTCCCGCAGGCGCGCTGCGAGCTGTCCACCCACCACACCAGCGAGATCGTGAACGCGCTGCGCCTGGGCGAAGCCGACCTGGCGCTGTCGCTGCAGGACCCGCGCCACCCCGGCATCGTGGCCGAACCGATCGCCCACGGCTATCTCACCGTGATGGCGCCGCGCGGCACCTGGAGCGAGGAAGAACTGTCCAGGCCCTTCGGCGTCGAAGGCTTGAGCGGTGAGCTGATCGGCCTGAACGACGGCGACCCGCTGGGCGAGATCGTGGTCGCGGCCTGCGAAGCCCAGGGCGTGCAGCCGGTCTACCACACCGTGGTGCAGACCTACCAGATCGCCCGTTCGCTGGTGGAAGCCGGCGCCGGCCTGGCCGTGCTCGACCCCTTCACCGCGGCCTCGGCCGACCCGGCCAGGGTGCAGTGCCGCCAGTGGGCGCCGGCGATGTCGGTGCACCTGTATCTCCTGAGCGCCAGCCATTCCCCCTTGTCGCATGGGGCGCGGGAGCTGGCCAACTGTATCGGCGCGACCGCGCGCGCCTGTCTCGAAAAAGGCTGTGCATGACCCTGACCGTGGCCAGCGAGGATATCGCCGGCAGCCCTGAATTCCGCCATCTCACCAGCATCGACGGGATCGCGATCGACCTGCGCTACGCCACGCCCAACAACTTCGTCGGACGTGACTTGTATTCGCCTTTCGATTGCGCCTGGCTGCACCGCGACGCCGCCGCGGCGCTGGAGAAGGTCGTGGCCTGGCTGAAGCAGCGCCGTCCCGGATATACCGCCCTGGTGCTCGACGCCCTGCGCCCGCAGCGCGTGCAGCAGCAGCTGTGGGACGCGCTCGAGGACACCGGCCTGCAGATGTACCTGGCCAACCCGGCGCGCGGCTCGATCCACTCCTACGGCATGGCGCTCGACATCACCCTGCTCGACGAACAGGGGCGCGAGCTCGACATGGGCACCGGCTTCGACGACATGACCAATTTGTCGCACCCGGCGCTGGAAGAAGGCTTCCTGATCACCGGCGAGCTTACCGACGAACAGGTGGCCAACCGCCGCCTGCTGCGCGAGGGCATGCTGGAGGCGGGCTTCTTCGGCATCAACACCGAATGGTGGCATTTCGACTGCGGCGACCGCGAACTGGTGCGCGCCACCTACCGCCGCGTGCTCTGACCGTTTTTTTCTGCCTGTAGCGCGGCGGCTACAGGCGGCCACGTGAGCGCGTTGTCCCCTTGGTCTGGCATCCTCATTCCGAAGGGAGAACGGTGCCGGAGGACGCAATCATCAGCAAGTAGCGCCCTCTATACTCTTGCCCTTCCGAAGGTCCAGTCCGAAGTGACAGGTGTACGGAGACTTCGCATCATCCTTGTCATAAGAGCAGGCCACATCACCCCGTTCTCGCTGACGCATGCCCAAGGTCGTTCCGCAGGCTAGTTTCAGGTCAGGTCCGATGGCGTCAAACATGTCCTTCGCAAGCTGTCCCTGAACAGCAAACGAAAGCCGCTTGTCAGTCCGTGTAGGGGGCTGTTTCTCGCTAAGGGAGCCGGAATACATGAGGTAATGCACCGTGTAGGAAGAGTAGGTGCCATCCCATGCTTGCTGAGCAGCGACAGCAGCCAAAGAGAGCAGAGCCGTTGCTGTGACGATTACCAGTTTCGTTGTCTTCATCGGTGAAATTCAGAATTGAACATGAAAATGATCGTCGTGCTTTTTCAGCCGACGCGTGCCGGGAATTCGCACGTCATTGAAGAAAATGACTAGCGGGGCGGCTGCGCAAGCACGGAACAGCCCAATCAGTTTGGTCGTTGCGGTCAGGTCATAGTCCGGGCTGTCGTAAGTAACTGGCACATGTCGCCCATCCTTTCGCAAAGGGCGGCAATCCACTTCCAGTCCCTTGCGGTGCGATTTGTGGCCAAAGTAGGCTCCTCCATCAACGCTAATGTTACCGACGCCGAATTTGCGGACTTCTGTGCGTGCCCATTCCCTTTCCACAGCGAGGAGCAATGTCAGCATACTTGGATGAGCGTACTGGGCCTTGCCATGTGTCGGGGTGCCATAAACGTAATACCCAGCTTGCTCTGGGGCCTGCGGCAACATGAACAAGCCGCGTGAATCTTGCGGTGGGACATCTGGCATGGCAGCGCCGATCAGCAAGAAATCCGGTTGTTGGACAAGTCCCAACCACCGTAGGTATTGCCACCCGAGCCGCCGGATATCTTCTGCTGGGTATACGTCCATTTCACTTTGCTAAATTTCAGCGTGAATGAGTCGTGCAAGCCGCTACCCTCGTAGGCTACCTGATCCATGCTGCCGATGAGGACATTAGAAAGCTCGACTTCGTAATATTTGATTCGGTTGCCATCACCGTCGGCCCGCATGAACTCCAACTTGGCTTTTGGAAACGTCCTCCCGGAGGAACAGTTCTGCATGAGAATTGGAGAGGCGAGATCGGCAACTTTTGTCAGTGCGATGCTCTTATGCTCGCACCGCTCGGCTGTATGTCCGCCAGCCGTGGATGCTGTGGCACTCCTTGGTTGTAGGACACCCCACTGTGCTGATGTAATCTCGACCCATCCGGGGTGGGTTGAGTCGGTAGATTCACCCTTGATGCCCTCAATTTGAAGGTACACATCTATTGCCATGATGCACTCCGTTGCGAGTTGAGCAGATGGTGATTCTTACTTGAGTGTACCGAGCGGAAGTTGGCTTGAGACAGATAGAAGGGCAACGAAGATCAATAGCACTATTCCCTTTGCGCCTGTCTGGCCGCAAGCGGACTGGCGCTGCTGGGCAGCCTACGCAGGGGGCATAAGCGCCAGGGCCTGGCTGGACAGTAGCCACGCAGGCGGCTACATTGCCGATTCCTGTTTCGCGTGGAGCCGTCCCATATGTCTTCTGTTTTTCCCGCGCGCTGGCTGCGTGGCACGATCGGCGCAGCCGCTGCCCTTGCCGCCCTGGTGCTGGCGCCGCAACTGCAGGCCCAGTCGGTCGCGTTTACCTTCGACGACGGCCCAATCCTGGCCGCTACCCCACACCTGGGACCGCAGGCCCGTAACGCGGCGATGCTGGCGGCGCTGGCGCGGCACCAGGTCCAGGCCGCGCTGTTCGTCACCGTCGGGAACGGCGCCGACCGCCCGGAAGGCCTGGCGCTGGCGCGCGCCTGGGGCCAGGCCGGCCACGCGCTCGCCAACCACACCATGACGCATCCGGACCTGGACAGCGACAAGGTCACGCTCGCCCAGTACCAGCAGGAAGTGCTCGACTGCGACCGCGTCATCGCCGCGCTGCCGGGCTACCAGAAGTGGTACCGCTTCACCTACCTGCGCGAAGGGAACAGCAAGGAAAAGCACGACGGCATGCGTGCCTTTCTCCGCCAGCAGGGCTACCGCAACGGCTACGTCACGCTCGATACCAGCGACTGGCGGCTGAACGAGAAGCTGACTGAGGTACTGATGAAGAATCCGCAGGCGAACGTCGAGCCGATCCGCTTGGCCTACCTGGCGCACATCCGCCAGCGTGCGCTGGCCTACCGCGAGCTGGGGCAACGGCTGCAGGGCAGGGACATCCCGCAGGTCCTGCTGCTGCACCATAACCTGATCAATGCGATGTGGCTGGACGACGTGATCCGCCAGTTCAAGGACATGGGCTGGACCATCACCACGCCGGCCCAGGCCTATGAAGATCCCGTCTACCGCTTCATGCCGGAACGCCCCGGCGGCAGCCTGTTGCTGGCCATGGGACGCAGCCTGGGACTGAAGCCTGCGGAACTGGGACTGCGCCTGATGGACGACGGCGACTTCGAGATCGAGGCCCTCGCGCAGCAGGGTCTTTGAAACCGGCGCGGGCTTGCGCGCAGGGCCGTTGCGCTGGCTCATAGGTAGCAGACTGGACAGTACTAAAGTTAGTCCAACTGATGCCGAATGGAGCGCTGCCATGCCTGCCTTCGATCACGTACGCCGCCTGTGCGGCGCGCTTGCCGCAAGCTGCTTTCTCCTGGCTTCACCGCTGCATGCGCAGTCGGTGGCCCTGACCTTCGACGACGGCCCATCGCTGGCCCCAACCCCGCTCCTGTCGCCCCAGGCCCGCAACGACGCGATGCTGGCGGCGCTGGCCAGGCACGGCGTCCAGGCGGCGCTGTTCGTCACCGCCGGCTTCGGCACCAACCGGCCCGAAGGCATGGCGATGGCGATGGCGTGGGGGCTGGCCGGCCATGTCCTCGCCAACCATACGGTGACCCATCCGGACCTGGACGACCCCGCGGTCACGCTGGCGCAGTACCAGCAGGAAGTGCTCGACTGCGACCGCGTCATCGGCACGCTGCCCGGCTACCGGAAATGGTTCCGCTTCCCCTACCTGCGCGAAGGGGCCACGCCTGAAAAACGCGAGGGCATGCGCGCCTTCCTGGGCGAGCACGGCTACCGCAATGCGCGTATCACGCTGGATACCGCCGACTGGCGCCTGAATGGCGAACTGCTCGAGGCGCTTGCGAAGGATCCGCGGACGGACCTCGAACCGTTCCGCCAGGCCTACCTGGCGCAGGTCCGCGAGCGTGCGCTGGCCTACCGCGAGCTGGCCCTGCGCCTGCAGGGACGCGACATACCCCACGTGGCCCTGCTGCACCATAACCTGATCAATGCGCTGTGGCTGGACGACGTGATCACGCTGTTCCAGGACATGGGCTGGACCATCACGACCCCGGCGCATGCGTATGGCGGCAGGGCCTACCAGCTGGCGCCAAAGCCCCCGGCCCCGGCCCTGAGGATGCTCTAGGGCAGGGCCGGCGCCTGTGCCGGCGCCGGCTGCGCTCCCGAGCGCGCCACCCAGTCCACCAGCGCATCGAGCACCGCGCGTCCGCGGCCGTTGCCGGCCTGCTCGCTGTTGACGATCGCGACGAACACGTTCTGCACCCCGTTCGCATCGGGCACATAGCCCGCCAGCGCCACCACGTTGCGCAGCGTGCCGGTCTTCAGGCGCGCACGTCCCGCCGCCGGGGTGCCCTGCAGGCGGCGGCGCAGGGTGCCGTCGATGCCGGCGATCGGCATGCTGGACTGGAACTCGGGCGACCAGTTGCTGCGCAGGCCGGCCTGCAGCAGGTAGGCCATCTGCTGCGGCGTGATGCGCTCGGTGCGCGACAGACCCGAACCGTTCTCGATCACGAAGCCGGTATCGTCGATGCGCTGGCCGCGCATCCATTCGCGCACCGCGGCGTCGGCCCGCGCGAAGGTACTCTCGCCGTTGACCGGGAGGGCGAAGCTGCCCGCTGCCGGATCCGGCTGCAGGCTGCCCAGGCTGAGGAACAGGGTGCGCGCCAGCAGGTTGTCCGAGGGCTTGTTGGTGTCGCGGACCAGCTCCGGCAGCATGCGCGAGGTATGCTCGGCCAGCAGGGTCGAGTCGGGCGGCGCCGTGCCCTCGACCGCCTTGCCGCTGAACTTCCCGCCCAGCTCCTTCCACTTCTGGCGGAACAGGCGCTCGATGTAGTCGTTCCGGTCCAGCACGTTGATGCTGTAGCTGCGTGCGCAGTCCTTCGGGAAGGTCCCGTGCAGGAGCACCCGGATGCGGCCGTCCTTCTGGCGCACGGCTTCCGGCAGCTTCCAGCCGTCTTCCCACTTCGAGCAGTCGGCGTCGATGAGCGTCATATCGGAGCCGATGCTCACGCGGTCGAGTTGCGGCTGCATCTCCAGCTTCAGGCGCTTGTTGGTCGAGCGCATGTCGATCTGGATCATGTTCTTGTTGACCAGCAGCGCATCCGGGATCACGTTGTAATAGGCCTCGGGCGACTCGTCGAAGGGCGCGATGCCGACGTCAAGGCGCGCCGGTTGCCACAGGCTGCGGTCCAGCACCAGGTCGCCCTCAATGCGGCGGATGCCCTGGTAGTGCAGGGCGCGCAGCATGTTTTCCAGGTCTTCGCCGGACAGGTCGGCGTCGGCGCCGCCCTTCAGGATCAGGTTGCCCCGCAGGACGCCCTTCTCGATCTCGCCCGTGGTGCGCAGCTCGGTGCGGCCGCGGAAGGCGGGGCCGAGGCGCTCCAGGCTGACCATGGTCGTCACCAGCTTCATGGTCGATGCCGGCTGCATCGGCCGGTCGGCCTGGTGCGCGAGCACCACGCTGTCGCCCTTGAGCACCAGCACGCCGAGGGCGTCTTCGGGCAGGCCCTGCTGCGCCAGCACCTGGGCGACCGGCGCCGGCAGCTGGGCATGGGCGCTGCCGACAACGGCAACGAAGAGGGTGGCGAGGGTAAGGCGGCGCAGCATGATGACTCCTGATTAACCGAAGAACAGATAGGCGACGAAGATGGCGCCGATGACGCCGGCCAGGTCGGCCAGCAGGCCGTAGCCGATCGCATAGCGGCTCTTGCGGATGCCGACCGAGCCGAAATACAGCGCGATGATGTAGAAGGTGGTGTCGGCGGCGCCCTGCAGGATGCTGGCCAGGCGGCCCACGAAGGAGTCGACACCGTAGGTGGTCATGGCATCGATCATCATGGCGCGCGAGCCGCTGCCCGACAGCGGTTTCATGAGCGCGGTCGGCAGCGCGCCGACGAAGTCGGTCGGCAGGCCGAGGGCGGTGAAGATCCAGGCGAAGCCGCTGACGATCAGGCCCAGGATGCCCGAGTTGCGCACCACGCTGATCGCCACCAGCATGCCGACCAGGTAGGGAATGATCCGCAGCGAGGTCTCGATGCCGCCCTTCGCGCCCTCGATGAAGGCTTCGAACACGTTCACCTTCTTCGCCAGCGCGCCGACCATGAAAGCCGCGATGATCGAGAACAGGATCAGGTTGGCGGTGACCACCGAGACCAGCTGGATCTGCGACTTGTCGAGGAAGACGGTGAAGTACCAGACCAGCAGGGCGATGAGGGCGGTCAGGCCGCCGATCCAGCCGAACACGGCCGGGTGCAGCAGGTTGATGCGCTGGCGCAGGCTGACGGCGATGATGCCGGTCATGGTCGAGCAGTAGGTCGCGATCAGGGTCGGGATGAAGATGTCGGCCGGATTCGCGGCCCCGAGAATTGCGCGCTGGGCCATGATCGCCAGCGGGATGATGGTCAGGCCCGAGGTCTGGATCACCAGGAACATGATCTGCGCGTCGCTGGCCTCGTCCTTGCTCGGGTTCAGCGTCTGCAGGCTTTCCATGGCCTTCAGGCCGAAGGGGGTGGCGGCATTGTCCAGGCCGAGCATGTTGGCCGAGAAGTTCATCACCATGTGGCCGTTGGCCGGATGGTCCTTCGGCACGCCGGGGAAGATGCGCGAGAAGAAGGGCGCGATGATGCGGGCGAACAGGTTGATGGCGCCGGCCTTTTCGCCGACGTTCATGATGCCCAGCCAGAGCGTCATGACGCCGGCCAGCGGCAGGGCGATGTCCATCACCGCCATCTTGGCCGACGAGAAGGTGCCGTCGATGATGCGCTTGAAGATTTCGGTATCGCCCATGAACAGCCATTGCGCGAGTGCCGCGATGAAGCCGACGAGGAAGAAACCGGTCCAGATGTAATTGAGTGCCATGTGAATACCGCTGCTGAGATCGTACGATTGTGCAGCGGAGAGTATAGGCCCGGAAACAGCTGCGCAGATGAAAGAATGCGCCTGCGCCATGTTTAAAAGTTATAAGGGGAGCCGGCCTGCCCGCTTTTCTGTTTGCTTCATGGCATGAAAATCAGGGCATAATCCTTCTCCACAACCGTGCCTTCCGGAGAAGCCCAGCATGCATCGTTTCTCTCGCCTTACCCTGTGCAGCCTTGTTTTCGTAGTCGGCAGCGTCGCCGCCGTGCATGCCTGCGCGCAGGCGCAGGCGCCGGTCGCGAGCCGGGGCGAACGCGTGGCGGCCCTGCTTCCCGAGATAGACAAGATGTACACCGAGCTCGCCGGCAAGGAGCACCTGCCGGGTTTGGTGTACGGCGTGGTCCTCGATGGCAAGCTGGTGCACATGCGCCCGCTCGGCCTGGCCGACGTGGCGCGCAAGACCCCTGTGACGGGGTCGACCGAGTTCCGCATCGCCTCGATGAGCAAGAGCTTCGTGGCGATGGCGGCGCTGAAGTTGCGTGACGCGGGCAAGCTGCGGCTCGACGATCCGGTCCTTGAATACCTGCCCGAAGTGCGCCGCGTCCAGCTGCCGACGACCGACTCGCCCGCGCTGACGATCCGCCACCTGATGACCATGACCACCGGGCTGCCCGAGGACAATCCCTGGGGCGACCGCCAGATGGCCGTCCCGAACGCCAGGCTCGAGCAGCTGGTCGGCGCCGGGTTGTCGTTTTCCAACGCGCCCGGCCAGACCTTCGAGTACAGCAACCTCGGCTACATCCTGCTGGGCAAGCTGGTGAGCAAGGTGTCGGGCATGCGCTTCCAGGACTACGTGACGCGCGAGATCCTGCGGCCGCTGGGCATGCACAACACGCGCTGGGAATATACGCAGGCCGCGCCCGGCAAGCTGGCGCTGGGCTACCGCTGGGACCGCGACCACTGGGAGGCGGAGCCCATCCTGCACGACGGCGACGGCGCCGCGATGGGCGGCCTGATCACGACGGCGGACGACTTTGCGCGCTACGTCGCCTTCCACCTGGACGCCTGGCCGGCCCGCAACGACCCGGAGCGCGGACCGCTGCGCCGTGCCTCGGTGCGCGAAATGCACCTGCCGCAGGCGTTTGCCGGTCTGTCCACCAAGGCCACCCTGAGCGACATGACAACGCCGAATCCGACCGTGAGCTTCTACAGCCATGGCCTGGTCTGGCAGCGCGACAGCCGCAACGTGGTGAGCTCGGGCCATTCGGGCGGCCTGCCGGGCTTCGGCAGCCAGTACCGTTTCGCGCCGGACCACGGGGTGGGCGTGTTCGCCTTCACCAACCTGCGCTACGGACCGGTGTACGGCCCGACCGCCAAGGCGCTGGCCATGCTGGTCGAGCGTGCCGACCTCGGTCCTCGCCCGACTCCCGTATCGCCGATCCTGGCGACGCGCCATGGGCAAGTGGCGCAACTGGTGCAGTCGTGGGATGCGTCGCTGGCAAGCGCGATCGCGGCCGACAACCTGTTCCTCGACCGCTCGCGCGAAGACTGGATCGTGCACGCGCGCGAAAAGCTGGAGCCGATCGGGAAGATCACCTCGGTCGGCCCCATCAAGGCCGAGAACGCCTTGCGCGGCAGTTTTCCGCTCGTTGGCGAGCGCGGTAGGGTAGACGTCGCCTTCACGCTCACGCCCGAACGCGAGCCGAAGGTGCAGGAGATCACGCTCACGCCGGCGAAGCAATAAGCTCCATTTAGCTCCATTTAGCTCCATTTTCGCGCAGCGGCGGCTATGATACGCAGGTTTGTTCCCGCCGCTTGCCGACATTGCCCTCGCCATGACACTTCGCCTGACCGCCGCCGCCCTCCTGTTCTCCCTGCTGTGCGCCGGTAGCGCGGGTGCGCAGGAAAAAGTCCTGCGCATGTTCCTGTCCACCAGCGAAACCGGCCTGGACCCGGCCGTGGCCTCGGACAACGCCACCCTCTCGCTGCTGGAAAACCTGTTCGACCCCCTGCTGCGCTACGACTACCTGGCGCGTCCGGCAAAGCTGCGCCCCAACACGGCCGCCGCCATGCCCGAGGTGAGCGCCGACGGCCTGACCTACACCTTCCGCATCCGCCCCGGCATCCATTTCACGCCGGACCCGGCCTTCAAACGGGTGAAACGCGAGATGACCGCCCAGGACTACGTCTACAGCATCGGACGCCTGCGCGATCCAGCCACCAGGTCGCCCTGGGCCGCCACCTTCGAAGGCGTGGCCGAGCTGCGCGCCCTCGACCGCCATACCTTGCGCATCCGCCTCAAGGCGCCGGACAACAACTTCCTGTTCTACCTGGCGATGCCCGCATCGAGCGCAGTGGCGCGCGAAGTGATCGAGGCCTACCCGGGCCAGGCCGGCAACCATCCGGTCGGCACCGGCCCCTTCATGGTCGGCGAGTGGAAGCGCAGCGACCGGATCGTCCTGCTGGCCAATCCCGATTCGACCGCCGTGTTCCATGCGACGCCCGGGGATAACCCCGAAGACAAGGCGATCGCCGCCGCCCTCGAGGGCAAGCGCCTGCCGCGCGTGGACCGGGTCGAGGTGCGCATCGCCGAGGAATTCCAGGGCCGCATGCTGGGTTTCCTGAACGCCGAATACGACTACCTGGAGCAGATTCCGGAGTCGATGACCGACATGGTGGTCAGCGACGGCCAGCTCAAGCCGGAATTGGCTGCGCGCGGCATCGTGCTGTCGCGCTTCCCGGTGCTGCAGACCTACTACATGTGGATGAACATGAACGACCCGACCGTCGGCGGGTATGGGAAAGACAAGGTGGCGCTGCGCCGCGCGATCTCGATGGCCTACAACAATGCCGAGGACATCGCGCTGCTGAAGAAGGGCTTCGCGATCAAGGCAGAATCGCCGCTGCCGCCCAATGTGCTGGGCTACGACCCGCACTACCGCAGTCCGGTGCCCTACGATCCGGCACTGGCCAATGCGCTGCTGGACCGCTACGGCTATACCCGGCGCGATCCGGACGGCTTTCGGCGCACGCCCGACGGCAAGCCGCTGACCCTCACCATGCACAGCGAGGCCACGGTCGGCGGCCGCCTGCGCGACGAGTTGTGGCGCAAGTGCCTGAACGCGATCGGCCTGCGCGTCGTGTTCAAATCGGACAAGAAGACCGAGATCATCAAGGCCTCGCGCCTGGGCACGGTCCAGATGTTCGAGAGCAACTGGATTGCCGACTTCCCCGACGGCGACAACTTCTACCAGCTGCTGTACGGCCCCAACGCCGGCCGCGCCAATTACGCGCGTTTCAACCTGCCCGCCTATAACCAGCGCTACGAGCAGGCGCGCCTGCTCAGCGACGGTCCCGCGCGCCAGAAGCTGTATTTCGAGATGAACCAGCTGATCCACGCCTATAACCCGTGGGTGCCGCTGACCCAGGTCTTGTCGGGCGATCTGCGCCATCCGTGGTTGAAAAACTACAAACGTCATCCCGTTGAATTCACGACCTGGCGTTATCTGGATGTCGATGTTGCGCAAAGAGCACGCTCCAGCAGAGGGGGGCGCTAGTTTTGGTGAGTTTTCCCAAATAAAACATTCCCCTTAGTTATACTGGCCGCCGGATATTTCATTGGATAGCTGTAAATAAGAAGGCTTACCCTGAAATCGAAAAAATAATGTAATGCCAAGACATTACAACGAAGATCGGCCAGGAATTCCTGGGTCGCCAAGGGAAACGTTAGGAGAAACGCGTGAAGGTAAAAAAGCTCGCTCAATTGATCGCCCTGATGGGTGTGGTCAGCCCGGCCATCGCACAGAACGTGCAGGTGACCGGTCCGATGCAGCGTGTCGAGATCACCGGCAGTAGCATCAAGCGCATCGCCAAGGAAGGCGCGCTGCCGGTCGAGGTCATCACGGCCAGGCAGCTCGAAGCCCAGGGCATCGTTACCGCCGAGCAGCTGATCGCGACGCTGAACGTCAACGGCAACGGTTCGGACAACCTGGCGTCGAATGCCGACGTTACCTCGGGTGCGCAGCGCGGCAACAACGGCGCCTCCTCGGCCAACCTGCGCGGCCAGGGCGCGGATTCGACTCTGGTGCTGCTGAACGGCCGCCGCGTGGCGACTCACGGCATGAAGGGGTCGGCGGTCGACCTGAACTCGATCCCGATGGCGGCGGTCGAGCGCGTTGAGGTGCTGAAGGATGGCGCCTCCGCGATCTACGGCACCGACGCGATCGGCGGCGTGATCAACTTCATCCTGAAAAAGAACTACCAAGGTCTGGAAACCCAGGCCTTCGTCGACGTTACCGAGGCGGGCGGCAGCGAGATCGGCCGCGCGTCGATCACCGGCGGCTGGGGCGACCTGCAGACCGACGGCTGGAACGTGCTGGCGACCTTCGCGCACAGCCAGAACAAGGCCCTGCGCGGCGACCAGCGCGATTTCGTGAACACCTTCCAGCCGGACCGCGGCGTGTCGGTGGATACCCGCGGCTCGCCAAGCGCCAACGTGTTCGCCACCACCCTGGCCCCGACCCTGCTGTCGCGCACCGGCACCGGCCCGACCATCCCGGGCGGCGGCACCACGACCTATAACGGCATCAGCCTGCTCGACCTGCCGGGCGGCGCGGGCTGCAACAGCATCGACGGCATGGGCCCGTACGACGAGAAGCTGTGGAACAGCGCCGGCGCCGCCTATGGCTGCGCCTGGGACACCGGCCGCGCGGCCGTGCTGCAGCAGCCGGTCAAGAACAGCAATGCGCTGGCGCGCGCCACCTTCCAGTCGGGCGACCACCAGTTCTTCATCGAAGGCGTGGCCTCGAACGTGGAAGTGTCCAAGCGCTTCTCGCCGAACCAGATCTCGCCGTCGGCCTCGACCTTCGGCGCCACGTCGTTCTACCCGCGCACCGGCGCCGCCTACGACAGCGTCTACAACGCGCTGGTCAAGGTGTTCCCGAGCATCTCGGCCAACTACGGCCTGCCGATCGCCTACCGCTGGCGCTGCATGGAGTGCGGCAACCGCGAGATCGTGACCGAATCGAAGGCAGCCCGCCTGCTGGTCGGCGCCGACGGCCCGGTCAACCTGTTCGGCCGCACCTACGACTACCGTGTCGGCCTGTCGCGCGCCTTCAGCGAGTCGGAATCGCAGCTGGGCACCGGCTTCAGCTACACCACCGCCCTGGCCAACGTGCTGGGCTCGGGCATCGTCAATCCCTTCCTGCTGCCGGGCCAGACCCAGTCGCAGGCGGCAGTCGACGCGATCAAGGCCACCTCGGCCGCGGGCGTTACCCTGTATGGCGGCAAGACCATCCTGACCCAGCTCGACGGCGCGCTGTCGGGCGAGCTGTTCAACCTGCCTGCCGGCGCCGTCATGGGCGCAGTCGGCTTCGACCTGCGCCGCGAAGAGTATAAGTTCAACGGCGACAAGCGTGCCGCGGCCGCCCGTCCGGCGATCCTGAACGCGCCCTTCGACGACGCCAACGCCCTGGACAACGTGCACCGCGACATCAAGGCCGTGTACGCCGAACTGCTGGTGCCGGTCATCAAGAACCTCGACGTGACCTTCGCCATCCGCCGCGACCACTACAGCGGCATCGGCAGCACCACCAACCCGAAGGTCTCGTTCCGCTACCAGCCGATCCCGCAGCTGCTGTTCCGCGGTTCGTACAACGAAGGCTTCCGCGCCCCGTCGTTCAACCAGCTGTTCAACGGCATCACCGAGTCGCCGTACGCCGGCAAGGACCTGGTCGACCCGGCCAAGTGCCCGACCGGCCTGGTCGACGCAACCAAGCCTGGCTGCGAATCGATCACCCCGAACTACATCACCGGCGGCAAGTCGAACCTGGGCCCGGAAACCGCGAAGCAGGGCACTATCGGTGTCGTGATCGAGCCGTTCAACTGGTTCTCGGCCAACGCCGACCTGTGGGAGATCCGCAAGCAGAACACCATCGATTCGTTCAGCACGTCGACCATGGTGGCGAACTACAACCTGTTCCAGGATCAGTTCATCCGCGACGCGGCGGGCAACATCGCTATCATCGACCAGCGCTGGGTCAACGCCGGCGAGCGCATCACCCGTGGCCTCGAGCTGGGCGCCCGCTTCAACGGCAAGTTCAGCACCGGTTCGCAGTGGACCCTGGGCATCGACGGTTCGCGCCTGCTGGAGAAGAAGTCGCGCGCCACTACCAATGCCGAATTTGGCAAGAGCGAAGTGGGCCGCTTCGTCTTCACCGGCGACCTGGGCCTGAAGTGGAAGCACAGCGCCTACGCGACCTACAAGTACGGCAACTGGAGCACCATGCTGCAGAACATCTACCGTTCGGGCTATGACGACCAGGTGCTGCCGGGCGTGGCTAACGGCCTGGTGAAGCCGGCCAACTGGAATCCGAAAGTGGATGCGTACTCGATCTTCCACCTGACGACCACCTACACCGGCTTCAAGAACCTGTCGCTGACTGCAGGCATCAAGAACCTGCTGGACGAAGATCCGCCGTTCGCTGTCACCTACGACAGCAACACCGGCGCGGGCAGCACTTGGGAACCGCGCGTGGCCGACCCGCGTGGCCGCTCGTTCACCCTGATGGCGACCTACAAGTTCTTCTAAGTTGATCGTATAAGTTGATCGAACCCGGCGGCCCGCTGTCGATGGAAGCGCAAGCTTCCACGGCGCGGGCCGTTTTTCTTTGGGTGCTTGAACAGACGATGCATTGTTCCACCCCGTACCCTTTGAGCCGTCATCCCGGCGAAGGCCGGGATCCAGTTTTGGTCGCGCACCGACAGCGCATGCAGAACTTGGGTCCCGGCCTTCACCGGGACGACGTTAATGAACCTCGCGTATGAACATCAGCCGGCGCGGCTTCGGCGCTTCCGTCGCAGCCGCTCTCTCCACTCCTGCCCTGGCCGCAGCCGCCCCGCGGCGCTCGTCCAGGCGCCTCGTCAAACCCCCGCGCCTGCGCCCCGGCGACCTGGTCGGCCTGATCGCCCCCGGCGGCTATGCCGACGACCGCTTGATCGAGAAAGCCGTCAGGAACATCGAAGCCCTCGGCCTGCGCGCCAAAGTGGGCACTTACATCAGGGCCGTGCACGGCAATTATGCGGGCTCGGTGCAGCAACGACTGGCCGACCTGCACGCCATGTTCCTCGATCCCGAGGTGAAGATGATCTGGCCGATCCGCGGCGGCTCGGGCTGCATCTCGCTGCTGTCGACACTCGACTACGGCCTGATTCGTCGCCACCCGAAGATCCTGCTCGGCTACTCGGACATCACCGCGCTGCACCTGGCGATCTATAACAAAACCGGCCTGGTGACCTTCCACGGCCCGGTGGCCTCGTCGACGCTGGCCGACTACCCGCGCGAGCACATGATGGCGGTGCTGTGCGATCCGCAGCCGCGCTACACGATCCCGATGGCGCCGGAGAACGCCGTGAAAGCCCAGACCATGCCGCACTTCGGCATCCGCACCCTGACCTCGGGCACGGCCACCGGCCCGCTCCTGGGCGGCAACCTGTCGATCGTGGCGGCCCTGTGCGGCACGCCCTATGCGGCGGACTTCCGCAAGGCCCTGCTGTTCCTGGAAGAGGTGGACGAGGCCCCTTACCGCCTGGACCGCTGGATGACCCAGCTCGACCTGTCGTTCGGCTTCGCGAATGCGGCCGGGGTCATGGTCGGCATCTGCGAGGACTGCGCGCCGCAGGAGGGCAGGCGCTCGCTGAGCCTGGACGAGACGTTTGACCAGCATCTCAAGCCCCTGACCATTCCGGCGGTGACCGGCTACTCGATCGGCCACATCCGCCACCAGTTCACGATTCCGGTGGGTGCGCGCGCCACGCTCGACACGGAGTCCCGAACGGTGACGCTGCTGGAGCCCTGCGTTACCTGACGTAGGGTGGGCGGCTATACCCGGATGCGGGTATTTGCCGGCGGCCTGGATGCCGCCCACGCGTTCAAACCAGGCATGAATGTCTGCATCGCTGCGCAAAGGGGAGCTGAACGCGTGGGCGGCGCCACGGCCGCGTGGCGTTCAGCCGTCAGGTGGAGCCGCCCACCCTACAGGAGCAGGCTCATCGATACCGCACCGACCGATTGTCCTTCGATGCGGTACAGGTCCGGCACTTCGCCGGTCTCGACGAAGCCCATGCGCACGTACAAGGCACGCGCCTTGTGGTTCTGCGACAGCACCTCGAGGTCCACCCAGGCGAAGCCGCTGGCGCGGGCCCAGGCCAGCGCTTCCCGCACCAGGCGCGTGCCGAGGCCCGTGCGGCGCAGGTCGTGGCGCACGCCCATGCCGAGCAGGGTGCGGTGGCTCGACGCCGGTTCCGGCCTGCCGCGCAGGTCGATGTGGCCGGCAATCGCGCCGTCTTCATCGAGCGCGATCCACACCTGGCGCCAGCCCGGCTGGCCGGCGATTGTCGCGATGCCGGCGGCGAAACGTTCGCGCATCGCGAGCGGCACGCCGTCCGTTGTCGGCGCCATCGGCTGGAACAGCACGCCGTCGCGGCCGTTTTCCGCCAGCTGTTCGCCCAGGTAGGCGAACAGCGCCGGCAGGTCGTTCGCCGTGGCGGGACGGATGGATATCACAGCGCGCGCGCGATCAGGATCTTCTGGATGTCGCTGGTGCCTTCGTAGATCTGGCACACGCGCACGTCGCGGTAGATGCGCTCGACCGGGAAGTCGGCCACGTAGCCGTAGCCGCCGAAGACCTGCATGGCGCTGGAGACCACGCGCTCGGCCATCTCGGAAGCGAACAGCTTGGCCATCGCGGCTTCCTTCAGGCAGGGCAGGCCCGCATCCTTCATCGACGCCGCGTGCAGGATCAGCTGACGCGCGGCCTCGATCTGCATCGCCATCTCGGCCAGGCGGAACTGCACCGACTGGTGCTCGAAGATCGGCTTGCCGAAGCTGGTCCGGTCTTTCGCATAGGCCAGCGCGGCCTCGTAGGCGGCGCGCGCCATGCCGACCGACTGCGAGGCGATGCCGATGCGGCCACCTTCGAGGCCGGACAGGGCGATTTTGTAGCCCATGCCTTCCTCGCCGATCAGGTTCGCGGCCGGGACGCGGCAATTGTCGAACACGATCTGCGCCGTGTCCGAGGAGTGCTGGCCCATCTTCTGTTCCAGGCCGGCGACGATGTAGCCGGGCGTATTCGTCTCGACCCAGAAGGCGCTGATGCCCTTCTTGCCGGCGGCTTTATCCGTGACCGCCATGACGATGGCCACGTCGCCGTACTTGCCGCTGGTGATGAACTGCTTGGTGCCGTTGAGGACGTAGTGGTCGCCGTCTTTCACGGCCGTGGTGCGCAGGGCCGAGGCGTCGCTGCCGGTGTGCGGTTCGGTCAGGGCAAAGGCGCCCAGCATCTCGCCCCGGGCCAGCGGGACCAGGTAGCGTTGTTTCTGCTCTTCGTTCGCATACATCATGGCGATCGAGCAGACCGGGCAGTTGTTGACCGAGATGATGGTCGAGGTGCCGCCGTCGCCGGCCGCGATCTCTTCCAGCACCAGCGCCAGCGACACATAGTCGAGGCCCGCGCCGCCGTACTGCTCCGGCACCGCGACGCCGAAGGCGCCAAGGCCGGCCAGTTCCTTCAGCTCGTCCTTCGGAAAGTAGTGCTCGCGGTCCCAGCGTGCGGCGTTCGGGGCCAGGCGCTCCTGCGCGTAGCTGCGCAGGGCGTCGCGGATCATCTGGTGTTCTTCGCTCAGAATCATGGTGTCTCGTTGTTTGTTATGTGGTTACCACGGAATCGGCGTGCCGTCGTGGTTCAGGAAGGCGCCGTTGGACGATGCGTCCAGCTTGTCCAGCGTGGCGCGCAGGTCGCTCACGCTTTGCTCCACCGTCAAGGTGGCTCCGCTGCCGCCCATGTCGGTCTGGACCCAGCCCGGATGGAAGGACACGCAGGTCGCTCCTTGCGCGCCATAGGTGATGGCGGCATCGGCCAGCACCGAGTTGAGCGCCGCCTTGCTGGCGCGGTACAGGGTGCCTTCGGTGGAATTGCGCGCGCCGATCGAGCCCATCTTCGAGGACAGCACGGCGAGTTTACCGCGCGTGTCGGCCAGCAGCGGGCCGACGATCGGGAGCAGGCGCATGGCCGCCAGCACATTGGTGTGCATGACCGCATCGAATTCGGGACCGGTCGGAAAACTCGAGCCCGAGGGGCCGTAGACGCCGGCCACCAGCCAGGCCACGTCTATCTGCTCGTCGTCGAGGCGCCAGCCCAGCGCCGCGATCGAATCGGCGCTGGTGACGTCGAGCTGGTGGGCGGTCGCGCCCATCTGCGCCAGTTCGTCGCAGTCTTCCTGCTTGCGGGCGGTGGCGATCACACGCCAGCCGTCCGCACGGTACTGGCGCACCATCTCGTGGCCGATGCCGCGCGAGGCACCGATAATCAGGGCAGTGGGCATGAGGTGCTCCTTTTCATCACGATATGTGTTCAATACAGGGCAAATGTCCCGCATTAAACACGGTTTTGTATCAAACCAGCTCGATTGCCATGGCAGTGGCTTCACCGCCACCGATGCACAACGAGGCCACGCCGCGCTTGCCGCCGGTGCGCTTCAGGGCGCCCAGCAGGGTGACGATGATGCGCGCGCCCGAGGCGCCGATCGGGTGGCCCAGGGCGCAGGCGCCGCCGTGGATGTTGACCTTGTTGTGCGGGATGTCGAGGTCGCGCATGGCGGCCATCGGCACCGCGGCGAAGGCTTCGTTGATCTCGAACAGGTCCACGTCGCCCGCCGTCCAGCCGGTTTTTTTGAACAGCTTCTGCATCGCGCCGATCGGGGCGGTGGTGAACAGGTTCGGTTCCTGCGCGAATGTAGCGTGGCCGAGCACGCGGGCGATCGGGGCCAGGCCCAGCTCTTTCGCTTTCGATTCGCGCATCATCACCAGGGCGGCGGCGCCGTCGTTGATCGACGAGGACGAGGCGGCGGTCACGGTGCCGTCCTTCTTGAATGCCGGCTTGAGCGACGGGATCTTGTCGACCTTAGCCTTCATCGGGCCTTCGTCCTTCTCGACCAGCAGTTCGCCGGTGCGGGTGGCGACCGAGACCGGCGCCACTTCCCAGTCGAACCAGCCTTCGTTGTTGGCGGCCTGGGCACGCTTGACCGATTCGATCGCGAAGTTGTCCTGCTCTTCGCGCGAGAACTGGTAAGTGGCCACGCACTCTTCTGCGAAGGTGCCCATCGAGCGGCCTTCGCCGGTCTTCTCGTTGCGCGAGTAGGCGTCTTCCAGGCCGTCGAGCATCATGTGGTCGAACATCGGCGCGTGGCCGATGCGGTAGCCGCCGCGCGCCTTCGGAATCAGGTAGGGCGCGTTGGTCATCGATTCCATGCCGCCCGCGACGACGATGTCGGCGCTCCCGGCCACCAGCTGGTCATGGGCGAAGATCGCGGCCTGCATCGCCGAGCCGCACATCTTCGAGAGGGTCACGGCGCCGGTCGACAGCGGCAGGCCGGCCTTGATCAGCGCCTGGCGCGCCGGGGCCTGGCCCTGGCCGGCCATCAGGCAGTTGCCGAAGTAGACGTGCTCGACGCTGTCCGCGTCGACGCCGGCGCGCTCCACCGCGGCCTTGATCGCCACCGCGCCGAGGTCGCTCGCCGACTTCGACGAAAAATCGCCCTGGAAGGCGCCCATCGGGGTACGGGCGGCGCCAACGATAACGACTGGATCATTCATTGTGTAAGTTCTCCAAAATGGGTGGGGGTGGTGTGCTTGGGTCTTGTGCACAGAAACGGATCTGCTGGGGGTACGGGAAGACGTCGTCGACGACGCCCGCCAATATGCGGTCCTTGTGGGATTGCCAATACGCGCGGGTCAACAGCTCCGCGTGGTGCTTCATGAAATGGCGCCGGATGCTCGGATTTCCAAGCAGGAAGCGGCCAAATTGTTCCGGAAAGACGTCGTGCCTGCCGATCGGGTACCAGGGTTCCGATGCCATCTCGTCCTCTTCGTTGCGCGCTTCCGGGATGTCGCGGAACTGGCAGTCGGTGAGGTATTCGATCTCGTCGTAATCATAGAACACGACGCGGCCGTGGCGGGTGACGCCGAAATTCTTGTACAGCATGTCGCCCGGGAAGATATTCGCGGCAACGAGGTCCTTGATCGCATTGCCGTATTCGATCACGCCGTGCTCCAGGCGTTCGTCGTCGCCGGCGGCCTGGGCCTCGGCCAGGTAGATATTCAGCGGCACCATGCGGCGCTCGATGTAGAGGTGGCGCACGATGATACGCTCGCCTTCGATCTCGACCAGCGAGGGCGCGTGTTGCTTCAGCTCGTTCAACAGCTCTTCCGAGAAGCGTGCCAGCGGGAAGGCGGCGTCGGAATACTCGAGGGTGTCGGCCATGCGCCCGACCCGGTCGTGGTGCTTCACCAGCAGGTATTTTTCCTTGACCTGGGCGCGCGTGGTTTCCTTGGGCGGCGGATAGAAATCCTTGATCACCTTGAACACATAAGGGAAGGACGGCAGTTCGAACACCAGCATCACCAGGCCGCGGATGCCCGGGGCGATGCGGAACAGGTCGGAACTGTGCTTCAGGTGCTGCAGGAAGTCGCGGTAGAACAGGGCCTTGCCCTGCTTCTGCAGGCCCAGCACAGTGTAGATCTCGCTGCGCGGCTTGCGTGGCATCAGGCTGCGCAGAAAACCCACGTAGGCCGAGGGCACCTCCATGTCCACCAAAAAGTAGGCGCGCGTGAAGCTGAACAGCAGGGTGATGTGGTAGACGTCGAGCAGCACCGTGTCCAGCACCAGCCGCCCCTGGCGGTCATGCAGCACCGGGATCACGAAAGGGTAGTTGCGCGGGCCGTTGATGACACGGCCGACGACGTAGGCCGCCTTGTTGCGAAAGAAGGGGCTGGACAGCACCTGCAGCTGCAGGTTCGGTTCCGCCTGCGCCAGCCCGAAGGCCTCGCTGAGTCGCGCCTCGACGCTGGCGACGTCGCGGTCGAGGTCGGCGAAGGGCACGGCGAACTGGAAGTTGGTGAGCACGCGGCGCAGGGCATTGCTCAGCCCGTCGGCTGCCGGGTAGTAGACGCGGTAGGTCGGCAGCGGTTCCTCGGTCTCGATGTACTCGGTGGAGATCACCGGGCGCACGAAAATGTAGTCGTTATGGTAGTAGCTGCGGTGCAGGATGATGCAGCTGACCGAGTTGAAGAAGGTTTCGGCCAGTTCCGGCTGCTTGTGGCCCGAGAGCAGGCCGATGTAGTGCAGCTTGGTTTCGCGCCAGACGGGGTCCGTCAGTTCTTCCGGGTCGTACTCGTCCTGCAGCACATGGACGCATTCCTGCACGCGCTTGTCGTAGTAATCGATGCGTTCGCGCGCGGCCGCCTGCGCGGTGGCCCAGTCGGCGGCCTCGAAATGACGCCGCGCCGCCTGGCTGGCCTGGCGGAACAGGCGGTAATGCTTGTCGAAGCCGTCCAGGATGGTGCGCGCGATGTCGAAGGCGATCTGGGAAGACAGCAGTTTGGGGAACGCTTGCTGGGTCATCGTTCGTCTCGCGCGTGGACCGAGGGATGGGACATTTTATGGCAACTAATGCGGTGCACAACCATAAAACGCAGCCACTACCCTTAGCACGTCGTTCCGGCGAAGGCCGGAACCCAATTTGTGTGCGTACCTGCTGCGTTCAGCGTAGTCGGTACGCGACGGAACTGGATCCCGGCCTTCGCCGGGATGACGGTTTTGAGGATAACTAAGGAACAAGCTATCCGGTCTGCTGCTATTTACATCGTCTCGCCGAACAGCTCGCGCCCGATCAGCATGCGGCGGATCTCGCTGGTGCCGGCGCCGATCTCGTACAGCTTGGCGTCGCGCCACAGGCGGCCGACCGGGTACTCGTTGATGTAGCCGTTGCCGCCCAGGGTCTGGATCGCTTCGCCCGCCATCCAGGTCGCCTTCTCGGCGCTGTACAGGATCGCGCCGGCGGCGTCCTTGCGCAGGGCGCGCACCTGCTCTGGCGAGGTCGCGCGGTCGCAGGCCTGGCCCACGGCATACACGTAGGCGCGGCAAGCCATCATGGTCGAGTACATGTCGGCGATCTTGCCCTGCATGAGCTGGAACTCGCCGATCGCCTGGCCGAACTGCTTGCGCTCGTGGATGTAGGGCACCACCGCATCCATGCAGGCCGACATGATGCCCAGCGGTCCGCCGGACAGCACGGTGCGCTCGAAGTCCAGGCCCGACATCAGCACGTTGACGCCCTTGCTGACGCCGCCCAGCACGTTCTCGACCGGCACTTCGCAGTCCTGGAACACCAGTTCGCCGGTGTGCGAGCCGCGCATGCCCAGCTTGTCGAGCTTCTGGGCGATCGAGAAGCCTTTAAAACCTTTTTCGATCAGGAAGGCGGTCATGCCGCGCGGGCCGGCTTCGAGGTCGGTCTTGGCGTACACCACCAGGGTGTCGGCGTCCGGGCCGTTGGTGATCCACATCTTGGTGCCGTTCAGGACGTAGCGGTCGCCCTTCAGTTCGGCCTTGAGCTTCATGCTGACGACGTCGGAACCGGCGTTCGGCTCGGACATGGCCAGCGCGCCCACGTGCTCGCCCGAGATCAGCTTGGGCAGGTACTTGCGCTTCTGCTCTTCGTTGCCGTTGCGCTTGATCTGGTTGACGCACAGGTTCGAGTGGGCGCCGTAGGACAGGCCGACCGAAGCCGAGGCGCGCGAGATTTCTTCCATGGCGATGATGTGGGCCAGGTAGCCCATGTTGGCGCCGCCGTATTCCTCGCCGACGGTGATGCCCAGCAGGCCGAGTTCGCCCATCTTCTTCCACAGGTCCATCGGGAACTGGTCGCTGCGGTCGATCTCGGCAGCGCGCGGTGCAATTTCGGCTTCCGCGAACTGTTGTACGGCTTCGCGCAGCGCGGCGATGTCTTCGCCATGGTCAAAGGTCAAGCCTGGGAGATGCAGCATTGTCGTCCTCACGGTGAACGGTGGTTGAGCAGGATAGGGTGCATGATACTCGCCTCTTACGTTAACGTAAACGTCAACTAAAGGGCCAAAAAAAAGGGAGGGTGCCAGGCCCTCCGCGTGCTTAGGCGGCGTTCTTGTTTTCCGCGCTGTCCGCCAGCAGGCGGCGGCATTCTTCCTCGTGCGCGGAAATTTCCTCGAGCGCCATCTCGATGTCGGCACGCTGCTGTTCCAGCGTCACGCGCTGGTGGGCCAGTACCCCGAGGAAGCGTTCGATCTGGGCCGCGGTGTCGCGTGGCGACTCGTACATGTCGACGATGCTCTTGATTTCCGACAGGGTGAGGCCCAGGCGCTTGCCGCGCAGGGTCAGTTTCAGCCGGGTACGGTCGCGCGGGGTATAGACACGGTTGCGGCCGCCCACGCCTTCGCGCTTGGGACTGAGCAAGCCCTGGTCTTCATAAAAGCGGATGGCACGGGCAGTGATGTCGAATTCGCGGGCCAGTTCGGCAATGGTATAGGTGACCATGGTTCTCTATGAAGCAAAAGAAGCGAAACAGGGAATCGCTTACAATCGATGCCTGCGCCCCGGTTTACGTTTACGTTAACGGCATTGTAGCGCGACCGCCCACGACGAACACGAAAGTTTTCCATGAACCCGCTCGAAGCCCAGCTCGATTATCCCTTTGGCGACACCATCCCGGCACCGGGCATGGTCCATCAACTGGCGCCGGGCCTGGCCTGGATCCGGATGCCGCTGCCCTTTGCGCTCGACCACATCAACCTGTGGCTGCTGCGCGACGAACAGGAAGGCCGCGCCGGCTGGAGCGTGGTCGACTGCGGCGCCGGGACCGACGCCACCCGCGCGGCCTGGGAACAGGTGCTGGGCGAGGGCCTGCAGGGCGCGCCGCTGCTGCGTGTGTTCGCCACCCATTGCCATCCCGACCACGTCGGCCTGTCGGGCTGGCTGAGCAGCCGCTTCGAGGCGCCGTTCTGGACCACCGCCGGGGAATTCGCCTTTGCCCGCATGATGGCGGCGGCGCTGCCGGGTGTCGACGGTCCCTCGGCCATCCCGCACTTCGAGCGTCACGGCCTGGTGGACCCGGACATGCTGGAGCAGATGCGCAGCCGCCGCAGTTACTATCCGTCCCTGGTGCCGGCGGTGCCGGAAGCCTATACCCGCCTGCAGGACGGCGACATGGTCGAGATCGGCGGCAGGGGCTGGCGCGTGATCACCGGCTTCGGCCACTCGCCGGAACATGCGTCGTTGTATTCCGAGGAGCTGAAGGTCCTGATTTCCGGCGACATGGTCTTGCCGCGTATTTCGACGAACGTGTCGGTATTCGCGGTCGAGCCGGAAGGCAACCCGCTGGACCTCTATCTTCAATCGCTGAAAAAGTTCACAAACTTGCCTGAGGACACTCTTGTCCTGCCTTCGCATGGCAAGCCCTTCCGCGGCCTGCACACCCGAATTGCTCAATTGCATGATCATCATGCGGCCCGCCTGGCCGAGGTGCTGGCGGCCTGTGTCGAGCCGAAGTCGGCCGTCGACATCGTGCCCCTGATGTTCCGCCGCCAGCTCGACGCCCACCAGCTCAGTTTCGCTCTGGGCGAGGCACTAGCCCACCTGCATAAATTATGGCGCGACGGGATGCTGCGCCGCAGTAAGGATAGCGACGGTATCATTCGTTTCCAGTTGGCCTGATCTCTTTCCGCAGCGCCGGCTGTGCCGGCAATCTGCATATTTGTTGCACGCAATCGTGCGGCAATGTCATACTTTTTCCTTTAGGATATATTTGCGATTCCCCAAATGGGGGATTGCGGGTAATATTTCCGGTTCGTAAAACATTCAAATTCTATTAAATAATCACATCTTTGTTACTTTTTAAAGGTATGATTGTTTGCTGAGGCTTCTCAGCCATAGAACGCCCGGCCGTCTGCACAGGCCATCCGCACATAACGTAAGCATTGCAATGAATTCAACCAATGAACGGGAGAGCTTCAGTGAGCGCCTGCAACAGGCGCTGAAGAACGCCCACTACTCGCCCGATAGCCCCACCCGCCTGGCCAGGGAATTCAATATCCGTTTCGAAGGCCGCCCGATCACCGTCCACGCCGCGCGCAAGTGGCTGGTGGGCGAAGCCATCCCGACCCAGGAAAAGCTGCGCATGATCGCCCAGTGGCTGGGCGTGCCGGCCGACTGGCTGCGCTTCGGCGGCGCCGAGCATGCTAGCGCCGGCACCGACAGCAATGGCGGCGGCGCCCGCTTCGAAACCGCGGACGTGAAGCTGATTGCAGATTTACAACGCCTGGACGAGCACCATCGCCAGCTGGCACGCGAGTTCATCCGCATGCTGGTGCGAATGAATCACCAGAAGCCCGAGCAAAAATAGTTTCGTAATTGCACTTTTCGTGAGTGCAGAGCGGCACAAACAGCTGCAGCTGGGTCATAATCTGTCCAGTGGCGAGCGGATCCGCCGTCACCGGGTCACGTCAAGGAGCAGCTGCCGTATGCGAAACAACTACGCCAACACCGCCCAGCTCAAGGAACTGATGACCGCACCGCCGATGACGGCGGCGCGCCATGCCGAGGTGATGCGACAACGCAATGCCCGGCGGCGGATGCTCGAGGAAGCACGCGAGGCGAAAAAGGCCGACGAACCGTTTGACGGCGACAAGCGCTAGCTGTCCTGCGCGTCTTTCATGCCGCCCCACCTGGGGGCGTGGGCGTTGTCGAGCCCGAGCAGGTCGACCGCCCGGTCGACCGTATGCTCGACCATCTCTTCGATCGTCGCCGGACGATGATAAAAGCTCGGCAGGGGCGGGAACACGATGCCGCCCATCTCCGTCACCGCCGTCATATTGCGCAGGTGCGCCAGGTTGAAGGGCGTCTCGCGCACCATCAGCACCAGCCTGCGCCTTTCCTTCAGCATCACGTCCGCGGCGCGCGTGACCAGGTTGTCCGACAGGCCATGGGCGACGGCCGCCAGGGTTTTCATCGAACAGGGAGCGATCACCATGCCGTCGACTTGGTAAGAGCCGCTGGCGATCGAGGCGCCGATGTCGCGGTTGCGGTGGACGACGTGGGCCAGCGCCTCGGCATCGCGCCGCTGCAGGCCGAGTTCCTGGTGCAGGGTGAGGGAGGCGGCGTCGGAAATCACCAGGTGGGTCTCGACGCCGGGAGTCGCGTGCAGCCGCCGCAGCAGCTGCACGCCATAGACCGCGCCGGTTGCGCCAGTGATGGCGACAATGATCCTGCGCGGGCGGCCGGTCATGGAATCAGCCGTTCTTCAGCAGGGTCTGCAGCTCGCCCGATTCGTACATCTCGTTCATGATGTCGGTGCCGCCGATGAATTCGCCGCGCACGTAGAGCTGCGGGATGGTCGGCCAGTTCGAGTAGTCCTTGATGCCCTGGCGGACTTCGGCGTCTTCCAGGACGTTGACGGTGGCGATGTTGTCGACACCGCAGGCTTTCAGGATCTGGATGGCGCGGCCCGAGAAGCCGCATTGCGGGAATTGCGCGGTTCCCTTCATGAACAGCACGACCGGGGTGGTGGTCACGGTGTCTTTGATCCAGGTTTGAACGTCGCTCATGTGTGTGCCTTCAGTGGGAATGGATAAGATGCCGCCATTTTATAAGAATTCGGCAGGGCGGGCACGGGCCTGGCGTCGTTCTCCCGCCTGCTGTGACAATCGGCGGATTTTTACCGGAAAATCCCCGCTATGATGGTCTTTCATGCCACCCGAACGGGAACCATCATGACTGCCTACCGAGGCTTTGCTTCCATGCCATCGCCCCTGCTGTGGTGCATGGCTGCCTTCTTTGTCATTGCCGGCGTGTACGAAATCATCACCGGGATGTACCGGGAGCCACTGGAAGACGTCCTGCTCTACATCGGCCAGCTGCCGGCCGGCCTGTTCCTGCTGTACTGCGCCGTGCAGGCCTGGCGCGACCGGCGCGGCGAGCTGGCATCGCACCGCACGACCATGGTCGGCTACGCCTGCTTCGGCCTGTTCTGTCTGTGCTTCCTGGTGAAGGCAGGGACGACCGCGGTGCGCGTCCTGGGCTGAACCGCCGGCGGTTTTTGCCCACGGGCGGGGCGGGACTGGTATGATCGCGCGCATTCCCTTCGTCCGGCACGCATCATGCAACAGACACCCCAGCGCAGACCCTCGGCCACCGCCAATTTCGCGATCGGCGCCCTGCTGGCCATCCCTGGCCTGATCAACCTCATCGAGGGCCTGATGGGCCTGGGCATCGGCCGCCTCCTGTGCGGCATCGCGGCCCTCGGCTATGGCCTGCTGCTGGTGCGCGAAGGACTGCACATCAAGAAAACCGGACTGCCCGCGTTGCCGCAAAAGCGCATGATCCTGATCGGCTTCGGCTTCCTGAGCGTCTACATGGTCGGGCTGTTCCTCAAGCACGCGGGCTGACCGGCTCACCGGCCGGCCACCCCGCACGCGCCATTACTTCTTCAGCTTGGCGAAGGCCGCGGCCATCGCGCCGCCGGCTGCGGGCGCCGGCTTGTCCTGACGCTGGTGCTGGGCCAGGCGCTTGCTGTCGTTGCGGTCGCCGCGCTGCTCCGGACGCGCGCCCGGCTGCGGCGCGGCATCGGACAGGCGCATGGTGAGCGCGATGCGCTTGCGCTTGACGTCCACTTCCAGCACTTTCACCTTGACCACCTGGCCGGCCTTGACCACCGTGTGCGGGTCCTTCACAAACGTGTTCGACAGCGCCGAGATGTGCACCAGTCCATCCTGGTGCACGCCGATGTCGACAAAGGCGCCGAAGGCGGCCACGTTGGTCACCACGCCTTCCAGGATCATGTCCGGGCGCAGGTCCGAGATTTCTTCGACGCCTTCCTTGAAGGTCGCAGTGGTGAATTCCGGACGCGGGTCGCGGCCCGGCTTTTCCAGTTCCTTCAGGATGTCGGTCACGGTCGGCACGCCGAATTTGTCATCCGCATACTTGGCCGGATTGAGCGACTTGATGAGCGCACTGTCGCCGATCACCGCCTTCATGTCGCGCTTGATGTCGCCCAGGATCTTCTCGACCACCGGATAGGATTCCGGGTGGACCGCCGAGGCGTCCAGCGGGTTCTCGCCGTTCATCACGCGCAGGAAGCCGGCCGCCTGCTCGAAGGTCTTGTCGCCCAGGCGCGGCACCTTCTTCAATGCCGCGCGCGAGGCGAACGCGCCCTGCATGTCGCGGTAGTTCACGATGCTCTGCGCCACGCTGCCAGATAAGCCCGAGACCCGCGCCAGCAGCGGCGCCGAGGCCGTGTTCACGTCCACGCCCACCGCGTTCACGCAATCCTCGACCACGGCGTCGAGCGAGCGCGCGAGCTGGGTCTGGGACACGTCGTGCTGGTACTGGCCGACGCCGATCGACTTCGGGTCGATCTTGACCAGTTCCGCCAGCGGGTCCTGCAGGCGGCGCGCGATCGACACCGCGCCGCGCAGCGAGACGTCCAGCTCGGGCAGTTCGCGCGAGGCGAATTCCGAGGCCGAATACACCGAGGCGCCGGCTTCCGAGACGACGATCTTGGTGAGTTTCAGCTCCGGGCGCTGCTTGATCAGGTCAGCGGCCAGCTTGTCGGTCTCGCGCGAGGCGGTGCCGTTGCCGATCGAGATCAGCGACACATTGTGCTTGGCCGCCAGCTGGCCGAGCACGTGCAGGGCGCCGTCCCAGTCGTTGCGCGGCTGGTGCGGGTAGACGGTGGCGGTGTCGACCACCTTGCCGGTGGCGTCCACCACCGCCACCTTGACGCCGGTGCGCAGGCCCGGGTCCAGGCCCATGGTGGCGCGCGGGCCGGCCGGCGCGGCCAGCAGCAGCGCCTTCAGGTTACGGGCGAAGACCTGGATCGCATCGAGTTCGGCCTTCTCGCGCAGCGCGCCCATCAGCTCGGTCTCGATGTACATGAAGCTCTTCACGCGCCAGGTCCAGCGCGCGGTGTCGAGCAGCCACTTGTCGGCCGGGCGCCCAAGCGCCTTGATGCCGAATGCGGCGCAGATGCGGCTTTCGCAAGGGTTGTGCGGCGCGTCCCACTTCGGCTTCTCGGCTTCCGAATCGAGGCGCAGGGTGACATCCAGCACGCCCTCGCGGCGGCCGCGCATCAGCGCCAGCGCGCGGTGCGAAGGAATCGTGGACAGGGTTTCGGAATAGTCGAAATAGTCGGCGAATTTTTCGCCCGCGTCCTCCTGGCCGGCCACGACTTTTGACTCGACCACGCCGTGCTCCTGCACGTATTCGCGCAGCGACTGCAGCAGCGTCGCATCTTCGGCGAAGCGCTCCATCAGGATCTGGCGCGCACCGTCGAGGGCCGCCTTGGTATCAGCCACGCCCGGGTTGGCGCCGCCGTCGGCATTCGTGAAGGCCTCGCGCAGGTAGCCGGACGCCACCTCTTCTGGATTGAGCGACGGGTCGCCGAGCAAGGCCTCGGCCAGCGGCGACAGGCCCGCTTCGATCGCGATCTGCGCCTTGGTGCGGCGCTTCTGCTTGTAGGGCAGGTACAGGTCCTCCAGGCGGGTCTTGTCCTCGGCATGGGCGATCGCATCGAGCAGCTCCGGCGTCATCTTGTTCTGCTCCGTGATCGACGCGATGATCGACGCGCGGCGGTCTTCGAGCTCGCGCAGGTAGCGCAGGCGCTCTTCCAGAAGTCGCAGCTGGGTGTCGTCGAGGCCGCCCGTGGCTTCCTTGCGGTAGCGTGCGATGAAGGGGACAGTCGCGCCTTCGTCGAGCAGGGCGACGGCGGCGGCCACCTGGACCGGTTTGGCGGACAGTTCGAGGGCGAGGCGTTGTTCGATGGATGGCAGCATGGTGCGGTGGTGTGCGCGATGAGTACGCGCGTGTCTCTAAAAGGTCAAGCAAACAATGATACGCAAACGCGGGGGATACACCAGTCTTGACAGCGCCACTTGAACATGCGAGAACAGTCGGCTGTACGCGTGATTCGCATGGACGAACAGCGTGCACGCAGATGGTGCGGACAAGTTTTGTCCGCTACGTGCGATTCCGAACAAAACGGAAGCGTCCGTATGAAGGATAATGTTCTTTATTGTCGTTTTTAATACAGACACACGAGACCCATGCACACAGTCGATGATCACCGCGAGAACGCCAACGACGCACCCGTAGCAGCACCTGCCGTCGCCCGCGCTCCCGCACGCGCTCCCGCCCTGCCCGCGCCGGTGGTGAGCTGGCTGCAAAGGGTCGAGGCGGCGGCGCACCCGCAGCCCAGGCTGACCGACGAGGTCGCCGATCCGAAGGCCGTGCAGTACAAGTTTGTCTACGTGATGGCCCCGACCAGCGGCGGCCGCCACGTCGCCATCTGCCTGTGCAAGGCGCGCCTGCGCCCGAACGGCGACGTCGCCGCCGCCAGCCCGGTAAGCGAAGTGTTCTCGCTGCTGTCGGCGCCACCGGCCTACCTCGAAGGCGACGACGTCGACCTGGTGCGCTTCTTCATCGCCATGCGCAGCGGTTCGGCCCAGGGCACCAGCGCCACCGAACCGAAAGGCAAAGTCGGCGCCATCCTGCTGCAGATGCTGCTTGAACAAGGCAAGCTGCTGTGGGCGAACTCGTGGTCCGACATGGCCAATGGCCTGGTCTATCCGCTACAGGCCGGCCCGACCCGCCTGGCCAGCCTGGCCTGGCGCGACGAGGGCCGCGTGGCCAAACTCGGGTGGTCGGTGGAACCGGCCAACGGCGCCACCCACAGCGGGGCCGACCTGATCGACTACATGCTGCCGACCGACCCGCCGTGGTACATCGACAACCTGTCGATCGGCCCGCTCGAACTGAATCGCGGCGGCATCGACATCTCGCTGGCCGAACTGCAGGCGCTGGTGGCCCAGGCCCCGGCCCTCACCGGCACCGACAAGAAGCGCGTCTCGCAACTGCTGCTGGCGCACGGCCTGCAGCAGCTGATGCCGCTGCCGCAGCCGCTCACCCAGCGCCTGCGCAACGACGTCAAACCGATTCCGCACCTGCTGCTCGATTCGGTGCAGCTGTCCGACGGCGGCACGCCGCGCTGGCACGACTTCGCCGTGCTGGCCTACGACTACGACGGCCAGCGCGTGTCCTTCGATCCGGCCCAGCGCGTGGTGCGCCAGATCGGCGACGTCACCGAGGTCATCGAACGCGACCCGAAGGCCGAAGCCGCGGCCCTGAACAAACTGAACGAGATCGGCTTCCGCAAGCCGGTCACCGCGCCCTTCAACGCCATGGCCGGCGCCCTGGTGCTGGACAGCCAGGCGCACTGGCTGCGCTTCGCCGAGAACGACCTTGACGCCCTGTCCGACACCGGCTGGCACCTGCAGAAGTCGGCCAAGTACCGCTACGACGTGGTGCCGGTCGAAGACTGGTATGCCGACATCGACGAACCCGAAGAAGCGGGCAATGCCTGGTTCGAGCTGGAGCTGGGCATCGTGGTGGCGCGCAAGCGCGTGCCGCTGCTGCCGGTGCTGGTGCAGCTGATCCGCAGCGCCCCTGCCGACTTCGACCCGGCCGTGCTGGCCGCCCATGCCGAAGCCGACCAGATGCTGGCCACGCTGCCGGACGGCGTGCGCGTGGCGCTGCCCTGGGGCCGCCTGAAGCCCATCCTCGCCACGCTCGGCGAGCTGTACTTCAATGACAAGATCAAGGGCCGCATGCGCATGTCCACGCTGGACGCGGCGCGCCTGGAAGACCTGGCGCGCGGCCTCGAGCTGCGCTGGACCGGCGGCGAGCGCCTGCGCGAGACCGGCCGCAAGCTGAGCCAGTTCGGCTCGGTCAAGAAGGTCGAGGCGCCCAAGGGCCTGCAAGCTACCTTGCGCGACTACCAGCTCGACGGCCTGTCGTGGATGCAGTTCCTGCGCGAGTACGACCTCGGCGGCATCCTGGCCGACGACATGGGTCTCGGCAAAACCGTGCAGACCCTGGCCCACATCCTCACCGAGAAGGAAGCAGGGCGCCTGACCAGCCCGGCCCTGGTGATCGCGCCGACCAGCCTCATGACCAACTGGTTCGACGAGGCCGCGCGCTTCGCCCCGAGCCTGAAGGTGCTGCTCCTGCAGGGCAAGGAGCGCATGGACCTGTTCGACCAGATCGACGACGCCGACATCGTGCTGACCACCTATGCGCTGCTGCCGCGCGACGAGGAAAAGCTGCGCGAGCACCACTATCACCTGGTGATCCTGGACGAATCGCACTACATCAAGAACACCCGCTCCAAGGCGGCGCAGACGGCCGGCTCGCTCAACGCCCGCCACCGCCTGTGCCTGTCCGGCACGCCGCTCGAGAACCACCTGGGCGAGCTGTGGTCGCAGTTCCACTTCCTGCTGCCAGGCCTGCTGGGCGACGAGAAGAGCTTCAACAACCAGTTCCGCCACCCGATCGAACGCCAGGACGATTCGGTGCGCCGCACCCTGCTGAGCCGCCGCATCAAGCCCTTCCTGCTGCGCCGTACCAAGGACCACGTGGCCAAGGAACTGCCGGAGAAGACCGAGATGGTGCGCCGCATCGAGCTTTCGGGCGCGCAGCGCGACATGTACGAAACCGTGCGCCTGGCGATGGACAAGAAGGTGCGCGACGAGATCGACCGCAAGGGCGTGGCGCGCAGCCAGATCGTCATCCTCGAAGCGCTGCTCAAGCTGCGCCAGGTCTGCTGCGACCCGCGCCTGGTGAAGGCCATGCCGGGCAAGAAGAACACCGCCGCGGTGTCGGCCAAGCTGACCGACCTGATGCAGATGGTCGAAGACCTGCTGCAGGAAGGCCGCAAGATCCTGGTGTTCTCGCAGTTCACCAGCATGCTGTTCCTGATCGAGGAAGAACTCGCCGCGCGCGGCATCCACTACGCGCTGCTCACCGGCGAGACGCGCGACCGCTCGGCCCAGGTGGCCGCCTTCCAGCAGGGCGCGGTGCCGATCTTCCTGATCAGCCTGAAGGCCGGCGGCGTGGGCCTGAACCTGACCGCGGCCGACACCGTGATCCACTACGACCCGTGGTGGAACCCGGCGGCCGAGAACCAGGCGACCGACCGCGCCTGGCGCATCGGGCAGGACAAGCCGGTGTTCGTGTACAAGCTGATCGCCAAGGGCACGCTGGAAGAGAAGATCCAGCAGCTGCAGCTGAAGAAGTCGGAACTGGCGCAGTCGATCCTGTCCGAAGGTGAATCGCAGAAGATGGCGCTGACGCAGGAAGATCTGCAAGCGATCTTCGCACCGCTGGAAGACTAAAGTCAGCTGTTTAGAATAGAAACGCGGCGCTTGACGATGTCAGCGCCGCGTTTTTCGTAGGGTGGACGGCTTCGCCGTCCGCGCGTTCAAATCTGGCGTGCATAGTGACGGCGTAGGGATTCAAGTGCCGGTCGAACGCGCGGTCGGCATAGCCGACCACCCTACCAAAGCAAAAGGGCGGCTGGTTAGCACCAGCCGCCCTTTCTTTTTGCATCAATGCGGATTACTTGTAAAAAGCCTCGACCTTGCCCTTCAACTTGATCAGCATCGGCTTGCCCTTGCGGTCGAGCGTGCGGCCGGCGGCGACCTTGATCCAGCCTTCGCTCATGCAGTACTCTTCGACGTCATGGCGATCCTTGTCGTTGAAGCGGATGCCGATCTCGCGCTGGAAAACGTCGCGGTTATGAAAAGGGCTGCTCGGGTCGATCGAGAGCCGGTCCGGGAGTGGGGGGAGGGTAGCGGTATCGTTCATAGACGCGAATTATCCACCAACTGCGCCCACCGTGGCGCATTTTTCATCACATCGACATAGCGATCCGGTGCCGGTGCAGGACAAGGCCGGGCTTGCTCCTATACAAAGTGTCGCGAGCAACGATATACTGGGTGACAACGTTCATTGTCCCATCGATAACAGAAAGTGCCCAATGACCCGTAGCACGGCTGTTGATCCCCATGCTCCGGCCAGTCCGGAGCGCCCCGCCGGCATTCCAGGTATCGAACATCATTTCTGCACCATTGCCGAACTCGCCGGCGACATTGCCTTCAGCATCGACCTGCCGGCGCATACGCTGCGCTACCTGAGCCCGGCATTTTCCGCCCTGCTGGGCTACGAGGCCGGGGCACTGCAGGCCGCGATCGCCGGCGGCGGCGCGCACGAGGCACTGGGCGCGCTCGGCCTGCACCTCACCGCGCAGGGCGGGCTCGCGCCAGGCGAGCGCCGCATGCAGGAAGTCGACGTGCGCAACGCGGACGGCCATCCGGTCGGGCTGCAGGTGATCGCCACGGTGGTGCGCAACGCTGACGCCAGCCGCTCGCTGGTGGGACTGCTGCGCGACCTGTCGGCGCAGCGCGCCCACCTGGCCGACCAGCGCCGTTTCGCAAGCATGCTGAACCACGAATTCCGCACGCCGCTGGCGACCATCGACGGCGCGATCCAGCGCCTGGAAGCGACCGCCCATGGCGCCGACGACACCGTGCGCCAGCGTTATCGCAAGATCGCGGTCGCGGCCGACCGCCTGATCGCCATGCTCGACGAATACCTGTCGCCGGACCGCATGGCCGCGATCGGCCAGGTGCGCCAGCCGAACACCATCGCCGCCCGCGACTTGCTGGACGCCGGTGTGACGCAGCTGCGCGAAGCGGGCCGCGAAGCGGTCGTCGAAGCGGACGACCTGAAGCTGGGCCTGCGCGGCGAGCCCGAGGGCTTGCGGTTGGCGCTGAAGGTCCTGGTCGACAATGCCCTGCTGTACTCGCCGGCCGGCAGCAAGGTAACGCTGGGGGCGCGCCGCAGCGGGAGCGGGGTCGAGTTCACGGTGCGCGATGAAGGCGCCGGGGTACCGCCGGAGGATGCAGCCTGCATATTCGACAAGGGCTACCGCGGCAGCAATGCCACCGGCCTGCCGGGCAGCGGCCTGGGCCTCTATATGGCGCGCTCGATCGTCGACGTCCACGGCGGGATGCTGCGCCTGGGCGAGGACGGCAAGGAATTCCGGCTCTGGCTACCCGCCCTGGATATTAACGGCCAACAACAACTTGCCTCATCCTCTCCCAACAGTGATAATCGGACCGATCATTAACCCGACCAATCCATGACGCAGATACTGATTGTTGAAGACAATGGCGAATACGCCGACGACATGGCCGAGTTCCTGCGGGAACTGGACCACGACGTCACGATCGCCAAGACCGCGAGCGAGATGTGGGCGGCGCTGACGCGCACGCCGGCAGCGGTCGTCGTGCTCGACCTCGGCCTGCCGGACGAGGATGGTTTCAATGTCATTCCGCGGATGCGCCAGCTGTACCCGGAGATCGGCCTGCTGGTGCTGACCGGCCGGGTCGCGTTCGACCACCGCATCCTCGGGCTGCGCCTGGGCGCCGACCACTACCTGACCAAGCCGATCAAGTTCCCCGAACTGGCGGCGCACATCGAAGCGCTGGACCGCCGCGTGCGTCCGGCCGACCCGGCGCCGGCGCCGAGCAAATGGACCCTGCGCGTGAGCGCCCGCCAGCTCGAACTGGGCGGCAAGGTGATCGACCTGACCGAAAAGGAGTGCAACTTCCTGCACCTCCTGACCATCAACACCCGTCCGGTGCCGCGCCAGGTGATCGTCGCCGGCATGGGCGGCGAAGACCCGGACGCCAGCCGCCGGGTCGACATGCTGGTCTACCGCCTGCGCAAGAAAGCCCGTTCCGGCCTCGGCCAGGACCTGCCCCTGCGCAGCGCCTATGGCGAAGGCTACAGCCTCTCCGCCGGTTTCACCCTGTCCTGAGCATAATCGGGGACAGAGTCGGCCAACTTTTTCGCGACCTCGAGATTAATTAGGGACAGAGTCAGCTTTCTCGGCTAAAATGGGTGCTCGACTTTTGAGCACGCCATGGCACGCCTTCCCCGACTCATCATCCCGAACCAGCCGCAGCACCTCATCCAGCGCGGCAACAACCGCCAGCCGATCTTTCGCGACGAGGCCGACTACCAGCGCTTCCTCGCCTGGCTGAAGGAGGCGGCGCGCTTCTACGAGGTGGCCATTCACGCCTATGTGCTGATGCCGAACCACCTGCACCTGCTGGCGACGCCTTCCAACGAAACCGGGTTGGCGTTGATGATGCAGAAGATCGGCCGCTTCTACGTCCCCTGGTTCAATCAGAAGTACGAGCGCACGGGCGGCCTGTTCGAAGGGCGCTTCCGCACTTCGCTGGTCGATACCGAGCATTATCTTCTGTCCTGCAGCCGCTACATCGAGCTCAATCCGGTGCGCGCCGGGCTGGTCGCGGCGCCGCTGGACTACCCATGGTCGAGCTACGCCCACCACACCGGCGTGCGCACGGACGCCCTCATCACCGACCACCTGCTCTACTGGGGCCTGGGTAACACGCCCTTCCAGCGCGAAGCGGCCTACACCGAGCTCGTCATGCAGGGTATTACGCAGGAAGAGCTGGACTTCGTGACCGCCTCGGTGCTGAAGAACCAGCCCCTGGGTTCGGATGCCTTCAAGGCCGAGCTCGAGCGCCGGACCAAGCGCCAGATCCTGCCGGCCAAGCGCGGGCGGCCGCTTCGGGAACCGATCCCGCCGCTTTCGCAAGCATAAACAATCAGCAATCGATCAACGGCACGATTATTCGTGCCGTTTTTTTATTCAGCATCGCCGAAGGCAAGTCGGCAGGCATGGCAGTTGACATACGAACGAGCCTGCCGCCGCACCGAGCGCCTCCACTTCTTCTTATTAAAATCAAGGGCTTATCGATGAATTGGCACATTTTGACCGCCTGTGATTGACTATGTCCCCAATTAATCGCAAGTTCAAAAACTTGTTAAACAATTCTACTCTGACCCTAATTATTCTTGTTTACGTTTGTGTTGCGTTGCACTATTCTCGATTTTCGACCCTAGATAAAGCTGTGGAGATTGCCTCATGATTGCCCAAGGTTTGTACGATCCCGCCAATGAACACGACGCCTGCGGCGTCGGTTTCATCGCCCATATCAAGGGCAACAAGAGCCACTCGATCATCGAGCAGGGCCTGCAGATCCTGAAGAACCTCGACCACCGCGGCGCGGTCGGCGCCGATGCGCTGATGGGCGACGGCGCCGGTATCCTGATCCAGATCCCGGACCAGTATTTCCGCGACGAGATGGCCAAGCAGGGCGTGGAACTGCCGCCGCCTGGCGAATACGGCGTCGGCATGGTGTTCCTGCCGAAGGAACACGCGTCGCGCATCGCCTGCGAACAGGAAATCGAACGCGCCGTGCGCATCGAAGGGCAGGTCGTGCTCGGCTGGCGCAACGTGCCGGTCGACGAGACGATGCCGATGTCGCCCTTCGTGAAGGCGAAAGAGCCGGTGATCCGCCAGATCTTCATCGGCCGCGGCCCGGACATCATGGTCACCGACGCGCTCGAGCGCAAGCTGTACGTCATCCGCAAGTCCTCCGGCCACGCGATCCAGGCCCTGAAGCTCCTGCACGGCAAGGAGTTCTTCGTGCCCTCGATGTCGGCCCGCACCATCGTCTACAAAGGCCTGCTGCTGGCGGACCAGGTCGGCGTCTACTACAAGGACCTGCAGGATCCGCGCTGTATCTCGGCCCTGAGCCTGGTGCACCAGCGCTTCTCCACCAACACCTTCCCGGAATGGCCGCTGGCCCACCCTTACCGCCTGATCGCGCACAACGGCGAGATCAACACCGTCAAGGGCAACTTCAACTGGACCCGTGCCCGCGAAGGCATGCTGAAGTCCGCCGTGCTGGGTGAAGACCTGGGCAAGCTGTTCCCGCTGATCTATGAGGGTCAGTCCGATACCGCCTGCTTCGACAACGCGCTCGAACTGCTGGTGATGGCCGGCTATCCGGTCGCCCAGGCGATGATGATGATGATCCCGGAAGCCTGGGAAAACCACACGTCGATGGACGACAACCGCCGCGCCTTCTACGAATACCACGCCGCGATGATGGAACCCTGGGACGGCCCGGCCGCCATGGCCTTCACCGACGGCCGCCACATCGGCGGCACCCTGGACCGCAACGGCCTGCGTCCGGCGCGCTACGTCATCACCGAGGACGACTTGGTCGTCATGGCCTCGGAATCGGGCGTGCTGCCGATTCCCGAATCGCGCATCGTCAAGAAATGGCGCCTCCAGCCGGGCAAGATGTTCCTGATCGACCTGGAAGCCGGCCGCATCATCGACGACAAGGAGCTGAAGGACACCTACTCGAACGCCAAGCCGTACAAGGCCTGGATCAAGTCGGTGCGCATCAAGCTCAACGAAATCAAGCTGTCCGAGTCGCAGCTGACCCAGCACCGCGCCAAGGATGCCCAGGGCGAAAAAGCCGCGGTGCCGCTGCTGGACCGCCAGCAGGCCTTCGGTTACACCCAGGAAGACCTGAAGTTCCTGATGGCGCCGATGGCCGTGCTGGGCGAGGAAGCCACCGGTTCGATGGGCAATGACTCGCCGCTGGCAGTCATGTCGAACAAGCTCAAACCTTTGTATAACTACTTTAAACAATTGTTTGCGCAAGTGACCAATCCGCCGATCGACCCGATCCGCGAAAGCATGGTCATGTCGCTGGTCTCCTTCATCGGTCCGAAGCCGAACCTGCTGGACACCAACAACGTCAACCCGCCGATGCGCCTGGAAGTCTCGCAGCCGATCCTCGGCTTCGACGACATGGCCCGCCTGCGCGGCATCAGCTCGCACACCGGCGGCAAGTTCAAGTCCTATGAACTGAACATCTGCTATCCGGTCGCCTGGGGCAAGGAAGGCATCGAAGCCAGCCTGGCATCGCTGTGCGCCGAAGCCGTGGACGCGGTCAAGTCGGGCCATAACATCCTGATCGTCTCGGACCGCAACATGTCGCTTGAGCAGGTCGCGATTCCCGCGCTGCTGGCCACCTCGACCATCCACCAGCACCTGGTCGGCCGTGGCCTGCGCGCCTCCACCGGCCTGGTGGTCGAAACCGGCTCGGCCCGCGAGACCCACCACTTCGCCCTGCTGGCCGGCTACGGCGCGGAAGCCGTGCACCCCTACCTGGCCCTGGAAACGCTCAGCGACCTGGCGCACAACCTGCCGCACGAGATGGACGCCGACAAGGCGATCTACAACTACACCAAGGCAGTGGGCAAGGGCCTGATGAAGGTGATGTCCAAGATGGGCATCTCCACCTACATGTCGTATTGTGGTGCGCAGATCTTCGAGGCCGTGGGCCTGAACAAGTCGCTGGTCGACAAGTACTTCCGCGGCACCTCCTCGACCGTGGAAGGCATCGGCCTGTTCGAAGTGGCGGAAGAGGCGCTGCGCCTGCACTCGCTCGCCTTCGGCAACGATCCGGTGCTGGCCAACGCGCTCGACACCGGCGGCGAATACGCCTTCCGCGTGCGCGGCGAAGACCACCTGTGGACCCCGGACGCGATCGCCAAGCTGCAGCACTCGACCCGCGCCAACAATTTCAGCACCTACAAGGAATACGCGCAGATCATCAACGACCAGAGCCGCCGTCACCTGACCCTGCGCGGCCTGTTCGAGTTCAAGATCGATCCGTCGAAGGCCATCGCGCTGGAAGAAGTCGAGCCGGCCAAGGAAATCGTCAAGCGCTTCGCTACCGGCGCGATGTCGCTCGGTTCGATCTCGACCGAAGCCCACGCCACCCTGGCCATCGCCATGAACCGCATCGGCGGCAAGTCGAACACCGGCGAAGGCGGCGAAGATCCGCGCCGCTACATGGGCGAATTCAAGGGCATCAAGATCGCCAAGGGCGAGAGCCTGGCCTCGATCCTGGGTTCGGACCGCGTGGTGGCCGACATCCCGCTGGAAGAAGGCGATTCGCTGCGTTCGAAGATCAAGCAGGTGGCGTCGGGCCGCTTCGGCGTCTCCGCCGAGTACCTGGCATCGGCCGACCAGATCCAGATCAAGATGGCGCAGGGCGCAAAACCGGGCGAAGGCGGCCAACTGCCGGGCCACAAGGTGTCCGAATACATCGCGTCGCTGCGGGTCTCGGTGCCGGGCGTCGGCCTGATCTCGCCGCCGCCGCACCACGACATCTATTCGATCGAAGACCTAGCGCAGCTGATCCACGACCTGAAGAACGTCAACCCGAACGCCTCGATCTCGGTCAAGCTGGTCTCGGAAGTCGGCATCGGCACCGTGGCCGCGGGCGTCTCGAAGGCCAAGGCCGACCACGTGGTGGTCGCCGGCCACGACGGCGGCACCGGCGCTTCGCCGCTGTCCTCGGTCAAGCACGCCGGCACCCCGTGGGAGCTGGGCCTGGCCGAGACCCAGCAGACGCTGGTGCTCAATGGCCTGCGCAGCCGCATCCGCGTCCAGGCCGACGGCCAGATGCGCACAGGCCGCGACGTGGTCGTTGCCGCCATGCTGGGCGCCGACGAAATCGGTTTTGCGACGGCGCCGCTGGTGGTCGAAGGCTGCATCATGATGCGCAAGTGCCACCTGAATACCTGCCCGGTCGGTGTCGCGACCCAGGACCCGGTCCTGCGCGCCAAGTTCCAGGGCAAGCCGGAGCATGTGGTGAACTACTTCTTCTTCGTCGCCGAAGAAGCGCGCCAGCTGATGGCGCAGCTGGGCATCCGCAGCTGGGACGAACTGATCGGCCGCACCGACCTGCTCGACAAGGCACGTGCAGTCGAGCACTGGAAGGCGCAGGGCCTGGACTTCTCGAACATCTTCTACCAGCCGAAGGTCGAATCGCAGCGCGCGCTGTTCCACACCGACGGCCAGGACCATGGCCTGGACAAGGCGCTGGACCACAAGCTGATCGCCCAGGCCAAGGCCGCGCTGGAGAAGGGCGAGCGCGTCTCCTTCATTTCGCCGGTGAGGAACCTGAACCGCACCGTCGGCACCATGCTGTCGGGCGAAGTGGCCAAGCGCTACGGCCACGCCGGCCTGCCGGACGACACCATCCACATCCAGCTGCAGGGCACCGCGGGCCAGTCGGCCGCGGCCTTCCTGGCGGCGGGCATCACGATCGACCTGGTGGGCGAGGGCAACGACTATGTCGGCAAGGGCCTGTCGGGCGGCCGCATCATCGTGCGCCCGAACACCGAGTTCCGTGGCTGGGCGGTGGACAACATCATCGTCGGCAACACCGTGCTGTACGGCGCGATTTCGGGCGAAGCCTTCTTCAACGGCGTGGCCGGCGAGCGCTTCGCGGTGCGTAACTCGGGCGCCACGGCGGTGGTCGAGGGCTGCGGCGACCACGGTTGCGAATACATGACCGGCGGTACCGTCGTGGTGCTGGGCGAGACCGGCCGCAACTTCGCGGCGGGCATGTCGGGCGGCGTCGCCTACGTGTACGACCCGAAGGGCGAGTTCGAAGGCAAGTGCAACACCACGATGGTCAACCTGGAGCCGGTGCTCACCACCAAGCAGCAGGGCCAGGAGGGCCAGGCCGGCTGGCACAGCCAGACCCGGGGCGGCGAGCGCGAGTCGGACGAGGTCATCCTGCGCCGCCTGATCGAGCGCCACTTCAAGCACACGGGTTCGACCCGCGCGCGCAACCTGCTGGACGACTGGGCCAACAGCCGCGGCAAGTTCGTGAAGGTCTTCCCGACCGACTACAAGCGCGCCCTCGAGGAAATGCACAACTCGAGCATGGAAGAAGCGAACGACAAGATCGAGCTGGCGGCGTAAGCGCCAAGCGCACCGATAACGCAAACCAGATCACGACACTTTGAACCGTCGTCCCGGCGAAGGCCGGGACCCAAGTTTGCCGGCGTAGCGATATCGCACGCAGAAATTGGATCCCGGCCTTCGCCGGGATGACGCGGTAGTGGCAGGAATGACGAAGGTGGCGGAGCTGCCACCCGACGACAAAAGGAAAACAACGTGGGTAAAATTACCGGCTTCATGGAATTCGAACGGCAGGAAGAGGGCCACCTCGAGCCGACCGATCGCGTCAAGAACTACAAGGAATTCGTGCTGACCCTGACCGATGGCCAGGCCAAGGTGCAGGGGGCACGCTGCATGGATTGCGGCATCCCCTTCTGCAACACGGGCTGCCCGGTCAACAACATGATCCCGGACTGGAACGACCTGGTCTACCACGGCAACTACCGTGCGGCCGTCGAGAACCTCCATTCGACCAACAACTTCCCCGAGTTCACCGGCCGCATCTGCCCGGCGCCCTGCGAGTCGGCCTGCACGCTCGGCATCAACGACGACCCGGTCGGCATCAAGTCGATCGAGCGCAAGATCGCCGACGCTGGCTGGGAGCACGGCTGGATCGTGCCGCAGCCTTCTGCCACCAGGACCGGCAAGAAGGTCGCCGTGGTCGGTTCCGGCCCCGCCGGCCTGGCCGCCGCCCAGCAGCTGGCGCGTGTCGGCCACGACGTGACCGTGTTCGAGAAGAGCGACCGCATCGGCGGCCTGCTGCGCTACGGCATTCCCGACTTCAAGATGGAGAAGGACCTGATCGACCGCCGCGTCGAGCAGATGAAGGCGGAAGGCGTGGTCTTCCGCACCAGCGTCCTGATCGGCAAGGACTTCCCTGCCACCGTCAGCAACATGGCGCGCGACACCATCTTCCCGGAAGACCTGGCGAAAGACTTCGACGCCGTGGTGCTGGCCGGCGGCGCCGAGCAGCCGCGCGACCTGCCGGTGCCGGGCCGCGAGCTCAAGGGCGTGCACTTCGCGATGGACTTCCTGCCGCAGCAGAACCGCGTGAATGCCGGCGACAAGCTGAAGGACCAGATCAAGGCCACCGGCAAGCATGTGGTCGTGATCGGTGGCGGCGACACCGGTTCCGACTGCGTCGGCACCTCGAACCGCCATGGCGCGGCGTCCGTCACCCAGTTCGAACTGATGCCGATGCCGCCGGAGCAGGAAAACAAGCCGCTGGTCTGGCCTTACTGGCCGACCCGCCTGCGCACCTCGTCCTCGCACGAGGAGGGTTGCCAGCGCGACTGGGCGGTGGCGACCAAGCGCCTGGAAGGCAAGGGCGGCAAGGTGGAAAAGCTGGTGGCCTGCCGCGTCGAGTGGAAAGACGGCAAGATGGTCGAGGTGCCGGATTCGGAATTCGAGATGAAGGCCGACCTGGTCTTCCTGGCGATGGGCTTCGTGTCGCCGGTGCAGAACGTGCTGGACGCCTTCGGCGTGCAGAAGGACGCGCGCGGCAATGCCCGCGCCACGGTCGAGGGCGAAAAGTCGTACCAGACCTCGCAGCCGAAGGTGTTCGCCGCCGGCGACATGCGCCGCGGCCAGTCGCTGGTCGTGTGGGCCATCCGCGAGGGCCGGCAGTGTGCCCGTGCCGTGGATGAATTCCTGATGGGAAGCTCGGTGCTGCCGCGCTAAGCGGTTTGCTATCGACACAAAGGCGGCCTCGGCCGCCTTTTTCTTTTGGTTTTTTTATCCTGGTGTGTACAGGTTCCAACAGCCGGGTGGTATTTACCGCTTACCGACACACTTATGTGCGTCTCCGCACGACGATCAAGCGCTCAATGTTCGTACGCTAAGCCTTATTGCAGTGCATCACATGACACAAAATGCGGGTGCAGACAAAAAGATACATCCGCAAATGTATGGTTCATTGCTCTGCAGTATTTATTGATATAATTCAATAACTGCCATATTAGTAGATATACATATCTCTTAAAAAACAATGCCTTACAAAACAAAATATCTGACCCATTGGTCAATATTGTTGTAAGAGCACGTCGCGAAAGCGGGCCAAAATGGGCCACCTCAAGCGGGGCTTAAGCTTTCTGCACTACAATAACGGATTACCCAAAATATCAAACACGTTGTGTCCAACCTAGTTGAAATCCGCGATCTGCACTTTGCGTACGGGGAGCGTTCCATCCTGTCGAACCTGCGCATGGACTTCCCGCGCGGTAAGCTCGTGGCCGTCATGGGCGGCTCGGGCTGTGGCAAGACCACGGTCCTGCGCCTGATCGGTGGCCAGATCCGTCCGCAGCGCGGTGAGGTGCGCGTGGGCGGCGAAGTCGTGCACCAGCTCAATACCGAGGGCCTGTACCGCCTGCGCCGCCGCATGGGCATGCTGTTCCAGTTCGGCGCGCTGTTCACCGACCTGTCGGTATTCGACAACGTCGCCTTCCCGCTGCGCGAGCACACCGACCTGCCGGAAGAAGTGATCCGCGACCTGGTGCTCATGAAGCTCAATGCCGTGGGCCTGCGCAACGCGCACCGCCTGAAGCCGGCCGAGATTTCCGGCGGCATGGCGCGCCGCGTCGCCGTCGCCCGCGCCGTCGCGCTCGACCCCGAACTGATCATGTACGACGAGCCCTTCGCCGGCCTCGACCCGATCTCGATGGGCGTTACCGCCAACCTGATCCGCAACCTGAACGATGCCCTCGGCTCGACCTCGATCCTGGTGTCGCACGACGTGCACGAATGCTTTGCGATCGCCGACTACGTGTACTTCATGTCGGCAGGCAAGATCGTGGCCGAAGGCACGCCGGACGATCTGCGCGTCTCGGAAGACCCGTATGTGAAGCAGTTCGTGAATGCCGCGCCCGATGGCCCGGTGCCCTTCCACTATCCGGGCAAGTCGCTGGCCGACGACCTCGGCCTGGGAGGCGTGCGCAAATGATGATCACGCGCTTTTTCGAAACCATCGGCCGCCACGTGCGCGAAGCCATCGCCAGCGTCGGCTTCGCCACGCGCGCCTTCTTCAACCTGCTCGGCGTCTCGCCCGGCGCCTTCCGGCGCCCGGCCCTGATCTCGGAGCAGATCCACTTCATCGGCAACTATTCGCTGGTGATCATCATCGTGTCCGGCCTGTTCGTCGGCATGGTGCTCGGCCTGCAGGGCTATTACACGCTGAACCAGTACGGCGCCGAGCAGGCGCTGGGACAGGTGGTGGCGCTGGCCCTGGTGCGCGAGCTCGGCCCGGTCGTGACCGCGCTGCTGTTCGCCGGCCGCGCCGGCACCTCGCTCACCGCCCAGATCGGCCTCATGAAAGCCGGCGAGCAGCTGTCCGCCATGGAAATGATGGCGATTAACCCGGTCCAGCGCGTGCTGGCGCCGCGTTTCTGGGGCGGCGTGATCGCCATGCCGATCCTGGCGGCCATCTTCTCGGCGGTCGGCGTGTTCGGCGGCTACCTGGTCGGCGTGCAGCTGATCGGCGTGGACGAGGGCGCGTTCTGGTCGCAGATGCAGGCTGGAGTGGATGTGCGCGCTGACGTACTGAATGGTGTTCTCAAAAGCTTTATCTTTGGTATCGCGGTCACGTTCACGGCGCTGTTCCAGGGTTACCAGACCAAGCCGACCCCGGAAGACGTGTCGCGCGCGACCACGCGTACCGTCGTCATCGCGTCGCTGATGGTCTGGGGCCTGGACTTCATCATGACCGCGCTGATGTTCAACAAGTAAGCACAAGCAAGTAACTAAACAAGATTTACTAGGGTATTCGTATGCACCGCAAAACTATCGACGTCTGGGTTGGCCTGTTTGTCCTGCTGGGCGCGGCCTCGCTGCTGTTCCTGGCCCTGCAGGCCGGCAATATGAGCTCGCTCTCGTTCAGCAAGACCTATGCCGTGACCGCAAAATTCGACAATATCGGCGGCCTCAAGCCGCAGGCGCCGGTCAAGAGCGCCGGTGTGGTGGTCGGCCGCGTGGGTGAAATCACCTTCGACGACAAGACCTACCAGGCGCTCGTGCGCCTCGATATGGAGCCAGGATATAAATTCCCGAAAGACAGTTCGCTGAAGATCCTGACTGCTGGCCTGCTGGGCGAGCAGTACATCGGCATCGAACCGGGTGGCGACACCCAGAACCTGGCCGAGGGCGACCGCATCAACCGTACCCAGTCGGCGACGGTGCTCGAAGACCTGATCAACCAATTTATCTATAGCAAGGCCGCTGAAGGAAAGGAAGGTAGTGAATGAAACACGCACCACACCGTACCACCGGCCGTATCCATGGGCTTGCGGCAATCGCCGCAGCCCTGCTGCTGACCGGCTGCGCCACGACGCAGAATCCGCAGGACCCGCTCGAAGGCTATAACCGTACCGTGTTCCGCTTCAACGACGCGGTTGACCGCACCGTCCTGAAGCCGACCGCCACCGCCTACAAGAACGTGACACCGAGCTTTGTGCAAACGGGCGTCGGCAACTTCTTCGGCAACCTGTCCGACGCCTGGAGCGCGGTGAACAACCTGCTGCAGGGCAAGGTGGAGAACGGCATGGGCGACGTCACCCGTGTCGCCGTCAACTCGACCTTCGGCATCTTTGGCCTGCTCGACATCGCCTCGGAAGCCGGCATCCAGAAGCACAACGAGGATTTCGGCCAGACCCTGGGCGTCTGGGGCGTTCCAAGCGGCCCCTTCTTGATGTTGCCGATTCTGGGCCCATCTACGGTGCGTGACACCGCTGCGCTGCCGGCCGATATCGGCGCCGACATCTGGAAGTACAAGCGCCCGGATAACTGGCGCAACATCGGCTCGGCGATCCGCGTGGTCGACAAGCGCGCCAGCCTGCTCGACGCCGGCAACCTGCTGGAAGAGGCCGCCCTGGACCGCTACGAGTTCATCCGCGACGGCTACATGCAGCGCCGCCAGAGCCAGGTCTATGACGGCAACGTGCCGCGCCAGCCGAACGAAGGGGACGAAGCGACCAGCAACGCCGAGCCGGCCGCCGACCCGGCAGGCAAAGCGGCGGCGGAGCCGACCAAGTAACAAGTCCTTACACACCGGTGTCATCCGTAGGACAGCAAGAAGAGTTAACCGGGGACATGCCGCGCCGCTTGAAGCCGGCGCCGTGCCCCAACGACAAGGAAACCACATGAAGCCCATCATCCAACTGATCGCAGCAGCAAGCGCCACCGTCGCCTTCGCCACCTCGGCCATCGCCGCCGAAGCCCCGGATGCCCTGGTCAAGCGCATCAGCGCCGACGTCATCGAGACCGTCAAGTCGGACAAGGACATCCAGGCCGGCAACCGCAACAAGATCATGGACCTGGTCAATTCCAAGATCCTGCCGCACGTCGACGCCCAGAAAATGACCCAGCAGGCGGCCGGCCGCTTCTGGCGCCAGGCCACCCCGGCGCAGCAGCAGCAACTGACCAAGGAATTCACCAACCTGCTGGTCTACACTTACTCGGGTGCGCTGTCGCAGATCAAGAACGAGACCGTCGAATTCCAGCCGATGCGTGCCGAAGCGGGCGCCAACGACGTGGAAGTGCGTTCGCAGGTGAAGGTCGCCCGCGGCGAGCCGATCACCCTGAACTACCGCCTGGCCAATGGTCCGCAGGGCTGGAAGATCTACGACATCAACGTGTTGGGCGCCTGGCTGGTTCAGACCTACACCAGCACCTTCGCCAGCGAGATCAACAAGGGCGGCATCGATGGTCTGATCAAGAAGCTGGCCGAGCGTAACCAGCAGCTGGCCTCCAAGCCGCTGAAGGCGCCGAAGTAATGGCCGAAGCCAATCCGATGCTCTCGCTCGATGCCCTGACCTTCCAGAGCGCCAGAAGCGCCCTGGAGCAGGGCTGCGCGGCGATCGCCGCGGGCGAGACCGTGTTCGACCTGGCCGGCGTCGGCGCCGCCGATTCGTCCGGCGTGGCCCTGCTGCTGGCCTGGCAGCGCCGTGCCCAGAAGGCCGGCCAGCGCCTCACTTTCATCAACGTTCCCCAGAACGTGCAGAAGCTGGCTGCGCTGTATGGCGTGGACCAGCTGGTTTCGCAGTCGTAATCTCGTTTTGCGTAGGGGTGATCTGGTCCAGTGGACCAGATCACGCTTCGCCGTCCGCGCGTTCAACTCTCCTATGCACTGCCACTGCGCGTCGTCTGGCTGGACGCGCGGTCGGCATAGCCGACCACCCTACGCCGAATTACCCCGCCGGCCTCTTGTATTTGCGATTTCCCCTATAATGGGTCGTTTCCCCGCACGGCCTGGCGCGCTCGCGCCGCCTCCCAACAAGAATGACAGCGATCCAGATTAACAGCGTCGAGAAGAGCTACAAGGGCTTCAAGGCCCTCAAGGGCGTCTCGATGAACATCGAGGAAGGCGAGTTCTTCGGCCTCCTCGGCCCCAACGGCGCCGGCAAGACCACCCTGATCTCCACCGTGGCCGGCCTGATCCGCCCGGACGTGGGCAGCGTCAAGATCCATGGCCACGATGTCGTGAGCGACTTCCGCGAAGCGCGCAAGCGCCTGGGCGTGGTGCCGCAGGAACTGGTGTTCGATCCCTTCTTCACCGTGCGCGAAACGCTGCGCCTGCAGTCGGGTTATTTCGGCATCAAGAACAATGACGCCTGGATCGACGAGGTGATGCACAACCTCGACCTCACCAACAAGGCCGACGTCAACATGCGCGCCCTGTCGGGCGGCATGAAGCGCCGCGTGCTGGTGGCCCAGGCGCTGGTGCACAAGCCGCCCGTCATCGTGCTGGACGAACCGACCGCCGGCGTCGACGTCGAGCTGCGCCAGACCCTGTGGAAGTTCATCGCGCGCCTGAACCGCGAGGGCCATACCGTGGTCCTGACTACCCACTACCTGGAAGAAGCGCAGGCCATGTGCCAGCGCGTGGCGATGCTGAAACTGGGCGAAGTGGTGGCGCTGGACACCATGTCGGCGCTGCTGCGCCGCGTGTCCGGCTCGCAGCTGGTGGTGCATTTGAAGAGCGGCGAGCTGCCGGATGGCCTGCGCCACCTGGTCTCGCACGACGAGCACGACCAGAACAACGGCAGCGGCAACCGCTACACCCTGCGCGTCAACCACGTCAACGAAGTCGAGCCGATCCTGGCAGCCCTGCGCACCAACGGCGCCGTGATCGACGAGATGCAGCTCGAGCAGGCCGACCTGGAAGACATCTTCCTGCAGGTGGTCGGCGACAAACAGCCGGGAGGTCCGCAATGAGCCTGTTCTCCGTGGGTTTCCGCACCCTGTTCTACAAGGAGTCGCTGCGCTTCTGGAAAGTCGCGACCCAGACCATCGCCGCGCCGGTCGTCACGGCCATGCTCTACCTGCTGATCTTCGGCCACGTGCTGGACGGCCGCGTCGAGATGCTGGACGGCGTCAGCTACACCGCCTTCCTGATCCCGGGCCTGGTGATGATGAGCGTGCTGCAGAACGCCTTCGCCAACTCGTCTTCGTCCCTGATCCAGTCCAAGATCACCGGCAACCTGGTGTTCATCCTGCTGCCGCCGCTGTCGCATGCCGAAATCCTGTCGGCGTATGTGGCGGCGGCCGTGCTGCGCGGCGTCGTGGTCGGCTTCGGCGTGTTCGTGATCACCGCCTGGTTCGCCCACCTGAGTTTCGTGGCGCCGCTGTGGATCCTGGTGTTCGCCTTCCTGGGCGCGGCCATCCTCGGCACCATGGGCGTGATCGCCGGCATCTGGGCCGAGAAGTTCGACCAGCTGGCCGCTTTCCAGAACTTCCTGATCATGCCGGCCACCTTCCTGGCCGGGGTGTTCTATTCCATCCAAAAACTGCCGCCGTTCTGGCTCGCAGTCTCGCATTTCAACCCGTTCTTTTATATGATTGACGGGTTCCGCTATGGATTCTTCGGCAAGTCCGACGTCTCGCCCTGGACCAGCCTGGCCATCGTGTCGGTGTTCTTCGTGGTGCTGGCGGCCATTGCGGTCAACCTTCTCAAGCGCGGCTACAGGCTGCGCCACTAAAAGAATTCACTTGGAGTTATCCGTGGCGACCACACCCGAACTGATCCACAGCTACATCAGCGCCGGCCTCGAATGCACCCATTTGCACGTCGAAGGCGACGGCCAGCACTTCACGGCGGTCATCGTGTCGTCGGCCTTTGCCGGCAAGCGCCCGATCCAGCGCCACCAGCTGGTGTACGCCGCGCTCGGCGACCGCATGCGCGAAGAGATCCACGCGCTGTCGATGAAGACCCTCACCCCTGAAGAGTACCAAGGCTAAAACATGGACAAGCTCCAGATCGTTGGCGGCAAGCGCCTGAATGGCGACATTTCCGTTTCGGGCGCCAAGAACGCCGCGCTGCCCATCCTGTGCGCCGGCCTGCTGACGGGCGGCGACCTCGAACTGTCGAACGTGCCGCGCCTGCACGACGTGCGCACCATCCTCAAGCTGCTCGCCCAGACCGGCCTGAAGGTGACCCAGGACGACGAACGCGTCACCCTGAATGGTTCGAACATCACTTCGCTGGAAGCGCCGTACGAGCTGGTGAAGACCATGCGCGCCTCGATCCTGGTGCTGGGGCCCCTGCTGGCGCGCTTCGGCGAAGCCAAGGTCTCGCTGCCGGGCGGCTGCGCGATCGGTTCGCGTCCGGTCGACCAGCACATCAAGGGCCTGCGCCAGATGGGCGCCGAGATCACCATCGAAGGCGGCTACATCCACGCCCGGACCAACGGCAAGCTCAAGGGCGCGCGCATCCACACCGACATGATCACGGTGACCGGTACCGAGAACCTCCTGATGGCCGCCACCCTGGCCGAGGGCGAGACCGTGCTGGAGAACGCGGCGCGCGAGCCGGAAGTGACCGACCTGGCCAACCTCCTGGTGGCCATGGGCGCGAAGATCGAAGGCATCGGCACCGACCGCCTGGTGATCCAGGGCGTCGAAGCGCTGCATGGCGCGCAGCACGCCGTGATCTCGGACCGCATCGAAGCGGCGACCTTCCTGTGCGCGGTGGCGGCCACCGGCGGCGACATCATGCTGCGCAATACCCGCACCGACATCTTCGACGTGGCGCTCGACAAGCTGCGCGAGATCGGCCTGCAGCTCGACGTCGGCGCGGACACCATCCGCGCACGCATGGACAAGCGCCCGCACCCGGTCTCGTTCCGCACCACCGAATACCCGGGCTTCCCGACCGACATGCAGGCCCAGTTCATGGCCGTGAACATCCTGGCCGACGGCCCGAGCCGCGTCACCGAAACCATTTTCGAAAACCGCTTCATGCACGTGCAGGAGATGAACCGCCTGGGCGCCCAGATCTCCACCGAGGGCAATACCGCCTTCATCAAGGGCGTGGACCGCCTGGTCGGCGCGCCGGTGATGGCGACCGACCTGCGTGCCTCGGCCTCGCTGGTGATCGCCGGCATGGCGGCGCAGGGCACCACCCTGGTCGACCGCATCTACCACCTCGACCGTGGCTACGACCGCATGGAAGTCAAGCTCTCGGCCGTCGGCGCCGACATCGTACGCATCAAAGAATGACTATCACCACCAACACCGGAGAGCCGGGACTGATCCTGGCCCTCTCCAAGGGCCGCATTTTCGAGGACACCCTGCCGCTGCTGGAAAGCGCCGGCATCACCGTCCTCGAGAATCCGGAATCCTCGCGCAAGCTGATCCTGCCGACCAACGACCCGGGCGTGCGCGTGCTGATCGTGCGCGCCAGCGACGTGCCGACCTATGTCCAGCATGGCGCCGCCGACTTCGGCGTGGCCGGCAAGGACGTGCTGCTCGAGCATGGCGGCGAAGGCCTGTACCAGCCGATCGACCTGCACATCGCCAGCTGCCGCATGTCGGTGGCGGTGAACGCCGGCTTCGACTACGAGAACGCGGTGCGCCAGGGCGCGCGCCTGCGCGTGGCGACCAAGTTCGTCAACACCGCGCGCGAGCACTTCGCCCGCAAGGGCGTGCACGTCGACCTCATCAAGCTGTACGGTTCGATGGAACTGGCGCCGCTGGTCGGCCTGTCCGACGCCATCGTCGACGTCGTCTCCACCGGCGGCACCCTGCGCGCCAACAACCTGGTCGAAGTCGAAAAGATCATGGACATCTCGTCGCGCCTGGTGGTCAACCAGGCCGCGCTCAAGCTCAAGCGCGAGCGCCTGCAACCCATCCTCGATGCCTTCCAGCGGGCATCCTCACAACAAGGCTAAAGCATCATGGCAGTACAGATCCGCAAGCTCGACTCCACCGCCCCCGACTTCAAGCAGCTGCTTTCCGCCCTGCTGGCCTTCGAGGCCGAAACCGACGACGCCATCGAGTCCAGCGTCGCGAAGATCCTGGCGGACGTGAAGCATCGCGGTGACGCTGCCGTGCTGGAGTACACCAACAAGTTCGACCGCATCCCGAACGGTGGCGCCACTTCCATGGCCGCCTTCGACGTCAAGCAGGACGAACTGGATGCGGCCCTGGCCTCGCTGCCGGAAGCGCAACGCGCGGCATTGCGTACCGCGGCGCAGCGCATTCGCGTGTTCCACGAGCGCCAGAAGCAGGAACTGAACGGTTTTACCTTCACCGAGCCTGACGGCACCGTTCTGGGCCAGCGCGTGACCCCGCTGGACCGCGTCGGCATCTACGTCCCGGGTGGCAAGGCCGCCTATCCGTCCTCGGTCCTGATGAACGCGATCCCGGCCCAGGTGGCGGGCGTGCAGGAAATCGTGATGGTGGTGCCGACCCCGGATGGCGTGAAGAACCAGATGGTGCTGGCTGCCGCGGCGATCGCCGGCGTAACCCGCGTGATCACCATCGGCGGCGCCCAGGCGGTCGGCGCGCTGGCCTATGGCACCGAGACCATTCCGGCGGTGGACAAGATCGTCGGCCCGGGCAACGCCTATGTGGCGGCCGCCAAGCGCCGCGTGTTCGGCGTGGTGGGCATCGACATGATCGCGGGCCCGTCGGAAATCCTGGTGCTGTGCGACGGCACCACCGACCCGGACTGGGTGGCGATGGACCTGTTCTCGCAGGCCGAGCACGACGAGCTGGCCCAGGCCATCCTGCTGTGCCCGGACGCGGACTACATCGCGCGCGTGGAAGCGAGCATCCACAAGCTGCTGCCCACCATGCCGCGCGCCACGACCATCACGACGTCGCTGAGCGACCGCGGCGCGCTGGTGAAGGTGCGCGACATGGAGGAGGCGTGCGAGATCGCCAACGCCATCGCCGCCGAGCACCTCGAGATCTCGGCGGAAGAGCCGTTGCAGTGGGCCGACCGGATCCGCCATGCAGGCGCCATGTTCCTCGGCCGCTTCTCGTCCGAGTCGCTGGGCGACTACTGCTGCGGCCCGAACCACGTGCTGCCGACCTCGCGCACCGCGCGCTTCTCGTCGCCGCTGGGCGTGTACGACTTCCAGAAGCGCTCGTCCGTGATCCAGGTGAGCGAGCAGGGCGCCCAGACGCTGGGCAAGGTGGCGGCCGAGCTGGCCTATGGCGAAGGCCTGCAGGCGCACGCCCGCAGCGCAGAACTCCGCCTGAAATCATGAGCACCTGGGTCGACCAGGTCTTCTGCGAGGATGCGCTCGCCGGCATGGCACGCATCCCGGATGCGTCCATCGACCTGATCCTGACCGACCCGCCCTACAATCTCGGCAAGGACTACGGCAACGCCTCGGACCAGCAGAGCGTCGAGGATTACCTGGCCTGGACCGAGCAATGGATCGATGCCGCGCTGCCCAAGCTCAAGCCCAACGGCAGCCTGTACATTTTTCTCACCTGGCGCTTCGCGCCCGAGATCTTCGTCATGCTCAAGAAGCGCATGACGATGATGAACGAGATCATCTGGGACCGCCGCGTGCCCTCGATGGGCGGCAGCGTGCGCAGCTTCTCCTCGGTGCACGACACCATCGGCTTCTTCGTCAACCGCAAGGACTATTACTTCGACCTGGATGCCGTGCGCATCCCCTATGACGCCGAGACCAAGAAGGCGCGCTCGCGCTCGATCTTCATCGGCGCCAAGTGGCTGGAAGTCGGCTACAACCCGAAGGACGTGTGGAGCGTGTCGCGCCTGCACCGCGAGCACCCCGAGCGCGCCGACCACCCGACCCAGAAGCCGCTCGAGATCATCGAGCGCATGGTGAAAGCTTCCTGCCCGCCGGGCGGCGTGGTGCTCGACCCCTTCATGGGCAGCGGCACCACGGCCATCGCCGCGCGCCAGACCGGGCGCCATTTCGCCGGCTTCGAACTGAACCCCGCCTACTGCGACATCATCCGCGCGCGCCTGGCCGCGCCCGAGGTGCCGGTCGCAGGCAAGGTAAGCAAAAAACGCAAGGCCGCCGCGAAGAGCGCGCCCCTGAACGAGGAAACCGCATGAGCGCCATCGACAAGCTGATCGAAAACACCATCCGCCAAGACGTCCGCGACACCGCCACCTACTTCGTGCCGGATGCGAGCGGCTACATCAAGCTCGACGCGATGGAAAACCCCTATGTACTGCCGGACGCGCTGCGCGCCGAGCTGGGCCAGCGCCTGGCCGACGCCGCGCTGAACCGCTATCCACCGCCTTCCTACACCACGCTCAAGCAGAAGATCTGCGCCGGCCTGGGCGTGCCAGACGGCTACGACGTCCTGCTCGGCAATGGCTCGGACGAGCTGATCTCGATCATGGCCACCGCCGTGGCGCGCCAGGACAAGAGGGCAGTCGTCATGGCGCCGACCCCGGCCTTCGTGATGTTCGCGCGTTCGGCCGGGTTCGCGGGCGCGGATTTCGTCGGCGTGCCGGTAAAGGCCGACTTCTCGCTCGACCTGCCGGCCATGCTGGCCGCCATCGAGCAGCACACGCCGTCGCTGGTATTCCTGGCTTACCCGAACAACCCGACCGGCAACCTGTTCGATGCCGGCGACATGGAAGCCATCATCCGCGCGCTGGGCGAGACCGGCATCGCGGTGGTGGACGAGGCCTACCAGCCCTTCGCGAAGAAGAGCTTCATGGGCCGCCTGCCGGAGTTCCCGAACCTGGTCGTGATGCGCACCCTGTCCAAGCTGGGCCTGGCCGGCATCCGCCTCGGCTACCTGTCGGGCGATCCAAAACTGCTGGAGCAGTTCGAGAAGGTGCGCCCGCCCTACAACGTCAACGTGCTGACCCAGGTCGCGGCCGAGTTCGCGCTCGACCACCTCGACGTGCTCGACCAGCAGGCCGAGATGCTGAACGCCGAGCGCGCGCGCCTGGCCGCCGAACTGGCGGCCCTGCCGGGAGTCGAAGTGTTTCCATCGGCGGCGAATTTCATCTCGCTGCGGGTGCCCGACGCAGACCGTGCATGTTCAAAACTGCGCGACGAAAAGGTGCTGATTAAAAATTTGAGTAAAATGGACAAGGTATTGGCCAATTGCATTCGCGTCACGGTCAGTACCCCCGAAGAAAACACCGCATTCCTGAATGCCCTGAAAGCGTCCCTATAAAGTGTTATCCGCGGCAGCCCCTTCCGGGCAGGCCGCACTGACGAGCCCCCAGCAATGAACCGCACCGCCGACATCACGCGCAACACCAACGAGACGCAGATCCGCGTCGCGATCAACCTCGACGGCACCGGCCGCCAGAATCTCAATACCGGCGTCCCCTTCCTCGACCACATGCTCGACCAGATCGCGCGCCACGGCATGATCGACCTCGAAGTCGAAGCCGTCGGCGACCTGCACATCGACGCGCACCATACCGTCGAGGACACCGGCATCACCCTGGGCATGGCGGTGGCCAAGGCCGTGGGCGACAAGAAGGGCATGGTGCGCTATGGCCACTCCTACGTGCCGCTGGACGAAGCGCTGTCGCGCGTGGTGATCGACTTCTCGGGCCGTCCGGGCCTGGAAATGCACATCCCCTGGACGCGCGCCATGATCGGCACCTATGACGTCGACCTGACCGGCGAATTCTTCCGTGGTTTCGTGAACCACGCCGGCGTGACCCTGCACATCGACAACCTGCGCGGCGTGAACGCGCACCACCAGTGCGAGACCGTGTTCAAGGCCTTCGGCCGCGCGCTGCGCATGGCCACCGCGCTGGACGAACGCGCCGCCGGCATCATCCCTTCGACCAAAGGCACTCTGTAAAACCATCATGACGAACAAGATTGTGGTGGTCGACGGCCTGGGTAACCTGCGCTCGGTGGCGCAGGCGCTGCGCGCCGCGGCGCCCGAAGCCGACATCCTGGTGTCCAACAACGCGGCCGATATCGATGCTGCCGACCGCATCGTCCTGCCGGGCCAGGGCGCGATGCGTGACTGCATGCGCAGCCTGCGCGAATCCGGCGCCGAGGAAGCCCTGCTGCGCGCCGTGAAGACGCGCCCGGTGATGGGCGTATGCGTCGGCGAGCAGATGCTGTTCGACGAGAGCGAAGAGAACGAAGGCACGCCGGGCCTGGGCCTGTTGCCGGGCCGGGTCGTGCGCTTCCAGCTGGATGGAAAACTGCAGGCCGACGGCTCGCGCTTCAAGGTGCCGCAGATGGGCTGGAACCGCGTGCGCCAGACCCGCGCCCACCCGCTGTGGGAAGGCGTCGAGGACGGCAGTTATTTCTATTTCGTGCACAGCTATTATGCTGCGCCCGACGAGCCTGCCGACACGATCGGCGAGGCCGACTATGGCGGCATGTATACCTGTGCCGTCGCGCGCGACAACCTGGTCGCCACCCAGTTCCACCCTGAAAAGAGCGCAGCCGCCGGCTTGCGCCTGTACCGCAATTTCATCCATTGGAAACCGTGAGTTTCAACTTTAATCCGCTGCCAACCAACCGACAACGACCATGCTGCTGATCCCTGCCATCGACCTGAAAGACGGTCACTGCGTTCGCCTGAAACAGGGCGACATGGACCTCGCCACCGTGTTTTCCGAAGACCCCGCTGACATGGCGCTGCACTGGCTGAAGAAGGGCGCACGCCGGCTGCACCTGGTCGACCTGAACGGCGCGTTCGCAGGCAAGCCGAAGAACGAGGAAGCGATCAAGTCGATCCTGAAAACCGTGCAGGACTACGCCGAAGAGATGGGCATCGAGGAGATCCCGGTCCAGCTGGGCGGCGGCATCCGCGACCTCGACACCATCGAGCGCTACCTGGACGACGGCATCACCTACATCATCGTCGGCACCGCCGCGGTGAAGAACCCGGGCTTCCTGCACGACGCCTGCGGCGCCTTCCCGGGCTCGATCATCGTCGGCCTTGACGCCAAGGACGGCAAGGTCGCCACCGACGGCTGGAGCAAGATGTCGGGCCACGAAGTCATCGACCTGGCCAAGAAGTTCGAAGGCTACGGCGTCGAGTCGATCGTCTACACCGACATCGGCCGCGACGGCATGATGGGCGGCGTGAACATCGAAGCGACCGTCAAGCTGGCCCAGGCCGTCAAGATCCCGATCATCGCCTCGGGCGGCGTGCACAACCTGGCTGACGTCGAAGCGCTGTGCGCGGTGCAGGACGAAGGCATCGAAGGCGTCATCTGCGGCCGTTCGATCTACGAAGGCACGCTGGACCTGAGCTCGGCGCAGGAACGGGCCGATGAACTGACTGAAGGGGCGCAGGCGTAAAGCTATTTGTACCACTAGCCGTAACACCGTCGTTCCCGCGCAGGCGGGAACCCAATTTCTGCGTGCGTTTCGACTGCTCGTACAAAATTGGATCCCCGCCTGCGCGGGGATGACGTGCTTGAGCTAACGGTGTAATCAGGCCCACGCTGGAATTTCTATGCTCGCAAAACGCATCATCCCCTGCCTCGACGTCACCGGCGGCCGTGTGGTCAAGGGCGTCAACTTCACCGAGCTGCGCGACGCCGGCGACCCGGTCGAGATTGCACGTCGCTATGACGGACAGGGCGCCGACGAAATCACCTTCCTCGACATCACCGCCTCGAGCGACGGCCGCGACCTGATCCTGCCGATCATCGAAGCTGTGGCCTCGACCGTGTTCATCCCGCTCACCGTCGGTGGCGGCGTGCGCAAGGTCGAGGACGTGCGGCGCCTGCTCAATGCCGGCGCCGACAAGGTGTCGATGAACACCTCGGCCGTCACCAATCCGCAACTGGTGTTCGACGCCTCGCAGAAGCACGGTTCGCAGTGCATCGTGGTGGCGATCGACGCCAAGCAGGTCGCGCCCGGCAAGTGGGAAGTCTTCACCCACGGCGGCCGCAACGCGACCGGCCTCGACGCCGTCGAGTGGGCACGCAAGATGGAATCGCTCGGCGCCGGCGAGCTGCTGCTCACTTCGATGGACCGCGACGGCACCAAGTCCGGCTTCGACCTGGGCCTGACCCGCGCCGTGTCCGACGCGGTCGGCATTTCCGTGATCGCCTCGGGCGGCGTAGGCGGCCTGCAGGACCTGGCCGACGGCATCCTGGAAGGCCATGCCGACGCGGTGCTGGCCGCCAGCATCTTCCACTACGGGCAGCACACGGTCGGCGAAGCCAAGCGCTTCATGCACGAGCGCGGCATCCCGATGCGCCTGGAGTGAACATGCCGAACAAGTGGCTGAATAAAATCCGCTGGGACGAGAACGGGCTGGTGCCGGTGATCGCCCAGGAAGCCGCCACCGGCGACATCCTGATGTTCGCCTGGATGAACCGCGACGCGCTCGCGAAGACGGCGGAGCTGGGCGAAGCCGTCTACTGGAGCCGCTCGCGCAAGAAGCTGTGGCACAAGGGCGAAGAGTCCGGCCATACCCAGAAAGTGCTGGAAATGCGCCTCGACTGCGACGAGGACGTCGTGCTGCTCAAGATCGAGCAGAAGGGCGGCATTGCCTGCCACACCGGGCGCCATTCCTGCTTCTTCCAGCGCTTCGACGGCGAAGACTGGCAGGCGGTCGATCCCGTGCTGCAGGACCCCGACACCATTTATTCTTCGAACAAGAAATCCCATGAGTGACATCCTGGCCCGCGTCGCGGCCACCATCGAGTCGCGCAAGCCGGCAGCCGGCGGCGACCCTGCGACTTCCTACGTCGCCAAGCTGTTCAGCAAGGGCGACGACGCCATCCTGAAGAAGATCGGCGAAGAAGCCACCGAAACCGTGATGGCCGCCAAGGACGCACGCGTCTCGGGCGACGCCTCCAAAGTGCTGTACGAGACCGCCGACCTGTGGTTCCACTCGATGGTCCTGCTGGCGCAATTCGGCCTGAGCCCGCAGCAGGTGATCGACGAACTGGCGCGCCGCGAAGGCGTGTCGGGCATCGAAGAAAAAGCCGCGCGCAAAGAATAAACAGACAATAAGCAAACAGTAAGTACCTACTCACGCTTGCCATGCCTGCAAGCGATGTCATAATCAGGCCTCCGCCGTCACATCGATGTCATGCGATGCCGGTAGGATGCACGGGTTCCTGACAGGGGACGCTGTAACAAGATCGGAGACAAGATGGATAACTGCATTTTTTGCAAGATCGTCGCCAAGCAGATTCCGGCCAGCGTCGTCTATGAAGACGACGACGTGCTGGCCTTCAAGGACATCAACCCGGCTGCCCCGGTACACCTCCTGGTGATCCCGAAGCAGCACGTCGACAGCCTGTCCGACTGCGGCATGGATCACGCGGCCGTGCTGGGCAAGATGCTGGCGCTGGCGCCGAAGCTTGCAGAAGAGCATGGTATTGCCGTCAAATCCGACGGCAACGGCGGACGCAGCGGCGGCTACAAGACCCTGATCAACAGCGGACCGGACGGTGGGCAGGAGGTCTACCACCTGCACCTGCACGTGTATGGCGGCAAGCGCCCGTGGCGCGGTTTAGGTACCTGAGCCCGAACTAAGATTTTAGTGGGGGCAAGACGCCCCGTATGGCGTATACTGAAACGTACGCTTTCCCGAATTACAGGCGCGATGCGCCTTGCTAGGAGATAAACATGGGTTCGATGAGTATTTGGCACTGGGTGATCGTCCTGGTAGTCGTGATGCTGATTTTCGGCACCAAGAAAATCAGCAACATTGGTGGCGACCTCGGCAAGGCCGTGAAAGGCTTCAAGGATGGCGTGAAGGGCGAGGAAGACAAGGCCAATCCGAATGCTGCTTCGACCAGCTCCCAGCCGCCGCAGCAGGTAGCCGACAAGTCCACCATCGACGTGGAAGCCCGCGACAAGTCCCGTCACTGATCCACGGGCATGATCGATCTCGGACTGTCGAAGCTGGCGATCATCGGCGTTGTCGCGCTGATCGTGATCGGCCCTGAAAAGCTGCCGAAGGTGGCGCGCATGGCGGGCACCCTGTACGGGCGCGCCCAGCGCTACCTGCACGACGTCAAGTCCGAGGTCAGCCGCGAGATCGAACTCGACGAGCTGCGCAACCTGCACAAGGAAGTGCACGAGAGCGCGGCTTCGTTCAAGGACGAGGTGGAGCAGTCCATGTCCAGCCACGTCGACGAGGTCGAGGCGCTGTGGGACGGCAGGGAGCATGTTTCTTCCTCGTCCACGTCCTCGACCGGCACGTATCCCTTCGTCAGCACGGGCGACATCGAGCGCAAGGCGCGCGACTTCCGGCGCAAGAAGCTGGTGCGCACCTCGGCCGTGCCGGCCTGGTACAAGCACCGCAACGGCGGCAAGACCCATGTGCTCTCCGGCGCCGCGCGCGTGCGCAAGTTCCGGCCGGGTTCAAGCAAATCCAAGACTTCCTTTTTCTAGATGACCGAAGAAGCCGCAGGCGAAACCTTCATTTCCCACCTCGTCGAACTGCGTGACCGCCTGGTCAAGGCGTCGATCGGGATCGCCATCGCCTGCGCGGCCCTGTTCATCTGGCCGGGACCCTCGCAGGTCTACGACCTGCTGGCCGCGCCCATGATCGCTTCGCTGCCGCCCGGGGCCAAGATGATCGCAACCGGCGTCGTCTCGCCCTTCCTGGTGCCGATGAAGGTCACGCTGCTGCTGGCCTTCATCCTGTCGCTGCCCTGGGTGTTCTACCAGTTGTGGGCCTTCGTCGCCCCCGGCCTGTATGCGCACGAGAAACGCCTGGTGCTGCCGCTGGTGATCTCGTCTTCGCTGCTGTTCATCGGCGGCGTGGCCTTCTGCTACTTCTTCGTGTTCGGGCGCGTGTTCCACTTCATCGGCGAGTTCGCGCCGACGTCCATCGCGGTGACGCCCGACATCGAGAACTATCTCGACTTCGTCATGTCGATGTGCCTGGCCTTCGGCGCCACCTTCGAGGTGCCGGTGGTGGTCGTCATCCTGGTGCGCATGGGGATCGTCAGCATCGAGAAACTGCGCGAGATCCGTTCCTACGTGATCGTCGGCGCCTTCGTCATCGCCGCCATCGTCACGCCGCCGGACGTGGTCAGCCAGCTGGCACTGGCCATCCCGATGTGCCTGCTCTACGAGCTGGGCCTGATCGTGGCGCCGATGTTCTCGCGTATGACGCGTGCTCCCGAAGAGCACGCGTAAGGGATCGCAGCCGGCCGCTGCCTAGTTCGACCGCAGCACCCCGCCATTGCCCAGTCCGCCCTGCACCGACTGGGCCTTGTAGCTGCGCACCGCTTTCACCATCTGGTTGTACGAATCCATGAAGGACGCCGCCAGCACCTTGCCCTGTGGCGAATTGCTGAAGCCGTGCGCGCCCGCCAATCCGCCCCTGAAGAAGCCGGCCAGCATGCCGAAGTCGCAGTTCTGCGCGCTGCCCTCGGCTGCAGCCAGCTGCACGCCGGAGCGGTTATCGGTCAGCAGCAGCATGGTCGAGGCCTCGTTCGACTTCATCGAGCCGCCGACCAGCGAGGCCACGACCCCGATCCTGCCGCCGACCAGGCCGCCCAGGCCGCCGGTGCCCTTCTGGCTGAAGGTGATCGAGGGCGTCATGGTGTAGTCGGCGGCCGCCATCATGCCCTTGCCGAAGTTGCTGGTCTTGCGCAGTTCGCCGGACTCCATCAGGGCGCGCTCGCCCTGCATGCTGCGCAAGGCCTGGCCGCGCTCGACGATGACGAAGCAGTTCGACTGCTGGATGATCATGCGCAGCAGCGGCACCGTGCTCTGCATCCGGTATTCGGTGGTGAACTGGTTCAGCCAGGGCTGGTTCGCTTCCTCGACGATGGCCAGCGTGCCGAGGCTCTTGTCGCAGCGCTCGAGCCGCTCGTTGGCGCCGACCGCATTGCTGCCGCCGGCCGCGCCGATGGCCACGGTCTTGGCGCCGGATGAGCCGATGCTGGGCGAGGTGGCGCAGCCGGCGACGGACAGGGAAGCGAGGACCAGCAGGGGCAGGGTTGATTTCATTCAGGCATCCTTATCGTGAAAACGGAGACACCCAATGCTACGAAGCGCCGCCCGGTGTGGCTTATCCCCCATCAAGCGAGCTGTTGAGTAAGGACGAACAAGGCCGGAGTAATGCTCCGGCCTTGCCCAGGTTTACGGACAGTTGCCGATGACGTAGTAGCCGGCCGCGGTCTGCGCCAGCGTCGTCGTGTAGAAGGTATTGTTCAAGCCCATGTTCTGGTTCGAGCCGTTAGCCAGCGCATAGCCGCCGCTCGCATGGGCCCGTCCCGCCGTCACGTGCGCATAGTTGCTGGCCGTCGTCGTGCTGCACACGAAGCCCGAGGTGGTGGTCGAGCCCGTCAGGCTGGCCGACTTCGCACTCTCGACGCCGCCATTGCCGGTGCTCGATACCTGGTAGGTGTAGCTGGTGGCCGCGGCCAGGCCGGTGTCAAGATAGCCGGTGCCGGCAAGCGGCGTGCCATTGACCTTGCTGCCGTTGCGATAGAGGTTGTAGCCGGTAGCCCCGTTCGCGGCGTTCCAGCTGAGCGCGATGCTGTTCGCCGTGCGGGCGCCAAGCGCCAGGCCGGCGGGCGGCTGCAGGGCCGGCGCCGCGCCGACCAGGAATTGCGGGATGCTGCAGGCGCTCGAGCTCAGCCCGGTCGTGTTGTTGGTGGCGGTGACCGTGCCCGAATAATAGCCGTCGGCGCGCGCCGCATAGGCCTTGCTGAAGCCGGCGCCGCTGCCGGCCGCGCTGTCGTCGACCGGGGTCGGGCCGTTCAGCACCACGCGGTAGCTGCCGATGCTGCCGGCCGGATCGGTGGCGGCGCCGTTCACGGTGACGGTCGAACCCGACACGCTGGCGCTGCATGAGCTCATGCTGGGCGCTGCCGCGCGTGCGACCCGCAGGTTGTTCCTGAACCAGAAATCCATCACGAAGGCCGGGTAGTTGACCTTGGTCGCATCGACGTAGTTGCTGTTCTGCCCACCGGTCCCGGCCGGCCAGGCATGGCCCATGCCGGTGACCACGATCTCCGACGTGCGCAGCTTGCCGTTGCTGTCCGTGTAGGGCACGTTGCTGCCGCCCGTCGGCACCGTGACTGCCGCCCCTTTCGTGTAGCTGCCGCCGTAGACCTGGCGCATGGCCGCCGCGTTGAGCGGCCCGTAGGCCTGGGCCACGGTGTAGTCGTTGGTGCCCCAGACAACGCCGGCGACCTGGGTGGCAAAATGGCCGGCATTGCTGCCGGCCCAGGAGCTGCAGCTGCTGGCCACGGTGCTCGAGGTGGTGCCGGAAGGGACCATGGAGATCTGCGAGGTCGACACGGTCGGCGCCGGTCCGGCATTGATGCCGATGCCGGCGAAGATGTCAGGCGCCACGCAGCCCATCACCATGGTCTTGGCGCCGCCCGAGGACAGGCCGGTGACGTAGATCTGTTTCGGGTCGATCGCATACTGCGGGTTGCTCACGAAACGGTTGATCAGGTCGAGCAGCACCGCGTTGTGGCCATAGCTGCGGCTGCGGTTGGTGGCGGCCCAGTCCCAGCAGTGGGCGCCGTACAGGTTGCCGGTGGCGTTCGGTGCGAGGATCACGGCGCCGTACTGGTCGGCCGCCGCCTTCCAGTTGTAGCCGGCGTCGCTGCTGCCGGCGATGACGTCGTTGGCCGCGGTCTGAGCGCAGCCGTGCAGCACCAGCACCAGTGCGCGCTTGTTGTCGAGTAGCGGCGCCGTCGCGGGCCAGTAGTAGTAGCCGGTGAGGGCGCCGCCGTTGACCGTGTCGGTGGCCCAGGTCTGGTTCGCGCTCCAGGTGCCGGGTCCGGCCTGGAGTTGGGCGGACGCGGGGCTGGCAAGGGCCAGGCAGGCGGCGGCGAACGCGGCCCGTGTGAACATGCATGCCATTGAAGTCTCCGTTCTGTTCGTTTGTCTGCACTACGGAAGCGCTTGCGGATGGACGTGACGAAGCCACGCCGGGTTCCGCATGCGGAGTCGGTGAAACGGGTGAAACGAGAGGAAAGACGGGCGGGCGCGTCGCTAGGACGACGGTGCGGGGAGGGAAGTCATCGAAGGTCTCCGGCTTATGGGTATGGGTGCTGCATACCCATTCTAGCCTTGGAGATATTGCGCACAAGCGAGCGCGCGAGCACGCCGCTTGTGCGCTTTTGCACAGGTGCTTTCCTGTGCAACATCAAAGTGTTGCTACTGCATCAGTTCCGAAATCATCTTGACGGGCGCATTGCCATAGCTGAGGAACTGGTCATGGAATTCCTTCAGGTTGAAGCGCTCGCCCAGCTGCTGCTTGCGGCGTTCGCGCAGCGCCATGATCTGCTCGTAGCCGCTGTAGTAGCTGGTCAGCTGCACCGAGGTGAGCGTCACGCGGCGCCATTTTTCATCGGCTTCCTGGCGGGTCTGGAAGGCCTGGCGCACCAGCAGGTCGATCGCTTCCGGCTGCTGCATGCCGAGCACGTGGACGCTGTAGTCGAGGATGGTGTTGGTGACGCTGCGCAGGTTCCACTTCGAGTACATCAGCCACATCTCGGGCGCGTTGTCGCCGTAGCCGTTCTCCAGCATCATGCGCTCGCCGTAGACAGCCCAGCCCTCGACCATCGCGCCGTTCCCGAACAGCGACTTCACCAGGGACGGCGAACGGTTCGCATACACCAGCTGGGCGTAGTGGCCCGGGATCGCCTCGTGGATGTTCAGGATCTGCAGGATCCACTCGTTGTACTCGCGCAGGCTGCTCTCGGCCTGTTCCGGGCTCAAGCCGTCGAGCGGCGTGACGTTGTAATAGGTCTTGTCCTTCGGACGATACGGGCCCGGCGCGTCGATGCTGGCGCCGGCCACGCCGCGCTGGTACATCGGGGTCTCGCGCACCTCCAGCGGCTTGTCGGCGTCCAGGGTGAGCAGGTTCTTTTCGGTGACGAACTTGTGCAGGGCCGGGATCTGGCGGCGGATCTCGGCCAGGAAGTTCTCGCGCGAGACGTGGCGCTCGGAGAGCTTGTTGATCATCATGCCGATCTTCTGGAAGCGCTCGCGCGGCTTGGCCACGCCGGCCATGTAGCGCGGCCACAGTTCGTCCGAGATCGTATCCATGCGGGCGAGCAGCTCCTCGCGCGTGGCCAGGGCCTTGCGGAAGGTCTGTTCGGCAGTGCTGGACGACTGGATCTCGAGCGCGAACTTCTGCTCGTACAGCGCCTTGCCGGCGCGGAAGGGGCGCGGCTTGGCTGCGTTCTTGTCGAGTGCATCGAGGAAGTCGACATAGGCCAGCACCGCGGTGCCGGCGTTGGCGATGCGCTGCGCGAAGATCGCCTTTTCCTGCGTGGTCAGGATCGATTCCTGCGCCGCCTTGCCCAGGTCGGCCAGCACCGCGATGGTGCCCGGCGCCTGCGCGATGGCGAGCTGGGTGTGCTCGCGCGTCGGGTTGGCGATCGAGGCTTGCGCCGCCGCATAGAAGGCCGGCACGTTGGCCAGGCGCTTGAGGATGGTGCGCAGGCGCTGCGGCTTGGCGGCGTATTCGGTATTCAGGATCAGGTCGAGCGGCTGGGCGACGTTGTACAGCGCCGGGTTCCACTCGTATTCGCGCCAGGTGCTCAGGTTCCAGCGGTCCTTTTCCAGTTTGTTCACCAGGAGGGCCAGGTCGGTGCGCTGGCGGTCCGACAGCTGGCGGGTATCGAGCTTGCCGAACTTGTCCAGCCATTCGTTGGCGAAGGCCAGCTTTTTCGCGCGGGTGGCGGCATCGGGAATGGTGAGGTTGGCGGCCTGGTCGAACTTGCCGACGTAGATGCCGCCTTCCGGATCGACGCGCCACAGGGCGGTCAGGTACTGCATGCTCATCGAGTCGAAGCGGCGGTCGAGGCGCTTCTCGCTGGCGCTGGCGCTCGGGCTTGCTGCGACGGCGGTAGCGGCAGTCGCTGCGGCAGCGGTGGCAACGGCCGCTTTCTTGCTACCCTTCTTGACTGGCGCTTTCGTTTTATTCGTTTTCGCCTTGACCACTTTCGTGGCCTTGGCCTTGCCCTTGGCGGGCTTGGTGGGCTTGGCGCTGGCCGGCGCCAGCGCGAAACTCGCCAGCAGGACTGCCAGCGCGATCTTCGTTTTCATCATCCTGTTCGAACCCTGTCGATTAAAAGGTCGGCTTCCCCCGCGCGGCAAGCGCAAGGCGGAGCCCGGAAGAGTAGCACCATTCAGCCCGCTTGCGCATCGCTGAAACATTCCGACACTTAGTGCAAACTTAATCGGCGGCGCCGGAACGGATCATCTGCTGGTGGATCGCATTGACCGTTTCCACGGCGTCGCGTCCGCGCGCGATTCCATGCAGGACGATGCTGCTGCCACGGTCGAAGCGGTGGCCGATGTGGACCGTGTACGAGCGCGTCACCCAGGCGAAGAAGCCGCCGGCGTAACTGGCCTCCATCATGTCGCGCCACTTCACGCCGCTGACGCCGCGCGTCCACGGCAGGACGCCCGAGACCACCCAGACGCCGATGTCGTCGTAGTACAGCTGCACGCTGCGCACCAGCAGGAAGCGGTAGCCGACGACCAGCGCCGACAGTCCCAGTACCGCGGCGGCGGCCAGTTCGTTCCAGCGGAAGGCCAGCGGCAGCGCGACCAGGAACAGCAGCGCGGCCAGCGCCAGCACGCCGGCATAGGCCGTCCACGACTTGACGCCGATGACGCGCGCCTGCGCCGTTGCCGCTTTGTCCAGTTCCATCCGTGTTTACTCATCCATAAAAGCGGCATGATCACATGGAATGCCGTCCTACGCCAGGCCCTGCCTCAGCATGGCCAGCATTTCGCCCGGCGACATGCGCGCCGCCATCTCGGTCCCTTCCAGCAGGCTGTCGGCCAGGTCGCGCTTGCGACCATGCAGTTCGACGATGCCTTCCTCGATGGTGCCGCGCGCCACCAGGCGGTAGATCGTGACCGGGCGCTGCTGCCCCATGCGGTGGGCGCGGTCCGAGGCCTGGTCTTCCACCGCCGGGTTCCACCACGGGTCCATGTGGATCACGTAGTCGGCCGCGGTCAGGTTGATGCCGACGCCGCCCGCCTTCAGGCTGATCAGGAACAGCTCGCCCTCGCCGGCCTGGAAGGCATCCACGCGGCGCTTGCGTTCCTGCATCGAGGTGGCGCCGTCGAGGTACTGGTAGGGAATGTGCTTGCCGTCCAGGTACTTGCGGATCAGGCTGAGGTGGTCGACGAACTGGCTGAACACCAGCACCTTGTGGCGGTTCTCCAGCAGGCCGTCGACCAGGCGCGCAAAGGCGATCAGCTTGCTGCTGGCGATGCCTGCGCCGGGCGCCACCAGCTCCGGATTGCAGACGGCGCGGCGCAGCCGCATCATCTCGGCCAGGATCTCGATCGACTTCTGGCTTTCCGGCGCTTCCAGCGCGGCCAGCTTGTCCAGGGCATCGCGGCGCAGCGATTCGTACAGCGCGCTTTCTTCCTGGGTCAGCTCGACCGGCACCACGATCTCGGTGCGCGGCGGCAGCTCGGTGAGCACCTGGGCCTTGGTGCGGCGCAGGATGAAGGGTTGCGTGAGCCGGCGCAGGCGGTTCCTGGCCCCCAGCTCGGCGCGCTTGTCCTGGGCTTTCTCGATGGGGCCGGCGAAGCGCAGCTGGAACTGGTCGGCGCTGCCCAGCAGTCCGGGGTTGATGAACCGGAACAGGTTCCACAGCTCGCCCAGGTGGTTTTCCAGCGGGGTGCCGGTGGCCGCCATGCGGAAGTTCCCCTGCAGCGCCATCACGGCCTGCGAACGCTTGGTGTGCATGTTCTTGATGGCCTGGGCTTCGTCCAGCACGATGCTGTGCCATGGCCGTTTTGCAAACAGCGCCGCTTCCTGTTGCAGCAGGCCATAGCTGGCCACCACCACGTCGAAGGGACCGGCTTGCTCCAGCATCGCAGCGCGCTCGCCCGGCCCGAACAGCTTCAGGTTCAGGGTCGGCGCGAAGCGCTGGGCTTCGGCGATCCAGTTCAGGCAGACCGAGGTCGGCGCGATCACCAGCGCCGGGCCGTCGGGCGCACGCGTGAGCAGCAGGGCCAGGGCCTGCAGCGTCTTGCCGAGGCCCATGTCGTCGGCCAGGCAGGCGCCGACGCCTAAATGGGCCAGGCGTCCCAGCCATTCGAAGCCCTCGCGCTGGTAGTCGCGCAGCTCGGCCTGCAGGGTGGACGGCAATGCGGGGGTGAAGGCTTCGCTGTCGGCGATGCGCTGCAAATGCTTGCGCCAGGCCGCGTCGCTGTCCACGCTGCCGGCCTCGCGCGCCAGTTCCGCCAGCGAGAAGCTGGCCAGCGGATGCATGCGCAGCTCGTCGCCAATGATGGTCCCGTAGTCGCCGAGTTCCATCAGGCGGCGGTGCAGCTCGTCGCTCAGGGCCAGGTATTCGTTGTCGCCCAGCGCCACGAAGCGGCTTTTCCCTTCGCGCACGCGTTCGAGCAGCGAGCGCAGGTCCAGCACGCGCTGCTCGTCGACCACGATCTCGCCATTCGCGGCGAACCAGTCGCGGTCGCGCCGGACCTGGATGCGCACCGATTTCGAGTTCGCGCGCTTGGACACGCGGAATTTTTCGCCTTCCGGCCAGGCCACCACGACCTTCGCCGGATCCAGCTGGCGTAGTTCGTCCACCAGCTCCAGGCACAACAGGGGTTGGCCCAGCAGCCATTCGCCGTGCTCGAGTTCTCCGTGCTCGAGCGCCTGGCAGGCGCCGACCAGCTGGCGCTCGGCCTCGCGTTCCGCATTCAGGTCGCGCCGCGCTTCGGTGCGGATGCCGTTGACGTCGGCGATCACGCTCTCCGCGCCGGTGCCGGGCGAGTAATAGGCGCCGCCATCGAGCGGACGGACCAGCACCTGCATGCTCAGGCCCTGCTGGTAGGGGCGCAGGTGCAGGTGCAGGCGCGGGTCGGCCGCCACCTGCTCGATGTCGCCGGGGCTGGCGCCGATGTCCGACTGCACCGTGACGATCGAGGAGATCGCGCTGATCGCGCGCAGCACGCGGCGCTCGGCTTCCACCGGCACTTCCAGGCCCTCGCCGACGATGGCGGCGATGCGCCGGTGTTCCTCGTTGACGCGCACCAGGCGCAGGCGGGTCGGCGTCTCGCGCGTGACGATCACTTCGCCGTCCTGCTCGCCCGGCGCGGGGTGCAGCGAGATCGTGACCTTGGCGCCGCGCGCCTTGACCAGGAGTTCCGGCTCGCCCGGCAGCAGTTCGACACGGGTGCTCGGCGCATCCATCCAGAACAGCAGCGGATGGCCGACCAGGGCAGCAAGCGCCTTGTCGCGCTCGAACTCGAAACGGATGCCGGTGCTGCCGTAGTAGCGCCGTCCGGCAATGCTTGCCACCGCCTGTACGTCCTGGGCGGTGAGGAACTCGAGCTGCTGGGCATCCTCGGCCAGGCGCTTCAGGCCGATGGCGCGGCCACGGCTCCAGCCGCCCTGCGCATCGCGCTTCTGCTCGCGCGGCTCCAGCTCGCGCACGCCCATGTGCTCGTCGTAGCGGATCATCCACACCAGGCGCGATTCGCGCACCACCTCGGCATTCAGCGCCGGCTGCAGGTTGATCAGGGCGTTGAGCTGGCGCTCCCAGGCTTCCTCGCGCTCGAACCAGTGGGTCAGGTCGGTGATCCGATGACGGCGCCGCAGCTCGCTCGCGCGTGCTTCATGGGTGATGGCGCCCGCTCCGCCGATCTGGCCCAGCAGCGCGGCCAGCTGGGCCGACAGCAGGTCGAAGCCGGCGCCCTCGGACTGGGCCAGCATGTCCTCGATGTCCTTGCGCTTGCCCTGCAACTGCGGCAGGCCGAGCCAGTGATGCATCAGGGCGCGGAAGGTGAAGGGTTCGAGTGCCATCTCCCAGCTGCGCGAGGCCAGCACCTCGGCGTCGACGGTGCCGCGCCGGATCTCCTGCAGCATGCTGAGCTGGAAGACCACGGCCGTCTCCGGCCGCTGCACCGCGCGGGTGGCGATCTCCAGCCAGGCGTCGGCCAGCTTCAGCTGCGCCGGCTGATTGCTGCGCAGGAGGGCGGCCAGGTAGAGGTGGGCGCCGATACCGTCGAACACGGCCTTGCGCTTGCCGGTTTCGCGGCGCAGCTGCTTGAGCGCTCCTTCGATGCCGGGCAGGGCGACGTCGATGTCGTCGCGCAGCAGGGCGATCACGCTGCGCAGGAACAGGCCGGCTGCGTCGTCGACCTCCTGCAGCAGCCTGGAGGCGTCGTCGAGCCGGCCGCACAGGATCAGGTGTTCGCCCAGCGCGATGCGCAGCGCGATCGAAGGATCGCCCTGGCCCGCGTGGGTTTCCGCGGCGGCGCGGATCGCGGGCGCAAGTTGAGGTTCTCGCTGCGCATGCTGGACCAGGGTCGCCAGCACGCCGTCGAGCAGCGAGGGATCGATGCGCTCGAGCAGGGCGGGCTCGAAGGGACGCGCGCAGACCTCGACCAGCGGATGCAGGTAGGACGCTTCATGGCAGCGCAGGCAGGCGGCCAGCAGCGGCGTGACGGTCGATCCGTTTTCGCCGGCCAGCAGGGCCATGCGCAGCAGGGCCAGGCCCTGGCGGTAGCTGCGCAGGACCGGCGTGCCCTGCCAGTCGCGGCGCAGCGGCGTGACGCGTTCGTAGGCTGCGCGCAGGCTGGCGAACAGGTCGCCGCACAAGGCGTGCTCGATGGCCGGCCACACGGCGCCCGGCGCGATCGAGACGCCGCGTTCGCCGGCATCGAGGACCAGGCCCGCTTCACGCAGGCGCGCCAGCTCGGCCGCCCATTGTTCGGGCGGCAGCGACAGGCCGGCGGCCATCAGGTGTTCGAGGATGCGCTGGCGGCCCATGGGCTCGCCGCCCAGCGCCAGCAGGGACAGGAGCGCCTGCTCGCCGCTTTCCAGTTCTTGAAAAATCATGCAGCCGGCAGGTTCTCGATCTCCACCGCCGGCAGGCCGGCAGGCACGGGGATGTGGAAGACACGCAGGTAGAACACCAGCTCGGATTCCAGCGTCGTCACCACGCTCTCGGCCTTGCGGAAGCCGTGGCCTTCGCCCTCCAGGGTGATGTAGGCCACCGGCACCCGGCGCGCGCGCAGCGCCTCGACCATGGTTTCGGATTGCTGGGGCGGCACCACCATGTCGTCCAGGCCCTGGAAGAAGATCATCGGGCGTTTCAGCTTATCGGTGTGGTGGATCGGCGAACGCTCGCGGTAGACCTGTTCGGCGCGATCCGGCGGCGCGATCAGGTACTGGTTGTAGTGCGACTCGAACTTGTGCGAATCCGCATCCAGTCCGGCCAGGTCGGACACGCCGTAGTAGCAGGCGCCCGCCTTGAACAGGTCGTGGAAGGCGAGGGCGGACAAGGTCGTCAGGCCGCCGGCGCTGCTGCCGCGCACCAGCAGGCGCTCCGAATCGACCAGGCCCTGCTCCGCCAGGTAACGGGCGCCGGCCACGCAGTCCTCCACGTCGACCACGCCCCACTGGCCCTTGAGCAGGTCGCGGTAGGCGCGGCCGAAGCCGGTGCTGCCGCCGTAGTTCACGTCCAGCACCGCAAAGCCGCGGCTGGTCCAGAACTGGGTGGCCAGTTTGAGGGTGCTGGCCGCCATGCCGGTCGGGCCGCCGTGGCCGATGACGATCAGGGGCGGCAGTTCGCCCGCTGAGGGAGCGAAGTCGGCATTGGTGGGCGGATAGTGGAAGGCGTAGGCGGTGCGTCCGTTCGCGCTCGGGTAGCTGATCGAACGTGGCACCGACAGGTAGCCGACATCCGGCAACTGCGCGATCGAGCGAGCCAGCACGTCGTGCCGACCGCCGTCCAGATCGATGCGCGCCAGTTCGAGCGCGACCGTCGGCGCGCCGCCCAGCAGCGCAACCGTGTGCGCGTTCACGCGCAGTTCGCGGATTTCCTCGTAGGGCGTCGGCACCTCGGTGAGCTGGCCATTGCGCAGGCGCGCCAGCTTGCTGACCCCGCCCTCGATGTAGGCGCAGACGATTTCCTCGTCCGAAGTAAAGCCGTACAGCGAGCCGCCGAAGGTCCACAACGGCCCGCCGAATTCCGCTTGGCGCGGGCACAGCGCCCCCACCACGCCATGTTCGAAGCGGTACAGGTTCCACCAGCCGCTGCGGTCGGACACGAAGTGCAGCACGCCGCCGGGCGACCATTCCGGCTGGCAGACCGATTCCTGCGGCCCGCCCGCCACCAGCCGGCCATTGGCCAGCGTGCCGTCGTCCATGATGTCGGCCAGCCACAGTTCGCTGCCTTCCCAGGGCATGCGCGGATGGTCCCAGCACAGCCAGGCCAGGTGGCGCCCGTCCGGGGAGATGCGCGGCGCGGCATAGAAGTCGTTGCCGTCCACCAGCACGGTTTCAGCACCGTCGAAGCCGATGGCGGCGATCGTGTTCTCGGGGGTGTGGCCGCCGGCGGAATGGTCTTCGCGCACGGCCACCAGGCGCCGGCGCTGCGCATCGACCACGAAGTCGGCGTAGCGCTGCTTGTTGTCCTCGGCAGTGACCGGCGTCGGCTGCGCGCCCGGCTCGACCCGGTACAGCCGGCTGTCGGCGTGGTTCGAGAACCAGGCGACGCCATCGGCGACCGTGACCGCGCCGCCGCCGTATTCGTGCACCTTGCTGCGCACGTTGAACGGGGCCGGCGTCAGTTCGCCCCGGCTGCCCACCAGCGTCGAGCGTCCCGCCTCGCTGGCCCGTCCTTCCAGCCAGTACAGGTCGGCGCCGTCGAGCAGCAGCGAGGCGAGCGGCGTGGCGCCGGCCGCGACGACGGAGGCGGTGATCGGTGAGGTCCAGGTGCCGCAAGGGGCTTGCTGTTTGGTCATGACGGGTTCTCTCAATGGCTGGCTCGGTACAAGAACGCATTATAAGTGGGGGGCCAAAGATGCGATAATGGAGGTTTTCCCTCCGCATTCATTGTCAGCCATGCCACAATTCGCCCCGCTTCAGAACGACACCTTCCTGCGTGCGCTGCTGCGCCAGCCGACCGACTACACCCCGGTGTGGCTGATGCGCCAGGCGGGCCGCTACCTGCCGGAATACCGCGCCACGCGCAAGCAGGCGGGCTCGTTCCTGGGGCTGGCAAAGAATCCGGATTTCGCCACCGAAGTCACCCTGCAACCGCTCGACCGCTATCCGCTGGATGCCTCGATCCTGTTCTCGGACATCCTGACGGTGCCGGATGCGATGGGGCTGGGACTGTATTTCGCCGACGGCGAGGGCCCGAAGTTCGAGCGCCCGCTGCGCACGGAAGCCGAGGTACGCGCCCTGCAGGTACCGGATATGGCGTCGCTCGACTACGTCTTCAAGGCGGTGACCCAGATCCGCACCGCCATCAACGGCCGCGTGCCCCTGATCGGTTTCTCGGGCAGCCCCTGGACCCTGGCCTGCTACATGGTCGAAGGCGGCGGCTCGCGCGAATTCCACACCATCAAGAAAATGCTGTATGCGCGCCCCGACCTGATGCACCACATCCTGGACACCAACGCGCGCGCGGTCAGCCAGTACCTGAACGCCCAGATCGACGCCGGCGCCCAGGCCGTGATGATCTTCGATTCCTGGGGCGGCGCGCTGGCCGACGGCGCCTACCAGGAGTTCTCGCTGAACTACATGCGGATGGTCCTGAGCCAGCTGCAGCGCGAGAAGGATGGCGTGCGCATCCCGGCGATCGTGTTCACCAAGGGCGGCGGCCTGTGGCTGGACGAGATGGCGGACATCGGCGCCGACGCGCTGGGCCTGGACTGGACCGTCAACCTGGGCAAGGCGCGCGCGCTGGTGGGCGACCGCGTGGCCCTGCAGGGCAACCTCGACCCGGCCATCCTGTTCGCCGAACCGGAGCAGATCCGCGCCGAAGTCGAACGCAGCCTGACCGCCTACGGCAAGCCATCGAACGGCCATGGCCACGTGTTCAACCTGGGCCACGGCATTTCGCAGTTCACGCCGCCGGAGTCGGTGACCGCCATGGTCGAGGCCGTGCACAACTTCAGCCGCCAGCAGCGCACCGCCTGAACCGGTCAGTATTGTCCCCAGCTGCAGCAGCATTGCTGCAGCAAAATCTCACTTGTTCACAAGTTCGTTAAACCCCAGAATTATTCCTGTGGACATCTTTGCCAAGCCTGAAAATACGTAAATCAATGATTCTTAAACGTTTTTTTCATGGCGAACTGTAGGTATACACAGTAGCAGAGAGCATTTACAGGTAAATTGTCCCGGCTTCCTGTCCATTGTTCACAAAGTTATGCACAGGATGACGGATGAGTTGTGAAAAGTGCTTCGTTTACGCGGACTTAGCTCAACTCTTCAAGTAAGGTGTGAAGATTCTGGTGCACCGCAACGAGTTTTCCCATCACACATGTGCAGTTATGCACAGCAAGGCGATTCCAGCCCGCGTTGTTAACAGGGATAACTCTGTATTTGCAAGTCATTGAATTTACTGGATAATTTATTGTTGTTCCAGTGAATCGCGCGTTTGGAGTTGATCTAACGTAAACCTCGAACGGGGTCAAGTGCAGCGCTATTCACAAAGTTTTCCACAGCTTATTGGTTCTGGTTTCCTTACTCAAGAAGGTTGGATTTGGCACACTGCTTCCTACAGGTTGCGCTCGATACACCGCTGAACAGCTGCTTCGATTACCGCTGGGAATGCCAGCCGGGCGAAGAGCCGGCGGTGGGCCAACTCGTGCTGGTGCCCTTCGCGCGCCGTGAGGTCGTGGGCCTGATCGTCGCCGTCAAGGAAGACACCGAGGTCCCGGCGGACAAGCTGAAGGATGCGATCGCCGTGCGCAGCCAGCTCTCGCCCTTGCCCGAGCGCTGGGTGGCGCTGGCGCGCTTTGCCGCCGACTATTACCAGCGCCCGCTCGGCGAGGTGGCGCTGCCCGGCCTGCCCAAGAACCTGCGGGTGCCGAAGACCGTGGCGCTGGACCGCGCGCTGAAAAAACTGGCCAAGGAGGGGAGTCCGCACGATCCGACGCCCTCTGGCATGCCCGTGCTGAATCCGGCGCAGCAGGAAGCGGCGGGCAGCATCGGCGGGGCGCAGGGCTTTACCCCGATCCTGCTGTACGGTGTCACCGGCAGCGGCAAGACCGAGGTGTACCTGCAGGCCTGCGCCCAGGTGCTGGCGCGCGAGCAGGACGCCCAGATCCTGATCCTGGTCCCGGAAATCAACCTGACCCCGCAACTGGAAGGGAACATCCGCGCGCGCTTCCCCGGCGTGATGCTGGCCACCCTGCACAGCAGCCTGTCCGAGGGCGAGCGCATGCTGCACTGGCTCGCCGCCCACCAGGGCCGGGCGCGCATCGTGCTGGGTACGCGCCTGGCCATCCTGTCCTCGCTGCCGAGCCTCAAATTGATCATCATCGACGAGGAGCACGACCCCTCGTACAAGCAGCAGGAAGGCCTGCGCTATTCGGCGCGCGACCTGGCCGTGTGGCGCGCGCACCAGCTGGGCATTCCGATCGTGCTCGGTTCGGCCACGCCTTCGCTCGAGACCTGGCACCACGCCCAGTCCGGCCGCTACCGCAAGCTCGAGCTGCGCGAGCGCGCCGTGCGCGATGCCGTGCTCCCCACCGTGAAGCTGGTCGACATGGAACGCGACCGCCCCAAGGACGGACTCACGGGCGCCCTGATCGCCGCGCTGCGGGGGCGCCTGGACCGCGGCGAACAGTCGCTGCTGTTCCTGAACCGGCGCGGCTACGCCCCGGTGATCTGCTGCGACGCCTGCGGCTGGATCAGCAACTGCACCCGCTGCACCGCCTTCATGGTGCTGCACCGCCCCGAGCACCGGTTGCGCTGCCACCACTGCAGCCTGGAACTGCGCATCCCGCGCCATTGCCCGACCTGCGGCAACGTCGACCTGCAGCCGCTCGGGCGCGGCACCCAGCGCATCGAGGAAGGGCTGGCGGCGATGTTCCCGGAAGCGCGCATCCTGCGCATCGACGCCGATTCCACGCGCCTGAAGGGCAGCGCCCAGGCGGCTTTCGACACCGTGCACCGGGGCGAGGTCGACATCCTGGTCGGCACCCAGATGGTCGCCAAGGGCCACGACTTCAAGAAGCTCACCCTGGTGGGCATCCTGAACCCGGACACCGCCCTGTTCTCGCAGGACTACCGCGCCAGCGAGCGCCTGTTCGCCCAGCTGATGCAGGTGGCGGGGCGCGCCGGCCGCGCCGGAGCCGCTTCGGAGGTGCTGGTGCAGACCCGCTACGCCAGTCACCCGCTGTATGGCGCCGTCGTGCGCCACGACTACGACCGCTTCGCCGGCAGCCTGCTGGAAGAACGCCGCCAGGCCGGCCTGCCGCCCTTCATGTACCAGGCGCTACTGCGCGCCGAGGCGCCCGAGCTGGCCAATGCGATCGCCTTCCTGGAGGCGGCGCGCGACAGCCTGGTGTGGGATGCGGTGATGATCAACGACCCGATCCCGATGACGATGACGCGCGTGCACAACGTCGACCGTGCGCAGCTGCTGGTGGAATCGAGCTCGCGCCCAGCCCTGCAGGCTTTCCTGCGCGAGTGGGTCGAGATCCTGCGCGCGATGAAATCGCGCGTGCGCTGGTCGCTCGAGGTCGACCCGCTCGATATCTGAGCCAGCTTGCCGAAAGCCTCCCATGACCTTCCCGACTGCCGCACGCCTCCCGCTTCTGCTTGCATTGCTTGCCCTGCTGCCCGCGGCGCAGCTTGGGGCCGCGACGCATGCCGGACTCGATGTGGTCCATGAGGTACGCAACCGGATCGCGGCAAGCGACTGCGGGGCCGCCGTGGAGCGCCTCAAGAGCGGGCTGAAATGGGGCTATCCCGAGGTGGTGCTGCTGGCCGGATCGATGTACGAGCACGGCATCTGCGTCAAGGCCAGCTGGGACACTGCGCTGACCTTCTACGTCCGGGCCCATGAGGGCGGGGCGCCGGAAGCCGCCGAACGGATCGCCGCCGGTTTTGCCGACCCGGCCAGGGGGCCCGATGCCGCAGCGGCGCTGTGGTGGAACCTGCAGGGCCGTGGCAGCGCGCGTACCGAGGCCTGCGCCGTCAGTCCGCAGGCCGCAACGGACCCGGATCGCTTCGTCGCGGAACTGCGTACCTGGCATCCGTCCAGACTGGCGATCTGCAACTACATCGTCGGCGTGATCTCGACGATTTCCGCGGAAATGCGCTATCCGGGCCACGCCGAGGTGCTTGGCCTGGGTGGCGAAGTGAGCTTGCGCTTCCTGCCCGGGGTGCCGCGCATCGACCTGAAAATGGGCGGCAGCGGCGTCTATGTTCCGTACGGCGTGATCAGGGGCGATTCGCTGCCCAGCCGCCCCCTGGTGCCTTTGGTGCCGCTGAGCGGCTCGTTCGAGCATGCGATGCACGCGCTGGTCAATGATGCCCTGCGCCGCTATTCGCAGCCGGCCGGCATTCCCGCCGATGCCCAGGCCGGGGTCCAGTTCCTGTTCAAGCGCGAATGAGGCAATCCGAAAGGATTCACGTTCATCCGCACGGCTGGGCTGTGCCCCTTGAGACGACATTCACTGTCGGGATCCAGTACCAGATGCGCTGAGCCGGCGGGCAGCCTGGGCGGCTGGGGTATCGCCCAGCGGCAGCAGGGTGATCGAGCGCGCCAGCCCGCGCACGAGCGCCGCCTCGCCGGGCCGCAGGCCCTGCTTGCGCAACTGGGGCAATGAACGCACCGGCTCCGGCACGATGTCCACGGCGGCGCGTACCAGCAGCCGCTGCAGGGGCCGCATCGGGCCCGGTACCAGCGGCGTCTCGTGCATGATCCGCAGGAAGTCGGCCAGGATGCCGGAGCCTTCCAGCCGGGGCGCCGTTTCGGCCAGCAAGGCTTCCCACGCTCCCCAGGAGCGCGGCGCGCCAAGCGCGCCATACAGCCGGGCAGCGGTCTCGCCTTCGGCAAAGGCGGCATCCTTTTCGGGCGCCGACAGGGGCCGCAGGTAGCGGTGGTAGGCTTCGGTGAAGCCAAAGGCGGCGGTGGCCTGCACCCAGTCGAGCAGGCGCGGGTCGTTGGCGCGGTAGGGCATGCCTGCGGGCGTCGTGCCCCGTACCCGCTCATGCATGCGCACCACGCGCGCGATCATCTGCTCGGCCGCCGAGCGCGGCCCGTAGACGGTCATCATGGCCGCGAAGCCGGTGCGGCGCAGGCGCATGACCGGGTCCTGCCGGAAGCCGCCCTGGTCCCACACGCCGGAGCGCACCGAGGGTTCGCTCAGCTCGAGCAGCACCGCCGCCACCCCGCCCACGAACAGGACGACCGGATTGGCGAACACCTGCCAGGCGATGCCGTCGCGGGGAGCGAGCGCAGGCTCGCCTGCCGGCTGGTTGAAATCGAAGGCCATGCCCGGAGGCGGGCGCAGCAGCTCCCTGATCGGTTCCAGCATTCGCCCTCCCATGGTGACAGGTGATCATGGTGGCACATTGGCCCGGTTCCGGCGGTCCGGCTGAAAATCGCGTATCGTTTCGTCATCATCTGTAGAAAGACCCGGAGAAGACGATGAACAAACTGGATGTGGATGTCGCCATCATCGGCACCGGCACCGCCGGCATGACGGCCTATCGGGCGGCGAAGGCGCAAGGAGCCCGGGTGGCGGTTATCGAAAGCAGCCACTACGGCACCACCTGCGCACGGGTCGGCTGCATGCCCAGCAAGCTCCTGATCGCGGCAGCCGAGGCCGCGCACGTGATGCAGCACAGCGCGCCCTTCGGCGTGCACGCGGGCGACGTCCGCATCGACGGCCGCGCCGTGATGGAGCGCGTGCGGCGCGAGCGCGACCGCTTCGTGGGCTTCGTGCTGGAAAGCGTCGAGTCCTTCGATGACGCAGACAAGCTGCGCGGCCATGCGCGCTTCACCGGCCCGCATACCTTGGCTGTAGACGACCACACCGAAATCACCGCCGGCCGCATCGTGATTGCCACCGGTTCCACGCCGTTGCGCCTGCCCGTGCTGGAGAACGTCGGCCCCGGTATCGCCACCAGCGACGACGTGTTCTACTGGGACGAGCTGCCGAAGTCGGTGGCCGTGATCGGCACCGGCGTGATCGGCCTGGAGCTGGGCCAGGCCCTGCACCGCCTGGGCGTGCGCGTGAAGCTGTTCGCGCGCGGCGGCAGCATCGCCCACCTGAGCGACCCGGAAGTGCTGCGCAGCGCCACCCGTGTGCTCACCGAGGAACTCGACATCCAGTTCCAGTCGAAGGTGACGGGCGCGGTGCAGGAGGGAGACGAAGTGGCATTGCGTTACAGCGACGCCCTCGGTGAAGAGAAGACCGAACGTTTCCAGGTCGTGCTGATGGCGGCCGGCCGCACGCCCAACGTGCACGACATCGGGCTGGAGCACTCGGGCCTGGAGCGCGGCCCGGACGGCATTCCGCTGTTTGACGTCCGCACCATGCAGTGCGGAACCAGCCACATCTTCATCGCCGGCGACGCCAACAACGAGCGCCCGCTGCTGCACGACGCCGCCGACCACGGCAAGATCGCGGGCGACAACGCGGGCCGCTATCCGGACGTGCGTCCGGGATTGCGCCGCACGCCGATCGCGGTGGCCTTCACCGACCCGAACATCGCCACCCTGGGCGCGAACTACCGCAGCCTGTGCGAAGGCGGCAAGCGCAAGTTCGCGGTCGGTTCGGTCTCGTTCGCGAACCAGGGCCGCAGCCGGGTGATGTTACAGAACAAGGGGATGCTGCGGGTGTATGCGGAATACGGCTCGCGCCGCTTCCTGGGCGCCGAGATGATCGCGCCGCGCGCCGAGCACCTGGCGCACACCCTGTCCTGGGCCTGCCAGATGCGCATGACGGTGGACCAGATGCTGGAGATGCCCTTTTATCACCCGGTGATCGAGGAGGGGGTGCGCACCGCTCTGCGCGACCTGGCGCAGAACCTGTCCAAGGGAGAGAGCGAGATCGACCCGGCCGATACCGAGCCGGGTACGTAAGATCAGTTTGGCTTAATCATTCGCCAAAAAGATTAGCGAAATTAATTCAGGTAGCTGGCATCCAGCTTGCCCTCGCCGGCCAGCTGGCGCAGGATGCGCACGGTGTCGACGTCGGCTTCCTGGTAGGCCGAGCGCTTGAAGTCGTCGTACATGGCGTTGGCCGGGTCGGTGTGCTCGCCCTGGCCGTCGTCGTAGCAGAAGCGCACCAGCAGCACGGCGTCGCCCGGCGCCTCGATGATCATCTTCAGGCTGGAGGCCGCGATCTCGCCCTGGGCCGGCACTTCGTAGCGCACTTCCTTCAGCGGGGTCAGATACACGACGTCGTCGATTACCAGGTCGCCGTAGCGCAGGCGGCGCGCGAAGCTGCCGCTGGTCCTGTCGCCGATCGTGCATTCGTCCAGGTGCGGCACGAACATGGTCGGCGATTCGGCGCGCAGCACCAGCCCGCGCCACAGCTGTTCGATCGATATGGTGTCGATCAGCGGGTTGAGCGGATCGTTGATCTGGATGAGATGTTCAAATTTCATGGTGCAGTCCGAATAAGGCCTGGCGCGGGGCGCCACAAGCCTGCGATGGTACCCGATTGCGTGTCCCGGCGTCGCCGCTGCCCCGGCGGACGGGCGCGCTTTCATTGGTAATATAGCGATAGTTCTTCACCGTCCCGACTCGAAAGGGTGTCATGCAGCGTTTCCTCAGTCTCGCCCTCATCGCCATGGCATGCGCCGCGGGCGCCCATGCCGGGGAAGTCCAGGTAGCGGTTGCCGCCAATTTCACGGCTCCGATGCAAGCCATTGCCGCGCAATTCGAACAGGACACCGGCCACCGGGCCAAGCTGGCATTCGGTTCCACCGGGAAGTTCTATGCGCAGGTCAGGAACGGCGCGCCCTTCGAGGTCTTGCTCGCGGCGGACGACGAGACCCCGGCGCGGCTGGAAAAGGAGGGGCAGGCGGCGCCCGGCACCCGGTTTACCTACGCCATCGGCAAGCTGGTCCTGTGGTCGGCCCGGGCCGGCTACGTCGATGCCAAAGGCGAGGTGTTGCGAACAGGGGATTTCCGCCATCTCGCCATCGCCAATCCCAAGACCGCGCCGTATGGCGCGGCAGCAGTCACCGTCCTGAAAAAGCTGAACCTGTTCGACGCGATGCAGGCCAGGCTGGTGCAGGGCGAGAACATCGCGCAGACGCACCAGTTCATCAGCACCGGGAATGCGCAGCTCGGCTTCATCGCGCTGTCCCAGGTGGCCAGGGACGGCAGGATCGCCTCGGGTTCCGGCTGGATCGTGCCGGCCAGCCTGCATGAGCCGATCCGCCAGGACGCGCTGGTCCTGGCCAGGGGACGCGGCAACCCTGCCGCACAGGCCCTGGTGGACTACCTGAAGTCGGCCAAGGCCCGCGCCATCATCCAGTCCTTCGGCTACGCGCTGTAGTCCGGCATGGCAGAGGAAAACCTGGCAGCCGTGTGGCTGACGCTCAAGCTGGCGTCGATCGTCACGGTCCTGCTGCTCATCCTTGGGACGCCGATCGCCTGGTGGCTGGCGCGCACGCGCTCGCGCATGAAAAGCGCGGTCGGCGCGGTCGTGGCGCTGCCGCTGGTCCTGCCGCCGACCGTGCTCGGTTTCTACCTGCTGGTCGCCATGGGCCCGAACGGGCCGGTCGGGCGCGCCACCGATGCCCTGGGCCTCGGCACCCTGCCGTTCACCTTTCCCGGGCTGGTGATCGCCTCGGTGTTCTATTCCATGCCCTTCGTCGTCCAGCCCCTGCAGAATGCCTTCGAGGCGATCGGCGAGCGTCCGCTGGAAGTGGCGGCGACCCTGCGCGCCAGCCCCTGGGATACCTTCTGGTCGGTCGTGGTGCCGCTGGCGCGCCCCGGCTTCCTGTCCGGCGCCGTGCTCGGTTTCGCGCATACGATCGGTGAGTTTGGCGTGATCCTGATGATCGGCGGGAACATCCCGGACAAGACCCGCGTGGTCTCGGTCCAGATCTACGACCACGTCGAGGCCATGGAATATGCGCAGGCGCATTGGCTGGCCGGCGGCATGCTGGTGTTCAGTTTCCTTGTTCTTCTGGCCCTGTACACCTTCAATCCGCCGGCGGTGAAAGGCATCAAGGGATGAGCGGCATCCGCGCCAGTTTCCGCATCGACCGCGGCGGCTTCATGCTCGATGTCGACCTCGTCTTGCCGGGGCGCGGCGTGAGCGCCCTGTTCGGCCCCTCGGGTTCCGGCAAGACTACCTGCCTGCGTGCGATCGCCGGCCTGGAGCGCGCACCGAACGGCTATGTCGCGCTGGGCGACGAGGTGTGGCAGGATGAGGCGCGCAAGGCGTTCGTGCCGACGCACCGGCGCGCGCTGGGCGTCGTGTTCCAGGAAGCCAGCCTGTTCCCGCACCTGAGCGTGCGCGGCAACCTCGAATTCGGCTTGAGCCGGGTCGCCGGCGCCGACCGCCGCTTCGAACTCGGGCCGGTGGCCGTCATGCTCGGCATCGAAAGGCTGCTCGAGCGCAAGCCGGCGAGCCTGTCCGGTGGCGAGCGCCAGCGTGTGGCGATCGCCCGCGCCTTGCTGTCCTCGCCGCGCCTGCTGCTCATGGACGAGCCGCTCGCTGCACTCGACCTCAAGCGCAAGCAGGAAATCCTGCCTTACCTGGAGCGCATGCATGACGAGCTCTCCATTCCCATCATCTACGTCAGCCACGCGCCCGACGAAGTGGCGCGCCTGGCCGACCATCTGGTGCTGCTCGACGCCGGACGCGTGGTGGCCAGCGGCCCGCTCACCGAAACGCTGGCCCGCGCCGACCTGCCGCCGGCCTTCGCCGACGATACCGGGGTGGTGCTCGAGACCGTGCTGGCCGGGCACGAAGCCGACGATCTCTCGCGCCTGGCGTTCGAGGGCGGCGCGCTGTTCGTCGGCCGCCGCAGCGAGCCGGTGGGCAGCCGCCTGCGCTGCCGCATCCATGCACGCGATGTCAGCATCGCGCTGGAGCGGCCCCACCGCAGCAGCATCGTGAATCTCCTGCCGGCCATCGTGACGGCGACCGCGGCCACCGACACGCCGGGACACGTGCTGGTGCAGATGCGCATGGGCGAGGTGCTGCTGCTTGCACGCATTTCCGAACGCTCCCGGCGCGAGCTGGACATCCGTCCCGGCCTGCAGGTCTGGGCCCAGGTCAAGGCGGTCGCACTGCTTGCCTAGCACGTGTTGCAAAACTGCCTTTTTACGGCATCATTTTGGCGCGGTTTCGAACTCAGCCTTACAATACCCGGCCATTCTGCAGAAATCTTTCCCATGTCCAATGCACCAAAATTCGGCCTTAACGGGCCGCAGAGCGAAGCCGTGCTCTATCTCGACGGCCCATGCCTGGTGCTGGCCGGTGCCGGCTCGGGCAAGACGCGCGTCATTACGCAAAAGATTGCGTACATGATCGAAGACCGCGGCTACGACCCGCGCACGATCGCCGCCCTGACCTTCACCAACAAGGCCGCGCTCGAGATGCAGGAACGCATCGCCAAGCTGCTCAAGCAGCCCAAGCAGGCCAAGCAACTGACCGTCTCCACCTTCCACTCGCTGGGCGTCAAGATCCTGCGCCAGGAAGCGGCCGGCGTCGGCCTGAAGGACAAGTTCTCGATCATGGACAGCGACGATTGCTACACCGTCGTCTCCGACCTGGCGCTCACCACCGATAAACAGGAAATCCGCCGCATCCAGAACGCGATTTCGCTGTGGAAGAACGGCCTGGTCGACCCCGAGGACGCGATCCGCAATGCGAAGGACGAGGACGAAGCCATGTCGGCGCGCGTCTACCGCAGCTACCTGGCCACCCTGCAGGCCTACCAGGCGGTCGACTTCGACGACCTGATCCGCCTGCCGGTGGAGCTGTTCCGCAACAACGAATCGATCCGCGACCGTTGGCAGCGCCGCTTGCGCTATCTCTTGATGGACGAGTACCAAGACACCAACACCTGCCAGTACGAGCTGGTGAAACTGCTGGTGACGGGTCTCGGCAAGAAGCCGATGTTCACGGCCGTGGGCGACGACGACCAGGCGATCTACGCCTGGCGCGGCGCTTCGGTCGAAAACCTCAAAACGCTGCAGACCGACTTCCCCGACCTGCGCGTCATCAAGCTGGAACAGAACTACCGCTCCACCACCCGCATCCTGCAGGCGGCCAATGCCGTCATCGGCAACAATCCGAAGCTGTTCGAGAAGTCGCTCTGGTCCGAACACGGCCTGGGCGAGCCGATCGAAGTGCTGGGCATGCAGAGCGACGAGCAGGAAGCCGAGCAGGTGGCCATCATGATCTCGGCCGACCACTTCCAGCGCAAGAACAAGTGGACCGACTACGCGATCCTGTACCGCGGCAACCACCAGGCGCGCATCATCGAGCAGGCCCTGCGCAAGGAACGCATTCCCTACACCATGTCGGGCGGCCAGAGCTTTTTCGACAAGGCCGAGATCAAGGACATCATCGCCTACCTGCGCCTGATCGCGAACCAGGACGACGACCCGGCTTTCATTCGCGCCGTCACCACGCCCAAGCGCGGGGTCGGCATGGCCACGCTCGAGACGCTGGGCGAATTCTCCAAGCAGTGGAATTGTTCGCTGTTCGAGGCCGCGCGCAAGAACGGGCTGGAAGCCAAGCTGGCCGAGCGCCAGCTGGCGCCGCTGCGCGACTTCTGCCGCTTCCTGCTGGAGCTGGAAGACCGCGCCACCCGGCCCGGCCCCTCCGGCAGCGGCGACAATGCCGCCGAAGTGCTCGACGACATGATGAAGGAGATGAACTACGAGCACTACCTGTACGAGAGCTTCGACGACCGCGCGGCCCAGGCCAAGTGGCAGAACGTGCTCGAGTTCACCAACTGGCTGAAGGAACGCGGCCGGGGCGGACGCGACCGCGACGGCGAAGAGAAGAACCTGCTGGAACTGACCCAGATGGTGGCCCTGATGTCGATGCTCGAGGGCCAGGACGAGGAACAGGATGCGGTGCGCATGTCCACCCTGCACGCCTCCAAGGGCCTGGAATACCCGCACGTATTCCTGGTCGGGGTGGAAGAGGGCATCCTGCCGCACAAGGGCGACCCGGATGCGCCGGTGGAAGTGATGGCCGCCCGCATCCAGGAGGAGCGCCGCCTGATGTATGTGGGCATCACGCGCGCCCAGCGCACCCTGCGCCTGACCTGGTGCAAGAAGCGCAAGCGCGCCGGCGAGCTGGTGCATTGCGAACCCTCGCGCTTCATCAAGGAGATGGCGCTGGACGTCGGCGACGCGCCGCCCAAGGAAACCGAAGTGCTCAGTCCGAAGGAAAGGCTGGCCAGCCTGAAGGCCTTGCTGGCCATGCCGAAAGCATAAGGTCATCCGTGCCGGGGGCATGGATGGCGGCTGAGGCGTTGCGCATCAGCCTTGTCGGCCTGCTAATAGCCGCGCACGATTGAAATTCTTATTTGACTTCATCTGTGCCGCAGGAAATACTTTCCGGAAAGCGAGCTCAATGTAGAGTCTTGCAACCACTTTCTGACTATTTCACGCATGGCAACCGTTACCGACCTGACCACGACCCCCCTGTCCGGGCTGAATCACATCGATGCGCTGCTCGATATCGGCCCCGACTGGAACTACATGATCGGCGTGACGCCGAACACGATTTACTACACCTTCGACATCTCGTCCGGAAACGAAGTGAACCCGGATACCGGCACGGCGGTGACGGGACAGGCGGCGTTCAATATCACCCAGCAGACTGCCGCGCGGTCGGCCTTCACCTACCTGCAGCAGGTCACCGGCATCCAGTTCGTCGAAACCTCGAACGGCAGCAATGCTCAGATCCACTTGGCCAACCTCGACCTCGAAGGCAGCCAGACCACGGGCCTGTGCAGCTGGAACGGACCGTATTCGTACATCGGCAATAACGTCGTCGGATACAAGCCGAATGCCTATGTCTATCTCGATAACGTGGAATGGCGCGCGCAGAACGGCAATCCGGTACCGGGCAGCGAGGGCTACCAGACCCTGCTGCACGAGCTGGGGCATGCGCTCGGCCTCAAGCATCCCTTCCATGAGGGGGATGAGCACGACCACATCCATCTCCCCTTCCAGCAGGACAATACCGGCAATACGATCATGTCGTACACCGATACCGGCGGACCGTACAGCACCTTCAGCCCGTACGACATCGCCGCGCTGAACTGGCTGTACGGCGGCGATGGCCTGGGCGGCGCGCTCGGCGTCGACGCAGGCGGGCGCTTCATCACCGGCACGACCGGCGCCGATCGCATCAACGGCACGGCCGGCAACGACCGCATCGTCGTCCTTGGCGGCAACGACATCATCGACGGCGGGGGCGGCACCGACACCGTCGTGTTCAGCCGTGGCCGTGGCGAATACAGCTTCAGCGAAAACGGCAGCGGCAGCCTGCTCGTGACGCACGCGACCCTGGGCACCGCCACGCTCAGCAACATCGAACTGCTCGCCTTCACCGACGGACAGTACCAGCGTTCGCAGGTCACGAGCGACGTCACGCCGCCCGCGGCGCCGGCGCTGTCGGTGTCGAAGAATGCCGCCGGCTACACGTCCGGCAACAAGCCACTCGTCACCGGCTCGGCCGAAGCAAACGCCCTGGTGCGCATCTACGACGGCGAGCGCCTTGTGGCCGAAACCCGCGCCGACGCGAACGGCTTGTTCAGCGTGGTCGCCAGTGCCTTCAACGACGGCCTGAATTATTCGCTGCGCGCAAGTGCGACCGACGCCGCCGGCAACGTCTCGGCATTCAGCAATGCCGTCAGCTTCAACGTCGACGCGACGCCGCCGGTGATCCCGACCTCGACGCTGGCCCTGGGCGCGGGCGGCAACCAGCCGGTCTTCAGCGGCACCGCCGAGGCCGGCACCACGATCCAGCTGGTGCGCATCAGCGACGCCACCGAGATCGGCCGCACCGTGGTCAAGAGCGATGGCAGCTGGCGGATCGACTCGGTGGCGCTGCCGAACGGCCCCTATGAAGTGGCCGCCGTGTCGGTCGACATCGCCGACAACGCCACCAGCGCCGCGAACCGCATGCAGTTCACCATCGACAGCATGCTCAACCTGACCGGCAACAGCCTGAACAACACCTTCACGCCGGGCGCGGGCAACAACGCGGTCGACGGCGGCGCCGGCCTCGATACCGTCGTGTACAACGGCGCCCGCGCCGGCTTCACGATCGAGCGCGGCGTCTACGGCGTGAGCGTGACCGACAAGAGCGGCGCGCTGGGTATCGACAACCTGGTCAACGTCGAGCGCATCCAGTTCGGCGACACCATGGTGGCGCTCGACATCGACGGCTCGGCCGGCGAGGTCTACCGCCTGTACCGCGCCGCCTTCGACCGCGAGCCGGACAAGGGCGGCCTGTCGTTCTGGATCAAGGCCCTCGATACCGGCAATTACAACTTGACCCAGATCTCGCAGATGTTCCTGGCCGACAAGGAAGCCCAGGCCCTGTATTCGACCGACCCGTCGGACAGCTATTTCGTGAGCAAGCTGTACGCCCACGTGCTGCACCGTCCGGCCGAAGGCGCGGGCTTCGACTTCTGGGTCAATGGCCTGAAGCAGGCCTCGCGTGCCGAGGTGCTGGCCTTCTTCTCGGAAAGCCCGGAAAACCAGGCGCAGGTGATCGGCCTGATCAACAACGGCATCGAGTTCCCGCTCGCCTGATGCCGGGCTGCGCGCAGGGCTGTCATAATGACGGCTTTGCGCGCGAGTTGAACATGAGCCAGGAAGACCGTTTTGTCGATATCGAAATCAAGCTCGCGCACCAGGAAGACCTGGTCGAGACGCTGAACGACACCATCTACCGCCAGGGCCGCCGCATCGACCAGCTCGAAGCCCTGGTCGCCTCGCTGGTGGACCATGTCCGCACCCTGCAGTCCACCCGCCAGGGACCGGTCAACGAGAAACCGCCTCACTACTGACACCGGCGCCGGCCAGCATGGCGCCCAGCCGCTTGCCCAGGCACAGCAGGGTGAGCGTCGGCGGCAATCCCCATGGCTGCGGGATCACCGAGGCGTCGCACACGTAGAGTCCGGGCGCGGCGCGCAGCGCGCTGTCCACGCCTTCGCCGATGCGGACGCTGCCGCCGGGATGGGCGGCAAAATGGTGGCTTGCAAACACCTGCCGCGCGCCCGCCTGTTCCAGGATCCGGCGCGCCATTCCGATGCCTTTGTCAAGCCGCGCCCGATCGCCTGGCGTCAGGCGCTTGTCCACCCAGCGTGGGCCGACCGCGCCGCCGATGTCGTCGCGGATCTTCACCATGATGCTCAGCGTGCGCCGGTGCGCGCCCACCCGGTCGACCCGGCCGGCCTGCAGCGCGAAGGCCGCGTACATCGGCGCCGGCAAGGTGAGGTCGGCCAGCGCGACGCCCTCGCTTGGGAAGCTGGCGCCGGCCGCCATCGGCACCTCGGCGCCGCCGTTGGGGTCATCCAGGCCATCCACACTGCCCATCACCGCCACCACCGGATCGCTGAAGAAGGACGCCAGCCGCGGCCCCAGGCCGGAGGCATGCAGCAGGCGCGGGCTGCCGATGCCGCCGCCCGCCAGCACCACCGTCTGCGCCCGTGCCGTGTGCGTGCCGCCTTCGCGCCGGTATTCCACGCCGATGGCGCGTCCGTCTTCCACCAGCACGCGCCGTACCCGGCTGCGGTCCAGCAGCACGGCGCCGTGGCGGCAGGCGTCCTCGACGAAATCGCGTGCGCTCCACTTGGCGCCGTAGGGGCAGCCGTACACGCAGCGCCAGCAGCCGCTGCGGCAGGCCTGCGGGCGGATCATCTTGTCGAGCTTTTCCCAGTTGAACCCGGCAGCGCGTGCCGCCGCCATGATGCGCGCCGCCATTGGGCCGACCAGGTTGTCGGGCAGGGGCGCGAGCGGCAGTTCCGCGCGCAAGGCGGCGAGATGGGGCGCCAGGTCGATGCCGTGGGCGGCGAACATGGCGGCAGGGGGCGGGGCGGCGGTGGCGAAGTTCAGCGCCGAGCTGCCTCCCAAGGCGGTGCCGGCCACCAGCAGCGAAGCGTCGCGGTGCAGCCAGGCGCCGCGGCCGGGCAGGGCCATGGTGGCCATCTGGCCCAGGGTGCCGGCCAGGGGCGCGGCGCTGCCCTGCTCGAGCACCAGGACGCGGGCGCCGGCGCGCGCCAGTTCGCGCGCCGTGCTGGCGCCGCCGGGGCCGGTGCCGACGACGATGGCGTCGTAGGAGCGTTGGGTGAGGGATTCCATGGTGAAAACGGATGCTAGCACGGCCAGAATTGATACATGGCCGATACATGCCGATACATGGCCGATACATACCTTTTTTATTGTGACGACGTGCGTATAAGCCTGCTATGATCGTCGCGCAACGGCTGTCGAGCACTCCCGGCAGCTCCTTCAAAAGAGTCCGAAAGATCGCATGAACCGACCACACCTGTTCATCGTTGCCGCCAGCCTCGCGCTCGCGCACACCGCAGTGGCTGCACCGGCAGCGCCTGCCCTCGACGCCGCCAACCCGTTCGCCCAGCCCAGCAGCCTGCCGCTGAACTATCCGGCCTTCGACAAGATCAAGAACGAGCACTTCCTGCCGGCCTACGCCGCCGGCATGGCCGAACACCTGCGCGAGATCGACGCCATCGCCAGGGACAAGGCGGCGCCTACTTTTGAGAACACCATCGTCGCCATGGAGCGTGCCGGCCAGATGCTGGCGCGCGTAGCCGCCGTGTTCTCCAACTTGCAGACGGCCAACACCAACGACGTGCTGGACGCGGTCGACCGCGAGATGTCGCCCAAGCTGGCCGCGCACAACGACGCAATCTACCTGAACCCGGCCCTGTTCCAGCGCGTGAAGACCCTGCACGCCAAGCGCGCCACCCTGGGCCTGGACGCCGAATCGAAGCACCTGCTGGAGCGCGTGTACAAGGAATTCGTGCGCGCGGGCGCCAACCTGTCCGCCGCCGACAAGGACAAGCTCAAGAAATACAACGCCGAGATCGCCTCGCTGCAGTCGGACTTCTCGCAGCGCGTGCTGAAGGAAGCCAATGCCTCGGCGCTGATCGTGAACACACGCGGCGAACTGGCAGGTTTCTCCGACGCCGAGATCAATGCTGCTGCCGCCGAGGCGGAAAAGCGTGGCCTGAAGGGCAAGTACGCGATCGCCATCGTCAACACCAGCAGCCAGCCGCCGCTGGCCACCCTCACCAACCGCAAGACCCGCGAGCGCCTGATGGCGGCCTCGCTGAACCGCGGCAGCCGCGGCGGCGAGTTCGATACCCGCCAGCTGGTGCTGCGCCTGGTCAAGCTGCGCGCCGAGCGCGCAGCGCTGCTGGGCTACCCGAACTACGCGGCCTATTCGCAGGAACTGGAAACCGCCAAGAACCCGGCCGCCGTCAACAGGCTGCTTGCCGAGCTGGCCAAGCCGGCGGTGAACAACGCGCGCAAGGAGGCGGCCGAGATCCAGAAGGTCATCGACCAGGAGAAGGGCGGTTTCAAGCTCGCCTCGTATGACTGGCCGCTGTACCAGGACAAGGTGCGCGCCGCGAAGTACAACTTCGACGAGAACCAGCTGCGTCCCTACTTCGAGCTGAACCGCGTGCTGGTGGACGGCGTGTTCTTCGCCGCCACCAAGGAATACGGCATCACCTTCAAGGAACGCAAGGACCTGCCGGTCTACGATCCGGACGTGCGCGTGTTCGACGTCTTCGACCACGACGGCAAGCAGCTGGCGATCTTCCTGTTCGACCCCTACGCGCGCGGCAACAAGCAGGGCGGCGCCTGGATGAACGAATACGTGTCGCAATCTCACCTGCTGGGCAAGAAGCCGGTGGTCGGCAACCACCTGAACATCCCGAAACCTCCCGCCGGCCAGCCTACCCTGCTGACCTATGACGAGGTGCGCACCGCCTTCCACGAGTTCGGCCACGCGCTGCACGGCATGTTCTCTGACGTGAAGTATCCGCACTTCTCGGGCACCAATGTGCCGCGCGACTTCGTCGAGTACCCGTCGCAGGTCAACGAGATGTGGGCGATCTGGCCCGAGGTTTTGTCCAACTATGCCAAGCACCACCAGACCGGCGCGCCGATGCCGAAGGAGCTGCTGGACAAGGTGGTCGCTTCTAAAAAGTTCAACCAGGGCTACATGACCACCGAATACCTGGCCGCCTCGCTGCTCGACCAGCGCTGGCACCAGCTCAAGCCGTCCCAGGTCCCGAGCGACGTGCTGGCCTTCGAGGCCAAGGCATTGAAGGACGCGGGCGTCGACTTCGCGCCGGTGCCGCCGCGCTACCGCACGACCTATTTCTCGCACTCGATGAACGGCGGTTATTCGGCCGGCTACTACGCCTACCTGTGGAGCGAAAAGCTCGATGCCGACACCGTGCAGTGGTTCACCGAGAGCGGCGGCCTGTCGCGCAAGAACGGCGACCACTTCCGCAAGACCCTGCTGTCGCGTGGCGGCAGCGCCGATGCGATGGACCTGTTCCGTCAGTTCCGTGGCCGCGATCCGGTCATCGAACCGCTGCTGGAACGCCGTGGTTTGGTGGGCAACTGAGCCGGCAAAGATTTTTCCCTGCGCTGCGCCTTTCGCCGCCGGGCCACAAGCCCGGCGGCGAAAGGCAGGCGTGTTCCAACGTAGTTCAATCACCATCCGAGACACCATGAATCGTCCCCGTATGCTCCTGATCGCGGCCAGCGTCGCGATGGCCAACCTGGCCTATGCCGCGCCGCTCGACGCGACCAACCCGTTCGCCAAGCCGAGCACCCTCCAGTACGGCTACCCGGCCTTCGACAAGATCAAGAACGAGCACTTCGCCCCGGCCTTCGCCGAAGGCATGCGCGAACAGGCTGCCGAAGTCGAAGCGATCGCCAACAACAAGGCTGCGCCGACCTTCGAGAACACCATCGTCGCGATGGAGCGTTCGGGCCGTCTGCTGAACCGCGTTTCGACCGTGTTCGGCACCCTGGTCGGTTCCTACACCAACGACAGCCTGCAGGCCCTGGACAAGGAACTGGCGCCGAAACTGGCCGCCCACGGCGACGCCATCCGCCTGAACCCGAAACTGTTCCAGCGCATCCAGACCCTGTACGCCAAGCGCGACAAGCTGGGCCTGGACGCCGAGTCGAAGTACCTGATCGAGCGCTACCACAAGGACTTCGTGCGCGCCGGCGCCAAGCTGTCGGATGCCGACAAACAGAAGCTGCGCGAGTACAACGGCAAGCTGGCCGCCCTGCAGACCCAGTTCAGCCAGAACGTGCTGAAGGAAGTGAACGCCTCGGCCTTCGTGGTCGACACCCGCGAAGAGCTGGCCGGCCTGCCGGCCAAGGCCATCGACGCCGCCGCCGCGGAAGCGAAGAAGCGCGGCCTGGACGGCAAGTTCGTGATCCCGGTCGTGAACACCACCCAGCAGGGCCCGCTGTCGACGCTGAACGTGCGCGGCACCCGCGAGAAGCTGCTGTCGATCTCGACCGTGCGCGGTTCGCGCGGCGGCGAATTCGACAACCGCGACATCGTGCTGCAGCTGGCCAAGCTGCGCGCCGAGCGCGCCGAGCTGCTGGGCTACAGCAGCCACGCCGCCTACTCGCTGGAAGACCAGACCGCCAAGGACACCACGGCGGTCAACAAGCTGCTGTCCGACCTGGCCGTGCCGGCCGTGCGCAACGCCAAGAAGGAAGCCGCCGAGATCCAGGAAATGATCGATGCGGAGAAGGGCGGCTTCAAGGTCGCGGCCTACGACTGGAACTACTACAGCGACAAGGTGCGCGCCGCCAAGTACGCCTTCGATGCCAACCAGCTCAAGCCTTACTTCGAACTCGACCGCGTGCTGAACGACGGCGCCTTCTTCGCCGCCAACAAGCTGTGGGGCATCACCTTCAAGCAGCGCAAGGACCTGCCGGTGTATGACGCCGACGTGCGTGTGTACGACGTGTTCGAAGAGAACGGCGAGCACCTGGCAATCTTCGTGCTCGACCCGTACGCGCGCTCGAACAAGCGCGGCGGCGCCTGGATGGGCGCCCTGGTCAGCCAAAGCACCCTGCTGGGCAACAAGCCGGTCATCACCAACAACCTGAACCTGGCCAAGCCGGCGCCGGGCGAGCCGACCCTGCTCACCTGGGACGAAGTGCGCACCACCTTCCACGAATTCGGCCACGGCACCCACGGCTGGTTCTCGAAGGTGAAGTACCCGCGCTTCTCGGGCACCAGCGTGCCGCGCGACTACGTCGAGCTGCCGTCGCAGGTCTACGAGATGTGGATGGCCTGGCCGGAAGTGCTGGCCAACTACGCCAAGCACTACCAGACCGGCGAACCGATGCCGAAGGAACTGCTGGACAAGCTGCGCGCCTCGCAGAAGTTCAACGAAGGCTACCGCACCACCGAGTACCTGGCCGCCGCGGTGATCGACCAGCGCTGGCACCAGCTCGGCTCGAAGGCCATCCCGACGGACGTGAAATCCTTCGAAGAGCAGGCACTGCGTGACGCGGGCCTGGACTTCGCGCCGGTCCCGCCGCGCTACAGCTCGACCTACTTCTCGCACGCCTTCTCGGGCGGCTACTCGGCCGGCTACTACAGCTACCTGTGGGCCGAACGCCTGGATGCCGACGCCGGCGAATGGTTCAAGGAAAACGGCGGCCTGCAGCGCAAGAACGGCGACCGCTTCCGCAAGATGGTGCTCTCGAAGGGCGGCACCATGGATGCGGTGCAGATGTACCGCGACTTCCGCGGCCGCGATCCGGTCATCGAGCCGCTGCTCGAGCGCCGTGGCCTGAACTGATGTCGATGAAGCCGGCGCTCGCGCCGGCTTTTTGATTGCAGCATTCTTCAACTAAAACCATAACGAGGACACCATGATCCGTCCACACATCCTGCTGGTCGCCGCCGCCAGCGCCGCTTCCGCCCTGGCCTACGCCGCTCCCGCTTCGATGCTCGAAGCCTCGAACCCGTTCGCCAAGCCGAGCACCCTGCCGTTCAACTACCCGGCCTGGGACAAGATCAGGAACGAGCACTTCGCCCCGGCCTTTGCCGAAGCGATGCGCCAGGAAGCGCTCGAAATCGAGGCGATCGCCAACAACAAGGCGGCGCCCACCTTCGAGAACACCATCGTCGCGATGGAGCGTTCGGGCCAGCTGATGAACCGTGTCGGCGCCGCCTTCGGCACCCTGAAGGGTTCGTACACCAACGACGCGCTGCAGGCCCTGGACAAGGAACTGGCGCCGAAGCTGTCGGCCCATAACGACGCGATCCGCCTGAACTCGAAGCTGTACGCCCGCATCAAGACGCTGTACGACAAGCGCAGCAAGCTGGGCCTGGACGCCGAGGGCCAGTACCTGATCGAGCGCTACCACACCGACTTCGTGCGCGCCGGCGCCCAGCTGTCCGACGCCGACAAGCAGAAACTGAAAGAGATGAACGGCCAGCTGGCCGCGCTGTCGACCCAGTTCGCCCAGAACGTGCTGAAGGAAGCGAATGCCTCGGCCCTGGTGGTGGACAGCCGCGCCGAGCTGGCCGGCATGTCCGACAAGGCGATCGACGCCGCCGCCGCCGAAGCCAAGAAGCGTGGCCTGGACGGCAAGTTCGTGATCCCGGTCGTGAACACCACCCAGCAGGCAGGCCTGTCGGTGCTGACCAACCGCGCCACCCGCGAGAAGCTGCTGGCGGCATCCATGGCGCGCGGCTCGCGCGGCGGCGAATTCGACAACCGCGAGGTCGTGCTGAAGATCGCCAAGCTGCGCGCCCAGCGCGCCGTGCTGCTGGGCTACCCGAACCACGCGGCCTACAACCTGGCCGACCAGACCGCCAAGGATACCAAAGCGGTGAACCAGCTGCTGGCCGAATTCGCCAAGCCGGCCGTGAACAACGCGCGCAAGGAAGCAGCCGAGATCCAGCAGGCGATCGACCAGGAAAAAGGCGGCTTCCAGGCCGCCGCGCACGACTGGGCCTTCTACAGCGACAAGGTGCGCGCCGCCAAGTACGCCTTCGACGGCAACCAGTTGAAACCCTATTTCGAACTGAACCGCGTGCTGGTGGATGGCGTGTTCTTCGCCGCTACCAAGGAATTCGGCATCACGTTCAAGGAGCGCAAGGACCTGCCGGCCTACAACGAGGACGTGCGCGTGTTCGACGTGTTCGACCACGACGGCAAGCAGCTGGCGATCTTCACCTTCGATCCCTACGCGCGCCCGAACAAGCGCGGCGGCGCCTGGGCCAATGCCTGGGTCCCGCAAAGCAAGCTGATGGGCACCAAGCCGGTCATCGCGAACAACCTGAACATCGCCAAGCCGGCCGCGGGCGAACCGACCCTGCTGACCTACGACGAAGTGCGCACCACCTTCCACGAGTTCGGCCACGCCCTGCATGGCATGTTCTCGGACGTGAAGTACCCGCGCTTCTCGGGCTCGCGCGTGCCGCGCGACTATGTCGAGTTCCCCTCGCAGGTGAACGAGATGTGGATGACCTGGCCGGAAGTGCTGGCGAACTACGCCAAGCACTACCAGACCGGCGCGCCGATGCCGAAGGAACTGCTGGACAAGGTGCAGGCTTCGCAGCAGTTCAACGAAGGCTTCCGCACCACCGAGTACCTGGCCGCGGCGCTGCTGGACCAGGCCTGGCACCAGCTGTCGCCGAACCAGATCCCGACTGACGTGTTGGCCTTCGAGGCTGACGCGCTCAAGAAAGCGGGCGTGGACTTCGCGCTGGTGCCGCCGCGCTACCGCACCACCTACTTCTCGCACACCTTCTCGGGCGGCTACTCGGCCGGCTACTACGGCTACCTGTGGGCCGAGAAGCTGGACGCGGATACCGTCAACTGGTTCAAGGAAAACGGCGGCCTGACCCGCAAGAACGGCGACCACTTCCGCAAGACCCTGCTGTCGCGTGGCGGCACCATCGATGCGATGCAGATGTACCGCAACTTCAGCGGCCGTGACGCGCAGGTGCGTCCGCTGCTGGAGCGCCGCGGCCTGACGGGCGAATAAGAGCGCCTAACAATTCCCCCGATGGCTGCGTTGCATCGCCTCGCCGTACTAGCGTACTGTCTTCGGCAATGCGCCTTGCCCTCGGGGTTTTGTTAGACGCACTAAAGCCCATTTGGCGCCGGCCGTGCAATGCGGCCGGCGCTTGTATACACTCCCGCAATTCCCTTCAACAGCAAATCCCCAAGCGATGAGTGTTCAATCCCTCCACGGTATTACTTTAGAATCCCTGTTAACCCGCCTCGTCGAGCACTACGGCTGGGAGGGACTCGGCCGCCGGATCGACATTAATTGTTTCCAGAAAGACCCGAGCATCAAGTCGAGCCTGAAGTTTTTGCGTCGCACCCCATGGGCGCGCGAGCAGGTCGAGGCGCTGTACCTCGAGACCCGCTTCACCAACTAGCGAGAGCGACAATGCTGAACGAGAACGAACACGAACGCGATGCGAACCTGAAGGCGCACCTGAAAGCCTTGCACCGCCACCTGCAGGAAACCGATAACGTCGATCCCGAGCTGGAAACCCTGTTGCGCCAGCTCGACGGCGACATCGACCGCGCCCTGGCGCGCCACGCCGAGAACGAGCTCGACGAGAACACCTACGGCCTGTCTTCCCGTACCCAGGAACTGGCCGCCCGCTTCGATGCGAACCACCCGACCTTCTCGGCCGGCCTGCGCCAGCTCGGCAATATGTTGTCCAACATGGGTATCTGAGCCTACTGCCGTGCTGCAACTCATTGATAAGTAAGCCATTTTTGGGTATCAAGGGAGACCCAAAAATGGTTTTCCGGTACAATACCGGCCAATGAACTCCCCAGTGAACCTTTTCGCGAGCGTCCCGAAGCGCTCCAGCCGCGCTCCCGTCGCGCCTTTCCTCCCGATGTCCCGTGCCGAAATGGACAAGCTCGGGTGGGATTCGTGCGACATCATCCTGGTCACCGGAGACGCCTACATCGACCACCCGAGCTTCGGGATGGCGCTGGTCGGCCGCCTGCTGGAAGCGCAGGGCTATCGCGTCGGCATCATCAGCCAGCCGGACTGGACCTCGGTCGAGCCCTTCCGCGCGCTCGGCAAGCCGAACCTCTACTGGGGCATTACCGCCGGCAACATGGACTCGATGGTCAACCGCTATACGGCCGACCGCAAGATCCGTTCCGACGACGCCTATACCCCGAACGCCGAGCCGAACAAGCGTCCTGACCGCGCCGTCACGGTGTACTGCCAGCGCGCCCGCGAAGCCTTCCCGGGCGTGCCGGTGATCGCCGGCAGCATCGAGGCCTCGCTGCGCCGCATCGCCCACTACGACTACTGGTCGGACAAGGTGCGCCGCTCGGTGCTGTTCGAGTCGAAGGCCGACCTGCTCATCTTCGGCAATGCCGAACGCGCGCTGGTGGACGTCACCCGCCGCATCGCCGCGGGCGAGAACATCAAGAACATCCGCGACCTGCGCGGCACCGCCTTCCTGGTGCCGCACGGCTGGCTGCCGGACGAAGAGTGGAGCGTGCACAACTCGACCCGCGTCGACGTCCCGGGCCGCGTCGACGCGCATCCGAACCCCTACGCGATGGCGCAGGAAGATACGAAAGCCTGCGCCACCGAAAACGCGCAGCCGGAACCAGTGGTGAAGCCAGTGGTGATCATGACGCGCGAAGAGCGCCAGGCCGCCGCCCGTGAAAAGGCGCGCAAGACTGTCGTGCGCCTGCCGAGTTTCGAGACCGTCAGCGAAGACCCGGTGATGTACGCGCACGCCTCGCGCGTGTTCCACCTCGAGTCGAACCCGGGCAATGCGCGCGCGCTGGTGCAGCAGCACGGCGACCGCGACGTCTGGCTGAACGCCCCGCCGCTGCCGCTGGCCATGGACGAGATGGACAACGTCTACGACCTGCCGTACGCGCGCGCGCCGCACCCGAGCTATGGCAAGGCCCACATCCCGGCCTGGGAAATGATCCGCTATTCGGTGAACATCATGCGCGGCTGCTTCGGCGGCTGCACCTTCTGCTCGATCACCGAGCACGAAGGCCGCATCATCCAGAGCCGCTCGGAACCCTCGATCCTGCGCGAGATCGAGCTGATCCGCGACACCACCAAGAATTTTGCCGGCACCATCACCGACCTGGGCGGTCCGACCGCCAACATGTACCGCCTGGCCTGCAAGGACAAGAAAATCGAGGAATCCTGCCGCCGCCTGTCGTGCGTCTACCCGACGATTTGCAGCAACCTCGGCACCGACCACAGCAAGCTGATCTCGCTGTACCGCAAGGCGCGCGCCATTCCCGGGATCAAGAAGATCCTGATCGGTTCCGGCCTGCGCTACGACCTGGCCGTGCGCTCGCCCGAGTACGTCAAGGAACTGGTCACCCACCACGTGGGCGGCCTGCTGAAGATCGCGCCCGAGCACACCGAGCAGGGCACGCTGTCGAAGATGATGAAGCCGGGCATCGGCGCCTACGACGAGTTCAAGCGCCTGTTCGACAAGTACTCGATCGAGGCCGGCAAGAAGCAATACCTGATTCCGTACTTCATCGCGGCCCACCCGGGCTCGACCGACGAGGACATGCTGAACCTGGCCCTGTGGCTGAAGAAGAACAACTTCAGGCTCGACCAGGTGCAGACCTTCACGCCGACGCCGATGGCGATGGCCACCACCATGTACCACTCCGGCAAGAACCCGCTGGCGAAGGTGACGGAAGATTCGGAAGTCGTCGAAACCGCCAAGAGCGGCAAGACCCGCAAGCTGCACAAGGCCTTCCTGCGCTACTACGATCCGGAGAACTGGCCGGTCCTGCGCGAGGGCCTGAAACGCATGGGACGTGGCGACCTGATCGGCACGGGCGAGCGCCACCTGGTGCCGCCGCCAGGCGCCGAGCCGGCGCCGGACTGGGACCGCAAGCGCATGGTGCCGGGCGGTACGCCGGTGGGCGAGCGTGAGGTCGGCAAGCGTGGACCGGGCACCGCCCGTGGTGCCGGACGCGACAAGGTGCAGGTGCGCGTCGAACGTGCGCCGGCCGCGGTCGTGGCCGCGTCGTCCAAGGCAAGGCCTTCGATCCTCGATACGATCAAGTCCAAGCCGAAGGCAGGGCGTAAATAAGGCAGCGTTGCCGACACAAGAACCGGAGCTGGTCTCCGGTTTTTTTTCGCCTTTTTACTGAGGAATCTGGCTGAAAAACAAGCTGATGGGGCTTTGTGCGCGCACAGGATAGCGCTGGAACCGGACGTCAGAATCGATCGTGGAGGGTCGCCGGCACAAGCCGCAGACCTGCACGATCACTTCTTTCCGGGAGCACAAAGTGAACCGCATAAACGACCCAGGCCGGGCGCTGCCAGGCCTGCTCCGGCTGTCCGCATGCCTGCTCGGCAGCATGCTCATCACGGGTGTGGCCACTGCCTGGCAAACGCCGCCGGCGGATGAGCAGGCACTCGCCAAGGGGTACTCGCCGACCATGTATCGCGTGATCAACCTGCGCCCGGCCGGCGAGAGTCTGACCGGGGGCTGGGCCTTCAATGCGCGCAACCAGCTTGCGTTCTCGACCGTCACCGGATTCGTGACCCGTGGCTGGTTCTATGACGGCCGCAGCTTGGTGGACATCGGCTCGCTCAATGGCCGGACCACTGGCGTCAGCGACCTCAACGATGCCGGACAGATCGCCGGCACCGGCTTCATCCGCGACGTGGGCACGCCAGAAAATCCCGGCGAGATCTATCATGCCTTTATCTGGAGCAGGGCAGGCGGCATGCGCGATCTCGGCACTCTCGGCAGGGACGGTAGCTCCGTCGCACGTGCAATGAATAACCTGGGTCAGGTGGTCGGACACGCGGATGCTCCCGACGGCAGGTCCCACGCATTCATCTGGAATCCGCGCGAGGGCATGCGCGATCTCGGCCTGCTCGATTCGCGTTCCGATAGCTTCAGCACTGCCATTGCGATCAACGATGCCGGCGAGGTTGCAGGCGCATCTGGCCAGAACGACAACAGCAACTATCATGCCTTCAGATGGACACGCCAGAAGGGCTTGCAGGATCTCGGCACTCTTGGCGGCACGAGCTCGGTTGCGTGGGGCATCTCCGAAGATGGCCTGATAGCGGGCCAAGCGGCGCTGCGCGGCAATGTTGCTACCCATGCCTTTGCCTGGACGCGTCGTAGCGGCATGCGGGATATCGGCCCTTCCGGCCGCGACGATGCGTTCGTGCAGGGGGTTACGCCGAACGGACACGTATTCGGTTTCCTGCTGCGGGACGATGGCAGGCGCGCGTTCTCCTGGACCCGTGAAGGCGGCATGCGCATTCTCGGCACCTTGGGCGGCAGCGACGCGCTTTCCTCCGGCGGCAACAACAAACGGGAGGTAGTGGGCGGATCATTCACCGCCGGCGACCTGGATTTCCACGCCGTGCTCTGGACGCCGAAGGGCGGCGTGATCGACCTGAACACGCGCCTGCGTAATGCGCCGGCCGGGCTGGTGCTGAGAGACGCCGCCACGATCTCGGACGATGGCTACATCCTGGCCGAATCGAATGCCGGTCTGGTGCTGCTAGTGCCCGACAGCTGCCCGACCCGCACGCAGTCGGTCGGCCCGGTCGTGGCCAACGGCCTGGTGCCGGTAGGCCGCCCGTTCGCATCCTCGGTGAGCACCGCGAGCGAGGATAAGGCCGCCAGTCATAATGTCCTGTGGAACTGGGGCGACGGCAGCGGCGACCAGCAGGGCAGCATGCGCATGCGCGAGGGCAGCGGCGCCGCCAGTGCCCAGCACGCCTACGCGGCGCCCGGCGTCTACACGCTGCAGGCGAAAGTCGCCGACCGCAGCGGCCAGGGCGCGGCCGTCAGCCGTACCGTCGTGGCCTACGAAGCGGCGCCCGGCGTGACGGCCGCCAGCGGCTGGTTCATGTCCCCGCGCGGCGCCCACAAGGCGGCCGGCAGCAGGGTCGACCGGGTGGACCTCAGCTTCCTGTTCCCGTCCGGCGGCAAGGCGGCGCCGCGCCTGAGCCTCAACGGCACCGGACTGCAGTTCAGCAGCGAGGACATCCGCATGGTGAAGCAGTCCGGGGCACGCGGCTTCGAGGGCAGCGGCAGCCTCAACGGCCGCAGCGGCTATCGCTTCAGCCTGAACACGGCGGCAGGCGCTACCGGCGCGACGGGACGGGTCGGGCTGAAGATCTGGCATACCGATCCCGCCAGCGGCGCCGTGGTCGTCGATTACGACAACGCGGGATCGAACAGGTCGGGCTCAGCGTTCCGGGGCGAGATCCGGATGCACTAGCTCTCTATCCCTGGCACCGTGCGTGCGCGCCGCTCATGGGCGACATCCAGGTCGATGCTGGCCTGGCGCGTGCGCAGGGTGCGCGCATAGCGGTGCCGGGCGCGCAGGCGCGGATTGGTGACGAGGCGTCCCAGCGTCTCGCCCACCACCATCACCACGCCCAGTAGCGGCAGCACCAGCATCAGTCCCACCACGCCGGCCAGCGCGCCGCCGATGAAGATCATCAAGACCGTCACCAGGGGATGGACGCGGATGCTGCGCCCGAGGGTCAGCGGCATGAACACGAAGTCGTCCAGCAGGCGCACCAGCACGAACACGCCGATGGCGCCGTAGGCGATGAAGGGATTGCTGGGCGCATCGGTCGAGGCGACGATCACCACCAGTACGCAGCCGACCACCGAGCCCACGAAAGGCACCCAGGCCAGCACCGCGCAGAACAGGCCCAGCAGCAGCGGCGAGGACACGCCGATCGTCCACAGGCCCAGCGCCAGCACCGCCGTGTCGAGCACGGTCAGCTTGAGCAGGCCCTCGAAATAGCGGCGCGCGGTCTGGTCGACTTCGTGCAGCAGGTAGAGCGCGCGCTCGAAATAGGCGTTCGGCACCGCGCGCGCCAGGAATTTCTTGAAGCGCAGGCCATCGCGCAGGAAGAAGAAGGCGAGGAAGGGCGCCAGCAGCAGCGAGGGCACCCAGGTCGCGAGCGCGACCAGGATCTCGCCCAGGTGCTTTTCGGCGAAGTTGTCGGTATGGGCGCGGAAGATGCCGTTCACGGTCGAGGTCAGGCGCATCTCGGCCAGCAGCGGGAAGCGCTTCTCGAGCAGGGTCATGGTGTTGTGCACGAAGGCGATGCCGCCGTCGAGGTAGAGGCCGACCGTCTGTTCCCACGACTCTTCTTCCGGCCCGCGGCTCCACGAGAAAGCCGCGGTCAGGGCCAGCGCTAGGGCGGCGAAGAAGCCCAGGCAGACCAGCATCGCCGCGGCATTGCGGCCGTAGCCGCCGCGCACCAGGCGCTGCATCGGCCCGACCAGGATGTAGTGCAGCACTCCGCCGAACAGGAAGGGCAGGGCCAGCCACAGCATCTGCTGCACCACCAGCAGCAGTACGCAGGTGGCGGCGATGATCCCGGTCCACACGAACGGCCCGGCGCGCTCGCTGCGGTTCATAGGGCTTCCAGCTGGGGACGGCCGGTGCCCATCCATTCGCGCAGGCGCAGGCCGATGTGGCGTGCCAGCGCCAGCGAGATCTTGTAGCCGATCACGGCATCGGTCTCCAGCAGCCCAAGAAAGTCGGCGCGGAAGAACACCGCCATCTCGCAGGGCTCGACGGCGCGTGCCTGGGCATTGCGCGGGGAGTTGTCGAGCAGGGCCAGGTCACCGAAGAAGCTGCCCGGCCCGAGCTCGGCCACCACCTGGTTGCTGCCTTCGTGCAGCTTGCTGATGAGGACCCGGCCGCTCATGATCAGGTACAGCGCCTGGCCTTCCTCGCCCTCGTCGAAAACGATCTCGTCGGTGAGGTAGCGGCGCTCGTGCAACAGGCCGTCGACGATTTCCAGTTCCAGCGGCGTCAATGCCGAGAACAGCGCCAGGTTCTTCAGGCGATGCAGGCGCGGCGACATCTTGGGCGACTTGAGGAAACCGAAAATCACGATTGCTCCAGCATGGTGCGTTGGTATGTTGTCGGATGATTATCCGCTATCGGGTGCTGCTGCGCATCAAAAAAGCTGTGACCCGCATATGTCCCAACTGAAAGTGTTGCGCTCTACACATGTCTATTCAATTGTGCGGACCCATGGTTGGGAAAGCGTGTAATATAGTTCTTTAAGGAAACATATATTAATAAATGAACATGATTGTGGTGAAGTTAATGGCTCACCCATGGGATCAGCGGTGCTCGATATTCATTCCTTCCTGCTGGCGCTAGGCCTCGGCAACATCGCGTTCGCCGTTCTCATGGCGGGCTATACGCATGGCGCCGCGCCCAGTCCGGGATTGCGCCTGTGGATGTGGGCGCGCTTTGGCATGGGCATGTGCCAGCTGCTGGGCTGGTGCCGGGTCTATTTCGACGTGCCCATGCTCAATGGCATCGAGGGCGCCGGCTGGGTCCTCGCGATCTCGCTGGAAGTGGCCGCCTACTGCATCTTCTTCGGGCTCGAGCGCTGGCAGCGCGTGTTGCTGCCGATGTCGGCGCTGGCCCTGGCCATCGTGCTGGCGGCCGGCAGCGTCGGCGCACCCGTACCCTATCTCACCGCGTTGGTCGCCGGTGTCCTCGCGCTGTTCTCGGCGGCGATGGCCTGGATCCTGCTGCGTCCGCGGCGCCGCGCCTCGCTGCTGCAGCGGATTATCGGTATCAATGACGCGCTGTTTGCGGTCTCGGTCGCCCTGTGGGCCGCCAACAGCCTGGGCAGCGATGCCCTGCTGGGCCAGCGTGCCGCGCAGGAGTCGGCTTACCTGGCCGGTTATCTCCTGATGATCGTGAACGGCTTCGGCTTTCTGCTGTTGTGCAAGGAAAAGGACGATGCCGAGATGGCGCGCCTGGCCACGACCGACAGCCTCACCGGCCTGCCGAACCGCCACGCCTTCCTCGAGCGCGCCGAGAACGCACGCCAGGCTGCGCTGCGCCAGCGCCAGCCGCTGGCGCTGGCGATGATGGATATCGACCATTTCAAGCAGATCAACGACCGTTTCGGCCATGCCACCGGCGACGAGGCCTTGAAGGTGTTCGCCTGCACCGCGCGCGCGACCCTGCGTGCGCACGAGACCATCGGTCGCCTCGGTGGCGAGGAGTTCGCGATGGTACTGCCGGGCACCGAACTGGCCGGTGCGCTGGCCGCCGCCGAACGCCTGCGCCAGGCCGTGCGCGAGGCGGTCATGATCACCAGCGGCAGCAACTATACGATGACGGTGAGTATCGGCGTTGTCGTGCTCGATCCGAACGAGACGCTGGGGATGGCGCTGGCACGGGCGGACCATGCGCTGTATGCGGCGAAGAGCGGGGGAAGGGATCGGGTCGAAGCGGGGAGGCCGCAGCAGCGGAGGGCTTGAAAAGACTGAAGTGCAAATAAAAATGGTCCGCGTTGGCGGACCATTTTTATTTGAGACGTTCAAAGCGGACGGGGCTCGCCCACGTGCCGCGGGCCGCGGATTCGCTTGCAAGCGAATCCCTTCGAGCCCACGGCCCGTGTCTGTCCGCAGGGACAGACACTCTGACCGCTGAACGAAAAAAGGGTCCGACTTCTCGGACCCTTCCTCTTAAGCTGGCGGAGCGGACGGGGCTCGAACCCGCGACCCCCGGCGTGACAGGCCGGTATTCTAACCAACTGAACTACCGCTCCGTTTTATTCTTCTTCGTCACTTTGAAAAAGAAAAGGTCCGACGAATCAGACCTTTTCTCTTGATACTGGCGGAGCGGACGGGGCTCGAACCCGCGACCCCCGGCGTGACAGGCCGGTATTCTAACCAACTGAACTACCGCTCCGTTTACTCTGATCAGTACTTCGATCAACCTGCTGAATGTGCTTGGTGGGCGCTGAGAGGCTCGAACTCCCGACCTAATCCTTGTAAGGGATCCGCTCTACCAACTGAGCTAAGCGCCCGGCTTCTCTATTCAGAGGTTTCTGTCTGACGCTTGTCATTGCGTCCGAAGAGGCCCGAATTATAGAGGCTGGAATTCAAGGTGTGCAAGGGTTTTCGAAAAAAATCGACAACGCTTGGAGGATGGGCGCCGTTTTCACGATCCCGGTGCTTTTGTGTAAATATCGTGCTTCGCTCCGATGAGAACCGCCATGCCCACCGCCCACCCCTTGTTGCAGCACCTGTTCGACGCCGCCATGGCCGCCGCCGATCCCTACCATCTGGTCGGGCCGCACCTGCCGCTGCCGCCCAAGGGGCGCACCCTGGTGCTCGGGGCCGGCAAGGCGGCCGCGCGCATGGCCGAGGCGGTCGAGCGCCACTGGCAGGGGCCGCTCGAGGGACTGGTGGTCACGCGCTACGGCCACGGCGCGCCGACCCGCCACATCGAGGTCATCGAAGCCGGCCACCCGGTGCCGGACGCGGCCAGCGAGGACGCGGCCCGCCGCATGCTGGAAGCCGCCGCCGGGTTGGGGCCGGATGACCTGGTGCTGTGCCTGGTGTCCGGCGGCGGCTCCGCACTGATGTCGCTGCCCGCGCCCGGCATCACGTTCGAGGAAAAGCGCGCGCTGAACCGGGAGCTGCTGCGCTGTGGCGCGCCGATCGGCGAGATGAACCGCGTGCGCCGGCACCTGTCCGCCATCAAGGGCGGACGGCTGGCGCTGGCCTGCCATCCGGCGCGTGTGGTGACCCTGGTGGTATCGGACGTGCCGGGTGACGATCCGGCCGTGGTGGCCTCGGGCCCCACCGTGCCCGACGGCAGCACCGGCCTGGACGCGCTCGCCATTCTGGAGAAGTACCGGATTCCTGTATCAGGCGCCGTGCGCACGGTGCTGATGGACGCGCAGCTGGCGGCGCCGCTGCCGGGCGATCCGCGCCTGGCGCGCAATGCCACCCACGTCATCGTCACCGCCCAGCAGTCGCTCGATGCCGCGGCAAGCGCCGCGCGCGCGGCCGGCTATGCGCCGCTGATCCTGTCGTCGAGCATGGAAGGCGAGGCGCGCGAGGTGGCGCTGGTGCATGCCAGTATTGCGCGCCAGGTCGTGCAGCATGGCCAGCCGCTGGGTGCGCCCTGCGTGATTCTCTCGGGCGGCGAAACCAGCGTCACCGTGCGCGGCCAGGGCAGGGGCGGGCGCAATGCCGAATTCCTGCTGGCGCTCGGCGTCGCCCTCGACAGCCTGCCGGGCGTGCATGCGCTCGCCGCCGACACCGACGGCATCGACGGCACCGAAGACAATGCCGGCGCCTGGCTCGCGCCCGGTACGCTGGCGCGGGCGCGCGCCCAGGGACGCGACGCGCGCGCGCACCTGGCGGACAACGACGGCTACGGCTTCTTCTCCGCCCTCGGCCAATTGATCGTCACCGGCCCTACCCGCACCAACGTCAACGACTTTCGCGCCATCGTCATCGAAACCGACGTGTTGTAAATATCAGCGCTGCCTCACAGCGCCATCGACGTCGACAACCTGGCCGGCTTCACCACGAGCTGCCTCAGTGGGGTGTCCCGTTCAAGGGCTCTGGCGCTGAATCCCACGGTTAGCCGTATCCATTCCGAGAACGGCCGTGTTCGTCGCACGAGGGCTGGTGCATAATGCTGCACCTCGTAAAGATGGCGCTCTGCCACTTTTCGGAAATTCGATGACTACCTTCGCCACCCAAGCAAAAACAAGCCTGCTCAGTATCCTGGTCCTGACCGGACTCGTCGTGGCCGCCCTTTCCGGAACCGTCGTTGCCGGGATTGCCCTGCTGTTCGGCGCGACTCCGCACACCTGGCATGTGGCCTATGGTGGCTCCGCCGGCTTCCTGGCCTTGCTGGCCGTACAGTTCATCTATCTCGGATTCGCGGCCCAGCTGGTCCGCACACGGGCCGCAGCGCGCATGCTGGTCCGTTATGCCCTGGCCCTGCAATTGCAGGCGCTGGTCGAGTTGCTCCTGCTTGCGCTGACCATGGCGGCAGTTGCAGGCGGCACGTTCTTCCTGATGGGCCTGCTGGGCGACCATCAGGCGCAAAGCGAACTGCTGGCCTACTTCTTCGAGGAAAGCAACTGGATCGCCGCGGCCATGTTCGTGCTGATGCTGCCGGCGCTGACCATGCTGATCGGTGCCTGGAGGCTGCACGCGCTGAGCGGCACACCCGGCGCCGTGCTGGCCGCCGCGGACGGCAGCCTGGTCCAGCGGGAGCTTGGCGTTACCGCCGATACCGCGGACCTGCGCCATTCCCTTTCTTCCCTGGTCGAGCGCCTGACCAACAGGAGCATGCCTGGACTGGGACGGCTCTGGTACACCCCGCATCCGCGCCTGCGCGTCAGCGATGCCGGCGGCAGCCCGGAATATGAACTGGTCTGGACCAATTGCCCGATGAAACTCCTCATTACCCTGCGTGCCGACCAGGACGGCGGCCAGCGGGTAGTGGCGCGTTCGGTCCTGCGCGCCGGCTGGCATCGGGTCGAGCTGTTCGCGACACCGCTCGACGCGCTGGCGCAGATGCAGTACATCGAGACCCACCTGCTGGTGCCCTTGCGCGACGGGCTGGCCAAGATATCGGCCGAGCGCCAGCGCGACGCGCTGCGCAATCAGGCCGTCGAAAACCAATTGCGCATCCTGCAGGCCCAGATCGAACCGCATTTTCTGTTCAATACCCTTGCCAATGTGCGCCATCTCTACCGCAGCAGCGTGACCGCGGGGGAGGATATGCTCGACCACCTGATCGCCTACCTGCGCAGCGCCATGGACGAGCTGCGCGCCGAAGACTCGACCGTGGTGCGCGAGATGGACCTGGCCCTGCACTATCTTGCCATCATGCAGATTCGCATGGGCGAACGGCTCTCCTACCGCTTCGTGTTGCCGGATGCCCTGAAGGACCATGCCTTCCCGCCGGCGATGCTGATTTCGCTGGTGGAGAACGCCATCAAACACGGTATCGGCGGCTGCGAGCACGGCGAGATCGTGCTGTCGGCCAGCGCCGCGGACGGCCGCTTGCGCCTGCGCGTTGCCGACAACGGCAAGGGCCTGTCGAGCGTCGGTGGGACAGGCGTGGGCCTGTCGAACATCCGGCAGCGCCTGGAAGGGATGTTCGGCAGCGCGGCCTGGCTCGAAGTCGGCGCGGAGCCGGATGCCGGATTCACCGCGACCATCGTGCTGCCACTCAAAGAAAGGAAAGACTGATGCCCACCGCATTGCTGGCGGAAGACGAACCGCTGCTCATGGCCGAACTGAAGGAGGCGCTGGCCGACCTCTGGCCCGAACTGCGGATCGTGGCTGAAACCACGGACGGTGCGGCGACCCTGGCCGCACTCAGGCAGCATGCACCGGACGTGGCCTTCCTCGACATCAACATGCCCAAGGCGAGCGGCCTCGAGGTTGCAAGGATGCGCCCGCCCGGAACCGCCGTGGTGTTTCTTACTGCCTACGGCCAGCATGCGCTGGACGCCTTCGATGTCGGCGCGGCCGACTACCTGGTCAAGCCGCTCAACCGCGGGCGGCTGCTGGAGACCATCGACCGGCTGCGCGCCCGCACTGCCCGCCAGGAGACGGCGCCGGCGGCCGCGCCCGCGCCGGCGGAGCCGGTATGCTACCTCGCCTGGATCCAGGCTTCGGTCGGTAACATGATCCGCGTGATCACGACGGACGAGGTCGTCTTCTTCCAGTCCGATGCCAAGTACACCAAGGTCGTGACGGCGCAGGTCGAGGCGCTGATCCGGGTTCCCGTCAAGGACCTGATGCTGCAGCTCGACCCGGATGCCTTCATCCAGGTCAGCCGCGGCGCGATCGTCAACCGCCGCAGGATCGAGGCCATCATCCGCCGCGATGGCCAGATGGAGGTGCGGCTCAAAGGGCGCCCGGAAGTACTCGCGGTGAGTGCAGGCTACCAGGGCCAGGCCGCATTCCGGCAAATGTAGCTGCAAGGCGCATTCCACCAAACGGCGTGTCCATTCCAGAAATGGCCGTGTCCATCGCGTGCTCTCTGGAAAGGCAGAACGCCATCGGGAATCATGTCCTGGAAGCCCATGCCGGGCGACTTTGGAAGAACTGACATGAAGCCTTTTCGAACTCTCGCTTTTACCTTTGCCGGCCTGCTGTTGGCATGTTCCAGCTGGTCCGCTCATGCGGCTGCGGCCGTTGCCTTTGCCGACAACGGCAAAAACTTTATCGCGTTCAACGAGAACGATCTCGAGCGCGCCAAAGTCAAAGCGCTACAGGGATGCCGAGCCAGGGGAAACAACTGCAAGATCATGGGCGCGACCAATAATGCTGGAGCGATTGCCTTTGCCGATGCCCCTGCCGGAGCCGCGTTTGCGATTCGCAAGGACCCTGGTGCGGCACGCGATGCCGTACTCGCGGAATGCCGCAAGCTCTACCAGGGCTGCAAGTTCGACGCTCTGTTCTGGGAGCGTGGCGGCACGTGGGTCGCCTGGGCCACTGCCGTTGATTCCAACGGCGCCATGGTCTTCGAGCATTTTGCACACCGTCACTTGACCGAAGCAGCTGCCCGCGAAGAAGCATTGGCCCGATGCGAAGCCGGAATCAAGGGTCGGCCCGATGCAAGCTGCAAGCTCGATGCGGCTTGGGGCAAATGGACGCACGCCATCGCCAGGTCCGGCAAACACGTTGGCGCCGGCGTCGTGCGTGACCGCCAACTGGCAGAAGCCGATGCCCTGCGCGCTTGCCGGATGGCGGCCGGCCAAGGGGAATCTTGCAGAATCGAGCGGGTGACGGAAAACCTTGGACCGACTGACGAGCCCGCTAGCTTTGTCCGGATCGCGGCGCAGACCGTCATGGAAAAGGAAAAGGCACTCATTGCGAGTCGACAACGGCAGTCGGCCAAGATTCAAAAGACGGTGTTGAGTTGCACTAACCGCTGCGTCAATGGAAGCTGTGTGCGCAGCTTTCCAGATGGGCGAACCGAGCGTTGGGAAGCTCCTCGCGAATTCGATCCGTTTACGCAGGAATGGAAGTGGAATACCTCGAGTTGTGGAGGCTGAGCCAGTGTAGACACAGGAGGCCGCGCCCAGCGCGGCCTTTTTATTGGCGCTGTCACCACTACGTGTTGGAGATCTTGAACTGTTGAGCTGGGCCGATGTCAAACCACTGTCCGATCGACAGTGGAGGTGGCAATGCAGGCAGCAAGCTTCAAACCCTGGCTGGCACGTGTCGCGCAGCTGACCAGGCGCCAGCGCGAACAATTGCTCGCGCTTTTGCGCCCGGCAGTTGGACTGGACCGTGTCTGTGCGACGATCGAGGAGGCCAGGAGCCCGTCTTCATGTCCGGCCTGTCAGGGTCTGCGGCTGCATCGCCACGGGCACGTCCGCGGGGTACAGCGCTATCGCTGCTGCGCCTGCGGCAAGACTTTCAGCGCCTTGACGGGTACGCCGCTGGCCCGGCTGCGCCACCGCGCCAAATGGCTGGATTACCTGGACGGCATGCTCGAGGGCCAGTCGGTGCGCAAGACGGCAGACCGGCTCGGCGTGCACCG
>NZ_ATYR01000017.1 GCF_000427785.1 Massilia alkalitolerans DSM 17462
ATTGCGCACCAGGCGGTGAACCTGCGTGCCGGCGTGCGGGTACGCAGCGGCGTTGCCGGCGCCATCCATGTGCAGAATGTGAACGCCTATCACCAGCGCTTCCGGCAATGGTTGAGCCGCTTCCGCGGCGTCGCTTCGCGCTACCTGCCGAACTACCTGGGCTGGCGCCGGGCGCTCGACGCTGGACGGATCACGACGGTGGAGCAATTGCTGCGTCTCGCGTTCGGAGTCATCCATAGCTAACGCTGACAGCGCCAATGAAAAAAGCCACGCGGCCTTGCGACCGCGTGGCTTCTTCATGCGGCGCCCACGGGCGCCAGCAGGCTTATTGCACGCCCATTTCCTTCAGCAGGTTGTCGGCCTTGTCCACATGCTTCATGTTCCACAGCATGTAGCGGCTGTCGACCTGGATCGAGCGGGTCATGGCCTTGTTGAAGTCCCAGTCCGAGATGATCGAATCCAGGGTGCCGTCGAAGGCCAGGCCGATCAGCTCGCCCTTCGAGTTCAGCGCGGCCGAACCCGAGTTGCCGCCGGTGATGTCCAGCGTCGCCAGGAAGTTGACCGGCACGGTCTTCAGCTTCGGATCGACGTACTTGCCGAAGTCCTTGGACTGGATCGCCGCCAGCTGGGCTTCCGGCGCGTTGAACTCGCCTTCGCCGGTGTGCTTGGCCACGATGCCCTTCGGGGTCGTGAACGCGGTCCAGGAACCGGTGCCGTCGGCGCCGACGTCACGGCCCATCACCTTGCCGAAGGTGACGCGCAGGGTGCCGTTGGCGTCCGGGTAGACGGCCTGGCCCTTGCTGTTCATGTAGGCGATCTTGGCGCGCATGTAGTTGCCGTAGGCTTGCTGGATCTTGCCCGCCATTTCCTCTTCCTTGGCTTCATCGCGCATCGACGCGTCGTACATCGCGACGGCGGCCTTGATGAAGCTGTCGTTGGAGGCCTGGAATTCGGCCGGCGATTTCTTCAGCCATGCGGTGCGCTCTTCCTTGTTTGCCAGCTTGGAGCCGGCGTAGATGCGGTCCAGCGCGGCCTTCAGCTCGGCGTCGGTCATGCCCGGCTTGATGCCGAGGGCGGCGTCAAAAGCGGCGTCATGCTCGGCGGCCGGCTGCGCGTTGTACTTGGTCAGGAAGTTCAGCACCAGCGCCTTGTCGACCTTTTCGTCGTAGGTGCGGTCCTGGCCGGCGATGACCGAGTTCCAGCGCGCCAGGTCGCGTTCCTGGAAGCCGGTCTTGCGCTCGGCGTCCGGCTTGCTGCGCTCGTTGGCCAGGCGGTACAGCGAACGTGCCGAGGACAGGAACTTCGGCTGGGCGTACGACAGGTAGAAGCCCTTCTTGGCATTGGCGTCGCGCTCGGCGATCAGCTTCTCGGCCTGCTCGATGTCGGCGGCGTACTGCGCCTTGCGCGCCGGGGTGGCGTTGACCCAGGCCTTCAGGGCGTTGTGCTCGGCCGTCTTACGCTGCAGGAAGTCGCTGTTCGCGTACGAGGTCAGCATGCCCTTGCGGTTCTTGTAGTAGTTGTTGACGCCCGCGATCTGGCCGGCGTACTTGAGCTTGGCGGCCGGGTCGTTCTTGGTCTCGCGCTCGATGATCGCCAGGGTCTCGCCCGATGCCTGCACGAAGGCCGGGTAGTTCCAGGTAAAGGTCGATTCGACTTCCGACGGCAGGCGGTGGCGGTTGGTGCGGCCCGGGTAGCCCAGCACCATCACGAAGTCGCCTTCCTTGGCGCTGGCGCTCGGGTCGGCGATCTTCAGCACGTGCTTCGGCTTGTACGGCACGTTGTCCTGCGAGAACTCGGCGGCCTTGCCGTCCTTGCTCACGTAGGCGCGGTAGAAGCCGTAGTCGCCGGTGTGGCGCGGCCACATCCAGTTGTCGGTGTCGCCGCCGAACTTGCCGACGCCGGCCGGCGGTGCGTGCACCAGGCGCACGTCACGGATCTCGAGCTGCTTCAGGCGGTAGAACTCCAGGCCGCCGTAGAAGCTGGCCACGGTGCAGCGGTAGCCTGCATCCTTTTCGCACTCGGCCACCAGCTTCTTCTGGTTCTTCTCGATGGCGTCGATGCGTGCCTTGCCGGTCAGCTTGGCGACGTCCGGGGTGATGATCTGGTTGGTGACGTTGGCCACTTCCTCGGTCACGTAGACGCGGCTGCCCGGTGCGGCCGGCAGCTCTTCGCCCAGGGTCTTGGCCAGGAAGCCGTTGGCCAGCAGGTCACGTTCCGGGGTCGAGTTGACCGCGATGCTGTTGTACACGCAGTGGTGGTTGGTGACGACCAGGCCCTGCGGCGAGACGAACGAGGCCGAGCAGCCGCCCAGGCTCACGATCGCGCCCATCGGGAATTCGGTCAGCTTGGTCAGGGTGGACGGATCCAGCTTGAGGCCGGCGGCTTTCAGTTGCTTGGCTACTTGTGGCAGCTGCTGCGGCATCCACATGCCTTCGTCCGCGTGTGCGGCGAAGCTGGTCAGGATGGCCAGCGAGAGGAGGGTCTTTTTCATTCGCGTCTGTCTGGTTGAGGATGGGAACTCTTGGAACGCCTAACACAACCCCCATTGCTACGTTGCATTCGTCTTCGACGATGCGCCTTGCCCTGGGGCTTGTGTTAAACGTTCAATGCTCCGCGGAGCATCCAAGAGTATCCGTAATCCCTATATGCATCGTCAACCAATATTTCGTACCGACAAACACAGAGTTCTCTAGAGGAAAGTTGTCCTACAACTGGGCGCTGAACAGGGAAGCCACGCCGGTGCTCAGGCGCTGCCACCACGGCCGCTCGCGGTGTTCCGCCTTGGTTACCGGGCTCGCGTGCCGCCAATCATCCTCGAAGATGGCGGTCTGCTCGCGCGCGAAGCCTTCGTGCAGCACGTTGAGATTGGCCTCGTCGTTGATGCTGAACGAGCGGTTGTCGAAGTTGGTCGAGCCGACCGACACCAGCAGGTTGTCGACGATCAGGGCCTTCACGTGGTACATCGTGGGCTGGTATTCGGCCAGCTTGACGCCCGCAGCCAGCAGTTCGCCCCAGCGCTCGCGCGAGGCGGCCTTGACCAGGTCCGAATCGATGATCTTGCCTGGCATCAGGATGCGCACCCGCACCCCGCGTTTCGCCGCTTCGATCAGGGTGCGGATGGTGAGCTCGTCGGGCACGAAATAGGCGGCCGACAGGTCGATCGTCTTGCGCGCCGAGGTAATGGACATCAGGTACATCAGGTGCATCGATGCGGCGCCGCCGGTCGGCGAGCTCGAAAACATCTGGGCCGGCATGTCGCCCACGTGCTGCAGGGCCGGGAAGTAATCGGCGCCGTCTAGCACGGTGCCGGTGGCCTTGGTCCAGTTGTCGTTGAACACGGCCTGCACCTGGCCGACCACCGGTCCTTCGATGCGGAAATGGGTGTCGCGCCAGTGGTCCTTGTCCTGGGCATTGCCGCGCCATTGGTCGGCGATGCCGACCCCGCCGGTGAAGCCGACCTTGCCGTCGATCACCAGGAGCTTGCGGTGGGTGCGGTTGTTCAGGCGCGCCAGCTTCCACCAGACCGGCTTGTGGTAGCGCTGCACCTGCACGCCGGCCTGTTTCATGGCGTCGATCTGGGCCAGGTCGAGTTTGAGGCTGCCCATGAAATCCAGCATCACGTGGACTTTCACGCCGGCGCGGGCGCGCTCGATCAGGGCTTCGGTGAATTCCTTGCCGATCGAGCCGGACCAGTAGATATAGGTTTCGAAGGTGATGCTCTTCCGGGCCGAACGGATCGCATCGAGCATGGCCGGGAAGATCTGGTCGCCGTTGAGCAGGACCTCGACTTTATTCCCTTCGAGGATGGGCGGACCGAGCAGGACCCCGAGCGAGCGGCGGAACTGCGGGTCCTTGGTATCGTACTGCCGGGTCAGGCGGGTTTCGATCTGCGTTTCGCTCGGCATGAAATTGAGCGCGAGCACCCCGCCGACCAGCGTGAGGGCGGCCGTGACGAGGATGGTCCAGAATCGTTTGGGTGATAGTAGGGACATATGGAAACACGGGTGGAACTGCGGGCGTAAAAAAACCAACGCATGAAGCGTTGGTTTTTAGCTAGGGCTACCCGATTGCTGATTAACGAACACGGCCGCGACGCAGCAGGTTCACGATCGCCAGCAGGATGACAGCGCCCAGGAACGAAACCAGCAGCGACGACACGCTGAAGTCATCGGAGTTGATGGTGCCGGTGCCGAACAGCGGCGACAGCAGCCAGCCACCCAGGAAGGCGCCAACGATACCAACTACGATGTTGAGAATCATGCCTTGCTCTGCGTCGGTCTTCATGACCATGCTGGCCAGCCAGCCCAGAATGCCACCGACAACGATCCAAATGATGAATAACATGGTGTACCTCCTTCAAGTGTAAGAAAACATACCCCCAGGCCCTTGAATTGCCGTGGCCATGGAGAAAAGTCTAGAGACCAGTCCCCTTCAGGTCGGTGCGGCAACGAACGTTAGACGGCGAATCTGCAAGCCTGTTCTGCCGCTTCGAACTGTTGAGCGAAAAGAACCGGGCAGGGTGCGTCAGCGAACAGAAGAGGTCTTGTACCGGGCATAAGGTTTCAACACTTGCAAGATCGATTTTGTTTGCAGGACCCAGCACCTGAACCTTCTGAAAGGATTCGCCATGAGCAACTACGATTCGAATAACACCAACCAGAATTCCCGCATGGTCACTGGCCTGTTCCCCGACCGTGCCAGCGCAGAACGTGCATATTCCTCGATCTCGACCCGCGGTTATAGCAAGGACGACGTCAACCTGATGATGTCGGACGAGGCCCGCAAGACCCATTTCGGCGACACCGATACTGAACTGGGCAGCAAGGCCGCCGAAGGCGCCGGCATCGGCGCCGGCATCGGCGGCACCATCGGCGCCGTCCTGGCAGGCATCGCCGCCGTCGGCACCACCCTCGTGCTGCCTGGCCTGGGCGTGGTCGTCGCCGGCCCGCTGGCAGCGGCCCTGGCCGGCGCCGGCGCCGGCGGCATCACCGGTGGCCTGATCGGCGCGCTGATCGGCGCCGGCATCCCGGAAGACCGTGCTGCCCACTATGAAGAAGGCATCAAGCGCGGCGGCATCGTGATGGGCGTGAACGCCCGTTCGGACGAAGATGCGCGCCACATCCAGCAATCCTGGACCGACAGCGGCGGCACCCACATCATCGGCACCGGCGTCGGCGCCCTGGGTGGTGCGGCAGCCGGCGCCGCCATTGGTTCGGCGGCCGGCCCGGTCGGCACCGTGGCGGGCGCCGCCATCGGCGCGGTCACCGGCGGCATCGCCGGCAAGGGCGTGGGCGAAGTCGTGAACCCGAAAGCGGGCGACGACCTGTCGGAACACTACCTGGCCAAGGGCGTCGGCGCCAGCAGCGGCGCGGCCGTGGGCGCGATGGCCGGCGCGGCCGGCGGCCCGATCGGCATGGCTGCCGGTGCGGTGGTCGGCGGCCTGGCGGGCGGCGCAGCCGGCAAGGGCGCGGGCGAAGTCGTGAACCCGAAAGCGGGCGACGAACTGCACGACCATAACCTGGCGCAGGGCGTCGGCGGCGCCGGCGGCGCTGCGGCCGGCGCGGTTGCCGGTTCGGTGGCGGGCCCGGTCGGCGCCGCAGCGGGCGCCGTGATCGGCGGCCTGGCCGGCGGCGCGGCAGGCAAGGGCACCGGCGAAGTCGTGAACCCGAAAGCGGGCGACGAACTGCATGACCACCACCTGGGCACCGGCGTCGGTGCGGCTGGCGGCGCTGCGGTCGGCGGTGCGGTGCTGGGCGGCGCGGTCGGCGGTCCGGTCGGCGCGGTGGCCGGTGCCGGCATCGGCGCGGCCGTCGGCGGCATGGCCGGCAAGGGCGTGGCCAAGATGGTCAACCCGCAGGAGGAAGACGCCCACTGGCGCAACCAGTACCAGACCCAGCCGTACTACACCCCGGGTTACACCTACGACGATTACGCACCGGCCTATGCGCTGGGCTACAACTCGGCAGGCCGCTACCCGGGCGGCTACGACATGCACGAGAACGAGCTGTCGACCGAATGGGAACGCACCAAGGGCAATTCGCGCCTGAGCTGGGACCAGGCCAAGCACGCTTCGCGCGCCGCATGGCACAAGGTCGAGCGTGCCATCCCGGGTGACGCGGACCGCGACGGCCGCTGATCGCTGACGACGCATTCGGCGTAAAAAAAGCCTCGGTGCCGGACGGCACCGAGGCTTTTCCTTTTGGGCGAAGCGACTACTGCTTGACCGCTTCCACCTGGATCGCCAGCTTCACTTCCGGCGAAAACTTCGGCAGGCCGAAGTTAATGCCGTAGTCGCTGCGCTGGAAGCTGCCGGTCACGTCGGCGCCGCACACTTCGCGCTTGAGCATCGGGTGGTCGATGCACTTGAACTTGTTGATGGTCAGGGTCAGCGGCTTGGTCACGCCGTGCAGGGTCAGCTCGCCTTCGGCCGAGGTCGGGACGTCGCCGGTGAACTTGATCGACTTCGACTTGAAGGTCGCGGTCGGGAATTGGGCGGCGTCGAAGATGTCCGGCTTCTTGGCGTGCTCGTTCATCTTGTCGTGGCCGAAGTCGATGCTGTCGATGTACACGGTGATGTCGAGGGTGCCGGTTTTCTTCGCGCGGTCGAGGGTCACGGTGCCGTCGGTCTTGTTGAACTTGCCGCGCCAGACCGAGATGCCCATGTGGTCGGCCTCGAAGCTCGGATAGGTGTGGTTCGGCTCGATCTTGTAGGTGTCGGCGGCAAAGGCGAGGCCGGCGCCGAGGGTGCTCGAAGCGGCCAGGGCGGCGATCAGGTGCTTGATTTTCATGGAACGATTCCTTGCGTGTGTTGAGGTGTTTGCTGGGGTGATTACTGGCCCGCCGTAACGCGGAACTTGATGACAACCTCATCGGCGACCATGCTCGTGTCCTTCCACTCGCCTTCGCCGATGTTGAAGGCCAGCCGCTTGATCGGCAGCTGGCCTTCGAATACCTGCTTGCCGCCTTCCGCCTTGACGCTCAGCGGGAAGCTGACGTCGGCGCTGCGGCCCTTGATGGTGAGCTTGCCGCTCACGTTCAGCTTGCCCGCGCCGGCCGGCGCGATCGCGCTCGACACGAAGCTCGCCTTCGGGAACTGGGCGGTGTTGAACCATTCCTTCTTGGTGACTTCCTTGTTGTAGTCGGGGTCGCCCAGGTCGAGGCTGGCGGTCTGGATCTCGACGCTCGCCTTCGACGCGGCCGGCTTGGCGGCGTCGTAGTCGATCTGCGCAGCAAACTGCTTGAACTTCGCCTCGACCGGCACGCCCATCTGCTTGAAGGTGGCCGTCACGCTGCTTTTCGCCGGGTCGGTTTTCAGGGGCGCCGCGATGGCGACGGCGCTTGCCAGCACCGAGGCCAGCAGCAGGCTTTTCATGGGTTTCATCAAGACTCCTTACGGGTAGAGAAAGGCAGCATGCGCGCCATCACGCCGTCGCGGTCGACGAGCAGGTGCTTGAGCGCGGCCGCCACGTGCAGGCCGACGAGCAGCGCCAGCAACATGTTGAGCCAGTAGTGGACATCCTTCAGCACGACTTTCAGGGCCGGATCCGGCCCCATCAGCACCGGCAGTTCGATCACACCGAACCAGACGATCGGATAGCCGGTCGCCAGGCTGTAGAAATAGCCGGACAGGGGCACTGCGAACATCAGGATGTACAGCAGCCAATGCAGGCCATGGGAGGCGCCGCGCTGCCAGGCCGGCATCGCGTCGGCGTAGGCCGGCGGATGACGGAACAGGCGCCACAGCAGGCGCAGGGCGGCCAGCAGCAGCACCGTCACGCCGGCCCATTTGTGCCAGTTGAAATACTTCAGCTTGGTCGGCGTGATGCCCGGGATATCGGTCATGACCAGCCCGAGCGTGAAGGTCCCGATGATCAGCAGGGCGATCAGCCAGTGCAGGACGATGGCCGGGAGGGTATAGCGGTACATATGATTATTTTCGAGAATTCGTACTGGTTAGGACTATACCAGTCTTTAGCGAGTTCGCTGTAGGTGCAATTTCGCTGGGTACACTAGCACGCTTTGTATTCACTGCACAGCAATAGCCGCCAGAATGTAAAATTCAACAAAGAGTACTTTATCAAAGATTACCTGTGGATACTTTTGCTGCCATGGAGCAGGACTTATGCGACATTCTTTTACACCATCGGGCCTGACGCTCAGCCGGCTCGCCCTGGCCTGCCTGGGCGCGGCCCTGGCCTGGCCGGCGCTGGCAGCCGGCGACGTGCCGGCGAGCCAGGGTGAGCTGGCCGACCTGTCGATCGAGGAGCTGGCCAACATCCACGTCATGTCGGTGTCGAAGAAGCCGGAGCGCCTGCTCGATGCGCCAGCATCGGTGTTCGTGATCACGGCCGAGGACATCCGCCGCGCCGGCGCGCACAGCCTGCCCGAAGCGCTGCGGCTCGCGCCCAACCTGCACGTGGCACAGCGCTCCAGCTATGGCTACTCGATCAGCGCGCGCGGCCTGAACGGCAGCAACAATAGCGCCTCCAACAAGCTGCTGGTGATGATCGATGGCCGCTCGGTCTATGCGCCCCTGTTCTCCGGGGTGTTCTGGGACATGCAGGATCTGATGCTGGAAGACGTCGAGCGCATCGAGGTCATCAGCGGCCCGGGCGGCACCCTGTGGGGCGTAAACGCCGTCAACGGCGTCATCAACATCACCACGCGCTCGGCCGCGGCGACCCAGGGCGGCCTGGCGGTGCTGCGCGGCGCGACCGATGGCGGGGATGCCGCCTTCCGCCAGGGAGGAAGCAGCGGAGAAACCAGCTGGCGCGTCTACGGCAAGCTGCTGCAGCGCGCACACGGCGAGAACGGCGACGGCAAGCGTATCCATGACGCCTGGCGCCAGGCCCAACTTGGCTTTCGGGCCGACTGGAAGGACGGCGCCGACACCGTCAGCGTGAACGGCAACGCTTACCGTGGCGAGCCCGAACAGCCTGAACCGGGCGAGATCTCGGTGAGCGGCACCGCGCTGCGCCTCGGCGACATCGACACCGCGGGCGCCAACCTCACGGCGCGCTGGGAACGCACCCTTGCGGACGGCGGGCGCCTGTCGGTGCAGGCCTACCTCGACCACACACGGCGCGAAGTGCCACCCACCTTTACCGAGTCGCTGCAGATCGCCGACCTGCAGTTCCAGCACACGCTGCCGGCCTGGGGCCGCCACAGCCTGGTCTGGGGCGCGAACCTGCGCCACAGTTGGGACGAGGTGGAAAACAGCGAGGTGATCGCCTTTCTGCCGGCGCAGACAGAGCAGACCTGGTCCAGCCTGTTTGCCCAGGACGAGATCGCGTTGCGTCCCGACCTGAGCCTGGTCGTCGGGGCGCGTGCCGAGCGCAACGTCTATACCGGCCTGGAATTCCTGCCGAGCGTGCGCCTGTCGTGGCGCCTGGCGCCCCAGCACGCGTTGTGGACCGCGCTGTCGCGCACCGTGCGCGCCCCGACCCGCCTCGACGTGGACGCCTTCATCCCGGGCCGTCCGCCTTACCTGCTGCGCGGCGGTCCCCGGGTGCGCTCGGAGGTGGCGCGCGTGTTCGAACTGGGTTACCGCGGCCAGCCGCTGCCCGGCCTGTCGTATTCGGCGACGCTGTTCCACAACCAGTACGACCACCTGCGGACCCAGGAGATCGACCCGACCTGGACTTTCCTCACCTTCGGCAGCCTGATGGAAGGGAAGGCGACCGGCATCGAGATGTGGGGCAACTACCAGATGAACGGGGCCTGGCGCCTGTCGGCCGGCTTCACGGCGCTGCACGAGCGCCTGCGCCTGAAACCGGGCAGCAACGACGCCGCCGGCCCGGGCACCGCGGGCAAGGATCCGGAGCACAGCTTGCAGCTGCGCTCGCACCATGCGATCGATGAGCGGCGCGAGCTGGAGCTGGCGCTGCGCAAGGTGGCGGCGCTGGAGAATCCGGAGGTGCCGGGCTACTGGGCGCTGGACGCGCGCTTCGGCTGGCGCTTGACGCCGCAGCTGGAGCTGTCGGTGGTGGGGCAGAACCTGAATGGCAGCCACGCGGAATACGGGCCCGCCGACGCGCGGGTGGAGCTTGACCGCAAGGTGGCGGTCAAGCTGGTGTGGTCTTTGTAGGGCGGACGGCGAAGCCGTCCACGCCAGGGTACGGCTTAGATCGCTTTCGCCAGCTGCGCCGCCAGGCCGGTGTAGTTCGCCGGCGTCATTTGCAGCAGCAGGTCCTTGGCTTCCTGCGGGATCGCCAGCTTGCCGATGAACTCCTGCAGCGCTTCACGGGTGATGCCCTTGCCGCGGGTGAGTTCCTTCAGCTGCTCGTACGGGTTCTCAATCCCGTAGCGGCGCATCACGGTCTGCACCGGCTCGGCCAGCACTTCCCAGCTCGCGTCCAGGTCGGCTTCCAGGCGCGCCGCGTTCACTTCCAGCTTGTTCAGGCCGCGCAGGCAGCTGTCGTAGGCCAGCAGCGCGTAGCCGAAGCCGACGCCGATGTTGCGCAGCACGGTCGAATCGGTCAGGTCGCGCTGCATGCGCGAGACCGGCAGCTTCTCGGCCATGTGGCGCAGCACCGCGTTGGCCAGGCCCAGGTTGCCTTCCGAGTTCTCGAAGTCGATCGGGTTGACCTTGTGCGGCATGGTCGACGAACCGATCTCGCCCGCCTTGAGTTTCTGCTTGAAGTAGCCGAGCGAGACGTAGGTCCAGATGTCGCGGTTCAGGTCGAGCAGGATGGTGTTGGCGCGCGCGACGGCGTCGAACATCTCGGCCATGTAGTCGTGCGGCTCGATCTGGATGGTGTACGGGTTGAACACCAGGCCCAGGCGCTGCTCGATCACTTCCTTCGAGAAGGACGGCCAGTCGAAGCCCGGGTAGGCCGACAGGTGGGCGTTGTAGTTGCCGACCGCGCCGTTCATCTTGCCGAGGATCTCGACGTCGGCGATGCGCTTGACGGCGCGCTGCAGGCGCGCGACCACGTTGGCGAATTCCTTGCCGAGGGTGGTCGGGCTGGCGGTCTGGCCGTGGGTGCGCGACAGCATCGGCAGGGATGCGTTGGTATGCGCGATCTCGGTCAGCCTGGCGATGATGTTCTGGAGGGCCGGCAGCAGCACGCCATCGCGCGCGGCTTTCAGCATCATGCCGTGCGAGGTGTTATTGATGTCTTCCGAGGTGCAGCCGAAGTGGATGAACTCGCTCGCCGCCACCAGTTCCGGCACGTCCTTCACCTGCTCCTTGAGCCAGTATTCCACCGCCTTGACGTCGTGGTTGGTGACCGCCTCGATCTCCTTGATGCGCGCCGCTTCGGCGTCGCCGAAGTTCGCGGCCATGCGCTCGAGGTGAGCGTTCGCTTCGCTCGAAAACGGCTTGATCTCCGGGAAGCCTGCCTGCGACAGGGCCTGCAGCCAGGCGATTTCCACCTTCACGCGGTGGTGCATGAAGCCTGCTTCGGACAGGATCGGGCGCAGCTTGTCGGTTTTCGACGCGTAGCGGCCGTCCAGCGGGGACAGGGCCGACAGGGTAGGGGAGGGGACGGTAGAGGTCATGGCGGGCGGTCCGTGCAAAAACGCGGATTTTACCACTGGGCGGCTCGCGCAGCCTTGCGCAGGCCACGCCGCGGACGGCCCGGGAGGCTCGTCCGGCGCAGACAGGCGCCGAAATGGCGATGCTATACTGGCACCCAATCCTCAAATTCGGGCATGTATGAAACTCATCGGTTCCTTCACCAGTCCCTATGTGCGTAAAGTCCGCGTCGTGATGGCGGACAAGAAGCTCGATGTCAGCTTTGTGCAAGAAAACGTGTGGGTCCCGGAGACCACCATCCAGCAGGTCAACCCGCTCGGCAAGATTCCCTGCCTGGTCATGGAAGACGGCAGCACGCTGTACGACTCGCGCGTGATCGCCGAATACCTCGACACCATCTCCCCGGTCTGCAAGCTGCTGCCGCCGAATGGCCGCGAGCGCACCGAAGTCAAGGTCTGGGAAGCGCTGGCCGACGGCGTGCTCGATGCCGCGATCCTGGTCTTCCTCGAGCGGCGCGAGCGCTCCCCGGAGCAGCAGAGCGCCAAGTGGATCGAGCGCCAGATGGGCAAGGTGCATGCCGGCCTGCGCGAGATGTCCACCCGCCTGGGCGAATCGAGCTACTGCATGGGCATCCACTACACGCTGGCCGACGTCGCCGTCGGCTGCGCCCTGGGCTGGCTGGCTTTCCGCTTCCCCGACATCGACTGGCGCGGCGACTACCCGAACCTGGCGCGCCTGGCCGATAAACTCGCCGAGCGTCCGTCGTTCCGCGACACCGTGCCGTTCGTCGCGTGAACCCGCCCGCCACCACCGTCGTCTTCGGCGAAGCGCTGGTCGACGACTTCACCACCGAGCAGGTGGTGGGCGGCGCCCCTTTCAATGTGGCGCGCCACCTGGCCGCCTTCATGGCGCCGCAGCTGATGCTCACCCGCATCGGCAAGGACAAGCCGGGCCAGGCGGTGTGCGCCGAGTTCGAGCGCTTCGCGATGAGCGAGGCCGGCCTGCAGGTCGATGCGATGGAGGAAACCGGCCGCGTGCTGGTCGAGCGCGGTGCCCGTGGCGGCCACCGCTTCACCATTTTGCCGAACCAGGCCTACGACTTCATCGACCGCGGCCAGGCCGAGGCGGCGCTGGAACATACGCAGCCCGGCATCTTCTATTTCGGCACCCTGGCCCAGCGCCACGAGCGCTCGCGCGCCACCCTGATGGCGCTGCTGCGCGCCACGCCGGCGCTGCGCTACCTCGACCTGAACCTGCGCGACGGCCAGGTGGACGAGCGCACCGTGACGCGCTCGCTGCAGGAAGCCAACATCGCCAAGGTCAACGAGGAAGAATTGCAGGCGATGTTCGGCTGGTATTTCCAGATCAAGCCGGACGATGCGGCGCTGGCGGCCGAAGAAGTGCACGCCTCGTGCCAGGCGCTGCTGCAGATGTTCTCGCTCGACGCGCTGATCGTCACGCTGGGGCACCGCGGCTCGGTGTACTTCGGCGCCGACGGGCAGGTGCTGATGCACCGCGATAACCCGGCGCCGCCGTTTGTCATCGACACGGTGGGGGCGGGGGATGCCTTCTCGGCGATTTTCCTGCTGGGGAAGATGCGCGGCTGGCCGCTCGACCTGTCGCTGGCGCGCGCCAACGAGTTCGCGGGGGCGATCTGCGCGATTCCGGGGGCCGTCCCGCGGGATCTGGGATTTTATGATCAGTGGATGAGGAAGTGGCGCTAGTGGTTTGCTAGCAAGATTGGGTTCCCGCCTTCGCGGGAACGACGGTCTTGAAGTCAACGGTATTAAAGCCGCCAGCATATGAACCGTCATCCCCGCGAAGGCGGGGATCCAATTTTAAGAGGAACAGAGTTACTCGCTGATCTGGCTCTGCAGGTAGTTCTGGATGCCGACCTTCACGATCAGGTCCAGCTGCGTCTCCAACCACTCGATGTGCTCCTCGGTATCCTCGAGGATCATCAGGAACAGGTCGCGGGTCACGTAGTCGGCCGCCGCTTCCGCCGCGGCGATGCCTTCCTTGACCGTTACCTGGGCCGCGCGCTCGAGCTTGAGGTCGCATTCCAGCATTTCCTGGGTCGATTCACCGATGAGCAGCTTGTGCAGCGCCTGCAGGTTCGGCAGGCCGTCGAGCATCAGGATGCGGTCGATCAGCTTGTCGGCGTGCTTCATCTCGCCGATCGACTCGTCGTACTCCTTCTTCGCCAGCTTGCCGAAGCCCCAGTGGCGGTACATGCGCGCATGCAGGAAGTACTGGTTGATCGCGGTGAGTTCGTTGGTCAGCTGCGCGTTCAGCAGACGAAGAACGTTCTGGTCGCCTTTCATGTGATGCCCTTGATGATGTTGAATGGGCTCCATGATAACAAACAAGCAGCCCGCTTTTGGGTCGAAAACGCTGAAAAAGCCCGGGAAATGCAGTGAAAATCGAAAAAACCGGCGGGAATGACAAGCGTTCTCGTTCCGCTGTGCGAACGCTTCTCAGTACCGTGGCGCGGGCGAAAAAAAACCCCGCGCAAGCGGGGCAGGAGAGAGACGGTGGTGATGTTCAGGCCGCCTGCGGGACGCGGCGCACTTCGGTGATCGTGGTTTTGCTCTCGATGTGTTCGTGCAGGACTTCGCGTGCATAGCTCACGCACTTGCCGCACATGGTGCCGACGCCCAGTTCCTTGTGCAGTTCGGCGACCGAGCTGATGCCCAGGTCGACGGCCTGGCGGATTTCGCGGTCGGAGATGTTGTTGCAGACACAGACGATCATCTTGAGGTTCCTTGGCGCTACTTGTTCACTTGGCATTTAAATGAGAATCAATCTCATTCGTGTTCTATTCTCCGTAAACTCGGCGGCGTTTGCAACAGGAATTTTGTGCTCAGCTGCCTTTTTTGTGATCTTTCTTTCGGCTGTGATCAAACCGCAAATAGAAATAATTCGCATTTAGGTTTATGATGCTAGCTATCTGTCTCATCAGCGCTACACTTACTGGACGCGACCATGACTCTTGCTCCCTCCCTCACCACGCTCGACGCCCTTCCGGCCGGCCAGAGCGCTACCGTGATCCACCTGGCGCCGCCGGCGCAACAGGGTGGTTTCGACGTCCAGCGCCGCCTGATGGAGCTCGGCTTCGTGCCGGGCGAGCGCATCCGTGTGCTCAAGCGCGTACTGGGCGGCCCGCTGGCCGTCAAGGTCGGCGAATCGACCTTCGCGCTGCGCCGCTTCGAAGCGGCCCTCGTGTCGATCAAGCCGGAATAGTCGGATGGGTGTCATGGAACAACAGGTGGCGTCGCGCACGCCCCTGGTCGCACTGCTCGGCAATCCCAACTGTGGCAAGACCGCACTCTTCAACCGCCTGACCGGCTCGCGCCAGAAGGTCGCGAACTACGCCGGCGTGACCATCGAACGCAAGGAAGGCAGCTTCACCTCGCCGGCGGGGCGGCCTTTTCGCGTGCTCGACCTGCCGGGCGCCTACAGCCTGAGCGCCCATACCCCGGACGAAGCCATCACGCGCGACGTGGTAGCCGGCCTGCGCGCGGGCGAAGCGGCGCCGGATGCGGTGCTGTGCGTGGTCAACGCGACCAATCTGCGCCTGAACCTGCGCATGGTGCTGGAGCTCAAGCGCCTCGGCCTGCCGATGGTGCTCGTGTTGAACATGGTCGACGTCGCCAGGAAGCGCGGCATCACGATCGACAAGGAAAAACTGTCCGCTGCCCTGGACATGCCGGTGGTCGAAACCGTCGCCATCCAGTCCGGCGGCGAGCAGGCCCTGCTGGCCCAGCTCGACCGCATGGCCTTCGATACCGCCGTCAAGCCGAATCCGCTGTCCGCGATCGACGCCGTGCCGGTCGAGGAAACCCAGCGCGAAGTGCGCCGCATCCTCGAGCTCGCCGTTGCTACCAGCGGCGATCGCGGCAACCTGACGGAAAAGATCGACAACGTGGTGCTGCACCCGGTGCTCGGCCCGGTGATCCTGGCCGCCCTGATGTTCCTGATCTTCCAGGCCGTGTTCAGCTGGGCCGGCACGCCGATGGACCTGATCGAGGCGGGCGTCGGCGCGCTCGGCGAGCAGGTCGGCGCGCTGCTGGGCGAAGGCGTGCTGCACAGCCTGATCGTGGACGGCATCATCGCCGGTGTCGGCAGCGTGCTGGTGTTCCTGCCGCAGATCCTGATCCTGTTCTTCTTCATCCTGCTGCTGGAAGACGTCGGCTACCTGCCACGGGCGGCCTTCCTGCTGGACCGCATCATGGGCAGCGTGGGTCTCTCCGGCCGCGCCTTCCTGCCGCTGCTGTCCTCGTTCGCCTGCGCGATCCCGGGTATCATGGCCGCGCGCACCATCCAGAATCCGCGCGATCGCCTGGTGACGATCATGATTGCGCCGCTCATGACCTGCTCGGCGCGCCTGCCGGTGTATGCGCTCCTGATCGCCGCCTTCATTCCCAACCGTGAAGTGGCCGGCCTGATGAACCTGCAGGGCCTGGTGCTGTTCGTACTCTATATGGCGGGCATCCTGAGCGCCATGGCGGTGGCCTGGTTCATGAAGCGCCGCAGCGACTACAAGCAGCAGGTACTCATGATGGAACTGCCGGCCTACCATTGGCCCCAACCGGGTGCGCTGGCGTCCGGCCTGTGGGAGCGTGCCAAGATCTTCCTGAAGCGGGTCGGCACCCTGATCCTGACCATGATGATCCTGCTCTGGGTGCTGTCGAGCTTCCCGGGCGCGCCGGAAGGCGCGACCCATCCGCCGATCTACTACAGCGTGGCCGGCATGATCGGCCGCGCGCTGGAAGTCATCCTGGCGCCGATCGGCTTCGGCTGGGAGATCGGGATTGCCCTGGTGCCGGGCATGGCCGCGCGCGAAGTGGCGGTCGGCGCGCTGGCACAGGTCTACGCCCTGTCAGGCGGCGACGAAGCCGCCAATGCCCTGGCGCCGCTGGTCGCGCAGTCGTGGTCGCTGGCCACCGGCCTGGCGCTGCTCACCTGGTACATCTACGCGCCGCACTGCCTGCCGACGCTGGCCACCGTGGCGCGCGAAACCGGCAGCCGCCGCTACGCCTGGATCATGGCCGGCTACATGTTCGGCCTGGCCTACGTGGCCGCCTTCATCGTCTACCGCACCACCTTGTTCTTCACGGGAGCCTAGGACATGTGGCAGGAGCTGGTCGCCGGGATCATCGTCGCGCTGGCCGTGCTGTATGCCGGCGCGAAGTACCTGCCGGACAGCTGGCGGCGCGCGATCGTGCACCGCCTCTCCAGGGGCGGCCAGCAGTCGAGGCTGGTCAAGTGGCTGGACACCTCGGCCAGCTGCGGCAGCGGCTGCAACAGCTGCAATACCTGCGGACCGACCGAGCCCGTGCCGCCGCCCGGTAAGGGCAACGGCAAGGTCATCAAGATCCACGAGCGCCGCTAGCGGCGCCGGCCGCGCTTCAAGGCGTCGCCACGTTGACCACGTGCCAGGCGCCACCCACCCCATCGCCGGTCTTGTCTCCCGCCTTCTTGTCCTTCACAAAGGTGTACAGCGGCTTGCCGCCATGCGCCAGCTGCTTGCTGCCGTCCGCGCGCGTGATCACGGAGTAGGGCGGGCGCGGGCTGCCATCGGCCTTCACGGGCGGCCAGTTTTTGGCACAGGCGGCGACGCAGCTGCTCTTGCCGCTGCCGGCTTCATCCTTGTCATAGGTGTAGACGGTCATGCCGGCGGCATTGACCAGCACGCCGTTCGAGGACTTGAGGGGCGGCGCATCGGCGGCGCTGGCAGTGGTTGAAAGTAACAGGGCAGCGGCAATACTGGCAACACGAAGCAGGGTCATGGCGGGCCTCCGGGCTGTGAATGCCTGGATAGACAACAGTTTCAGTCAGCCGTTCCCTGCAAAGCCTCGACCGCGGTGATCAGGCGACGTGCGTCAAACGGCGCATGCACCTTGATGTCGTTATCGAAGTAGCAGTAGACGTCGCGCGCCTTGGCCTTCGGCGGCGGCTTGTCGACGATGAGCCGTGCCCCCTCGGGCTGCCGCCCGCGGCGCCAGGCATGGATGCGCGCCGCCCAGGCCGCGATGGCCTCGTCTTCATAGCCGCTCGCGTACAGCTCCTTGTCGCCATGCAGCCGGATGTAGACGAAGTCCGCGGTGACGTCCTCGCACAGCGGCCACCTGCCGGCGGTATCGGCCACCACCAGCGCCACGTTATAGCGGCGCAGCATGGCGATGAAGGCGGGATCCAGGAAGCTCTCGTGCCGGATCTCGACCGCATGGCGCATCGGGCGGTTTGGGCCGGATTCGAGCGCAACCCGGCCTTCCATGCGCGGCTGGTACTGCAGCGCCAGTTCGCGGGCGCTATCGGTATCCCGGGGCCGCAGCGACAGGAAGTGCTCGAAACGCTGCGGATCGAATTTCACGACGGGCGGGAATTGCCACAGGAAGGGGCCGAGCTTGTCGCGCAGCTCGAACACGCCCGAGGCCAGCACATTGGCCAGCGGACCTTCGATGTCCTTCAGCTTGAGCATGTGGGTGAGAAAACGGTTGCCCTTGACCGCGAACACGAAGCCGGGCGGGGTGGCCGCATGCCAGGCGGCATAGCTCTCGGGCCGCTGCAGCGAGTAGAACGAACCGTTGATCTCGATGCTGGGCAGCTGGCCGGCCGCGTATTCGAGTTCGCGGTGCTGGACCAGCCCTTTGGGGTAGAACACGCCGCGCCACGGCACGTAGCGCCAGCCGGAGATGCCGATGTAGACCGATCCATTCATGGGCTCAAGCTTACTCTGCCTCGTCCGTTGGCAGGCGCATGCTAAGCTGGCGGCCTGTCGAACTCTGCGGAAAAGCCATGATCGTCGTCCACCACCTGAACAATTCGCGCTCGCAGCGCATCCTCTGGCTGCTCGAGGAGCTCGGGCTCGACTACGACATCAAGAAATACCAGCGCGATCCGAAGACCATGCTGGCGCCGCCGGAGCTGAAAGCGGTGCATCCGCTCGGCAAGTCGCCAGTGATCACCGACGACGGACTGGTGGTGGCGGAGTCGGGGGCGATCGTGGAATACCTCACCAGCCGCTACGGCAACGGACGCCTGGTGCCGGCGCCCGGCACCCCGGAGCGCCTGCGCTATACCTACTTCCTGCACTTCGCCGAGGGCTCGGCCATGCCGCCGCTCCTGATGAAGCTGGTGTTCGACAAGGTCGAGAACAGCCCGATGCCCTTTTTCGCGAAACCGATCGCGCGCTCGATCGCACGCAAGGTCAAGGACAGCTTCATCATGCCGAACATCCGCAGCCAGCTCGACTTCCTGGAGGGTGAACTGGGCAAGTCGACCTGGTTCGCCGGCGAGGAGTTCAGCGCCGCCGACATCCAGATGAGCTTCGCGCTGGAAGCGGCCGCCTCGCGCGGAGGGCTGGGCAGCCAGTATCCGAAGCTGGCCGCTTTCCTGGCGCGGATCCACGCGCGCCCGGCCTATGCGCGCGCGCTCGAGCGCGGTGGCAAGTACGACTATGCCTGACGGGCCGCCCGGTTTATCATGGCGGCGCTGCAAGCACTCTTGATCAACGCACTGCCCGCACCACCATGAGCAAACAGGGAAAGCTGCTCGCCATCGACGGCCTGAATATCGTGCGCCGCGTGTACGAAGCCAGCCCCGAACCGGACTCCGACCTGAAGGCCAGCATCGCGCTGCGCCACGCGTTCTCGTCCTTCCGCAATGTGCTGGAAGCGCACGCGCCCACGCACGTGCTGGCGGCCTTCGACTACGGCGGCCCCAACTGGCGCCATGCCCTCTATCCGCGCTATCGCGAAGGACGCGCCGCCATGCCGGCGCCGCTGCGCGAGGCCCTGCCGGAATTCCACGAGCGCCTGCGCCAGGCCGGCCTGCAGGTGCTGGCCGTGCCCGAGGTCGAGGCCGACGACGTGATCGCCACCGGCGTCATGCGCTGGCTGGGGGAGGGGCGGGGCGAGGCCATCGTGGCGACCACCGACAAGGACCTGCACATCCTGATCGCGCACGGCGCGCTGGTGTGGGACCACTTCAAGAACGAATGGCATGACGACGCCTGGGTGCGCCAGCGCTTCGGCGTGGCGCCCGAATTGCTGCACGACCTGCTGGCCCTGATGGGCGACCCGACCGACGGCGTGCCGGGGGTGTCGAAGATCGGCATGAAGACCGCGGCGCGCCTGCTCAACGCCTACGGCAGCCTGGACGCCGTGATGGCCGGCGCCGGCATCCTCAAGACCCCGCTGGGCGAAAGGCTGCGCGCCGAGCGTGAGATACTCGAGATGTCGCGCTGCCTGGTGTCGCTCAAGCTGGACGTGCGGCTGGGCGTCACCTGGAACATGCTGGCCTATGAATCCCATTGAAGGAAAGCGCCGATGCTGAAGGCATTGATCGTGGACGGCAGCGCCATCGCGCGCGGCCTGCTCAACACCGTACTGACCGATGGCGGCTACGACGTCGTCGCGCAAACGCATACCGGCACGCTCGGCTATGGCCTGGCGATGAAGCATCGCCCCCAGATCGTCTGCATCGCGCGCGAACAGGTCGAGGATGGCAGCCGCATCGTCGAGGAACTGCGCGTCCAGCTGCCGAAGGCGATGATCTTCATGGTGTCGGGCACGCTCGACGCCGCCGCCATCCAGGACGCGCTCGGGCGCGGCGTGCACGGCTTCATCGTCAAGCCCTTCAAGGCCGACGCCGTGCTCAAGACGATTCGCAATACCGTGATCGCGGTCGTCCGCAAGCAGCAGGCCGCCTCGGGTAGCGCGGACTGACAAGGCGCTCAGCCGCGCCGCTTGATCTCGTCCGAAGCAATCGCCGCCAGCTCGCGCAGGGCGCGCAGCTCGCGTTCGCGCAGCCGGCGCGGCTCGCGGTCCAGCACGCACAGGGTGCCGAAGCGGCGGCCCTGCGCATCTTCTAGCGGCACCCCGGCATAGAAGCGCACGTGCGGCGCGCGCGTCACCAGCGGATTGGCGGCGAAGCGCGCATCGAGGGCGGCGTCGCCCACCACGAATGCCTCGCCGCTGGCCAGCGCGTGCTTGCAGAATGCCCATTCACGCGGCGTTTCCTGCAGGTCGAGGCCGACCCGGGCCTTGAACCATTGGCGCTCCCCGGCCAGCACCGTCACCAGCGCGATCGGGCAATCCGTCACCTGTGCGGCCAGCCGCGCCAGGCGGTCGAAGACATCTTCGGGCGGCGTATCGAGCAGGGCATGGCCGGCCGGCGCGCCGGCCTCCCGCAGCGCGGGCGCCGCCGGGGCAGGCAGGGACGCCGTGCCCGGGCCCACCGGCGCACCCGGCGCCATACCGGTGGCGCCCTGTCGCGCCTGCAGCTGGCGCACCGCGCTCAGGCGCACGCGCCGGTGCCCGCCGGGCGTCTTCCATGCCGGCAGTGCGCCGCTTTCCATCCAGAGCTGGGCGGTGCTGACGGCAACGCCCAGCATGTGGGCCGCTTCCCGCGTCGTCAGGATTGGATCGTCCTCGCTCATCTTCTTGGTAATTTGTAGTCGATGCACGCATTCTAACCGAAACCCGACAATATTTGACGAAAATGCGCGCACGATTGGAATTACTGTTGACCGTAAGCATTATATAACGCCAGAATAGCGTTATAATCGTCAGTTCCGATAAATACGTGCGCCTTTCCTGGGTGTGCGACTGCCAAGGCCGCCCATGAATTCACTGTATGACCCGTCGCTCGAGGAAGCGAGCCGATTGGAAGCCCTGCGCCAGCTGGAGCTGCTCGACACCGCCCCCAGCGAAGCTTTCGACCGCATCACGCGCATGGCCGCGCAGCTGTTCCAGCTGCCGATCGCGGCGGTGTCGCTGACCGATTGCGACCGCCAGTGGTTCAAGTCGAAGGTGGGTGTCGCGCATGATGCGATCCCGCGCATCAAGGCGCCCTGCGCCGCGGTGGCGGACAGCGGCCGGATGCTGGAAGTGCCGGACCTGTTGGAAAGCGAGTGCTTCCGCGACAGCCCCCTCGCCGACAGCGGGATCCGCTTCTACCTCGGCGCGCCGCTGGTGACGAAAACCGGGCACTGCCTGGGCGCGATGTGCGTGCTCGGCACCGAGCCGCGCAGCGTGAGCGACGCGGACCGCGCCACGCTGGCCGACCTGGCGGCCATGGTCATGGCGCAGATCGAGCTGCAGCACGCGCTGGGACGGATCGATCCGGTCAGCGGCCTGCCCAACCGCAGCCAGTTCGTCAGCGACGTGCGCGACTTGGGCCTGGTCACGCCCGAGGGGGCGCCCCAGCTGGCGGCCCTGGTCAGCCTGGCCACGCCGGAAGAGCTGAGCGACGCCATGCGGGTGATGGGCGGCACCTGGCTCGACGACATCGTGCGCGATGCCGTGCCGGCCCTGCGCAGGCTGGCCGGCGGCGGCAAGGTCTACCACGTCGCGCCGACCCAGTTCGCCTTCCTGGCGCCGCTCGGCCTGTCCCTGGCGCGCTTCAGCGGCACCCTGATGGCCTGGCTGGACGAACGCAAGCCGATGGGGCAGTGCGGCTTCCTGACCACGGCCACGGTCGGCCTGGTCCGCTTCGCAGTGGGCCAGGACGCGCCGCTCGACGTGCTGCGCAACTTGCACAGCGCCGCCCACGATGCGCGCGACGCCGAATCCGGCCTGCGCGTGTATTCGCCCGAGCAGGATGCCGCCTACCGCCACCGCTTCTGGCTGATCAGCGAATTCGGACGCGCGCTGGCGCAGGCGAGCGAGCTGCATCTCGTGTTCCAGCCCAAGGTCTCCCTGCACCACGGCAGCTGCCTCGGCGTGGAAGCCCTGCTGCGCTGGACCCATCCCGACGCCGGCCCGATCCCGCCGGGCGAATTCATGCCGATCGTCGAAACCACCGCGCTGGCGCGCGCCACCACCGAATGGGTGCTGGAGGCGGCGCTGCGCCAGCTGGCGGCCTGGCGCGCCGACGGCGTGTCGCTGCAGGTCGCCGTCAACGTCTCCGCGGTGAACCTCGAGGAGCCGGACTTCAGCGACCGCGTGCTGGAAGGGCTGGCGCGGCACGGCCTGCCGGCCGCCTGCCTGGCGCTGGAAATGACGGAAAGCGCGCTGATGCGCAAGCCGAAGATCGCGCATGACACGATGGCGCGGCTGGCCGAGGGCGGCGTGAAGATCGCCATCGACGACTTCGGCACCGGCTACAGCAGCCTGTCCTACCTGCAGGACATGCCGGCGGACGTGGTCAAGATCGACCAGTCTTTCGTACGCGGCATGGAAAAGGACGAGCGCACGCTAGCCCTGGTGACGACCATGATCAAGCTGTCGCACGACCTCGGCCACCGGGTGGTGGCGGAAGGCGTGGAGACGGAGGAGGTGGCGCAGCTGCTGCGCGCGGCGGGCTGCGACGAAGCGCAGGGGTATTACTATGGAAGGCCGATGGCGCCGGCGGCGCTGGCCGATTGGCTCGCTGCAAGGTAGGGTGGACGGCTATGCCGTCCGCGCGTTCAAATTCAACATGAACTGATACGACGCGGTTGTTCACGCGGCGCTTGAACGCGCGGACGGCGAAGCCGTCCACCCTACGAAAATCAAGCAGCGTTGCTGTCGATAATCCCACCACCCAGGCACACATCGCCGTCATACAGCACGGCCGACTGTCCCGGCGTGACCGCCCACTGCGCTTCTTCGAAATCGAGCGCGAAACGGTCCATGCCGTCGGCATGCACGGTGCAGGCCACGTCGGCCTGGCGGTAGCGGGTCTTGGCCGACAAAGCTTTTCCACTAGCAGGCGCTTCGCCCGCGGTCCAGCTGGCCTGGCCGGCTTCCAGGTGCGGCGACAGCAGCCACGGATGGTCGTGCCCCTGCACGATGTACAGCGTGTTGCTGGCCACGTCCTTGCGCGCCACGAACCACGGCTCGCTGGTGCCGTCCGCGTTCTTGCGCGACTTCAGGCCGCCGATGCCGATGCCCTTGCGCTGGCCCAGGGTGTAGAAGGACAGGCCGATGTGCTCGCCAACGGTCTCGCCGGTGTCGAGCTTCATCGGGCCCGGCTTGTGCGACAGGTAGCGGTTCAGGAACTCGCGGAACGGGCGCTCGCCGATGAAGCAGATGCCGGTCGAGTCCTTCTTCTGCGCGTTCGGCAGGCCCAGGCGTTCGGCGATCTTGCGCACTTCGGTCTTCGGGATTTCTCCCAGCGGGAACAGCGACTTCGACAGCTGGCCCTGGTTCAGGCGGTGCAGGAAGTAGCTTTGATCCTTGGTGTGATCGAAGGCTTTCAGAAGCTCGAAGCGGCCGTCGTTCTCGCGCACGCGCGCGTAGTGGCCGGTCGCGATCAGGTCGGCGCCCAGCTTCATCGCATGGTCGAGGAAGGCCTTGAACTTGATTTCGGCGTTGCACAGCACGTCCGGGTTCGGGGTGCGGCCGGCCTGGTACTCGCGCAGGAACTCCGCGAACACGCGGTCCTTGTATTCGGCGGCGAAGTTGACGGCCTCGATGTCCACGCCGACCACGTCGGCCACGCTGGCTGCGTCGATCCAGTCCTGGCGCGTCGAGCAGTATTCCGAATCGTCGTCGTCTTCCCAGTTCTTCATGAACAGGCCGATGACTTCGTAGCCCTGTTCCTTCAGCATCCACGCCGCGACCGAGGAGTCGACGCCGCCCGACATCCCGATCACGACTTTTTTCTTGCTCATTTCTGTTTCCGTATTCTTTTAAATACCACCCTCGAATACCGAGGGGTGGGTGTACAGCAGGTGCAGCGGGGTGCGATGGCCAGCCAGGTAGTCGTCCACGCACTGCAGCACGATCGGGCTGCGGTGGCGGTCGGCGGTGGCGGCGATCTCGTCGCGCGTCATCCACATGGTGCGCAGGATGCCTTCGTCGAGCGGCTGGTCCAGCTCGCGGCCGGCATGGCCGCAGAAGGTGAAGCGCAGGTAAGTGACGTCGGCGCCGCGCGACTTCGAATGGTAGCGCGACATGTACATGCCCACCAGCGCGGTCGGGATGAATTCGTGCGCGGTTTCCTCCAGCGCCTCGCGCACCACCGCCTGCTCGAGCGATTCGTGCGGGTCGAGGTGTCCGGCCGGCTGGTTCAGCTTCACGCCCTCGCTCGTCTCTTCCTCGATCAGCAGGAAGCGTCCATCGCGCTCGATGATCGCGGCGACGGTCACGGATGGTTTGAAGATATCGGTCATGCGCGTCCTTGAAAATGAGCCGATATTTTACCTTGACAGGAGGCATCTCTGCTCATCCACCACCGCTACGGTGCGCTTGCCTGTCGTTAAATGGCCTTGATCCATTGCAAACAAATGCTTCCTGACGCCCGTTACAGTGATGGGTTTTCGTGGCAATCAAATATTACTTTTAGTATTTGTTTTTGAGCAATTAGCGTAATTACATGATAGATTGGGGACCGATGTGTCCACTGAACGGAGGGATTCATGAGAATTGGCATACCGGTCGAGACCAGGCCGGGCGAGACCCGCGTTGCTGCAACTCCCGAAACCGTCAAGAAGCTGGCCGCGAAGCACCAGATGCTGGTGGAGAGCGGCGCCGGGGTGCGCGCTTCCTACCCCGATGCGGCGTACGAGGCGGCCGGCGCCACCATCGTCGACGCGGCCACCGCCTTCGGCGCGGACATGGTGCTCAAGGTCCGCAGCCCGGACGGCACCGAGCGCGCCCGGATGCGCCCGGGCAGCGTCCTGGTCGGCATGCTCAATCCCTTCGATGCCGAGAACCTGGCGGCGCTCGCCGGCGCCGGCCTGACCGCCTTTGCCCTCGAGGCCGCGCCGCGCATCACGCGCGCCCAGTCGATGGACGTGCTTTCCTCGCAGGCCAACATCGCCGGCTACAAGGCCGTGATGCTGGCCGCGAACACCTACCAGCGTTTCATGCCGATGCTGATGACGGCGGCCGGCACGGTCAAGGCCGCGCGCGTGCTGATCATGGGCGTGGGCGTGGCCGGCCTGCAGGCGATCGCCACCGCCAAGCGCCTGGGCGCCGTGATCGAAGCCTCGGACGTGCGCCCGCCGGTGAAGGAGCAGGTCGAGTCGCTCGGCGCCAAGTTCATCGACGTGCCTTACGAAACCGAAGAGGAACGCGAGATCGCGCAAGGCGTGGGCGGCTATGCGCGCCCGATGCCGGCCAGCTGGATGCAGCGCCAGGCGGCGCTGGTGCACGAGCGCGCCAAACTGGCCGACATCATCATCACCACCGCCCTGATCCCGGGCCGCAAGGCGCCGACCCTGATCGGCGAAGAGACCGTGCAGGCCATGAAACCGGGCTCGGTGATCGTCGACATGGCGGTCGAGCAGGGCGGCAACTGCCCGCTCACGGAGCTGGGCCGCACGGTGGTGAAGCACGGGGTCTACATCATCGGCGAGCCGAACCTGGCGTCGATGGTGGCGGCCGATGCTTCCGCCTTGTATGCCCGCAATGTGCTGGACTTCCTCAAGCTCGTCATCGACAAGGAAGACCGGTTCGTGATCGACCGCGAGGACGAGATCGTGCGCGCCACGCTGGTGTGCGCGGACGGCGCGGTATTGCGTACCTAAGAACAGGACACGAGGAGCGAAGCATGGAAATCAGCCACACCGTCATCAACCTGATCATCTTCGTGCTGGCCATCTACGTCGGCTACCACGTGGTCTGGAACGTCACCCCCGCGCTGCACACGCCCCTGATGGCGGTGACCAACGCGATCTCGGCCATCATCATCGTCGGCGCCATGCTGGCCGCCGGCCTCACCGAAGGCCTGGCAGGGCAGGTGGCCGGCACCGTCGCGGTGGCGCTGGCCGCGGTCAACGTCTTCGGCGGCTTCATGGTCACGCGCCGCATGCTCGAGATGTTCAAGAAAAAGGAACCGAAGGCCAAGCCGGCTGCGGGCGCCCAGTCTTCCACCGCGGGAGAACAGGCATGAACTTCATCAGCATGAACGTCGTGACGCTGTTCTACCTGGTGGCCTCGGTGTGCTTCATCCAGGCGCTCAAGGGCCTGTCCTCGCCGTCGACGGCGCGCATCGGCAATACTTTCGGCATGGCCGGCATGGCAATCGCCGTCCTGACCACCATCGCCCTGATGTTCAAGCTGCAGGCGGAACTCACCACCGGCGGCGGCATGGGCTTCACCCTGGTGCTTGCCGGCGTGGTGGTGGGCGGCGCGATCGGCGCGGTGGCGGCCAAGAAGGTCGAAATGACCAAGATGCCGGAGCTGGTCGCGGCGATGCACTCGCTGATCGGCCTGGCCGCCGTGTGCATCGCGATCGCCGCGGTGTCCGAGCCCTGGGCCTTCAACATCGCCACGCGCGACACCCCGCTGCCCTTCGGCAACCGGCTGGAACTGTTCATCGGCACCTTCGTCGGTGCGGTGACCTTCTCCGGTTCGGTGATCGCCTTCGGCAAGCTGTCGGGAAAATACAAGTTCCGCCTGTTCCAGGGCGCGCCAGTGCGCTTCGCCGGGCAGCACATCCTGAACCTGGTGCTGGCGATCGCGATCATCGCGTTGGGGCTGGTGTTCTGCTTCGCCGACGGCGTGGCGCCCAGCTGGACCCCGTTCATCATCATGGCCGCGCTGTCCTTCGTGCTGGGCGTCCTGATCATCATCCCGATCGGCGGCGCCGATATGCCGGTGGTGGTCTCAATGCTGAACTCCTACTCGGGCTGGGCGGCGGCCGGCATCGGCTTCTCGCTGAACAACTCGATGCTGATCATCGCCGGTTCGCTGGTGGGCTCGAGCGGCGCGATCCTCTCCTACATCATGTGCAAGGCGATGAACCGCTCCTTCTTCAACGTGATCCTGGGCGGCTTCGGCGGCGAAGCAGCGGTGGACGACGGCGGACAGAAAGAGCAGCGCCCGGTGAAGTCCGGCTCGGCCGACGACGCCGCCTTCATCTTGCAGAACGCGGAATCGGTGATCATCGTCCCCGGCTACGGCCTGGCGGTGGCGCGCGCCCAGCACTCGGTGAAGGAACTGGCCGACAAGCTGACCGAGCACGGCGTGCAGGTGCGCTACGCGATCCACCCGGTGGCGGGCCGCATGCCGGGCCACATGAACGTGCTGCTGGCCGAGGCCGAGGTGCCCTACGACCAGGTGGTGGAGATGGAAGACATCAACGGCGAGTTCGGCCAGACCGACGTGGTGCTGGTGCTGGGCGCGAACGACGTGGTGAACCCCGCCGCCAAGGACCCGAAGTCGCCGATCGCCGGCATGCCGATCCTCGAGGCCTACAAGGCCAAGAGCATTATCGTCAACAAGCGCTCGATGGCCTCCGGCTATGCCGGCCTGGACAACGACCTGTTCTACCAGCCGAACACGATGATGGTGTTCGGCGACGCCAAGAAGGTGATCGAATCGATGGTCAAGGCCGTCGACTGATCATTTCTTGCAAACCTCATTAGGGTCAGTGTTGAATTATTTTCCAGGTGATCCCGCGATCTGTCGCGCTTAAATCAAACATGGCGCCTCCTCAACTGATCCGGGATTCCTGGCGAATCATTCGACGCTGACCCTAATCCGTTCATCCAAACTTACGCAAAGCTACGCCGGGCCAGCTCTACCGTTGGATTCCTGCTTCACCGGGGCCGGTTTCGCCGCGCGCTCAGGCACGTGGCCAGCGCCTTCCCCTCCACAGGCAGACACGGTGGAACTCACCGCCATATTCCTCAAATTGATCGCCGCGTTGACGTCTCGGTCATGCTGCGTACCGCAACCTGAACAGGTCCAATGCCTTGTTCTCAAGTCGAGCGCCTCCCGCTTGTCGCCGCAGCAAGAGCACAATTTACTGCTTGGGAACCAGCGATCGACCATGACCACATGCCCGCCTCGCCAGGCTGACTTGTACTCCAGCTGGCGACGCAGCTCGTGAAAACCCATGTCGGAAACGGCCCGGGCCAGGCGGGAATTCGCCATCATGCCTTTCACATTGAGGTCTTCGATACCGATCGTGTGAAAGCGTCGCGTGATGCTGTTGCTAAGTTTATGCAGGCTGTCACGTCGCATGTTAGCGACCTTCTCATGCAATCTGGCCAGTTTCAACCTGGCCTTAGCGCGATTGCGCGAGCCCTTCACCTTGCGCGAAAAACTGTGCGACAGGCGCCGCAGGCGCTCCAGCAAAGTCCGCAGCGCCTTCGGCCCTGCAAACTTTTCTTCCGTCGACAGCGTTGCCAGCGTTGTAATGCCCAAGTCCACCCCGACCGCGCCTTGGTTTTCGACTGGCGGTCCTGAAGGCTCAGGCGTGTCCACGGTAATGCTGACGTACCAATGATCGGCCACGCGCGAAATCGATGCCGATACGATGTGGCCTGCAAAGCGCAGTGTCTCGTGCATCCGGACCCATCCGAGTTTCGGGATGCGGATGCGCTTGTCTTGAATGCGAAATTTATCGTTGGATAAGCTGAAGCGGTCGTCCCGTCCTTTTTTGCGAAAGCTTGGAAACCCGGCGCGCTTGGCAAAGAAGTTTTCGAAAGCGCGCCCCAGCTGAATGATCGCTATTTGCGGCGCGTTCTTCGTCACCTCCAACATCCAAGGAAACTGCTCGCGCTTGATGGCGTTAAGTTGGCGACGCAATGCTCCTTCATTTAGCTTTGGCAGCGTTGGATCCATTTTCCTGGCTTCATATTGCTTCTTCCATGCCTCCAGAGCCCAGTTGTAGGCGAAACGGGCAATGCCAGCCGCACGCGCGAAGTAGGTCGCTTGTACATTATTCGGATCGAGCCGGATGCGATGAGCTACAAACATTACACATCCTTTACCTTCTGCCGCATCCCGTCAACCAACTTTGGTTTATGTAGCTACAGAACCTGTCCCTCACCTCCCAGCGCCATAATGTGCTGAGCGAGACTCCCAAAGCGACGGCAGCGATACCGATTGCGACCAGTTTACTCATTACAGGATGAGATCGTGCAGAATTGGATAAGTTTCTGACTAACCGTTAAAACCCTCATCAATGAACGCGCTTCGTTTCAATGTCTTCGGCACCCTGGTTGCCATCAGCGGCAAGCCAGGTGCATGGCAGGCCTTCTACCCCGGCAACGACGGCACGCGCCGGCCGGCCGATTTCATCGTTCCTGCCGATGTCACCGAGGAGGGGCTGGCCGACTACCTGGCCGACCTGTTCCATGAAGACGCGACCCCGAGGCGCAACACAGTCGAGCGCCTCCCTGCGAATTAGGTCTTAGCGGCGGCCGAACATCATCAGGTCGGCCAGCAGCAGGCGCGCCGGCTTGACGACGTCCAGCGCCGCCAGCGACAGGCCGAGCAGGGGCTGCAACGGGCCGCCCCCTGTGAAGGCGCGGGCCATCGTGTCGGTCAGGGAGATCGTCAGACGGCGGTCCTGGGCGCGTTCGCGCATGAAGCCCTCGAGCGCGCCTGGGGTGGCGCCGCGGCCCAGCTGGCGCGCCAGGACGGCGGCGTCGCGCAGGCCGAGGTTCAGGCCCTGGCCGGCGACCGGGTGCAGGGTCTGGGCGGCATTGCCGATCGCGACCGTCCGCGCGGTGGCGCGCGCTTCGGCGTTCAGGCCGAGCGGGAAGGCGACGCGCGGCGAGGCCGACGTGAAGCTTCCGAGGCGGGTGCCGAAGGCCTCGCCCAGCTGGGCCAGGAAACCGGCATCGTCGAGCAGCTGGACATCTAGCGCCCGTTCCGGCCGCATGCACCACACCAGCGCGTACTGGTGGCCATCGCCACCGTCCTGCGGCAGCAAGGCCAGCGGGCCCTCGTCGGTGAAGCGCTCGAAGGCGCGGTGGGCAAGCGGCTCGCTCACGCTCACGCGCGCGATCAGGGCCGTCTGGCCATAGTCACGCTGCTGCGCCTTGCTTTCCTGCTGGCCGAACACGCCGCCTTCCGCCTGCACCGCCACCCGGGCGAACACGGTGCGGCCATCGTCGAGGCGCAGCGCCACGCCATCGTCCGTTTCGTCGAAGGATGCGACGCGGGTCGGGCGCAGGGTCGCCACGCCGGCCTTGTCGCAGGCGCGCGCCAGCGCATCAACCACGTCGCCGTAGCGCGCCACGTAGCCCAGCGCCGGCAGCCTGTGCTCGGCGCGGTCCATCAGGCTGCGGCCCAGCTGGCCGCGGCGCGAGACGTGGATCTCGTGGATCGGCGTGGCCGGCAGCGGCCAGGCGCGCACTTCTTCGAGCAGTTGCACGCTGCCCCAGGACAGCGCGATCGAGCGCGGATCGGTGATCGCCTGGCCCAGCGACTTGCCGTCGATGAGGGCAATGCGGCTACCCTCGACGCCGCGCCGGACCAAGAAGGCCGCCAGCGCCAGGCCCACCGGACCGGCGCCGCAGATCGCCACATCGACGTCAATGCGTTCGTCCGCCATCAGCGCTCCTTCATCATGTCTTCAATCTCGGCCACGCCCTTCGGCGCATCGCCCGAGAGCACCCGGCAGCCGTCCTCGGTGACGATCACGTCGTCCTCGATCCGGATGCCGATGTTCCAATACTCTTCCGGCACGCCCTCCGCCGGACGCACGTAGATGCCCGGCTCCACCGTCAGTGCCATCCCCGGCAGCAGGGGCCGCGAGGGCTTGTCGGCCACGCTCAGGTCGCGGTAAGGGCCGACGTCGTGCACGTCCATGCCGAGCCAGTGGCCGGTGCCGTGCATGTAGAACTGCAGATGCGCCTTGTCGGCGATCGCATCTTCGGGCGAACCGTATTTTTGCTTGTCGAGCAGGCCGACATCGAGCATGCCCGCGGCCAGCACCCTGACCGCCGCCTCGTGCATGCCGCTGTACGGCTGTCCGGGCACGATCGCGGCGAATGCCGCTTCCTGCGCGCGCAGCACCAGCTCGTACAAGGCCTTCTGCGGCGCGCTGAAACGGCCGCCCACCGGCCAAGTGCGGGTGATGTCCGAGGCATAGCCGTCCAGCTCGCAGCCGGCGTCGACCAGCACCAGCTCGCCCTCGCTGCACTGGCGGTCGTTCTGGTTGTAGTGCAGGACGCAGGCGTTGGTGCCGGAAGCGACGATCGGGGTATAGGCCGGGAACTGGGCGCCGTTGCGGCGGAATTCGTGCAGCAGCTCGGCCTCGATCTCGTATTCGAACACGCCGGGACGGGTGAAACGCATCGCACGGGCGTGGCCTGCCGCGGCGATGGCGGCGGCGCGCGCCATCAGCGCCTGTTCGTCCACATCCTTCAGCAGGCGCATCTCGTCGAGCATGCCGAGCAGGTGGTGGGTGCTGCCGGGCGCCGTGATCCCGCTGCGGCCCTGCGCACGCACGGCCTTGAGCCAGCTTGCAACCTGGGCGTCGAGGGCGGCGCTGTGGCCCAGCGCGTAGTACAGCGCCGGCACGTTGGCCAGCAGCTTGCCCATCTGCGCATCGAGCTCGCCTACGGAATAGGCCTCGTCGAAGCCGAAGGCGATGCGCGCCGCTTCCGGCCCATGGCGGTAGCCGTCCCAGATCTCGCGCTCGGGGTTCTTCTCGCGGCAGAACAGGATCGAACGTGCAGGCTGATCGGTCGTAGGCGCGACGAGAACCAGCACCGCCTCCGGCTCGGTAAAGCCCGTCAGGTAATAGAAATAGCTGTCGTGCCGGTAGGGGTAGTCGCTGTCGCCGTTGCGCAGCACTTCCGGCGCGGTGGCCAGCACCGCGACCGATCCCGGCTGCATGCGCGCCGCCAGGCGCGCACGGCGTTCGATATGGCGCGCGACCGCGGCCGTCATGACCCCGTCTTGGCCGCCAGCGGCGCGTTGAGTTCTTCCAGCTGCTGGGCGGTGCCGACGTTGACCCACAGGCCGTCGTACAGTTCGCCGCCCACGCGGCCCTGCTCGATGAACTTGCGCATCAGGGGGCCGAACTTGACGAAGTCGCCGGCCTTGATCCCCTCGAACATCTCGGGACGGTAGACGCCGATGCCGGCGAAGTTCCACTTGGCCGGGCCGTCGTTGCGCAGGGTGTACATGTCGAGCGCGAAGTCGCCTTCAAGATTGTGCCACGGATTCGGCGTCAGCCACAGCCAGGCGATGTCGCGCTTGTCCGGCGGGTAGGGGATGCCCACCATGTCCTTGTCCTTCAGGACGTCGAAACACTGCGAGAAATCGAAGTAGGGCGCGTAGATGTCGCCCGAGACCGCCAGGAAGGGCTCGTCGCCCAGCAGGTGCAGGGCATTGGCGATGCCGCCCGCGGTCTCGAGCGGAGTCGGTTCGTGCGAGTACACGATGCGCGCGCCGTACTTGCTGCCGTCGCCCAGCTCGTCCTCGATCATGTGGCCGAGGTGCGAGTGGTTGATGACGATGTCCTTGATCCCGGCGCGCACCAGGTTCAGCACGTGGTAGGTGATCATCGGCCGTCCACGCACCTTGAGCAGCGGCTTGGGGCAGGCGTCCGTGAGCGGGCGCATGCGCTCGCCGCGGCCGGCGGCGAAAATCATGGCTTTCATGAGAAAGGAATCGTCCTCAGAAGGTGTAGCCGACCTGCGGCGCCTTGTCCTCGAGCGAATCGAGCAGGCGTAGCAGCGGTTTCAGTTCGGTGTAGCGACCGGCGGTGCGGCGCACGTAATCCATGACGGTCGGCAGGTCGCCCAGGTAGTTCGGCTTGCTGTCGCGGTAGTTCAGGCGGCAGAAGATGCCGAGGATCTTCAGGTGACGCTGCAGGGCCATGAATTCGAAGTCGCGGTAGAAGGCGTCGATGTCCGGGTTCACCGGCAGGCCGACCTGCTTGGCGCTCTGCCAGTAGCGCACCACCCAGTCCAGCACGATCTCTTCGTCCCACTGGATGTAGGCGTCGCGCAGCAGCGAAGCCAGGTCGTAGGTGATCGGGCCGTAGACGGCGTCCTGGAAGTCGAGCACGCCCGGGTTGCCCTGTTCGAGCCACATCAGGTTACGCGAATGGAAATCGCGGTGCATGTAGACCTGCTGCTGCGCCAGCACGTTGGCGGTGATCGCCTCGAACACGCCATCGAGCTGCTTCTGCTGCTTGTCGTTCAAGGTCACGCCCAGATGACGCCCGATATACCACTCCGGGAACAGATTCATCTCGCGCAGCACGAAGGCGCGGTCGAATTCCGGCAGCTTGCCGGGCTCGCTGGCGAGCTGGAACTTGAGCAGGGCGTCGACCGCGCTCGAATACATGAAGGCGGCATTGTCCGAGTCCAGGCGCTGCAGGTAGGTGGTCACGCCGAGGTCGGACAGCAGCAGGTAGCCGCTCTCGACGGCTCTAGCGACGATCGCCGGCGCCGTGACGCCGGCGTCCAGCAGGAGTCCCTGCACGTGGATGAAGGCCGGCACGTTCTCGCGCTCGGGCGGGGCATCCATGGCCACCAGGGTCGCGCCCAGCTTCTCGCGCATGGCGGGAACAACGTCGTAGCGGAAATAGCGACGGAAGCTGGCATCCGCGGATGCCGGGCGGCCGGTTTCCACTTCCACCAGGCCGGTCGACGCCAGCCATTTGTTCAGCTGCTGCAGGCGCGCGTCCTTGTCAGCGGAAGTGGAAGAATTTTGATACAAAGAAGACATGAAGCGGCCTGGTGAATCGGGTTGATCAAAGTTATTCCCATATAATAAGGGATTCATTCCAAAAATACCGCCCTTTATGGCGCACGCAGATTCTCCATGAGCTGGTTTTCGGCCCACCCATTTCCTCCGCGACAAGCGCTCGCATTGTATGTACTGGCCAGTGCGGCCGCCGGCGTCGCGCTGCCGCTGCATGCACAGGACGTCGCTCCGACGCCACAGTCGAGCTCATCTCGCGATGAACAGGACCTGCCGATCACGATCCGCGCCGAGGAGATCAGCGGCCGTCCCGACCGCCAGATCAACCTCGAACGCAATGTCGAACTGACACGCGGCCAGACCCGCCTCACCGCCGACACCGCCTGCTACCAGCGCGTCGAAGACCAGGTGACGGCGGTCGGCAACGTCAGCATGTGGCGCTTCGGCGACCGCTACAAGGGCGACGAGCTGCAGCTGAATCTCGAAACGGGCAAGGGCTACGTGCTGCGCCCCGAGTACCGTTTGCAGCTGAATAACGCCCAGGGCAATGCCTCGCGCATCGACTTCCTCGGCGAAGACGTGGCGCTGGTGCGCGACGGCACCTACAGCACCTGCGAAGGCCCGGACCCGGACTGGTACCTCAAGTCGAGCACCCTGCGCCTGGACAGCGGCCGCGACGTCGGCCTGGCCGGCAAGACCGTCATCTATTTCAAGGACGTGCCGATCATCGGCACCCCGGCCCTGTCGTTCTCGCTGTCGGGCGCGCGCCGCTCCGGCTGGCTGGCGCCCACCGTGGGCTTCGGCTCCAAGGGCAAGGCCGAGGTCATGGTGCCGTATTACTTCAACATCGCCCCCAACCGCGACCTGACGCTGTACCCGCGCATGATGTTCGACCGCGGCCTGCAGCTCGGCGCCACCGGGCGCTACCTCGGCGTCACCGACCTGGGCGCCTACAATGGCGAGACCCACGTCGAGGGCCTGCGCAAGGACCGCGAGACCGGCGAAGACCGCTGGCGCGTCGACTCGGTGCATACCCAGGCCCTCGGCCCGGGCTGGTCCTACGGCTGGAACCTGCATGCGGCTTCGGACGACGAATACCCGAGCGACTTCTCGCGCACCGTGGCGGCCAGCGCCGAGCGCCAGCTGCTGCGCGAGGTGCGCACCGACTTCGTCGGCCAGTTCTGGAACCTCTCCGCGCGCGCCCAGAACTACCAGGTGCTGCAGGACCCGGCGGCCGCCAGCGACCCACGCCTGACGGTGCCGCGTCCCTACGACCGCCTGCCGCAGATTAACTTCCACGCCGGCCGCTACGACGTCAAGGGCTTCGACTGGGCGGTGGACGCCGAGGCGGTGAGCTTCTGGCACCCGGACTGGGTGCGCGGCAACCGCGCCGTGGCCGTGGCCCAGGTCAGCTACCCCTTCGTGCGTCCGGGCTGGTTCGTCACGCCGAAGCTCATCAGCCACCATACCAAGTATGACCTGGACCGCGCCAACGGCTACACCGGACCGACCAAGCTGTCGCGCAGCCTGAATACCTTCTCGCTCGACAGCGGCCTGGTGTTCGAGCGTGACACCACGCTGTTCAAGAACAGCATGACCCAGACCCTGGAACCGCGCCTGTTCTACGTGTACACGCCGTACAAGGACCAGAGCCTGTTCCCGAACTTCGATACCGGCCGTGCGGGCTTCAACTACGCCCAGCTGTTCAGCGAGAACCGCTTCGTCGGGCTGGATCGGGTGTCTGACGCCAACCAGATGACCGCCGCCGTGGTGTCGCGCTTCATCCAGTCCGACGGCGCCGAGCGCCTGCGCCTGGCCTTCGGCCAGCGCATCTACTTCGACGAGCCGCGCGTGCGCCTGCCGGGCGAGCCGGTGCACCAGAGCCGCTCGGACGTGCTGCTGGCGGCCTCGGGCCGCATCTCCGAAACCTGGAGCTTCGACAGCGGCGTACAATACGACGCGACCGGCAGCAACCTGTACAGCTCGAACCTGAGCACGCAGTGGCGCCCGGCCGCGATGAAGGTCCTGAACGCCGAATACCGCTACCAGCGCGGCAGCTTCCGCAACGTCGACCTGTCGGGGCAGTGGCCGCTGTCCTCGCGCTGGTACGGCGTCGGGCGCGTGAGCTATGCGCTGCGCTCGTACACCGTGGGCAGCGTCACGCCGGGCAAGGGCAAGCTGCTCGAGAGCCTGATTGGCCTGGAATACAAGGCCGATTGCTGGGTGTTCCGTTTCGGCGCACAGCGCTTCGTGACCGCGGCGCAGACCACCTCGACGCCGATCTTCTTCCAGCTCGAGCTCAATGGCCTGTCGCGCCTCGGTTCGGGCAACCCGCTCGAGGCCTTCAACAAGGCCGTGCCGGGCTATCAGCAGCTGTCTACCAATGTGGGGCGGCCTTAAAATTTAAGGACGCCTTAAACGCCGTGGAGTACACTACTCGGCTGGCAATTGAATGATTCTTCACCCTGAATGAGTGCTTTCCAGATGACGCGTACCACCCGTTTGCACACTATTAAGCTCGCCGCGACCCTGCTGTGCGCGCTGACCGCGGGCCAGGTCCTGGCCCAAGCCACGGCGCCGGCTGCTGCGCCGGCCGCCAAGCCGGGCAGCGGCTTCCTGCCGCCGGCGTCCAGCAGCGCCAAGGTGCTCGACTCGATCCACGTCGTCGTCAATGACGAAGTGATCACGAAAAACGAGGTGGGCAACCGCGTGGCCCAGACCGCGCAGAACCTGAAGGCGCGCAACGTGCAGCTGCCGGACCAATCCACCCTGGAGCGCCAGGTGGTCGAGGCGATGATCGTCGAGCGCGCCCAGCTTCAGCTGGCCAAGGAAATGGGCGTACGCGTCGACGACCGCCGCCTCGACGCCACTATCGCCCGCATCGCCGAGAACCAGAAGATGTCGGTGCAGGAGATGCGCAACCAGATGGAGAAAGAGGGCCTGCCTTTCGGGCAGTTCCGCGAAGACATCCGCAACGAGATCATGATGCAGCAGTTGCGCGAGCACGAGGTCGACTCCAAGATCCAGGTCTCGGAAGCCGAGATCGACACCTACCTGGCCGCCTCCAAGGCTGCCGCGGCCGAGCGCGTCGAGATGAACCTGGCGCAGATCCTGGTGGCGGTGCCCGAGAACGCCTCGCCCGAGCAGATCGCGGCACGCCGCGCGCGCGCCGACGAAGTGGCGCGCCAGCTGCGCACCGGCGCCGACTTCGCCAAGATGGCCGCGACCTATTCCGACGCGCCCGACGCCCTGAAGGGCGGCGAGATCGGCTGGCGCGACCCGGACCGCCTGCCGGCCATCTTCGCCACCGAGCTGCGCAAGCTGAACAAGGGCCAGGTCACTTCCATCATCAAGACCAACGTCGGCTTCCACATCCTCAAGATGGCCGACAAGCGCAACCTGGCCGACGAGGCCGCGCCCGAGGACGCCGTGGTCCAGCAGACCCGCGTCAGCCACATCCTCATGAAGCCGACGCCGACCATGAACGCGGCCGAGGTCAAGAAGAAGCTGCAGGAACTGAAGCAGAAGATCGTCGACAAGAGCGCCACCTTCGAAGACCTGGCGCGCCAGAACAGCCAGGAACCGGGCAGTGCGGCCAAGGGCGGCGACCTGGGCTGGCTGGAGCCGGGCGACGCCGGTCCGGAATTCGACCAGGCCCTGTCCACCCTGAAGCCGGGCGAGGTCTCGGACGTCATCGAGTCGCCGTTCGGTTTCCACATCCTGCGCGTCACCGAGCGCAAGTCGGAAGACCAGAGCAAGCAGCGCGAGCGCAATAATGCACGTCAGGTGCTGCGCGAACGCAAGATGCAGGAAGCGCTGGAAGACTGGATGCGCCAGGTGCGCGACCGCGCCTACGTCGAGTTCCGCGAGGAGCAGTAAGCCATGCTGATGTCGAACGGACGCCGGCCCACCCTCGCGGTCACGGTCGGCGAGCCGGCCGGCATCGGTCCCGAGATCTCGATCCGCGCGGCCTGGGCGCTGCGCGAATCCGCCAACTGCGTGCTGGTCGGCGACGCCGCCTTCCTGGCGCTCACCGCCAGCCTGATCGATCCCGCCATCCGCCTGTCGGCCCTGTCGATCCAGGCCCTGCGCAACGGCGGCCTGCCGCACTTCGGCAAGGACCGCCTGGCCGTCATCGACGTGCCGCTCGCGGCCCACGTGGTCCCGGGCCTGCTGAATGCCGAGAACGGGCGCGCCGTGCTGGCGACCCTGGACCTCGCGATCGAAGGCGCCCTGTGTGGCTGGTTCGACGGCGTCGTTACCGCGCCGCTCCAGAAAAGCACGATCAACGACGCCGGCGTGGCCTTTTCCGGCCATACCGAATACCTGGCCGAGAAGACCAACACCCCGAAGGTCGTGATGATGCTGGCGGGGCAACCCGGCGAGGTAGGGGGAAATGAGCAGCCTTATCTGCGGGTGGCGCTGGCCACCACCCATTTGCCACTGAAGGACGTCCCCGCGGCGCTGACGCCGGAAAACCTGGCGCAGACCATCGACATCATCGACGCCGACCTGAAGAACAAGTTCGGCATCGCCGCGCCGCGCATCCTGGTCACCGGCCTGAACCCGCACGCGGGCGAGAACGGCTACCTGGGCCGCGAAGAGATCGAGGTCATCACGCCCGTACTGGAAGCGGCGCGGGTGCGCGGCATCGATGCACGCGGTCCCTATCCGGCCGACACCCTGTTCCAGCCGAAGTACCTGCACGATGCGGACTGCGTGCTGGCGATGTACCACGACCAGGGCCTGCCGGTGCTGAAGCACGCCACCTTCGGGCGCGGCATCAACGTCACGCTCGGCCTGCCGATCGTGCGCACCTCGGTCGACCACGGCACCGCGCTCGACCTGGCGGCGCAGGGCCTGGGCCTGGCCGACTGCGGCAGCATGGAGGAGGCGATCCGCGCCGCCATGCAGATGGCGGCCTCGAACCGCCGCTGAACGAACACAACTACTAGAACACCATGAGCAAACACGTAGCACGCAAGCGCTTCGGGCAGAACTTCCTGACCGACAAACTCGTCCTGGACAACATCATCGACGCCATCGGCCCGCAACGCGGCGAGGCGATGGTCGAGATCGGGCCGGGCCTGGCCGCCATGACGGCGCTGCTGCTCAAGTCGCTCGACCACATGCACGTCGTCGAGCTGGACCGCGACCTGGTGGCGCGCCTGGAAAAGGCCTACCCGCGCGAGAAGCTTACCGTGCACTCAGGCGATGCGCTGAAGTTCGATTTCGGATCGATCCCGGTGCCGGAAGGCCGCAAGCTGCGCGTGGTCGGCAACCTGCCGTACAACATCTCGAGCCCGCTGCTGTTCCACCTGGCCGAATTCGCGCCGCTAGTCGAGGACCAGCATTTCATGCTGCAGAAGGAAGTGGTCGAGCGCATGGTGGCCGAGCCGGGCACCAAGGCCTACAGCCGCCTGTCGGTGATGCTGCAGTGGCGCTACGACATGGACCTGCTGTTCATCGTCCCGCCGACCGCCTTCGACCCGCCGCCCCAGGTGGACTCGGCGATCGTGCGCATGATCCCCAAGCGCCAGAAGCTGGAAGTGGATGGCGCCACCCTGGAAAAGGTCGTGGCCAAGGCCTTCTCGCAGCGCCGCAAGGTGATCCGCAACTGCGTGGCGGGGATGTTCACCGAGGCGCAGCTGGTCGAAGCCGGGATCGATCCGGGCGCGCGGCCGGAAGCGGTGGGCCTGGAACAGTACGTGGCGCTGGCAAACCTGCTCTGATCGTCCTTCACGGGGTGGCCGCCTGCCGCCCTGCGAAACTCCCCAATCCTGCTCTACATTGCGCTGCACAACGACGGCACATCCCGTTTTTCGTCCCTTCATCCGCCAATTCCTGCAGTCCGTCGCACCCTGATGGAAGCCGCGGGACGCCTTGGCTAAAGTGCTTCCATCGACAAGCCGCACGACACACGAAGCGGCCACCAACTCACCGAAGGGAGCACAAAATGAACGTCCTCAAGCACATGGAAGCCATCTTCCTCGCCACCCTGGTCCTCGCCGGCGTCAGCAGCTATGCGCAGGCCGCCACCAGCCGCGCGGCCGAGGCATACAACGCCCAGGTGTCGGTGGGCGCCTCGCAGGTCGCCGTGGTGAAGGTCACGGCCAAGCGTCCGGCCTGATGTCCGATGCCCGCTTCCGGCCGCGCCGGGCGGCGGACAAAAAAAAGCCCGCTGGGTAGCGGGCTTGAAATCCAATTCTTTTCTGAGGAGAGTTGGAGGAGACAGGAGTTAGTATGCTGCGTCACAGCATATAAGTCCAATTTCCCTTTCGCATACTCGACATAAGTTTTTCGAATATCTCACGAAGAGCGGGTGCAGGTGATGTTGATGTTGGTAACTTCGACGTCGCCCATGATGCCGGTCGGGTTCTGGACCGTGCAGACGGCGTCTTTCGGTTGGGTCACGATGGTCACGCCATAGGACTTGTTATATTCCACCGGGACAACCATCGCATACTTGAAGGCGGCGCCGGTGGTATTGGTTTCAGGCGGGATGATCACGGTGGTGCCGGTGGTGCTGCCATTGGCCAGCACCAGGCCGGTATTGTCCTTGGTCAGCCCCGTAACTTCGCCGCCGATCGCATGCGTCTGGATGAAGCACTCGAAGCGGGCGTTGATCACGGCCAGCTGGCCGGCCGTGCCAACCGTGCTGTTCGGCGCGTATTGGTAGACGCGGCAGTCCTGGTGCTGCGGATTGGACGTGATGCGCACATCGTAGGTGTCGCCGTACTCCAGCTTTTTCGAGAAACTGAACGTGACTTCATCGCCAGCCTTGGCCGGCGGCGCGACGTTGATGGTCTCGGTGCCGTTATTGGTCAGCGTCATGCCCGGGTAAACGATACCTGCGACGCGGCCGCCCACCGTAAAACTGTCGTCGTCGCCACCGCCACCGCAGGATGCCAGGGCCGCTGCCATTGCCAGCATGCTTGCCGGACGGATCAGGGAAAACTTCATGAAGCTTGCTCCAGGATATTCAGTGTTGATCAAGTACGCGGGCCGCAGGTCACGGTCACGTTGGTGATGTCGGCCTGGCCCACGGTGCCGCTGCCGTTGGCAACCGTGCAGGTCTGGTTGTCGGGCTGGGTCAGGATGGCGATGCCGTAGGGCGCGTCTTCGTTGACCTTGGCCATGGTGAAGGAGGTGGCGCCGGGGGCGACCGTGACGCGGTCGGAACCATTGACCAGCACCAGGTTGCCGGCGAGGCCGGTGACGGTGCCCTTCAGCTCATGCTGGCGAATGATGCATTCGACGTAGATGGTGTTGATATCGATCGCGACCTTGCCTTTTCCGTTGGTTACGGTGCAGGTCTCGGCATTGCTCGGGAAACTCTTGGCCGTGACGTTGTAATCGGAATCGGTTTCCACCATGTTAGGGAAATAGAAATTGCCGATACCTCCGTTGGTCGGATTGATGACCAGGTCGGAGCCGCCATTGTTCTGCAGGACCAGGCCAGGCTTGGTCACGCCCGAAAACGAACCGCCGATAACCCGGTCGCCATCGCCGCCGCCGCAGGCGGACAGCGCCAGCGCGCATGCCAGCGCAGCACCGGCACGCAGGTACGAACTCTTCATAATTTCTCCAAAAAATCTGACTGGTGAACGTGCAAAGCGTGTGCAAGTGAGCTGTGGACACGCTGGTGGACGATGGACGACCACATTATATTAGCCCAACATTTTAGTCCATTTAACAAGCAACTGGACGGTTTGCTTTTGTATCACGCTGTAACCGTGGGTAGCAGGGGACAGTGCCCGATTGCTTTCTACGGGCGTGCTCGCTATCCTTGGGCCAGGCACCCATCTTCCAAGCAAGCACACCATGATCCAGCGCCGCGCCTGGCCCAAAGCCGTATTGTTCGACCTCGACGACACCCTGTGGCCGATCGCCCCGGTGATCCTGGAGGCCGAGCAGATCCTGTTCGCATGGCTGCGCCAGCATGCGCCGCGGGTGGCGCAGCAGTTCACCATCGAGACCCTGCGCCAGGCCCGACTCGAGCTGCTGGCGCGCCAGCCCGAATTCCAGCTCGACCTGGGCGCCTTGCGCCGGGCCGGCCTGATCGCCGCCTTCGAGCAGGCCGGCGAGGATGCGGGCAAGGTGGAACTGGCGATGACCGAATTCTTTGCGGCGCGCAATGCGGTGATTCCCTACGACGACGTGCTGCCCGGCCTGCTGCGCCTGAAGGGCAGGGTGCGGATCGGCTCGGTCACCAATGGCAATGCCGACCTGCAGACGATCGGCCTGGCGCGCCATTTCGACGCCTCGGTTGCCGCCCCCAGCTTCGGCGTTGCCAAGCCGGATCCGCGGATCTTCCTGGAGGCATGCAATCTGCTGGGCGTGGCGCCGCAGGAGGCGGTGTACGTGGGCGACGATCTGCTGCTGGACGTCCAGGGCGCCCAGCGCGCCGGGCTGCGCGCCGTGTGGATGAACCGGATGGGCAAGGTCAACGACCTGCCGGAACAGGTCCGCCCCGACCTGGAAACGAGCAGCCTGGACGGCCTGCTGGACTGGCTCAAGCGCGAGCACGCCTGAACTGGCGCCCCGCCCGCTATCGCGTGCATAATAAGAGCATGCAACTCGAACCCCGCGCCCAGACCCTGCTCAAAGCCCTCGTCGAGCGCTACATCGCCGACGGCCAGCCTGTCGGTTCGCGTGCGCTGTCGAAGATTTCCGGCCTCGACCTGTCGCCGGCCACGATCCGCAACATCATGGCCGACCTCGAGGAAATGGGCTACGTCGCCAGTCCGCATACCTCGGCCGGCCGCATCCCGACCCCGCGCGGCTACCGGCTGTTCGTCGACACCCTGCTCACCGTGCAGCACATCGACGAGCAGGCTGCCGCCGCCCAGAACATGCGCTTCCCGAGCCAGCAGCCCCAGAAGATCATCGCCAACGCGGCCCAGATGCTGTCCTCGCTGTCGCAGTTCGCCGGCGTGGTGCAAAGCCCGCGGCGCGAGTCGGTGTTCCAGCAGATCGAATTCCTGCGCCTGTCCGAAAAGCGCATCCTCCTGGTCATCGTCGATCCGCGCGGCGACGTCCAGAACCGCCTCCTGCACACCGACGTCGACTACACGCCGGGCCAGCTGACCCAGTCGGCCAATTACCTGAACCAGAACTATGCGGGCCTCACCTTCGACCAGGTGCGCGCGCGCCTGAGCGGCGAACTGCGCCAGCTGCGCGACGACATGGGCAAGCTGATGCAGGTGGCGGTGGAGGCGGGCAGCGAGGCGATGGCCGAGGGCGACGGCATGGTGATCGCGGGCGAACGCAACCTGCTGTCGGTGTCGGACCTGTCGTCCAACATGTCGTCCCTGCGCCAGATGTTCGAGATGTTCGAGCAGAAGACCGGCCTGATGCAGCTGCTCGAGGTGTCGAGCAAAGCCGGCGGGGTGCAGATCTTCATCGGCGGCGAATCCAAGCTGGTGCCGATGGACGAGATGAGCGTGGTGACGGCGCCCTACGAGGTCAATGGACGCATCGTCGGCACCCTGGGGGTGATCGGGCCGACGCGCATGGCCTACGAGCGCGTGATCCCGATCGTGGACATTACGGCCAAGCTGCTGTCGAACGCCCTGAGCCAGTCGTAGGGGTGTAAAAAAGCGGCCATGGCTGCGTTGCCTCGTCTCGCCGTACTAACCGTACTGTCTTCGACTCGGCGCCTTGCCCTGGCCGCTTTTTACACCCCTACCTGAATCAGTGGCGGTGCGGGCAGGCCGGCTTCACGCAATTGCCGTAGATCGCCAGCGAGTGCTCGGCGATCTTGAAGCCACGTTCGACCGCGATCTTGTGCTGGCGCGCTTCGATTTCTTCGTCGTAGAACTCTTCCACGTGGCCGCAGTCGAGGCAGACGAGGTGGTCGTGGTGCGAACCGGCATTCAGCTCGTAGATGGCCTTGCCGGTCTCGAAGTGGTTGCGGTTCAGCAGGCCGGCCTGTTCGAACTGGGTCAGCACGCGGTACACGGTGGCCAGGCCCACGTCCATGTTGTCGGCGAGGAGGATTTTGTAGACATCTTCCGCCGTCAGGTGCCGAACGGAGCTGTTCTGGAAGATTTCCAGGATTTTCAGGCGTGGCAGCGTTGCCTTCAGGCCGCTGGCCTTCAGGTCGGTGGGGTTGTTACTCATGTTTGTTGCTCGTAGTTTGGCGGAGTGCTTTATGATATAGCGTTTTGGAGCTCCCGCTCAAACGTTTTGAGGTTACCTATGCGCGTCAAACCAGCCGTTCTCCACCGATTCTCAAGCCGGGCAGTCGTCGTGGCCGGCCTCGCATGCACGCTGATGCTGTCCGGCTGCGCCGCCTGGCGCAACCAGACGCGTCCTGCGCCGCCGGTGAGCACGGACCCGGCGGCTGTCGCCGCGGACGCACAGAAGTCGGCCGCCGCCGCGAATGCCGGCGCCCAGACCGTCCAGGCCACCAAGCTGCAGAAATTCATGTGGGTGTTCTCGCCCTACCGCCCGGACATCCAGCAGGGTAACTTCGTCTCGCAGGAGATGCTGGACCAGCTGAAGGTCGGCCAGACCCGCGACCAGGTGCGCTTCCTCCTCGGTACCCCGCTGCTGAACGACGTCTTCCACCAGGACCGCTGGGACTACCCGTTCTACCTCGCGCGCGGCAACGGCGAGCTGACCACCAGCCGCGTCACCGTCTTCTTCAAGGACGACAAGGTCGAGCGCTTCGAAGGCGGCAACCTGCCGACCGAGCGCGAATACATCGACCGCATCGCCGGCCCGTCCAAGGTGAGCACCAAGGCCAAGCCTGAATCGCGCCCGATGGAAGCGCCCAAGGTCGGCGGCGCCCCGGTGGTACAGCCATGACCGCCAAGTTGAAAATCGCCGTCGCCGGCGCCAGCGGCCGCATGGGCCGCATGCTGGTCGAAGCCATCCAGGCCGCGCCGGACGCCGAGCTGGCAGGTGCGCTCGACGTCGTGGGTTCGCCCTCGATCGGCATGGACGCCGGCGCCTTCGCCGGCCAGCTGACCGGCGTGATCATCCAGTCCGACCTCGCCGGCGCGCTGAAGAACGCCAACGTGCTGATCGACTTCACCCGTCCCGAAGGCACGCTGCGCCACCTGGAATACTGCGCGGCCAACGGCGTGCAGCTGGTGATCGGCACCACCGGCTTCGACGATGCCGGCAAGGCGGCGATCCGTGCTGCCGGCGAGAAGGTCGGCATCGTGTTCGCCCCGAACATGAGCGTGGGCGTGAACGTCACGCTCAAGCTGCTGGAGATGGCGGCGAAGAGCTTCAGCGAAGGCTACGACATCGAGATCGTCGAGGCGCACCACCGCCACAAGGTCGATGCGCCGAGCGGCACCGCCCTCAAGATGGGCGAAGTCATCGCCGACGCGCTTGGTCGCGACCTGAAGGAATGCGCCGTCTACGGGCGCGAAGGCGTGACCGGCGAGCGCGATCCGTCGACCATCGGCTTTGCCACCGTGCGCGGCGGCGACGTGGTGGGCGACCATACCGTCATGTTCCTCGGCACCGGCGAGCGCATCGAGATCAGCCACAAGTCGAGCAGCCGCGTCACCTACGCCCATGGCGCCGTCCGCGCCGCACGCTTCCTGGCGGGCAAGCCGAACGGCCTGTTCGGCATGGACGACGTGCTGGGCCTGAAGGGGTGACCATGGCCGTCGCGGAACTGAACGGCGCGGCCATCGTCGACGAGGCCTCCTTCCATCAGGAATCCCGGCGCGCCTTCGGCTTTCCCGCGTCCTATGCCGACAGCATCGACGCCTGGGTCGACTGCCTGAGCTACCTGCGCGACGAAGAGAACATGACCAAGTTCCGGCTCAAGCCGAACGAGGTGCTGGAAATCGTCATCGCGGATGCCGACAAGATGAAGGCGGCCGTGCCGGACCTGCTGGACGAAATCGCCTTCTGCGTGGGCGGCATCAACGAGCGCTACGAGGACTACGGCGAGAAGCCGGCGCTGGAGCTGGTGCTGCGCTAAACCTTAGCCCGCGGCTTTAAGACCGTCATTCCGGCGAAGGCCGGAATCCAATTTTGTTTGCATTCCCGTGGCCTATGCCTAGGTCAACGCGATGCGACGAACTTGGATTCCCGCCTTCGCGGGAATGACGGTTTTTCATTCTGTGGTCATAAAGACATCGCCGCAGGCGCTACTTACGCCTGGTCCACCGCCTTTCGCCGCAGTGCAAAATGAAACAGTATAATGTTCTGTTCCACCCTCCACGTCTGCAAGAAATCATGCAAGAAAAATATAGTCCAGCTGAAGTCGAACAGGCCGCCCAGGCCTACTGGAAGTCGATCGACGCCTACAAGGCCGTCGAGAACGACCCGCGTTTCCCAAAAGGCAAGTATTACGCCTGCTCGATGCTGCCTTATCCGTCGGGCAAGCTGCACATGGGTCACGTGCGCAACTATACGATCAATGACGTGATGTACCGCTACCTGCGGATGAACGGCTACAACGTCCTGATGCCGATGGGCTGGGACGCCTTCGGCATGCCAGCCGAGAACGCGGCGATGGCGAACAACGTGCCGCCGGCCGAATGGACTTATTCGAACATCGCCCACATGCGCGGGCAGATGGAATCGATGGGCCTGGCCATCGACTGGTCGCGCGAGATGACCGCCTGCAAGCCGGAATACTACAAGTGGAACCAGTGGATGTTCCTCAAGATGCTCGAGAAGGGCATCATCTACCAGAAGACCGGCACCGTGAACTGGGACCCGGTGGACCAGACCGTGCTGGCCAACGAACAGGTGGTGGACGGCCGCGGCTGGCGCTCGGGCGCGCTGATCGAGAAGCGCGAGATCCCGATGTACTACGTGCGCATCACCGAGTACGCGGACGAGCTGCTGGACTACGTGGACAACAAGCTGCCGGGCTGGCCGGAGCGCGTGCGCATCATGCAGGCCAACTGGATCGGCAAGTCGACCGGCGTGCGCTTCGCCTTCCCGCACCAGATCAAGGACGAATCGGGTGAGCTCATCAACGAGGGCAAGCTGTACGTCTTCACCACCCGCGCCGACACCATCATGGGCGTGACCTTCTGCGCCGTGGCGGCCGAGCACCCGCTGGCCCAGCACGCCGCGAAGAACAACCCGGAACTGCAGGCCTTCATCGCCGAGTGCAAGCTGGGTTCCGTCATCGAAGCCGACATGGCGACGATGGAGAAGAAGGGCATGCCGACCGGTCTCACCGTGACCCACCCGGTGACGGGCGAGCAGCTGCCGGTCTGGGTCGGCAACTACGTCCTGATGACCTACGGCGACGGCGCCGTGATGGGCGTGCCGGGCCACGACGAGCGCGACTTCGGCTTCGCCACCAAATACAATCTGCCGATCAAGCAGGTGGTCGCGGTCGAAGGCCAGGAGTTCTCGCTGGACGGCTGGCAGGAGTGGTACGGCGACAAGGAAGCCGGCCGCACCATCAACTCGGGCAAGTACGACGGCCTCGACTACATCGCCGCCGTCAACGCGGTGGCGGGCGACCTGGCGGCGCAAGGCCTGGGCGACAAGAAGGTCACCTTCCGCCTGCGCGACTGGGGCATCTCGCGCCAGCGCTACTGGGGCACGCCGATCCCGATGATCCACTGCGGCGACTGCGGCGCGGTGCCGGTTCCCGAGCAGGACCTGCCGGTCGTGCTGCCGGAACACCTGGTCCCGGACGGCACCGGCAACCCGCTCAACAAGGACGAAGCCTTCCTGAAGTGCGATTGCCCGAAGTGCGGCAAGCCGGCGCGTCGCGAGACCGACACGATGGATACCTTCATCGACTCGTCCTGGTACTACATGCGCTATACCTCGCCGGGCTCCAACGACAAGATGGTCGACGAGCGCAACGACTACTGGATGCCGATGGACCAGTACATCGGCGGCATCGAGCACGCCGTCATGCACCTGCTGTACGCGCGCTTCTGGACCAAGGTGATGCGCGACTTCGGCCTGCTGAAATTCGACGAGCCCTTCGTTAACCTGCTGACCCAGGGCATGGTGCTGAACGAGACCTACTACCGCGAAGACGCATCGAGCAAGAAGACCTGGTACAACCCGGCCGACGTCGAGCTGACCTTTGACGACAAGGGCCGCCCGCAGAGCGCGGTCCTGAAGGCGGATGGGCAGCCGGTAGAGATCGGCGGCACCGAGAAGATGTCGAAGTCGAAGAACAACGGCATCGACCCGCAGGCGCAGATCGAGCAATACGGCGCCGACACCGCGCGCCTGTTCACCATGTTCGCCTCGCCGCCGGAGCAGACCCTGGAGTGGTCGAACAGCGGCGTGGAAGGCGCGAGCCGCTTCCTGCGCCGCGTCTGGGCCTACGGCTACGCGCAGCGCGAGCGCATCGCCAATGCCCTGAAGGGCCAGCAGCAAGGTTCGCTCGACGACGCTCAGAAGACCCTGCGCCGCGAGGTGCACAAGGTGCTGCAGCAGGCCGACTACGACCTGAAGCGCATCCAGTACAACACCGTGGTGTCGGCCTGCATGAAGATGCTCAACACCCTGGAGTCCAGCAAGCTGGCCGAGGGCGTCGCATCGGATGCGGTGATCGCCGAAGGCTTCTCGATCTTCCTGCGCCTGCTGAACCCGGTGGCGCCGCACATCACGCACGGCCTGTGGCAGGAACTGGGCTATGCCGCCGTCTATGGCGACATCCTCAACGTGCAGTGGCCGCAAGTCGACCCGGCCGCGCTGGAGCAGTCGGAGATCGAACTGATGATCCAGGTGAACGGCAAGCTGCGCGGTTCGGTCAAGGTGCCGAAGGATGCCGACAAGGCGAGCATCGAAGCCGCTGCGCTGGCCGAGGAATCGGTCAGCAAGTTCATCGAAGGCACGCCGAAGAAGGTCATCGTGGTGCCGGGCAAACTCATCAACATCGTGGTGTAATCGATGAAAAAAACCGTGGTGCGCACGCTGGCAGCGGTCCTGGTGGCCGCAAGCCTCGCCGGTTGCGGCTTCCAGCTGCGCGGCTCGACCGGCCAGTACAACATGCCCTTCCAGAGCATCTACCTGGCTTTCCCCGAGACCTCGCCGCTGGGCACGGAACTCAAGCGCAACCTGCGCGCGGGCGACTCGGTGCGCGTCGAGACCGACGCCTCCAAGGCGCAGGCGCTGTTCGACGTGCTGTCCGAGTCGCGCGGCAAGGCTATCCTGTCGCTGAACAGCCTGGGCCGGGTGCGCGAGTACTCGCTGAGCTACACCCTGGTGTTCCGCGTGCGCGATGCGAACAACAAGGAGCTGCTCGGCCCGACCGAGATCACCCTGCGCCGCAACATCGCCTTCGACGAATCGCAGGTGCTGGCCAAGGAATCGGAAGAGCAGCTGCTGTACCGCGACATGCAGGCCGACCTGGTGCAGCAGATCCTGCGCCGCCTGGCCGCGATCAAACCTGTCTGACGAGTTGAGACTGAAGCATGCAGCTGCGGCCTGAGGCCCTCGAGGGCCACCTGGCCAAGGGCCTGGCGCCCTTGTACGTGATCACCAGTGACGAGCACCTGCTCGCGCTGGAAGCGGCCGACCGTATTCGCAAGACCGCCCGCGCGCAAGGTTTTACCGAGCGCGACGTGCTCACGGTCGAGCGCAACTTCAAGTGGGGCGAACTGCTGGCCGCGAACCAGGCCATGTCCCTGTTCGGCGACAAGAAGCTGATCGAGCTGCGCATCCCGAGCGGCAAGCCGGGCAAGGACGGCAGCGCCGCCCTGCAGGCTTACGCCAAGGACCTCGGCCCCGACAACCTCACCCTGATCACCCTGCCGAAGCTGGACTGGCAGACCGCCAAGGCCTCGTGGGTAGCGGCGCTGCAGGCGGCGGCGGTGTACATCGAGATTCCGAACGTGGAGCGCGCCCAGCTGCCGGGCTGGATCGGCATGCGCTTGTCCGGCCAGGGGCAGAGTGCGGAGCGCCAGAGCCTGGACTTCATCGCCGACCGCGTCGAGGGCAACCTGCTGGCGGCGCACCAGGAAATCCAGAAGCTCGGCCTGTTGTACGAGCCGGGCAAGCTGAGCTTCGAACAGGTGCACGACGCCGTGCTCAACGTGGCGCGCTACGACGTGTTCAAGCTGTCCGAAGCCATGCTGGCGGGCGACCCGGCGCGCCTGGCGCGCATGCTCGACGGCCTGAAGGGCGAGGGCGAGGCGCTGCCGCTGGTTTTGTGGGCCGTCAGTGAAGAAATCCGCACGCTGCTAAAATTGAAATCCGGGATGGCGCAGGGCCGCCCGCTGGGCGCGCTGCTGAAGGAATACCGCATCTGGGGTCCGCGCGAGCGCATGATGGAACCGGCGCTGCGGCGCGTGTCCCTCGCCACGCTGGAAGCGGCGCTGCAGGAGGCGGCGCAGGTGGACCGGATGGTCAAGGGCCTGCGCGCGAAGGCGTTTGCCGGGGACGCGTGGGATGCCATGCTGCAGCTGGCTCTACGTGTAGCTCGGTAGCGTGGGCGGGTCCCCCGCCCACGCGTTCAACCGGCGCGTGAATTACTCGGCTGCTGTTATTTCTCGAATGTGATTTGAACGCGTGGGCAGGGGACCTGCCCACCCTACGAAAACCGCAACACGGGCTACACGATGGACATCACCGAACACATGCACTCCATGGGCCGCAAGGCCCGTGCCGCTTCGCGCGCCATGGCGCGTGCCGACGGCGCCACCCGCAACCGCGCGCTGCTCCTGATCGCCGACGCCATCGAGCGCGACGCGGACGTGCTGCGTGCCGCCAACCAGCAGGACATGGAGGCGGCCCGCGCGGGCGGCCTGGAACCGGCCTTGCTCGACCGCCTGGCGCTGACCGAGGGCGCCATCAAGACCATGGTCGAGGGCCTGCGCCAGATCGTCACGCTGCCCGACCCGGTCGGCGAGATCACCAACATGAAGTCGCGTCCGAGCGGCATCCAGGTCGGCCAGATGCGCGTACCGCTGGGCGTCATCGGCATCATCTACGAGGCGCGCCCGAACGTGACGGTGGATGCGGCCGGCCTGTGCATCAAGAGCGGCAACGCGGCCATCCTGCGCGGCGGCTCGGAAGCGATCCACTGCAACCGCGCGCTGGCCAGGCTGGTGAGCGAGGGCCTGCAGGGCGCCGGCCTGCCGCTGGACGCGGTGCAGGTGGTCGACACCACCGACCGCGCCGCCGTCGGCGCATTGATCACCATGCCGCAGTACGTGGACGTGATCGTCCCGCGCGGCGGCAAAGGGCTGATCGCGCGCCTGATGGAGGAATCCACCGTCCCGATGATCAAGCACCTGGACGGCATCTGCCACGTTTACATCGACGACAGGGCCGACATCGCCAAGGCGCTGCCGGTCGCCTTCAACGCCAAGTGCCACCGCTACGGCACCTGCAACACGATGGAAACCCTGCTGGTGGCACGCGTGATCGCCCCGGCCGTGCTGCCGCAGCTGGCGGAGCTCTACAGGACCAAGGAGGTCGAGCTGCGGGCGGACGCGGAAGCCCATGCGATCCTGGCGGGCTACCCCTGGCTGGCGCATGCGACCGAGCAGGACTGGAGCACCGAATACCTGGCGCCGATCCTGTCGATCCGGGTGGTGGAAGGGCTGGACGGCGCGATCGACCACATCAACACCTGGTCGTCGAAGCACACCGAATCGATCATCACCGAAGACTACAGCGCCGCGCTGCGCTTCCTGCGCGAGGTGGATTCGGCCTCGGTGATGGTGAATGCCTCGACCCGTTTCGCGGACGGCTTCGAATACGGCCTGGGCGCGGAGATCGGCATCTCGAACGACAAGCTGCATGCGCGCGGGCCGGTCGGATTGGAGGGACTTACCTCGCTCAAGTACGTCGTGTTCGGGCACGGCGAAGTGCGTCAATAACAAGCCAAAAGGAAACGCATGTACCTCTGGATCAAGGCCCTGCACATCGTCTTCATCGCCTCCTGGTTCGCCGGGCTGTTCTACCTGCCGCGCATTTTCGTGAACCTGGCCCAGGAAACCAATCCGGCAGCGCTCGAGCGCCTGCTGGGCATGGGGCGCCGGCTGTACCGCTTCACCACGATCCTGATGGTGCCGGCCCTGGTGCTGGGCATCTGGCTGTGGCTGGGCTACGGCATCCGGGGCGGCTGGCTGCATGCGAAACTGGCGCTCGTGATCCTGACGATCGGCTACCATCACGCCTGCGGCTCGCTGCTCAAGAAATTCGAGCGCGGGGCGAATGTGCGCAGCCATAAGTGGTACCGGTATTTCAATGAAGTGCCGGTGCTGCTGTTGCTTGCGATTGTGATTTTGGTAGTCGTCAAACCGTTCTAAGAGTTAGCTCTAGAACGTCATCCCGGCGAAGGCCGGGATCCAAGTTCGCGGGTCCGCCACGAACGTCAAATTGGGTTCCGGCCTTCGCCGGAACGACGGTCTTCAGGCTAACGGTGCAATTAGATTGCGACGGTCTCAAGGTTAGCAGTACTGATACCGCTAACACGTTTCAAGTTTTATTAACGGACAAAGGGTACCCCTCATGGCCTCATATTTTTGCCCATGCCCGCGCGGCATGGAAGCGGCGCTTGCCGAAGAACTGGGTGAAATCGCCCTGCAAAGCACCACGATGCGGGTGCACAACCAGGTGCCGGGCGGCGTGCACTGCTCCGGTTCGCTGGTGGACGCCTACCGCATCAACCTGCACTCGCGCATCGCCTCGCGCGTCCTGATGCGCATGGGCCAGCGCAGCTACAACAACGAGAACGACATCTATGACCTGGTGCTCGAGCAGCCCTGGGAAGACTGGTTCGGCGTCAACCACACCATCCGCGTCGACGTCACCGCGGTGAAATCCCCGCTGAAGAGCCTCGAGTTCACCACGCTGAAGATCAAGGACGCCGTCTGCGACCGCTTCCGCGACCAGTTCAACAAGCGTCCCTCGGTGAACACCCGCGAGCCGGACATGCGCATCGTCGGCTTCCTCGACCAGCGCAATTTCATCATCTACCTCGACACCTCGGGCGAAGCGCTGTTCAAGCGCGGCTGGCGTGAAGAGACCGGCGACGCGCCGCTGCGCGAGAACCTGGCCGCCGGCATGCTGCGCGTGGCCGGCTGGAAGCCGGGCATTCCGCTGTTCGACCCGATGTGCGGCTCCGGCACCATCCTGGTTGAAGCGGCCCAGATGGTGCAGGGCATCCCGGCAGGCAGCAGGCGCCGCTTCGCCTTCGAGAAATTCGCCGACTTCGACCGCGAGGCCTGGGCGGCATTGAAAGCCGAGATCAAGCCGAACCCGCTCCCGAGCGAGCCGACCATCTTCGGTTCCGACATCTCGGGCGACATGGTCGCAATGACTCGCCATAACCTGAAGATCGCCGGCATCCTGTTCGACGTGCCGCTCAAGCAGATCGAAGCGCAGCACGTATCGCCGCCCACAATCGAGCCGGGCATCCTGCTGACCAACCCGCCGTACGGCGAGCGGATCGGCGTGCGCGGCGATTCCACGGTGCCGCAGGACGAGATGGCGGTCTCCTTCTATTCCGCGCTCGGCACCACGCTGAAGCAGCGTTTCGCGGGCTGGACCGCCTTCCTGTTCACGGCGGACCTCGGGCTGCCCAAGCTGCTGCGCCTGAAGGAATCGCGCAAGACCCCGTTCTTCAACGGCGCGCTCGAATGCCGCCTGTTCCGCTTCGACATGGTGGCCGGTTTCAACCGCCGCGAAGAAGCCAAACCGAAACAGGAGCAATAAGCCCTCCATGCTGCCGCCGACCGAACCCGACGACTTGCCCAAGGATCCGGTCACCCCGGTTCCGCTGCCCGCGCCCCACAAGATCGCCATGCTCAGCGCCGGCGGCCTGGCGACGCTGCTGGCGGCGATGTCGATGCTGGGGCCGTTCTCGATCGACGCCTACCTGCCGGCCTTCCCGCAGATCCGTTCCGAGCTGAACGCCTCGGCGCTGGAAGTGCAGCAGACGCTCACCGCCTACATGCTGGCCTTCGCCGGCATGGTGCTGTGGCATGGCGCGCTGTCGGACGCCTTCGGGCGGCGCAACGTGGTCCTGTGCGCGCTGGTCGTGTTCGCGATCGGCACTTTCGGCTGCGCGGCGGCCAGTTCGGTGCACTACCTGTGGGTGTTCCGCATCATGCAGGGCGTGTCGGCGGGGGCGGGCGTGGTGGTGGGACGCGCCATCATCCGCGACCTGTATTCGGATGCCGAGGCGGCGCGCCTGCTGTCGATGGTGACCATGATCTTCTCGATCGCACCGGCCATCGCGCCGGTGCTGGGCGGCTGGATCGTGACCCTGGCCGACTGGCGCGCGATCTTCCTGGCGCTGTGCGCCTACACCGTCATCCTGGGCTGGTTCTGCTGGAAGCACCTGCCCGAGACCGTGCCGAAGGAAAAGCGCCAGCCCTTCAATCCGCGCTTCCTGGCGCAGAGCTACGGCGCCATCTTCAGCTCCTTCCTGTTCCACATGAAGTCGGGCGTGGTGGCGCTGAATTTCGCCGGCCTGTTCCTGTACATCGCGTCGGCGCCGGTGATGCTGCCCGAGCACCTCGGCCTGGGGCCTTCGCAGTTCGCCTGGCTGTTCGTGCCGACCGTGAGCGGCATCTTCCTGGGCGCGCTGGCGGCCAACCGCATGGCCGGCAAGCTGGGCTTCGCGCGCCAGATCCGTATCGGCTTCTTCTTCATGCTGGGCGCGGTCGCCTTCAACGTGACCTACCACAGCTTCCTGCCGCCCTCGCTGCCCTGGAGCGTGGCGCACATGTTCTTCTTCACCTTCGGCAGCTCGATCATCGCGCCGGGCGCCACCCTGATGGCGCTCGATATGTTCCCGCACATCCGCGGCACCGTGGCCTCGTGCCAGTCCTTCATGACCACCCTGGCGGGTGCGATCGTGGCGGGCGTGATTTCGCCGATGCTGTCGCATTCGGTGTTGTCGCTGGCGCTCGGGCAGGCCGGCTTCACGCTGCTGTCGATCGGCCTGTGGGCCACGGCGCGCCACTACCGGCGCCAGAAGATCCGCGACGGGCACCCGATGCCGTGATCGGGTTCACTGGACCGATCATCGTGAAATAAAATTTCATATATGCATGCATATATGAAATAATCTTCCATTGATGCCGAAATAGCTTTCTTGCGCCTCTCACTTTAGAGCGACATCTCGACAACACTTTTTACAGAAAGTATTGTTCCCGATCAGAAATGTCTATATGCTAAGATAAGTTTTTCGTGCCCAGAACAAACGTTTAAACATTGTTCTGTTCAGTAGATCAAACAGAAAGACTTTGTGGCAACCCTATCCGGGCTGCCTCGGACAACCTTCGACACGCGGCCGCGTTGGAGACCATGCAAGCTTCGGATCAGGATATCCGCAATCGACTGTTGATTGCCCGTCTGCCGGCCATGCCGCAGATCCTCGTGCGTCTCATCGAACACCTGCAGGCCGACGACCTCGGCATGCCGGAGCTGGCCGCCCTGATCTCGAAGGACGCCGGCATGACCGGCAAATTGCTGGCCGTGGCCAACAGCTCGGCCTACCAGCGGCACCACCGCAACGTCAACCTCGAGCAGTCCCTGGTCGCCCTCGGCACCGACATGATCAAGACGCTGGTGATCAGCGACTCGGTGTTCCAGACCTTTAATAATTTCCCGCATTCGGGCAGCACCGACCTGCGCGCCTTCTGGAAGAATTCGCTGAGCACGGCCGTCATTGCGAAGGACATCGCACGCGCCGTCGAGTACCCGCACCTGGAAGAAGCCTACCTGGCCGGCCTGCTGCACAACGTCGGCCGCCTGGCCCTCCTGGCCACGGCCCCCAAGGAATACGCCTACAACTTCAGCGCGCGCGACGACGAGGACCTGTGCGCCGTCGAGCAGCGCACCCTGCAGATCACCCACGCCGAAGCCGGCGCCTGGCTGATCGAACGCTGGCAGCTCGACTCCTTCCTGGCCGACGCCGTGCTGTACCACCACGAGCCGAGCGAGCGCCTGGAGTCGGCCCACCCCTTGATCCGCATCGTGCGCCTGGCCCACGTGCTGTCCAGCCATGCCGGCGACGACGCCATGGTGCGCGAAGCCGCTGCCCTGTGCGGCATCGACGATGAACAGGCCGGCCAGATGCTGGCCGGCGCCGCGCGCCAGGTCGAGAAGGCCGCCGCCCACCTGGGCATCGACCTGGAGGGCGCCGACGACGTCCCGGCGCCGCCGGCCTATGCGCCGCCCGCGCTGGATCCGGTGCAGCAGCGCCTGTCCGAAGAAGTGCGCAACATGGTGCTGGTCTCGGAAGTCGGCCAGAGCTTCGCGCGCCAGCAGGGAGAATCCGGCCTGCTGGAAGCGATGACGCGCTCGGCGCGCATCCTGTTCGACTTCGGCAATGCCGTGGTCCTGCTGGAGAACCCGACCGGCCACGCCCTGGTCGGCGCGCCCACCCAGGGCAGCCAGCGCATCGCCGAATTCGCCGTGCCGCTCGCGAAAGGCGGCGCCATCGCCAAGAGCGCGCTGGAGCGCCGTCCGGCCTTCATCGGGCGCGATGGCGACAGCCTCGGCCTGGCCGAGGAACAGCTGCTGCGCATGCTCGGCACCGACAGCCTGGTGTGCGTGCCGCTGGTCGCCGGCGCGCGCTGCCTGGGCGTGCTGATCGGCGGCATCGCGGCCTGGCAGGTCCCGTACTGCCAGCGCCGCGAGCGCTTCATGCAGTCTTTCGGGGCGCAGGCCGCCACCGCGCTGGAGAACATGCTGTCCGAACGCGGCCACGCGAGGCGCCAGCTGGCCCACGTGGCCGAGGAATACCGCGAGGCCTCGCGCCGCGTGGTCCACGAAGTGAATAACCCGCTGTCGATCATCAAGAACTACCTGAGTGTCCTCGACAGCAAGCTGGCGCGCCAGGAGCCGGTGAGCACCGAGATGTCGATCCTGAACGAAGAGATCGACCGCGTCGGCCAATTGGTCAGCAGCCTGGCCGAGCTCAAGCCGGTCGACACCGGCCCGCGCCCGACCGACGTCGCCAAGGTGGTGGACGAGGTGCAGCGCCTGTTCCGCAGCACCGGCTTCGTCCCGGCCACGGTCGACATCGTCGTCACCATGCACGAGGAAGCGACCCGCATCGAGGGCGACGCCGACGTGCTCAAGCAGATCCTGGTGAACCTGGTGAAGAACGCCATCGAGGCCCTCGGCACGAACGGCGGGCGCGTGGAGATCGTCAACCGCGGCCACGTGAACCGCGAGCGCCAGCTCTACCTGGAACTGGTCGTCAGCGACAACGGCCCCGGCCTGTCGCGCGACGTGCTGGCCCATCTGTTCTCGCCGGTGAAGAGCACCAAGGACGGCGCCCACCATGGCCTGGGCCTGTCGATCGTGCACAGCCTGGTCAAGAAGCTGGGCGGCCACATCGGCTGCCGCAGCGGCCGCAACGGCACCGCATTCGAAATCCTCTTGCCGGCGTGGTCCGGCGCCGCCGCCAGCACGGGTCTTGGTAGCCCCGTGGCGCTGCCGGCCCGCGCGATCGGCTCCGCATAACATCATGATCAACGCGCACAACGCCATGTTTTCCGGCGAACCGGCCCCGTATTCCCCAACGCTCGAGACCGACAGCCAGCCACGCCTGCTGCTGGTCGACGATGAACCGCGCCTGCTGTCCTCGCTGTACGAGCTGCTGCGCGACCGCGGCTACCAGCTCACCACCGCGGCCTCGGGCGGCGAAGCGCTGGCCCATTTGTCGCGCCTGCGCTTCGACCTGGTCCTGCTCGACCTGCGCCTGCCGGACATCGGCGGCCACGAGATCATGGACTTCATCAACCAGAAGGGCATCGACGCCGACGTGATCGTGATGAGCGGCGAGGTCGGCATCGATGCGGCGATCGGCGCGCTCAAGCGCGGCGCCTACGACTACCTGCGCAAGCCATACGCGCGCGAAGAACTGCTGGCCACGGTCGCCAATGCCCTCAAGGGCCGCCGCCTCGCGCTCGAGAACCAGCGCATGGCCACCCAGCTGGACGCTTCCGAGAAGATGTACCGCTACCTGGTGGACTCCTCGCCGGACATCATCTACACGCTGAACCACGAAGGCCGCTTCACCTTCGTGAACGACCGCGCCTACCAGCTGCTCGGCTATTCGCGCGACGAGCTGCTCGGCAAGCACTATTCGCTGCTGGTGCACGAGGAGGACCTGGAGCGCGCGCGCTACGTCTTCAACGAGCGCCGCGTCGACGAGCGCGCCTCGCGCAACGTCGAGCTGCGCCTGAAGTGCAGGAACGGCGGCGGCAGCGGCGGCAACGGCCACGAGCGCACCTTCAACAACACCCTGATGACGATTTCGCTGAACGCGATCGGCATGCACGTGCCCGACCAGGAAGTGAAGAAGCTCGAATTCTTCGGCACCTACGGCGTGGCGCGCGACATCACCGACCGCAAGCGCGCCGAAGAAGTCATCTCCTACCAGGCCTACCACGACATCCTGACCGACCTGCCGAACCGCATCCTGTTCAAGGATCGCCTCGGGCTGGCCGTGATCCAGGCCAAGCGCAAGAAGACCGAGCTGGCGGTGATGTTCATCGACCTGGACCGCTTCAAGCTGGTCAACGACACCCTCGGCCACGTGAAGGGCGACGAGCTGCTGCAGCAGGCCGCCACCCGCCTGAAGGGCTGCCTGCGCAAGGGCGACACGCTGGCGCGCCAGGGCGGCGACGAATTCACCATCGTGCTGCCGGAGCTGCGCGACCGCGACGACGCGCGCATGGTCGCCGACAAGTTCCTCGAGGTCCTGCAGGAACCGTTCGACCTGGACGGCCACGAAGTGCACATCTCGGCATCGATCGGCATCGCCATCTACCCGACCGACGGCGAATCGATCGACGAGCTGCTGCGCCACGCCGACATCGCCATGTACCAGGTCAAGGCCCAGGGCAAGAACGGCCACAGCTTCTACCACACCTCGATGCTGGACATCTCGCACCAGAAGATCGCCCTCGAGCAGGCCCTGCGCCGCGCGCTCGAGCAGGACGAGCTGGAGATGTACTACCAGCCGCAGATCGACGCGCTCACCGGCCGCATCGTCGGCGCCGAGGCGCTGATGCGCTGGAACCACCCGACCCGCGGCGTGCTGTCGGCCGGCGAGTTCCTGCCGTTTGCGGAAGAGAACGGCCTGATGCTGCCGATCTCGGACTGGATGATCGGCGCGCTGTGCCGCGACATGCTGCAGTGGAACGCCTCGGGCAGCGACCACGTGCGCCTGTCGCTCAACCTGTCGCCGCAATACCTCGACCGCGGCGACTTCTTCGAGAAGATGCGCAACGCGCTGGTGCGCTACGGGATCGCGCCGGGCCAGATCGAAGTCGAGATCACCGAAAACATCTGCATCCGCAACCCGCAGTACGCGATCGAGCAGCTGAATAAACTGTGCCAGCTCGGCGTGTCGGTGGCGATCGACGATTTCGGCACCGGCTATTCGTCGCTCTCCTACCTGCACCGCTTCCCGATCCACACCGTGAAGATCGACCAGTCCTTCGTCAAGGAGATCCACGAAGAGGGCGGCCACTATCCGGTGATCCTGGCGATCATCTCGATCGCGCGCGGCCTGGGCCTGAACCTGATCGCGGAAGGCGTGGAGACCGAGGAGCAGGCCCGTTACCTGCGCGCCAACGGCTGCATGACGATGCAGGGCTACCTGTACTACCGCCCGATCCCGCTGGGCGAATTCATCAAGTCGCTGCGCACCCAGCCGACGCTGTTCGGCCTGCGGGCAGTGCAGGCGTAAGCGGACGCCATGCTCGACTTCCCTGCCCAATCAGGCGACGTGGAAGGTCGCCACACCGCGGAATTCCTGCGTGTGAAGGGCATGGCCGAGCGCGGCGTGCCGAGCGCCCAGCACAGCCTGGGCTTCATGTACGCGAGCGGCCAGGGCGTGCCCCGGAACTACGAACTGGCGGTGGCCTGGTACCGCATGGCGGCCAGCGCGGACCTCGAGCTGGCGCAGTACAACCTCGGCGTGATGTACCAGAAGGGCCAGGGCGTCGGCCAGGACTACGGCCAGGCCGCCTACTGGTACCGCCGCGCCGCCGAACAGGGTTATGCGCCGGCGCAATACAACCTGGGCTGGCTGTATGCGAAAGGGCAGGGCGTGCCGAGCGACGTGCAGCAGGCCCTGCACTGGTTCAGCCAGGCCGCCGGCCAGGGCGAACCCGGCGCGCAGCACAACCTCGGCATGATGTACGAGACCGGCAAGGGCGTGCCCCAGGACCAGGATGCCGCCACCGAGTGGTACCGCCGCGCCGCGGAACAGGGCTATGCGCGCTCGCAGTTCAGCCTCGCGCTGCGCTCCAGCGGGGCGCAGTCGGTCGACTGGTTCCGCAAGGCCGCAAGCCAAGGCTACGCGCCGGCCCAGTTCAACCTCGGCCTGCGCTACGACAAGGGGCGGGACCTCGAGCAGGACAGCGCGCTGGCGATCCAGTGGTACGGCCGCGCCGCCGAACAGGGTCACGCCAGTTCCCAGTTCAATCTCGCCCTGATCTATGACAGCGGCCACGGCGTGCCGCGCGACGAAGCGCTGGCGCTGCACTGGTACCGCCGCGCGGCAAGCCAGGGCCATGCCGGCGCCCAGGACAACCTCGGCGTGCGCTACGAGCACGGGCAGGGCGTCGAGCCTGACCCGGGCCAGGCGGCCCACTGGTACCGCCAGGCCGCCGAGCAGGGCATGCCCTCGGCCCAGTACCACCTCGGCCAGCTGTTCGACGCCGGCAGCGGCGTGCCGCAGGATCCCGCCCAGGCAGCCCACTGGTACCGCAAGGCGGCCGAGCAGGGCCACCTGCGCGCCCAGTTCGACCTCGGCCTGCGCTATGAGGGCGGGGTGGGCGTGGCGCGCGACGAGCAACAGGCGCTGGAGTGGTACCGGCGCGCGGCTGCCCAGGATTACGCGCCGGCCCAGTACATGGTGGGCGTGCTGCTGGACCGCGCCGAGCATGCCGACCCAAGCGAAGCCACCGACTGGTTCCACAAGGCCGCCGACCAGGGCCACGCGCTGGCGCAGTTCGAGCTGGGCCTGCGCCACGACTGCGGCAAGGGCATCGAACGCGATTATGAAGCGGCGCATTTCTGGTACCTGTGCGCGGCGCGCCAGGGGCATGCGCGCGCCCAGTTCAACCTCGGCGTGATGTACTCGGCGGGGCAGGGCGTGCAGCGCGACCTGGTCGAGGCCTATGCCTGGCTGCAGCGGGCGGGCGGGGCCGGCGTGGCCGCCGCGTCAGGCTACCTGAAGAAGATCGCGGCGCGCATGGAGCCGCAGCTGCTGGCGCAGGCGCAGGCTTCTTCCTGAGTTTCCCCACTGGCGCAAGCCCGGCGATTCCTGTAGGGTGGTCGGCTCTGCCGACCGCGCGTCCAACCGGCGCGTGATTCGACGGGACGCATACATACAACAACTGTCCACGAGACGCCATGAAAAAACTCGCACTGCCCATCCTGCTCGGTCTCGCAGCCGCAGCAGCCCTGCCTTCCCACGCCGCACCCGCCAGCAACGCCAAGCAAACCGTCTTCGACCGCAAGGCCTACAGCATCGATCACAAGAAATTCGTGCTGCCCAACGGCCTGACCCTGCTGGTCCACACCGACCACAGCGTGCCGGTGGTCGGCGTGAACATGTGGTACCACGTCGGTTCGCGCAACGAGAAGCGCGGCAAGACCGGCTTTGCCCACTTGTTCGAGCACTTCTTCTTCAACGGTTCCGAGAACTACCCGCACGGCTTCCGCGAGGCGATGGACGACCTGGGCGCGAACAACCGCAACGGCACCACCAACGTCGACCGCACCAACTTCTTCGAAGACGTGCCGGTGTCGGCGCTGGAGCGCACCCTGTTCCTGGAATCGGACCGCATGGGCTTCCTGGGCAACTACATCTCGCAGGCGATGCTGGAGCGCGAGCGTGGCGTGGTGCAGAACGAGAAGCGCCAGGGCGAGAACCAGCCGTATGGCCGCGTGCGCATGGAAATATCAAGCAAGATGTACCCGTACTCGCACCCGTACTCGTGGTCGACCATCGGCTACATGGAAGACCTGCAGGCCGCCTCGCTGGAGGACATCAAGGAGTGGTACCGCACCTACTACGGCCCGAACAACGCGGTGATCTCGCTGGCCGGCGACATCACCCCGGAACGCGCCTATGAGCTGGTGAACAAGTACTTCGGCGCGATCCCGCCGGGCCCGCCGCTGCCGCGTACCGAGAAATGGATCCCCCAGCTGGACCGCAACATCCGCGACGAGATGGAAGACCACGTGCCGCAGGTGCGCATCTACCGCAGCTGGCATACCTCCTCGTGGAAGGACGCCGACACCCAGCGCCTGAACCTGCTGGCCGGCGTGCTGGCCGGCTCCAAGAACGCGCGCCTGGACAAGCGCCTGGTGTACGAGAAGGGCATGGCGACCGGCGTCTCGGCCTACGTGAACGATGCGGAACTGGGCGGCACTTTCAACCTGTCGGTCACCGTCAAGCCGGGCGTCGACCCGATGGAAGTCGAGCGCGAGATGGAGCGCGTGGTGGCCGAGCTGCTCGACAAAGGCCCGAGCGAAGCGGAACTCAAGCGCGTGAAGACCCGCGACTTGGCCGATTTCGCACGCAGCCTGGAGCGCGTGGGCGGCATGGGCGGCCGCAACGACGTGCTGGCCGAAAGCCAGACCTACGGCGGCAAGCCGGACGCCTACCTCGACCGCCTCGAGCTGTTCGCCACCAGCACCCCGGCGGACGTCAAGACTGCCGCCAACCGCTGGCTGCGCGCCAACCACTACACCATGACGGTGCGGCCGTCAGCCAAGCTGGTCGCCACCAAGTCGACCCTCGACCGCAAACAGCTGCCCGCCCTGGGCGACGCGCCGGACGTCACCTTCCCGGCGCTGCAGCGCGCCCAGCTGAAGAACGGCCTGAAGGTCGTGCTCTTGGCCCGTCACACCGCCCCGATCGTCAACGTCTCGCTGGCGGTCGATGCCGGCGCGGCTTCCGACACCGCGGCCAAGGCCGGCGCCGCTTCGCTGGCGCTGGACCTGCTGGACAAGGGCACGAAATCGCGTGACGCCTTCGCGCTGTCGGACGCGCTGGAAAACCTGGGCGCGCGCCTGAGCACCGGCACCAGCCAGGACCAGTCGCTGGTGCGCCTGCAGGCGACCAGCGCCAACCTGGCGCCTTCGCTGGCCCTGATGGCCGAAGCCGCGTTGACCCCGAGCTTCCCGCAAGACCAGTTCGCGCTGTCGAAGAGCCGCCGCATCGCCGCCATCGGCCAGGAAAAGGCCCAGCCGAACAGCCTGGCCTTGCGCCTGATTCCGTCGCTGCTGTACGGCCCTGAGCATGCCTACGGTAAGCCGGCTTCCGGTTTCGAAGGCAGCGTGCAAAGCCTTACCCGCGACGACCTGATGGCATGGCACGGCACCTGGTTCAAGCCGGGCAGCGCCACCATCATCGTCGCCGGCGACACCACCATGGACAAGCTGCTGCCGGCGCTGGAAGCGAGCTTCGGCAAGTGGCAGCAGGGCAGCGCCCCGGCCAAGCAGATGGCCACCGTGCCGGCGACCCGGGGCAAGCGCCTGATCCTGGTGGACAAGCCGGACGCGCCGCAGTCGACCATTGTCGCGACCCACGTCTCGCAGGCCAACGGCCAGCCGGAAGACCTGGCGATGGAGCCGGTGATGACCAACTTCGGCGGCATCGCGACCTCGCGCCTGAACCGCAACCTGCGCCTGGACAAGCACTGGAGCTACGGCACCCAGGCCCGCCTGCCGGACGTGCGCGGCCAGCGTCCGTTCTACATCATCGCGCCGGTGCAGACCGACAAGACGGTCGAGGCGATGCGCGAGGTGCAGAAGGAACTGCGCGGCGTGGCCGGCGAGCGTCCACTGGTGGGCACCGAGTACGAGAGCATCATGCGCAACATGAGCTCGCGCCTGCCGGGCCGCTTCTCCACCCTCGCCGCACTCGAGGCGGCAGGGCTGGACGCCGTCAACCTGGGCCTGGCGGACGACTACTGGACCAGGTATGCGTCGAACGTGCGCGCGCTCAAGCCGGAGCAGCTGGCGGCGGCATCGTCCAAGTTCATCAAGCCGGACGAGGCGGTGTGGATGGTGATCGGCGACCTGCGCAAGATCGAGGCGGGCGTGCGTTCGCTGGGGTGGGGCGAGGTGACGATTGTCGACGCGGATGGGAAGCCCCTTCGTTGACCTGAGCTCGCTGTAACGGGAAGCCCGGTTTTTCAACCGGGCTTTTTTACGCCCATCTCTGCGCAGCGAAATTGGATCCCGGCCTTCGCCGGGATGACGTGCCAAGGGAGCGGCCCTGGAGTTAGCGCTCCTTCAATTCCACCAGCTTCAAAACCGTCGTTCCGGCGAAGGCCGGAACCCAATTCGCATGCGTACTGACCCACCTGCTTGCACCCATGTCCCAGCATTGAACCGGCGCAAAGCACGCACACTTGGCCCCATCGACCCTGTGCATACGCGCGCGATAGTATACTGTATGCCCATACAGTTCAAGGCATGCGATGGAACTCAAGGACAAACTGGAAATCCTGGCCGACGCCGCGAAATACGACGCGTCCTGCGCCAGCAGTGGCGCGCCCAAGCGTTCGTCCGAGGACAAGGACGGCTTCGGCGCCACCACCGGCATGGGCATCTGCCACAGCTACACCCCGGACGGCCGCTGCGTTTCGCTGCTCAAGATCCTGCTCACCAACTTCTGCATCTACGACTGCCAGTACTGCATCAACCGGCGCAGCTCCAACGTGCCGCGCGCGCGCTTTTCGGTCGAAGAGGTGGTCAAGCTCACCCATGACTTCTACGTCCGCAACTACATCGACGGCCTGTTCCTGAGCTCGGGCATCATCCAGTCGGCCGACTACACCATGGAGCAGCTGGTGGCGGTGGCGCGCCAGCTGCGCGAAGTGCACAAGTTCCGCGGCTACATCCACCTCAAGACCATTCCCGACGCCGACCCGCTCCTCATCGAAGAGGCGGGGCGCTGGGCGGATCGCCTGTCGGTGAATATCGAGCTGCCGACCCACGACAGCGTGACCCGCCTGGCGCCGGAAAAGAACGTCCACACCATCAAGCTGGCGATGGGCTCGATCCGCCGCAAGCTCGACGAAAAGGCGGAGGAACCGAAGGCGCCGAACTTCGCGCCGGCCGGGCAGAGCACGCAAATGATCGTCGGCGCCGACGCCAGCGACGACCACACCATCCTGAACACCGCCGAAACGCTCTACGGCAGCTACAAGCTCAAACGCGTGTACTACTCGGCCTTCAGCCCGATCCCGCAAAGCCCGAAGAGCGTGCCGCTGGCGCCCCCGCCGCTGCTGCGCGAGCACCGCCTGTACCAGGCCGACTTCCTGCTGCGCGGCTACGGCTTCACCGCGGGCGAGCTGATGCCCCAATCCGGCAACCTGGCGCTCGACGTCGACCCCAAGCTGGGCTGGGCGCTCGCCAACCGCGAGCACTTCCCGATGGACCTGAACCGCGCCGACGAGACCATGATCGCGCGCGTGCCCGGCATCGGCATCCGCAACGCCAAGCGCATCGTGGAGCTGCGCCGCATTCGCCGCATCCGCTGGGAAGACCTGTCGCGCCTGCGCTGCAGCATGAAGAAGCTGGCGCCCTTCATCGTCACGGCCGACTACAAGCCGGTTCAAGGCGCGGCCAGTTCCCACCTCCTGCGGCGCCACCTGGCCGACGCACCCGAGCAGATGAACCTGTGGCCGGAACTGCAGGCGGCATGATCCAGGCGCCGCAGGTGACGGATTTCGGAGAGTGGCGTACGGCCGCTCGCGCCTTGTTGCGCGACGGTGTGGCGCCCGAAGCGGTCAACTGGGGCGCGCCCGAAGGTGGCGACCTGTTCTCGGGTGCGCCGACACCGGCGCCACCCCAGCATAATGCGGACATCACAATGCAAGCACCGCATGTGCCGCGCTCCTTGCTCGAGATGCTGCAGAAAGCCGCCTGCTTCCGCGCGCCCGACCGCTGGGCTTTTCTCTACCGCGTGCTGTGGCGCTGGACGCATGGCGAGCACGATGTGCAGTCGCCCGCCGATCCGGACGGCAGCCGCCTGCACGGCATGGTCAAGGCGGTGCGCCGCGAGGAGCACGACATGCATGCCTACATCCGATTCCGCGAGCGTCCGCTCGATGCCGGCGACCCGCGCTTCGTCGCCTGGTTCGAGCCGCGCCACGACGTGCTGCCCCAGGTGGCCGAACACTTCGTGGCCCGCATGGGCAAAGTCAGCTGGATGATCGCCACGCCCGAGGCCAGCGTGCTGTGGGACGGCCACACCTTGCACAATACCGGGCCCCTCATGTCGAGCGCCGCCGAGCTCGATGACGCGGGCGAGGCGCTCTGGCTCACCTATTACCGCAGCATCTTCAACCCGGCGCGCGTCAACGCCCAGCTGATGCAGAGCCACATCCCCTCGCGCTTCTGGAAGAACCTGCCGGAAGGCGCGATCGTGCCTTCGCTGGTGAGCCAGGCCGAACTCGGGGCGCGCAAGATCGGGCAGGTCGAGGCGGTCGGCCGCAAGAGCGGCGCCACCATCCCGATCAGCGCCGAAGCCGCGCAGCCCGACCGCGAGCAGCCGTCGAAACTCGACGAGTGCCGGCGCTGCGAGCTGTGGCAGTACGCCACCCAGGCGGTCGGCGGCGAAGGTTCAAAGCGCTCGCCCATCATGATCGTCGGCGAGCAGCCGGGCGACCAGGAAGACCTGGCCGGCAAGCCCTTCGTCGGCCCGGCCGGTAAACTCCTCGACCAGGTGTTCGCCCAGGCCGAGGTCGACCGCAAGGCCATCTACCTCACCAACGCGGTGAAGCACTTCAAGTGGGAGCCGCGTGGCAAGCGCCGCCTGCACAAGACCCCGGTCCAGCGCGAGATCGAGGCCTGCCACTACTGGCTGGAGAAGGAGCTGGCGGCCGTCAAGCCGAAGGTGATCGTGGCCATGGGCGCGACCGCGCTCAAGTCCGTGATGCGCAAGGGTACGGTGGCGCTGAAGGACTTCCTCGGCAAGCCGGTCCGCATCGACGGCTGCTGGCTGGTGACCATCTACCACCCCTCGTACGTGCTGCGGGTGCCGGACGAAGCGTCCAAGCACGAAGCCTTTTCGGTCATGGTCAAGGGCCTGAAGCTGGCGCAGGAACTGCTCGAGCGGCCCGACCTGCCGAAGCCGGAGTAAATCTACCGGATTTACCGAATGTTGCGCCGGCGACTCAGATGGGTGAAAAATCCCGTTATCGAACACGCCACATTTTCGTGAATATTCACAATCTCTCGTAGAATTTCCGTACGGCATTAATTGCTGAGTGAGCGGAGGACCTCATGTGGGCCTTCGCCGGATAACGACGAGACCACCATGACTTCCCCCTTTTCCCTGCTGTTGCCGGCTTGCCTGGTAGTGGCGGCCATGCCCGCCCAGGCCGGCGGCGATGACGCCGCCAGCGCTTCGCCATCGGCCGCGCTTCCGATCACCACCACGGTCACCCTGAGCTCGCAATACGTCTCGCGCGGCATGCGCCAGACCTGGGGCCGCCCCGCGCTGCAGGCGGGCATCGACTATGCGCACCCGAGCGGCTGGTCGCTCGGCACCTGGACCTCGACCGTCAGCGACCGCTTCATCGAGGGCGGCCGCGTCGAATGGGACCTGTACGGCGGCTACGCCGGCACGCTCGGGCCGCTGGGCGTCAGCCTGAACCTCATGCACTACCGCTATCCGGGAGCACGCATCGGCGCCACCGGCACCAAATACGACTACACCGAAGTCGTGCCCGGCCTGGGCTACCAATCCTTCTACGCGAAGTACTACCGCACGGTGTCGCGCGACTTCTTCGGCATCACGAACGCGCGCGGCACCGGCTACCTCGACGTCGGCCTGAATCATGACCTGGGCGGCGGCTACGTGCTCAACCTGCACGTCGGCGACGGACGCGTGGCGGGCGAGGGCAATGCCATCTGGGACTGGCGAGATGCAAAGGCGGGTGTCACCAGGACCTTCGACGGCGGCTGGAGCATCGCCGCGGCCTGGACCCGCGCATGGGGCGCCACCGATGCCTACCACCGCTACACGACAGGGGTGCCGCGCGGCGACGGCGCCGTCGCCTATTCGAATCCCGCCAAGGACACGTTCGCCGCGAGCGTCGCCCGCACCTTCTGAGAACGAGAGACGACCATGAACAAGCACCAGGCAGCGCATCAAGCACAGCATGCATCGCGCCGTTTTTCCCTGTCCCTGAGCGCCAAGATCTGCGTCACCGCCACCCTGCTGGTGGTGGCCAGCCTGGGTGTGACATCGAGCTTTATCGCGGTCAAGAACAGCCAGAGCGCCGAGGAAGCCGCGATGCGCCAGGCGCGGACGCTGACCTTGCAGGCGTCGGCAATGCTCGAGAGCCGCATTGCATCGAACCTGGCGACGCTGGAAAGCGCGGCCACCGTGCTGGCCTCGACCCAGGCAGGCGGGCAGGCGCTGACGCGCACCCAGGTCGCCGACCTGGTGCGCGCCACCCTGGTGGGCTCGGAAGACTTCATCGGCAGTTCGGCGGCCTATGAACCGGACGCGCTGGACGGCAAGGATGCCGAGTTTGCCGGCCAGGCGCCGCTGTACGACGCCACCGGCCGCTACATGCCTTACTGGACGCGCAGCCCGCAAGGCAAGGTCAACGTCGAGCCGATCGTGTTCGTCACCACCCCGGGCGGCAACGACTGGTACGACGTGCCGAAGGCGACCGGCCGGGCCCATTTCACCGAGCCTTACCTGTACCGGATCAACGGCAAGGACGAGGCGATCGCCACGCTGGCGGCGCCGATCATGGTGGACGGCCAGTTCAAGGGCACCTTCACCGGCGACTTCCCGCTCACCGGTCTCGGCACGATGCTGGCCAACATGAAGATCATGGACAAGGGCACGCTGGCGCTGATCTCGAACGGCGGCATGTACGCCAGCCACAAGGACACTTCCCGCAACGGCAAGAAAGCGGAGGACCTGCCTGCTGCGGCGCTGGAAGCTGTCAAGCAGGGTAAGCCCTACGAGTACCTCGACGACAAGGGCATCGTGCACGTGCTGCAGCCGCTGCAGGTCAGCAAGGACATGGCGCCATGGGCCATTTCACTGGCTTTCCCGCAAAGCGTGACGACCGCCCCGGCGCGCGAGCTGGCCGCTTATGCGGCACTGGTCGCCGTACTGTGCGCGGCGGCCGCCGCGCTGGTGATGGTGACGGTCCTGCGCCGCCTGACCCGTCCGCTGCGCGTGCTGGGCCAGGCGATGACCGACCTGGCCGGCGGCAACGCCGACCTGAGCGCGCGCCTGGCCGTCAAGGGCAACGACGAACTGGCCGACATCGCCCGCGGCTTCAACGTCTTCGTGGCCAAGATCCAGGACGTGCTGGCGCGCGTGCGCAGCAGCTCCGACGCCGTGGCGGTGGCATCCAGCGAGATCCGCCAGGGGAACGCCGACCTGTCGGTGCGCACCGAACAGCAGGCCGGCGCGCTCGAGGAAACCGCGGCCTCGATGGAAGAGCTGAACGGTACCGTGAAGCAGAACGCCGACAACGCGCGCCAGGCCAACCAGCTGGCCGAATCGGCGAGCGAGGTCGCCACGCGCGGCGGCGAAGTCGTGTCCCAGGTGGTCGGCACCATGGCCTCGATCAGCGACGCCTCGAAGAAGGTGGTGGACATCATCGGCGTCATCGACGGCATCGCGTTCCAGACCAACATCCTGGCGCTCAACGCCGCCGTGGAAGCGGCGCGTGCGGGCGAGCAGGGCCGCGGCTTCGCGGTGGTGGCGACCGAGGTGCGCAACCTGGCGCAGCGCAGCGCCGCCGCCGCCAAGGAGATCAAGACCCTGATCGGCGACTCGGTCGACAAGGTCAGCATGGGCACCATGCTGGTCGAGGAAGCGGGCAAGACGATGGACGAAGTCGTGTCGAGCGTGCGCCGCGTCAGCGACATCGTCGCCGAGATCAGCGCCGCCAGCGCGGAGCAGAGCTCCGGCATCGGCCAGGTCAACCAGGCGATCGTGCAGATGGACGGCGTGACCCAGCAGAACGCAGCCCTGGTCGAGGAGGCGGCCGCCGCGGCGGAAAGCCTGCAGCAGCAGGCGGCGACACTGGTGGCGCTGGTGGGCGAGTTCAAGCTCGAGGGGAGCGAGCCGCAGCTGGCCGCGCGTTCGACGCTGGCGGCTCCCGTCCCCAAGCGCCTCATGCAGGCGGCATGAAAAAGAGGGTAGCCCAAGCCTGTTAAGTTTCGGTTCATATTGCAGGGCTAAGCTTGACGGACAACCAACAACAAAGGTGTCCTGATGCTGAAATTTGCAATCCTGCCGGCGCTGTGCCTGGCCTTGTGCGCAGCGCCGTCGTTTGCCCAGACCGCCGATCCTGCCGCAGCGCCTGCGGCAACGAGCGCCGCGTCAAGCGACGAGGCGCCGGCCGCGCCCGAACAGATCCTGGTGGTCGGCCAGAAGCCCGGTCCGGGCATGTGGAAGGTCTCGAAGGACGAGCACGTGCTGTGGATCTTCGGGACCTATTCTCCGCTGCCGGTCAAGATGGATTGGCGCTCGCACGAGGTCGAAGCGGTGATTGGCCGCTCGCAGGAATACCTGGCGCCGCCGGTCACCAAGGTCGAGGCGTCCTACTTCAAGATGGCGCTGGCGCTGCCCAGCCTCATCGGCGTCAACAAGAATCCGGACGACGCCCAGCTCCGCGATGTGCTCCCGGCCGAGGTCTACGCGCGCTGGCTGCCGCTCAAGGAAAAATACCTGCCCAAGAACAAGGAGCGCGACCGGCCGATCTTCGTGGCCAATGAGCTGTTCAGTGCCGCGCTGAAGCAGGCCGGCCTGACCAACAGCACCGACGTGCGCAAGCAGGTCGAGAAGATCGTCGACCAGAAGAAGCTCAAGGTGACCCGGACGGTCAATGAAGTGAAGATCGACAACCCGCGCCAGCTGATCAAGGACTTCAAGAAATCGCAGCTCGACGACGTCGCCTGCTTCTCGAACACCTTGAAACGCCTGGAAACCGACATCGATGCGATGCGCGTGCGCGCCAACGCCTGGGCCAAGGGCGATATCGACGCCATCCGCAAGCTCGATTTCAACGAGCAGGAAAGCTGCAGCAACGCGATCCGCAACAGCGCGGTGCTGCGCGACCATCCGGCCTTCCAGGGAGCGGAAGAGCGCCATCGCGCCATGTGGCTCGCCAATGTGGAGGCCGCGCTGGCGAAGAACAGCTCGACCTTCGCGGTGCTGGCGATGAAGGACTTGCTCGATCCGAAGGGCCTGATGGCCATGCTGGCGGCGAAGGGCTATACGGTGGAGCAGCCGGAATAGTAACTGACCTATAGATGCGCGAAGCTGGGAATTACTTCGCGCTTGTATGATAGCTATCTTGGAGCAAAGCCGTTCTAATTAACGTTTCCAAGCTAAACGCAACTTACGTCCCATAAAGTCAGTCCCATTTAATTTCTTTATAGCTTCTGCGGCAATTATACGGTCTGCCATTTTTACTAGAGCAAAACCCCTATTCTTCCCTGTGACATAATCGACTTGCATATCCACTCCGCTGACTAGGCCCAATCCGGAAAACAAAGTGCGGATCTGTTCTACACTTACATCATAGCGCAGGTTTCCTACATAAATTTGTTCGGTCTCACCCGTTTTTAAATCAGTAGGCGCTTTTGAAATTATAGGCTTGGCCTCTACGGCCATATCTGGTGCGGCAGAGATTCTCTCAACAGGATTAATGCTTTTCCAATGTCTTTGCAACGCGGCTGTAGGTTTTCCATCAGCCAAGATTAATTCTAAATCAACAAGAAGAATTCGGAGGCGTTTGATGGTTGACTTGTAAATATTTGACTCTGGCAAAGCTTCTAGAAGCTCGTTAAGAAATTTAACATCAACTAACTGAGTTGAGGTTTGCTGTCGAAGGACTGAGAAGAATTCACCGAGCATCGCTTCAACCTCAGCAGGCTGCCGAATTTGAATTCGAGCAATACTTCTTCTGCGGCCGCCTCGCTTAGCTGACCCGCTCTTCGGAGCTTTTGTATTTATCAATAATCCTTTGCCCGTCAGTTGCTCGTGCAATATGCGATATAAATCCCAATCATGAAATCCTAGTAGATCATATATTTGCTGAGGCGACATTAACTCCCCGGATTTCCCCGCAAGCAAGACCAACATTTCCTCTCGAGATAACTTAAATGGCTGATAACCCGATAGCCATGCTTGATCCGATGCTGAGAAAACCGATTTATGGAAAAGCGTGATAACAAAATTTCCTGGCTCCGAACGAAGCTCAGGGGAAACTAAGTCTGCATCTTTCATTAGTTTAAAAATCCGGCGCATTCCTTCACCCATCTCTCGCACATATCCAATTTCCCGCAATCCGCGGGCAATATGGACATTGCGGGATTCGTGCAGGCCCTGTTGACGTTTTAACTCTTCAACCGAAATTGTTGAGAGAAGGGCGCCAGGCGAGCGGATTTCCATACGATCATCGTATACAAGGATTTCAATATTTTTTCCTTCGATACTGTAATCACGGTGCGTGATCGCATTAATAAGTGCTTCTCTGCATGCATCTTCTGGATACATAACACGCTCTTTGAAAAGCGCCTCATCAGTAAATTTGGTTCCAACTAAGTGAGGTCTTAGCTGCTCCCATGCTTTACTTAACAGCTCTAATATGTTTCCGGTTACTGGCTCGTCAGTCGCTACGTTGTACTCGCGCCCGCTTCCAAGTTCAGTCCCTCGAATTCGAACCACGCGAACTTGACAGCGGGGGTGCCATTTCTCTATGTTGTCTGCAAAAAGAAGAAGTGCTGCTCGGCGCAAACGTAGAATCCCAACTCCGTATTCCGCTAACCCCAAATATTGGAGACAGCGTTCGGGCGACATCTTTGCAGTACTTTCAGAAATCGCAGTCACTAAATCAAGATTTAGATCTGTTACTAAAGCCCCATCTACAAATTCTCGATCATATTGGCGAGACAATTGCTCCTGCCGTTCGAAGTGGAGCCTTGAGGCTGCGACAGGTGCTGACTCGAGGTCGCGTCGTTGCAGGCATCTACCATCGCTAGTTTGGTGAATACCTTTGGTGCTTTTATCTATATAGAAGTACAGAATTGTTTTTCCATCGATCACTACTTTTGAAGAGTGAGGGCTTGGTAGCGGCGTCTCTACATGAACTCCAGTTCTCGGAGCTTTGAGTAGAACTTCTAATTGTTGTTCAGTATATTTAACGCCAGTTATTGTTCCATCGTCTTCGACGCCTACTAAAAGTTCGCCACCGTCAGCATTCGCAAATGCGACGAGAGTTTCAGAAATATCTTTAGCAACTGATCCTACGTCGCGCGGACGTTTGTTCCCAGGCTCACCGTGAAGGGCGCTTTTGAACTCGCGGAACTGGCTTTCCCTTAACTCAATCGTTTTCAGAATTCGGTCTTTAAGTATCAATGCGTCCATATCAACCTCTGCTATATTCATCTTGGTAGTATGCCATGCAAACCGGCGAAAAACTCAAAAAATTGTTAGCTAGGACGCATACATTGAGAGGTGAGCTAGAGCGTCGTAACGAAGTTGAAATCTAGAGCACATGTGCAGACACAGGCTATGTGAATGCTACCGATAGAATTGTCTCGGAGACTAACAATCCACTTTACATTGATTTCTAGAATGTGCGCGACTGGATCCGTTTGTCAAAGACACGCAAACGCGCGTAGAATGCAGGCAACGCGGGTGTAGCTCAATGGTAGAGCAGGAGCTTCCCAAGCTTAAGACGAGGGTTCGATTCCCTTCACCCGCTCCAGTCTTCAGTATCCCATTTCCCCAAGCTGTCACGCCGCCGACTCTTCAGCGGGAATCGGGCAGGCGACCCCGCATTACCCACACCCGGCTGCCTTGCCCCTGGGCGAGGCTGCTGTTGACCAGCGCGACCATCCCGTCGCCGGCCGCCAGCTTCTTGCCAAGCAGGCCTTGCTGGCTGCCCTGGTGTGCTCCCGCAGCTGGTTCGCTGTGCGGCACGGTTACCGGGGCGCCAGCATCCCGGCTGTAGCGCAGCCCCTGCGCCGACTCCCATGCGATATGCACGCGGCCGTGCGCATCGATCGCCAGCTGCGGCGCCATCGCCGCTTCACCGCGCGTGGACAGTGTGCGTGGTGTGCCGAACGCCAGCTCGGGGCCGTCGGAGCGCGCATGGCGGATCGCCGCCGGCTGCTTCCCCGCCTGCTCCATATAGACGAGATGCAGCCGCCCGTCGCGATCAAACGCCAGGCGCGGCGCATCGGCCCGCGCTGCCCTGGCCCCGACCAGCACTGGCGGAGAAAAGCTGGCGCCGTCGTCCAGCGAGCTGCTCACGCGGATGTCGGCGTCCGAATCCTCGCCCACCGTCCATGCCAGGTAAACCTTGCCGCCGCCAAGCGCAAGCGACGGGCCACGGGCCGGACGCTTGTCGTCGCCCGGGATCCGCTGCGGCGGCGTGAAACTGCGCCCGCCGTCGCGCGAGCGCGCCAGCCACAGGGCGCCGTCGTATTCGGTCCAGGCCGCGTAGACCTTGCCGTCCGCGCCCACCGCCAGGTCCAGGCTGCCGTTTGACCAGGTATCGCGGTCCAGGCGTCCCTTGCCGTCGCCGCCGAGCGAGTTCGACAGGTTCACGGGCCGGGAAAAGCTGCGGCCGCCATCGAGCGAGCGCGCATACAGGATGTCCCCGCCATGCGATCCGCCCGAGAAGATGATCTCCTGCCAGAGCAGGTGCAGCGTGTCCGGGCCACCCGCCGCGATGCGCGGCATCCAGGAAAAGGTGGCGGGACTGCGCGACACGTCGACCGGCGCGGCGCGTGCGCGGCCGTCTGCCCCGAGCACCTGCAGCAGCACCTCCTTGCGGCGCTGGTCGACCCAGGCCACGGCCAGGCCGCCGCCGGCCAGGAAGGCGAGGGTGCCGTCGTCCACATAGTCGTACTGCGAATCGTTCTGGCGCCACGGACCCTTGGTGCCGCCACCGCTGGCGACTTCCTGCACGGGCAGCCAGGACATGGCATCGCGGTCCGGCGCCGACCGGACCGGCACGCAGGCCAGCAGCATGGCGATGACGAGCAGGCGGGTGCGAATGTGAAGGCGCATCGGGTTCCTCCAGGCGCCGGCAGGGAATGCGCCGCGCCCGGCGCCGGCGCGGTATGCTCGATCCTACTCGTCCCATCCGCCAAGGAGCGCCCGCATGCAACTCGCTTCCCGATCACGCCGCCGCGTGCTCGCCTCGCTGCTGGCCCTGCCGGCCTTCGCCCATGCCCAGGGGCGTCCCGCACTACTCACGCGCGCCATTCCCTCTTCCGGCGAACAGCTGCCGGTCGTCGGCCTGGGCAGCTGGATTACCTTCAACGTCGGCCGCGATCCCGAAGCCCGCGCCGAGTGCGCGGCGGTGATGCGCCAGTTCTTCGCCGGCGGCGGCCGGCTCATCGATTCCTCGCCCATGTACGGCTCGGCGCAGGAGGTGATCGGCGAAGCCGTGGGCAAGCTCAAGCCCGCGCAGCTGTTCTCGGCCGACAAGGTGTGGACCGGTGAAGGCGCGCAGGGGTCGGCGCAGCTTGAAACCTCGCGCCGCCTGTGGCAGATCCCGCGCTTCGACCTGCTGCAGGTGCATAACCTGCTGGCCTGGGAAGCGCACCTGCCGATGCTGCTGCGGATGAAGCGGGAAGGGCGGCTGCGCTACGTCGGCATCACCACCTCCGAAGGGCGCCGGCATGGCGAGATCGAGAGAATCATGGCGAGCCAGCCGATCGACTTCGTGCAGATCTCGTACAACGCGCTCGATCGCGAGGTGGAGCAGCGCATCCTGCCGCTGGCGCGCGAGCGGCGCATCGGCGTGATTGTCAACCGGCCGTTCCGGCAGGGTGACCTGACCCGGGCGCTGGCGGGCAAGCGCCTGCCCGGCTGGGCCGCGGAGATCGGCTGCACCAGCTGGGCGCAGGCGCTGCTCAAGTTCATCGTCGCGCATCCAAGCGTCACCTGCGCGATTCCCGCCACCTCCAGCGTCGCCCACGTGCGCGAGAACCTGCTGGCCGCGAGCGGGCCGCTGCCGGACGAGGCGCTGCGCCGGCGTATCGTCCAGGATGTCGAAAGGCTGGCATGAGCGAGTGGTGGACGTACTCGCTGTCGGACTTCCTGATGTTCTCGGCGCGGACCTATCATCGCCAGTTCGAGCTGATGAACCGCGAGTGGTGGCCGCTGCAGTTGCTGGCTGTTGCGGCGGGTGCGGTCATCCTGGGCGGCATCATGCACCGGCGCCTGGCCAGCGCACGGATCGCGTTCACGCTGCTGGCCGCGGCCTGGCTGTGGGTAGGCTGGGCCTACCACCTGCAGCGCTATGCCGACATCAACACCGGTGCGCCGTATTTCGCTGCCGCCTTCTTCCTGCAGGCCGGCCTGCACGCCTGGATGGCCTGGAAGGCGCCGGCGCAGCCCGACGTGCTCACCCCTGCGGTGGGCATGGCCTTCCCCCTCGTGCTGCTCGTGCTGGCCGGCTATCCGCTGCTGGCGCCATTGCATGGCCGTAGTTGGTGGCAGGCCGAGGTCTTCGGCCTCGCCCCCGATCCGACCGCCATGCTCACGCTCGGCGTACTGATGTTCTGGCGCGCGCCCTGGCCGCTGTGGGTGATTCCGCTGCTGTGGTGCGCCATCAGTACCGCGACGCTGCTCGAGCTGGATGCATCGCGGCCCTGGTGGCCGGCGGTAACGGCGCTGCTTGCGTTGGGCGCCGTCGTGTGGGGGAAGTTCAGGCGCTGAGCAGGTCGCCCGAGCGGAAAGATTCCGTCCCCGCGATCTTGCACACGTGCATCCCGCGCAACAGGTGCCGGTGCGCCGTGCTCGCGAACAGCAGCCCGGCGTGTTCGGCGCACAAGCTCGTCACCTGGCCGCTGACCGGGTTGACGATGTCCGCCACCGGCTCGCCCGCCTCGACCAGCTCGCCCAGCTTCTTGTGGAAGACCAGCACGCCGGCATGCGGGGCGGACAGCGGCTCGACGGCATTGAGCGGCGTCGCGCGGCAGGGCGTTTCCGGCAGCGGCTCGAGCGGGATGTCGAGCACGCCCGCATGGCCAAGATACTGCAGCAGGGCGGCAGCGTCCTGGCGCGCGTAGTCGTAGCGCACGTCGTTCTCGCCGCGCAGCTCGACCGTGACCGCGATGCAGGAAGGGGGAATTGCCGTGCCCTCGAAGTGGTCGGCCAGCTCCCACCACAGGCGGCTGCAGGCTTCGTCGAAGGCCTCTCCGCCCGAAGCCTTGGCCACCAGCAGCACGCGCGCGCCCAGCAGCGCCATCAGCGGCTCCACGCTTTCCACCAGCGGCGTGCCGGTGTACATGTGCATCAATGCTTCGTTATCGCAGTGCAGGTCGAGCACGATGTCGGCGTCGATCGCCATCGACAGCAGGGTCTTCTTGAGCGTCTCGACGTCGTCATTCGGTTCCCACAGGCTGATCTGGTGGCGGGCGTGCTCGCGGATGAGGGCGATGTTGGCGTCCACGTCACTGCCGAGCTTGCCTTCGAGCGATTTCTTGAGCTCGTCCCCCACGTGCCTGTACAGGCGGTTGAAGTTGGTGCCGGTCGTCAGGTGGTAGCGGCCGAAGGGCGCGCCGTGGATGACCTGCGACAGGCCGATCGGATTGGCCGCCGGCACCAGGATGACTTCGCCCTTGATCCGGCCTTCGGCATCCAGGCGCTCCAGTTCCTGGCGCAGGAAGTGGGCCACCAGCATGGCCGGCACCTCGTCGGCGTGGACGGCGGCCTGGATGTACACCTTTTTACCGGTCCCCGGGCTGCCGTAGTGGAAGGAAGTCAGGTGGGCGGTGGCGACGTTCTCGTCGACGGCGATCGGGTGTTTCACTGATTGCATGGACAGGCTTCCTGGGCTCGGCATGGATAAAGCACGATTATCCGCGATTCCGCCGGGAGGCTTCGCACGCTCCCGGCTGGGCTATAATGACAGCCGTTTTTTCCTCACTATCACTCCCCATGTCCTCTGAAAAGCCTACCCCCGGCCCGGCGCGTTCCATGCTTTACGATCCGACCGAACACCGCATCCGCAGCTTCGTCACGCGGGCCGGCCGCCTGTCGACCGCCCAGGCGCGCGCGCTGGAGGAGCTCGGTCCCAAGTACCTGATCGAGTATAAAAAGGAGACGCTGGACCTGGAAGCCGCTTTCGGGCGCAAGGCGCCGGTCATCCTGGAAATCGGCTTCGGCATGGGCGACACCACCGCGCACATCGCGCGCCTGATGCCGGAGAAGGATTTCATCGGCGTCGAGGTGCACACCCCGGGCGTGGGCAGCCTGCTCAAGCAGATCGGCGAGCAGGGCATCGAGAACCTGCGCCTGATCCAGCACGACGTGGTCGAGGTGCTGAACCACATGATCCTTGATGGTTCGCTGGCCGGCGTGCACGTGTTCTTCCCGGACCCGTGGCACAAGGCGCGCCACAACAAGCGCCGCTTGATCCAGCCGGCGTTCGTGAAGGTCCTGTGCGACAAGCTGGCGCCGGGCGGCTACATTCACTGCGCCACCGACTGGGAAGACTACGCGGTGCAGATGCTGGAGGTGCTGGGCAACGAGCCCCTGCTCCAGAATACGGCCGAAGGCTATGCGCCGCAGCCGGCATACCGGCCGCTGACCAAGTTCGAGAACCGCGGCCTCAAGCTGGGCCACGGCGTCTGGGACCTGGTGTTCGTCAAGAAGTGAAAACAACGCGCCGAACGGCGCGTTTTTTTATGCGCGATGCGCTCGCCGCGCGTACAGCCCGAAGTACACGATCACCGCATAGCACAGCGCCGGCACGACCAGCGACATCTTCAGGCCGGCCACGTCGGCCGTATAACCCATGAGCAGCGGCACCACGGCGCCGCCCACGATCGCCACGCAGATCACGCCCGAGCCTTCCGCCGTACGCTTGCCGAGGCCCTCGCAGGCCAGCGTGAAGATGGTCGGGAACATGATCGAGTTGAACAGGCCGATGGCCAGCAGCGACCAGCCCGACACCGCCCCGGTGCTGTTCGCGGACACCAGCAGCAAGCCGATCGTCACCGTGGCGGCAAAGGCCAGCACCTTCCCCGGCGAGAACATGCGCAGCAGCGCGGCGCCGATGAAGCGGCCCACCATGGCGCCGCCCCAGTACAGCGGCACGTGCTTGCCCGCCGCCTCCGCGCTCAGGCCAAGCACGTGGGATTCCATCAGGTAGTTCACGATGATCGAGCCGATCGCCACCTCGGCGCCGACGTACAGGAAGATGCAGAGCGCGCCGAGCGCGAAGCGCGGCTGCTTGAGCAGATCGAAAGCGTGCAGGATGTTTTCCGAGGGCGCCGCCGTCTCCACCAGCTTGTGGCGGTTCATCCATACCGCGCCGCCCAAGAGGGCCAGCGCGATCGCCAGGCCGATGTAGGTGTTCACGACGACCCGGGTTTCTTCCTGGCGGTAGGCGTCGAGCGCGACGCCACTCAGGGTCGAGACATCGACCGTCGCCAGCGAACCGAGGATCAGGATCGCGCCGACGTAGGGGAAGACCGTGGTGCCGAGCGAATTGAAGGCCTGGGCAAAGGTCAGGCGGCTGGATGCCGTTTGCGGCTTGCCCAGCATTGAGATCAGCGGATTGGCGACCACCTGCACGATGGTGATGCCCGAGGCCAGCACGAACAGCGCCAGCAGGAAGGTGGCGAACACGCCCGAGTAGGACGCCGGGATGAACAGCAGGCAGCCCACGGCCATCGTGACCAGGCCGACCACCGCGCTGCGCATGTAGCCGAGGCGTTGCACGATGGCGGCGGCCGGGATCGAGACGAAGAAGTAGGCGGCGAAGAAGGCCGACTGCACCAGCATCGCCTGGGCGTAGCTGAGCGTGAACAGGTCCTTCAGCTTGGGGATGATGACGTCGTTCAGGCTAGTGATGCCGCCGAAGACGAAGAACAGCGCGAAGACGAAGGTCTGCAGGCTGGCCGCGTTCTGCGGCACGGCGGCCTGGGCGCCATCCTTGTCGGGCGCCGCGGTAGTGCTGGTGGGAGTGGGGATAGCCATGAAGTGTTTCTACATCATCTCGTTGATGATGGCGACGATTTCATCGCCGTAGGACACCAGCTTCTTCTCGCCGACTCCGGACACGCCGCGCAGCGCGTCCAGCGAGCCCGGCTTGACCTTGGCGATCTCGCGCAGGGTCGCGTCCTGGAACACGACATAGGCCGGCACGCCATGCTCGCGCGCTGTGCCCATGCGCCAAGTGCGCAGGCGCTCGAAGATGGCCTGCTCGGAGCGCGACAGTTCCAGTTCCTCGTAGCTGCCGGCAGCGCGCGACGAAGGCCGCTTGGCCTTGACCGGCTTCTGGTACTGGCGCAACTGCACCTTCTGCTCGCCCTTGAGCACCGGGCGCGCGGCGTCGGTCAGCTTGAGCGAGCTGAAGGCGTCGTGGTCGACCGTGACGAAGCCGAGCGCGATCGCCTGGCGCACGATGGCCCGCCATTCCTGCTCGGAGCGGTCGGCGCCGACGCCGTACACGGTGAGCTTGTCGTGGTGCCACTGGCTGATGCGCTCGGTCTGCGCGCCGCGCAGCACGTCGATCACGTGGCCGGCGGCGAAGCGCTGGTCGACGCGGTAGATGGCCGACAGCAGCTTTTGCATCGGCACCGTGCCGTCGACCTGGATCGGCGGGATCAGGCAGGTGTCGCAGTTGCCGCAGGGGCCGGAGCGCTCGCCGAAGTAGTCGAGCAGGCGCATGCGCCGGCAGGACAGCGTTTCGCACAGGCCGAGCATGGCGTCGAGCTTCATCGACAGCACGCGCTTGAAGGTTTCGTCGGCTTCGGATTCGTCGATCATCCGGCGCTGCAGCACCACGTCCTGCAAACCATAGGCCATCCAGGCGCTGGCCGGCAGGCCGTCGCGGCCGGCGCGGCCGGTCTCCTGGTAATAACCCTCGAGGCTCTTGGGGAGATCGAGGTGGCAGACGTAGCGCACGTCGGGCTTGTCGATACCCATGCCGAAAGCAATGGTCGCCACCATCGTGATGTTGTCTTCTCGCAGGAAGCGCGACTGGTTCGCGGCGCGCTGGCTGTACTCCATGCCGGCATGGTAGGGCAGGGCGCGAATGCCGTGCTCGTTCAGGAAGTCGGCGGTTTCCTCGACCTTTTTGCGCGACAGGCAGTAGACGATGCCGGAATCCTGCGGATGCTCGCTGCTGATGAAATCAAGCAGCTGCTTGCGGCCGGTGGTCTTCTCGACGATGGAGTAGCGGATGTTCGGGCGGTCGAAGGACGAGACGAACTTGCGCGCGTCGTCGAGCTGCAGGCGGTGCGCGATTTCCTCGCGGGTCTGCAGGTCGGCGGTCGCGGTAAGGGCGATGCGCGGAATGCCCGGGTAGCGCTCGTGCAGGACCGACAGGCGGATGTATTCCGGACGAAAGTCGTGGCCCCACTGCGACACGCAGTGCGCCTCGTCGATGGCGAACAGCGAGATCGGCGAGACGTCGAACAGTTCCAGGCAGCGCTGCGTCAGCAGGCGCTCGGGCGCCACGTAGACCAGGTCGATCTCGCCGCTGCGCACCAGGCGCTCGATGCGCAGGGTTTCCTCGAAGGTTTGGGTGGAGTTCAGGAAGGCGGCGCGCACGCCGACTTCTTCGAGGGCGTCGACCTGGTCCTGCATCAGCGCGATCAGCGGCGAGACGACCACGCCCACCCCGTCGCGCAGCAACGCCGGGATCTGGTAGCACAGCGACTTGCCGCCGCCGGTGGGCATCAGGACGAGTGCGTCGCCGCCGCTGGCCACGTGCTCGACGATGTCGGCCTGCTGCCCGCGGAAGGCGGGATAGCCGAAGACCGTTTCGAGAACGTGGAGGGCGCGCGCGCCGATTTCGCTTGTCATACTCTGCTTAGTGTTTATTCAGCCCAGGTCACCAGGCCGAAATGGGCGGTCACGAGGACCAGGATACCGAATACGATACGGTACCAGGCGAAGATCGTGAAGTCGTGCGAGCTGATATAGCGCAGCAGCCAGCGTACGCACAGGAAGGCCGCGAGGAAGGCGGAAAAGAATCCCAGGCCGAACAGGGGCAGGTCGGCGGCCGACAGCAGCGCGCGCTCCTTGTACACGGAGTATACCGTGGCGCCCAGCATGGTCGGCATGGCGAGGAAGAAGGAAAATTCGGTGGCCGCCTTGCGCGACAGGCCGAACAGCATGCCGCCGATGATGGTCGAGCCGGAGCGGCTGGTGCCGGGGATCAGGGCGAAGGACTGGGCCAGGCCGACCTTGAGCGCGTCGAGCGCGCTCATGTCCTCGACCGTCTCGACGCGCGCCGCTGTCGGGCGCAGGCGGTTGCGCCGCTCCACGTACAGGATCAGGATACCGCCGATGACCAGGGCGATCGCCACCGGCACCGGATGGAACAGCAGTTCCGTGATCGTCGAGCTGAACAGCACGCCGGCGATGGCGGCCGGGAAGAAGGCGATCACGACATTGCGCGCGAAGCGCTGCTGGACCGGGTCCGCCCCCAGTCCCTTGAGGACGCGGGCGATGCGGTCGCGGTATTCCCAGACCACCGCCAGCATGGCGCCGGCCTGGATCACTATCTTGAAGACGACCGATTTCGGGCCGGTGAAGTCGAGCAGGCTGCCCATGAGGATCAGGTGGCCGGTGGAGGAAATCGGAAGGAACTCGGTGAAGCCTTCGACCAGGCCCATGATGATCGCCTTGACGGCGAGAAGGATGTCCATGTATGCGTTAGAATGAGATCGGCTGATGCGGGGGCTGTCGGGTATTCCGTGGAGGTACGGCGGGGCCGAAGCTTAACATGATTGCAACAGGCGACGTCGCCTGCTGTGTCCGGTGCAAGATTGTACCGCGCCCGGGTTGCCGCAGGGTTAGCTCATCGGCATGACAGCAAAATTCTTCCGTGCGCCACCAGCCCGAACGCGTGCTACACTGGACCGCATGAGTATTCCTGACTCAACCGCATGAGTATCTTTGTTGTCCTGATCCTTGCTGCGCTCGCCTGGGCAGCATTCCACGGTTGGCAAAGCCCCAACTCCCTGCGTTACCGGCCCTGCCAGGGCCGGGCCTGGCGCAATACCTTCCCTACCGCGTCGCGGAAGGACATCCGCGATTTCCTGTCCGTCTTCGTGTCATCCTTTGCCTTTCGCGAAAGCGAGCGGCTGCACTTCCGTCCCGACGATGAAGTGCTCGGCATCTACCGCGAGGTGAACCCGAGGCGCTGGCTGCCGGACGCGCAGGAATTCGAGACGCTGGCGAAGGCGCTGCGCGAGCGCTACGGCCTGCGGCTCGACGACATCTGGCACGAAGGGATGACGCTGGGCGGGCTGTTCCAGCGCGTGCAGCAGGCGCGCGGCAAGTCGGCCGCAGCGTAAGCGGAGGGCCTGGGCGGCCCCGGCGGCATCGCAGATTACCCCGCGTGGGTAAGGGTCCGGTCTTGCTTTCTGTAAGTATGCTGCCATGTGCCGGGCATGCTGAAACAGAAACTGAACTGGAGACGGCCGCTGTTCTATGTTTTGCTGCCGATCTTTTTCGTGATGGCCTTCCTCGGCTTTCCACTGCCCGTCGCACCGCCACCGGCCACCAAGCCGGCGGTCGAGCACGCGACCGTGATCAAGAAGAAGAAAAAACGCATCGGGCTGGTCATGCCCGAACAAGACGATTCCAGCAAGACGACCTAGGGCGCGGTCGCACGCTCCAGTTCATCCAGCCAGCGGATCGCCTGCTCGCGGCTGTCCCCGCACATTTCCCTTGACGGCTGCAGCCCGCCGCAGAAAGCCGGGCGCTCGGGCCGGCCGAAGATCAGGCAGCGATTGTCCTCGCCCAGCTGCACGCAGCGCATGCCGGCCGGCTTGCCGTCGGGCATGCCCGGAATCGGGCTGGTGATCGAGGGTGCGGTGCAGCAGGCGCCGCAGTTGCTTCTACACTGCATGGTGGAGGAAGGACGACAAGGAAGGGCAGCAGTATAGCGCCGCGGCGCCCCTGGCGGGCGCGGCGCCCGCCGTTTTCCTGCTACGTTGTTGTCATCTCACAGCACCAGCAGGAGGCCCCATGTCCAGTCCCCTCAAACCCCTGAACCGCCAGGTCGTCGTGATCACCGGCGCCTCGAGCGGCATCGGCCTGGCCACCGCGCAGGAAGCGGGCAAGCAGGGCGCGAAGCTGGTGCTGGCCGCACGCGGGGCCGACGTGCTCGAGGCGGTGGTGCAGGGGCTGGTCGAGAACGGCTTCGATGCCATTGCGGTGGTGGCCGACGTCGCCGAGCGCGCCCAGGTCGAGCGTATCGCCCAGGTCGCGATCGAGCGCTATGGCCGTATCGATACCTGGATCAACAATGCCGGCGGCACCATCTACGGCCGCCTCGACCAGGTATCCGAGGAAGACAGCCGGCGCCTGTTCGACATCAATTTCTGGGGCATGGTGCATGGTTCGCTGGTGGCGCTGCCGCACCTCACGCGCCAGGGCGGCGCCCTGATCAACCTCGGCAGCGAAGCCTCCGAGGTGGCGATCCCGATGCAGGGCATGTATTCGGCCAGCAAGCACGCGGTGAAAGGATTCACCGATGCGCTGCGCATCGAGGTCGAGCACATGGACGGGGCGCCGGTGTCGATCACGCTGATCGAGCCGACCGCCGTCGACACGCCGCTGCCCGAGCATGCCCGCAACTACATGGACTGCGAACCGAAACTGCCGTCGCCCCAGGTCGACCCGCACGAGGTGGCTGCGGCCATCCTGCATGCGGCCGTGGTGCCGATGCGCACGGTGCGGGTCGGCATGATGGCCGAGATCGACGTGCTGATGGAAAAAATCGTCCCCGGGCTGACGGACCGCCTGTCGGTATTCCAGGTGCCGCGCCAGCAGCAGGACGCACCGCCGCGCAACCCGGATGGCGCCTTGTATGCGTCGCGGGCAAACGGGCGCATCTACGGGCCATCATAAGTACCCGAATCACGTAAATACCTGTTTATATTGACAGTTTTGGCAAGGGACTGCTTGACTGCCTGACAAGCCCCGTCTATATTCTATGGTTGTTCAGTTGGTTTCTAGGCGGAAACATGGAATGTCCACTCGACAGCAAGCCGCGGTGGGAACGCCGGAAGGAGGCCCGTCCGCAGGAGCTCCTTGCTGCCGCAATTGACCTGTTCGTCGAGCGCGGCTTCGCCGCTACCCGTCTGGAAGACGTGGCGCGCCGCGCCGGTGTGTCCAAGGGGACGCTGTATCTCTACTATACGAACAAGGAAGAACTGTTCAAGGCCGTGGTGCGCGAGAGCATCCTTCCTTTCCTGGGCAAGGCCGAATCCTCGGTGGCCGAGTTCCATGGCCACAGTGGCGACCTGCTGCGCGACGTGGTCATGAACTGGTCGCGCCAGATCGGCCAGAGCAAGGCATCGGGCCTGGGCAAGCTGATGCTCGCCGAAGCCGTCAATTTCCCGGATCTGGCCCAGTTCTACCGGGACGAGGTCATGAGCCGCACGGTCCACATGATTTCGAGCATCGTCGAGCGCGGCGTCAGCCGGGGCGAATTCCGCAATGTCGACATCCTGCAGATGACCCAGGTGTTGATCGCACCGATGATGATGCTCAACGTGTGGCGGCACTCGGCCGTGGCGCCTTGCGAGGATGGCGCGCTGCAGCCCCAGGCCTTCCTCGAGAACCTGCTCGATCTCACCTTGCACGGCCTCCTCCCCCGCAGTGCCTGAGTTGCCATTTGCGCCATTGCGCCGTTTTTTCGGCGTTCAACCCCTCCAAACTGCAGACTGTCGCAATTTCCCCCGGTCCGGGCAGCCCATCGCTAAGATGTGCGTCCTGAGGCCGTTCAACGATAAAATATCGGATTATTTATTTTTCCATCGAGAACTCAGATGAATATCGAACAAGCCCGCTTCAACATGATCGAACAGCAGATCCGCCCGTGGAACGTGCTTGACCAGGACGTGCTGGACCTGCTGCACGTGGTCAAGCGCGAACAGTTCGTGCCGGCCGCGTACGAGAACCTGGCGTTTGCCGACGTCGAGATCCCGCTGCCGGGCAGTGAAGCGATGTTCAACCCGAAGGTCGAAGCGCGCATCGTGCAGGAACTGGCGGTCAAGAAGCATGAGAACGTCCTCGAAATCGGCACCGGTTCGGGCTACATGGCGGCACTGCTGGCGCACAAGGCGCGCCACGTGACCACCGTGGAAATCCAGCCGGAAGCCGTGAAGCTGGCACAGGAAAACCTGGCCCGTGCCGGCGTCACCAACGTGACGGTCGAAGAAGGCAATGGCGCCGGCGGCTGGGACAAGGGCGCGCCCTACGACGTGATCCTGGTGTCGGGCGGCCTGCCGGTGATGCCGGAAACGCTGCTCAAGCAGGTGAAGGTGGGCGGCCGCATCGGCGCGATCCTGGGCGAGGCGCCGGCGATGACCTTCAACATCATCACCCGCACGTCGGAAAGCGGCTACGACACGGTCAAGCTGTTCGAGACCATCGTCAAGCCGCTGACCGGCGCGCAGGCGCCGTCGCGCTTCCAGTTCTGAGGCCGCGATGCAGCACATGACCGCACCGGAGCTGGCGGCCCGGCTTGCCGATGGGGCAGCCGAGCAGCCACTCCTGCTGGACGTGCGCGAGAACTGGGAATTCGAGACCTGCCACATCGCAGGCTCGACCCAGATCCCGATGCACCTGGTGCCAATCCGTGCCGGCGAACTGCCAGATGACCGAGAAATCGTGTGCATCTGCCACCACGGGGCGCGCAGCATGCAGGTCGCTGCCTTCCTCGAACGGAACGGATTTGACAACGTAACGAATTTGACGGGCGGGATACACGCCTGGGCCGTACAGGTCGACCCTTCGATGCCGAAGTATTGAGCTGATTCCTAACTATTGATGACTCCTGTGGAGAATGTAATGCAGAAACCCCTGCGCAAATCCCTTCTTGCCGTGCTGGTTGCCGGCGCCGCCTTTTCGCTGAACGCCAGCGCGGCCGACCTGCTCCAGGTGTACCAGCAGGCACTCGCCAACGATGCGACCTATGCAAGTGCGCGTGCGTCGGCGGCTGCTGGGCGGGAGCGGATTCCGCAAGGGCGCGCAGGACTTCTCCCGACCGTGGGGATCACCGGCAGCAGCATCAAGAACGATCGCGATGCGTCGCCGTTCAACGAAGGAGCAAGGGTCACCGATCCGCTCACCGGCAGGGAAACCATCGTGTCGGGAGACGACTCGAACCTGCGCACCAGCACCTACACGCTGCTGCTGACGCAGCCGCTGTTCCGCTGGGATCGCTGGGAAACCTACCAGCAGAGCAAGCTGCAGCAATCCATCTCCGAAGCCCAGTTCGCCCAGGCCCAGCAAGACCTGATCACCCGCGTGGCGCAAGCCTACTTCGACGTGCTGGCGGCCCAGGACAAGCTGGAATCGACCCGCGCCCAGAAGACCGCGGTGACCGAGCAGCTGGCATCGGCCAAGCGCAACTTCGAAGTCGGGACCCAGACCATCACCGATACCCACGAAGCGCAGGCGGCGTATGACCTGGTGATCGCCCAGGAATTCGCTGCGGTGAACGACCTCGACAACAAGCGCAATGCGCTGCAGGCCATCATCGGCACGGCGCCGAACAGCCTGGCGCCGCTCAAGACCGGCATCACCCTGACCGCGCCGACGCCCGCGAATCCCGACCCGTGGGTGTCATCGGCCGAAACCCAGAACTATGGCGTGACCGTGTCGCAGCTGCAGGTGGAACTGGCCAAGCGCGAGATCTCGAAGACCCGCGCCGGCCACTATCCGACCCTGGACCTGGTGGCCAGCAACCAGCGTACCAAGATCCACGGCGGCACCTTCGGCGCTTCCGGCACCAATACCAACAATGGTATCGGCGTGCAGTTCAGCGTGCCGATCTTCAACGGCTTCGGCGTCACCAGCCGCGTGCGCGAAACCATCGCGCTGGAAGACAAGGCCCGCAACGACCTGGAAGCGACGCGCCGCCAGGCCGCCCTGCAGGCACGCCAGGCCTATCTCGGCGTGAACAGCGGCATGGCCCAGGTCAAGGCGCTGGAAGCGGCGGAAGTGTCGAGCCAGTCGGCGCTGGAATCGAACAAGCTGGGCTACCAGGTCGGCGTGCGCATCAACATCGACGTGCTGAACGCGCAGCGCCAGCTGTACCAGACCCGCACCGATCTGTCCCAGGCGCGCTACAACACCATCCTGAACGGCCTGCGCCTGAAGGCGGCCTCGGGCTCGCTGCGCGAATCGGACCTGGCAGCGGTGAACAACCTGCTGGAGAAGTAATCGCCGCGCAGGCCTGGCCTGCTGCCAAGTTAAAAAGCCCGGACTTTCATCCGGGCTTTTTACTTTTGTAAACACTGCTAACTCATTGATTTAAAAATAGAATAGTTGACGCACGACAAGTAAGGCGCCGGGGAGTTTTTTTGCAAAGCTGATAAACTGACAATGTTAGGGGCTACGTTTGCTGCGCTGCGGAAGAGTCCGCCGGCAACCGATGCCACCGTCAGAATTCTCATCCCTAAGGAAAAACACACATGCAAAAGAACATCGCGATTGTCGGCGCCGGTTTTTCCGGGGCCGTCATTGCCAACCAGCTGGCACAAGCTGGGTACAAAGTCGAGATCTTCGAATCGCGCCCCCACATTGCGGGCAACTGCCATTCGGAGCGTGATGCCGAAACCGGCGTCATGGTGCACGTCTACGGGCCGCACATCTTCCACACCGATATCGAGCGGGTCTGGGAATTCGTCAACCGCTACAGCCGCTTCATGCCTTACGTGAACCGCGTCAAGGCGATCACCAACGGCGCCGTCTACACACTGCCGATCAACCTGCTCACCATCAACCAGTTCTTCGGCAAGACCTTCCGTCCGGCCGAGGCCCAGGAATTCCTGGCTTCGCTCGGCGACAAGTCGATCGAGAACCCGGTTACCTTTGAAGACCAGGCCCTGCGTTTCGTCGGCCGCGAGCTGTACGAAGCCTTCTTCAAGACCTATACCGTCAAGCAGTGGGGCATGCAGCCGACCGAACTGCCGGCCAGCATCCTCAAGCGCCTGCCGGTGCGCTTCAACTACGACGACAATTATTTCGCCCACAAATACCAGGGCATGCCGGAAGACGGCTACACCGCGCTGGTGGAAAAGATCATGGACGTGCCGGGCATTACCCTGCACCTGAACACGAAGTTCGACCCGGCCAACAAGGGCGATTACGAGCACGTGTTCTACAGCGGCCCGATCGACGCCTGGTTCAAGCATTCCGAGGGCCGCCTGCCGTACCGCACGCTGGACTTCGAAGTGTTCCGCGACACCGGCGACTACCAGGGCAATGCCGTCATCAACTACTGCGACGACGCCCAGCCCTACACCCGCATCACCGAGCACAAGCACTTCTCGCCGTGGGAAAAGCACGAGAAGACCTTGATGTACAAGGAATACAGCCGCCAGTGCGAAGAGAAGGACATCCCCTACTACCCGATCCGCCAGGCACGCGACAAGCAGCAGCTGGAACGCTACGTGAACGTGGCGCGCGAGGAGCCGAACGTGACCTTCGTGGGCCGTCTCGGCACCTACCGCTACCTCGACATGGACGTGACCATCAACGAGGCGCTGGCCACCGCGGACAAGTTCCTGGAAAGCGCCAAGAGCAACGCGCGCATGCCGGCCTTTGTGATCGATCCACTGGCGTAATGCCATGATGGGTGATGGTTATTCAAGCCATCACCCCGTACGAATCAACGGCGCTTACGCCATTCGATCATTTCCGCAATCGTCAGGATCGGGAAGCCGTGCAAGGCGGCGAAATGTTCGATCTGCTCTCCGCGCATCATCGTCCCGTCCGGATTCATCAGCTCGCACAGCACGGCCGCCGGCTGCAGGCCCGCCATCGTCGCCAGGTCGACCGAACCCTCGGTATGCCCGGCGCGCGCCAGCACGCCGCCCGGCGTGGCGCGCAAGGGGAACACGTGGCCCGGCCGTACCAGGTCATCCGGCTTCGCATCGGCTGCAATTGCCGCACGGATGGTGGTGACGCGGTCCGCCGCCGACACGCCGGTCGTGACGCCATGACGCGCCTCGATCGACACGGTAAAGGGCGTGCCGTAGCGGCTGCCGTTCTCCGCCGCCATCGGCGGCAATGCGAGCGCGCGCACCTTGTCGCTTGATAAGCACAGGCACACGATGCCGCTGCATTCGCGGATCATCAGCGCCATCGTCTCGACGCTGAGCTTGTCGGCCGCGACGATCAGGTCGGCTTCGTTCTCGCGGTCGAAATCGTCGAGCAGGATGACGGGAACCCCGTTGCGCACGGCGTCCAGGGCGGCGGCGATGCGGCCTTCGAGGTCGGTGCTGGTGAGGGAATGGGTGGTGGTGACTAACATGTGAAACGCTCCTCGCAGGTAGTTGGCGAAAAACGCATCAGGGCAAAGCAAAGCGCGCGCCGGCCCGGCCGCAAAAGCAGCGAGGACAGCGCGTGGCAGCGCACATCTTCTTTCATCCGGACTATACCGTCGGCCCTGGCCTCTCACCAGGTCTGCTGACCCTGCTTGCGCAGGCGCTCGCGGGCTCGAACCTTTGCAGGCTCATACCGCCGGTGGGGAATCGCACCCCGCCCCGAAGACGTAATTTAAGTGAATGCCTGAAAAGCAGGCCCGGCGATTGTAGCAGCGCCGCGCCGGTCCTGCTGAGGAAGGGAGAGCTTAGCTGCTCAGGCCAGCGCCGGCCGCATTGTCCTTGCGCTCGATGAGCTCGACCTTGTAGCCGTCCGGGTCGGTGATGAAGGCGATCACGGTGGTGCCGCCCTTGACCGGGCCCGGCTCGCGGGTGATGTTGCCGCCCGCGGCACGCACGTTGTCGCAGGTGGCGTAGATGTCTTCGGCCGAGATGGCGATGTGGCCGTAGGCCGTGCCCATGTCGTAGCTGTCGACGCCGTAGTTGTAGGTCAGCTCGAGTTCGGCGTGGTCCGGGTTGCTGCCGTAGCCGAGGAAGGCGAGCTTGTACTTGTACTCGGGATTGTCGCTGGTGCGCAGCAGCTTCATGCCGAGCACCTTGGTGTAGAAGTCGATGGAACGCTGCAGGTCGCCGACGCGGAGCATGGTGTGGAGGATGCGCATGGGGGTGTCCTTCTGGTGAAACGGAAAGCGGCCATTTTATGCGCTGGGCGCGATTTCTGCCGGACGCTGCCTCGCGATGGCGGCATCCGGCAATGCCTTAGTTCTCCAGCCGCGAGGTCATCGTGATGTCCGCGTTCAGCAGCTTCGACACCGGGCAGTTTTCCTTCGCGGTGTTGGCTGCCTTGTCGAAGGCTTCCTGGCTGGCGCCCGGGATCTTGGCCACCAGGTCGAGGTGCACCGCGGTGATCGAGAAGCCGCCTTCGACCTTTTCCATCGAGACTGTGGCGGTAGTGCGCAGCTCCTGGGCCGTCAGGCCGGCCTGGCCCAGCTGGCCGGACAGCGCCATCGTGAAGCAGCCCGCATGGGCCGCGCCGATCAGTTCTTCCGGGTTGGTGCCGGGGCCGTCCTCGAAGCGGGTGTTGAAGCCGTACTGGGTGTCCTTGAGCACGCCGCTCGCGGTCGAGATCGCACCTTTGCCGTCCTTCAGGCCGCCGCTCCAGACGGCGCTGCCGTTGCGTTTGATGGTCATGTGTACTCCTTACAGGTTGTTCTTGTCGGCTTTGTCGTTGGTGGTGTCGTGCCGGCGCATCGAGTCGTTGTTGTCCGGCTGGGGCTTGGCCTGGCCGCTGGCGCCCGGCGCCGGGTCGACGGCGTTTTCCAGGCCGTCGGGATTGGTGCCGTACATGTCGGTGTTCACCAGTCCCTGCGCCATGTCCGACGCGGCCTGCTCCATGATGCCGCGCGGTTCCTGGTCCTGCCCGTCCGGGCTTTCGTCGCGCTCGTGCGGCTGGCGCTTGACGCCATCGTTTTCGATCGGTGCCTTCGTGTTGACGAAGCGGTCTTTGGTTTCGGTCACCATATGGGCCTCCTTGTAATCCAGTTAACCCCCATCGTAGCCGCCGCCTGCCGAAGCAGTCGCGCAATTGGAGACGGCGGCGTGACAATGAGAGATGCTTTTTTGCAACTAACCCGTTAACATGGCGGTTTGGACAATATTGCAGGACCTGTAACGTGACTGCCCACGCCCTCGACACCCACCAGCAAGCCGCTTTCTGCAAGAACTGCGATACCGCCATCTCCGGCAACTACTGCCACCAGTGCGGCCAGGCGACCCACCTGCATGTGCCGAGCGCACGCGAATTCCTGCACGAGTTCATCGCCCACTACGTGGCGCTCGAGGGCAAGCTGTGGCGCTCGCTCAAGCTGCTGCTGTTCAAGCCGGGCTTCCTGAGCCGCGAATACATCGAAGGCCGTCGCGTGCGCTACATCGAGCCGCTGCGCCTGTACCTGACCTTCAGCATCATCTTCTTTGCGCTGTTCAAGATGAGCGGCGTGCAGATCGTCAATATCGGCGGCACGGACACGCCACCCGCCATGAGCGCGCCGGCCGCCGTCCAGCAGTCGGGAGACGCAGGCAATACCGAGAATTTCCAGGAGTTCCAGGACAAGACCAAGCGCTTGCTGGGCCGTGTCAGTCCGAGGCTGGAGCAGGGCGCCGAGCGCTTCTTCGTCCTGTCGCACAAGGAACGCAGCGAAACGGCCAAACGCGTGTTCTTCAGCTACACGCCCTACGCGATCTTCCTGATGATGCCGGTGTTCGCGCTCTACCTGAAGCTGCTCTACCTCGGCTCGGGGCGGCGCTACGGCGAACACTTCCTATTCGCCCTGCACAGCAATGCCTTCGCCTTCCTGATGCTGAGCCTGTTCATGCTGGCGAACGGCTGGAACTTTGTCCGCTTCGTGCTGCTGGCCTGGCTGGTGTTCTACCTGCCGACCGCGATGCGGCGCGTGTTCGGCGGCGGGCGGATCGTGACGGCGCTGCGCTGGATGGTCCTGATGGTGCTGCACCTGGTCACCCTGGTAACGGTGGTATTCCTGGCGGTGGCGGTCGGGCTCTTGATCTGATCTTGCCGGAAGCGCGGGGCGCCCGTTATACTGGTTATTTGTACAGTTATTCGCGAGCGCCCGCAGGGCACCCATATAGCAGACGCAGGGATAATCGGTTAATCTCCGTAGTCCCGACCCAACCGCCCTGGAACCATGCCTGTGACGCCTGAAAAGCAACAAATCATCGCGCTCGTGGTGCGGCAAAATACCCCCGGCATCGAGGAGCCGGCCCGGCAGCTCACCGAGTTCCTGGCCAAGGAAGGCTACCGGGTGGTGTTCGAGACCGATACCGCGGCCTACCTCGGTATCGAGGGCATCGAGGCCATGACGGTGGCCGAGATCGGCGAGCAGGGCAGCTACGCGGTGGTCATGGGCGGCGACGGCACCATGCTCGGCATCGCGCGCCAGCTCGCCAAGTACGACATCCCGCTGATCGGCATCAACTCGGGCCGGCTGGGCTTCATCACAGACATCCCGCTCGACCGCATGGTGCCGGCCCTGCATGAGATCCTGCAGGGCCAGGCCCGCAGCGGCGAGCGCACCCTGCTGGAAGCGCGCGTGGTGCGCGACGGCCAGGAGATCTTCTGCAGCGTCGCCTTCAACGACGTGGTGGTGGCGCGCGGCACCGGCGCCGGCATGGTCGAGCTCAAGCTCATCGTGGATGGCGAATTCATGTACAACCAGCGGGCGGACGGCCTGATCATCTCGACGCCTACCGGCTCGACCGCGTATGCGCTGTCGGCCGGCGGGCCGCTGCTGCACCCGAAAGTGCGGGGCATCGTGCTGGTGCCGATCGCGCCGCACGCGCTGTCGAACCGGCCGATCGTCGTGCCCGATTCCAGCGAGATCGTGGTCGAACTGGTGGCGGGGCGCGACATCAGCGTCAACTTCGACATGCAGACCTTCACCAGCCTGCAGCTGGGCGACCGCATCGTCATCTCGCGCTCGCCGCACACGATCACCTTCCTGCATCCGCGCGGCTGGAGCTATTACCACACGCTGCGCGAAAAGCTGCACTGGAACGAATACCCGACCAACGAAGGCAAATTGACGTAATCCCGTCACAAGCAGAGCAAAAACAGGAGACCCGATTTTTCATGCTGCGCACACTTACCATCCGTGATTTCGTCATTGTCGACGCCATCGAACTCGAGTTCGCGCATGGCTTCACGGTGTTTACCGGCGAGACCGGCGCCGGCAAGTCGATCCTGATCGACGCGCTGCAACTGGCGCTGGGCGGGCGCGGCGACGCAAGCATGGTGCGCGAAGGCGCGGCCAAGGCCGACATCACCGCCGAATTCGCGCTGACGTCCACGGCCTCCTCGTGGCTGCTGTCCAACGAATTCCCGACCGAGGAAGGCGTGGCCCTGATGCGCCGCGTGATCGACAACGCCGGCCGCTCCAAGGCCTGGATCAACGGCATCAGCGCCACCGCCGCGCAGCTGCGCGAACTGGGCGACATGCTGGTCGATATCCACGGCCAGCATGCGCACCAGTCGCTGCTCAAAACCGATGCCCAGCGCGCCCTGCTCGACAACCAGATCGCCGTGCGCGACCCGGCCGCCAGCGAAGAGGTGCAGGCCACCGCGAGCGCCTATAAAGCCTGGCGCGCGCTGGTGCGCCAGCGCGAGGAATTCGAGAACGATGCGCGCAAGGTGCTGCTCGAGCGCGAGCGCCTGGAGTGGCAGGTGAGCGAGCTCGACAAGCTGGCGCCGAAGGCGGGCGAATGGGCCGAGATCAGCAACGAGCACAGCCGCCTGTCGCATGCCGCCAGCCTGCTCGAGGGCGCGCAGGAAGCGCTGCAGGCCATCTCGGAAGCCGACCACCCGATCCTGTCGCAGCTGTCCTCGCTCAACGCCAAGCTGGGCAAGCTGGTCGACGTCGACGCGCAGCTGCAGGAAGTGCTTGATTGCATGGAGCCGGCGCGCATCCAGCTGCAGGAAGCCGTGTACGCGCTGAACAACTACATCGACAAGGTCGAACTCGACCCGGGCCGCCTGCGCGAGGTGGACGCGCGCATGGAAGCGCTGCACAGCGCCGCGCGCAAGTACCACGTGACGCCCGAAGAACTGCACGAAGAACATGCCGCGCTGGCCGCCAGGCTGCGCCAGCTGGCCGACGCCAGCGACCTGGAAGGCCTGCGCAAGCAGGAAGAGAAGGCCAGGGCAGCCTACATGAAGGTGGCCGAGCGCCTCTCCAAACGGCGCCAGCAGGCGGCCGTGGAGCTGGGCAAGGGCGTCACCAGCGCGATGCAGGAGCTGAGCATGAGCGGTGGCCGCTTCGAGGTGGCGCTCAATCCCGGCGAACCGGGCGCGCACGGCCTCGAGCAGGTCGAATTCCTGGTGGCCGGCCATCTTGGGGTGGCGGCGCGGCCGCTGGCCAAGGTGGCCTCGGGCGGCGAACTGGCGCGCATCTCGCTGGCCATCGCCGTGATCACGGCGCACGCGACCACCACGCCGACCCTGATTTTCGACGAGGTCGATACCGGCATCGGCGGCGGCGTGGCCGAGGTGGTGGGGCGCCTGCTCAAGCGCCTGGGCCAGCAGCGCCAGGTGCTGTGCGTGACCCACCTGCCGCAGGTGGCGAGCCAGGCCAACCAGCACTTCCAGGTGGCCAAGGGCGCGACCATCGAGGGCCGCACGGTCTCGCGCATCGACGTGCTCGACACCCGGGCGCGGGTGGAGGAAGTGGCGCGCATGCTGGGCGGGATCGAGATCACCGAGACCACGCGCAAGCATGCCAGGGAGCTGCTGGCTTCCTGAAGCCCGCAGCTTGACGCGGCATTCATCGCTTGTCGAGAACCTCCGCCATCGCCCTGGCCAGCTCGGCCACCAGCCCACCCTTGTCCCAGGTGTAGATCGAGATCGCCATGGGCGGCGCCGTGCCGAAGGGGGCGTGGATGCGCAGGCGCCGTCCCCTGGCTGCCTGGACGGGAAGCATGGACAATCCGAGGCCGCCTTCCAGGCCGACCAGGATGCTTTGCAGGCTGCTCCCCGAGAACGCGATATACCAGCGCCGGCGCTCGCGCTCGATGCGCTCGAACATGGCCTCCCGATACAGCCCGCCCGGTGGAAAGGCGACCAGCGGAATCGGGTCGGGCCATGGCTGCGTGCTGTCTTCGCCTTCGAACCAGGCCATCGGTTCCGGAAACGTCGCCAGGCAATCGGCGCTGGCCGCCGCTTCCTTGACCACGACGATATCGAATTCGCCGCCCCGGTACGCCTCGGCCAGCTTGCGGCTCAGCCCCGTCGTGATGTCGAGCCGGATCGAGCGATCCTGGCCCGCATGCGCCTGCAAGGCCGAGGCCATCCTGCCGTCGAAGACGTCTTCGGGCAGGCCGATGCGTACCGGCCTTGCGCCGGCCGGATCAGCGAGGGCCGCCTGCGCTTCGGTCTCGAGCAGCAGGATGCGCCGCGCATACCCCAGCAGCCGCTCGCCGGCGGCGCTGGCGCGTATCGGCCGGGCCGAGCGGTCCACCAGCGGCTGGCCGACCGCTTCTTCCAGCCGGGCGATTTGCTGGCTGATGGTGGATTGCGTCATGTGCAGGCGGTCGGCCGCCGCGGTAAAGCTGCCCGCTTCGACAATGGTCACGAAAGCACGCAGCAAGCGCAGATCGAACATGTTCTACCCGGTTGATGGTGGGGGCACGCATCCTATCATGCAGGATTTTAATAATTTTAATGATTTAATTTAATTTCCCAATAAAGACCGGGATGCTTATGCTTGGCGCATCGATTCGGAGCCGACATGACCAAGTCAATAGTGCCAACCCTCTGCGCAAGCACCATGCTTGTGGGCATGCAAGCCTGTTCAGCGCAGCCCATGCCCGCCCATCCGCTGCATGCCTCCGCCGCACGCGGCGATGTTCCCGCCATCGAACGGCTGCTGCATGCAGGCGCCAGGATCGACGCGCGCGACGCGTCCGGCTCGACCGCCTTGCTGGTGGCGACCAGGGCGGACCAGGCCGCCGCCGCCCGGGTGCTCATCGAGGCCGGCGCCGACGTCAACGCCAAGGACCAGATCAGCGACAGTCCCTATCTGTATGCCGGCGCCCAGGGCTACCTGGAGATCCTGAAGATGACGCTGGCGCACGGCGCCGATCTGCGCAGCACCAACCGCTATGGCGGCACGGCCTTGATTCCGGCGGCCGAGCGCGGCCACGTCGACACCGTGAAGACCCTGGTCAAGGCCGGCGTGGCGCTAGACCATGTCAACAATCTGGGATGGACCGCCTTGCTGGAAGCCATCATCCTGGGCGGGGAGGGCGAACGCCACCGGCAGATCGTGGCCTTCCTGCTCGAAGCGGGCGCCGATCCCAATATTGCCGATCGCAACGGCGTCACGCCCTTGCGGCATGCGCGCGCCCGCGGCTACCGCAAGATCGAAAGCGTCTTGCGCGCCGCCGGCGGGCGCTGAGCCTTCGAGAGGAAACGCACATGAACCAGGACACGGATTTTCTGCGGCAAGCCATCGCGCTGGCCTACGCCAATGTCGAACGGGGCGGGCGCCCCTTCGGCGCGCTCATCGTCAAGGACGGCAAGGTGATCGCCCAGGCGGTCAACGAGGTCGTCGGCACCAAGGATCCGACCGCGCATGCCGAACTGCTGGCCATCCGGGCCGCCAGCCGCATCCTCGACTCGGCCAGTTTGGCGGGCTGCACCGTCTATGCCAGCGGCCATCCTTGCCCCATGTGCATGGGGGCGATGCGCATGGCCGGGATCGCGGCAGTGACCTACGCCTATTCCAACCAGGACGCCGACCCCTTTGGCCTGTCCACGGCCGCGGTCTACGCCGACCTGGCCAGGCCCGTCGACCAGCAGTCGATGCGGATCCGGCATCTGCCGGTCCGCCTCGACGGCGAGCCGGAGCTGTACGCGCACTGGCAGCAACACCATTAGCCCCGGCGCAGTGCGCCGGCTGATGCCGATCGCGGCCGTGGTGCTGGTCGGGATCAACCTGCGGCCCTTCATCACCGCCATCGGGCCGCTCGCTGCCGGCATCCAGCGTCACACAGGGCTGGGCCTGCAGGGCATGGCGCTGCTGACGCTGGTGCCGATGCTGTTGATGGGCATCCTGGCATTCGCCGCGCCGGCGCTGGAAAGCACGGTGGGCGCGCGCCGCGCGGTGCTGGCCGCCCTGGCCGCCATCTGCGGCGGCTGCGCCCTGCGCCTGCTGGCCGGATCGGGCGCGGCCCTGGTCGCCACCGCCGCCCTGATCGGTGCGGGCGTGGCGGTGGTGCAGGCGGTGTTCCCAGGGATGATCAAGCGCGCCTTCCCGCGCCACACCGGCCCCGTGATGGGGCTGTATTCGGCCATGCTCATGGGAGGAGGGGCCCTCGGCGCCATGGTGTCCCCGCTCGTGGCCGAGGCCAGCGGAAGCTGGACGGCGGGACTGGCATGTTTTGCCCTGCCGGCCCTGCTTGCCGTGCTGGTGGCGCGGGGGGGCCTGCCTGCCGATGCGCGCACGGGTCCCGGCCGCAGCACGACGCGGGCGCTCCTGCTGCGGCCCCGGACCTGGCTGCTCATGGCCTGTTTCGGCCTGGTCAACGGCGGCTATTCGTCGGTCGTGGCATGGCTGGCGCCCGCCTATCAGGCGCAAGGCTGGAGCCCCTCGGCCAGCGCTGGCCTGCTGGCGACCCTGGCGGCGGGCCAGGCGCTTGCGGCGCTGGCGCTGCCTGCCATCGCCGCAAGGCAAGCGGACCGGCGGCCCTGGCTGTGGCTCACGCTGGGCATGCAGGCCCTCGGTTTTAGCGGCCTCGCACTGGCCCCCGGCTGGGCACCTTACGCCCTGGCGGCCATCCTCGGTGCGGGCCTGGGCGGCTGGTTCGCCCTGTCGATGGGCGTCGCGCTGGACCATCTGCCCGATCCGGCGCAGGCGGGCGCCCTGACGGCGCTCATGCAAGGCGGCGGATTCATCCTGGCCGCGCTGCCGCCCTGGCTCGTCGCCGCGCTGCATGAACTCAGCGCCAGCTATGTTCCGGGATGGTCCTGGCACCTCGCCTGTGTCGGCCTGGTGGCCGGGCTGAGCGTCCGCTTCAGCCCGGACAGCTATGGGCCGGCGATGGCGCCGCGCACTCCCGTCCTGCCCCTTCCGCCATTCTGTGGCAAAGTGACAAACGCTCCGCTCCGCGGAGCGCGTCCAGACCACCACAGGAGGAATTCGAATGAGCATTGACAACGTGCTGTACCGCGCCCAGGCCACCTCGCAAGGCGGCCGTGAAGGCACCTCGAAAAGTTCCGACAATGTGCTTGACCTGAAACTGAGCACCCCGAAAGAACTCGGCGGCGGCGGCGGCTCAGGCACCAATCCCGAACAGCTGTTCGCGGCCGGCTATTCGGCCTGCTTCCTCGGCGCGCTCAAGTTCGTGGCCGCCAAGGAAAAAGTCACGCTGCCGCCCGACCTGACCGTCACCGGCGACGTCGGCATCGGCCCGATTCCGACCGGCTTCGGCATCGAGGTCGACCTGAGCATCAAGGCGCCCGGCATGGACCAGGCCCAGCTGAAAGACCTGGTCGACAAGGCCCACGTGGTCTGCCCCTACTCGAACGCCACCCGCAACAACATCGACGTGCGCCTGCATACCAGCACCTGATGACCCGCTGTTGTTCGCGGTAGACAGCTACGGCAATGGGACGCCACTTATAATAATGGGCGTCCTTTCAATATCTTTCGCTCATGCCCTTTCGAAACGAACCGCCTTTCCCCCACGGTACCGTGCCCTCCAGCGCCATCGTGCTGGTCAACCTGGGTACGCCGGACGAACCCACCCGCAAGGCCGTCCGCCGCTACCTGAAGCAGTTCCTTTCCGATCCGCGCGTGGTCGAGATCCCGGCCAGGATCTGGTGGTTCATCCTGAACCTGTTCATCCTGCCTTTCCGTTCCGGCCAGTCGGCCGCCAAGTACCGCACTATCTGGACCAAGGAAGGCTCGCCGCTCAAGGTGCACACCCAGAAGCAGGCGGCGCTGCTGGAAAAGACCCTCGTCGAGCGCGGCCATGAAGGCGTGAAGGTGGTGATGGCAATGCGCTACGGCTCACCTTCGCTGTCCGACGTGCTGGCGCGCCTGCAGGCCGATCACTGCCAGCGCATCGTGGTCCTGCCGGCCTATCCCCAGTATTCCGGCACCACCACCGCCTCGGTCTGGGACGCCGTCCATGCCCACTACGCCCAGGTGCGCAATATCCCCGAGCTGCGCCTGGTGCGCCACTACCACGATCACGAAGGCTATATCGAGGCGCTGCGGGTGCAGGTGGAAGCGTATTGGGAAGCCCACGGCCGCGGCCAGAAGCTGGTGATGAGCTTCCACGGCACGCCCAAGCGCACCCTGATGCTGGGCGACCCGTATTTCTGCGAATGCCAGAAGACCGCGCGCCTGCTGGCGGTGGCGCTGGGCATGGGCGCCGACGAATACATCGTCACCTTCCAGTCACGCTTCGGCAAGGCCGAGTGGCTGCAGCCCTACACCGCGCCCACGGTGCAGGAACTGGCGCGCCAGGGGCTGGAGCGGATCGACGTGATCTGCCCGGGCTTCACCAGCGACTGCCTGGAAACCCTGGAAGAGATCAATATGGAAGTGCGGCACGACTTCGAGGCCGCCGGCGGCAAGGAATACCACTACATTCCCTGCCTGAACGAGTCGCCGGCCTGGATCACCGGCCTGGCCGAGATCGCCGAACAGCACCTGATCGGCTGGCCGACCATCCTGACGCCGGCCCAGCGCGCGGCCCAGCGCCGCGATGCCCAGGTCGGCGCCCAGCACGCGGCCCAGCTGGGCGCGTAAAGCCCCGTCTTGTCGACCTGTTAAAATAGACGGCTCAGTTTATGCATGCCAGGGCGCCGCACTGATGCCGACATAGCACAGCCATGCCAGCACCGCGAGGGTGTACAGCACGACGGCGCCACTGATCAGTTGAAGTCTCATGATGTCTGCTCCGGGATGCTTGCGATGTTTTCTGCAAGCTTGTCAGGAAGCGTAAGACTTTTCATTGAGAAATGATTCAGGGAAAGCGTAAATCTTGTAACAAATGATTTCTACTTTTTCATAAGGTGTACCGGAAATGCCCCTTGAAAATGTAGGACATCGCCCCATGTAGGGCCCTGTGTGTCACGCAGGACACGTTACCAACTCAGCCAAGTCCTTGATTCTAGGAGTTTTTTCGATGCAAGACCAAGAAAACCAAGAGCTGTCCCAACAGGGCAACGGCGCCCCGCCGCAGCAGGCTGATGCCGCTACCGCCGCCGCCGCGAACGAGGCGGCCCAGGCCAGCGCCGGCCAGGCCGGCGTGCCGCCGACGGCCGACACCTCGGCACAGTCCGAACTGGAAGCCCAGCTCAGCGCTACCGAAGCCAAGCTGGCCGAGATGCACGACGCCTTCATGCGTGCCAAGGCCGACGCGGAAAACATCCGCCGCCGCGCCCAGGACGACGTCAGCAAGGCCCATAAATTCGCCATCGAAAGCTTCGCCGAGGCCATGGTGCCGGTGCGCGACAGCCTGGAAATGGCGCTGAAGGTCGAGTCGCAGACCGTCGAGTCGATCCGCGAAGGCGTCGAAATGACGCTCAAGCAGCTGACCGCCGCGTTCGAAAAGAACCGCCTGGTCGAAGTGATGCCGCAAGCGGGCGAGAAGCTCGACCCGAACAAGCACCAGGCCGTGGCCGTGGTGCCGTCCGAGCAGGAGGCCAATACCGTGGTCGCCGTGCTGCAGAAGGGCTACATGATCGCCGACCGCCTGCTGCGTCCGGCCATCGTGACGGCGGCAGCGCCGAAGTAAAGCAGGAGCTGGATACTGCGCTCTTGAAAGAGCGCGGTATTTCCCAATATTGACTCTATCCGAAACTACAGCATTCAAAAGGAAAACAACATGGGCAAGATCATCGGTATTGACCTGGGAACCACCAACTCCTGCGTCGCCATTATGGAAAATGGCCAGCCGAAAGTCATCGAGAACGCGGAAGGCGCGCGCACCACGCCGTCGATCATCGCTTACCAGGAAGACGGCGAGATCCTCGTCGGCGCGCCGGCCAAGCGCCAGGCTGTCACCAACCCGAAGAACACCCTGTTCGCGGTCAAGCGCCTGATCGGCCGCAAGTTCCAGGAAAAGGAAGTCCAGAAAGACATCTCGCTGATGCCTTACCAGATCCTGGCCGCCGACAACGGCGACGCCTGGGTCGGCGTGCGCGACAAGAAGCTGGCGCCGCCGCAGATCTCGGCTGAAGTCCTGCGCAAGATGAAGAAGACCGCCGAAGACTACCTCGGCGAAGAAGTGACCGAAGCGGTCATCACCGTGCCGGCCTACTTCAACGACTCGCAGCGCCAGGCGACCAAGGACGCCGGCCGCATCGCGGGCCTGGACGTCAAGCGCATCATCAACGAGCCGACCGCGGCCGCGCTGGCATTCGGCCTGGACAAGACCGACAAGGGCGACCGCAAGATCGCCGTGTACGACCTCGGCGGCGGCACCTTCGACGTCTCGATCATCGAGATCGCCGACGTCGACGGCGAGAAGCAGTTCGAAGTGCTGTCGACCAACGGCGACACCTTCCTGGGCGGCGAAGACTTCGACCAGCGCGTGATCGACTACATCATCGACGAGTTCAAGAAGATCAACGGCCTCGACCTGTCGAAGGACCCGATCGCCCTGCAGCGCATCAAGGCTTCGGCCGAGCGCGCCAAGATCGAACTGTCGTCGGCGCAGCAGACCGAAATCAACGAGCCGTACATCGCCATGGCGAACGGCGCGCCGGTCCACCTGAACCTGAAGATCACCCGCGCCAAGCTGGAAGCCCTGGTCGAGGAACTGGTCGCTCGCACCATCGAGCCGTGCCGCACCGCGATCAAGGATGCCGGCATCAAGGTCTCGGACATCGACGACATCATCCTAGTCGGCGGCATGACCCGCATGCCGAAGGTGCAGGAAAAGGTGAAGGAGTTCTTCGGCAAGGATCCGCGCAAGGACGTCAACCCGGACGAAGCCGTCGCTGTCGGCGCCGCCATCCAGGGCTCGGTCCTGTCGGGCGAGCGCAAGGACCTGCTGCTGCTGGACGTGACCCCGCTGTCGTTGGGCATCGAAACCCTGGGCGGCGTGATGACCAAGATGATCCACAAGAACACCACGATCCCGACCAAGTTCTCGCAGGTGTTCTCGACCGCCGACGACAACCAGCCGGCCGTGACCATCAAGGTCTACCAGGGCGAGCGTGAGATCGCAGCAGGCAACAAGAGCCTGGGCGAGTTCAACCTCGAGGGCATCCCGCCGGCAGCGCGCGGCACTCCGCAGATCGAAGTGACCTTCGACATCGACGCCAACGGCATCCTGCACGTGGGCGCGAAGGACAAGGCCACCGGCAAGGAAAACAAGATCACCATCAAGGCCAACTCGGGCCTGTCGGAAGACGAAATCCAGAAGATGGTGAAGGATGCCGAGCTGAACGCGGAAGAGGACAAGAAGGTCAAGGAACTGGCCGAAGCCCGCAACCAGGGCGACGCGCTGGTGCACTCGACCAAGAAGTCCCTGACCGAATACGGCGACAAGCTGGAAGCCGGCGAGAAGGAAAAGATCGAAGCGGCGATCGCCGACCTGGAAGGCGCGATCAAGAGCGGCGACAAGGCGGACATCGACGCCAAGACCGCGGCCCTGTCGAGCGCCTCGCAGAAGCTGGGCGAGAAGATGTACGCCGACATGCAGGCGCAGCAGGCTGGCGCTGCCGGCGCGGGCGGCGCCCAGGCTGCCGGCGGCGAACAGCAGCCGCAGCAGGACGACGTCGTGGACGCGGACTTCAAGGAAGTGAAAGACGCGAAGTAATTCCCTGCGGGGACGGGCGAGCTGGGTTACACTCGTCCGCTCCCTGTCACGGGACCCGCCGAGCCGCTGCGACCGTTTGGTTTCCCGGCTCGGTTTTTTTGCTCAAACCGTTTTACCAGATCAACAAGCAAGGTGCCGCCAATGGCAAAGCGTGATTTTTACGAGATCCTCGGGGTCGCCAAGAACGCGTCGGAAGACGACATCAAGAAGGCTTATCGCAAGCTTGCGATGAAATACCATCCTGACCGCAACCCCGACAACAAGGAAGCGGAAGAGAAGTTCAAGGAGGTCAAGGAAGCCTACGAGATGCTGACCAATCCGGAGAAGCGCGAGGCCTATGACCGTTACGGCCATGCCGGCGTCGATCCGAACATGGGCGGCGGTGGCTTCGGCGGCGGCGCGGGCGGCTTCGGCGATGCCTTCGGCGACATCTTCGGCGACATCTTCGGCGGCGGCCGCGGCCGTGGCGGCGGCGGTCCGCAGGTGTACCGCGGCGCCGACCTGCGCTACAACCTCGAGATCACCCTGGAGCAGGCGGCCCACGGCTACGAGACCACCATCCGCGTGCCGAGCTGGGACAAGTGCGACACCTGCCACGGCAGCGGCGCCAAGCCGGGCACCCAGCCCGTGACCTGCACCACCTGCTCGGGCCACGGCCAGGTGCGCATGCAGCAGGGCTTCTTCAGCATCCAGCAGACCTGCCCGAAGTGCCACGGCAGCGGCAAGATCATCCCGGAACCCTGCGCGGCCTGCGGCGGCGCCGGACGCATCAAGCGCAACAAGACGCTGGAAGTGAAGATCCCGGCCGGTATCGACAACGGCATGCGCATCCGCTCGACCGGCAACGGCGAGCCGGGGACGAACGGGGGACCGGCGGGCGACCTGTACGTCGAGATCCACATCAAGCCGCACCCGGTGTTCCAGCGCGAGGGCGACGACCTGCACTGCGAGATGCCGATCTCCTTCGCCAAGGCGGCGCTGGGCGGCGAGATCGAGGTGCCTACGCTCACCGGCAAGGTGTCGTTCACGGTGCCGGAAGGCACCCAGACCGGCAAGACCTTCCGCCTCAAGGGCAAGGGCGTCAAGGGCGTCCGCTCGGGCTACACCGGCGACCTGTTCTGCCACGTGGTCGTCGAGACCCCGGTCAAGCTGACCGACAAGCAGAAGGATCTGCTGCGCGAGTTCGAACGCTCGACCACCGAGGGTGGCGCCAAGCACAGCCCGCAGAGCAAAGGCTGGATGGACAAGGTCAAGGACTTCTTCGAGTAAGAGCGTCTAACAATTCCCCGATGGCTGCGTTGCATCGTCTCGCCGTACTAGCGTACTGTCTTCGACGATGCGCCTTGCCCTCGGGGTTTGTTAGCCGCTCCGAGAAATCGAACCAGGGAAACCGCTGAAGGCAAAAGCCCTCGGCGGTTTTTTTTCGCCTGCTGGTATACTTTCGGCCATTCAGCACGCATCAACCAGGGAGAATAATGGATAACAACACGACGGGCGTGAGCGCAGAAGAGCTCTTCGCACGCAACCGCAAATGGGCCGCTTCGATGGTGGCCGAAGACCCGAACTTCTTCAAGGCGCTGTCGGAACAGCAGGCGCCGGAATACCTGTGGATCGGCTGCTCGGACAGCCGCGTGCCCGCCAACGAACTGCTCGGCATGCTGCCGGGCGAACTGTTCGTGCACCGGAACATCGCCAACGTGGTCGCGCACTCCGACCTGAACTGCCTGAGCGTGCTGCAGTTCGCGATCGACGTGCTGAAGGTGAAGCACATCATCCTGTGCGGCCACTACGGCTGCTCGGGCGTCGGCGCAGCGCTCACCGGCACCCGTGTGGGCATGGCCGACAACTGGCTCGGCCACGTGCGCGACGTGCGCGAGAAGCACGGCAAGTACCTCGGCAACGTGGTCGGCCGCGCCGCCGTCAACCGCCTGGTGGAACTGAACGTGGCCGAGCAGGTGATCAATGTGGCCCAGACTACCATCGTGCGCGACGCCTGGGAACGCGGCCAGCCGCTGACCATCCACAGCTGGGTCTACGGCGTGCACGACGGCCTGCTGCGCGACCTCGGCATCACGGTCAGCAGCTTTGATGAGATCGCGCCCAAGCTGCAGCGCGTCCTCACCGGCTACCTCGATGGAGACCAGGTGCGTGACGAACGCCGCGGACAGTGATCTCATCCGGCTGCGCGATCTCGTCCGCGCCTTCGTGGACGAGCGCGACTGGGACCAGTTCCACACGCCCAAGAACCTCGCCTCGGCCCTGAGCGTCGAGGCGGCCGAGCTGCTGGAGCATTTCCAGTGGCTCCAGCATGGCCGGCCCGAGGAACTCGGTCCGGACAAGCTGGTACAGGTGCGGCACGAGATGGCCGACGTGCTGGTCTACCTGGTGCGCCTGGCCGACAAGCTCGACGTCGACCTCTTTGCGGCGGTGCAGGAGAAGATGGTGCTCAACCGGGCCAAGTACCCGGCCGAGCAGGTGCGCGGCGACGCGCGCAAGTATGACGAGTACAAGTAGGCCGGCAAGGACGATCATCGAGCCCGCGCGGTCGGCGGCAGCACCGGCCAGCCTTGTTCATCAAGCTCCCGGGCAGCGGATCGTCCGCTCAGCCGCGCTCGAGCTGGGCGATGGCCGGCTCGGGTCCAAGTTCCGGCTGGCCTTCGACGTACCTGGCCTTGGCCTGGGCCGCCGTCTCGATGCTGCGCACCATGTCGTGGATGGTCTTGGTGACCCATTCCTCGGGCGTGCCGACCAGGCGGCTGGCGAGGTCGCGCGACACTTGCTGCAGCCCGCCTTCGGTCTTCTCGAACACTGCATAGGTGTCCAGGTGGTAGCCGGCCCTGTACTTGTACAGGCATGCATAGAGCGTCAGGTTGCTCGACCCGGCGATGCTGCGCACGGCGCGCGCCGTCCAGGCTGCGCCTTCGCAGTTGGCCATCCTGATGCCGGCACCACCGTTCTGCATCGAGGCCATCTGCAGCAGCGGCCCCATGCCCGTATTGCCCAGTTTTGCGCCGAGGTCGGTGATGGTGAAGCGTCCCGGCGTGTCCGGCACGGTCACGCCCAGCTGCAGCGGCGTGTTGGCGCTGACGCTGTTCGTGTTGCGGCCGAGGCCCGCAGTAGCAGCACGCGCCATGGTAGCGGTGGAGGCGGAGGTCTTGATGTCGAAGATATGGTACATCTCGACGCTGGTGTTCTTCTGCGCCAGATAGCTGTTGGTGCTGCCGCAGCCGGTGGCGAGGATCAGCGGGAGGAGGAGGCCGAGCTTTTTCATGGTTGTCCTTTGGTGAGGCGGTGGCGAAGGTGTTCGATGGGCGCATTCTAGGAATTTCGTCCGGGGCCGGACAGGCCTGCCGCGACGGATGCACGCTTTTGCGGAATGGATGCGGCGTTCCGGGGAATGGCGGGCCCGGCGCCGCGCCGGGCGGTCCATCCGCTGGATCGCCGGGTCCGCTCCCTGCGCCGCCGCATCCGTCGCATGCCCCCTCGCGCTACCTGGTCCGGTCAAGCATGCTGCAGCTCCTTTCAGCCACCCTGGAGCTTGCATGCACCGCCACACCGATACCCAACACAACCCCCGCCTGGTCCTGCCCGCGATCCTTGCCATGGTCGCGTTCTCGTGTGCCGCGCTGTCCGGCTGCGGCGGCGCAGGAGAAGAGGCCGTCGCCACGGCCGCCGCCGGCGTCGGGGCCGGCTACCAGGAAGTCATGTCGTACTGCGGCAGCGTGGCGCCCACGGGCCCCGCAGCGCAGCCGGGCGGCCTGGAGACCAGCTCGCCCTCGCGCATGGGCAATCCGTCCTATGAGGTGCATGCGCTGGTGTCGCCCGCCGGGGTCGAGCGCGAGACGGCGATGGCGCTGCGCCTGCAGGTTGGCATCCGCGATTATCGGGGCGTGAATGGCCCCATTGTGCCGAGCGGGCTGGTCAAGCCAGAATGGAAAATGGGCATCGCCTTCCTCGCCGCGCTGCCGGCGCACTCGGCTGCCTGCGTCGCCGGCCTGGCGAAACTGACGCCGCCGGTAACGGTCCTGCCGGGTTTTCCCGCCAGCCAGCCGGTAGGCTACACCTTGTCCTGGCGCAGCCGCTGGTCGGAAAACGTGCCGCTGCACGACGTGGGCGGGGCGGTCGTCGATGGCTTCGAATTCGTCAGTACCTTTGTGCCGCTCGACGCCCAGGTGTTCTTCGTGCTGCCAAAGTCCCGGATGCCGGTACTGCCGGCCCTCTCCGTCTGCCACCTTGCGCCGGCGGCCGCGGCCTGGGACTGCGCCGCTGCATCCGGCGGCGGGACTGGCGAGGACTGGATCGTGTCGCGTCCCGGTGCGCGGCCGGGTGTCTACGTGCTGGCGCTGCGCTGAACGACACGACGCCTTGCTTTCCGCGCTGTTTACGCCAGCGCCAGTGCACGCGCGCTGCGCGGCTCCTGGCGCGCGCCGCGCGCCGGCTGGGACCCCTGTGGCGCGCCGTCCAGGCGGAACACGCTGACCACTTGCGCGAGATGCGCCGATTGTTCCTGCAGCGATTGCGCGGCCGCCGCGGCTTCTTCCACCAGGGCCGCGTTCTGCTGGGTCACGGTATCCATCTCGCTGACGGCCTGGTTGATCTGGCCGATGCCCGTTTCCTGCTCGCGGCTGGCCATCGTGATTTCGCCCATGATGTCGGTCACGCGCATGACGCTGGTCACGATCTCGTCCATCGTCGCGCCGGCCTGCACCACCTGGCGGTTGCCCTCGCCGACGTTCGCCACCGAGGTATCGATCAGCGCCTTGATCTCCTTGGCCGCATTGGCCGAGCGATGCGCCAGCGTGCGCACTTCGGATGCCACCACGGCGAAGCCGCGGCCCTGTTCGCCGGCGCGGGCGGCTTCCACCGCCGCGTTCAGCGCCAGGATGTTGGTCTGGAAGGCGATGCCGTCGATGACGCCGATGATGTCGACGATCTTGTCGGCGGATGCCTTGATCGCGCCCATCGTCACGACCACGTCGGCGATCACGGCGCCGCCGCGCCTGGCCACTTCGGACGCCGTCAGCGCCATCTGGTTGGCCTGGTGGGCGTTCTCGGAATTCTGGCGTACCGTGCTGGTCAGCTCCTCCATCGACGAGGCGGTCTCTTCCAGCGAGCCGGCCTGCTGCTCGGTACGCGCGGAAAGGTCGAGGTTGCCCGTCGCAATTTCGGACGACGCGGTCGCGATGGTCTCGGTGCCGCTGCGCACCTGGCCGACGATGTTCCTGAGGCTGGCGTTCATTTCCTTCAGCGCCACTAGCAGCTGGCCGGTCTCGTCGCGCGAATCGACCTCGATGTGGCTGGTCAGGTCGCCGGCGGCGACCGTGCGCGCCACCTCGACGGCGCGCGCCATCGGCCGGGTGATCGAGCGGGAAATGGCCCAGCCGATGAAGGCGGCGAGCACCAGCGCCGCCACGCCCAGGGCGATCAGCCACAGGCGCGCCTGCGCATATTGTTGCTGACCTGCCGTCTGGTCCTGGTGATTGTTCGCCTCCTGAATGTCGATGACCTTCTGCATTTCTTCCTGCCAGAGGGTCACCGCCGGGATCACCTTCGAGGTCAGGAGGACGTGGCTCTCTTCATTGCTGTTGGCGCGCGCCAGTGCCCTGGTTTGCTCGATCAGCGGGGCGGCGCGGTCACGCGCGACGGCGATGCGATCGAGCGCGCCCTGCGTTTCGGCACGCGTGACCATCTGCGCCAGCTGGGCCGCGGCGCTGTCGTAGTCTTTCCAGGCGGCCCCGATGGCCTTGTCCACGGCATCCATCTTGGCATCATCGGTCGTCAGGATCAGATCGCGCATGTTGTACGAGATGCGGCGCTGCGCATCGCGCATGTCGTTGGCCTTGTCGAGGCGGACGTTATTACCCTCGACAACATTCTCGATCAGGCTGAGTGCCCAACCGGTAGAAGTACCGGCTGGGCTGGTGCGCGGCGACGCGCGCGGGCAATGCGAATACAGGAAGGCGGCCGGGATCAGCGCACCCTGCGCAGCGACGAAGCGATGCCGTCCAGGCCGCGCAGGGACGAATAGCGGCCCGGCCCGTAGACGATGCAGCGGCCGCGGTAATCGTCATGCTCGCACAGCTGCCATTCGCCTTCGCGGATGATCATCGAGCCCGCGCGATCGTTGAAATTGCGTGAACGCAGGCTGTGCACATCGCTTTCCAGCATGATGCCCTCGCCGCCGAAATGGCGGTCGGCGAACAGCTCGACCGGCGGGCCGCGCCGATCGCCGCCTCGAGGATCGCGCCGTCCCCACCCGCCCTCGTCGTAGCGCCGGTCACGGTCACGGTATCCATCGCGTCCGCGTCCGCGCTCCAGTTCACGCACCGAGGAAGCCACGTCGTTGAAACCCTCGAACATCCGGTATTGGCCCGGCTCCAGCACGATGCAGCGGCCGCCGAAATCCTTGTGCTCGCAGATTTCCCAGGTGCCCGACTGAACGATGGCCGAGGAGGCGCGGTCGTTGAACCCGATCCCGTCCAGGTTCGTGACCGGGCCACGCAGGGTCAGCGGACGACCGCGGAAGTCCGCATCGGTGAACAGCGAGATCTCGCCGGCAGCGGCATGGTTCAGCGATGCCAGCAAGGCCAGGACGGCGAACAAGGGTTTCATATTTTCTCCAGGTACGTTGCGGGTGCGACGCGCACCCGGCTTTCCTTCCATAACGCAAACCGCTTGAACACGGTGCACGGCCGAGCTGTAACAGATTGCTACCGCATACGCCGTGCAGCCTGCTCCGACAAACCTGCAGGCTGTCGCATTTACTGTCGTTTTGCAATCTGTTCTCCGTAGAATCTCCTCATTCAAAAGAACTAGGGAGAAACTATGGTACGTCGCATCATCGCCGCCGCAGTCTTTGCGGCCTTGTCCGGAGCAGCCTTCGCGCAGGACGCCAAGCCCGGTGAAGCGCGCGAGGCGCTGCTGTTCGACTCGCCCGCACTCGGCTCGCCTTACCGCGAGAACATCAGCGAAGACGAGAAGATCGCGGGCCTGTCGAAATTCTGGTCCGAGGTGAAGTACAACTTCGTGTACGTCGACAAGCTCAAGGAGCTCGACTGGGACCGGCTCTACCTCGAAACTATCCCGAAGGTGCGCGCCGCCACCTCCACCGCCGATTACTACCGCGTGCTGATGGAGCTGTGCGCAAAGCTTCAGGACGGGCATACCAATGTCTATCCCGGGCCGGAGCTGCGCAACGCGATGATGGCGCGGCCGCTCATGAAGACGCACCTGGTCGAGGGCAGGGTGCTGGTGCGCGAGGTCTTCGACCCGGCTTTGCAAGCGGGCGGCGTGGTCCCGGGTTCCGAGATCGTCGAAGTCGACGGCGAGCCGGTCGTCGCTTATGCCCAGCGCGAGATCGCGCCCTATGTGAGCGCATCCACCCCGCAGGACAGGGATATCCGCGTGTACGGCTACCAGTTCCTGATGGGCCCGCGCGACAAGGCGCCGCGCCTCACCTTCCGGCACGCCGACGGCAAGACCGTAAAGCTGGAGGCGAAGCGCGTCGACGCGCAAAGCTTCGGCAAGGCGGCGGGCGGCAATCCACCCTTCGAGCTGCGCAAGCTGCCGGGCAACGTGAGCTACGTGGCCCTGAACAGCTTCGGCGACAGCCGGGCCGCCGATGCCTTCCTCGCCGCCTTCGACCAGATCGCGGCGAGTTCGGCGCTGATCATCGACCTGCGCAACAACGGCGGCGGCAATTCGTCCGAAGGCTGGCGCGTACTGGCCACGCTGACCGACAAGCCTTTCGCAACCGGCAAATGGGCGACGCGCCAGTACCTGCCGTCCTACCGCGCATGGAAGCGCCCGATGCCGGACTTCGAAGGCAAGCTGAACGATCGCCAACCCGACGGCAAGCGCTTGTTCAAGGGCCCAGTCGCGGTCCTGACTTCAGGCGCGACCTACTCGGCGGCGGAAGATTTCATGGTGGCCTATGAGGGCATGGGGCGCGGACCGATCGTGGGCGAGGCGACCGGCGGCAGCACCGGCCAGCCGCTGTTCATTAACCTGCCGGGCGGCGGCGTGGCGCGCATCTGCACCAAGGCCGACACCTATCCGGACGGGCGCGCCTGGGTCGGTCACGGCATCCAGCCGACCGTCAAGGCGGCGCCGACGGTGGCCGACCTGCGCCGCGGCCGGGATACCGTCTTGGCGGCGGCGCTGGCGGCACTGAAGAAGTAAGGAGGTAATTTCCGTGGCGAAATAAAATTTCATGGAAGAGTCTTGCATGAAATAGTATTTCGCCGCTTCTCTGCCTCCAGAACCTATCCCAGCAGGGAATGAGTCGCTTTCGGCGCGCCTGGCAAGCGGGGGCAGCGTTGCTCGTCGTTGCATGGCTAGCCATGCGGCCTCCTCGCGCCTTGCCCGCGCTTGCCATGCATCGCCGCCAGCTTCCTCCTCCCTACTGGGATAGGTTCTTACCGTGTTGGCATGCTTCTCGAGTTACCGTTAAGCTTTTGCTATGGGATTCACCCTCAGGCAGATCAGCAGGAAGGAAGCATGCTCCGGCTGCTTCGTCAACCTGGCGCTTTGATCTGAGTCATAGGCCACTCGCGCCCGGACCGGAATGCTCGTATCATGGTTTCGTGCGCTTCACGACAAGGTAGAGACCATGCGCCCCATCGTATTCGTCCCCGCATGCACGCGTGATTTCGGCGAACACCCGTATCACGCGGCCCAGCACAAGTACGTCGACGCCGTCGTCCTCGGCGCCGATTGCGCCCCCATGATCCTGCCCTCGCTGGGCGCCTCGCTGGATCTGGAAACCATGCTGGCCCTGTGCGACGGCATCATGCTGACCGGCTCGGCCTCGAACGTCCATCCCAGCTACTATTCCGAGGAAGTGCTCGATCCCTCGCTGCCGCAGGATCCGGCGCGCGACCAGACCACGCTGCCCCTGATCCGCGAAGCGGTCAAGCGCGGCATCCCGATCATCGCGATCTGCCGCGGCTTCCAGGAAATGAACGTGGCCATGGGCGGTAGCCTGCACCAGGCGGTGCAGACGGTGGCCGGCAAGTTCGACCACCGCGAGAATCCCGAACTCGGCATGGACGAGCAGTACGGCGACGCTCACAACGTCACGCTCACGCCGGGCGGCTGCCTCGAGCGCATGCTCGGCGTGCCGGAGATTCCGGTCAACTCGCTGCACGGGCAGGGTGTCAACGAACTCGCGCCCGGCCTGACGGTCGAAGCGGTAGCGGAGGACGGATTGGTCGAAGCCTTCTCGGTCTCCACCGCGCCCGGCTTCACGCTGGCGGTGCAATGGCACCCCGAGTGGCGCATCCAGCACAACCCGTATTCGATGAAGATGTTCGGCGCCTTCGGCCAGGCCTGCCGCGAATACCAGCAGCAGAAAAAAGAGAGGGGCGCATGAACATCCACACCCCGGAGGCGGCCTTTCCCTGGTCCAGCGACGCCGTCCCCTAGCTTTCCTGCCTGATGTGCGAGCGCACCCGGCCTGCGCCGGCGGTGCGCACTCGATCCGAACCAGACAGTGAGGCAATCATGGCAATCCGCGACAATTTTTCTTACACCGACATGGAGGAGTGGCTCAACGCGAAACGGGTCACCGAAATCGAATGCCTGGTCCCCGACCTGACCGGCGTCGCCCGTGGAAAAATCCTCCCCCGCGTGAAGTTCACCGAAGACCGCGGCATGCGCATCCCCGAAGTGGTGCTGGGCATGACCGTCACCGGCAACACCCCCGAGCGCGACGAATCCTATAACCGCGCCATCGCGGCCACCGACCGCGACATGATCCTCAAGGCCGACCCCACCACCATCACCATGGTGCCGTGGGCGGTCGACCCCACCGCCCAGGTCATCCACGACTGCTACTTCTCCGACGGCACGCTGGTCGACTACGCGCCGCGCAGCGTGCTGCGCCGCGTGCTCAAGCTGTACGCCGAGCGTGGCTGGAAGCCGGTGGTGGCGCCGGAGCTCGAGTTCTACCTCACGGCCAAGAACATCGACCCGAACCTGCCTTTGAGCTCGCCGGTGGGCCGCAGCGGCCGCGCCGAGACCAGCCGCCAGGTCTACAGCATCGACGCCGTCAACGAATTCGATCCGCTGTTCGAGGACATCTACGACTACTGCGAGATGATGAACCTCGACGTCGATACGCTCATCCACGAGATCGGCGCCGGCCAGATGGAGATCAACTTCCTGCACGGCGACCCGCTCGGCCTGGCCGACAAGGTCTTCTACTTCAAGCGCACCCTGCGCGAGGCCGCGCTCAAGCACGAGATGTACGCCACCTTCATGGCCAAGCCGATGGCGGACGAACCCGGCTCGGCGATGCACGTGCACCAGAGCGTGGTCGACCTCGAGAGCGGCCGCAACATCTTCAGCAATCCCGACGGCACGCCTTCGAGCGCCTTCCGCCACTACATCGGCGGCCTGCAGCGCTACATGCCCTCGGCGATGGCCATCATCGCGCCCTACGTGAATTCCTACCGCCGCATCGTGCGCCATTCGGCGGCGCCGATCAACCTGCAGTGGGGCATGGACAACCGCACCGTGGGCTTCCGCGTGCCGGTGTCCGGCGCCCAGGACCGGCGCATCGAGAACCGCGTGATCGGCGCCGACGCCAATCCCTACCTCGCGCTGGCCGTCACCCTGGCCTGCGGCTACCTGGGCATGCTCGACGCGGTCGAGCCGAGCCAGATGGTCGAGGTCAGCGCCTACGACATGCCGGTCGAGCTGCCGCAGGGCCTGTCCGAGGCCATCACCCTGCTGCGCCGCGAAGACCGCCTGCGCGAAGCGCTGGGCGACCGCTTCATCGACGTCTATTCCGCGGTGAAAGACCTCGAGCACCAGGAATTCATGCGCGTCATCAGCCCGTGGGAGCGGGAACACCTGCTCCTGCACGTGTAATCGGTTCACACGACAATGGGAGTCGATCATGACCACCAATACCCCGGTCGCCTCGCTGCGCGTCACCACGCCCGAGGCACGCGAGACCTATGACACCCAGGAACTGCAGCGCCTCGACAGCGCCCATTTCCTCCACCCCTTCACCGACCACGCGGCGCTGAGGGAGCGCGGCGCGCGCGTGATCGTGCGCGCCGACGACGTCTACCTGTGGGATTCCGAAGGCAAGAAGATCATCGACGGCATGGCCGGCCTGTGGTGCGTGAACGCCGGCTACGGCCGCGCCAGCATCGCCGACGCGGTGCATGCGCAGATGCTGCAGCTGCCCTTCTATAACAGCTTCTTCAACACCACCAACGTGCCCGCGGTGAAGCTGGCGGCGCTGCTGGCCCGGCTATCTCCTCCCCAGTTCCAGCACGTGTTCTTCACCGGTAGCGGCTCGGAAGCGAACGACACCATCGTGCGCATGGTGCGGCGCTACTGGCAACTGGCCGGCAAGCCGGATCGCGAAGTCATCGTCAGCCGCCGCAACGCCTACCACGGCAGTACCATGGCCGGGGCCTCGCTGGGCGGCATGGCCGGCATGCACGCGCAGGGCGGGCTGCCGATTCCCGGCATCGATCACATCGACCAGCCCAGCTACGCCGAACACGGGCGCGGCATGAGCGAAGCCGCGTTCGGGCTGCTTGCCGCCGGTTGGCTGGAAGAAAAAATCCTGGAAGTGGGGCCGGAGCGGGTGGCCGCCTTCATCGGCGAACCGGTGCAGGGCGCGGGCGGCGTCATCATCCCGCCCGCGACCTACTGGCCCGAGATCCAGCGCATCTGCGACAAGTACGACATCCTGCTGGTGTCGGACGAAGTGATCTGCGGCTTCGGGCGCCTGGGCACCTGGTTCGGCTGCGAGCTGATGGGCTTCCAGCCCGACCTGATCGCCTTCGCCAAGGGCGTCACCTCGGGCTACGTGCCGCTGGGCGGGGTGCTGGTGGGCGGGCGCGTGGCCCACGTCCTGATCGAGAAGGGCGGCGACTTCAACCACGGCTTCACCTATTCCGGCCACCCCTCGGCCTGCGCGGCGGCGCTGGAGAACCTGCGCATCATCGAGGCCGAAGGCCTGGTCGAGCGGGTGGCGCTGGAGACCGGCCCGCACCTGAAGTCGCGCTTCGCCTCGCTGGCCATGCACCCGCTGGTCGGGCATGCCGAGACCTGCGGCATGACGGCGGGGCTGAACCTGGTGCGACGCAAGGGAGCCACCGTGCACGACTGCGAAGCCTTTCCGGCGGAGCAGGCGGTGGGGATGCTGTGCCGGAAGCACATGTTCGACAACGGGGTGATCATGCGCGCCGTGGGCGAGCGCATGATCGTGGCGCCGCCGCTGTCGATCACGCGGGCGCAGATCGACGAGATGGTGGAGCGGATCGGGGTTTGCCTGGATTTGACGCTGGAGGAGGTGGTGGGGAAGGGGTGGATGGCGTAGCTAACGGTGCGCGACGAACTTGGATCCCGGCGTTCGCCGGGATGACGTGCTGAGGGTGCGAGCCAAACGTAATGCTATCTCTGTCCACCAGCTTTAAAACCGTCGTTCCGGCGAAGGCCGGAACCCAATTTTGCAGGTACAGCGTTAGCTTAGGCGCTCGACCCAACGATATGCTTCGTCGGCTCACCACCATTGCGAACGAACTGCGGCGCCAGCGAGCCCGCGAACATGCCCACGAAGGCCGCCAGCAGCCCTGCCAGCTGGCCCGGGAAGTGCTCGCCCCAGGTGGTCACGCCTTCGAAGAACAGCAGCCACACCAGGATGCCTGCGCCGATCGAGACGATCGCGCCCTGGGTGGTCGCACGCTTCCAGTACAGGCCCATCAACAGCGGCACGAAGGCGCCCACCAGGGTCACCTGGTAAGCGCTCGACACCAGTTCGTAGATCGAGGTGCCTTCCATCGCGATCGCATAGGTCAGCACCAGGGCCGCGAAGATCACGATGGTGATGCGCATCGCCAGCAGGTTCTGCTTGTCGCTCATGCCCGGACGCAGGTTCTTGAGGATGTTCTCGACAAAACTGGTCGACGGCGCCAGCAGGGTCGCCGACGAGGTGCTCTTGATCGCCGACAGCAGGGCGCCGAAGAACAGGATCTGCATGACCAGCGGCATCTTGGTCATGATGAAGGTCGGCAGCAGGCGCTGGTAGTCGTTCTGGGCGATCTCCATCGCCGAGTTGCCCATCACTACCACGGCCGCGGCGACGATGAACATCGGCACGAAGGCGAACAGGATGTAGCTGGCGCCACCGATCACGGCGCCGGTGCGCGCGGTGGGCGCGTCCTTGGCCGACATCACGCGCTGGAACACGTCCTGCTGCGGGATCGAGCCGAACATCATGGTGACGGCCGCACCCACGAAGAAGGCGATGTCGGTGAAGGTAGGCTCCGGCAGCACGCGCCACAGGTCGGCCTGCTGGGCCATTGCCAGCACCTTGTCGGAACCGCCGGCCAGGTCGGCCGCGAAGAAGGCGATGATGCTCATGCCGACCACCAGCACGATCATCTGGACGAAGTCGGTGATCGCCACCGCCAGGAAGCCGCCCACCACCACGTAGACCAGCACCGCCAGGGTACCGACCAGCATGCCCATGGCCGGCGACATCGCGCCGCCGGTCAGCACCGTGAACACCAGGCCCAGCGCGGTGATCTGCGCCGCCACCCAGCCCAGGTAGCTCAGGATGATCGCCACCGAGCAGAAGATCTCGATACCCTTGCCGTAGCGCTGGCGGTAATAGTCGCCGATGGTGAGCAGGTTCAGCTTGTACAGCTTCTTGGCGAAGAACAGGCCGACCAGGATCAGGCACATGCCGGCCCCGAACGGATCCTCGATGATGGCGTTCAGGCCGCCCTGCACGAACTTGGCGGGCACGCCCATCACGGTCTCGGCGCCGAACCAGGTGGCGAAGGTGGTGGTGATCACCATGATCAGCGGCAGGCTGCGGCCGGCCACGGCGAAGTCGGCGGTATTCTTGATCCGCGTACCCGCCCACATCCCGAGCCCCAGCGTGCCGAGCATGTAAAGCGCGACGAAAACGATCAAAGTGGTGTTCATGCGGTGGTGGCTCCGGGAAGCAAGAATTATCGGGCGGAAAATTCGCGATTATAAAGGCAGAATTCGGCCGTTGGATCAACTTTGCTCGTATTTAAGGTCAAGTGTTGCACTTCAAGGAAGGGAAATTGATATGTCGACTCCATCATGGCATCAACGGGCAGTCAATCTGGCCATCGACGGCCGCGCCTTCATCGACGGATTTCGCGTCGACGCGCGCACCAATGCCCGCTTCGACTGCATCTCCCCCATCGATGGCCGCAAGCTGGCCGAGGTCGCGCGCTGCGGTGCCGCGGACGCCGATGCCGCCGTCGCCAGCGCCCGCCGGGCCTTCGAGGACGGCCGCTGGGCCGGCATGGCGCCAAGCGAGCGCAAGCGGGTGCTGATCCGCTTCGCCGACCTGATGCTGGCGCACCGCGACGAGCTGGCCCTGCTGGAAACCCTCGACATGGGCAAGCCGATCCGCTACAGCCTGAGCGTGGACGTGCAGCTGGCCCAGAACTGCATTCGCTGGTATGGCGAGGCGATCGACAAGATCTACGACCAGGTCGCCCCCACCGGCGCGGACAGCCTGGCCCTGGTCACGCGCGAACCGGTCGGCGTGGTCGCGGCGGTCATCCCCTGGAACTACCCGATGCTGATGGCGGCCTGGAAGATCGGACCGGCGCTCGCCGCCGGCAACAGCCTGGTCCTGAAACCGTCCGAGAAGGCGCCATTGAGCTGCCTGCGCCTGGCCGAGCTGGCGCTGGAGGCGGGCGTGCCGCCGGGCGTGTTCAACGTCCTGCCCGGTCATGGCGGCGAGGCCGGCAGCGCGCTCGGCCTGCACATGGACGTCGATTGCATCGCCTTCACCGGCTCGACCCGGGTCGGCAAGCAGATCCTGCAGATGGCGGGGCAGTCGAACCTGAAGCGCGCCTGGACCGAACTGGGCGGCAAATCCGCCAACATCGTCTGCGCCGACTGCCCCGACCTGGACGCCGCGGTGGAAAGCGCGATCGGATCGATCTACTTCAACCAGGGAGAGAGCTGCAACGCGCCCTCGCGCCTGTTCGTCGAGGCTTCGATCAAGGATGCGTTCCTGGAGAAGGCGCTGGCGCTGGTGCCGCGCTACGCCCCGGGCGACCCGCTGGACGAGGCAACCGTCATGGGCGCCATCGTCGATCCGGTCCAGATGAAGACGGTGCTCGGCTATATCGAGGACGGCAAGGCGGCCGGTGCGCGCCTGCTCGCGGGCGGCGGCGCGGCGCGCCAGGACAGCGGCGGCCTGTACATCGAGCCGACCCTGTTCGACGGCGTCGAGCCCGCGATGCGCATCGCGCGCGAGGAGATCTTCGGGCCGGTGCTGTCGGTGCTGTCCTTTACCGACCTGGACGAAGCGATCAGGCAGGCGAACGCCACGCCCTACGGCCTGGCCGCGGCGGTATGGACGTCGGACATGGGCAAGGCGATCCGCACTTCACGCGCGCTGCGCGCCGGCACGGTGCACGTCAACCAGTACGACAACGACGACATCACGGTGCCCTTCGGCGGTTATAAACAGTCGGGGAACGGGCGCGACAAGTCGCTGCATGCCTTCGACAAGTACACCGAGCTCAAGACCACCTGGATCCAGGTCGGCTAGGAGCGGGGGCGATAGAAGCGCGACACAGGACTTGCGTGCCCTGTCCCGTGACGCCATGCCGATGTCAGCCACAGCACGACCATGGCGATGATCACGAAGCGGAACGCGATCCCGACCAGGCCGGCCTCCGGTCCGTAGGCGCCGCCGCTGAGCCAGGCCGGACCGGCGTCGTGCACCTGCTGCAGGCCGCCCGCCGCGATGCCGCTCACGGGAAAGCCCAACAGGGGGCCCTGGACGAAGTTCCAGGCGAAATGCAGGCCGATCGCCAGCCACAGGCTGCCGGAGAGAAGGAAGGCCATGCCATAGATCACGCCGCCAAGCGTATTGCCGAGCACCGACAGCGGGCTGGCACCCGGGTTACTCAGGTGGATGCAGCCGAACGCGATGGCGGACAACAGGATGGCCAGCGTACGGCGTCCCTTCAGCACCAGTACCAGGCCGGACAACAGCAGGCCACGCATCAGGACTTCTTCCTTCAGGCTGGCGGCCGACTTGCCGAGGAACCAGCTGCCGAGTTCTCCCCATGACTGCTGGCGTGGCGAGGTCGTGACCGCGCCCACGGCTACTTCGATCAAGAAAATGCCCAGCATGGCCAGGCCGGCGATCGCGATGCCCGCCATGAGGTCGCGTCCCGCGCGCGCGCTGCACGCCAGGCCGAGCCCGCGCAATAGCGGCGTCCCCTGGGCACGCCAGTGCCGTATCGCCAGCGCGCCGAATCCGAGCGCGGCCACCAGCATCAAGACTTCCACCACCATGCGCAAGTTCATCATGTGCGCCGCACTCAAATGGCCATGTCGCGCAAGACCTTCGACGCATCCCGGTTCGCCCCCAGCACCGTCCCGTCGCGCATGTGGATCTGCAGCTGCGACTGCTCGTCGGCGCGCATCGATTCCACGAAATCGAGGTTGACCAGGGCCGAGCGGTGGATGCGCACGAAGCGCGCCGGGTCGAGCTGGCTTTCCAGCTCGGAGATGCCGATGCGGACCAGGAAGGTCTGGCCACGCGCCGCGATCACCGTGTACTTGGAATCGGCCTTCATGTACTCGATCTCGCCGGCCGCGAGCGGGAAGATGCGGCCGCGGTCGCGCACCAGGATGCGTTCCAGCCGAGCCGGGGCCGCGCTCCCGCCTGCCGCCTGCGCCAGGGCGCTGTCGAGGGTGTCGCGGGCATGGGCCGGACCGTCGAGCAGGCGCGCCACGGCCGCCGCGAAACGCGCCTGGGTGAAGGGCTTGAGCAGGTAGTCCACCGCATGCAGTTCGAAGGCCGTCACCGCGTACTGGTCGTAGGCCGTGGTGAACACGATCTGCGGCAGGTAGTCGAGGCGGCGCAGCACTTCCAGCCCGGTCATCTCGGGCATCTGGATGTCCATGAACACGACCTCGGGGCGCAGGCGCGTGATCCGGTCCAGGGCATCCGCGCCGTTGGCCGCCTCGCCCACCAGGCGCAGGGCGGGATGGGCGTAGATGGCGTCGCGCAGCACGTCGCGCGCCAGCGGTTCGTCTTCGGCGAAAAAGGCGGTTCTTGTGCTCATGCGTAGCTCTCTTCCCGGACTGCCGGAATCGTCACCGACACGCTGAATCCGGCTCCCGGCGCGCTCTTCACCCGCATGGCGGCGCGGCTGCCGTAGTCGAGCTGCAGGCGCCGCTCGATGGTGCGCAGGCCCAGGCCGGAGGAGGCGGCGATGGCGGCCGGATCGGCGCCGGGACCGGTATCGCGCACCGTCATGGTCAACGCGCCGCTTGCCGGATCGCGCCGCGTGCGGATCTGCAGGATGCCCGGCCGGCTGTGCGGATTGAAGGCGTGCTTGATGCTGTTCTCGACCAGCGGCTGCAAAGAGAGGGCCGGCAGCGGATGGTCGCCCGCGTCCTCGTCGAGGTCCCACTCGACCTGCAGGCGCTCGCCCAGGCGCAGCTGTTCCAGCTCGAGGTAGTCGCGCACGAAATCGAGTTCCGCATCGAGGGTCACGCGGTCGCTGCCGCTGCGCTCGGTGTCGAGCACGTAGCGCAGCATGTCCGAGAACTGGAACAGCGCGGTCTCGGCCGCCGCCGGGTTGCGCTGGGTGAGCGCGATGATCGAGTGCAGGGTGTTGAACAGGAAGTGCGGATTGAGCTTGTTGCGCAGCGCGCTCAGTTCCGATGCGATCACCAGGTTCTGCGCATCCTTCACCACCAGCGCCTGCCGGTGCGCGGCTTCGCTGGCGCGGATCAGGTGGAAGACACCAGCGCCGAGCAGGTAGGTCATGACGTGGTAGAGCAGCGGCCAGACGTACCAGCTGATCGGCTTGGTGGTGTGGAAGCTCAGCCAGAAGGGCGTCTGCGACACCACGGAGAACACGAACGCGGTCGGGATATGGATGGCGATGATGCTGGTGAGGCGGTAGGCGCGGCGCTCGAAGAAGCCGGTCAGGGGCCAGGCCAGCGCCAGCAGGAGGGCGGAGGGAAGCAGGCTGACGAAGGTCAGCAGCCAGCGGCCCGCATCGAAACGGCCCTCCACCACCAGGTCCAGCTGGTCGGCGAAGGAAATGAAAATCCCGTAGGTCGTCCAGGCGGCGATGTAGAGCCGCCACATGAGGCCGGGCCGGATCAGTGTGGGAGCGGTCGTGTTCATGCCCCGAGTATCGCCCCCGATGGGGCGCAGCAGGCTTGTCATGTCACGAACTGCAGGATTCATGTTCCGAAATGAGGAAATGCGGCGTGGGGCGCCCGGCCTGCTTACGGGCAGGGCAGGGTGATGGTCAGGCGGGTGCGCCCGTGGCCCGTGTCCACGCTCACGCTGCCGCCCTGCACTTCGGCCATCAGGCGGATCGAGTAGGTGCCCAGGCCGTTGCCGCCGATCTTGCTTGATGGCGCATACTTCTCGAAGAAGCGTTCGCGCGCCGCCTGCGGCACCTCGCCGGCGTTGTCGACCATGACGTGCAGGTTGCCGTAGCCGGGCGCGATATGCACGCTCACACGGCCGGCCGGCGGCGAGGCCTCGATCGCGTTCTTCAGCACGTTGTTGAACAGCGAATAGCACAGCAGCGGCTCACCCAGGCACATCACCTCATCCGGCTTGTCGTAGACGACCGTGACGTCGCCACTGTCGAAGGTGAACTGGGCCTGCTGGCAGACCCGTTTCAGCATCTCGCCCAGGTCAAACATCTGAAGCGCCGGCTGGTAGCTGCCCTGTTCCATCTTGTAGACGTCGAGGGTGCGGTTGATCATCTCGAGCGCGTTCTCGGCCGCGGTCTCGATCATGAGCGCCTGCTCGCGCTGGGATTGCGTGAGCGGGCTGACGAGCAGGGCCTGGCTGCCGTGCAGCGCCACGGCGATCGGGCTCTTCAGGTCGTGGCGGGTGATGCGCTCGACGTCCTCGCGCAGGCGCGCATTCTCGATCAGGAGTTCGTTCTGGCGCTTGATGTCCTGCATGGCGGTAGCCAGCAGCAGGTGGGCCGACAAGCGCGCTTTCAGGATAGTCGGGTCGGCCGGCTTGGACACGTAGTCCACCGCGCCCAGGCGCAGGCCGGCCACCACGTCCTCGGTGCCGTCGCGCGCCGACAGGAAGATGATCGGGATGTGCGCCGTCTTCGGGTTGGCCTTGAGCTGGCGGCAGGTTTCGAAGCCGTCCATGGCCGGCATCATGATGTCGAGCAGGATCAGGTCGATGTGGAAGGCATCCGCGATCTCGAGCGCCTTCTTGCCGCTGATCGCGACCTTGATCGCATAGTCGTCCTTCAGCACCCCGGCCAGCACCTCGATGTTGGTCGGGATGTCGTCCACGATCAGCACCGTCGATTTCTTCACCCGCTCGCCGATCGGCGCATCCAGGCCGATGACGTTCGATTCGGGCAGCACGGAGGCGGCCGGCGGCGCTGGCGCAGGCTTCGGCATGGGCGCAGGCGCGGATATGCCCTGGCGGGCGAACGGGCCCGGCGCCGTTTCCAGCTGCACGCCCAGCATGCTCATGAACTTGCAGGCGAAGCTGTGCACCGTGAACGGCTTGATCATGTACGCGTTCACGCCGGCCTGCAGCGCGGTGCGCACCGATTGCGGATTGGCTTCGGCGGTGAGCATCATGAACGGCGTGTTCGCGTAGCGGTGGTCGGTCCGCATCCACTTGAGCAGGTCGATCCCGCTCATCACCGGCATGCCCCAGTCGCCGACGACGATGTCGATCTGCTGCTTGCGCATCAGGTCCTGTGCGGTCTTGCCGTTATCGGCCTGGAACACGTTCAGGAAACCGAGTTCCGCCAGCACCTGGCGCACGTGGGTGCGGATCAGGAGGTAGTCGTCGACGATGAGGATGCAGGCGGACTTGTCCATGATGTTTCTCTAACTAAAGTAGATGAAGTTTAACAACTTCTTGACAGCCCGCATACGGATGAAGAAGGAAGATGTTGTATGCATGACAGCAAAATGAAGCGCGTATCTGCCGTATTTTTGCGTTTGTGTGCGTGTTTGTGCATGTTCGCGTAGAATCATGCGGATTCATCAGGAGAGAACATGCAGCTTGCAGAAGAACGGCGGCAATCGATCATCGAGGCCGTCGAGCGGGAAGGGCGGGTGCTGGCGGCCGAGCTGGCCCAGCGCCTGGACACCTCGGAAGACACCATCCGGCGCGACCTGCGCGAGCTCGACGCCGCCGGCCTGCTGCGCCGCGTGCACGGCGGCGCGGTGCGGCGCACGCGCGAGGCCAGCTTCGGCGAGCGCGTCGAACGCGACCCGGCCAGGAAGAGCACGTTGGCGCAGGCCATGTGTGCGCTCGTCCGCCCAGGCGACACGGTGCTGATCGACGCCGGTTCCACCAACCTCGCGCTGGCGCGCCTGCTCGAAGACGGCCAGGCCGCGACCATCGTCACCAACAGCCCGCAGCTGGCGCTGGCGCTGGGCGACTTCCGCCGCACCCGCATCGTGCTGCTGGGCGGGACCTATCATGCCGGCAGCGGCGCGGTGCTCGGCGCCTGGACCCTGGCCGAGCTGCAGCAGCTGCGCGCCGACCTGTGCATCGTCGGCGTTTGCGCGCTCGACCCGGAACGCGGGCTGGCGGCTTCCGATGCCGAGGAAGCCACCATCAAGGCCGCCATGGTGACCGGCAGCACCCGCAGGGCGGCGGCCATCCTCAACGAACGCCTGGGCGACAGCGCGCCCTTCGCCTTTGCCCGGCTGGCCGAACTCGATCACCTCGTGCTCGAAGCCGACGCGCCGCCCGACACCATCGCCCGCCTGCGCCAGGCGCATCCGGGACTCGACCTCCAGCTTGCCCCGAAAGCCCGCACATGAACCAACATCCTTCCGCGCTGTCCGCGGCGCGCTGGTCGATCTCGACCGTCTTCCTGCTCAACGGCGCCGGCATCGGCCTGTGGGCCGCGCACGTGCCGGTGGTGCAGGCACGCGCCGGCATCGACCTGGGCACGCTGTCCATGGTCCTGCTGACCATCGCGGCCGGTGCCCTGCTGGCGATGCCCCTGATGGGCGGCCTCACCGCGCGCTGGGGCACGCGCCGCATGGTGCTGCTGTCGGGCTTCGCCTTTGCCGCGCTGCTGCCCGTGATCATGGGCGTGAGCGAGCTGCGCCTGCTGTTCCTGGCGGCCTTCGCCTTCGGCATCAGCAACGGCGCTCTGGACGTGGCCATGAACGCCAATGCCAGCGAGGTCGAGGCCGCGCGCGGGATCCCGACCCTGTCCTCGATCCACGGCTTTTTCAGCCTGGGTGGCCTGCTGGGAGCGGCGCTGGGCGGCCTGTTCATCGGCCAGGGCTGGGGCGACGGCCGCGGCGCGCTGGCGATGGGCATCCTCACCGCCGTCGCGCTGGCGCTGGCGGCGCCGCGCGTAATGGCCTTCGCGCCCACGCATGAAGCGGGCAGCCACTTCCAGCTGCCGCGCGGCGCGGCGCTGAGCCTGGGCCTGCTGGCGCTGCTGTGCTTCGCGGTGGAGGGCGCGCTGGTGGACTGGAGCGCGCTCCTGATGCAGGAGCGCACCGGCGCCGCGCCGGCGCAGGCGGCGCTGGCATTCTCGGCCTTCTCGATCGCGATGGCGGCCTGCCGCTTCGCGGGCGACCGCATGATCCTGCGCTTCGGCGCGATGCGCGTGATGGTGCTGGGCGGGCTGGCGATGTTCGCGGGCCTGGCCACGGCGGTGCTGAGCACCCACTTCCTGCTGTCGGCCGCCGGCTTCGCCCTGATCGGCATCGGCGCGGCCAACGTGGTGCCGCTGCTGTTCGGTGCTGCCGGGCGCATCCCGGGCATGAGCGCCGGCGCGGGCGTGGCGGCGGTGGCGACGCTGGGCTATGGCGGGCTGCTGCTGGCGCCGCCGGTGCTGGGCTATATCGCCTCCCATGCGAGCATCATGGTGGCGCTGGGCATGCTGTCGCTGTCGGGGCTGGTGATCGCGTTGAGCGCCGGGGTGATCAAGCGCCGTGCCTGACGCAGCTCATGGTGACCAACGCGTGTAGGGGATGCCGAGCGCGACTTCCGAGGCGACCTGCTGCTTGTTTTCAGCACTTTCGCTGAAGTCGATCAGCAGCCGTTGCACGCTCACTCCGTTGTCCATCTGGTTCAGCCAGTAGGCGAAGCCCGCTTCGTCGGGCGCCCTGTGCAGGACGTTTCTGTAGACCACCGTGAGGATGTGTGCGTTGGTTGGAGAGGTACCGATGAGATTGGCAAACTCGACGGACTTGATGAAGCCCTCCGCCATCATCTCGATCGGGGCGCCTCCGTCCAGCGCCGCGATCCAGAAGCCGAGGCCCGCACTATCGGGTTTGCGGTCGAAGGCGGCGCGGTACAGGCGGTAGGCTTTCCCGGCATTGCCTTCCATATCGAAAGCCAGGGTAAGGTCGGTGAAGTCGATGCGGAACGGATTGCGCACCGTCTGCACGCCATCATGGCCGACGCGGTCGGTGATCGTCACGAGTTCATTGCTGCGGACGATGTCGTACGAAGCCAGTGGGCCATGCAGGAGGGCGCCCTCGACCGTCAGATGGACCGCGGGCCCGCTGTCGGAGAAATACCGGCCCTGGTACTGCACGCGCGGCAGGAACACGAAGCCGCCCGGCTGCGCGGCAGTAAAGGAGAATGTACCGTTCGGCGAGCGCAGGTCCTGCTCGTTGATCAGTTCGCCGACGCCCTGGAAGGCGATATCCTTGACGTTCCAGCCCGTGCCCGCGCCGATGTAACGCTGCGATCCGTGGTCGCTGACAAAGCGCAGCCGGACCGCGCGCCCGGCGAACCTGTGCAGCGAGGCCGATACCCTGTTGGCAGGTATCTTCACGGTGCCAGCACCGGGCTCGCTGTAGATGTCTGTCCAGGTGGCGGCATCATCGGTCGACACCTGCACCCGGAAGGCCTGCGATTCCATGACAAATCCGGCCGACCGGACAAACGATATCGAGGCTGGGTCCCGGCCGACCATGAGCTTCTTGTTCAGCTGCAGCGTTTGTGGCGCGCCGATGCCGCCCCCATCGTGGTACAGGCGTAGCTCGCCGTTGCCGATCGCATCGGGCGAGGTACCGCTGCCCGCAGTCCAGGTGGCGGGGGTGAAGTCGGCGGCGGCGATGTGCGTGGCTGGCCTGTTCTGGTACACCAGGAGTCCGTATCCGGTCGTGCCCGGCATCGGATCGATGTGCGCGGTGTAGGTGCTTCCCCGCGTGACGGATGCGGGCACCGATACCTGGGGGAGGGCCGCGCCCGCCGTCGGGACCGCGGGATCGAACACCGTCACGTCATAGTCGAAGGAACGCGCCTGACCGGCGACGAACACGTTCGACACCGTGACATGGTAACGGATGTCCTTCGCCGGCGCCGCATGACGTGCGCCCACCATGGACATGGCCGGGAGCTGCCACACGATCGTGTTTTCGGCATAACCGTCCACGACCGGCTCGAGCTTGACGTCGAGCGCCTCGCCGTCGCGTGAGACGGAGACGGTGGCACGGGAGAAGTCGGCGTTCGTTTGGGAGAGGGACCAGCGGCCGTAGACGACCGTGTAGGGGACGTAGCCGCGCGTAGGCCAGGCGACGAAACCGTCACGCGCGACCCGAGGCCGCGTGGCGTCGACGTCGAACACGTGCAAGGCATTCGCCCCCCACACCTCCGCACCGTCCATGGTGCCGCGCGGTACATCGCCGATCCCGAAGGAGCGGCTGTTCGGGTGAAGTATCCACCGGCGATGGCCGACAGGGCCGTTGTTGTCGCCATAATCGTTAATGTAAGCGTCGATCGCGTCAGGACCGTTGACGCCGAGGGCCAGGTTCGACCGGCCGGCTGCCTGCGCGCCGGCTGCCGTGTAATGCTTCCAGGTCGTCGGCGGGAAGTGCGACAGTTGTCCATTCACGCTCATCATGAGCGCCGCCTGCTGCGCGCCCACGCTGTTCTCAGGCGAAAACACGGTCGCAGCCGGCAGGCCGGCCATCGCCCGGTACCAGTTGATGCGTTCCATCGTTGCAGCGTGGTAGTCGGGGGTCACAGCGCCAGCATTGCCAGCCTCGTAATTCCCGGTCCAGCCCATCGGTACGCCGGTCTGCAGGTAGACCCGGTTGAAGAACAGCCGCGCGGCTTCGCGATCAGTTGGGTCGATCGCGAGTGCGCCGCTTGCCCCCAGCGCGGACTGCCGGCCCATTCTCCCCTGGCCAATGGCCGCCTTCGACAGTGCCTCGTTTGTTACTGCAGGTCCAAGCTGCACTTGCGCACGCTGGGCGGAGGAGTGTGCCACCTGGAGTGCAGAGGTCGCAGGCTGCTGCGGCTTTATTTCTCCTCCGCAGCCTGCTACGAACATGGACAGGAAGGCGATGCTGATGAGTGCTTGTCGTTTCAAGAGGACCTCGGGCGCGGCAACAGACGCGGTACGGTTGTGCCGGAACCTGTTTCTTTAAGTGGAAATATGTTGCATATTATCAAGCACCCATTGAAGTTTGCACACAGGAAACTGTACTGCCCATGAACTTTATGCGCGTTGCACAACGAATCGGGCTTGCCTGCGCTGGAGCATAGCTGGCCCCGCTGGTGCTGGTCATTGCCATGAGCACAGGGATCATCAGGGTACAATCCGCTCCTACAACCTAGGAGCACACGATGAAACGAACTGATTTGGCCAAGCGGGACGCCGAAAAACTGAAGAGCCAGATGGGGTCGCAGAACGCGGCCTTCGGCGGCGGCGCCAGGAATGCCGTGCCCGACCGGCGCGAACAGCGCGAGCGCGACCGCGCACTGGGACTGGTGCCCTTCGCGGTCAAGCTCAACGGCGACCTGGTAGGGCAGCTGCAGGCGCTGAGCAAGGAACGCGGCGTCGAGCTGAACGAGCTGGTCGCCGAGCTGCTGCAAAAAGGCTTGTCCGCATAGCGGTCTGCCATCGAGGGAAAGGAAACAGGCATGGCCAGGCTTGTCTTTGGAATGAACCAGTCCCTCGACGGCTACGTCGACCACATGGCCTTCGGGCCCAGCCCCAGGCTGTTTCGCCACTTCATCGAAGAAGCGCAGGCGCAGACGGGCAGCATCTACGGCCGCAAGATCTACGAGATCATGCGTTACTGGGACGAGGATCATCCTGAGTGGGATGCGGAGAGGCGCGCCTTTGGCGAGGCGTGGCGCCGGCAGCCGAAATGGATCGTCTCACGCACCCTGAAAACGCTTGGCCCCAATGCCACGCTGCTCGAGGGCGATCTGGCAGAAGCGGCGCGCAGGCTGAAGGCCGAGTGGGAGGGCGACATCGAAGTGGCCGGTCCCGACCTGGCGCGCAGCCTCACCGCGCTTGGCCTGATCGACGAGTACCGGATCTACCTCCACCCGGTCGTGCTCGGCGGCGGCACGCCGTATTTCGCCGGCCCCCGGCCGCCGCTGCGCCTGCTGGCGCACGAGCGGATCGACGAGGACGTGCTCAGGCTGCGCTACGTGCCTGCCTAAGCGCCTCAGGCGTATTCGCGCAGCACCGTGTAGACGCCGTTCTTCGACTCCACCAGCGCATAGCCGCGTACCTCCCACAGCACCGGCGGACCTTCCGCAGGCACGCTGGCGCCGCCGGCGCGGCGCGCCATCGTCACGTGCGGGCGGTAGCGGCGCGCCTCCGGCTGCAGGCCCAGGGCCAGCAGCGCGTCCGACAGGCGCGCGTGCAGGGCCGCAAGGCCGGCGGCGTGAGGCTGGGTTCGAGCACGGCGATCCCGTTATGCCACAGCGCGGCGTGCGTGAGATCCAGGCGGAAGGGTACGAACGGAACGGCAAAACCGTCCAGCAGTTCGGACAGGCGTTCGCTCGGAAGTGCGCCGAGGAAGTGCAGGGTGACGTGCAGCTTGTCGGCATGGACCGGCGCGGCGCCCGCCGGCCAGGTCCAGGCGTCGCGCCACTCGGCCAGGAGATGGCGCACGCTAGGTGCGGGCCACAGGGCCAGGAACAGGCGGGTGGTGGGTATTTTCGCCTGTTCGTCCATGTGAACCTCTTAGAAGCAGTGTTCCGGCGCCGGGAAGCTGCCGTCCTTGACCGCCGCCACATAGCTGCTCACGGCCGCGTCGATGCTGGTCTGGCCTTCCATGAAGTTGCGCACGAAGCGCGCCTTGCGGCCCGGGAAGACGCCCAGCAGGTCATGCATCACCAGCACCTGGCCGGAGCAGTCCGGGCCGGCGCCGATGCCGATGGTCGGAATCGCCAGCAGTTCGGTGACTTCCTTGCCCAGCGCTGCGGGAATCGCTTCCAGCACCACCAGCGAGGCGCCCGCCGCCTGCAGCGCCAGGCCGTCGGCCTTGAGCTGCTCGGCTGCGGCATCGGTCTTGCCCTGTACCTTGAAGCCGCCGAAGGCGTGGACGAACTGCGGCGTCAGGCCGATGTGGGCGCACACCGGGATGCCGCGCTCGACCAGGAAGCGCACGGTCTCGGCCAGCCAGGCGCCGCCTTCGATCTTGACCATCTGGGCGCCGGCGCGCATCAGCGTCACCGCATTGTTGTAGGCCTCGACCGGGGTCGTGTAGCTGCCGAAGGGCATGTCGGCCAGCACCAGGGCCAGCTTGTTGCCGCGCGCGACAGACGCGGTGTGGTAGGCGACATCGGCCACCGTCACCGGCAGGGTCGAATCGTAGCCGGCGCAGACCATGCCCAGCGAATCGCCGATCAGGAGCACGTCCACGCCGCAGCGGTCCATCAGCGAGGCGAAGCTGGCGTCGTAGGCGGTCAGCATCGCGATCTTGTCGCCCGCCGCGCGCATGGCCAGCAGCGAAGGTGCGGTGACGGCCTTGCGGACGGGTTTCGGGGCATCGTTGGCAGCCGGATCCTGGCCTTGCAGGTAAGCGCTCATGGAAATCCTTGTAAAACGGTCGTTCGGAAACGCGTAGTGTAATGCCCCGGACGCAAACGCGCATGGCCATGATTGTTTTCACGTGCCGGCTGGCGTCGTATTGACGTTCCCGCCCAGCACGTTGAACAGGCAGGACGAGCGGTGCACCGCTTTTTTTCTATTTGCCGACGAACAGGAAGCCTACTGCCGCCATGATGCAGGCGAAAGCGGCAAGGTGGCGCCATGAGACCGGTTCGCCGAGCACAGTCACCATGAAGATGCCGAATACGACCAGGGCGATCGCTTCCTGCATCACCTTCAGTTGCCCGGCGCTCCAGCCGCTGGCAAAGCCGATGCGGTTGGCCGGGACGGCCAGGCAGTACTCGACGAAGGCGATGCCCCAGCTGATCACGATCACGGTGAGCAGCGGCTTGTGCATGCCGCCCTTCAGGTGCCAGTACCAGGCGATCGTCATGAAGATGTTGGAGGCGGCCAGTAGGAGGAAGGTTTGCATCGGGTTAGCGCTGATCTGGTTGTCGAGTTTTGAAATGGCGGCGCCGTGAAGCTACCGTTCCTGAAGAGGTAGATGATACCCTCTCATGGCAGCGGCCAGAACGCCGACAGACCTGTTCGTCAGGGCATCGCGCTGCCGCCATTATTCCAACGCCGTCCCAAACCGCCCATGCCCATCGCGATCACCGAATCATCGGAAAAGATACCGTTTCGTAACCAGGTGATTGCCTGCCCAAAGTGTAAGCAAGAGATGAAGCGCAAACACCTCGCGAAGCACAAGCGCGAGGTGCACAAGGCGCCTGCCCCATTGGTCCTGCATACCCGTTCGTGCGAGCGCTCGCCGGCTCCCGCGGCGTGCTCGGGATGCGGAATGCAGAACCAGCAGACTTGGACGTTTTCGACCAGCAGCCGGGGCAAGCTTGGTCTTTGTGCGTCCTGCAAGAAGAAGCATCTTCGGGATTCATTCAGTCCCGAGGCGATGGAGAAGAAAAGGCTGGCAGGGCTGAAGGAGAGCCTGCGCGAATTGAAGGAACTGCAGAAGGTCCATGGCCAGGATGCGTTTCATCAGAACATCCAAGGTGAGATCGCCGAGCTGGAACGCCTGATCAGGACGCCTTTCAATCCTGTTCGCAGCTGGTCGCCGGTCTTGCCGGGTTCCTTTGGAAGCGGAAAGCGCAGGTAAGCCGGTTCTTGCATGCCCAGCCGTCCGTCGCAGTGTTCAGCCGATCTTCTCGACCGCCTGGCTGGCCACCAGCGGCAGGTAGTCGTGGATGGGACCGACGCCGGGGATGACGAGATCCGGGTTGACTTCGGCCAGCGGCGCCAGCACGAAGCCGCGCTCATGCATGCGCGGGTGCGGCACGGTGAGGGTGTCGGTGGCGATCTGCTGGTCGCCGTACAGCAGCAGGTCGAGATCCAGCGTGCGCGGCGCGTTGCGGTAGGGGCGCTCGCGGCCGTGCGCCTGTTCGATGTCCTGCAGCGCCTTGAGCAGCTCGAAAGGGTCGAAGGCGGTGTCGATGCAGGCCACCGCATTGATGTAGTCGGGACCGCTGGAGTCGACCGGCGCTGTGCGGTACAGGCCGGACGTTTCGATGATTGTCGAACCGTCCAGCAGGGCCAGGCGGCGCAGCGCGTCCAGCACGTTGGCCTGGGCGTCGCCCAGGTTGGCGCCGATGCCGACGTAGGCGATCATTCCTCGCCGCCGCCCTGCGGGGTTTGCGCTCCTTCGCCCTCGTTGCGGCGGCGCGGCCCGCGGCGCGGCGCACGCTTGCGCTTCGCGCTTCCTTCGCCGCGGTCACGCTGGCTGGCGGCCGCCAGCAGGGCTTCGCGCTCGCCGCCTTCGGCCGCATAGAACGCGGTCCACCATTCGCCGACCTCGCCCGGCAGCTCGCCCGATTCGCAGCGCAGCAGCAGGAAGTCGTAGCCGGCGCGGAAGCGCGGGTGCTCGAGCAGCTTGAACGGGGCCTTGCCGGTGCGGCGCTCGAAGCGCGGCTGCATGGCCCAGATGTCGCGCATGTCGGTGGCGATGCGGCGCTGCAGGGCCAGGTTCTCGGTCTGGGTTTCCAGCACGTCGTCGGCCGCCAGGTGGAGGGCGGGAATCGGCGCTTCGCCGGCGGCGCGGTAGGCGTTCCACTTTTCCAGCACCTGGTGCCACAACAGCGAAGCGAACAGGAAGCCCGGCGAGACGCCCTTGCCGGCCTTGACGCGGCCGTCGGTCGATTCCAGGGCGAGCGTCACGAACTTCATGCCGATCGGCTGTTCCAGGACGACGTCCAGCAGCGGCAGCAAGCCGTGGTGCAGGCCGGCCGAGCGCAGCTCCTTCAGGCAGGCCAGCGCGTGGCCCGACAGCAGGAGCTTGAGCATCTCGTCGAACACGCGCGCGGCCGGCACGTTGTCGATCAGGGGGGCCATGACCGGAATCGGGGCGCGCGTGGTCGGCTCGATGGTGAAGCCGAGCTTCGCCGCGAAGCGCACCACGCGCAGCATGCGCACCGGGTCTTCGCGGTAGCGCGCTTCCGGCACGCCGATGATGCGCAGGGTTTTCGCGCGGATGTCCTCGATGCCGCCGTGGTAGTCCAGCACCGTCTGGGTGGCCGGGTCGTAGTACATGGCGTTGATGGTGAAGTCGCGGCGCGCCGCGTCCTCGTGCTGGGGACCGAAGTTGTTGTCGCGCAGGACGCGGCCGTGTTCATCTTTCGGCGCGTTGTCGCTGCCGTTGCCGCGGAAGGTGGTCACTTCCAGCAGGTCCTGGCCGAACATCACGTGCACGATCTGGAAGCGGCGCCCGATGATGAAGGCGCGCCGGAACAGGCGCTTGACCTGCTCGGGCGTGGCGTCGGTGGCGATGTCGAAGTCCTTGGGCTTCACGCCCAGCAGCAGGTCGCGCACGGCGCCGCCGACGACGAAGGCCTTGAAGCCGGCCTCCTGCAGGGTCTGGGTGACCGTGATTGCGTTGCGCGATACCAGGCGCGGGTCGATCTTGTGCTCTTCCGGTCCCAGGATGACCGGCTGGGTCGGGTCGCGGCCGTCGTCTTTCACGCCGAGGATCTTGCGGATGAATTTCTTAATCATTGAAGAGATGGATAGTTGGCCAACCCTGCGATTGCGCGTGGGCGGCGAGCTTCGCGCTCGGGTTGGTGGCGACCGGGTGGCTGACGATCGACAGCAGCGGCAGGTCGTTGTGCGAGTCGCTGTAGAAGTGGCAGCGTTCGAAGTCCTCGAAGCGTTTGCCGAGGCGCTCCAGCCAGGCGTGCATGTGGGTGACCTTGCCGGGGCCAGAGGTCGGGGTGCCGAGCAGCCTGCCGGTCAGGTTCCCTGCCGCGTCATACTCCGGCATGGCCCCGATGTGGTGCTCGACACCGAAGCGCGCCGCGATCGGCGCCGTGATGTGATGGTTGGTCGCGGTGATGATGGCCACCAGGTCGCCGGCATCCTGGTGTTGACGCACCAGCGCCAGCGCCTTCGGCCGGATCGCGGGTTCGATGACTTCCGCCATGTAGCGCGCGTAGATCGCGTCCAGTTCCGGGCGCGGGAAGCGCGCCAGGGTGCCGAGGGCGAACTCGAGGTATTCCACCGGGTCGAGCACGCCGGCGTTGTACTGGGCGAAGAATTCGTCGTTACGGCGGCGGAAGGCGGTTTCGTCCACCGCGCCAATGCGGACCAGGAACTCGCCCCATTCGTAATCCGAATCGATCGGCATCAGGGTGTGGTCGAGGTCGAACAGCGCAAGGTTTTTCATTCTTTGGGTTCCGACTGCTGGTTTTCTTGCAGCAACAAATCACGCAGCAGCGGCAGGGTGACGGGACGCTGGGTCTCGAGCGAATACTGGTCGAGGGCGTCCAGCATCGTCGCCAGCGACCGCATGTCGCGCTTGAAGTGAGACAACAAATAGGGTAACACGCTGGCCGACAGCGTCAAACCGCGCGCTTCGGCCGCCTGGGTCAGCGCGGCGATCTTTTCGTCGTCCGACAAGCCCTTGATCTGGTAGATCAGGCCCCAGCCCATGCGCGTACGCAGGTCTTCGCGCACCCCCAGCACCGCCGGCGGCACCGGGCCGGTGCTCACCATGTAGGCGCCGTGCTCGCGGATCTGGTTGAACAGGGCGAAGGCGTCGATCTGGCGCCGGGGCGACAGGCGATCGGTATCGTCCAGCAGGTACAGGGTGACGTCCGGGCTGTGGACGAACTGGTCTGCCGGCGCGTCGAAGGGGATGTAGCGCGAGGCCGGGCTGGCGGCCAGCGCCTGCAGCAGGTGGGTCTTGCCGGCGCCGGTGTCGCCCCACAGGTAGACGAAATGCTCGCGCGAAGCACGCTGCGCGAACTGGTGCATCAGGTGCGCCAGTTCGGCATTCTCGCCCACCTGGAAGGTGTCGAGGCTGTGCGCCGGTTCGGCGCCTAAATCGAGCACCAGCTGTTTCATCGCTTCGGGCTCAGGAGAATTGGCATGCTTGTTCTTGTTCTCTTGGCGGTTCTGCCAACAAATCGGCAATCAAATAGGTAACAATGGTATGCAAATGGGCACACATGGCTTGGACACGGGGCCGTTTTGCTAAAATAGCGGATTGACCAAGGTTTGACGGTCTGCCGCCCCCTATTTTACCGCCTCCGCTGCCAAATACCATGAGCCAACCATCTAATGTTTCCCTCTCCTACCGCGACGCCGGTGTCGACATCGACGCAGGCGATGCCCTGGTCGAAGCGATCAAGCCGTTTGCCAAACGCACCATGCGCGAAGGCGTGCTCGGCGGCATCGGCGGTTTCGGCGGGCTGTTCGAGATCAGCAAGAAGTACAAGGAACCGGTGCTGGTGTCGGGTACCGACGGTGTCGGCACCAAGCTCAAGCTCGCTTTCGAGCTGAACCGCCACGACACGGTCGGCATCGACCTGGTCGCGATGAGCGTCAACGACATCCTGGTGCAGGGCGCCGAGCCGCTGTTCTTCCTCGACTACTTCGCCTGCGGCAAGCTGGACGTGGCGACCGCCACCGCCGTGGTCAAGGGCATTGCCGAAGGCTGCGAACAGTCCGGCTGCGCCCTGCTGGGCGGCGAGACCGCCGAGATGCCGGGCATGTACCCGGACGGCGAATACGACCTGGCCGGCTTCGCCGTCGGCGCGGTCGAGAAGTCGCAGATCATCGACGGCAGCAAGATCGTCCCGGGCGATGTGGTGCTGGGCCTGGCCTCGTCGGGCATCCACTCCAACGGCTACTCGCTGGTGCGCAAGATCATCTCGGTCGCCAATCCCGACCTGGAAGCCGACTTCCACGGCCGCAAGCTGGCCGACGTGCTGATGGCACCGACCCGCCTGTACGTCAAGCCGCTGCTGGCGCTGATGGGGTCGATGGAAGTGAAAGGCCTGGTGCACATCACCGGCGGTGGCCTGGTCGAGAACATCCCGCGCGTGCTGGCCGAGAACCTGACCGCCGTGCTGGATGCCAAAGCCTGGGAAATGCCGCCGCTGTTCAAGTGGCTGCAGCAGCACGGCGGCGTGGCCGACGCCGAGATGCACCGCGTGTTCAACTGCGGCATCGGCATGACCGTGATCGTCTCGAAGGAAAACGCGGACGCCGCCATGGCGCAGCTGCAGGCGGCCGGCGAGACCGTGTACCGCATCGGCGAGATCCGCGCGCGCGAGGAAGGCCAGGCGCAGACCGTCGTGCAGTAAGCCGGTAGCGGTGTAAAGAACAAGGGGCGCTGCGGCGCTAATGCCGTTCAGTTAAGACTGAACGGCATTTTTATTTTGTCGTTGTAAACGTTGCGCATCGCTGTTAACCTTCGTCGCCATGTTCGATGACACTCTTCATTTTCTAGCAAATCATCTCGAAGCTCCCGACTGGACAAGGTTGGGTGAGCATCTTCCTACTGAATGGATCGAACAGGCGC
>NZ_ATYR01000018.1 GCF_000427785.1 Massilia alkalitolerans DSM 17462
GCGCCTGTTCGATCCATTCAGTAGGAAGATGCTCACCCAACCTTGTCCAGTCGGGAGCTTCGAGATGATTTGCTAGAAAATGAAGAGTGTCATCGAACATGGCGGCGAAGGTTAACAGCGATGCGCAACGTTTACAACGACAAAATAAAAATGCCGTTCAGTCTTAACTGAACGGCATTACCGGTCTCCCGGGGCTTTTCATTTGCAAGGCTACTGGACAGCCGGCCAGTGCTTACTTCAGGTGGTCCGAAATGAGCTTGGTCATTTCGAACATCGAGACCTGTGCCTTGCCACCGAAGACAGCCTTCAGCTTGTCGTCGGCGTTGATCATGCGGCGGTTCGATTCGTCCTGCAGGTTCTGTGCCTTGATGTAGTCCCAGACCTTCTTGGTGACTTCGGTGCGTGGCAGCGGCTTGTTGCCGACCACTGCTGCCAGTTCGCCCGACGGCGTCATCTCTTTCATGAAAGCGGCGTTCGGCTTGCGTGCCGCGGCCGGCTTCGCTGCTGGTTTCGCTGCTGCTTTTGCTGGAGCTGCTGCTTTTTTTGCTGCAGGCTTGGCCGCTGCTGCCGGCTTGGCGGCTGCTTTCTTGGCTGGCGCTGCGGTGGATTTTTTGGCTGTTGCCATCTTCGAGCCTCCTAAAACGATCACAGGGAAAGTTGCGTTATTGACGCACCGGCTTATATTGGTGGCCTTTTACTGTTCATGCAAGTCTTTTTCGAAATTTTTTCATTCTTATAAGCCCCGATATGCGAGCTATCGCACACTAGGAACTCCCCAAATGAAAAAACCGCCTGTCAGAATGTAAAAAACCGCGCAAAGCCCGTGCCTGCGCGGTTTCTTCGACGACGACGACCGGTCAGCGCAGGCCGGGCATCATGCCCTTCATCCCGCGCATCATCTTCATCAGGCCGCCGCCTTTGAGCTTCTTCATCATGGTCTGCATCTGGTCGTACTGGTTCAGCATGCGGTTCACTTCCTGCACCTGCACGCCGGCGCCGGCCGCGATGCGGCGCTTGCGGTTGGCCTTGATCAGCTCGGGCTTTGCGCGCTCGCCAGGCGTCATCGAATCGATGATGCCGACCATGCGGCGCACCTGTTTTTCGGCCTGGTCCATGTTGGCGCCCGCCGCCGCCTGCTGGAACTGGGCCGGCAGTTTATCGAGCAGGCCGGACATGCCGCCCATCTTCTTCATCTGGGTCAGCTGGGCCTTGAAGTCGTTCATGTCGAACTTGCCGCCGCCCTTGATCTTGTTGGCCAGCTCGGTCGCGGCCTCGGCGTCGACGCCCTTGCGCGCTTCTTCCACCAGCGCCAGGATGTCGCCCATGCCCAGCACGCGGTTGGCCATGCGGGTCGGGTCGAAGGCTTCCAGGCCGTCCAGCTTTTCGGATACGCCGGCGAACTTGATCGGCTTGCCGGTCACGTGGCGCACCGACAGGGCCGCACCGCCGCGCGAATCGCCATCGAGCTTGGTCAGCACCACGCCGGTAAGCGGCAGGGCGTCGTTGAAGGCCTTGGCGGTATTGATCGCATCCTGGCCCAGCATGGCGTCGACCACGAACAGGGTCTCGACCGGATTGACGGCGGCGTGCACCGCGGCGATCTCCTGCATCATCGCTTCGTCGATGCCGAGGCGGCCGGCGGTGTCGATGATCAGGACGTCGTGGTAGTGCTTCTTGGCCCAGTCCAGCGCGTTACGCGCGATGTCGACCGGCTTGTCGTTGGCGGTGGACGGGAAGAAGTCGGCGCCGACCTGCTTGGTGACGGACTCCAGCTGCGCGATCGCGGCAGGGCGGTAGACGTCGGCCGAAACGGTCAGGACCTTCTTTTTCTTCTGTTCCTTGAGGTACTTGGCGAGCTTGCCGGTGGTGGTGGTTTTACCCACACCCTGCAGGCCGGCCATCAGGATGATCGCCGGCGGCTGCTGGGCGAAGGACAGCTGGGTGGCGTCGGGACCGAGGTCGGCGCCCATCAGGGCGGCCAGCTCGCGCTGCACCACGCCGACCAGGGCCTGGCCGGGGCTGAGCGAGCCGATGACTTCTTCGCCCAGCGCTTTCTCTTTGACTTTGGCGATGAATTCGCGCACCGCCGGCAGCGCCACGTCGGCCTCGAGCAGGGCCATGCGCACTTCGCGCAGCATCTCGGCGGTGTTCGCCTCGGTAAGACGCGCCTCGCCGCGCATCGTCTTGACGACCTTGGCTAGGCGTTGGGTAAGGTTATCTAGCATGTTCTACCTGACTATATAAGACAGCACGTCGCATTCGACAAACCGACATTCTACCTTGCAGCAGCCGCCGAGTTCGACCACAGCAGCGATATAACGCAGTTTTTCCTCAAGTGTGATGCGTTCGATCATATGGAAACCTTGCCGTTTCTGACACAGCTCACGTACTCATAGTCCATTTCCCTGCAGCATCGACCTCTGTACCTGCGCATGTTTCATCGCGCCGGACACAAGCGACACCATTTGTCTTGCATAAGGGAGAACAGGCATGATCAAGCTATTCAGCAGCATCCTCGCCGCAGCCGCCCTGCTGGCAGCAGGCGGCGCCGGGGCCCAGGAGGTGGTCCGGCTCGGGAACCTCAAGCTCGCCCATTTCGGCGCGGTGTCGTACATCAAGGAGATCGCGCCGAAGTGCGGCATCCGGGTCGAGGAAAAGGTCTTCGCCAAGGGCCTGGACGTGATGCAGGCGATCATCGCCGGCGAGCTGGACGTCGGCGCCACCGCTTCGGAGGCGGCGATCTCGGGCCGCGCCGGCGGGGCGCCGATCGTCGTGGTGGCCGGTTTCGCCAAGGGCGGCGCGCGCCTGGTGGCGCGGCCCGAACTGGGCATCCGCGGCGTCGCAGGGCTCAAGGGCAGGAGGGTCGGCGTGACCCGCGGCGCGATCCAGGAAGTGCTCCTGATGGCGCAGCTGGCCAAGCACGGATTGAAGGCCGATGCGGCGCCCGGCAAGGACGTGCAGCTGGTGTTCCTGTCCTACGCCGACCTGAACCAGGCCCTGCTCGGCAAGCAGATCGACGCCATGATGCAGTCCGAGCCGCAGTCCTCGCAGGCGATCAACAAGGGCTTCGGCGTCGAAGTGATCAAGCCGTATGACACCCCGATCGGCGAGCCGATCCGGACCATGGTCATGACCGAGAAGTTCTACCGCGAGCGGCGCCCGGTGGCCGAAAAGTTCATGCGCTGCTTCGTCGACGCCACCAGGACCTTCATCGACAGCCCGTCGGTGGCCGAGAAATACGTGCGCGAGACGATCTTCAAGAACCAGATCACGAGCGACGACTTCCAGGACGCGATCCGCAATTCGCCGTACTCCTTCGACATCACGCCCGAGCACATCCAGGTCACCACCGACATCATGGCCAGGACCGGGGTGGGGCGCATGGCGAAACCGCCGGTGGCGCAGGAATGGGTGCGCACCGACCTGCTGGCGGCTGCCAAGACCAGCCTGGGCGTGAAATGAGGGACACGAACATGCATACTCCAGACAGGCGCAAACAATCACGTGTACGTTGGAAGGAAATGGCGGTCGGCGCGGTGGTGCCGGTGGCCGCCGTCCTGCTGTGGCAGTGGGTCGCCAAGAACGGCTGGGTCAACCCGCAGGTGCTGCCGGCCCCGCTGGATGTCTGGCGCAAGTGGGTGGCCTACCTGCTGCCGCTGGCGCCCTACGCGGACTATACCGAGGGCGGCTGGTGGTCCTGGGCGCTGTCGGGCGAGCTGCCGATCGACATCTGGACCAGCATGGTACGGGTAGTGGTGGGCTTCGCGATCGGCGCCGGCCTGGCCCTGCCGCTCGGGCTGGCGATGGGCGCGAGCCGCGTCGTGTACGCGTGGATGAACCCCCTGGTGCAGCTGCTGCGCCCGATCCCGCCGATCGCCTACATCCCGCTGGCCATCCTGTGGTTCGGGCTGGGCAACCCGCCGGCCGTGTTCCTGATCGCACTGGGGGCCTTCTTCCCGGTCCTGATGAACACCATCGCCGGGGTGCGCCACGTGGACGGCATCTACCTGCGCGCGGCGCGCAACCTCGGGGCGGGCGGGGTCACCATGTTCCTGCGCGTGATCCTGCCGGCCGCGGTGCCCTACATCCTGTCGGGCGTGCGGATCGGGATCGGCACCGCCTTCATCGTGGTGATCGTGTCGGAGATGATCGCCGTGAACAACGGACTGGGTTTCCGCATCCTGGAGGCGCGCGAGTACTTCTGGTCCGACAAGATCATCGCCGGGATGATCACCATCGGCCTGCTCGGCCTGGCCATCGACATCGCCATGAACCGCCTCAACAACTACCTGCTGCGCTGGCACCGCGGCCTGGAGCACTGACATGAATGCACCGCATGGTATCCCCGCGCAGGTCCTGGACCCGCATATCCGCGTCGATGGCGTCCACAAGATGTTCGAAACCGGCGGCAGGACGGTCACGGCGCTGCAGGACATCCGCCTCGACATCCCGCACGGGCAGTTCACCTGCCTGCTGGGGCCATCCGGCTGCGGCAAGTCCACGCTGCTCAACGCCGTGGCGGGCTTCTCGCTGCCCAGCAGCGGCACGATCACGGTCGACGGCAATCCGGTTACAGCACCGGGGCCGGACCGCGGCATGGTGTTCCAGGAATATGCGCTGTTCCCCTGGATGACGGTCGAGGACAACATCGGCTTCGGCCTGCACATCAAGGGCCTGGGCAAGGCCGAGATCCGCGCGCGAGTCGGCGACCTGCTGGGCATGCTGTCCCTGAGCGACTTCCGCCAGCGCTTTCCCAAGGACCTGTCGGGCGGCATGCGCCAGCGCGTCGCGATCGCGCGCGTGCTGGCGCTCGATTCGCCGATCATGCTGATGGACGAGCCCTTCGGCGCCCTGGATGCGCTCACCCGCCGCAACCTGCAGGACGAGCTGCTGCGCATCTGGTCCGAGCTGAAGAAGACCATCCTGTTCGTCACCCACAGCATCGAAGAGGCGGTCTACCTGGCGGACCGGATCGTCGTGATGACCTACCGGCCGGGAACGATCAAGCGCGACCTGCTGGTCGAGATTCCGCGCATGCGCGACCCGGCGGCGCCGGAATTCAACGCGCTCAAAAGGGAGCTGGGAGTGATGGTGATGGAAGAGCAGCAGCGCCACCATACCGAGGAGTTGCGGATGGCGGCGGTGGACTAGTAGCAAATACGCTCTTAAATAGGCCTTAGGGGCGGGGGAGGGCCCGCCCCCACCATTTCCCGATGGTGTAGACTCTTATTATGCAGAACTCCCTCTTCCTCGCCGCGGCCCTGCTGTACGCGGTGTGCGCCCTGCTGCCGTCGCGCCGGGGCGCCGTCATCTCAGGCGCCACCGCCCTGGCCTGGGCGGCGCATGGCGCCGCGCTCGGGCTCGACGTGGCCGAGCCGGGCCAGCTGCGCGTCGGCTTCGCCATCATGCTCTCGAGCGCCCTGTGGGTCTCGGTGGCCGCCTACTGGCTGGAAAACCGCAATTTCGCCCTCGACGGCATGCGCCGCCTGGTCATGCCTTTCGCCGTGGTGGCGGCGGCGCTGCCGGTCGTCTTCCCCGGCAGCCTGCTGCCGCTGAACGGCCAGACGCCCGCCTTCGGCTGGCACGTAGTGGTCGCGGTGCTGGCCTACAGCACGCTCACCATCGCCGCCTTCCACGCCGTGCTGATGGCCCTGCAGGAGGCGCGCCTGCACACGCGCGCCGCCAGCGGCGGCTGGCTGGGCAGCGCGCTGGACCAGCTGCCGGCGCTGCTGACCATGGAAAAGCTGCTGTTCCGCGTGATCTGGATCGGCTTCATCCTGCTCAGCCTCACCGTGCTGTCGGGCGTGGTGTTCTCCGAACAGCTGTTCGGCAGCGCCCTGCGCCTCGACCATAAAAGCGTGTTCGCGCTGCTATCCTGGCTGCTGTTCGCGGCGCTGCTGGCCGGCCGCCGTTTTCAAGGCTGGCGCGGCAAGACCGCGCTGCGCTTCACGCTGGCGGGCTTCGCCACGCTGGCGCTGGCCTACGTCGGCAGCCGCTTCGTGCTCGAAGTCGTCCTGCACAGGGGGCTGGCATGAGCCGCGTCATCTTCTGGATCCTCCTGATCGGGCTGGTCGTCATGGCGATCCGCGCCAAGCTCAAGGGCCTGGGCGCACGCCAGCAGCCGCCCCTGCACCGTGAACCGCCGCGCCAGGCGCCGGTGGCCGAAATCGAAACCATGACCCAGTGCGCGCATTGCGGCATCCACTTCCCGGCCTCCGAAGCGGTGCACGCCGACGGCCACGACTACTGCTCGCCGGGCCACGTGCGCCTGCCGCCGCAGTAAGCCGGCCGATGTCGCCAGCAGCGGTGCTGTCCCGCGAAGCGCGCATGACCCTGTGGCGCTCGCTCCAGACCTTTACCGTCACCCGCATCGTCATCGCGCTGGTGCTGCTGCTCTACCTGGGCGTGCGCATCACCGACGGGGGCGTGCGCCTGGACGCGGCCAACACCCCGGCCTGCCTATTCTACCTGGCGGCGGCGCTCGTATTCGGCGCGTTCGGCGCCTGGTGGCGGCGCCGCTTCGCGTTGCAGCTCGGCTGCCAGATCGCGGTCGACCTGGCCGTGATCTCGCTGCTCTACCTGGAAGCCGGCGGCATGCGCAGCGGCCTCGGGATCCTGTACCTGTTCCCGCTGGCCGGCGCCGCCATCCTGGCCCCCTTGACGCTGGCCCTGTTTGCGAGCGCGGTCGCCACCCTGTTCCTGCTGCTTGAAACCACCTGGCAGGTCTTCATGCAGGACGACGGGCGCTCGCCGATGCAGGCCGGCCTGTATGGCGCCGCCTTCTTCGCCGGCGTGCTGGTGGTGAACCGACTGGCGGCGCGCCTGATCAAGCAGGAAGAGCTGGCCGCGCAGCGCGGCGTCGACCTGCGCGTCCAGCAGGCGATCAACGCGATCGTGATCGCCGACGTCGGCGACGGCATCCTGGTGGTGGGCGACGACAGCGCGGTCTTCACCGGCAACCCGGCGGCCCGGCGCATGCTGGGCCTGGAAGGGGAGGTGGCGGCGTTCCGGCTGGGCGAGGCGGCGGGACTGGAACCGCTGGCGCAAGCCTTCGGCGCCTGGCTGCGCGCGCCGGGCGAAGACGCTGCGTTCGTGACCGTCAAGCCCTACCAGGAAGACGCAGGTCCCTTGCGCGGCCGGCGCGACGAGCCGGTGCACCTGAAGCTGCGCTTCGCGCGGGTGGGCACGCTGGATGTCGCGTTGGGACGCAGCGTGGTGTTCATGCAGGACGTCAGCGCCATCGAGAACCAGGCGCAGCAGCTCAAGCTGGCCTCGATGGGGCGCCTCACCGCCAGCATCGCACACGAGGTGCGCAATCCGCTGTCGGCGATCGGCCACGCCACCGCCCTGCTGGCCGAAGACCTGCACGGCCCGGCCGAGGTGCGCCTGCTGAAGATCGTGGGCGACAACGTGGCGCGCGTGAACCGCATGGTCGAGGACATCCTGCAGCTGTCGCGCAAGGTGCAGCCGAACGGCGAGCCGGTGCAACTGGCCAGCTTTCTCGCCGAGCTGAAGGCCGAATTCTGCGAAACCCATGGGCTCGCGGATGATATAGTCTACCTGGGCGACCCTGGGACGAGCGCGCTGCGCTTCGACCCGCTGCACCTGCACGAAGTGCTGCTCAACCTGCTGGGCAATGCGGTGCGCTATGCCAGCCGCGAGCCTGCCAGCATCCGCATCTTCCCGGCCCTGGACGCCGCCGGCCGCATCGAACTGCACGTGCAGGACGACGGCCCCGGCATCACGCCCGAAGTGCGCGCCCACCTGTTCGAGCCCTTCTATACTACCTCGAGCAAGGGCACGGGCCTGGGCCTGTACCTGGCGCGCGAGCTGTGCCTGAACAACGACGCGAAGCTCGATTACGAATACCGCTTCGACCCCACCGCCACCGGACCGCGCCGGGCGAGCGGGCGTTTCGTGATCAGCTTCTCGCAGCCGGCCTAGGATCCGGTTGCTTATATATAGTATGAGAGAACCATGACCGCACCCCGCATCCTCGTGGTCGACGACGAAGCCGACCTGCGCGAACTGCTCGAGATCACCCTGCTCAAGATGGGGCTGGACGTCGACAGCGCCGCCACGCTGCGCCAGGCGCGCGGCCTGGTCGAGGAACACGACTACGCGCTGATCCTGACCGACATGCGCCTGCCGGACGGCCTGGGGCTGGAACTGGTGCGCGAGGTGACCGCCTCGCACAAGGGCACGCCGATCGCCGTCATCACCGCCTACGGCAGCGCCGAGAACGCGGTGGTGGCGCTCAAGGCCGGCGCCTTCGACTACATCTCCAAGCCGGTGGCCCTGGATGCGCTGCGCGTGATGGTGCGCTCGGCCCTGAAACTATCCGAAGCCCCGGCGCCCCGGCCGGATGGCGCGGCGCCCGGTTCGCGCATGATCGGCACGTCAAGCGCGATGGCGGCGCTGCGCGCCCAGATCGGACGACTGGCGCGCTCGAACGCGCCGATCTCGATCACCGGCGAATCCGGCAGCGGCAAGGAACTGGCCGCGCGCGAGATCCACGCCCAGAGTTCGCGCGCCGGCAAGCCTTTCGTGGCGGTGAACTGCGGCGCCATTCCCGAAACGCTGATGGAAGCCGAGTTCTTCGGCTACCGCAAGGGCGCCTTCACCGGCGCGGCCGAAGAGCGCGACGGCTTCTTCCAGGCCGCCAACGGCGGCACCCTGATGCTGGACGAAGTGGCCGACCTGCCGCTGCCGATGCAGGTCAAGCTGCTGCGCGCCATCCAGGAGCGGCGCGTGCGCAAGATCGGCGCCACCACGGAAGAACCGGTGGACGTACGCATCATCAGCGCCACCCACCAGGACCTGGCGAAATGCGTGGAGCAGGGCAGGTTCAGGCAGGACTTGTTCTACCGCCTGAACGTAATCGAGCTGTCGCTGCCGCCGCTGCGCGAACGCATCGACGACCTGGCGCCGCTGGTGGACGCGATCCTGGCGCGCCTGGCCGGCCCGGCCCAGGCCGCGCTCGGGCCGGGCGTGCTCGATGCGCTGCGGGCCTATTCCTTCCCAGGGAATATCCGCGAACTCGAAAACGTGCTGGAGCGGGCGCTGGCCTTTGCCAACGACGGCGTGATCGAAGTGGGCGACCTGTCGCTCAAGGCGGCGCGGCCGGGCGACGCGCTGCGGCGCGAACCGGCCGCGAGCGCGCCGGCACCCATGTCGGCGCCCGCGCCCCTGCCGGAACCGGCGCCGACGCCTGCGCCTGCCCCGGTGGAGGCGGCGCCCGCATCCGCCATGCTGGGCCCCAACGGCCTGCCCGTCAACCTGCCCGAGTACCTGAGCCAGGTCGAGCGCGACATCATCGAACGCGCCCTGCAGCAGACCCAGTTCAACCGCACCCAGGCGGCGAGCCTGCTCGGCATCAGCGTGCGCCAGCTGCGCTACCAGATGCAGAAGCTGGAGATCTGCGCGCCGGACGACCATGCGTGAGTCTCCTGCAAAAGCGCTAGTTGGCATGTCATCGTGTTGTCTTTTCGCCAGTGCAAAATGCACAAGAACGATGCGCCGCGCATGCAGCTGATTAAGCCTTGGGCAGCGTTCCGGAACAGGGTTAGTGCTCACTCACCGCATACCGCCCGTCGTTCTTGCCCTATGGGCTTGTCAAGCCAGCGCACCAAAAAAAACAAAAAAAATTACGGGCTTCGTCACTTGCCCTGACCTAGGTCAGGCACTACAATTAGTCTCATATCAAGTTCGAACACTAGATATAGTGGTAGTGGATCAGAAGAAACTAGATTCACGTTCGACTTGAAGCTTGCTCCGCAAGCTACTGAATTAACAACGATTTCTACCCTGCCGCATTGATCTCATCCTTGGTTGCCAGTGAGGAGTTCCAGCTGGCGGGGTATCGCTTTGCTTAAAATTTTGTCCGGTTGACAAGTCCGGCTCAAGACAACAACGGCAAATCCGCTGCTCACTGGAGGCTCAATGCAAACAGCACAAGACATTTCGATCAATCCGCACGTCACCCCTGGCGCGTCGGCCACCGCCACGCCCGCAGAAATCGTCGCACGTGGTGACTACCGGGTTATCCGCCGCAACGGCGCCGTGGTCGCTTTCGAGCCGCACAAGATCTCGGTCGCGATGACCAAGGCCTTCCTCGCCGTCGCCGGCGGGCAGGGCGCCGCATCGGCCCGCATCCGCGAGCTGGTCGAGCAGCTGACGGGCAACGTGGTGGCCGCCCTGGTGCGCCGCCAGCCGAACGGCGGCACCTTCCATATCGAAGACGTGCAGGACCAGGTCGAACTGTCGCTGATGCGCTCGGGCGAGCATGACGTCGCCCGCGAATACGTGCTGTACCGCGCCAAGCGCATGGAAGAGCGCAAGGCCGCCAAGGAAGCCGCCGGCGGTGCCCCGGTCGCCGCGCCGCAGATCCATGTGGTCGACGGCGGCGAGCGCCGTCCGCTGGACGTGGGCGACGTCCACGCCCTCGTGAACGCCGCCTGCTCGGGCCTGGAAAAGCACGTCGACGCCGACGCCATCGTCGCCGAGACCCTGAAGAACCTGTACGACGGCGTGCCGGTCGAAGAGCTGCACAAGTCGGCCATCCTGGCCGCCCGCGCCCTGATGGAAACCGACCCGGCCTACAGCCAGGTCACCGCGCGCATCCTGCTGCACACCATCCGCAAGGAGGTCTTCGGCCATGAAGTGCCGCAAGCCGGCGCCGCTGCCGAGTACATCACCTACTTCCCGCAGTACGTCGCCAAGGGCATCCAGAACGAACTGCTGGACGAAGAGCTGGGCAAATACGACCTCGAGCGCCTGGCCAAGGCCATCGTCGCCGACCGCGACCTGCAGTTCGGCTACATCGGCCTGCAGACGCTGTACGACCGCTACTTCCTGCACGTGCGCGAAACCCGCATCGAGATGCCGCAGGCCTTCTACATGCGCGTCGCGATGGGCCTGGCCCTGCGCGAAGCCGACCGCGAAGCGCGCGCCATCGAGTTCTACAACCTGCTGTCGTCGTTCGACTTCATGAGCTCGACCCCGACCCTGTTCAACTCGGGCACCCGCCGCTCGCAGCTGTCCTCGTGCTACCTGACCACCGTCGGCGACGACCTGGAAGGCATCTACGACGCGATCAAGGAAAACGCGCTGCTGTCGAAGTTCGCCGGCGGCCTGGGCAACGACTGGACCCCGGTCCGTGCACTGGGCTCGCGCATCAAGGGCACCAACGGCAAGTCGCAGGGCGTGGTCCCGTTCCTGAAAGTGGTCAACGACACCGCCGTGGCGGTGAACCAGGGCGGCAAGCGCAAGGGCGCGGTCTGCGCCTACCTGGAAACCTGGCACATGGACATCGAGGAATTCCTCGACCTGCGCAAGAACACCGGCGACGACCGCCGCCGCACCCACGACATGAACACCGCGAACTGGATTCCCGACCTGTTCATGAAGCGCGTGATGGAAAAGGGCCACTGGAGCCTGTTCTCGCCGAGCGAAACCCCGGACCTGCACGACAAGGTCGGCAAGGCCTTCGAAGAAGCCTACGTGGCCTATGAAGCCAAGGCCGCCCGCGGCGAAATGACCGTGTACAAGAAGGTCGAAGCCCTCGACCTGTGGCGCAAGATGCTGTCGATGCTGTTCGAGACCGGCCACCCGTGGATCACCTTCAAGGATCCGTGCAACATCCGCTCGCCGCAGCAGCACGTCGGCGTGGTGCACTCGTCGAACCTGTGCACCGAGATCACCCTGAACACCAGCGCCGACGAGATCGCCGTCTGCAACCTGGGCTCGGTGAACCTGCCGCAGCACATGAAGGGCGAGGGCCTGGACCACGCCAAGCTGCAGAAGACCATCCGCACCGCGATGCGCATGCTGGACAACGTCATCGACATCAACTACTACGCCGTGGACAAGGCGCGCAACTCGAACCTGCGCCACCGCCCGGTGGGCATGGGCATCATGGGTCACCAGGACTGCCTGCACATGATGCGCGTGCCGTTCGCCTCGGACAAGGCCGTGGAATTCGCCGACAAGTCGATGGAAGCCGTCTGCTACTACGCCTACCTGGCCTCGACCGAGCTGGCCGAAGAGCGCGGCCGCTACGAGACCTACGAAGGTTCGCTGTGGGACCGCGGCATCCTGCCGCAGGATTCGATCAAGCTGCTGGCGGAAGAACGCGGCGGCTACCTGGAACAGGACACCAGCGAATCGATGGACTGGACCGTGGTGCGCGAGCGCATCAAGCAGTTCGGCATGCGTAACTCGAACTGCGTGGCGATCGCCCCGACCGCGACCATCTCGAACATCATCGGCGTGTCGGCCTGCATCGAGCCGACCTTCCAGAACCTGTACGTGAAGTCGAACCTGTCGGGCGAGTTCACCGAGATCAACTCCTACCTGGTGCGCGACCTGAAGGCGCGCGACCTGTGGGACGAAGTGATGATCGCCGACCTGAAATACTTCGACGGTTCGCTCTCCAAGATCGACCGCGTGCCGCAAGACCTGCGCGACATCTACGCCACCGCGTTCGAAGTCGAGCCGAAGTGGCTGGTGGAAGCCGCCTCGCGCCGCCAGAAGTGGATCGACCAGGCCCAGTCGCTGAACATCTACATGGCCGGCGCCTCGGGCAAGAAGCTGGACGAGACCTATAAACTGGCCTGGCTGCGCGGCCTGAAGACCACCTACTACCTGCGCACCATCGCGGCGACGCACATGGAGAAGTCGACCACCCGTACCGGCGCGCTGAACGCGGTGCCGGTCTCGGGCGGCCTGGTGGCCGGCCATGCCGCTCCGGCAGCGAACGGCCCGGTGGCTGCCGCATCGGCAACACCTGCCGCAGCACCGGCGGCTGCAAGCGCGGAAGTGGTGGAAGGCGCCGCCTGCTACCTGCGTCCGGGCGACGCCGGCTTCGACGAGTGCGAAGCCTGCCAATAATCGGCAAGTGAGGTGCAGGCGAGTCGAGGCTCGCCTGCACCAGTAACTTATGAATCGTCATTCCCGCGAAGGCGGGAATCCAAGTTCGCAGCATTCCGCCAGCGCTTGGGTCCTCAAGACGACGCTTACTGAACAAACGAATTTGACCGTCCGCCCCGCGCGGACGCAGTCACGAAAGAAGGAACGAACACATGCTCTCCTGGGACGACGAACCAAGCACCGCACCAGCCCCGCGCGCACCGCAAGCCGCCGGCGACGCCGCACCTGCCGCCGCCGAAGTCGCCAAGCGCGTCAACGCCGACGACAAGCGCATCATCAACGGCCAGACCGACGTGAACCAGCTGGTGCCGTTCAAGTACAAGTGGGCATGGGACAAGTACCTGGCCGGCTGCGCGAACCACTGGATGCCGCAGGAAGTGAACATGCAGCGCGACATCGAGCTGTGGAAGAGCCCGAACGGCCTGTCGGAAGACGAGCGCCGCCTGGTCAAGCGCAACCTCGGCTTCTTCGTCACCGCCGACTCGCTGGCCGCGAACAACATCGTGCTGGGCACCTACCGCCACATCACCGCCCCGGAATGCCGCCAGTACCTGCTGCGCCAGGCCTTCGAGGAAGCGATCCACACCCACGCCTACCAGTACATCGTCGAGTCGCTGGGCCTGGACGAGCGCGAGATCTTCAACGCCTACAACGAGATCGCGTCGATCCACGACAAGGACCAGTTCCTGATCCCGTTCATCAACGTCCTGACCGACCCTGAGTTCAAGACCGGCACCCTGGAAAACGACCAGAAGCTGCTGAAGTCGATCATCGTGTTCGCCTGCCTGATGGAAGGCCTGTTCTTCTACGTCGGCTTCACCCAGATCCTGGCGCTCGGTCGTCAAAATAAAATGACCGGCGCCGCCGAGCAGTACCAGTACATCCTGCGCGACGAGTCGATGCACGTGAACTTCGGCATCGACCTGATCAACACGATCAAGATGGAAAACCCGCAGCTGTGGACCCCGGCCTTCCGCGAAGAGCTCAAGGCCCTGTTCCTGCAGGCCGTCGAACTCGAGTACCGCTACGCCGAAGACACCATGCCGCGCGGCGTGCTGGGCCTGAACGCCCCGATGTTCAAGGGCTACCTGCGCTTCATCGCCAACCGCCGCGCCGTGCAGATCGGCCTGGATCCGCTGTTCCCGAACGAAGAGAACCCGTTCCCGTGGATGAGCGAGATGATCGACCTGAAGAAGGAACGTAACTTCTTCGAGACGCGCGTGACGGAGTATCAGACCGGTGGGGCGCTGAGCTGGGACTGATCTCCCGCATCGGACACACGAAACCCGGCTGCCGGCAACGGCAGCCGGGTTTTTTCATGCCCGAGTCCGGAGCTATGCTAAGTTTGCGTTCCTGATCGCAGTCATCACCATGAGAGGACAAGACCAGCCATGCCCCCGGAACAAGCCAAGGAACTGCTGCAGACATTGAGAACCCGCTTCGACAAGAACATGCACCGCCACGCGGGAGTTGACTGGTCCGAGGTAGAGGCAAGACTCGCAGACCATCCCGCCGCGCTGGATGCGCTGGCACAGATGGAAGCCACCGGCGGCGAACCGGACGTCGTCGGCATTGAGGAGGCGACTGGCAGCATCGTCTTCTGCGACTGTTCCCCGGAATCGCCGGCAGGCCGCCGCAGCATCTGCTACGACCGCGCCGCTTTGGAGGCGCGCAAGGAAAACAAGCCGCGCAGCAGTGCGGAGGAGGTGGCCGCCGGCATGGGCATCGCGTTGCTGACCGAAGAACAATACCGCCACCTGCAAACGCTCGGCGAATTCGACCGCAAGACCTCGAGCTGGATCGCGACGCCCATGGACGTGCGCAAGCTGGGCGGCGCGTTGTTCTGCGACCGCCGCTACGGCCGGGTGTTCGTCTACCACAACGGCGCCGAGTCTTATTACGCTGCGCGCGGCTTTCGCGGCCTGCTGATCGTGTGAGGAATTAGCGCCGCGCCTGCGCCACCAGCGCCAGCAAGTCCGGCGCCGCCACCGGCTTGACCAGGTGATGGTCGAATCCCGCCGCCATGGCGTTCCGCCGGTCCTGCTCCTGTCCGTAGCCCGTCAAGGCGATCAGGGTCGCCCCGCTTGTCTCCGGCTGGGCACGCAGCCGGCGCGCCAGCTCGTTCCCATCCATCCCCGGCAGCCCGATATCGAGGATGCACACCTCGGGCAGCCAGGTCCGGGCCCGCTCGAGCGCCTGCTGCGGGCCGTATTCGACCATGACGACGTGTCCCGCCGCCTCCAGGCACATGCCCAGCATCTGGGCCGCATCGACATTGTCGTCGACCACCAGCACGCGCCGCGCGGCGGACGGTGCAAGCGGCGCGGCCTCACCCTGCGGAGCCTCCGGCACATCCGCCTCGGCGGCGCGCGGCAGGGTCACGACGAAACGGCTGCCCCGGCCCGGGCCGTCGCTGTGGCAGGCGACGACGCCGCCGTGCAGCTCCACCAGGCTTTTCACCAGGGCCAGGCCGATGCCGAGGCCGCCCTGCGAGCGGTCGGGACTGCGGTCGGCCTGGGCGAACAGGTCGAAGATGCGCGCCTGCAGTTCCTGGGCGATGCCGATGCCGTTGTCCGCCACTTCCAGGACCACCTCCGATGCGCTCGCTCCCATCCTCACTTCGATGCGGCCTTCCGCCGGCGTATACTTGGCCGCGTTGCCCAGCAGGTTGCTCAGCACCTGCACCAGGCGCTTGTGGTCGCCCAGCACCTGGGCGGCGTCAAAAGCCAGTTCCACCACCAGGCGGTGGCGCTTCGCTTCCATCAGGGGGCGGGTCTGCTCGACGGCGTCGGCGATGACCTGCTTCACGTCGAGCCGCGCCTGTTGCAGCTCGACCAGGCCGCGCGTGACGCGCGAGACGTCCAGCAGGTCGTCCACCAGGCCGGTCATGTGCCTGACTTGGCGCGAGATGATCTGGCTGGTGCGGCGGCGCTGCTCGGGCGCCAGGTCGCGCGACTCCAGCAGGTCGGCGGCCGCGCGGATCGGCGCCATCGGGTTGCGCAGTTCGTGCGCCAGCATCGCCAGGAATTCGTCCTTGCGGCGGTCGGCCTCGTGCAGGGCTTCCTCGGCGTGCTTGCGCTTGGTAATGTCGATGCAGACCGCGAGGATGCTGTCCGAGCCGTTTCCTCCCGGAGCACGGATCAGGCTCACCGTGTTGTTGATCCACACGCTGCTGCCGTCCGGGCGCAGGTAGCGCTTTTCGATCTCGAACGGCTCGCCGGTCGCGACGGTGCGCTTGAACAGCGGCAGGTTCAGCGCCAGGTCGTCCGGATGCGTGATCTCCTGCATCGGTGTCCCGAGCAGCGCTTCGTGCGTGCGCCCCACGATGTCGCAAAAACGCTCGTTGATCTTCACGATGCGGCCTTGCAGGTCGGTTTCGCAGATGCCGGCGGCGGTCTGCCCGAACACCGACTGCAGATGGGCCTCGCTCTTGCGCAGCGCATCCTCGGTGCGCCGGCGCTCGGTCAGGTCGACGAAGGTGCAGACCGCCCCTTGCAGCTGGCCGTCGCGCCAGACCGGGCGGGCGCGGTACTCGACCGGAAAGGCGCTGCCGTCCACGCGGAAGAACATCTCGTCGTCCACCAGCGCCGGCACGCCGTCGCGCGCGGCGCGGTAGATCGGGCAATCCTCGACGCAGTAATGCGCGCCGTCCGGGTGCGCGTGGTGGATCACGCCATGCAGCTTCCTGCCGATCACCTCGTCTTCGCTCCGGAATCCCAGTATCTTCAGGAAGGCGGCGTTGCACATGATGGTGACGCCGTCGCGGTCCACCGAATAGAAACCTTCCTCGGTGCAGTCGAGCAGCAGGCGCAGGTAGTCGTGGCTGCCGCGCACCCGCTCCTCGGCCGCGCCCAGTTCGATCGCGATGCGGCTGCGCTCGATCGATTCCCAGCAGCGGTTCGCGACCGCTTCCAGCAGCCGCACCTCATGCGCCTGCCACTGGCGCGGCGCCGACTGGTGCAGGGCCATGCCGGCCACCCACTGGTCGCCCTTGATGACGGGGACGGAGATCACGGCGCGGATGCCGGTGTCGCGGTAGGCCTGCAGCACGTCGCCGACACGGGCGTCCAGCTCGGCGTCCTCCACGACATAGGGCTGGCCCAGGCGGTTCAGGCGGACGAACTCGGCGCCGAAGGCGGCCAGCCGGTAGTGCCCGACGATGCTGGGAACGTCCCTGGTGTAGTTGCCGGTGAGGGTGAAGCTGCCCTGGTCTTCGCTGACGTAGGCGTATGCGCAGCGGTCCGCGCCAAGGTGCTCGCCGAGCAGGCGCGCGGCGGTCTGGGCAATCTGTTCGGGATCGGTGAGCAGGCGGATCGCGTCGTCGAGTCCGGTGATGAAGCGATAGCGGGCAAGTTCGGCATGCGCCAGGGAGTCCGCATCGGCCGGGGGCATCGGCATTGGTGTCAGTATTCGTTAACTGCTTGTCATGGGCTCCGCGCGCTGGTGCGGGAGAGGTCGGTGCGCGATTATAGCCCTGACGCACTTTGCTCAGCGCACGTGGCCGAGTTGCCCTATGATGTCGAACCGTCCAGTTCCGCATTGCTCACAACAGGAGAACGCCTTTGCAAGCCAAGACCCTGGCGCTGCTCGCCAGCCTGGCAGCCGCATCCGCTGCCCACGCCGCACCGTCGACGACGGCCGGCCAGACTACCTTCCAGAACAACTGCGCCAGCTGCCACAGCGTGGACGCGAACCTGTCCTCGCGCGCCGGTCCGGGCCTGTTCGGCGTCGTCGGGCGCAAGGCGGCCGGCGTCCCCGGCTTCAACTACTCAGCGGCCCTGGTGAAAGCCGGCGCCGCCGGCAAGACCTGGACCCGCGAAGAGCTGGACGTTTTCCTGGCTGACCCGGCGAAGAACGTGCCGGGCACCACCATGCCGGTCGGCGTGCCGGACAAGCAGGCCCGCGCCGCGCTGGTCGCCTACCTCGCCAGCCTGCAGGGCGCCGTCACGGCAGCGGCAGCTGCGAAGCCGGCCACGGCGGCCGAGCGCCAGGGTTCCTGGGACGACAACCAGCCCGGCCGCATCCACCACATCAAGGTCACCGACATGCCGCCGCCGTTTGCCACGAGCAGCGCCGGCAACGGCCCGCGCGTCGAGGCGCGTCCGAACGGCAGCATGCCGGTCGTGCCGCAGGGCTTCGCGGTCAGCGTGTTCGCCGTTGATGCCGACAAGCCGCGAGTGGCGTTGCGCGCGCCGAACGGCGACGTCTTCCTGGCGGCCACCGCCAAGGGCGAGATCAAGGTGGCGCGCGCGAAGAACGGCCAGGCCGCCGACAAGGTAGACGTCTTCGCCACTGGCTTGAGTCGCCCCTACGGCATCGCCTTCTGGCCGTCGGGCGCAAACCCGCAGTACCTGTACGTCGCCAATGTCAATTCGGTGGTGCGTATCCCTTACCGCAACGGCGACCTGAAGGCGCGCGGCGCGGCGGAAGTCATCGTGCCCGAGCTGTCCGACACCAGCGGCGGCCACACCACCCGTACCCTGGCGTTCTCGAAGGACGGCAAGACCATGCTGCTGTCGATCGGCTCGGCCACCAACGTGGCCACCGAGATCGGCCCGCAGCCGCCCGAACCGATCGCGCAGTGGGAAGCCAGGCACGGCGTCGGCGCCAGCTGGGGCGTGGAGACCGACCGCGCCACCGTCATGGCCTTCGACGTGGATGGCAAGAACCGCCGCACCTATGCCACCGGTCTGCGCAACTGCGTCGGCATGCTGGTCTACCCGGGCACGGGCGACGTGATGTGCACCGTGAACGAGCGCGATGCGCTGGGCGACAACCTGCCGCCGGACTACCTGACGCGCGTGAAGCAGGGCGGCTTCTACGGCTGGCCGTGGTACTACATCGGCGACAACGAAGACCCGCGCCTGAAGGGCCAGCGCCCGGACCTGAAGGGCAAGAGCATCGTGCCGGACGTGCTGATCCAGTCGCACTCGGCGCCGCTCGGCATGGTGGTGTACCAGGCGCCGAAGGGCGCGAAGAACGCCTTCCCGAAGGAGTACGAGGGTGACGTGTTCGTGGCCCTGCACGGTTCCTGGAACCGCGGCGTGCGCACCGGCTACAAGGTGGTGCGCGTCTTCATGAATGACGGCGTGCCGACCGGCCAGTACCAGGACTTCATGAGCGGCATGGTGCTGAGCGACCGCGACGTCTGGGGCCGCCCCGCCGCCGTCGAGGTGGCGCAGGATGGCGCCCTGCTGGTGGTCGACGACGCCGGCGGCACCGTCTGGCGGATCGCCCCGCAGCGCTGAAGCCTCTCTCCTGAAACCCGTCGCGAGACGGGTTTTTTCATTGTTGAGCTCGCTCATCATCCGCCCGGTGTCCCTGCACTAAGGTGAGGAGGATCGACAAGGGAGAGAGCGATGAATGTCAGGGAAACCCCGCGCGCGCCGGCGCACACGGTGGAATGGGAATTCGCCCAGTCCATCTACGCTTCCGTGCTGGCCGACGTGCCCGCCGCACTGTTCCCTTACTGGGCCAGGAGCGCGCACGAGGCCTTTCCCGGCATCCCGCGCGACGCTTCCTTCTATGCCCAGTCGGCCGAAGGCCTGATGATGTTCTTCGATTGCGCGGCCGCAGCGGCCGGGACCTGTGCGCTGCCTTCGCGCGCGGCGGATTCGGTCTGGCATGCGTGGACGCGCCTGGATGCCGCAGGCCTCGACGCTTTTTGCATCCGCCATGTCGGCCGCGCCGTCCCGCGTGTGGAGCACATGCGGGAAGGGGAGTTGGACAGGGCGCTGGCCGTCTGCCTGGTGCAGGCGCGGCGCCGCGCCTCGCAGCCGGCGGCGGGCAGCCACCTCCCGCGGCTGTTCGGGCTGGACGCCCAGCTGGGCATGCCGCGCGGCGCCGGCTACCGCGTCATTGGCGGCCTGGTCGCCTGTTCGCCCCTGGACGAGTTGGGCAATCTTGACGCCAAGGTGGACTTCCCCGGCAGCTTGAAGCCCGAGGCCCTGCGTCTTGCGGGCCTGGTGAGCGACGCGGAATATGCCGAGGCCTGCGTCGGCTAGATGAATGGCCTGAGCGAGATCTTCAGCAGGATGGCGAACTCGTCGAGGTCCATCGCCTTGGCGAGGTAGTTCGAGGCGCCCAGCAGCGAGGCGCGCACGCGGTCCGATTCCACCGGCAGCGAGGTCACCACGACGGCCGGAATGGCCTGCAGGCAGGGGGAGGAGCGGATGTGCTTGAGCACGCCGAAGCCGTCGATCTTCGGCAGCCGCACGTCCAGCAGGATCAGTGCGAACTGTCCGGCGGTGCCGGCCGCTTCCACGCGGCGCAGCAGCACCAGGGCTTCATCGCCGTCATGGACATGGACGACCGGATTGTGAATGCCTGAGCGCCGCAGCGCGTGGACAGTCAGCTCCGCGTCCAGGGGACGGTCCTCGATGAGCAGGATATTGTCGGACATAAGCGGACAATTGTAGCGGTGCCAACAAAGCAGCCGCGCACAATTGATGAGATGGGTGAATGCCGAGGCGCGCCGCCGCCACCCTTGCGCCGTCCGACCGGCGTCGCCACTATGATGGGCAGACCGGCCATCTGGTTCCGCAGCTTCGCGGGCGTATTGGCCGCAGGAGACCGCATGCCCGACAGCTTCGCACTGCATTACATCCCCGAATCCTTTTCCGTGGCCGGCCAGAAGCTGATGGGACGGCAGTCGGCCGGCGTCGGCCTGCTGGGGGCGATTGCCCGCGACGCCGGCTTGCGCGAAGTCGGCTGCCTCGCCGCCGACCGCGGCCATGCGGACGCATTCGCAGCCACCCTGCGCGGCGAGGGTTTCGGCGGCGAGGTGGCGTGGATACCGCGATCAAGCCCGCAGGAGCTCGACCGCTTCGGCTGCCTGTACCACCCGGGACCCGGTATCGAGCGCCTGGCCTGGCGCAGGCTGGCGGCGGGCGAGCACCGCTACAGCCTGTGCGGCATCACCCACGCCACCGCCTCGCACGAGATGATGAGCATGGTGAGCAGTCTGCTGGTGGCGCCGGTGCGCAGCTGGGACGCGATCGTCTGCACCTCGCGCGCGGTGCGCGACAGCGTGCGGGTGCTGGTCGAGCAGCAGGCCGACTACCTGCGCACCCGCTTGGCCGCGCAGCGCTTCGAGCTGCCGCAACTGCCCCTGATTCCGCTCGGCGTCCATGCTGCGGAGCTGCGCCCCGACGCCGGCCGCCGCGTGCAGGCGCGCGCCCGGCTCGGCATCGGGGACGAGGACGTGGCCTTCCTTTATCTCGGCCGGCTGTCGGTGCATGCCAAGTCCCATCCGCAGCAGATGTTCACCGCGCTCGAGCGCGCCGAGAAGGACGGGCGGCGCGTGCACCTGATCCTGGCCGGCTGGTTCGCCGGGGAAGCCATCGAGCAGGCCTTCCGCGAGGCCGCGGCGCTCCTGTGTCCATCCGTGCGCCTGGTCGAACTCGATGGCCGCGTGCCCGCCAACCAGCTCGACGCCTGGGCCGCCGCCGACGTGTTCACCTCGCTGGCCGACAATGTGCAGGAGACCTTCGGCCTGACCCCGGTGGAGGCGATGGCGGCCGGGTTGCCCTGCGTGGTCTCGGACTGGAACGGCTACCGCGACACGGTGCGCGACGGCATCGACGGCTACCGCATCCCGACCGTGATGCCGGGCGCGGGCGCGGGACTCGACCTGGCGCTGCGCTACGACGACGGGGTGGACAGTTTCGACATGTACTGCGGCCACGCCAGCCAGGCGGTGGCGGTGGACGGCGCGCTGCTGGCGCAGGCCTATGGACGCCTGGTGCGCGACGCGGAACTGCGCCGCAGGCTCGGAGAACAGGCGCGGCAAAGGGCGCAGACGACATTCGACTGGACCGTCATTTTCGGACGCTACCGCGCCTTGTGGGACGAACTCGCCGAACGGCGGCGCGCCGACCCGGTGCTGGCGCCGCCGCTCCCTTCGCGCGCCCCGGACCGTCCCGATCCGTTCCGGCTGTTCGCGAGCTACGCGACGCGTCCGCTCACGGCCGCTTCGCTGGTGGAGCTGGCGCCGGATGCCTCGCTGGCGCTGGTGAACGGGTATCGGGACCTGGCGATCAACCGCTTCGCTTCAAGCTCGCTGCCGACGCTCGAGGATTTCGGCCGCCTGTTCGGCGCCATCGGCCCGCGGCCGGTGGAAGTGGAAGAACTGATCGACACGCTGGGACCGTGCGACCGGCCGACGTTGTTGCGCGGGCTGGCGTGGCTGTGCAAGATGGACCTGCTCAGGGTCGTCGAATAAACGGCTGGCGCCTGCTCCTTTCCGCTTACGCAGTCAGCGCGCCCGCAAAATCAAAGGCACTGTTTCGCGTATCGCGATGTCCAAGCATGTGCAGCTGGTACTGACCGTCGTTCGCACCTCACCGCGCTGCGCGGGCGCGGCTCCAATTGAAAGCGCATCCTGGTTTGGCGATCAGTTGAAATGCGATTTCGGTGATGAATGCGCAATCGCATGTTTAAGTACGAAAATCGTGATTCACTTTGAGGTGTTCGGGTTGCGCGCTCACAAAGTTTTCGTGTACTTTACGTGTTTGAATTTGTCAAAACGTGAACATGTGATATTGTCGCGTCCATCCGGGCAGTAATCGATCGAATAATAGGACACTGATTCAATCAGTATGCACTTAAGCGAAGCGAAAAGAACAAGCCGCACTGCCTGACCGAGTTCAGGCAAGGCGGCTTTTTCTTTTCGCGCCCGCAAGGGTAGCGATGTGAGAACGCATTGAATCGGTTACCTAGCGACGTTGGCTGAAGCGCTGCAATTGTGAGGAGTTGCAGCAGTTCAGCCGGTGCCGGATTCATTGGCCCAAATCGCCTGGCGGTTTGGTCCGATGAATAATTCGCCCGCCACGCTGAGGGTGGGCGGGTTTTAAACCTTGAGCGTATTTCTCATCGCAGATGAAGGAGAATCAAATGGCAACCGCTAAGAAACCAGCAGCAAAGGCTGCAACCGAGAAACCGGCAGCAAAGAAAGCCGCCGCCGCCGCTAAACCGGCAGCCAAGGCCGCTCCGGCCAAAGCAGCTGCCAAGCCGGCAGCTAAGACCGCCGCCAAGCCGGCAGCGAAAACCGCAGCTAAGCCTGCTGCAAAGAAAGCTGCAGCAAGCAAGACCGCCGCAAGCAAGACCACCGCTACCAAGGCGGCGGCCAAGCCGGCAGCTAAGCCTGCTGCAAAGAAAGCTGCAGCAAGCAAGACCGCAGCAAGCAAGACCACCGCCACCAAGGCAGCGACCAAGCCGGCAGCAAAGAAAGCCGCTGCCAAGCCAGCAGCGAAGAAAGCTGCTGCAAAGCCAGCAGCCAAGCCAGCAGCAAAGCGAGCTTCGGCAGTGTCGAAGTCGAGCGCCGCCGCCAAGCCGGCAGCAAAGGCCGCAACCAAGTCGGCAGCAAAGCCGGCAGCCAAGAAAGCCGCAGCCAAGCCAGCAGCGAAGAAAGCCGCTGCCAAGCCGGCAGCCAAGCCTGCTGCAAAGAAAGCCGCTGCTAAACCGGCAGCCAAGGCCGCTGCGACCAAGTCGGCAGCCAAGCCGGCAGCAAAGAAAGCCGCCGCTAAGCCTGCAGCCAAGAAAGCTGCTGCCAAACCGGCAGCCAAGGCCGCCGCTACCAAATCGGCAGCCAAGCCGGCAGCAAAGAAAGCCGCCGCTAAACCTGCTGCCAAGCCAGCCGCTAAAAAAGCAGCCGCAAAACCGGCCGCCAAGAAAGCAGCTGTCAAGCCAGTAGCAAAGAAGGCAGCCGCGACCAAAACCGCCGCTACCAAATCGACCGCGACCAAATCGGCCGCAAAGCCGGCAGCAAAGAAAGCGACCGCAACCAAAGCCGCCGCTAAGCCTGCTGCTGCAAAGAAAGCTGCCGCTCCGGCTAAAGCTGCTGCACCGGCTAAATCCGCTGCACCGGCTAAATCGGCTGCAAAGAAAGCCGCTGCACCGGCTAAAGCCGCTGCTCCGGCAAAATCGGCCGAAAAAAAAGTCACTACTCCGGCAAAAGCGGCCGCTCCAGCTAAATCCGCTGCTACCAAATCGGCTGCCACCAAATCGGCAGCCGCCAAGCCGGCTGCAAAGCCTGCCGCAAAAGCCGAAGCCAAGCCGGAAATGAAAGCCGAAGCGAAACCGGAAGCCAAGGCCGAAGCAAAACCGGAAGTGAAAGCCGATAGCAAGGCCGACAGCAAATCGGATTCGAAAACCGATAGCAAATCGGAATCGAAAGCCGAAGCAAAGCCGGAAGCAAAAACCGATTCGAAATCGGACAGCAAGGCAGCCGCACCTGCTGCAGCAGCGAAAACCACGCTGTCGCCGGCAGCCGCATGGCCGTTCCCGACCAGCAGCCGCCCGTAATTCCGGCTCGATAGCGAGTCTTGCCTGGATCAGGCAAAATACCGCTGTGTGATCGTTCACACGGCGGTTTTTTTTTGAGGAGCCTACGTGCTGTCTATTCTCCAGTTTATCGTCGATACCGCTGCCGCCTTGCTGGGAGGGCTGCTCCTGCTGCGCTTCTGGATGCAGGCCACGCGCGTGCGTCCGCCGCAGCAGATCGGGCAATTCACCTTCACCCTGACCGACTGGCTGGTGCTGCCGCTGCGGCGCCTGGTGCCCGGCATGGGTGGTTATGACTGGGCGAGCCTGATCGGCGCTTTCCTGGTGGTGCTGCTGGCCAGTTCGCTGCTGCTGGTGGCGGGGGCGGATGCGCAGATGGTGCTGCTGCACGCGCTGTACCGGTTCCTGACCTGGATCCTGTACGGCTTCATGGCGCTCCTGATCATCGACGCGATCTTCAGCTGGGTGAACCCGAACGCGCCGCTGGCGCCTTTCGTGCATGCGCTGAATACGCCGATCCTGCGGCCGATCCGGCGCGTGGTGCCGCCGATCGGCGGGATCGATTTATCGGTGCTGGTGGCGCTGGTGCTGATCCAGATTATCCAGTTCGTGCTGAGGCAGGTGTTTTACGGCTGATGGCGTGAGCGCATAAAAAAATTGGGGTCCCCGCGGGGACCCCAATTCATTTGTGCAGCCTGAGCGCGTCGTTTCAGCGGAACTTGTATCCGAACGCCGCTTCAAATTTCTGTTCGATCTCTTCCTGCGTAAAGCTGTGGTTCTGGCCTCCGGTGCTGCCGATCTTGATCGCGCCCAGCAGGCTGGCGATGCGGCCGGTGGTTGGCCAGTCCAGGCCATTCGTGATCCCGTACAGCAGGCCGGCACGGTAGGCGTCGCCGCAGCCGGTCGGGTCGACGATCTCGTCGGCCTTCACGGCCGGAATGCGATAGTGCTCGCCGCCGGCATGGATGTCCGAACCCTCGCCGCCGCGCGTGACGATCAGCGCCTCGAGGCGGCCGGCGATGTCGGCCAGGCTCAGGCCGGTGCGGTCCATTACCACTTCGAATTCATAGTCGTTGCAGGCCAGGTAGCTGGCTCCGTCGATGAAGCGGATCAGCTCTTCGCCCGAGAACATCGGCAGCTGCTGGCCCGGGTCGAACATGAAGGGGATGCCCTGGGCGGCGCAGTCGGCGGCGTGCTTGAGCATGCCGTCGCGGCCGTCCGGCGAGATGATCGCCACGCGCAATGCGCCCTGGTCGGCCACGTTGTTCTCGTGCGAGTACTGCATCGCGCCCGGGTGGAAGGCGTTGATCTGGTTGTTGTCCTGGTCCGCGGTGACGAAGCACTGCGCGGTGTAGGCGTCGCCGATGGTGCGGATGGCGCGGGTCTCGATGCCCTGTTTTTTCATGCGCTCGAGGTAGTCGCCGCCGTCCTGGCCGATGGTGCCCATGACCAGCGGTTCGCCGCCGAGCAGCTTGAGGTTGTAGGCGATGTTCACCGCGCAGCCGCCGTACTCCAGGCGCATGGTCGGCACCAGGAAGGAGACGTTCACGCGGTGCAGCTGGTCGGCCAGCAGGGTCTCGGCGAAGCGGCCGTGGTACTGCATGATCTTGTCGAATGCGATCGAGCCGCAGATCAGGGCGGTCTTGGTCATGGAGATGCCTTCAAGGGATTAGGGATAAAAGACGGCGATATGGTAGCCGGATGGCGCCGGTTCCGCGACACGGAAGTGCAGCTTCACGGGCTGCTCGGCGTGCGCGGCGAAGCCAAGGTCCAGCAGCGGGCCGGCCGGCAGGTAATCGCGCGGGCCGAACACGCGCCGCACCAGCGGCTTGTCGTCGGCGTCCGAGAGGGTCAGTTCGATGCTGGGCCAGGCCTGGATCGAATCGCCCTGGTTGCGCAGCTGCGTGCTGAAGGTATAGGCGTTGCCGCCCAGCGTGGTCAGTTCGCCGGTGTCGATCACCAGCTGGTCGATCCGGGCCGGCAGCTCGACGCGGCAGCCCAGCACGCCGCACAGCGAGACCAGCGTCGGCTTCAGCCCGGGATAGCGCGCCGCCAGCGGGGTACGGAAGTGCATGACGACCTGCGCCGCCAGGACCAGCAGCAGCAGCACGCTACCAAGCAGCATCGCGATGCGCATGGCCTTGCCCGAGCGTTCGCGCCGGCGGCCGCGCCGCACGAATTCCGGCTCGTCGGGTTCCGGCACGCGCAGCTTGGGCGGTTCGATCCTGGTCGGCGTCAGCTTGGACTTGCGCGCGGCGCGTGCTTCCGCGGCCCGGGTGCGCGGCGTCCTTGGCGCCACCGGGGGCGCGCTCGGCGGGGCCGGCATGGTGACCGTGGCGGGGCCGGATTCGCGCAGCAGCAGCGGAGGCACGGCCGCCTTTGCGGCGGCAGGGGCGGGTGCTGTGGCAAGGGCCGGCGCAGGCTGTTCCGGATAATCGGCATGGTCCGGGGCCGGTGCGGCCACCAGTTCTTCGTCGACCTGCAGCTCCGCCGCAAGCGCCACCGGTGCGTCGGCGGATGCCTGCGCCATCGACGCCGGCTCGGGTGCGCGGACCGGTTCCGGCGCGGCTTCCGGAATGGCGTCAGGGATAAGCTCAGGGATAGCCTCAGGACTAGGCTCAGCGCTTGCTTCGGGGGCCGGCTCGGCGACGGGCTCTGGCTGTACCTCGTCCGCCGGGGGCTGCGCTGCGGCCGGTTCCGGCGCCGCATCATCGCGGCGTTCCTGCGGCGCAGCCTCGTTCACCTCGTCGCCACTGCTTGCCTTGGGCAGGATGCCGTAGGGCGAGAAGGTGCGGTCGAATTCGAGGGTGTAGATCGGGTCTTCGTCCGCTTCCGGTGCGGGAGGGACAGGCGCGTCAGGCAGGGGAGCGGCGGCAGGCGCAGGGATTACGGCGGTGTCGGCGTCCGACGCGCGCCGGCGCCGTGGGGAAGGGTGCGGCGCCGCGCTGGCCAGGTCGACCAGCGCGGCGTTGCCGTCAAAGATTTCGGTGCAGGCGCCGCAACGGACGATGCCCCCACGCAGCTTGAGCTGGTCCGCGGCGACGCGGAACATCGTGCCGCAGTGGGGGCATTGGGTGGCGAGCGCCATGCGTCAGCCGGTGATGGCGGAACGCGGCGCGGGTGCGGTGTCCTGGCCGAGCGTCCCGTGAAGGGCGACCCAGCCGTCCTGCTCGGCCCAGACGCCCAGCTTGATGAAAGGTGCGTAGGCGGCAGCCACTTCTTCCGCCTGGCGTGCCAGCACGCCCGACAGGATCAGGGAGCCTCCCGGCGCCACGCGGCCGGACAGCATCGGCGCCATCAGCTTCAATGGGCTCGACAGGATGTTGGCCACGACGATGTCGAACTGGCCCTTCGCATGGCGCTCGTTGGGAGCGCCGGCGAAGTCGTCCGGCAGGTAGAAGTCGATGCTGACCTTGTTGCGCTCGGCATTGCTGCGTGCCGATTCGATCGCCTGCGGGTCGATGTCGACGCCGGCGACATCAAGAGCGCCGAGCTTCTTCGCGACCATCGCCAGGATGCCCGAGCCGCAGCCGTAGTCCAGCACCGATTTGCCGGGCGCAGGGTGCGCTTCCAGCCACTCCATGCACAGGCGGGTGGTCGGATGGCTGCCGGTGCCGAAGGCCAGGCCCGGATCCAGCTCGAGGATGAGCCCATTCGGGTCCGGCGCCTCGTGCCAGCTCGGCACGACCCAGATGTTCTTGCCGATGTGGATGGGCTCGAACTGCGACTGCGTCAGGCGCACCCAGTCGGCGTCCGCCACCGCGCGGGTGGTGAAGGAGGGCACGACGGGCAGCTTGATGGCGTTGGCGGCTTCCTGCACGATCGCGAACTGGTCGGCGTCCGCATCGGTCAAAGCCACCACCCGGCTGTGGTCCCACGCCGTTTCGGTGGGTTCCATGCCCGGCTCGCCGAACAGCGGCTTCTCCGCATCCGTGCCTTCGTCCGCGTCTTCCACCGAGACCGACAGGGCGCCCGCTTCCATCAGGGCGTCCGACAGGGCCTCCGCGTGGTCTCGCGCTACTTCGATGACGACTTCGGTCCAGCTCATAGATCAGCCTTAACGTCCGCTACCTTGGTTTCCGATTTGGCGCCGAGTCCCGTTTCCTTCGGCAGGTCCGGCTTGGAGGCCAGCTTGTGCTCCAGGTAGTGGATGTTGGTGCCGCCCTCGATGAAGCGGGCGTCGACCATCAGCTCACGGTGCAACGGGATATTGGTGAGAATACCTTCAACCACCATTTCCGAGAGCGCGATTTGCATGCGGCGAATTGCCTGCTCGCGTGTCGCACCGTAGGAAATTACCTTGCCGATCATCGAGTCGTAATGAGGTGGAACATAATATCCTGCATACGAGTGCGAATCGACACGGATGCCGGGACCGCCCGGCGGGTGCCAGCCGGTGATGCGGCCCGGCGACGGGGTGAACTTGAACGGGTCTTCGGCGTTGATGCGGCACTCGATCGCGTGACCCGACAGCATGATGTCGCGCTGGCGGAAGCGCAGCTTCTCGCCGCAGGCGATGCGGATCTGTTCCTGCACGATGTCGATCCCGGTAATCATCTCGGTGACCGGGTGTTCCACCTGCACGCGGGTGTTCATCTCGATGAAGTAGAACTCGCCGTTCTCGTACAGGAATTCGAAGGTGCCGGCGCCGCGGTAGCCGATCTTGCGGCAGGCTTCGGCGCAGCGGTCGCCGATCTTCTCGATCAGCTTGCGCGGGATGCCCGGCGCCGGCGCTTCTTCGATGACCTTCTGGTGGCGGCGCTGCATCGAGCAGTCGCGCTCGCCCAGCCAGACGGCGTTCTTGTGCTCGTCGGCGAGGATCTGGATCTCCACGTGGCGCGGATTTTCCAGGAACTTCTCCATGTAGACTTCCGGATTGCCGAAGGCGGTGCCCGCTTCGGTCTTGGTCATCTGCACGGCGCCCAGCAGCGCGGCTTCGGTATGCACCACGCGCATGCCGCGGCCGCCGCCGCCGCCGGCGGCCTTGATGATGACCGGGTAGCCGATCTTGCGCGCGGTCGTGATGATTTCCTTCGGATCGTCCGGCAGGGCGCCGTCCGAACCGGGCACGCAGGGCACGCCGGCCTTGATCATGGCCTGCTTGGCCGAGACCTTGTCGCCCATCAGGCGGATCGAGTCCGAACGCGGGCCGATGAAGACGAAGCCCGATTTCTCGACGCGCTCGGCGAAGTCGGCGTTCTCCGACAGGAAGCCGTAGCCCGGGTGGATAGCCTCGGCGTCCGTCACTTCGGCGGCGCTGATAATCGCCGGCATGTTCAGGTAGCTGAGCGCCGACTGGGCCGGGCCGATGCAGACGGATTCGTCCGCCAGCTTCACGTACTTGGCGTCCTTGTCCGCCTCGGAGTGAACGACGACCGTCTTGATGCCCAGTTCGCGGCAGGCGCGCTGGATACGCAGCGCGATTTCACCACGGTTGGCGATGAGGATTTTTTCAAACATGGTAGGTTCGGTGTTTCAGTGAAAACCGGCGCAACAGTCTGGATCAGAAAGCGCGCCGGACACGACATGGGATGGGCTGGCGGCAGGACGCCGCCGGGCCGAGGGTTCTTAACCGATGACGAACAGCGGCTGGCCGAACTCGACCGGCTGGCCGTTTTCCACGAGAATCTTGGTGACCGTGCCGGCGACGTCGGCATCGATCTCGTTCAGGAGCTTCATCGCTTCGATGATGCACAGGGTATCGCCCGACTTGATGCTCTGGCCGACTTCGACAAACGCCGGGGCGCCTGGAGCCGACGAGCGGTAGAAGGTGCCGACCATCGGCGACTTGACCACGTGGCCGGTCTGCTCGGCGGCGGCCGGGGCGGCTGCCGGAGCGGCGGCTGGTGCCGGTGCGGCCTGCACGGCCGGCGCGGCGTAGTGCTGCACGGCCTGCTGCGGCATCATCATCATCTGGCCTTGCGGGTTTGCGGACGACTTGACGATGCGGACCTTGCTTTCGCCTTCGGTCACTTCGAGTTCAGCGATGTCCGATTCGGCGACCAGGTCGATCAAGGTCTTGAGTTTTCTGAGATCCATGTGAAACCCCTTGGTGTTTTATTCGTTTTAGAGAGCGGGCGTCGCGTTGGTGGGTGGTCGCGTCGCTGCTGTTACATGAAGTTGACGTAGATTAACGCGATTTAAGCGCGAAGTCGATGGCAAACCGGTATCCGTCCGGACCCAAGCCGCAGATTACGCCTTGCGCAATTGCAGACAAGTACGAGTGGTGCCGGAAGGGCTCGCGGGCATGGACATTCGAGATGTGTACCTCCACGAACGGGATTGCCACCGCGGCAAGCGCATCGCGCAGGGCCACGCTGGTATGGGTCAGGCCGCCCGGATTGATGACGATCGCTTCCACGCCTTCGCTGCGCGCGGCATGGATGCGATCGATCAGCGCTCCTTCATGGTTGCTCTGGAAGCAGTCGAGGCTTGCGCCCGCGCTTGCCGCCTGTGCCATGGCTGCCTGTTCGATGTCGGCCAGCGTCGTCGCGCCGTACACCGCAGGCTCCCGGGTCCCCAATAAATTGAGGTTGGGGCCATTAAGCAGCAGTAGCTTTTTCGCCATGTTTAGAGTCTGAACGCCCGAAAGGAAGGCATTGTGCCGCCAAGCTCGGCTATTGGCAAGCAGTAAAATTGCCAGTTGATGAAGGCATGTTCGAAGAAATTCGGAAAAGAACGGTCGTTCGCTGACGTGCTTTTCGTAGGGTGGACGGGGTACTTCAGGCCAGTGGCCTGAAGTACAAACGTCCGCGCGTTCAACTACACCATGAATCATCGGTCGCGTGGTTTCAACCGTGGTTTGAACGCGCGGACGGCAAAGCCGTCCACCCTACAGTTTCGCCAGGTCCGCGCGCAGTTCGTCGAACTTCAGCTTGCCCAGGTAAGTCTTGCGCACCTGCCCATCCGCGCCGATCAATACTGTATACGGCAGGCCCCCGGCCGTATTGCCGAACTCCCGCGACAATTCGGTCCCGCCCATCCCCGCCACATACAGCGGGTAGGCGATCTTCAGCTTGGCCGCGAATTCCTGCATGTTCGACGGCGAATCGATGCCGATGCCGATCACGTTGAAGGTCTTGCCGCCATCCTTGCCTGCCAGCTCGGACAGCTCCGGCATCTCCTGCACACAGGGCGCGCACCAGGTTGCCCAGAAGTTCACCAGCAACGGCTTGCCGCGCCACTTCGCCAGCGGCTGCGGCGCGCCCTGCAGGTCGTTCAGCGACTGCGCGAACAGCTTGTCGACCGCCGTGTGCGGCTGGCCGCCGGTCGGGGCGATGGCAGTGGTAATCGGGGGAGGGTCTTTCTTGTTGATCGCCACCAGGGCGCCCATGATGCCGAACATGGCGGCAACGGCCGCATACACGGCCACGTGTTTCTTGTTCATTCGTCCTGTTCCAGGGTTTGATCATCCGCCATCAGCGCGCGCAGCCCAGCTGCGTCGACCCGCTGCAGGCGGCCACCGGTGCGCGGCTTCAAGGCCCCGCGCAAGTCATGAAAGTCGTACAACTCGGCATGGATAGTTTCCTTATGCCACATAAAGCTGACCGTTTCAACCGGATCGTGCCGTCCGCCCTTGAAATGGGGCGTTTCGGAGATCTCTATATTGACGTTGCGGTTGAGCAGGTAGATCTCGACTTCCTTGGCGCTGTCGGCGAACAGCTGCAGGTGGATGTCGTCGTGCTCTCCCGCCGTGCCGTTCAGGACGGCGCCGGTGAGGTAGGGGCGAAAGTCAGCGAGCTGGTCCATGACCTGCAGGGCGGTTTCGCGCATGGCATTCAGGCGCGCGGCCTGGCCGGGACCGCCGAACAGGGCCTGGTATTGACGGACCTGGTCCTCGATCTGCATGTTGTCGGGCATCTGGTTGGGGCTGGGGCGGTCCACCCCGAGCACCTGGCGGGCCGCCTTGCGGCGCGCGGTGTCGTAATCGGCGCCATCCTGGGCGATCATGCGCGCAGCAAGGGCAGCAATTTCGGCGCGCAACTGGAGTGTGTCCTTGTTCGGTGTAGGCATGCTTGAATCATACTCTTAAGCGGAAAATAACAGCGGGTCGGGTAAAATCGCGCTTTCGGACAACAAGCGCAGCTATTTCTTCCTCGACCATGCATATTCATATCCTCGGTATTTGCGGCACCTTCATGGGTGGCCTGGCGGTCCTGGCCAAGGAAGCCGGCCACCGCGTCACCGGATGCGACGCCAACGTCTATCCCCCGATGAGCACCCAGCTGGAAGCCCAGGGCATCGAGCTGATCCAGGGCTATGGTCCGGAACAGGTGTCGCTGAATCCCGACCTGTATGTAATCGGCAATGTCATGACGCGCGGGAACCCGCTGATCGAGGAAATCCTGAACCGCGGCCTGCCTTACGTCTCTGGTCCGCAATGGATCGGCGAGCACATCCTGCGCGAGAAATGGGTGCTGGCCGTCGCCGGTACCCACGGCAAGACCACGACCACCTCGATGCTGGCCTGGATCCTGGAAGACGCCGGCTATGCGCCGGGCTTCCTGATCGGCGGCGTGCCGATGAACTTCGGTATCTCGGCGCGCCTGCACGGCGACAAGCCGAGCGACTTCTTCGTGATCGAGGCGGACGAATACGACACCGCCTTCTTCGACAAGCGCAGCAAGTTCGTGCACTACCACGCCAAGACCGCGGTGCTGAACAACCTGGAATACGACCACGCCGACATCTTCCCGGACATCGGCGCCATCGAGACCCAGTTCCACCACCTGGTGCGCACCGTGCCGGGCGTGGGCCGCCTGGTCGTCAACGGCGACGAAGCCTCGCTGGGACGCGTGATCAAGCGCGGCTGCTGGAGCGAGAAGGAGAGCTTCGGCCTGTCCGAAGGCGCGAACTGGAGCCTGGTCGAGCACCAGGGCGGCAGCTTCGACGTCCTGTTCAACGGCGACGTCCAGGGCACCGTGCACTGGGAGCTGACCGGCCACCACAACCGCTCGAACGCGCTGGCCGCGATCGCCGCCGCGCGCCACGTGGGCGTGCCGACCTCGCAGGCGATCGCTTCCCTGGCGCGCTTCCAGAGCGTCAAGCGGCGCATGGAAGTGCGCGGGGTCGTGGGTGGCGTGACCGTGTATGACGACTTCGCACACCATCCGACCGCGATCGCCACCACCGTCGGCGGCCTGCGCCAGAAGATCGGGACGAGCGGGCGCATCCTGGCCGTGCTCGAGCCGCGCTCGAACACCATGAAGCTGGGCGCCATGAAGGATGCGCTGCCGGGCAGCCTGAAGGACGCCGACCTGGTGTTCGGCTTCGGCAGCCAGCAGGCGCTGGGCTGGTCGCTGGCCGATGCCTTGAAGCCGCTGGGCGGCATTGCCCACAGCTTCGACCAGCTCGACTACATGGTGCAGGCGATCGTGCAGGCGGCCCAGCCGGGCGACCACATCCTGGTGATGAGCAATGGCGGCTTCGGCGGCGTGCACCAGAAACTGCTGGACGCGCTGGCCCCATGATTCTGTATTTGCACGGATTCCGCTCCTCGCCCAAGTCCTTCAAGGCGCGCGTGGTACACAAGGCGCTGGAAGAGGCCGGGCGCGTGCACGAGCTGATCTGCCCGCAGCTGCCGGCCTCGCCGAAGGAGGCGATGGCGCTCTGCCTGCTGCTGGCCGAGCGCCATGCGCCCGGCAACTTGTCCATCATCGGCTCCTCGCTGGGCGGCTTCTATGCCACCTGGCTGGCCGAGCGCCTGGACGTGCCGGCGGTGCTGCTCAACCCGTCCGTGAATCCCCTGAAGAACCTCGAGCGCCACGTCGGCGTGACCACGGCCTGGCACTCGGATGAGCCCTTCGAGTTCCGCCGCGAGTACATCGACGAACTGGCCGCGTTGCGTATCGAGAAGATCACCAGGCCGGAACGTTACTTCCTGATCGCGGCGACCGGCGACGAAGTGCTGGACTACCGCGACATGGTGGCGCACTACGCCGGGGCGAAGCAGCATGTGATCCAGGGTAGCGACCATGCGATCTCGGAATTCCCGCAGTATGTCGACGACGTCCTGGCCTTCTGTACCAACGCGGGCATGGCGCAGTGAGGGGAAGTTCGCTGAGACTGGCGGCCTGGCAGCCGCATGCCGGCGCCGTGCGCGCGCCGGCAGGCATGCGCGACTGGCTGACCACCGAGGGCTCGCTGACGGCGCGCCTGATGGCGCACAGCGAGGTGTTTCGCGTGCGCCGCCTGCATCAGAACGCCGCTACCTGCCTGGCGGACGAGGCACGGGCGATCGGCCTGCCGCGTCCGGGCCGGGTGTGGGAGCGCGAAGTGCTGCTCGAATGCGACGGCCGACCGCGGGTGTTCGGCCATACGGTGGTCCCGACGGGCTGCACCGCCAGCGACTGGCCGCTGTTTTCGGCGCTGGGCGAGCGTTCGCTCGGCACCACGCTGTTTTACGACCCGCTGGTGCGCCGTGGCCAGCTGGAATACGCGCGCATCCGCGCGGGCCATCCGCTGATGGAGCGCGTGCGCGCGGCCCTCGGCGGGGGTCACGAACATGTTCGTGACGAGACTCTTTATTATGCGCGGCGCTGCGTCTACCGCCGCCGTCAAGGCCTGCTGCTGGTCACCGAGGTATTCTTGCCCTCGGTGCTGGACCTGAAGCCGACCGGAACACAACAGAACACGAAATAACATGAACGTATTTTTTGAAGAGTCGGGCGATTTCAAGGTCGGCACGGTATTGTCGCAGGCCGGCGAGGCCTACCAGGTGGAGCTGGCCAGCGGCAAGCGCAGCAAGGTCAAGTCCAAGGACGTGCTGATCCAGTTCGACAAACCCGAGCCGGAAGCGCTGCTGGCCGCCGCCAAGGGCATCGCCGCCGAGGTGGACCTGGACTTCCTGTGGGAGGTCGCGGGCCAGGAAGAATTCGGCTTCGCCGAGCTCGGCCTTGAGTATTTCGGCCATGCGCCGCTGCCGAGTGAGGCCGCCGGCCTGGTGCTGGCGCTGCACGCCGCGCCGATCTACTTCCATAAAAAGGGCCGCGGGCGCTACAAGGCCGCCCCCGAGCAGACCCTGAAGGCGGCGCTGGCCGGCATCGAAAAAAAGAAGCAGCAGGCCATCGTGCAGGCCGGCTACGTCGACGAGCTCAAGGCCGGCAAGCTGCCGCAATCGATGCAGTCGATCGTGCAGCAGCTGCTGTTCAAGCCGGACAAGAACACCATCGAGTACAAGGCGCTGGAAGCGGCCGCCTCCGAGCTGCAGACCACGGCGCCGCGCCTGATGCTGAGCACGGGCGGACTGGCTTCGCCGAAGGAACTGCACATGTCGCGCTTCCTGTTCGAGCACTTCCCGCGCGGCGCCGGCTTCCCGGCGGTCGAGGTGCCGAAGGCACCAGGCGACCTGCCGCTGGCGGACGTCGCCGCCTTCTCGATCGACGACGTCACCACCACCGAGATCGACGACGCCATGTCGGTGGTCTGGCGGGACGACGGCACCGTGCAGGTGGGTATCCACATCGCGGCGCCGGGCCTGGGCATCCGTCCGGACGATGCGATCGACAAGATCGCGCGCGCGCGCATGTCCACTGTCTATATGCCGGGCGACAAGATCACCATGTTGCCGGACGAGGTGGTGGATGCCTTCACCCTGTCCGAGGGCAAGGACTGCCCGGCGCTGTCGCTGTACGCGGTGCTCAATCCCGCCGACTGGAGCGTGGTGTCGACCACCACCCGCGCCGAGCGCGTGCCGATCAAGCGCAACCTGCGCCTGAACGAGCTCGACGCCATCGTGACCGAAGACGCGCTGAACACGGGCAGCGGCGAGTATGAGCACAAGAAGGAGCTGGCCCTGCTGTGGCAGTGGGCATTGCACCTGGAAGCGGGCCGCATGCAGAAGCGCGAAGCCTTCGGCCTCAAGCCGGAGCAGGCCAACCGGGTCGACTTCAACTTCTACGTGGACGACGACGTGGTGAGCATCGTGCGCCGCAAGCGCGGCGCGCCGCTCGACAAGATCGTGGCCGAGCTGATGATCTTCGCGAACAGCACCTGGGGCAAGCTGCTGCACGACTCGGGCGTGCCGGGCATCTACCGCTCGCAGGGGCCGGGCGCGGGCGGCTGGAACGCCAAGATCCAGGTGCGCATGGTCACGCACGCGGCCCCGCACCAGGGCCTGGGCGTCGACCAGTACGCGTGGAGCACCTCGCCGCTGCGCCGCTACACCGACCTGGTGAACCAGTGGCAGATCCTGGCCTGCGCCTCGCATGGCGTGACCGCGCCGCTGGTGGCGCCGTTCAAGCACCGCGACGCGACCCTGTTCTCGATCGTCTCGGCGTTTGATGCGGCCTACGCGGCCTACAACGACTTCCAGCAGAACATGGAGCGCTACTGGTGCCTGCGCTGGCTGGGTCAGGAGAACGCCAAGCAGGTCGATGCCGTGGTGCTGAAGGAAGACGTGGTGCGCCTGGTCGAGATCCCGCTGGTGGCGCGCCTGGCCGGCATGCCGCAGCTGGCGCGCGGCGCCCAGGTCAGGCTCGATATCGTGCGCTGGGACGAAGTCGACCTGTCGCTCGAGGCGCGCCTGCTCGAGGTGGCGGCGGTGGCGCCGGATGCGTCGCTGGAGCTGGAGGAAGAGGAAGAGGGCGATACCGGCGAGGCGGCGCTGGCCGAAGTCGTGGAAGCCGAGGGTGTCGTGGCCGCTGTCACGACCGAGGATGGCGTGGAAGTTCCCGCGAACGCCGGCACCGCCTGATATCGTACGATGGCCGGCCCGGCCGGCCATCGTACGAACATCGCCACACGCTGCAGTTGCAGGTTAGAATGCCCCATCCCTGATCCAACAGCCCGTCCGGGCACGCGCAGTGAAGTATTTGCAAGATAACCGTCCCCTGATGATCGCCCTCGGCGTCTCCGTGCTCGCGCACGCGGGGCTGCTGGCGCTGCGTTTTGCCGCGCCGGATGCCTTTCGCCAGCAGCCGGCCGACCCGGGGCTCGAAGTCATCCTGGTCAACGCCAAGCATGCCAAGGCTCCGGTGAAGGCCGACGCGCTGGCCCAGGCCAACCTGGAAGGCGGCGGCACCGCGGACGCCGGGCGCGCCCGTTCCCCGCTGCCCGACCTGCGCAAAGTCGAGAACGGCGAAAGCATCAAGGCCCTGCAGCGCCGCATCGCCGAACTGGAACAGCAACAGCAGAACGTCCTGACCCGGGTGCGTTCATCGAGCTTCCAGGCGCCACCCAAGACCGAGCAGGACAAGCCCGACCCCACCCGCCTAGGTGCCGACGCGCTGGACACCAGCCGCGCCATCTCGCGCGCCGCGGCCGAAGTCATCGAGCGCATCGAAGACCAGAACAAGCGCCCCAAGCGCACCCAGATCACCCCCAGCACGCGCCAGGTCGGCTACGCGCTCTACTACAAGGAGATGCAGAAGCGGATCGAGGAAGTCGGCACGCTCAACTTCCCCCAGCAGAACGGCAAGAAGCTGTACGGCGAACTGGTGGTCTACATTCCGGTGTTCCAGGACGGGACCCTCTATACGAAGGATGGCGGCCCGCGCGTCGAACGCAGCTCCGGCAACCCGGCCCTGGATGCGGCGGCCTTGCGGATCGTGCGCCAGGCCGCGCCCTTCGGGAACTTCCCGGCCAACATGCGCACGCAGGGCAAGGACGACCTGTGGGAAGTAATCACGCGCTTCCGCTTTACCCGCGAAGAAAAGATGCAGACGGAACTGCGAGGAGAGAACGGTTGACTGACAAGTATTGCGTGATCGGCAACCCGATCGCCCACAGCAAATCTCCCGAGATCCACCCCATCTTCGCGCGCCAGACCGGCCAGGCCCTGGTCTATGAACGCTGCCTCGCGCCGCTCGAGGCTTTTGCCGCGACCGTACAGCGCCTGGTGGCCGAAGGCTACAAGGGCGCCAATGTCACGCTGCCGTTCAAGATCGAAGCCGTCGCGGTCTGCACCCGGCTGGAAGAGCGGGCCCGGGCCGCCGGCGCCGTCAACACCCTGGTGTTCGCGGAGGGCGAGATCGTCGGCGACAATACCGACGGACCGGGCCTGGTGGCCGACATCACCCGCAACGCGGGCGTCGCGATGCGCGGCAAGCGCATCCTGCTGCTGGGCGCGGGCGGCGCCGCGCGCGGTGCGCTGCTGCCTTTCATCCAGCAGGGCCCGCGCGAGATCGTGATCGCCAACCGCACCGTGGCCACCGCCGAGCAGCTGGCGCGCGACTTCGCTCCCTACGGCATCCCGGTGCACGGCACCGGCTTCGATACGGTGGCGGGCAGCTTCGACATCGTCGTCAACGCCACCTCCGGCAGCCTGGCGGGCGAGGTGCCGCCGGTAGCGGCGAGCGTGTTCGGCCCGGGCGCGCTGGCCCTGGACATGATGTACGGGAACCAGCCCACCGTGTTCATGGCATTCGCGGCCGGCCACGGCGCCGCCACCCGCGACGGCCTGGGCATGCTGGTGGAGCAGGCGGCCGAAGCCTTCGCCATCTGGCGCGGCGTGCGGCCCGACACGGCGGAGGTCTTCAGGAAAATGCGCCCATAAAACCATCACAACGATGAGCACAACGACAATAACGATGGGTAAAACCCGCAAGGCAGGCGCGAAGTCCTCGCGCCGCTGGCTCAAATGGCTGATCCTCGGGCCGATCCTGCTGGTGCTGCTGGTCCAGCTCTACTTCTTCGTCATGGTCTGCTGGTATGCGGTATTCAACCCATCCTCGACCAGTTTCATGCGCCAGCAGCTGGCGGCGCTGCAGGAAAAGAACCCGAAGGCACAGCTCAAGCACCAGTGGGTGCCCTACGAGCGCATCTCGAACAACCTGAAGCGCGCCGTGATCGCCTCGGAAGACGCGCGCTTCAACGAGCACGACGGCGTCGACTGGGAAGCGCTGGAGAAGGCGTACGAGAAGAACAACCGCCGCAGCAAGGTGGTCGGCGGCGGCTCGACCATCACCCAGCAGCTGGCCAAGAACCTGTTCCTGAGCGGCTCGCGCAGCTACCTGCGCAAGGGGCAGGAGATGATCATCGCCTTCATGCTCGAGACCGTGATGCCCAAGCGCCGCATCCTCGAGATCTACCTGAACGTGGTCGAATTTGGCCGCGGCGTGTTCGGCGCCGAAGCCGCCGCCCGCTATTACTACCGCAGCTCGGCCGCCAACCTGGGCCCAGCCCAGGCGGCGCGCCTGGCGGTGATGCTGCCCAACCCGCGCTACTACGACAAGCGCGGCGTGACCAACTACCTTGCGCGCCGCGCCAACGCGATCCAGCGCCAGATGCGCTTCGCCGAACTGCCCTGAACCGGACCGGCGTCGGGCCGGTGTGGGAATTGGTGAACCATGCGCCCGGCGGGCGTGTCACAATCGGTCCATCTCGACGATTGGATGGAGCTGCCATGAGCGACACGACCGCGCCCGTATTGCTGGGCTTGACCCTGCCGTCCGTCATCGACCTTGCTGCCGGCAATACCAGCTTCGACCTCGGCGTACAGGTGCAGGACGAGCCCGGCGGCAGTGGCGTACGCTGGGTGTCGGTGGAGTTCAAGGACGCCTACCGGGTCGAAGGCTTCATCGGCAGCAACAAATTTGTCTATTTCGATGATCAATGGAATAAAGACAATTTTCACGACGAGACGCCTGGCTCCTCCTTCCGGACCCTGCAGATAAGCGATCTGACGCGCTCCGGCAGCTACGAGATCGCCCGGGTCACGATCACGGATTGGAGCGGCAACGCCAATACCTACGACACCGGCCGGCTGCAGGCGCTCGGCATCCCCAGTGCGATCACGGTAAAGAACGGGCTGGTGGATACGGTGGCGCCGACCCTGGTCGGCCTCAAGTTTCCGGCCAGCGTAGACCTGAGCACCGGTTTTGCGCAAAACTTCGAGGTCGAGGGAAGGGCGCGCGACGCTGGTGGCGCCGGCGTGCGCGCGCTGACCATCACGCTCGACAAACCGATCTTCCTGGGATGGAACGAGGCGGCCGAAGTGCAGCTGACGACCGAACTGCAGCTGACGACCGACATGCGGGTCGCGGATGCGGTCCTTGCCCAGCTCAAGGCCGCCCCCGCGCTGTCGGGCAAGGCCGCGCCGGGCGTGTACAACATCACCAAGGTCCGGGTTACCGACTTCCAGGACAACGCGCGCGATTATTCCGCCGCCGAGTTGCAGGCCCTGGGCGTCGGCACGGCGATCACGGTCACCGGCAACCAGGTCGAGCATCCACCGGTTCCGCCCATGGCCGCCCTGTCCTGGGCGATGTCCGAACAGGGCGTGGTCATGACGGTCACGCCGGAGAGCTGGGGCACGGGACCGGTCGATATTTTCGCCGTGCGGCTCCAGCGTGACATCCGGGCCAGCGACCTGGAGGGCTTTGCCCTGACCGGCGGCGCCACGGGCGAGCTCAGTGTCGTCGAGGACGACTACGGCCTGATGATCGTGGGCAGGAACGTCACCGGCATCGGCCCCGGCACCGGCATCGCCGTGAGCATGAGCCAGGTGACCCCGATGACGGAGCTGTCCCTGGGCTTCCTGGGTTTCACGATCAACGGCGTCGAGCACCGGCAGACGGGCGCGAACCCTGTCGTCGACTACTTCCGGGGTACCGACGCGGCCGACTTCGTCGAGCGCTGGTGGAACCTGCCCGAGCTCATGGACGGCGGGGGTGGCCTCGATACCCTGCGGCTGCATCTGTCGCGCAGCGACTACGCCATCACCCAATCCGGCGATGGCTTCCTGATGTACCGTACATTATCCGGCGACGCGGTGCGCCTGGTGAACATCGAGCGCCTTGCCTTCGACGACGGTCACGTGGCGCTCGACACGGAGGGCGCGGCGGGGCAGCTGTACCGCCTCTACCAGGCCGCTTTCGACCGCGCCCCCGACTCGAGCGGCTTCGGCCATTGGCTCGGACGCATGGACGCGGGCGATTCGCTGGAACGGATCGCCGGCTACTTCGTCGCCAGCAAGGAGTTCATCGACCTCACCGGCGCCGCCGCCAGCGACCGCGATTTCGTCGCGGCGCTGTACGACAACGTGCTGCACCGCCAGCCCGATGCGGCCGGGCTGGACTTCTGGGTCGGCGTCCTGGGTCGTGGCGCCCTGGACCGCAGCGAGCTGCTGGTGGAATTCAGCGAAAGTCCGGAGAACGTGGCGCAGCTGGTCGGCGCCATCGGGCACGGGATCGACTACACGCCGCCCTGAGTCCGCGCTTCTCGCGACAATTTGTCGTTACGGGGTGGCCTCTCGCACGGCCAGTCGGTTACACTTGCGCAGTTTTCGAATCCCGGCCGAGAAAAGCGCATGATCAACGTATTTGTCCTACAAAATGGCCGCCTGAACCAGGTCAGCGTCGACTCGCGCGAAGACCTGGAGAATGTGACGCCGGTCTGGGTCGACCTGAACGAGCCCACCGACGAGGAACGCATCCTGGTCAAGACGACCTATGGGGTGACGCTGCCGGGCGAGGACGAGGTGTCGGACATCGAGGCCTCGGCCCGCTACTACGAAGCCGAGAACGGCGACCTGCACCTGCGCACCGACTTCCTGCTCGAAGAAGAGGATGGGCCCTCGCGCGTGGTCACGGTCGCGTTCATCCTGTCCGGGAAAATCCTGTTCTCGGTGCACAACGACGACCTGCCGGTGTTCCGCCTGGTGCGCCTGCGCGCGCGCTCGCGTCCCGGCTCGATCGAAGACTACATGGACGTGCTGCTCGACCTGTACGCGACCGACGCCGAATACTCGGCGGACGCGCTCGAGGGCATCTACGAAGCGCTGGAAGAAGTCTCCACCCGCGTGCTGCAGAAGGAATTCACCGACCAGGACGCGGCCGCCGCGCTGAACGCGATCGCGCACGAGGAAGACTTGAACGGCCGGATCCGCCGCAACATGATGGACACGCGACGCGCGGTCAGCTTCCTGATGCGCGGCCGGCTGCTGAACGCCGACCAGTTCGAGGAAGCGCGCCAGATCCTGCGCGACATCGAATCGCTGGACGGCCACACGTCCTTCCTGTTCGACAAGGTGAACTTCCTGATGGATGCCACCGTCGGTTTCATCAACATCAACCAGAACAAGATCATCAAGATCTTCTCGGTGGCCTCGGTGGCCTTCCTGCCGCCGACCTTGATCGCCAGCATCTACGGCATGAACTTCAAGGTCTTCCCGGAGATCGAATGGACCTACGGCTATCCCTTCGCGCTGGGCCTGATGGTGGCCGCGATCGCGGCGCCACTGCTGTACTTCCAGCGTCGCGGCTGGCTGCGCTGATGAAATAAAATTTCAAAAAGAAACGGGCGGTGAAATATTATTTCACCGCCCGTTTCGCTTTTTACAGCCTGATCAGCCGATGCGCTTGAACACCCGGCGCGCCGCCTCGACCGTCTCGTCGATCACCGCATCGCTGTGCTGTGCCGACACGAAACCGGCTTCGAACATGGCCGGCGCAAAATACACGCCCTCGTCCAGCATGCCGTGGAAGAAGCGGTTGAAGCGTTCCTTGTCGCCCGCCATCATCTGGCCGTAGGTCGACGGGATGCTGTTCGAGAAGTAGAAGCCGAACATGCCGCCCACCGCGTCGCCGCAGAAGGCAATGTCGTTCTCCCGCGCCGCCTCGGTCAGGCCCTGCACCAGGCGTGCGCTGGCTGCGCCCAGCTTCTCGTAGAAGCCCGGCTCCTGGATCAGCTTCAGGGTCGTCATGCCGGCCGCCACCGCCACCGGGTTGCCCGACAGGGTGCCGGCCTGGTACACCGGGCCGAGCGGCGCCATCTTCTGCATCAGCTCCGCGTGGCCGCCGAAGGCCGCCACCGGCAGGCCGCCGCCGATCACCTTGCCCAGCGCGGTCAGGTCCGGCGTGATGCCGTACATCTCCTGGGCGCCGCCCAGGCCCACGCGGAAGCCGCACATCACTTCGTCGAAGATCAGGACCGTGCCGTACTCGGTACAGAGTTCGCGCATGCGCTGCAGGAATTCCGGCGTGGCGCGGATCAGGTTCATGTTGCCGGCCACCGGCTCCACGATCACGCAGGCGATGGTGTCGCCCATCGAGGCAAAGGCGTCTTCCAGCTGCGGGATGTTGTTGTAGTCGAGGACCAGGGTGTGCTTCACGAAGTCTTCCGGCACGCCGGCCGAGGTCGGATTGCCGAAGGTGAGCAGGCCGGAACCGGCCTTCACCAGCAGCGAATCGGCGTGGCCGTGATAGCAGCCTTCGAACTTGACGATCTTGTCGCGTCCGGTGGCGCCGCGCGCCAGGCGCAGCGCGCTCATGGTCGCCTCGGTGCCCGACGAGACCAGGCGCACCTGCTCGATCGAGGGCACCAGGCGGCAGATCTCTTCGGCGATCTCGATCTCGCCCTCGGTCGGGGCGCCGAAGGACAGGCCCCTGGCGGCCGCTTCCTGCACCGCCTTGATCACCTGCGGGTGCGCGTGGCCGACGATGGCCGGGCCCCAGGAACCGATGTAGTCGATGTAGCGTTTGCCGTCGGCGTCCCAGAAATACGGGCCGTCGGCGCGGGTGATGAAGCGCGGCGTGCCGCCCACCGAGCGGAAGGCGCGCACCGGCGAATTCACGCCGCCCGGCGTGGTTTGCTGGGCGCGGGCGAACAGTTGGTCGTTCTTCGAGGTGTTGTCAGTCATGGTAGCGAAGGGGACTTGTTCAGCCCCGGTAGAATTTGTTGGGAATGAACTTGCCCATGCCGAAGCGCTGGGCGTGTTCGAGCGCGCCGGTGGTGTACTCCTGGGCGGCGAACAGCGCCTGCGGCGCTTCCATGCCGCAGGCCATCAGGGCGGTGAAGGCCGCCGAATAGGTGTTGCCGGCGCCCACGAACGGACCCGGCAGGTGCTGGTATTCGACCTTGGCGACCACGCCGTCGGCGTCGAACAGGGTGTTGGAGCAGGTGCCGTTCTCGTCGCGGGTGCCGGTGACGAGCACGTACTGGCAGCCGGCATTGGTCAGTTCGGCGACGTCCGCCAACAGGGCATCCGCGCTCTCTTCGCCCTCGTCGGGCACGTCGCGCCAGGTCTCGGCCATGCGGCCCAGTTCCGACTGCGACAGCATCAGCACCGTGGTCTGCGGCGCCAGGATCGAGCGGATCGCGGACAGCATTTCCTCGTCGGCCAGGCCCGAGTCGGGCAGGGCGGAAAGGAAGGGGTCGAGGACCAGGGGCGCGTCCGGATAGTCGGACACGATCTCGGCGATCGCCGCCAGCTGCAGCACGGTGGCCACGGCGCCGACCTTGAAGGCGGCCACCGGCATGTCTTCGAGCAGGACCCGGGCCTGGTCGGCCATCCAGTCGCTGTCGACTTCGTGCAGGTTTTCCACCTTGGCGCTGTCGGCCACCAGCAGCCCGGCGACCACCGACAAGCCGTGGCATCCGTGCGCGGCGAAGGCGGCCAGGTCGGCCTGCACGCCGAGCGCGCCGACCGGGTCGGACACGCCAAATGTCAGGATCAGGGGTAAGGTTTGGTTTTGCACGACGCCTGGATTAATATACGCGACTCTCCATTTTACTTTACCGAGGAAGCATATTGTGAGTAACGAATCGACGGCCCCCTTCCAGACCTGGATGTGCCTGATCTGCGGCTGGGTCTATGACGAGGCCGCCGGCGCCCCGGACGACGGCATTGCACCGGGCACCCGCTGGGCCGATGTGCCGATGAACTGGACCTGCCCCGAATGCGGCGCCCGCAAGGACGATTTCGAGATGACCGCTATTTAAGATTGTGTCAAAAACATGTGTGTTTGCAGGATGTTACGAGGATGTGAACTCCATAGTTGACGTATTGCAACACATCACGCACAAGGCGAAAACCCTGTGCTATCGTGGCGCTTCATGCTGAAGTGAAACGAAAATGACGACATCGCCGCACCCGACCGGCCTGACCATCATGGTGATCGACGACAGCAGCACGATCCGCCGCTCCGCCGAAATCTTCCTGACCCAGGCCGGCTACCAGGTGGTGCTGGCCGATGACGGCTTCGATGCGCTGGCCAAGATCAACGACCACCACCCCGCGCTGGTGTTCTGCGACATCCTGATGCCGCGCCTCGATGGCTACCAGACCTGCGCCCTGATCAAGAAGAGCGCGCGTTTCCACGCCACCCCGGTGCTGATGCTGTCGTCCAAGGACGGCCTGTTCGACCGTGCGCGCGGCGCCATGGTTGGCGCCAGCGCCTACCTCACCAAACCATTTTCCAAGGACAGCCTGCTGACCGCGGTGCGCGAGCACACGGCGGCGAAGGCTTGACCGATTACCGACCCCGGAGCCCAAGTGGCCATTCAACACATCCTGATCGTCGACGATTCCCCGACCGAACGCTTCTACCTGACCGACATCCTGGCGCGCGCCGGCTATGCCGTGAGCACCGCCGTCAACGGCGAAGAGGCGATCGACAAGATCCGCACCGAGCGCCCGCAACTGATCCTGATGGACGTGGTCATGCCCGGCGCGAACGGTTTCCAGGTGACGCGCTCGATCGCGCGCGACCCGGAGCTCAGCACGATCCCGGTCATCATCTGCAGCAGCAAGAACCAGGAAACCGACCGCATCTGGGGCATGCGCCAGGGCGCCAAGGACTACCTGATCAAGCCGGTCGACCCGGCGCTGCTGCTGGCCAGCATCGCCTCGCTCGACGCCGGGCCGGCGGCCGCTGCAGCATGAACGGGGGCGAGGCCAGGCTCGACCCTGCGGCACGCCGCACCCGCCTGCGCGAATACCAGGAGCAGCTCCTCGAGCGCATGCAGGCGGCCAAGGGCGGCGGCGGCGCGCCGATCCAGCAGCTCGGCATGCAGGTGGGCGGCACCCGCTACCTGCTCGACCTGCTGGAAGCCGGTGAAATCGTGTCGCCGGTGCCGCTGGCGCGCGTGCCCCTGACCCAGCCCTGGTACCTGGGCCTGGCCAACGTGCGCGGCACCCTGGTCGGCGTCATCGACCTGGCGCGCTACCTCGGCGAGGAGGGGCAATCTGCCTCGGGGCCGTCCGCCCGTCTCGTCACTTTCGCCCCCACGCTCGGCTTCAACTGCGCGCTGCTGGCCGACCGCGTGTACGGCCTGCGCCAGGCGGCCGGCATGCAACGCGAGGGCGAGGTCCTGCGCGACGCCGACGACCAGTTGTGGACGCCGCTCTCGCTGGCAGCCCTGGTGCGGGATGAACGCTTCCTGCACGTGGCGCAGCAACCGGACGGACGCAGCTAACCAATACGACAAAAGCAGGACCAGGAGCCGGTATGGGATTCGCCTCGAAACTCAGCATGAACGTATTCTCGAAGGACAGCGCGGACGACGACACCGTGCTGGCCTCGCCCGACACCCAGTTCGGCGCCGGCGTGCTGGCGCCGCCTTCCCATGACGGCGCCGCGCATGGCTCGGCCGACGCCGCCGCGCGCCGCCTCGGCAGTACCCGCCCCCGCAAATCCCAGCCGGGCGCGATTGATGCCGCCGGCGACGGCGACGAGCTGCGCCTGCCGCTGATCGGCCACCTGTCGCTGTCGCGCCAGCTGCGCCTGGTGCTGGCCGCCTTCGTGGCCGGCATCCTGCTGACCGTGCTGTCGATGTGGCAGAACGCGGCGCGCACCGACGTGGTCTCGAACCAGGGTCAGATCGCCTCCGACGCCCTGATGCATGCCCAGCGCGTGGCCAAGGCCGCACCGAACGCCCTGCGCGGCGAGATGGGCGCCTTCAACGAACTCGACGACAGCCGCGCCGAAGTCGGCCGCCTGCTGCAGCTGCTGGCGCGCGGCGGCCAGGCCGACGGCAAGGCCATCCCTGCGACCTCCGGCGAGCTGCAATCCCTGCTGGCCAAGGCGCGCTCGGCCTGGGTCGCCTCGAACGCGGCCGCCACCACCATCGTCGGCAACAAGCGCCACCTGGTCGGCTTCGGCGCCAGCGTCGACAAGTTCGAGCCGCTCGCGAAGGAACTGCAATCGATCGCCGGCAGGCAGCCCGGCAACGCTGCCCTTGTCCGCCTGGCCGCGCTGGCCGAGCGCCTGTCGGTGTCGACCCATGCCTTCCTGGCGCCGGGCGCGGCCCAGCGCGAGGCCGCCCGCGCCATCGTGCGCGACGGCGCCGAACTGGGCGCGCTGCTCGACAGCCTGGCCGACGGCGCCGGCATCGATCCTGTGCTGCGCGAGCGTGTCGTCGATGCGCGCACCGCCTACAAGGGCTGGCAGGAAGGCCTGGCGCCGCTGTCCACCAACGGGCACAACTTCAACGCCTCCCACGCCGCCGAGCAGGTCATCGCGCGCGACAACGAGGGCCTGCGCTCGACGCTGGCGCGGGTGCAGCTCCAGTACCGCAGCGCGCTGGACACCAGGAGCGGCTGGTTCTGGCTGCTGGTCGGCGCCTCGATCTTCACCCTGGCCATGGGCGGCAGCATCAGCCGCGTGATGCTGCTGGACTCGCGCAACCGCGCGCGCGGCGCCGAAGCGCGCCGCCGCGAGGCCGAGGCGATGCGCCAGCTGGCCCAGGCCAAGGAAGAGGAAGCCAAGGCCACCAACGACCAGAACCAGGCGGCGATCCTGCGCCTGATGAACGAACTGCAGGAAGTGGCGGACGGCGACCTGACCGTGCACGCCACCGTCTCGGAAGACATCACCGGCGCGATCGCCGACTCGGTCAACTACACGGTCGAGGAACTGCGCGAGCTGGTGCTGCGCGTCATCAAAACCACCGAGCAGGTGACGCGCGCCGCCGGCGGCGCCCAGGCGGTGTCGACCGAGCTGCTGGGCGCGGCCGAGGCCCAGTCGCACGAGATCCAGGAAGCATCGAGCACGGTGCTGCGCATGGCCACCGAGATTTCCGAGGTGTCGCGTTCGGCCACCGAATCGGCCGACGTGGCGCGCCAGTCGGTGGCGGCGGCGGAGCAGGGCGCGCGCGCCGTGCAGAACGCGATCCTGGGCATGAACGAGATCCGCGAGCAGATTCAGGAAACCTCGAAGCGCATCAAGCGCCTGGGCGAATCCTCGCAGGAGATCGGAGAAATTACCGACCTGATCTCGGACATCACCGAACAGACCAATGTGCTGGCGCTGAACGCGGCGATCCAGGCCGCGTCGGCGGGCGAGGCCGGGCGCGGCTTCTCGGTGGTGGCGGAAGAGGTGCAGCGCCTGGCGGAGCGCTCGGCCGAGGCGGCCAAGGGCATCGGCGCGCTGGTGCGCACCATCCAGGCCGACACCCACGACGCGGTGGCGGCGATGGAAAAGTCGACCCAGGGCGTGGTCGAGGGCGCGCGCCTGTCCGATGCGGCCGGTGCGGCGCTGATCGACATCTCGCGCGTGTCGAACCGCCTGGCGGAGCTGATCCAGGAGATTTCCGGCGCCGCTGAACGGCAGGCGACGTCCGCCAACGGTGTGGCCCATAATATGCAGCATATCCTCTCGGTGACCGAGCAGACCCAGGGCGGCACGCGCCAGACGGCGCAGTCGATCCGCGAGCTGGCGCTGCTGGCCCAGGAACTGAAGGATTCCGTGTCGCGCTTCCGCGTGACGGCATAACCAGCATCATCACCTGTAGCCCGAGCCCATGACGAACCCATCCTCCCAACGCATGCCAGCCTTCGATACCGGTCCCCTGTCCTGGGTGATCGGCGAGATCAGGGATGCATTGGGGCGCTCGGGCGCGGCCCTGCGCGATGCGGCCGGGCGCAGCCTTGACGCGCAGCCGACCCTGCTGCTGCACGCGAAGACCCACCTGCACCAGGCCGACGGCGCCCTGCAGCTGGTGGACGTGGAAGGCGCCGCGGTGCTGGGTGGCGCGGCCGAACAGCTGATCGACGCCTTCAAGGAGGGGCGGGCCACGTGCACGCCCGAATCGGTCAAAACCGTGCAGGACGCCTACCAGGCCCTGGTCGAATACCTCGACGAGCTACTGGCCGGCAGTCCGCAGCAGCCGGCGCGCCTGTTCCCCTATTACCGCGACCTGCAGGAGCAGCTGGGCGTGGAGCGCATCCACCCGTCCGACCTGCTGCCGGCCGACCTCGGCAAGGGTGTCGAACCCGATACGCCCGCATCCGGCGAGCAACCGGACGTCGCGGCCTGCCGCGCGCGTTTCGAAAAGGCGCTGCTGCCCTACCTCAAGAGCGGCGAAGCGCAGCACGCGGCCGGCATGCGCGACGCGCTGGCGCCCATCGCGGCCAGCCAGGCCGAGCCGCGCGCGCGCCTGTTCTGGCAGGCGCTGCACGCCTTTGCCGGCGTGGTGGCCGACGGCCAGATCGACAGCGACCTGTATGTGAAGCAGCTGCTCGGCCAGGCCAACCTGCAGCTGCGCCGCCTGGCGCAGGGGCAGGGCGGCACGCCGGATGCGATGCTGCGCGATGCGCTGTTCTTCGTCGCCGCAGCCGCCCAGCCGAACCCGGACGCCCGGCGCCTGCGCCAGGCCTGCGGCCTGGACGGCCTGGTGCCGCACGATTATTCCGCGCGCCGCTACGGCCGCATCGACCAGGCCACCTTGCAGGAGGCGCGCGAGGCGCTGGCCCGCACCAAGTCGGACTGGGACCGCATCGCCACCGAGGGCGACCTCGAGGTCAAGGAAGATTTCAACGAGCAGCTCTCGCGCCTGGCCGGCGCCAGCGAAAAGCTGGGCGCCCCGGCCCTGGCCCAGCTGATGCGCGAACTCGGCCGCGCCGCGACCGACGCCATGCAGGCCGGCCGCAGCGACGAGGTCAAGCTCGAGATGGCCACCGCCATGCTGTTCGTCGAGAACGGCCTGGACCAGCTGCGCCAGCTGCCCGAGGATTTTGCCGAGAATGCCGAAGCGGTCGGCGCGCGCCTGCTGGCGCTGGCCGCCGGCGAGACCCCGCCCGATGCGCCGCAGTGGCAGGGAGAGCTGGCGCGCCAGATCCAGCAGGGCCAGACCGTGGCGGTGCTGGCCGGCGAAATCAAGGCCGGCCTGCGCCAGGTCGAGAAGCTGCTCGACGATTACTACGACAACCCGGCCAGGCGCGAGGTGCTGGCCCAGGCCGAGCCGGTGCTGCATCAGCTGCAGGGCGCGCTGGCCATCCTCGACCAGGAACAGGCCGTGCAGGCCGTGCGCCACGTCGCCGGCGAGGTGCGGACCCTGGAGGCCAGCGCCGGCGAGGTGAGCACGCAGTCCGCCGTGCTGCACAACATCGCCCAGAACATCGGCGCGCTCGGCTTCTTCACCGACCTGCTGGCGCAGGACAGCGAGGCGGCCAGGGGGCGCTTCACCTTCGACCTCGAGAAACGCCTGCTGCGCGAGCTGCCCTTCGAATTCGTCGAGGCGGCGCCGGCGCCCGTCCTCGCCCAGGAACCCGCGACGCAGGAAGCACGGCAGCAGGAAGCGACCATCGAGTCCGAACTGCTCGAGATCTTCATCCTGGAAGCCCAGGAAGTGCTGGGCTTCGTGCTGGAAGCGCTGCCCCAGGCCGAGCGCAATCCGGACAGCCAGGAGACCTTGACCCTGCTGCGCCGGGGCTTCCACACGCTCAAGGGCAGCAGCCGCATGGTGAGCCTGGACAGCTTTGCCGAAGGCGCCGCCGCGGTCGAGCGCGTGATGAACCTGTGGCTGGCCGAGGCGCGCAGCGCCACGCCCGAGCTCCTGGACCTGCTGCGCCAGGCGCATGCGGAACTGTCGGCCTGGGTGGCCGAACTGGCCGCCGGCGGCGCATCGCAGCGCGACAGCGCGGCGCTGGTGGCGGCCGCGGCGCGCGTGCTGGAGGGCGGCGCGCCTGACGAGCTCCCGGTGCCGGTGCTCGAGGATATCCTCGAGCCCGAACCCGAACCCGAACCCTTGGCGGACACGAAACGCATCGGCGGCCTGGACATCCCGCTCGGCCTGTACACGATCTACCTCGACGAGGCCGAGACCCTGGTGCAGCTGCTGGCGCAGGACTTCGAGGACTGGCGCGCGGAACCGGACCGGCGCGCTTCGCCGGAGGCCCTGAAGGCGGCGCACACCCTGGCCGGCACCTCGTCCACGGTGGGCTACAGCGCGCTGCGCGACGTCGCCCATGCGCTCGAGCTGGTGCTGGAAAAACTGGCGGCGCCGGGCCCGGTGCTCGACGAGGACGGCCGTGAACTGCTGGAGTCGACCCTGTCGCGCGTGCGCACGATGCTGCAGGTGTTCGCCCTCGGCGAACTGCCCCCGGCCCAGCCGGAGCTGATCGCCCAGCTCGACACGCTGCTGGCGCGCCTGGCCAGCCAGCAGGCGGCAAGCCTGTACGGCGAGGTCGATCCGGACCTGGCCGTGACGCTCGACGCCTTGTTCGCCTCCGCCTACGGCGAGATCCTGGCCGCGCCGCCGCCGCCGCCGCCGCCGCCGCCGCCGCCGCCGCCGCCCGAGCAGCTAGCTGCGCCGCGCGAAGAACAGAAGCAGGAGCGCGTGGCCGACGAGATCGACGACCTGTTCGACAGCTTCCTCGACGACCCGTTTGCCGCCCCGGCCCTCGACCAGGCCGCGCCGGCGCAGCCGGAGCCTGCTTTTGTCGCGGTCACGCCGGACGAGGCGGTGCTCGATGCGGCGCCGGAAAGCGTGGCGGCGGCGCCGGACATGGTCCTTGACGCTGCGCCGGCGCCGGAACCCGCGCCGGCGCTGGCGCCTGCCACGGCCGACAGCGTGCTGGCCACCAGCCCGGCCTTCACCGACGAACTCGATCCGGACCTGCTGCCGGTGTTCCTGGAAGAGGGCGCCGACCTGTTCCCGCAGATCGGCAACGGCCTGCGCCAGTGGCAGCAGAACCCGCAGGACCATGCCATCGCCCAGGGCTTGCTGCGCGCGCTGCACACGGTGAAGGGCAGCGCCCGCATGGCCGGCGCGATGCGCCTCGGCCAGCACGCCCACGAGCTGGAAACCCAGATCGAGAACATGGTGCACGCCGGCACCACCACCCCCGCAGCGTTCGACGAACTGCTGGCCAACTATGACGGGGCCCTGCTGCTGTTCGAACAGCTGCAGCAGCCCGCGGCCCTGGCGCCAGCGCCGGGGCCGGTACCGGCGGCCGCCGAGCAGCCGGGCAGCCGCGCGCCGCTGGTGCGGGTGCGCGCCGACATCCTCGACCGCGTCGTCAACCAGGCCGGCGAGGTGTCGATCTCGCGCTCGCGCCTGGAAAACCAGGTCGGCGTGCTCAAGGGCGCCTTGTCCGACTTCTCGGACAACCTCGACCGCCTGCGCCGCCAGATGCGCGAGATCGAGATGCAGGCCGAGTCGCAGATCGCATCCACCCTGTCGATCGCCGGCGAGGAGAAATTCGACCCGCTCGAGTTCGACCGCTTCACGCGCCTGCAGGAACTGACGCGCATGATGGCCGAGAGCGTCAACGACGTCGAAGCCTTCCACGAAAGCCTGTCGCGCACGGTGGACAGCGCCGCCGAAGACCTGGCGGCGCAATCGCGCATGACGCGCGACCTGCAGCGCGACCTGATGCGGGTGCGCATGGTGCCATTTGCGAACCTGGCCGAGCGCCTGTTCCGGATCGCGCGCCAGACCGCGAAGGAACTCGAGAAACGCGTCAACCTCGACATCCGCGGCGGCTCGGTGGAAATCGACCGCAGCGTGCTGGAACAGATGGCGGCGCCCTTCGAGCACCTGCTGCGCAATGCAATCGTGCACGGCATCGAGGCGCGCGCCGCACGCGCGGAGGCCGGCAAGCCCGAAACCGGCGAGGTGCTGGTGCAGGTGAGCCAGCACGGCAACGAAGTGGCGATCGTCTTCAGCGACGACGGCGCCGGGCTCGACCTGGAGCGCATCCGCGCCAAGGCGCGCGACCTGGGCCTGCTGGGGCCGGACCAGGTCGTGAACGACCAGGAAGCGGCCGAACTGATTTTCGAGCCGGGCTTCTCGACCGCCGACACGCTCACCGAGCTGGCCGGACGCGGCGTCGGCATGGACGTGGTGCGCTCCGAGGCGCAGGCGCTGGGCGGCCGCGTGCTGGTCTCGACCGAGCCAGGCAAGGGCACGCGCTTCGCCATCCACCTGCCCCTGACGCTGGCGGTGGCCCAGGTGGTGCTGGTCGCGAGCGGCGGGCGCACCCATGCCTTGCCGGCGACCCTGGTCGAGCAGGTGCTACAGGTGCGCGATGCCGAACTGGGCGCGGCGCAGGCTGCCGGCGCGATCGCCGTGGCCGGCCAGCCGCACGCCCTGCACACGCTCGCCGTGCTGCTGGGCGAAGGCAAGGGCGGCGCGCTGCAGCGCCTGAACCCGGTGCTGGTCGTGCACGGCGCCGGCGGGCGCATCGCGCTGCGCGTGGACGAGGTGCTGGGCAACCGCGAAGTGGTGGTCAAGAACATCGGCCCGCAGCTCTCGAAGCTGCCGGGCATCGCCGGCGCCACGGTGCTGGGCACGGGCGAGATCGTGCTGATCCTCGATCCGGTGGCGCTGGCCCAGCGGCCCGCGGCGTTGCCAGCGGCCGGCGTCGAAGAGGCGCAGCCGGAACAGAAACCGGCCATCATGGTGGTGGACGACTCGATCACCGTGCGCCGCGTGACCCAGCGCCTGCTGGAGCGCGAGGGCTACCGGGTGATGCTGGCCAAGGACGGCGTCGACGCCCTCGAGCAGATCGAGGGGCAGCGGCCGGACTTGATGCTGGTGGATATCGAGATGCCGCGCATGGATGGCTTCGACCTGACGCGCGAGCTGCGCAGCAGGGAGGCGACCAGGGCGATTCCGATCATCATGATCACCTCGCGGACGGCGGACAAGCACCGTAATGTGGCGCTGGGGCTGGGCGTGAATGCCTACTTCGGCAAGCCCTACCAGGAGCCGGTGCTGCTGGCGGCGATCGAGAGTTTGCTGAATAAAGTGAGGAGCTGAAGGCTGCGGAGCGAACTTGGATCCCCGCCTACGCGGGGATGACGGTTTTGAAGCTAACGAATATAGTTGGCAAGCTTAGTAGCGCTACCCTAAAGACCGTCGTACGCGCCACTGGCGCCTACGACTTCCGGCGAAGGCGGGAACCCAGTTTTGCATGATCAGCCGCTAGCCTTCTTTACCACCGCAAACCTCTCCAGCGTCCGCTTCCGCGCTGCGTCATGCTCGACCACCGGCAGCGGATAATCCCTTCCGAGCACCACGCCGCGTTCCGCCAGCACCTCCGCATCGACCAGCCAGGGCGCATGAATCTCCTTCGCGCCCAATCGTTCCAAGGCCGGCACCCACTCGCGAATGAACTCCCCGTGCGCATCGAAACGCTGCGACTGCGCCACCGGATTGAAGATCCGGAACCACGGCTGCGCGTCGCAGCCGGTCGACGCCGCCCACTGCCAGCCGCCGTTGTTCGAGGCCAGCTCGTAGTCGTTCAGCTTGAGCGCGAAATAGCGTTCCCCGCGCCGCCAGTCGATCCCGAGGTCCTTGGTGAGGAAGCTGGCCGTCACCATGCGCAGCCGGTTGTGCATGAAGCCCGTGCGGTTGAGTTGCGCCATCGCCGCGTCCACCAGCGGATAGCCGGTGCGTCCCTCGCACCAGGCCGCGAACAGCGCATCGGCCTCCTCTCCCGTTTCCCAGGCCAGCGCATCGAAGGCCGGCTTGAACGAGCGCGTGACCACGTGCGGGTGGCGCGCCAGGATCATCGAATAGAAATCGCGCCAGATGAGTTCCGACAGCCACACCGAGGCGCCGGAGCCGCCGGCGCCGTTCTCGATCATCTGGCGCGCCGTGCGCACCAGGTGGCGGATCGAGGTGGTGCCGAAGCGCAGGTGGGTGGACAGGCGCGAGGTGCCGTCCTCCGAGGGGAAATCGCGCGCCCGGCCGTAATCGGCAATGTGCGCGATGAAGCCTTCGAACAGTTCCTCGGCGCCCTCCATGCCGGCCGGCAGCGGCGGCTCGCCCGCTTCGAAGCCGATCTCGGCCAGCGAGGGCAGGGGCGGCGCCTCAAGCGGCGCGGGCGCGAAGGCCTGCGCATACGGATCGACCGGATACGCCGCCAGCGCCTCGGGCATGCCGGCCAGGCGCTTGAGCCAGGCGTTCTTGTAGGGAGTGAACACCGAGAACGGTCCCTTGGCCAAGGTCAGCACCTCGTCCTGTTCGAAGACGACCTGGTCCTTGAAGCTCAGAAATTTCCTACCATCGGCCGCCAGGCGGGCTTTCATCCGTGCGTCGCGATCCACCGCCTCGGGTTCATAATCGGCACATACGAACACCGCGTCGACACCCAATTCGGTGGCGAGCGCCGGGACCACTTCAAGAGGGCGGCCCTGCCGCACGATCAAATAAGCGCCGAGCCGACGCAGCTCGGCCTCAAGGCTGGCCAGGCTGGCGTGGATGAACCGCACACGGCGGTCATCGCGCGGCAGCGGGTCGAGAATGTCGCTGTCATACACGAAAACGCAGTACACACAATTAGACGAGGTCAAGGCCTGGTGAAGGGCGGCATGGTCGAATGCCCGCAAGTCACGCCGGAACCAGACCAGGGAGTTGCTCATATTCATCATCGTGTGCAGGGTCAAGGTGGCGGCCGATTTTACTGGGTAGGATTCCTCCTAACAGGACTGCGTTTGCAGCTGGGCGGGACAGATCCGGGTCGGCCTGGCGGACTTTTCAGGGTATGCATCGAGGGCCTATCGGGCCGCTTCCATCGGCTCCGGAGCGATTCGGTGTAAACTATCGAAAAGCGTAACGTTGTTTTGTGGACACTTCGCGGTCAAACCTGAGTGGGCCCATGTGAGAGTAAGCGTATGAAAAAAAGCAAAGTTGGCAGCACTCTACCGATGCCCGGCATGCCACCGGAACAAAGTGAAACGCTCGGTAAGATCAGCCCGGCTTCTTCAGGGCTGAACCTCGCCAACCATTTCTTGATCGCAATGCCCTCGATCCAGGATCCGATCTTCGGCGGCACCGTCGTCTATGTCTGCGAGCACAACGAGAAGGGCGTGCTTGGCGTGGTCATCAACAAGCCGACCGACATGACGATGGAAGTCCTGTTCGACCGCGTCGACCTGAAGCTCGCCCCGGGCTTGCGCTCCTCGGTGGTGGACCAGCCCATCATGTTCGGCGGCCCGGTGCAGGACGACCGCGGCTTCGTGCTGCATTCGCCGGGCGGACGCTTTTCGTCCTCGCTCTCCGTCACCGACGACGTCGCCTTCACCACCTCGATCGACGTGCTGGAAGCCGTCGCCAGCGGCTCCGGCCCGGCCCGCATGCTGGTCTCGATCGGCTATGCCGGCTGGAGCCCGGGACAGCTCGAGGAAGAACTCTCGCGCAACGGCTGGCTCACCGTGGGCGCCGACGCCAAGGTCCTGTTCGACCTGCCGATCGAGGAACGCTACACCGCCGCCATCAAATTGCTGGGAATCGATCCCTTGATGCTTGCTACTGAAGCCGGCCATGCATAAAGAAAGGGCTCGCGTGGTCGAGATGGCTTGTGGTTGATATCGTTTTTGGATTTGACTTCGGGGTCAAACGTATCGGCATTGCCATGGGCAACACCCTCACGGGCCAAGCCCAGCCCTTGACCGTCATCAAGGCGGTCGACAACGCCACCCGTTTCCAGGTCATCGGCGAGCTCATCAACGAATGGAAGCCGGCCCGCCTCGTGGTCGGCGAGCCGCGCCATCCCGACGGCGCCGAGCACGACATGACCCTGCGCAGCCGGCGCTTCGCCAACCAGCTCCACGGCCGCTTCAACCTGCCCGTCGAACTCGTCGACGAGCGCTATTCGTCCGCTGTCATCCCGCAACGGCGCGGCGAGATCATCGACGCCAAGGCGGCCGCCATCATTTTGCAACAATACTTTGACGCTCATGCCAACATCTAATCAAGACTACGATGCGGAAGCGCTGTACCGCGAGCTGCTGGGCCAGGTCCGCGCCGGCCTGGACGGCGTGCCCGACGCCGCCATCGTCGGCATCCACTCGGGCGGCGCCTGGCTGGCCGAACGCCTCGCGCGCGACCTCGACCTGACTGGCCGCTTCGGCACCATCGACGTCTCGTTCTACCGCGACGACTACGCCAAGAAGGGCCTGCACCCGGACGTGAAGCCGACCCACATCCGCTTCCCGGTCGACGGCGCGACGGTGGTGCTGGTGGACGACGTGCTGCAGACCGGCCGCACCGTGCGCGCCGCGATCAACGTGCTGTTCGACTACGGTCGCCCGGCCTGCATCCGCCTGGCGGCCCTGGCCGACCGCGGCGGACGCGAGCTGCCGGTGGCGCCCGACTACGTCGGCACCCGCGCCGAGCTGGCGCCTCAGCAGTCGCTGTGCCTGCAGCGCGACGACGCCGGCCAACTTTCGCTGACCATTGAAGAAGACAATGTCCAAGATCTTTCTTAACCCGCAACTGAACAAGAACGGGGAGCTGCAGCACCTGCTCTCCATTGAGGGCCTGCCCAAGTCGGTCGTCAACCACATCCTCGACACCGCATCGAGCTTCGTGGGCATTTCCGACCGCGAGGTCAAGAAGGTGCCGCTGATGCGCGGCAAGAGCGTGTTCAACCTGTTCTTCGAAAACAGCACGCGCACCCGCACCACCTTCGAGATCGCCGCCAAGCGCCTGTCGGCTGACGTCATCAACCTGAACATCCAGGCCTCGTCGGCCAGCAAGGGCGAGTCGCTGCTCGACACCATCGACAACCTGTCGGCCATGCACGCCGACATGTTCGTGGTGCGCCACGCGCAGTCGGGCGCGCCCTACCTGATCGCAAAGCACCTGGTCGAGACCGGGCAGTCGCACGTGCACGTCGTGAACGCCGGCGACGGCCGCCACGCGCACCCGACCCAGGGCCTGCTCGACATGTACACGATCCGCCACTACAAGAAGGACTTCACCAACCTGCGGGTGGCGATCGTCGGCGACATCCTGCACAGCCGCGTGGCGCGCTCGGACATCCACGCGCTGACCACCCTGGGCGTGCCGGAAGTGCGCGCCATCGGCCCGCATACGCTGCTGCCGGGCGGCCTGGCCGAAATGGGCGTGCGCACCTTCACCAACATGGACGAGGGCCTGAAGGACGTCGACGTCATCATCATGCTGCGCCTGCAGAACGAACGCATGAGCGGCGCGCTGCTGCCTTCGGCGCAGGAGTACTTCAAGAGCTACGGCCTGACCCCGGAACGCCTGGCGCTGGCCAAGCCGGATGCGATCGTGATGCACCCGGGCCCGATGAACCGCGGCGTCGAGATCGACTCGGCGGTGGCCGACGGCAGCCAGGCGGTGATCCTGCCGCAGGTGACCTTCGGCATTGCGGTACGCATGGCAGTGATGAGCATTTTGGCGGGAACCCACGGATGAACTACCACATCAAGAACGGGCGAATCATCGACCCGGCAAACAATATCGACCAGGTCACGGACCTGTTCATCGCCGACGGCAAGATCGCCGCCCTCGGCAAGGCCCCCGACGGCTTCAGCGCCGACCAGACCATCGATGCCAGCGGCCTGGTGGTCGCTCCCGGCCTGGTCGACCTGTCCGCGCGCCTGCGCGAGCCGGGCTACGAATACAAGGCGACGCTGGAATCCGAAATGCAGGCGGCGATGCAGGGCGGCGTGACCACCCTGGTCTGCCCGCCGGACACCGACCCGGTGCTGGACGAGCCGGGCCTGGTGGAGATGCTCAAGCACCGCGCGCGCATCCTCGACCAGGCCAACGTGCACCCGCTGGGCGCGCTGACCATGGGCCTGAAGGGCCAGGCGCTCACCGAAATGGCCGAGCTGACCGAAGCCGGCTGCATCGGCTTCTCGCAGGCCGAGGTGCCGGTGCTGGACACCACCGTGCTGCTGCGCGCCATGCAGTATGCCAAGACCTTCGGCTACACCGTGTGGCTGCGCCCGCAGGACGCCCACATCGGCCGCGGCGGCGTGGCCCACAGCGGCCCGTTGGCCTCGCGTCTGGGCCTGTCGGGCGTGCCCGTCATGTCGGAAACCATCGCCCTGCACACCATCTTCGAGCTGATGCGCGCCACCGGCGCCCGCGTGCACCTGTGCCGCATGTCCTCCGCAGCCGGTTTGGCGCTGGTGGCCGGCGCCAAGAAGGAAGGCCTGAGCGTTACCTGCGACGTCGGCGTGCACCACCTGCACATGACCGACGCCGACATCGGCTTCTTCGACCCGAATGCGCGCTTCAACCCGCCGCTGCGCAGCCAGCGCGACCGCGACGCGATCCGCAGCGCCCTGCTGGACGGCACCGTGGATGCGGTCTGCTCCGACCACACCCCGGTGGACGAGGACGAGAAGCTGCTGCCCTTCGCTGAAGCGACCCCGGGCGCGACCGGCCTGGAGCTGCTGCTGGCCCTGACCCTGAAGTGGGTGGAGGACCGGGATGGCAAGGACGCGCTGGCCCAGGCGCTGGCCAAGGTAACGTCGGAGCCGGCGCGCATCGCCGGCCTGCCCGCCGGCACGCTGTCGGTGGGCGCGGCGGCCGACGTGGTGCTGTTCGATCCGGACGCCCGCTGGAAGGTCGAGCGCAAGGCCCTGGCGAGCCAGGGCAAGCACACGCCTTTCCTCGGCTTTGAGCTGGCCGGGCAGGTGCGTGCAACGCTCGTGCGCGGCCGCATGGCGTTCCAGCGCTGAGCTGGACGGGCGGTTCGACGCTTCATTGTGAAGATCAGGCTTGCCCTGCGCCTGGCGCGCGTCGCGGTCCACCTGGTGGCGGGCCTGGCGACCTGCGCCTTGGTGTTTCCGCTGGTCTCGCCAGGCACGCGCGAGCGCCTCACGCGGCGCTGGTCGCGACAACTTCTCGGCCTGTGCCGCGTCAGCGTCGAGCAGATGCCCGGAGCGCCCGTGCTCGACCATGCGCTGATCGTGGCCAACCACGTCTCCTGGCTCGACATCTTCGTCATCAACGCCCTTCATCCCTGCCGTTTCGTGGCCAAGGCCGAGATCCGCGCCTGGCCGGTGCTCGGCTGGCTGGCCGCCGCCGCGGGCACGGTGTTCATCGCGCGCGGCAACCGGCGCGAGCTGCGCCACATCTTCAAGGGCCTGGTCACGGTATTGCAGGAAGGGCAGCGTGTCGCCTTCTTCCCCGAAGGGACCACGTCCAGGCAGGGCGAGGTGCTGCCTTTCCACGCCAACCTGTTCGAGGCCGCCATCGATGCCAAGGTGGCGGTGCAGCCGTATGCGCTGTCCTATGTGGATGGGCAGGGGGCCTTCCACCGCTCGGTCGACTATACCGGCGACACCACTTTTGTGGACAGCCTGTTCACGATCCTGGAAGGCAAGCCGGTGATCGCGCGCCTGCAGCCGCTGGCGCCGATCGATGCAACAGGGGCGCACCGCCGCGAGCTGGCCGAGTCCGCGCAGGAGGCGGTCGGCGCAGCATTGCGCGGTGATATGTAAAACGTATCACAGAGCAATAAATCATATATTGGACAACTCACAGCCAAGGCGGCACGCTGGTGCCTTACCTATACGCTGTCCCAGGAGACCACGATGCCGACTTACCGTTCCCGCACCACCACCCAGGGCCGCAACATGGCCGGCGCCCGTGCCCTGTGGCGCGCCACCGGCATGAAGGACGGCGACTTCGAGAAACCGATCATTGCGGTGGTCAACTCCTTCACCCAGTTCGTGCCCGGCCACGTGCACCTGAAGGACCTGGGCCAGCTGGTGGCGCGCGAGATCGAAGCCAGCGGCGGCGTGGCCAAGGAATTCAATACCATCGCGGTCGACGACGGCATCGCCATGGGCCACGGCGGCATGCTGTACTCGCTGCCTTCGCGCGACCTGATCGCCGACTCGGTCGAGTACATGGTCAACGCCCACTGCGCCGACGCCATGGTCTGCATCTCGAACTGCGACAAGATCACCCCGGGCATGCTGATGGCCGCGATGCGCCTGAACATCCCGGTGGTGTTCGTCTCCGGCGGCCCGATGGAAGCGGGCAAGGTGGTCAAGGTGGTCAACAATGACCGCAAGGTGATCAAGCTGGACCTGGTCGACGCCATGATCAAGGCCGGCGACAGCACGGTGTCCGATGCCGACGTTGCCGAGATCGAACGCTCGGCCTGCCCGACCTGCGGCTCCTGCTCGGGCATGTTCACCGCGAACTCGATGAACTGCCTGACCGAGGCGCTGGGCCTGTCGCTGCCGGGCAACGGCACCATCGTCGCCACCCATGCCGACCGCAAGGAACTGTTCCTGCGCGCCGGCCGCCTGATCGTGGAAATCGCCAAGCGCCACTACGAACAGGACGACTACTCGGTGCTGCCGCGCTCGATCGCCACCAAGGCCGCCTGGGAAAACGCGATGGCGCTGGACGTCTCGATGGGCGGCTCCACCAACACCGTGCTGCACCTGCTGGCGGCGGCGCACGAGGCGGGGGTGGACTTCACCATGGCCGACATCGACCGCATCTCGCGCAAGGTGCCCTGCCTGTGCAAGGTGGCGCCGATGACCGACAAGTACCACATCGAGGACGTCCACCGCGCCGGCGGCATCATCTCCATCCTGGGCGAGCTGGCGCGCGCCGGCCTGCTCGACACCTCGCTGCCGACCGTGCACAGCCCGACCATGGGTGAGGCGATCGAGAAGTACGACATCAAGCGCAGCGACGATCCAGGCGTGCACCAGCTGTTCCGCGCAGCGCCGGGCGGCGTGCCGACCCAGGTCGCGTTCTCGCAGTCCGAGCGCTTCGATGCGAACGACCTCGATCGCAGCACGGGTTGCATCCGCGACCGCGAGCACGCCTATTCGCAGGACGGCGGCCTGGCTGTCCTGTACGGCAACATCGCCGAGAAGGGCTGCATCGTGAAGACGGCGGGCGTGGACGAGAGCATCCTCAAGTTCAGCGGCAAGGCGCGCGTGTTCGAAAGCCAGGACGCGGCGGTGGAAGGCATCCTGGGCGACACGGTCCACGCCGGCGACGTGGTCATCATCCGCTACGAAGGCCCGAAGGGCGGGCCGGGCATGCAGGAGATGCTGTACCCGACCTCGTACATCAAGTCCAAGGGCCTCGGCAAGGCCTGCGCGCTGTTCACCGACGGGCGCTTCTCGGGCGGCTCCTCGGGCCTGGTGATCGGCCACGCCTCGCCGGAAGCGGCGGAAGGCGGCGCGATCGGGCTGGTGGAGGAGGGTGACATCATCGACATCGACATCCCCGCGCGTACCATCAACCTGCGCGTGAGCTTCGAAGAGCTGGCGCACCGGCGCGGGAAGATGGAAGAGCGCGGCCGCGATGCGTGGAAGCCGGTGGCGCGCGAGCGCTACGTGTCGCAGGCGCTGCAGGCGTATGCGGCGCTCACGACCTCGGCGGACCGCGGCGCGGTGCGCGACCTGAGCCAGCTGCACCGCTGATCCCTCGCATGGCCGGCCCCGCCGGCCATGTCATTTCTTGCCGCTGTGCTCCCGGTACTCGGGACAATCCACCTGCAGCAGCGAGCGGTCGTCCAGGCACACCGCCGTCAGCTTCCCGCCCCACACGCAGCCGCTGTCGAGTCCCACCAGGTTGGGCCGCAGCACCAGCCCCAGTGCCGACCAGTGCCCGAACACCACGGTCACGTCGGCCGTCGCCCGCTGCGGCAGGTCGAACCAGGGCAGCAGGCCGGAGCCTTCCGGCCCGCTCTCGCTTTCCTTGTGCAGGAAATCCATGCTCCCGTCCGGCGCGCACAGGCGCATGCGCGTGAGCGCGTTGACGATGCAGCGCAGGCGCGCGATCCCGGTCAGGCTGTCGTCCCACTGGTTCGGCTCGTTCCCGTACATCTGGCCCAGGAAATCGATCCAGCCGTCGCCGCGCAGCACGGCTTCGACCTCGTGCGCCAGCGCCATCGTCTGCGCCGCGGTCCATTGCGGCGCGACGCCGGCGTGCACCAGCAGGTGCGCGTCAAGGAACATCGCCAGCGGACGCCGGCGCAGCCACCCGATGAGTTCATCGCGGTCGGGTGCGGCCAGGATCTCGTCGAGCGTGTCGGAACGGCTGGCGCGCTGCGCGCCGACTGCCACCGCGATCAGGTGCAGGTCATGGTTGCCGAGCAGCGCTTCGATGCGGCCGGGGTTCTCGTCGGACAGCGCCTTCATGCGGCGCAGTGCGGTCAGCGAATCCGGACCGCGGTTGATCAGGTCGCCCACGAACAGGATGCGCGGCTGCGTTTGTCCATGCTGGTGCGCGTCGTCGACGATGCGGTCGATCAGGAGTCGGGCTTCGTGGGCGCAGCCCTGCAGGTCGCCGATGGCGTAGGTTCTCATGTTGTTCTTATCGAAGTGGTGGAGCAGAGGCGGAACAGGACCGCTGTGGGGATACTAAATGATTTCGCCGGTGGCCGCATCGGCACGGTGAAACGCAGGCGAATACGGAACACGTGCGCGCAATCGAACTAACGCGAATTTGATGCAATCGAACGACGCCGTGCGGAATCGCATTCGGCTCCGGAGCGCCTCTTCTATTCCGGTACAATGGGCCACCATTCCCACGATAAGAGTGCGGTGTTTTTTTCCGCAGGGTCGACGCGGAAACGACTTACAGTGTGCACCGAAAGAATAATAAAATGTTCTCCTTTTTCGTCGGTTTCGTATCCTGTGCAGTGCTCACCCTGCTGGTGATTAAGTATGCGAAGCGCAATGGTTTTGCGCTCGATACCGATTATGGCGGCGTGCAGAAGTTCCACGCGCATCTGGTTGCGCGCATCGGCGGGGTGCCAATCTTTCTCGCCGTCTTATTCACCGCCGCGATGTCGACGATGCGCGAACCGGCGCTCGGCGCATGGATCGCGCCCCTGCTCGGATGCGCCTTCATTGCCATGGCCGGCGGTATCGTCGAAGACTATACCGGCCGCGTTTCACCGGCGCGCCGGCTGCTGCTCACGATGCTTGCCGCGCTGTTCGCCTATTACCTGCTCGATGCGAAACTGGTGCGCCTCGACCTGCCCTGGGGCGCGCTGCCGCTGCAATGGGATCTGGTGGTGCTGCCGCTCACGGTGCTCGCGGTGGCGGGCATCGCGAATGCCGTGAATATCATCGACGGCTTCAATGGCCTGGCCAGCATGGTCAGCATTTGCATGCTGCTGTCGCTGGCCTATGTGGCGCTGCAGGTGGGGGACATGGTGGTGCTGGTGACCGCACTGATCGTGGCCGGCGCCACTGCGGGCTTCCTGATCTGGAATTACCCGGTGGGCCTGATTTTCCTTGGCGACGGCGGCGCCTACTTCATCGGTTTCATGCTCGGCGAACTGGCGCTGCTGCTGGTGATGCGCAATCCCGGCGTGTCCACCTGGTACGCCGCGCTGCTGCTGATTTATCCCGCATTCGAAACGATATTCTCCGCTTACCGCCGCATGTTCGTGCGCGGTAAATCACCGGCACTGCCGGACGGAATTCACCTGCATAGTTTGATATTCCGGCGTATCGTGCAATGGACGGTGGGGCCGCGCGAGGCGCGCGCACTGATGAAACGGAACGCGCGCACCTCGCCTTATTTATGGCTGTTTTCCCTGATGGCCGTCATTCCGGCAACCGTGTTCTGGAAAAACACCAGTGTGCTCATCTTCTTCAGTTTGTTGTTTATAATCAGCTACCTCTGGTTATATGTGCGTATTGTTCGATTTAAGTCGCCACGCTGGCTTTTCTTACAAAAGAAAAAGCGCAATTAAGTCATTAATGTTAGTATATTGCGACAATTGGTGAGTATCTCGCCGTGCCGTACAAGCTTTAATTTCAACCTTTCATTCAAGAGGGAACGACGATGGATCTGTCCAATATGTCCGTAGGCGATTTGCGCAACCTGCAGGAACAAATCAAGCAGGAGATGAAGAAGCGCGAAGTCCAGGAAGTGCAAAAGGCGCGCGAACAGATTCTGGCGATCGCGCAGAGTGTTGGCGTGCCCCTCAAGGACCTGCTGGCAACCGGCGGCCGCGGCAATGCGACCAAGGGCAATTCGGTGGCCGTGCGTTATCGCCATCCGGACAATGCATCGCAGCAGTGGACCGGCCGCGGCCGCCAGCCGAAATGGGTCAAGGAATGGGTCGAAGGCGGCAAGTCGCTCGACAAGCTGCGCGTCTAAGTTTTTCTGGCCGGACTTCCCGGCCCTGGCAGGACCAGCGCGAGCGGTCCGTCCGTTTCCCAACGGACGCCGCTTGCCGCTACAATAGCTGCATTTGTCATTCCTCTAACTCTCATCCGATAATTCGGCGCCGACGCCTGCCGCGTCCTCCGGCTGCTTTCGTATGCCCGCGCCCCAGCTTTCCAAGGACATCATGCTTGCTCTCTCGAAAACGATCTTCAAGGCCTATGACATTCGCGGCGTCATCGACAAGACGCTGGACGAAGGCATTGCACGCCACATCGGCCGCGCATTCGGCGCCGCCGCCCTGGCGAAGGGAGAGCGCAAGGTCGTGATCGGCCGCGACGGCCGCCTGTCGGGTCCCGGCCTGGCCGCCGCCCTGGGCGAAGGCCTGCGCGACGCCGGCGTGGACGTGATCGACCTCGGCATGGTCGCCACCCCGATGGTCTACTTCGCCACCAACGTGCTCGACACCCGTTCGGGCATCATGGTCACCGGCAGCCACAATCCGCCGGACTACAATGGCTTCAAGATGGTCATGGCGGGCGAGGCGATCTACGGCGAGGCCATCCTGGCCCTGCACGACAGCATCGCAGCCTACGACGGCAGCGTCGCGGAACAGCGCGGCGCCTACGGCACCCACGATATCCGCGCCGCCTACCTCGAGCGCATCATTGGCGACGTCAAGATCGCGCGCCCGATCAAGATCGCGGTCGATTGCGGCAACGGCGTGGCCGGCGCCTTTGCCGGCGACCTGTATCGCGGCATGGGCTGCGAAGTGGTCGAACTGTTCTGCGAAGTGGACGGCCACTTCCCGAACCACCACCCGGACCCGGCGCACCCGGAGAACCTGCAGGACCTCATCAAGGCGCTGCAGGACACCGACGCCGAGATTGGCCTGGCCTTCGATGGCGACGGCGACCGTCTCGGCATCGTCACCAAGGATGGCCAGATCATCTTCCCGGACCGCCAGATGATGCTGTTCGCCAGCGACGTCCTGTCGCGCAATCCGGGCGCCGAGATCCTGTACGACGTCAAGTGCACCCGCCACCTCGCTCCCTGGATCGAGCATGCCGGCGGCCGCCCGCTGATGTGGAAGACCGGCCACTCACTGGTCAAGGCCAAGCTGAAGGAAACCGGCGCCCCGCTGGGCGGCGAGATGAGCGGCCACATCTTCTTCAAGGACCGCTGGTACGGCTTCGACGACGGCCTGTACGCCGGCGCGCGCATGCTCGAGATCCTGACGAAAGAGCAGGACCCTTCCAGGCTGCTGAACAGCCTGCCGATCGCCAGCAGCACCCCGGAGCTGCACCTGCACCTGAAGGAGGGCGAGAACTTCGCCCTGATCGACAGCCTGCGCGCCAACGCGACTTTCCCGACCTCGGAAAAGATCAACGGCATCGACGGCCTGCGCGTGGAGTACCCGGACGGCTTCGGCCTGGCGCGCTCCTCGAACACCACCCCGGTGGTGGTCCTGCGCTTCGAAGGCGAGAACCCGGAAGCCCTGGCACGCATCCAGGCCGAGTTCAAGACCGTGATCCTGGCGGCCAAGCCGGACGCCGAACTGCCGTTCTAAGGACTTGCGCTTGAAGATCCTGCTGGTGCGCGTGTCGTCGCTGGGCGACGTGCTGCATAACCTGCCGATGGTGGCCGACATCCTGCGCCACCATCCGGGCGCCACCATCGACTGGGTGGTGGAAGAAGGCTACACCAGCCTGGTGCGCCTGAATCCGCACGTCCGCAAAATCATCCCCTGGGCGCTGCGCCGCTGGCGCAAGGGCCTCGGCAAGGCGGAAACCCGGGCCGAGATCAAGGCCTTCTTCCGTACCCTGCGCGAGGAGGAATACGACTATGTGTTCGACACCCAGGGCCTGCTCAAGACCGGCGTCATCATGGGCGCTGCGCGCGTGCGCAAGGGCGGCCGGAAGGTCGGCCTGGCCAACGGCAGCGAAGGCTCGGGCTACGAGGGTATCTCGCGCATCTTCCACACCGACAGCATCCCGCTGAATCCGCGTACCCACGCGGTGGCGCGCGGACGCATGGTCGCCGGCGCCGCGTTCGGCTACACGGTCGACCATGCGCCGGATTTCGGCCTGCCTGCGCCGCAGGCAGCGTCGCGTCCGGGCTTCCTGCCGCCTGAAGACTATGCCGTGTTCTTCCACGGCACCGCGCGCGACGCCAAGCGCTGGTCGCGCGAGAACTGGATCGAACTCGGCCGCGCCCTGGCGCCGATGCCGGTGCTGCTGCCCTGGGGCTCGCCCCAGGAACAGCAGGAGGCCGAAGCCATGGCCGCCGGCCTGCCGAATGCGCGCGTGCTGCCGAAGCTGTCGATGATGGACGCGGTGGCCCTGGCCCAGCATGCGCGCCTCGCGGTGGGCGTGGACACCGGCCTGACCCATATCGCCGCCGCCTTTGTCCGCCCGACGGTCGAGATCTACTGCGATTCGCCGAAGTGGAAGACCGAGGGCAACTGGTCGGATCGGATCGTCAACCTCGGCGACATGCAATCGCCGCCGTCCGCGCCTGAAGTCATCGCCGCCGCGCGCCGCCTGCTGGAGGCCGTGTGAAGCGGTGGCTGTATTCGCTGGCCTGGTGGCTGGCGCTGCCGCTCGTGTTCGGGCGCCTGTGGTGGCGCGGGCGCAAGGAGCCCGGCTACCGCGCCCACTGGGCCGAGCGCCTGGGCTTTCCCGCTGCGCCCCCATCGGCGCGCATGACCCTGTGGGTGCACGCCGTCTCGGTCGGCGAAACCCGCGCCAGCGAACCGCTGGTCGAGGCGCTGCTCGCCGCGTATCCCGATTCCCGCATTCTGCTGACCCACATGACGCCGACCGGCCGCGCAACCGGCAAGTCCCTGTTCGGCCACCATGGCGAGCGCCTGGTGCAGTCCTACCTGCCTTACGACACCGGTTTCATGGTGGGACGCTTCCTGCGCCGCTTCCAGCCGCGCGTGTGCATCCTGATGGAGACCGAGGTGTGGCCGAACTTGGTCGAAGGCTGCGCCTCGGCCGGGGTGCCGGTGGCGCTGGTCAATGCGCGCCTGTCGGAACGCTCGCTGGGGCGCGGGCAGAAGATGGGCGCCCTGATGACGGATGCGGCGCGGGCTATCACGCTGGTGGCGGCGCAGACCGAGGCTGACGCCGGGCGCATCCGTTCGCTGGGCGCGCCGCAGGTGGCGGTTACCGGCAGCATCAAGTTCGACGTGGTGCCGCCGCAGACGGCGCTGGAGAAGGGCGCCTGGCTGCGCGCGCAGTTCGGCGCGCGTCCTGTGTTCCTGTGCGCCAGCACGCGCGAGGGCGAGGAAGCCCTGATCCTGGACGCCTGGCAGCGTGCGGCGGACAAGCCGGCGAATGCGCTGCTGGCGATCGTGCCGCGCCATCCGCAGCGCTTCGACGAAGTCGAGAAACTGGCCGCGGCGCGCGGCCTGTCGGTACAGCGGCGCTCGCGCCTGGAAGCGGGTATGGGGAGCGCCGACGTGCTGCTGGGCGACTCGATGGGCGAGATGTTCGCCTATTACGCCGCCTGCGACTGCGCCTTCATCGGCGGCAGCCTGATGCCGCTGGGCGGGCAGAACCTGATCGAAGCCTGCGCCCTGGGCAAGCCGGTGCTGGTGGGCGAGCACACCTTCAACTTCGCCCAGGCGACCGAGGAAGCGGTGGCGGATGGCGCCGCCCTGCGCGTGCTTGACGCCGACGCCTTGATCGCGGCCGCGCTGCGCCTGCTGGAAGACGAGGCTGCCCGCCTTGGCATGGGCGCGCATGCGCTCGCGTTCGCGGGCCGCCACCGCGGCGCCACCCTGCGCACTGTTGAACTCCTGCGACGACTTATCCGGTAGGTTTTGCTACCATTCCGGTTCGAGCTCGGATAATAACCAGGGGATGCGCTATGTTGTCGTTTAATCACCCGAGGCCGCTTAGTGACACAATGAGCAGCAATCAACCTGCCGCCATGCCGTTACAACAGCAGGCCGACGACAAGCTGTTGCACATGCCTGTGAGTGACGGCCCGGTGGATATCCCGGCGCCATCCGCTGCGCCTCCCGTTCCCTTATCCGAACTGCATTTCTTCGTGCGCTACACGCTGGGTGAATACATCAGCTTCATGTGGCAGCACGGCGGTTTCCTGATCCGCCGCCGGCGCATCCGCTGGCCAGCCAGCCTCTACCTTCGCCTGAAAAGCACCCTGGGGGCCGCCCTCCATTTCGTCATGCTCGGCCGCGGCCGGCGCACCTATGAATTCACCATCGACCAGCACGGCATCGTGCGCACCAGCGGGGGCGTGACCCTGATCGGGTGGGAAGACGTGATCGGCGTGCGCACCTATTCGCGCGGGTTCATGATGGTGCTGAAGCGCGGGACCTTGCCGATTCCGTATCGGGCGCTGTCGGAGGCGCAGGAGGCCGCGATGCGGGAGCTGGCCGCGGCACGCCGCGATGCGTTGTTGTAGGGTGTACGGCTTCGCCGTACGCGCGTTCAGATTCCCGTTGAAATGATGCAGCGCGGTTTCACCGAGGTCGGTTGAACGCGCGGACGGCGAAGCCGTCCACCCTACGATCACGTCGAATCCAGCGCCGCGAATCAATCCGCGAACAGCACCGGCATCTCGAGCGACCGCTTCTTGAGCGCCAGCCGCGCCCCGTCGTAATCCGGATACACCTCGGCCACGGTCGCCCAGAAACGCGGACTGTGGTTCATCTCGCGCAGGTGCGCCAGTTCGTGCACCACCACGTAGTCGACCAGCGACGCGGGATAGTGGACCAGCCGCCAGTTCAGGCGGATATTCCCCTCGATCGTGCACGAACCCCAGCGCGTGCCGGCCGAAGACAGAGCGAAGGCCTTGTAGGCCACGTTCAGCTGCGGCGCGAAGAAATCCAGGCGCTCCTTGAACAGCCGTTTCGCCTCGGCCTGGAACCACAGCTTGACGCGTTCCTTCAACTGCCATTCCGACAGGCCTGGCACTACGCCGATCCATAGCTCGCGGTTCGCCGCGTCGTACTGGCAGTGGCTGCGCGCCGCTTCTTCCAGGCGCAGGGTGATCTCGCCGCCCAGGTAGGGCAGGCGGGCGCCGTCCTTCCATTCGACCGGTGCACGTTCCTGGCGTTGGGCGCGGCGCTCGCCGCGTTCCAGCAGCTTGGTGAGGATCCAGCGCTGCTTGGCGCGGATCGCGTTGTCGATGTCGATTTGCGTGCAGCGGCGCGGGGCGGTCACGCGCAGGCCGTCGTCGTCGATCATGAAGCCGATCGAGCGGCGCGTCGAGCGCCGCAGGGCGTAATCGACCGTATGGGACCCGAGGACGATGCGCTTGAGCGGCGGCTCGCCCTCGGCGACGGGCGGACTCGGTATGAGGTGGCGCGGCGCCGGGGGCGGCGCCTTGAAGAGAGGCTGCGAGGGCGGGGCCGGTTTATCCGAAGGCTTGAGCGCCGCGAAGAATTCCTGTGCAAACAGTTCCAGCTGGTGCCCGTCGATCCTGGAAGAGGTCATAAGTTGCTGCGGTTTCGAATTCCTGATCTGGGCGCTGACGTCGCTCAGCCACCTCTGTAGACGTGGGGCGAGATAACGCGCATTTCGGATTCTATCCAATTTTCGACCTCTTGCATCATGCTGTCGGGGGTGTGATTGTCCGGCGAAATCGGCTTGCCGATCGAGACCGTGATCAGGCCGGGGCGCTTCAGGAAGGAATTCTTCGGCCAGCACTCACCTGAATTATGCGCGATCGGCACGACCACGGTTTGGGTTTCGACAGCCAGGCGCGTACCGCCGCTCTTGTACTTGCCTTTCTGGCCGACCGGGATGCGCGTCCCTTCCGGGAACATGATGATCCACTGGCCATCGGCCAGGCGCCGGCGGCCGTGCCTGACCACCTGGGCGAACGCGTTCTTGCCCTGCTTGCGGTCGATCGGGATCATGCGCAGCAGCGCCATGCCCCAGCCGAAGAAGGGGATGTAGAGGATCTCCTTCTTGAAGACGTAGACCAGCGGCCGGGTGAGGTTCGGCAGCAGGAAGATGGTCTCCCACGCCGACTGGTGCTTGGACAGGATGATGGCCGGGCCGTCCGGCAGGTTCTCGTAGCCCTTGAACTCGTAGCGGATGCCGCAGATGACCTTCGCACACCAGATGATGAAGACGTTCCAGCGCGAGGTCACCCAGAAGCGCTTGTTGTAGGGCAGCGGCGCCGCCAGGAAGCATACACAGGCCCACACCACGGTGGCCACGATCATGACGATCTTGAAGAGCAGGGAACGCAGGAACAAGCTGAGGGTATGCAAAGGGGCTCCGGACAATGGACTGGTTCTGGATGTTATAGCTTACTTATTTACTCGGACCGCTGTGCCGCGGTCTTGAGGAAGGCGTTCACCATCGACGCGAGGTCGGGGAATACCTGGGTGCCGGGCGGCAGGCCGCCGGTCTGCTGCGTCTTCTCGCCCTTGCCGGTCAGGACCAGGTAGGGCACACAGCCCAACTTGAAGCCGGCCTGCAGGTCGCGCAGCGAGTCGCCCACGGTGGGCACGCCCTTCAGGCTCAGCTTGTAGCGCTTGCTGATCTCTTCGAACATGCCGGCCTTGGGCTTGCGGCAGTCGCAGTTGTCGGCCGCCGCATGCGGGCAGAAGAAGATGGCGTCGATGTCGGCGCCGACCAGCTGGGCGCTGGCATGCAGTTTCTGGTGGATCGCGTTCAGGGTCGTGATGTCGAACAGTTCGCGCGCGATGCCCGACTGGTTCGAGGCGATCACGACCCGGTAACCCGCCTGGTTCAGGCGGGCGATCGCTTCCAGCGAGCCGGGAATGGGGATCCACTCCGCCGGCGACTTGATGAAGTCCGGCGAATCGTGGTTGATGACCCCATCCCGGTCGAGGATGATGAGTTTCATGATAAGGCCTTATGCCGCGAGCTTGGAGATGTCGGCCACGCGGTTCATCATGCCGTGCAGCTGCGACAGCAGCGCCAGGCGGTTGTTGCGCAGGTTAACGTCGTCCGCCATCACCATGACGTCGTTGAAGAAGGCGTCGACTTCATCCTTCATCAGCGCCAGCGTCTTGAGGGCGCCGGTGAAGTCGCTCTTCTCGAACGCGCTGGTGACTTCGCCCTCGAGCGCGGTCATCTTGGCGGCCAGCGCGCTTTCCGCCGGCTCGACCAGCAGCTCCTGCCTGACCGACGCGTCGGCCGGCATGGCGTCCTCGTTCTTCTTGAGGATGTTGGTGATGCGCTTGTTGGCGGCGGCCAGCGAGCTCGATTCCGGCAGGGCCGCGAAGGCCTGCACCGCTTCCAGGCGCTGGACCACGTCGTCGACGCGGTCCGGGTTCTGGGCCAGCACGGCCTCGACCTCGTTCGGCGAGAAGCCGCGCTCGCGCAGCATGCCGCGCAGGCGGTCCAGCATGAACACGGTGACTTCGGTACGCGGGTCCTTGAACGCCGCCTGGCCTTCGAACACGCCGGCCGCTGCAGCCAGCAGCTCGGAAATCGACAGCGGCAGGCGCTTCTCGACCAGCATGCGCATCACGCCCAGGGCGTGGCGGCGCAGCGCGAACGGATCCTTCTCGCCGGTCGGCTGCAGGCCGATGGCCCAGATGCCGACCAGGGTTTCCAGCTTGTCGGCCAGCGCGGCCACCAGGCCGGTATTGGTCGAGGGGAGCGCATCGCCGGCGAAGCGCGGCTGGTAGTGCTCGGAGGCGGCCAGGGCGACTTCCTCGTGCTCGCCGTCGTGGCGCGCGTAATAGGTGCCCATGATGCCCTGCAGTTCAGGGAACTCGCCGACCATGTCGGTCAGCAGGTCGGCCTTGGCCAGCCGTGCGCCGCGTTCGGCCAGCGGCACGTCGTAGCCCAGGCGGCGCGCGATGCTGCTTGCCAGGATCGTGACGCGCTCGCTGCGCTCGAGCTGGGTGCCGAGCTTGTTGTGATAGACCACGTTCTCCAGCAGCGGCAGACGCGATTCCAGGGTCTTCTTCTTGTCCTGCTCGAAGAAGAACTTGGCGTCCGACAGGCGCGGGCGCACCACGCGCTCGTTGCCGCCGATGATGGCCGACGGGTCATCGGTTGCCAGGTTCGAGACGATCAGGAAGCGCGAGCGCAGCTTGCCCGTGCTATCCGTCAGCGCGAAATACTTCTGATTGGTCTGCATCGTCAGGATCAGGCATTCCTGCGGCACCGCCAGGAATTCTTCCTCAAAGCGGCATTCGTAGACCACCGGCCATTCCACCAGCGCGGCCACTTCGTCGAGCAGCGATTCCGGCATCAGGACCTGGTCGGCGCCTGCCTTGTCGAGCAGCTGCTTGCGGATGCTTTCCTTGCGGGCTTCGGCGCTCGACAGCACCTTGCCTTCGCTTTCCAGCACGTGCGCGTACTGGTCGGCGTGCGGGATGGCGATCTGGCCGCCGTGCGACAGGAAGCGGTGGCCCATGGTGTGGCGGCCGGCTTCGAGGCCCAGCAGCGTCAGCGGCAGCACCTCTTCGCCATGCAGGGCAAGCAGCAGGTGCACCGGGCGCACGAAGTGCACCGTGTCGCCGCTCGGGCGCTGGTAGCTCATGACCTTCGGGATCGGCAGCTTGCTGACGGTCTCCTGCAGGACGTCCTGCAGGGCGCCCGCGAGCTGGCTGCCGCTGGCGGTATAGGTGTAGAAGAAGGATTCGGCCTTGCCGTCCTGGGCGCGTTCGAGGTCGCTGATCTTCAGGTCGGGGAAGCCCAGCGCGGCCAGCTTCTTGCCAAGCGGCGCGCTCGGGTTGCCGTCCTTGTCCAGGGCGACTGAGACCGGCAGCACCTTTTCGCGGATCGATTTGTCGGGCGAGGTGCCGCGCACATTGGTGATCGTGACCGCCAGGCGGCGCGGGGTGGCGTGGGACGTGACGACGCTATCAAGCTCAAGAAAGTCGCGTGCCTTCAGGCCGTTGGCGATGCCGTTCGCAAAGGCGGCGCCCAGCTTGACGAGCGCTTTCGGCGGCAGTTCTTCGGTCTGGATTTCGACGAGGAGAGTCTGGTTCATGGTTTGTTCTGTTCTTCTTTAAGCAGCAGCCTTGTCGGCACCTGGAAGCATCGGGAAGCCGAGCTTCTCGCGCGAGTCGTAGTAGGCCTGGGCCACCAGGCGCGACAGGGTGCGCACGCGGCCGATGTAGGCGGCGCGCTCGGTCACCGAGATGGCGCCGCGCGCATCCAGCATGTTGAAGCTGTGCGAAGCCTTCATGATCTGCTCGTAGGCCGGCAGCGTCAGCTGCAGCTCGACCAGGCGCTTGGCCTCGGCTTCGTGGTTGCTGAAGGCCTGGAACAGCAGCTCGGTATTCGCATGCTCGAAGTTGTAGGTCGACTGCTCGACTTCGTTCTGGTGGAAGACGTCGCCGTAGGACAGGGTTTTCTTGACGCCATTTTCTTCCCACTCGGTCCACACCAGGTCGTACACGTTCTCGACGCCCTGCAGGTACATGGCCAGGCGCTCGATGCCGTAGGTGATCTCGCCCAGCACCGGCTTGCAATCGAGGCCGCCGACCTGCTGGAAGTAGGTGAACTGGGTGACTTCCATGCCGTTCAGCCAGACTTCCCAGCCCAGGCCCCAGGCGCCCAGGGTCGGGCTTTCCCAGTCGTCTTCGACGAAGCGCACGTCGTTCTTCTTCAGGTCCAGGCCCAGGGCCTCGAGCGAGCCGAGGTAGAGGTCGAGGATGTTCTCCGGCGCGGGTTTGAGCACCACCTGGTACTGGTAGTAGTGCTGCAGGCGGTTCGGGTTCTCGCCGTAGCGGCCGTCCTTCGGGCGGCGCGACGGCTGCACGTAGGCGGCGCGCCACGGCTCCGGGCCGATCGCGCGCAGGAAGGTGCCGGTGTGGAAGGTGCCTGCGCCGACTTCCATGTCATAGGGCTGCAGCAGTGCGCAACCCTGCTTGTCCCAGTAGGTCTGCAGGGTGAGGATGATTTGTTGGAATGTGAGCATCGGATGTGAGCAATATGTGGGGCGCTGCGGCATTGCCTGCCGCGGTCACGGTAAATTTGCCAAATGACCAATTCTACTAAGTTTTACCGGTAGGCTGGGGAGCGATTCAACTCAGCAGTACGAATTGGTGGGGTTTTTGTAGGGTGGACGGCGGAGCCGTCCACCCTACGAAACCCGATTGCGGTAGCGGCCGGCGATCCATGCGCCGAGGAGCATCAGGCCGCCGAGCGCCAGGAAAGCCAGGTTGCCGGCGCGGACGTACGGGGTCAGGCCTTCGGTGCCGCGCACCGTGGCCGCCAGCACGCCGCGCTCGTAGAAGGGCAGGCGCTGCACGACGTTGCCGCGGCCGTCGATGATGGCGGTGGCGCCGTTGTTGGTCGAGCGCAGCATCGGGCGGCCGGTCTCGATGGCGCGCATCTGCGAGATCTGCAGGTGCTGCGGGATCGCCACCGATTCGCCGTACCAGGCCAGGTTCGACACGTTCAGCAGCAGCGTCGCCGGCTTGGCGGCATTGCGCAGCTGGGCCGCGATCTCTTCACCGAAGGCGTCCTCGTAGCAGATGTTGGGCAGCACCAGCTGGTCCTTGACCGGGAAGGGCGCCTGCAAGGGCTCGCCGCGGGTCTGGTCGCCCAGCGGGATGCTCATCAGGTCGGTGAACCAGCGGAAGCCCGGCGGGATGAATTCGCCGAAGGGCACCAGGTGGAACTTGTTGTAGAGGTAGCCTTGCGTGCCTGCCGCGCTGCGCGGATCGAGCGCGATCACGCTGTTGGCGTAGCGGCCCTCGTGGCTCAGGGTCGGAATGCCGATCATCAGGTGGCTGCGGGTCTGCCGGGCAAAGCCCTGCAGCGCATCCAGGTAGCCGTCGGGAAGCTGCTGCGGCGTGACGGGGATCGCGGTCTCCGGCGTGGCGATCAGGTCGGCCGGGGCCGCCGTGATCATCGCCTGGTAGCGCTCGATGATCTCGAACAGGTAGGCCGCGTCGAATTTCTGGTCCTGCCGCACGTCGCCCTGCAGCAGGCGCACCGTCACCGGCTGTCCCACCTCCTGGGTCCAGCTGACCTGCTTCAGGCCGAAGCCGGCCGCCATCACGGCCGCAAGCAGGCCGATGGCCGGCCAGCGCGCGCGCTGGGTCAGCATCACCAGGCAGCCGGCGCACAGGGCGGCCAGCACGCCGAGGCCGTAGACGCCGACGATCGGCGCGTAGCCGGCGAGCGGCGAAACATTGTGGGCATAGCCCGAGGCCGCCCACGGGAAACCGGTGAAGATCCAGCCGCGCATCCATTCCGATACGCCCCACACGGCGGGCAGCACCAGCAGCACGAAGGCGCTCACCGGCAGCGACCACTTGCGGCGCAGCCAGCTGGCGGCGCCGCCGGCGAAGGCGCCGAACAGGCCCATGTACAGGCCGAGCAGGGCGATCGCGATCGCCCCCAGGATGGCGGGCAGGCCGCCGAAGCGGGTGACGGCGATGTACAGCCAGTGCATGCCGGCCACCGACCAGCCGAAACCGAAGGCCCAGCCCAGCCACACGCCGCGCCGCGGCGAGGTCCCCATGCCGACCTGGTAGAAGAAGTAGGCAAGGGACAGGAACTGCAGCGGCCACCAGCCGAAGGGCTGGAAGGACAGCAGCGAGGTAGCGCCGGCCAGCGCCATCAGCACCAGGGCCTTCGGAGAAGGCCTGGCGCCGCGGTTTGCCGGGTCAGTGGCAGTGGAACGGTCCGGCGATCCGGGCTGGGTACGGCGACGCAGCATCAGTCGCGGTCGTCTTCGGCGTAAGGCAGCTTCTCGACCAGCAGCACGTGGATCTGGCGCGCGTCGGCGCGCAGCACTTCGAAGCGCAGGTTCTGGAGGTCGAACACTTCGCCCTTGTGCGGCATGCGCCCGAGGTGGCTGGCGACCAGGCCGCCGATGGTGTCGGCATCGTCTTCGGGCAGGTCGGCGCCGACTTCTTCGTTGAACTGCTCGATCTCGGTCAGCGCCTTGACGCGCCAGCGGGGACCCAGCTGGCCTTCCTTGATCGACAGGATGTTGTCTTCGTCCTCGTCGAAGTCGTATTCGTCCTCGATGTCGCCGACGATCTGCTCGAGCACGTCCTCGATGGTGATCAGGCCGGCCACGCCGCTGTACTCGTCGACGACGATGGCCATGTGGTTGTGGTTGGCGCGGAAGTCGCGCAGCAGCACGTTCAGGCGCTTCGATTCCGGGATGAAGATCGCCGGGCGCAGCATCTTGCGCACGTCGAAGGAGTCCTCGGCGTAGTAGCGCAGCAGGTCCTTGGCCAGCAGGATGCCGACCACCTTGTCGCGCTCGCCCTCGATGGCGGGGAAACGCGAGTGCTGGGTCTCGAGCACGATCGGCAGCCACTGCTCGATCGGATCGGTAATGTCGATCACGTCCATTTGCGAACGCGGCACCATGATGTCGCGCACGGACAGGTCGGAGACCTGGAACACGCCCTCGATCATCGAGAGTGCGTCGGCGTCGATCAGCTTGCGTTCGTGGGCTTCGTGCAGGACTTCGAGGAGTTCTGCGCGGTTTTCAGGCTCGGGGGAGATGAGTGCGGTCAGCCGTTCGAACAGCGACCGGTGGGGTTTGACGTCCGATCGGACGTCACTGGGATACTCGGGCATAGTTTGGCGTGAAGCCGTTGTTGCGATGGGTATAGGATACACCAAAAGGGCGAAAGGCCCATCATGCGCGCCGATGACGGCATGTTGACGTACGGAAAGGGCGGGATCGGTCCCGCCCCATTTTTCAGTCCGAGTACGGGTCCGGATAGCCGAGCACTTCCATGATGTCGCGCTCGAACTGCTCCATCTCGTCGGCTTCCTCATCGTGCTCGTGGTCGTAGCCCTGGGCGTGCAGGACGCCGTGCACCACCAGGTGGGCCGCGTGTTCCTCGACCGTCTTCTTCTGCTCCTCGGCCTCGCGCAGCAGGACGTCGGTGCACAGGATGATGTCGGCCTGGGTCGGGTCGTCCTCGCCCAGTTCCTCGCCTTCGTTGTAGGCGAAGGTCAGCACGTTGGTCGCATAGTCCTTGCCGCGGTACTGGCGGTTCAGGGCCAGGCCTTCCTCGGCATCGACGAAGCGGATCGACAGTTCGGCCGGGCCGAGCAGGGCGGCTTCCACCCAGCGCTGCAGCATTTCCTCGGTGATCTCCTTTTCGAGGCGGGTGTCGGGATACTGGACTTCGAGGTCGAGCTTATGTTTTTTTTCTTGCATTTTTCACAGGGGTCGGTTTGGGGAGGGCGGCCAGTTCCTCGATCGAGGAGTTTTTCTCGTAGGCGTCGATGATGCGCGCCACCACCGGGTGGCGCACCACGTCTTCGCTCGCGAAGTGGGTGAAGGCAATGCCGCGTACGTTCTTCAGCACGTGGATGGCGTCGACCAGGCCGGAGCGCTGCGACTTGTGCAGGTCGACCTGGGTGACGTCGCCGGTGATCACGGCCTTGCTGCCGAAGCCGATGCGGGTCAGGAACATCTTCATCTGCTCGACCGTCGTGTTCTGGGCTTCGTCCAGGATCACGAAGGCGTGGTTCAGCGTGCGCCCGCGCATGTAGGCCAGCGGGGCGATCTCGATCACCTGCTTCTCGAACAGCTTCTGGGTGCGATCGAAGCCGAGCAGGTCGTACAGCGCGTCGTACAGCGGGCGCAGGTAGGGGTCGACTTTCTGGCTCAGGTCGCCCGGCAGGAAGCCGAGGCGCTCGCCCGCTTCCACCGCGGGACGGGTCAGGATGATGCGCTTGACCGCGTCGCGTTCCAGCGCGTCCACGGCGCAGGCCACCGCAAGATAGGTCTTGCCGGTGCCGGCCGGGCCGACCCCGAAGCTGATGTCGTGCTCGAGCACGGACCGCAGGTACTGGATCTGGTGCGGGGTGCGGCCGCGCAGGTCGCTGCGGCGGGTCTTCAGTGTCGGGCTGACCAGTTCGGACAGTTCTTCCGCGCCGGCGGCCGCGCTGCCGTCCTCGTCGTCCTTGGCCGCTGCTTCCGGCGCTTCGGCTTCGCCCGGTGCACGCGGCTTCAGGCCGGAGCGCTGTTCCACCAGGGCCAGCTGCACTTCCTCGATCGGCACGACCTTGTTGGCGACCGCGTAGAAGCGCTCCAGCAGTTCGACCGCGCGCTCGGCATTGCTGCCGCTGACGATGAATTTCTCGCCGCGCCGGAAGATGGTGACGTCAAGCGCGGCCGAGATCTGGCGCAGGTTCTCGTCCAGTGGGCCGCACAGGTGGGCAAGCCGCGTGTTGTCGAGCGGCTCGGGGATGAAGTACGAAGGCTGGGTGGGTGTGTTTTTCAACTGGCTTTGGCAATCGTGTCTAGGTTGGCGACGAGTTCGCCGCTGAGGAAATAATCGTGGCTGGTCACGATGCGCACGTCGACCAGTTGCCCAAGCAGCTCGAGACCGTCGTCTGCGCTGAAGTTGACCACGCGATTGTTTTCGGTACGGCCTTGCAGCTGTTCCGGGTGTTTCTTGGACGGGCCTTCGACCAGCACGCGCTGGACGCTGCCGACCATTGCCGCACTATATTTGCGCGTATTCGCATCAATCAAGGCCTGCAAACGCTGCAGGCGACTCAGTTTTACTTCATGCGGAGTGTCGTCCTCGAGGTTGGCGGCCGGGGTGCCCGGGCGCTTGCTGAAGATGAAGCTGAAGCTGTTGTCGAAACCGACGTCCTCGACCAGTTTCATCATGGCCTCGAAATCGGCGTCGGTTTCGCCGGGGAAGCCGACGATGAAGTCGGACGAGAAGGCCATTTCCGGGCGCACCGCGCGGATGCGGCGGATGATCGACTTGTATTCGAGGGCGGTATAGCCGCGCTTCATGGCGCCGAGCACGCGGTCGGAGCCGTGCTGCACCGGCAGGTAGATGTGGTTCACCAGCTGCGGGATCTTCGCGTAGGCGTCGATCAGGCGCTGGGTGAATTCCTTCGGGTGGCTGGTGACGTAACGCAGGCGCTCGACGCCGGGAATATCGGCGATGTATTCCAGCAGCAGCGCGAAGTCGGCAATCTCTCCAGCTTCCATGGCGCCGCGGTAGGCATTCACGTTCTGGCCCAGCAGCATGATTTCCTTCACGCCCTGGGCGGCCAGGCCGGCGCACTCGGTCAGCACGTCCTCGAAGGGACGCGAGACTTCCTCGCCGCGGGTGTAGGGCACCACGCAGTAGCTGCAGTACTTGCTGCAGCCTTCCATGATCGACACGTAAGCGACCGGACCTTCCACCTTGGCGGGCGGCAAGTGGTCGAATTTCTCGATTTCCGGGAAGCTGATGTCGACCTGGGCGCTGCCGCTATGGCGGCGCTCGCGGATCAGCTGCGGCAGGCGGTGCAGGGTCTGCGGTCCGAACACCACGTCCACGTGCGGCGCACGCTTGACGATGGCTTCCCCTTCCTGCGAAGCCACGCAGCCGCCCACGCCGATCACCAGGTCCGGCTTGTCGCGCTTGAGCGCCTTGAAGCGGCCCAGGTCGGAGAACACTTTCTCTTGCGCTTTTTCGCGCACCGAGCAGGTGTTGAGCAGGATGACGTCGGCGTCTTCGGGCGAGTCGGTACGGACCAGCCCATCGGATGCACCGAGGACGTCCGCCATCTTGTCCGAATCGTATTCGTTCATCTGGCAGCCGAAGGTCTTGATGAATACTTTTTTCTGCATGGAATGCTGTATTGAAAGAGGAGCGAATGCTTTGGCAAAAACAGGAGCTCAGTTTAGCGTAAATCGTTTGAACCCCCTGAATGGCGATGTGCGCCTGCATTTTAATGCCACAGGGAACGATAGGTTTCTTAACCTAAAGTCGTTGCAAAGCTGCTCAGATTGTTAAATGTGAGATGATGAGCAAAAGCCCTCGGTTCCTTGAAAATGATCATGTTGGAATCGATTCTTTCTTCTTGTAAATCAACAGCTTCGACTCAACTTATAACTAGGAAAATTTATTGCAGAAATCTCTTGCGTGCGCCACAAATAATCCCCATGTGCTGAAATGCCTATGTGACAAGCTTTCCGCACGATAGCTTGATTTCTGACAATGAGTCACATGCGCCGCTCGGATGTACTGTGGACGTATGAGCCTGATAATTTGTTTGAAAGACAAGTGCGCATGCGGAGAGGGTACGCGGGAGTATGCAATTCGATACATGTCTTAAGGAGTTCTTCAGGCTCGACCTGTTTAATTTCCTGAAGGTAGTCCGGAACTTATGTTGACGAAATGTAGTCTTTAACAAAAGTTCGTAAAGGAACTATTTTAACCAAACTGAAGAGGTAAACATCATGGCACAACAGCATCATGCTCTGTCTTCGCAGGAAAGCTACAACCCGAACCATCTGCTGGACATCCTGCTCGGTAAAATGCAGCTGAAGAACGACGCCGCGCTGTCGCGCATGCTCGAAGTTGCGCCGCCAGTCATCAGCAAAATCCGTCACCACCGCCTGCCGGTCGGCGCTTCGCTGTTGATCCGCATGCACGAAGTGACCGGCATGAGCATCCGTGACCTGCGCGACCTGATGGGCGACCGCCGCACCAAGTATCGCCTCTCGGACGCACAAGGCCGCCCGAAGCCAGAAGAGAAGGCAGCCCAGGCAGCCGCCGCAGCGGCAGCCCAGCAGCAACAGCAGCAACAGCCTCAGCAACAGCAGCAAGGTAACGAAGCAAATCCGTCGACCGGCAATTATGCTCACTGATGCCGTGGGCATGACGGCCGCGCCTGTCATGCCTTCGGTGCCAGCGGGCTGCGGCACCTCGCCCTGAGCGTTGTGCCGCGCCGGTTCGACCGGCTTTCGCGCAGCCCATCTGCGCTATTCCCGTTTCCGTCAGGCCATCAGGATGGCCGACATCTCCTCGTACTGCAGTTCGGTTTCATGGAAGACCTGCAGCCACGCTTCTTCCGCCATGCCCAGCGCCGTCCAGGCCACCGAGGACACGCGCGGCACCAGCTCGTCCGGATTCCCGGCCAGGTCCAGCGCATGCACGACCGCGCTCGCCACGTGCACGATCGTCGCCAGGAAACCGGCGCCCGCAGCTTCCGGCGTGTGGTGGTAAGCGATCGCCTGGCGCATGGTGTCCGAGAAATTCCAGTGCGCCGCCAGCGCCACGCCGGCGTCGACGTGGTCCACGCCCAGCAGGGCGCGTTCGGCATCGATCAGCTCTCCGTCAAGTTTGTCGCGCAGCGACAGCACCGCCTGGTAGCGCTCGGGGAAACGCGACACCAGCACCAGCCGCCCGATGTCGTGCAGGAGGCCGGCGGTGAAGGCGTAGTCCGCATTGAAGCGAACCCGGCGCGCCAGCGCGCGGGCGCAGGCGGCGGTGGCGATCGAGTGGCGCCAGAAGGCCTTGTCGTTGAAGCTCGGGCAGCGCCCGGCCGGGAAGCAGCCGGTCAGGGCTGCCGTGGTGATCAGGTTGCGCGTGGCCTCGAAGCCGAGGTAGGTCATGGCCTGCTGGATCGTGGTCGCCTTCACCTGCAGGCCGAAGGCCGAGGAGTTGGCCAGGCGCAGGGTCTTGGCCGTCAGCGCCGGATCGTTCGCTACCTTCTTCGCCAGCACGGCGATGTCGAGGTCTTCCTGGTCGAGGCTGCCGAGCAGTTCCATGACCACGGCCGGCAGCGAGGGCAGGTCCTCGACGCCGCCCAGGATGTCCGCGCTGTCGATCCCGTCGCCCTGTTCAAGGTGTGCGTTCATGGCGCCACCTCGCGCCGCAGGCGGTAATCCTCGACGTAGCGGCGCAGCAGGCCGGTGGCCCAGTCCGCGTGGTCGTCGCGGTCGTTGCGGCGGAACAGATGGTCCAGCCGCGCCTGCACCGCGCCCGGGTCCGGCTCGCTCGAGGGGGCAGCGCGGCGGATCGGGGCCGCGCCAACGCCGTGCCGGGACAGCGACAGGATGGTCGCCTCGCCCAGCACCGCGCCTTCGGCCAGCAGCACGTTTCCGTGCGCATCGAGCAGCGCATCGGCGAGCACCATGCCCGGATACAGGTGCGCCAGCGGCACCAGTTCGTAGCTATCGCTCATTCTTTCTCCTGTTCTTTCCTGCTTCCAATAACTTGGACGATCTTAACACCGGGGGTGGGGGCGCCGCCCGGCCTGGCACAGCTTTGTGGCATTCCCGCAGCAGGTATTGAGAAATGTTGTACGCTTGCAATTCGCGACCGTGTCGCCCCCATCATGAAAGGAAAACGATGAAGCTCTATATCAGTCCAGGCGTGTGTTCGCTGGCGCCGCACATCGCGCTGATCGCTGCCGGCCTGCCGTTCTCGGTCGAGCGCGTGAACATGAAGACCAAGGCCATCGCCAGCGGCGGCGACTACCGCGAGATCAATGACAAGGGCGCGCTGCCGGCCCTGCAACTGGACGACGGCAGGGTGCTCACCGAAGCCGCGGTCCTGCTGCAGTACGTCGCCGACCAGGCACCTGGCGCGAACCTGGCCCCGGCCTACGGGACCTTCGAGCGCTACCAGGTCATGGAATGGCTCAACTATATCGCCACCGAGGTGCACAAGCGCTTCACGCCGCTGTTTACGCCGGGCTGTACCGAAGAGGGCCGTGCCGCGGCGTGGGCTGCGCTGGCGCGTCCGCTGGATTACCTGGCCGGCAAGCTGGCAAACCGCGATTTCCTGATGGAGAGCGGCTTCACCATCGCCGACGCCTACCTGTTCACCGTGCTGAACTGGGCGCTGTTCGCCAGGTTCAGCCTGGACGACTGGCCGGCCCTGCAGGCCTTCCAGGCGAGAATCGGCGCCATCCCGGCCGTGCAGGAAGCGCTGCGCGCCGAAGGTCTCGCCTGAGTCCGTCGAAGCTCGAGCACTGCGCCACGCCGGGGTCGCCTCGGGTAGGATCGCGCCCATGAACAGCTCCTGCTACATCGCATTCTTGCGAGGGAATTAACGTCGGACGCGCCAAGCGCATTGCCATGGCCGACCTGCGCACGCTGGTCGGAGGCCTGGGCTATACCGGCGTGCGCAGCCTGCTCAACAGCGGCAACCTCGTGTTCCGGGCGGAAGGCGCCACGGCGCAGGAAGCCGCCGGGGCGATCGAGGAAGCGCTGGTGCTCAGGCTCGGCGTGGCCGCGCGCGTGTTCGTGCTCGGCCGCGAGGAACTGGGCGCGATCATCGACGGCAACCCGCTGCTCGATGTGGCGACCGACCACGCGCGCCTGATCGTGTTCCTGCTGGGTGCGGCCGCACAACGCGACAAGCTGGCTGCGCTCGACAGCCGCGACTGGGGCTGCGAGCGGCTCGCGCTGGGGGAGCACGCTGCCTATGTCTGGTGTCCGGAAGGGATGTTGCTTAGCGCTGCGGCTACGTCTCTTGGGAAACTTCTTGGGGATGGCACCACATCCCGTAACTGGAACACGCTGCTGAAACTGCAGGCCCTGTGCGATGGCGCCTGAGCGCCGGTGTCCAGTGGGGCCGGACAGAGGCGCTTGTTCAGGCCCCGATGGCTACTTGAACTTCTCGCTACTGTCGCGCCCCGCCTTGTAGCCGATCAGGATCAGCCCCAGCAACATCATCGCGAACACTTCCGGTTCGGGCAGCTCCGACATGTTCGCCGGCGGCGCCACCACGTCCTGGCGCTGGGTGACCGCCAGGTTGCGTACCGGTTGCTGTACGCGCGCCATGGCCTGGTTGCTGGTAGAGAGGTCGATCAGGGCAGCTTGCGCGGGACTGCCGAGGCAGATCGCCAGTGCTGCTGCCAATGCGTATCTATTCATAGCCGTTCCTCTTGATGTTGCTCGCTTGCTGATACTGGTGTTCTTGCCCGGTCTTGCCTGCGTGGCGACTTGCTTCCGGCTGAGACAGCCCCATATATGACAGGTCGCATCACGGCACTCCGGTGAAATCAGCATATCAAAAGCGGACAAATTGCTGCGCTCAATTGAATTGCTGAGTTGCACAAAGAAGTCATCAGTTTGATGAAAGATGAGTGCATGTTGCGATCAATCAAAGAAATCCCGGTGTCGCAGATTAGCCTCGCAGACATCCTGACATTATTGCAAGCGGATGCTCGGAATGGCATGTTGTTTTAGCAAAGAAATCGCTTTTATTTAAAAGTTCGATAATTTTTGCTGATAATCTGCCAATAAATTTCATTATTTATTTACTCACTATCGTTGCGATCGCTATTTTTTTCGTCGCTCCGTATACACCTCGGTTTTTTTTACAGGTATAGTCTCCTTATCCCATTGCCCTCGGGCATCAAAACAATACCAAACGAACACGTTTGGAACCATAAAGCGGCCACCACGCGCCGCACGCCGATCCCGCGAGAGACCAACGCCGGCACGGCACCCCAGAAGCACCGCTGTCCGACAACTTTGCTTAAAGATCAAACGATGCCGAATTTCGCCCAACTTCAGGTTGCTTTCAAGAACGCATTCAAGAGCGTGTACGTCCGCATTTCGCTGGCAGTGCTGCTCGGTGTGATTGCGGCAGTGACAATCTGGAAATCGACCGTGCCGCAGGATCCGAATCCGGTGGTGCAGTCGCAAAATATTGCCGAGATCACCGAACTGGCCGCGCACAAGGGCCGCCTGGAATACCTCCTGATCGCCAAGCCGCTGTCGGAGTCGCCGCGCTACGTCTACAAGTTCAAGGACGCCGAGGCGATCCACGTGGTCAAGGTGCCGAGCACCTCGCACCTGTCGCTCGAGCGCGAGGTGCTGCTGAAGAACGCGATCCCGTACTCGATCGCCAAGGACGACTACCTGGCCAGACACAAGGCCGTGATGGACGACGGCGCCACCGCCCTCGACACTGCCGGCACCTTCCTGAAGAACTATGGCCTGACCATCGGCGTGCTGCTGCTGGTGCTGTACCTGCTCAAGTTCGGCGTCCCGGGCATGGGCATGAGCGCCTCGGTCATCACCCCGGACAAGCTCAAGGGCAGCATGGACGACCTGATCGGCATGGACGACATCAAGCAGGAAGTCCTGCACCTGGAAGACATGATCCGCAACCGCGACGAATACCAGTCGCACAACATCGACAAGCCGTTCAACGTGATGCTGACCGGTCCGGCCGGTACCGGCAAGACCAAGCTGGTCGGCTACCTGGCCAAGCGCCTGGACATGCCGCTGATCTCGGCATCGGGTTCGGCGCTGGAATCGGGCTACGTCGGCGGCGGTTCGAAGGCGCTGAACGCGCTGTACAAGAAGGCCTGCGCCAAGGGCAAGTGCATCATCTTCCTGGATGAAGCGCAAAGCCTGTTCATGCCGCGCGGCCGCAGCGAAAAGAAGTGGGAAGACGACACCGCCAACACCCTGCTGGGCCTGCTGGACGGCGTGAAGAGCGACAAGGGCCAGGGCGTGATCTGGGTGGTCGCCTCGAACTTCGACGACTCGAACACCGAGATGGACGAAGCGATGCTGCGCCGCTTCTCGGTCAAGATCAACTTCCGCCTGCCGAACAAGGGCGAGCGCAAGGAATTGCTGCGCAGCTTTCTGGCGCGCAAGAAGGACGGCCTGGTCGACTGGACCGACACCAACCTGGACCAGGTGGCGGAAATCACGCAGAACCTCAGCCCGGCGCTGCTGGAAACCGTGGTCGAGCGTGCGTCGATGCTGTCGATCCAGGAAAAGACGATCATCAACACCAACCTGCTGTTCCGTGCCTATGAGCGCGCCACCATCGGCCTGACCGACCGCGCGACCACGGCCGAGAAGACCAAGCAGCGCGAGCGCATCGCCCTGCACGAACTGGGTCACTTCTTCATGCAGATCGATCCCTACCTGCGCGCTGGCATGAGCCTGGCCGAAGTGAAGGAAAAGTCGCACCTGCTGAAGATCAGCACCGAAGCGGTGTCGAAGATTGGCGCGCTGGGCTACGTGCTGCAGTCGGGCCAGGATATGTCGCTGCGTACCCTGGAAGAGCTGGAGCGCGACGTGATCGGCCTGTACGGCGGCGTGGCGGCGGAAGAGCTGTTCTACGGCCCGCGCGGCATCTCGGTGGGCAGCCAGAACGACATCGAGAAGATCACCAAGATGCTGAACCTGATGGTCGGCCGCCTGTCGATGTACTCGCGCTCGAAGCTGGACTATTCGCAGCTGCAGAAGGACATGGGCGGCGAGCACACGCTGCGCCTGGTGGAAGAAAAGGCAGACGAGCTCTACAGCTACACCCTGAACGCGATCCGCGACTACAAGCTGGTGATCGAGTCGCTCAAGGACACCCTGATGGAAGAGTATGTGCTCTCAAAAGATGCGGTGTTCGCGCTGCTCGAAGAGCGCAGCGAGCTGATCCATTCGCAGCTGCACGGCCGCCACGCGAACCTCAAGCTGTGCGTGGAAGAAGTGGTGGCCGCCTGAGTACCCAAGGTTTTTCCTTGCTGTTCTTCAACCCGCCTGGCGCAAGCTGGCGGGTTTTTTTATGTCGGCGTGCGCAGGATGGCCGCCGGCAGCCGGTGGCACAGCATTTGCCATTCTGATGCGGGCTGCGTGCATTCCGGAGCCGGGTGACGCCGGCCGGCGCTGCCGTGCACCGGCTTTGCCAGGGGCTACAAGGAACGAAAACTGCCGGGAAGGGAAGGGAGCGTCCCGGCACGGGGTACTAACGGTTTGTTAGATTGGTACGGCGTTCGGGAGGGTCTCCCTCTTCAAAGCCCGCTACAAATAACATGAGCAATTCGCTCGGAACCTTCTCATGCCCTGCTTCAAGTAGATTGTTCGCGATCATCGTCAGTTCGGCCGGGTTGGCCTTGCCTTCGGTGTTGTCGATTGCGCGTCTCGTTACTTTGCCAAGTTCAAAGGCTAACTCGGCGATCGTAGTTTTTCCTGGGTCGTTCATGTTACTTCCTCCGTTGACTGTCTGGCCGAACTCTTCCATCAAGATCAGCATAGCAGGTCACAGAGCCAAGACATCACAGGCTATCAGAAGGACAGGAGTCGACCGTGGATTCAATTGGCGCCGGCGCTACTTTCCAATCGCTTTCAGGTCGCGCGCCAGATGTCCGGTCAGGGGCAGAAGGTGGAAGGAGGCGCGTACGGATCTGTGGCGTGCATGAAGATAACTTCATGGTCTCCGCTTTTGTCCAGCCGCTCAGCCTTCGCGCCACCAGGTTTCCCAGCCCTTGTTGCGCGCCATGGCGCTCGAAGGCAGCTGCGTCATCAAGAGCCAGGCGCCGATCAGGTCGACGCAGGCGAACAGCGCGTTCAGGAGCGACACCAGCATGACCAGGTCGGAGCGAATTGACCACAGCGCGCACACTACCAGGGGCGCCACGCTGATGATCAGGAACGGCGCCAGGAGTACCCCCACGAAGCGGTTGCGCGACATCTCACCGAGGTACATTGCGTAAAACAAGCCCTTCGAGGGCCACACGCCGTACACCGAATCGTCGGACAGGCCGGCCTTCGGGTGCGCCATGCCGTGCACCATTTCGTGCAGCACGATCAAGATGGCGATGGCCGCAAACGCCTCCCACAGCGGCGGCACCTGCGGCTTGCCGGTGATGGGCGTGAGCCAGTACCACAACACGGCCAACAGCACGGCCACCCCCATGCCGACCGGTGCGCCGATCAGCTGGATCTTGTCTGCGCGCGGTTCATCGAGCTTGCGCCAGGGAGCGGTCGGGTTGAAATCGTCGGGGTCGGGCACTGCGCCCATCTTGAATTTCATTGCACTTGGCGCACTGCGAGATCGTCGCCGGCAAAGTCGTACATCAGCAGAAGTTGCATGCGAAACTCTTCCAGAAAATAATTAGCCCCACATAGTAAACAAGCACACCTGCCTTAATGCGCCGCCGCCCGCTCCTTGAGCGTCTCCATCACGTGCCGCGTCATGCTGGCCGCCAGTTCCTGCTCGCCGACGAACACCTTGCCGCCGGTATCCTCGCGCAGCAGCGCGGCCTCGCCCTCGTTATGCGAGCGCACCACCACCTTGACCGCGGGGTTGAGCATGCGCGCGATCTCCACCATCCGGCGCACGTGGAAGGTGTCGGGCGTGGCGATTACCAAGAGGGCCGCATGCGTGATGTGGGCCTGGATCAGCACCGCCGGCTCGGCGGCATTGCCGGCCACCGCCGGGATGCCGCGCCCGCGCAGCTGCTCGACGACCTCGCGGTTCTGCTCCGCCACCACGAAGTGCACGCCGCGCGCCACCAGGTCGTCGGCGATGCGGCGGCCGACGCGGCCGAAGCCCACCAGCACCACCTGGCCGCTCAGCTTCTCGCGCTCGGTCTCCATCGGCAGCTCGGCCAGCGGGTCGGCCGGACGCTCCAGCTTGCGGGCCAGCTCCGGCTTGGATTGCAGCCACTTCTCCAGCGGCGCGGCCAGGCTGAACATCAGCGGGTTGACCGCGATCGAGATGATGGCGCCCGCCAGGATCAGGTTCTGGCCCAGGCTGGGGAGCAGTTCGAGCTGCATGCCCAGCGCCGCCAGGATGAAGGAGAATTCGCCGATCTGGGCCAACGAGGCGGAGACCGTGACGGCGGTGTTGATCGGATAGCGCAGCGCCAGCACCAGCACGAAGGCGGCGATCGATTTGCCGAACAGGATGATCGCCACGGTCGCCAGCACTTCCAGCGGATACTGCACCAGCACCATCGGGTCGAACAGCATGCCGACCGAGACGAAGAACAGCACCGAGAAGGCGTCGCGCAGCGGCAGCGATTCTTCCGCCGCGCGGTGGCTCAGCTCGGACTCGCGCAGCACCATGCCCGCGAAGAAGGCGCCCAGCGCGAACGACACGCCGAACAGTGCCGACGAAGCGAAGGCGATGCCGACCGCTGCGGCGATCACGGACAGCGTGAACAGCTCGCGTGAATTGGTCTTGGCGACCCGCCACAGGAACCACGGGAAGATCTTGCGCCCGACCACCAGCATGAAGGCGACGAAGGCGCCCACCTGCAGCAGGGTCTTGCCCAGCGCCGGCCACAGCTCGGCGCCGGCGTCGCCCTTGCCGCCGAGCGGACCGGCCAGGGCCGGCAACATCACCAGCACCAGCACCATCACCAGGTCCTCGACCACCAGCCAGCCCACCGCGATGCGGCCGTTCATGGAATCGAGCACGCCGCGCGCCTCGAGAGCGCGCAGCAGCACCACGGTACTGGCCACCGACAGCGCCAGGCCGAACACCAGTCCCGCACCCAGGCCCCAGCCCCACCAGTGGGCCAGGCCGATGCCCATCACCGTGGCCACGCCGATCTGCAGCAGCGCGCCGGGCAGGGCGATCTTCTTCACGTCGAGCAGGTCGCCCAGCGAGAAGTGCAGGCCCACGCCGAACATCAGCAACATCACCCCGATCTCCGCCAATTGGGAAGCCAGCGCTACGTCCGCGACGAAACCCGGTGTGGCGGGGCCGATCAGGACGCCGGCGGCGAGGTAGCCGACCAGCGCAGGCAGTTTCAGGCGTATGGCGAGCATGCCGAACACGAGGCCGAAGCCCAGCGCGGCTGCAATGGTGGTGATCAGACTGAGTTCATGGTGCATCCGTGCGGCCTCCGTGGCAGGTTGACAAGCCTTCCAGTATACGCGACGGAGGGTCGCTCATCGGTATTTTTTACGGGCGACTTTGCGCCAGTTGGCAGCAAATCACGGCACGCTTGCGAGCGATAGCAGCACTTTGTGCAGGGATGCGCGCACCGCGGCGTACTGCTCCGGACGCGCCACGCGGTCCAGCCGGAACAGCATCAGCCCCTGGATCTGGGCCACGACCAGCACCGCGCGTTCCATGTATTGCTCCTCGGTGATGGCCGGGTTCAGGCCCTGGATCAGGCCATACACCGCCTTGCGCTCGCGCCCCATCATCTTGCCCATCAGGCCGGACGCGAAGGGATGGCGCGAGGCCAGCGCCCAGATCTCGAAGAAGATCGCATGCATGGTGGGCTCGGTGATCTCGTCGAGGAACATGTCGACCGTGCTGAGGAAGCGCTCCACCTGCGGCCGGCCGGCCATCGCCACCGCGATCCGGTCCATCTTGGCCTGGAACTCGTCCATCGTGGTCAGGAGCAGGGCTTCGAGCAACTGCTCCTTGCTGCCGTAGTAATGCTGCAGGTTCGACAGGCTCATGCCGGCTTCCTGGGCCACGCGTCGCATCGTCAGCCCGGCATAGCCCTCGGCGGCCAGCAGGCGGCGCGCCACCAGCAGGATCTCGACCGCGCGCCCAAAACCCTTTTCGGTCGTGGTGGAGGCCTTGTTGCGCAAGGCGTTATCGATCGAATCGTCGGAAATGGGAGGCATCGCACGATTATCGCAGAGGCATACCGCTAATGGTACGACTGACCTATAATTGATCAATAGTAGGTCGCTCGACCTAATCAAGAATACGGAGACGTAATGAGGAAAGTGTACGTGAGCGGTGTGGGAATGATCCCCTTCGCCAAGCCGGGCGCGAGCAGCCCCTACCACGAGATGGGCGCGCAGGCGGCGCGCGCCGCGCTGGAAGATGCCGGCGTCGTCTACGACCAGGTGGAGCAGGCCTATGCGGGCTACGTCTACGGCGACTCGACCAGCGGCCAGAAGGCCCTGTACGCGGTCGGCATGAGCGGCATCCCCATCGTCAACGTCAACAACAACTGCTCGACCGGCTCGACCGCGCTGTTCCTCGGACGCCAGGCGATCGCCAGCGGCGCCGCCGAGTGCGTGCTGGTGCTCGGCTTCGAGCAGATGAGCCCCGGAGCCCTCGGCTCGGTGTTCACCGACCGCCCGACGCCCTTCGACGCCTTCGACGAAGTCACCGACCGCCTGGTCGGCAAGCCGGACATCCCGCTGGCGCTGCGCTACTTCGGCGGCGCGGGCCTGGCGCACATGGACAAATACGGCACGCCGCTCGAAGCCTTTGCCCGCATCCGCGCCAAGGCCAGCCGCCACGCCGTGAACAATCCGCTGGCGCTGTTCCGCAAGGAAGTCACGGCCCAGGACGTACTCGATGCCCCCGCGATCTGGCCGGGCGTGATGACGCGCCTGATGGCCTGCCCGCCGACCTGCGGCGCCGCGGCGGCGCTGCTGGTGTCGGGCGAGTTCGCGCTGCGCCACGGCCTGCGCCACGACGTCCACATCGCCGCGCAGGCCATGACCACCGACCGCCCGAACACCTTCGAGGCCGGCGACATGATGCGCCTGGTCGGCTACGACATGAGCCGCGCCGCCGCGCAAAACGTCTACGAGCAGTCCGGCCTGGGCCCGGAAGACCTGGACGTGGTCGAGCTGCACGACTGCTTCGCGCACAACGAACTGATCACCTACGAAGCCCTGGGCCTGTGCCCGGAAGGCGGCGCCGACAAGTTCATCCGCGAGGGCGACAACACCTATGGCGGGCGGGTCGTCACCAACCCCTCCGGCGGCCTGCTCTCGAAAGGACACCCGCTGGGCGCCACCGGCCTGGCCCAGTGCTACGAGCTGACCCATCAGCTGCGCGGCAGCGCACAGGCGCGCCAGGTCGAGGGCGCGCGGGTGGCGCTGCAGCACAACCTGGGCCTGGGCGGCGCCTGTGTCGTCACCATGTACCGCAACGGCTGAGGGGGCGCGCATGGATATCACGTCCCCCTGGATGAACGAGGAACTGCACGCGTTTCGCGACGCCGTGCGCCGCTTCGTGGCTGGCGAGATCACGCCGCACCAGCAGACCTGGCGGGAGCAGCAGCACGTCGACCGCGACCTGTGGCGCAAGGCCGGCGAGATGGGCCTGCTGCTGGCCGACATCCCGGAAGAATACGGCGGCGCCGGCGGCAGCTTCGCCCACATGGCGGTGGTGTTCGAAGAGCTGTCCTATGGCGGCGATACGGCCTTTGGGATCCACGTCCACGCCATCGTCGCGCACTACCTGCTGAACCAGGGCACCGAGGAGCAGAAGCGGACATACCTGCCGCGCCTGGCCAGCGGCGAGATGATCGCGGCGATCGCCATGAGCGAGCCGGGCGCCGGCTCGGACCTGAAAGGCATCCGTACGACGGCCGTGCGCGGCCGGGATGGCTACCGCGTGAGCGGCTCCAAGACCTTCATCTCGAACGGCTACATGGCCGACCTGATCCTGGTGGTGGCCAAGACCGACCCGGCCGCCGGGGCCAAGGGTGTGTCCCTGCTGCTGCTGGAAACCAGGGACAACCCGGGCTTTCGCGTCGGCCGCATCCTGGAGAAGGTGGGGCAGAAGGGCCAGGACACCTGCGAGCTGTTCTTCGACGAAGCCCACGTCCCCTTGGCGAACGTGCTGGGAGGCGAGGAGGGCAGGGGCTTCGCCCAGCTCATGACCGAGCTGCCCTACGAGCGCACCATCCTCGGGGTGTGCGGCGTGGCCGCCATCGAGCGCGCCCTGCAGCTCACGGTCGAGCACACGCGCGAGCGCAAGGCCTTCGGCCAGGCCCTGATCGAGATGCAGAACACCCGCTTCGTGCTGGCCGAGATCAAGACCGAGGCGACCGTTGCGCGCATCTTCATCGACCGCTGCATCGAAGACATGCTGGCCGGGCGCATGGACACCGTGCGCGCCTCGATGGCGAAATACTGGATCTCGGACCTGCAGTGCAAGGTGGTGGACCAGTGCGTGCAGCTGTTCGGCGGCTACGGCTACATGCTGGAATACCCGATCGCCCAGATGTACGTGGACGCCAGGGTCCAGCGCATCTATGGCGGCGCCAACGAGATCATGAAAGAAATCATCGCCCGTTCTCTCTGAAGGAGCTTGAAAACATGACGGGACCATTGTCAGGAGTGCGGGTCGTCGAGATGGTGGGCATCGGCCCCTGCCCGTTCGCCGCGATGATGCTGGCGGACATGGGGGCGGAGGTGATCCGCATCGACAGGAAGGCCGGGGCCAGTCGCGGCGCGGACACGCCCTACCCGGTGCTGGGCACGCGCCACGACGTGATGGCGCGCGGGCGCCGCTCGCTGGCGCTCGACCTCAAGAATGCGGCCGGGCGCTGCGCGGCGATGAAGCTGATCGAACGGGCCGACGTGCTGCTGGAAGGCTTCCGGCCGGGTGTGATGGAGCGCCTCGGGCTGGGCCCGGACGACTGCCTGGAGCGCAACCCGAAGCTGGTGTATGGCCGCGTCACCGGCTGGGGCCAGACCGGGCCGCTGGCACAGGCGGCGGGGCACGACATCAATTACGTCGCCCTGTCGGGCATGCTGTACTCGACCGGGCGGGCCGACAGCCCACCGCCGCCGCCGCTGAACCTGGTGGGCGACTTCGGCGGCGGCGGCATGATGCTGGCTTTCGGTGTCGTCTGCGCGGTGCTGGAGGCGCGCAAGTCGGGGCAGGGCCAGGTGGTGGATGCCGCCATGACCGACGGCGCAGCGCTGCTCGGCGCCATGATGTACGGCCTGCGCAGCGCAGGCAGCTGGAGCGGCCAGCGCGAAGGCAACCTGCTCGACGGCGGCGCGCCGTTCTACGACACCTATGCCTGCGCCGACGGCAAGTTCATTTCGATCGGCGCCATCGAGCCGCAGTTCTTCGCCACCCTGTTGAAACTCACGGGCCAGGTCGATCCGCTGTTCACCAAGCGCTGGAACAAGGCGCACTGGCCCGAGCTGCAGGAGCGTTTCGCGGAGCTGTTCCTCACCAAGACGCGCGACGAATGGTGCCGCCTGCTGGAGGGCACCGAGGTGTGCTTCGCGCCTGTGCTCGACCTGATCGAGGCGCCGCGCCACCCGCATAACGCGGCGCGCGGCACCTTCGTGGAAATCGACGGCGTCACCCAGCCGGCGCCGGCGCCGCGCTTCAGCCGCACGGCAACTGCCACCCCCGGCGCGCCGAGCAGCCCGGGGGCGGATAGCGAGGCGATCCTGGCGGACTGGGGTTTCACTCAACAGTCAATCGAAGCGCTGAGAAAGGGCGAAGTCATATAGCATTCGTGGGGTGGACGGCATGACCCCGGAGCCTATGACGAAAGAAGCCGAACTGCGGCGATCGAAAATGCTCGCGCTCGCGTTTTTCGCGGGCGCGGCCTTGCTGTTCGTGCTGACCCTGTTCCTTCCCCAGAACTGGTGGACCGGCCTGCTGCGCGCCTTTTCCGAAGCCGCCATGGTCGGCGCCCTGGCCGACTGGTTCGCGGTGGTGGCGCTGTTCAAGCGCGTGCCGATCCCGATCGTCTCGCGCCACACCGAGATCATCCCGAAGAACAAGGAGCGCATCGCCGACAACCTGGGGCGCTTCGTGCACGAGAAATTCCTCGACACCGAATCGATCGTCAGGCTGATCCAGCGCCACGACCCGGTGCAGAAGGTGGCCGACTGGCTGGTCAAGCCCGCCAATACCGAGCTGCTGGGCCAGCACCTGGTGCGGGTGGGCGTCTGGCTGCTCGACTTCATCGAGGACAGCGCGGTCCAGGGTTTCATCCGGCGCGCCGTGCACGCCATGGTGAACAGCGTCGACCTGTCGAAGTCGGCCGGCACCATCCTCGAGAGCCTGACCCGCAACGGGCGCCACCAGGAACTGCTCAACGAAGGCATCACCCAGCTGGCGCGCCTGCTCGACAACGCCGACACCCAGGCCACGATCTCGCAGGGCATCGTCGACTGGCTCAAGGAAGACTATGCCTTCATCGAAAGCATGCTGCCGTCCGAGCTGATCGGACGCAAGGGCGCCGGCCTGGCCGTGCGGCTCGCCTCCGGCATCCTGAACAAGGTCGCAGCCGATCCCTCCCACCCCTTGCGCGAGCGTTTCGACAAGTTCACCCAGGAGTTCATCGAGCGCCTGAAGGCCGACCCGTCCTTCGCAGGCAAGGCGGACGAGATCAAGGCCTACCTGCTGGGCGACGAGACGCTCAACGGCTACCTCGCCACCCTGTGGAGCGACCTGAAGGACTGGGTCAAGCGGGACCTGCAGAGCGAGGAGTCGAGCCTGCGCCGGCGCCTGGTGGCGACCGGCGCCTGGGTCGGCAAGGTGCTGGCCGAGGATCCCCAGCTGCGCGCCTCCCTGAGCGACAACCTGGAATCGGCGGCGCGCGGCATCGCCCCAGAGTTCGCGGGCTTCCTGACGCGCCACATCGCCGATACGGTGAAACAGTGGGACGATCGCGAGATGTCCGAGCAAATCGAACTCAACATCGGCAAGGACTTGCAGTACATTCGCATCAACGGCACCATCGTCGGTGGCCTGATCGGCGTCACCCTGTACCTGCTGTCACAGGCGCCGGCGCTGTTTTGACCGAACGGTAAAAGAGAGGGTCGCATGGAACAACTCGCACTGAACGCCTGGCTGGCCGCCAACCCTGAGGTCGTCCAGATTCCCGGCCGCGACCTGTTCATCATCGCCAGGTACCTGGTCCCGATGGAAGCGACGCTGGCCCAGGGCTGCCTGGTCGCGGCCGGCATCCCGGCCGTGCTGGCGGACGCCCACCTGATGCAGACCGATCTGCTGCTGGCGCCGGCGCTGGGCGGGGTGCGCATCCTGGTGCCATCCGACTACCTGCAGCAGGCCGGCGCGGTGCTGGAAGGCCTGGCGCGCGGCGACTATGCGCTGGACGAGTCCTTTACTGCCGAGTAGTCCCTGGCTGCTCAGCCAGGATGCTGCGCCTTGCGCGCTTTGCGGCGCCTGCGCCACCACGTCGAAGCCATCGCTGCACCGGTGAAGGCGGTGACGAGCCCGATTTCCCGCGATCCGCCAAGGCTGCCAACGACGTACCCAATGATAAAAGCCGAGAACGTCACGAGCAGCAGGATCTTGGCGAATTCGATGCATGCACTGCGGAAGGATGATTGATGATTGCTCATTTTTATCTTCTTTTCAGGATCACTCGATCCGTATCACTATATCAGCCTGCCAAGCAGGAAATTTCACCAATTCACACGGGGATCTGCAGCCACGATCCGGACGCGTTCTTTATGGCCGAGTAGCTTGGCGCCGGGCGTGAACTACCGAACGTATGGAAGGCAAACAGGAGCGTAGGCTAGAGCCCGTGGACCATCCCACCATCGACAGGAGAACCATCATGCCTCAAGGTGATAAATCGTCCTATACGGACAAGCAGAAGCGGCAGGCCCAGCATATCGAGCAGGGCTACGAGAAGAAGGGCGTGCCGAAGAAGGAAGCCGAGCGGCGCGCCTGGGCCACCGAGAACAAGATCTCGGGTGGCGGCAAGAAGCACTGACGACCTTGATAAGCAAAACGGCCCGGTTCGCGAGAACCGGGCCGCTTCTGTCTGGTGGTGATAGGTGGACTTGAACCACCGACCCCAGCATTATGAGTGCTGTGCTCTAACCAACTGAGCTATATCACCGAAAAGGGTCACCGCAAGGCGGTAAAACAAAATGGCCTGACCCTGCGAGCCAAGCCATCCGTTTGGAATTCTGTGGTGGTGATAGGTGGACTTGAACCACCGACCCCAGCATTATGAGTGCTGTGCTCTAACCAACTGAGCTATATCACCGCAACGGCAGGCATTATCGATGCCGGCGCGCCGCCTGTCAAGGCTGGACGCCGATCTGCGACGCAAAAATCTCGCGCCAATGTCATTTTTCCAACTGAGCCAGGCGATCCATCAGCTCGCCCGTCGGGTCCGTACCCAAGCAGTCTATCACGATCCGCTCCGGCATCGCGCGCAGCCAGGTGATCTGGCGCTTGGCCAGTTGGCGCGTGGCGATGATGCCCAGTTCGCGCAGTTCCGCGCGGTCGATCTTGCCATCTAAGTAGTCCCAGGTCTGGCGGTAGCCGACGCAGCGGATCGACGGTAGGGCAGGCGTCAGGTCGCCGCGCGCACGCAGGCGCGCCACTTCCGCCACCAGCCCTTCGTCGTCGCGCCCGCCCAGCATGGCGTCGAAGCGCTGCGCGATGCGCCCGTGCAGCACGGCGCGGTCCGAGGGCTCCAGCGCGAACGAGATCAAGTCAAACGGCAGCTCGGGCTTCTCGCGCTTGCCCAGCAGTTCGGACATCGGCTTGCCGGTCAGGGCGATGATCTCCAGCGCGCGGTTGATGCGCTGCGCGTCCTTGGGCTTCAGGCGCTCGGCAGTCACGGGGTCGAGCGTGCGTAACTTTGCATGCATGCCGGGCCAGCCGATGCTGGCTGCTTCCGCATCGAGCTGCGCGCGCAGGGCCGGGTCGGCGGTCGGCAGCTCGTCCAGGCTGTCGGTCAGGCCCTTAAAGTACATCATGGTGCCGCCCACCAGCAGGGGCAGGGCGCCGCGCGCGCTGATCTCGCCCACCAGGCGGATCGCATCTTCGCGGAACTGCATCACCGAATAGGCTTCCAGCGGGTCGATGATGTCGATCAGGTGGTGCGGCACGGCCGCCAGCTCCTCGGGACTCGGCTTGGCGGTGCCGATGTCCATGCCGCGGTAGACCAGGGCCGAGTCGACCGAGATGATCTCGACGGGACGGGTCCTGGCGATCGCCAGCGCGGCCGCGGTCTTGCCGGACGCGGTCGGGCCCATGATGGCCACGGCCATCGGTTTCTTGTTGCTCATCTTGATTACTGCCCGCGCAGGAAGAGTTTGTCGAGTGCCGAGATTTCGAGCTGGACCCAGGTCGGGCGGCCGTGGTTGCACTGGTCGGAGCGCTCGGTGATCTCCATCTGGCGCAGCAGGGCGTTCATCTCCTGCACAGAAAGGATACGGTTGGCACGCACCGCCGTGTGACAGGCGAGGGTGCCGAGCAGCTCGTTGCGGCGCTCGATCAGCACGCGCGAGCCGCCGAATTCGCGCACGTCGCGCAGCACGTCGCGCGCCAGCGTCTGGGCGTCGGCGTTCTTCAGGAGGGTCGGCACGGTGCGCACCGCCAGCGTGGTGGGCGACAGCGCGGCGATGTCGAAGCCGAGCGTCTTCAGGGTCTCCGCGTGGTCCTGGGCGGTCGCCACCTCGATGGCGTCGGCGTAGAAGGTCACCGGGATCAGGAGCTGTTGCACCTGCAGTTCTTCGCCCTCGGCGCGCGCGTCCAGCGCGTTCTTGATCTGCTCGTACAGGATGCGTTCATGGGCCGCGTGCATGTCGACCAGCACCAGGCCCTTGGTGTTCTGGGCGAGGATGTAGATGCCGTGCAGCTGGGCCAGGGCGAAACCGAGCGGGAAGTCCTCGTTCGACAGCGGGCGCTCGGAGCTCGACAAGGGCACGCCGACCGGCGTCTCGGCCCTGGCCGGTCCGCCGGCGGCGAACAGGGCGCCGTAGGATTCGGTGCGCTGCGCCACGCCGCCAGTGCTCGGTTGCGGGCGCGGATCGTCCCAGCGGCTGCCCGGCGCGAAGGGCGAGGGCGAGAAGCTCGGCGCGAGCTGCGCACCGAAGGAGGTCTGCTCGTGCGGGCGCGGCGCCCATACCGGGGTGCCGGTGGGTTTCACCTCAGCCGCGGAAATCGGCGCCGGCGCGCTGCCGTGGGCGGTGGCCGAGGTCTGGGCCAGGGTGCGCTGCACCGCGTGGAACACGAACTGGTGCACCGCGCGGCTGTCGCGGAAGCGCACCTCGATCTTCGACGGGTGGACGTTGACGTCGACCAGCGCCGGATCGAGGTCGAGCGACAGCACGTAGCAGGGGAAGCGGTCGCCGTGCAGCACGTCCTGGTAGGCCGCGCGCACCGCGTGCACCAGCAGCTTGTCGCGCACGAAACGCCCGTTCACGTAGAAGAACTGGCCGTCGGCGCGCGCCTTGGAGGCGGTCGGCAGGCCGACGTAGCCGTGCAGGCGCAGCGGGCCGGCGGATTCGTCCAGCGCCAGGCGCGCCTCGGCGAAGTCGTTGCCGAGGATCTGGCCGCTGCGCTTGGCCGCTTCGCTCACGTTCCAGTGGTCGATGGTGCGGCCGTTGTGCGTCAGGCTGAACGAGACGTCCGGGCGCGACAGCGCGATGCGGCGCACGACTTCGGCGCAGTGGCCGTATTCGGTCTGCTCGGACTTCAGGAACTTGCGGCGCGCCGGGGTATTGAAGTACAGGTCCTGCACGTCGATGGTGGTGCCGAACGCGCCCGAGGATGGGGCCACCGTGCCCTCGTGCGAGCCGACGATTTCATAGGCGTGGGCGGCGTTCGGCGTGCGCGAGGTGATGCGCACCGCAGCCACCGAGGCGATCGACGCCAGCGCCTCGCCGCGAAAGCCCAGCGTCCCGACGTGTTCGAGGTCGTGCAGCGAGGCGATCTTTGAGGTGGCATGGCGCGCCAGCGCCAACGGCAGCTGGTCGGGCTCGATGCCGCGCCCGTTGTCGGTGATGGCGATGCGCTTGACGCCGCCTTCTTCCAGGCGCACGGTGATCTGGGTCGCGCCCGCGTCGAGGGCGTTTTCCAGCAGCTCCTTGACCACGGCAGATGGCCGCTCGACCACTTCGCCGGCGGCGATCTGGGAGATGAGCTGGTCGGGGAGTTGCTGGATCGGGCGATGGGTGGGAGCGGGCGCGTTCATCGCCAAATTATATCCCGCCTACTTCTGCTCCCGCACCGGAATCGGCGCATTGCACAGGTCGATCTTGCCGGCCGCGACCTTGGTCCAGGGGCCGCCGCGGTTGCGCTGCGCCTCGACCACGGCCTGCCAGGTGGCGCTGTCGGTGCGCATCACCTCCAGCTTGCTGCGCTCGGCTTCCGGCACGTCGGCCGCCAGGCGCACCAGCTTGAGCGGCATGCGCTGCTCGGGCTTCTCGTAGAAGCCGGCGGCACCCGTGCCGCGCGGCTGGCTGGAGAGCAGCGGCATGCCCTGCACGACCCGGCCCACCACGGTGATGTTGCGGTCGAGGTGGCGCGGCGCGTGGCCGGTGACGACGTACAGCTGCGAGCCATTGCCGGTGTCAGAACCGGTGTCGCGCGCCACGCCGATCATCGCGGGACAGTGCACCAGCCAGGTCTGGCCGCTGCTTGGGTCGCGCGCGGCCGGGAAGCCTTCTACGTGTCCGACCTGGGGCGCGTAGACGTCGCCGTCCTTCAGCCGGGTGAAGCTGCCGGCAGCCTTGATCGGCGCGGTGAACTCGGCCTTGATGGTCCTGGCGGCCTTGAACGGTTTCGGGTTTTCCTCGTCCGGGTCGCCCCACTGCACCACGAAGCCGTCCTGCGAGCGGATGATGAACAGGTCGTCGAAGTACTTCTCGCGCACGAGGGCGCGGATGTTGGCGGCGGTATTCGGTGCAAAGCTCGGAGCCAGTTCGATGACCACGCGTCCGGTCGGCAGGTCCATGTACAGCGTGTTTTCCGGGTCCAGCGCGCGCCAGTCGGCCGGCTTGGATGCCTTGACCACGTCGGCCAGCGCGGGCTTCGGCGGCAACTCTTTTTCAGGCTTGGCAGGGGCGGCGCCGGCGCTGCCGGCGGCCAGCAGGGCCAGGGCGGCGAGGGCCAGGCGTGATGCGTTGAACGAAGCGGTCATGCGGTCTCCAGGTGTGTTATCCGTTGCTTATCCCGGCGATTGTGCGGGAATGTGGTCGGAAGGTAAAGCCGTCCGGATGCTGCCGCATGCCGGGAGGGTAACTGGTGGTATGATGCGCGGCTAACCTCTAGGAAGATGATGGATCTGATGCAGTTATTCGACATGCTCCTGCATGTCGACAGGACGCTGGGCGCGCTCCTGGCCCAGTACGGAACCTATGTTTACATCGTGCTGTTCGCGATCGTGTTTTGCGAAACCGGACTGGTCCTGTTCTTCTTCCTCCCCGGCGACACCCTGCTGTTCATCGCGGGCGCTTTCTGCGCCACCGGCCAGATGAACTTCGCGCTCCTGATGACGCTCCTGATCGTGGCCGCGGTGACGGGCAATACCGTGAACTACTACGTGGGGCGGGCCATCGGCCAGCGCGTGTTTACGCACAACTACCGCTGGATCAACAAGGATGCGCTGCGCCGCACCCATGACTTTTTCGAGAAGCACGGCGGCAAGACCATCATCGTGGCGCGCTTCGTGCCGGTGGTGCGCAGCTTCGCGCCCCTGGTGGCCGGCGTGTCCGAGATGACGCTGGCCCGCTTCCAGCTGTTCAACGTGACCGGGGCTGTGCTGTGGGTGGGTAGCCTGGTCACTGCCGGCTACCTGTTCGGCAATGTCCCGGTGGTGAAGGAGCACCTGACCGAAATCGTGCTGGTCGGCATTTCGGCGGCGATGGTGCCGCTGGCGATCGGCGGCCTGTATAAATTCGGCCGCAACATGCTGAGCCGGTAAAGACAAAGGCTTGTCATCCTTGCAGCGCCCCGATTTTTCGGGGCGTTCTTGTTCCAGCGCGCTCAAGTTTACCGCGCTTATTGCCGATAAGCATGAGGACAGACACTCCCTGGATTCTCATGCGCCACCTCATCGCCCTGTTGGCTTGCAGCCTTGTCATGGCTTCCGCAAGCGCGAGCGACCCCGCTCCCAAGCCCGCCGATGGCAAGACGGCCACCGTCAAGGCCATTCTCGAAGGCAAGCCCGTCCCCGGCTCGGTCAAGCCGGACATGAAGGCCCTGGCCGCCGCCGCGGATGCCCGTAGCGCCGCGGCGGCCCGCCCGGCGCCGGCTGCCGCCGACGAAGAACAGTCGGAAGTCGACCTGTCGGTGCGCATCGCCGAGCGCCTGGCCCAGTTGCGCGAGCAGCAGGCGGCCCGCGCCGCCGCGGCCGCCAGGGCGCGCAAGGCGGCCGAAGCCAAGCGCCGCAAGGAAGCCGAAGCTGCGATCGCCGCCGCCAACAAGCCGAAGAACGGCACCCACTGGAGCTACGAAGGCGAGTACGGCCCGGCCAACTGGTCGAACATCAACTCGAACTGGGCCAAGTGCAATACCGGCAAGCGCCAGTCGCCGATCGACCTGCGCGACGGCATCAAGGTCGACCTCGAGCAGATCGCTTTCGACTACCGTCCGAGCTCGTTCAGCGAGATCGACAACGGCCACACCATCCAGGTGACGGTCGGCGGCGGTAACTTCCTCACGGTCGGCAACATGGCCTACGAGCTGCAGCAGTTCCACTTCCATCGTCCGTCGGAAGAGCGCATCAACGGCAAGGGCACCGAAATGGTGATCCACCTGGTGCACCGCAGCTATGAAGGCAAGCTGCTGGTGCTGGCCGTGCTGCTCGAGCGCGGCAAGGCCAATTCCCTGATCCAGACGGTGTGGAACCACCTGCCGCTGGAAAAGCACCAGACCGTGTCGCCCTCGATCCTGATCGACCCGAGCGAGGCGCTGCCGGAAAAGCGCGAGTACTTCACCTACATGGGTTCCTTGACCGAGCCGCCGTGCACCGAAGACGTGCTGTGGATCGTGATGAAGCAGACCATGCAGGCGTCGCCGGCGCAGATGGCGCTGTTCTCGCGCCTGTATCCGCTCAATGCGCGGCCGATCCAGCAGAGTAACGGCAGGATGATCAAGGAGTCGAACTGACGGTCGTTTGGTCTGTACGTACGCAAAATTGGGTTCCCGCCTTCGCGGGAACGACGGTCTCTGGGTTAACAGTACAAACGACTTCAACGATAACTCATGCACGTCATTCCCGCGAAGGCGGGAATCCAAGTACGTCGCGCTCCACCAGCGCAAAAAGAAGCCCGGCATCACCGGGCTTCTTCATTTCAGCTGACGCGGTAGGTCCCGGTCCAGGACTGCCCCGCCTCCAGTGTCACCGGATCGAGCACGGCCGGCTCGATGCACACGAAGCGCTTGTACTCGCCGTTTTCCATGTCCGGCAGCGCCGCCGCATCCACTGCGCCCGGGTTCCACACCACCGCATCGGTAAAGCCGCTTTGTTCCAGCACCAGCGTTCCCGTGCTGGTGGCCAGCTGGGCGCGCCCCGCCACGTGCGGATACACCTCGTCGAGCTTGTCGATGATCGAGATCTCGTCCGAGGAGATGCCCTCGATGCGCACCTCGCACACGTCCGGCACCTGGTGGTAGGTATGCAGCGCCGCCGCGAAGGGGAAGGGGGCGGCGCCCAGGTTGCGCACGGTGAGCGTCATGTCCAGTTCGTTGGCGCGCACCGCCACGCGCAGGCACAGGGCAAAGGTGTGCGGCCAGGCGTCGGCCAGGGTGGTGGGCAGGTCGCCCGCCGCCAGGTCGAAGCTGGCCCAGGCTGCATTGTCTTCCAGGCCGCTGTCTTCGAGGCGCCAGTTGCTCACGCGCGCAAAGCCGTGGCGCATGCCCTTGCCGCGTTCGGCGAACTGCGGAAAGATCACCGGCACGCCGCCGCGCAGCGCCTTGCTGCCGTCGAGCACCGATTTCTCGCTCATGAACATGCGTTCCCGGCCGTCCGCGCCCTTCCAGGAAACCAGGTGGGCGCCATACAGGGTGATGGTGGCTTCGGCGCCGTCCGGCGCCTGGATCCGGATCGCGGGCAGTTGCCCGTAGGTGGTGTGGGTGGCGAGGGTCATGGTCAGCTAAGGGTCAGGTCTGGCGGCTCTTGGCCATTGGCGGGTTGTCGGCGAAATAGCGCTTGATGCCATTGGTGATGGCCTCGGCCAGCTGGTTCTGGTAGCCTTCGTCGCGAAGCTTGGCTTCTTCCTGCGGGTTCGAGATGAATGCAGTTTCCACCAGAATCGACGGAATGTCAGGCGCCTTCAGCACTGCGAAGCCGGCCTGTTCGACCGAGGCCTTGTGCAGGCGGTTGATGCCGCCGATTTCGCTCAGGACGGCCTTGCCGAGCTTGAGGCTGTCGTTGATCTGGGCCGTGGTCGACAGGTCGAGCAGCACGCTTGCGATCTGCTTGTCCCGCACCGCGAAGTTGGCGCCGCCGATCAGGTCGGCCCGGTTCTGGCCGTCCGCCAGCCAGCGCGCCGCGCTCGAGCTGGCGCCCTTTTCGGACAGCACGAACACCGAGGAGCCGCGCGCGGTCGGCGAGATCCAGGCATCCGCGTGGATCGACACGAACAGGTCGGCCTGCACCTTGCGCGCCTTCTGCACGCGCTGGCCGAGCGGCACGAAGTAATCGCCGTCGCGGGTGAGCATGACGCGGGTATTCGGCAACTGCTCGAGCCTGGCCTTCAGGCGCTTGGCCACGGCCAGCACGATGTCCTTCTCGCGGCTGCCGTTGGCGCCGATCGCGCCGGGGTCCTCGCCACCGTGGCCCGGGTCGAGCGCGATGGTGACCATGCGCACCACCTTGGGCGGCGCAGCCTTGGCGCCGGCTTTCGACGGCGTCGGCTGTACCGGCTGCGGCGGCGGGGTGCCGTCCAGGGCCGACATCTCGGATTCCAGCTTGGCGATGGCTTCCGGGACGGCGCCGGTCTGGGCCGGCGGCGCGGCCGGCAGGGGCGAGGCTGGATTGGCGCTGCCGGCAGCCGCCGAGGTCGGCGCCTCGCTGAACCAGTCGCCCTTTTCGATCAGCGCTGCGATCGGATCGACCGGCTTGGTCGGGTAGAGGTCGAAGATCAGGCGGTGCTGGTAGCCGGCCACCGGCGCCAGCGTAAACACTTCCGGCTTGATCTCTTCCTTCAGGTCGAACACCAGGCGCACCACGTTCGGACGGTTCTGGCCGACCCGCACCTGCTTGATGTAGGGGTCGTTCGATTCGATCTTGGCGACCAGGCTCTTCAGGGTGCTGTTCAGGCCCAGCCCGTCGATGTCCACCACCATGCGCGGCGGGTCGGACAGCAGGAAGTGCTCGGTCTTGAGGTTGCTGTCGTTTTCCAGCGTCACGCGCGTGTAGTCGGGTGCGGGCCAGACACGGACGGCCAGGATCTGCGCGGCGCTGGCCGGCAGCGGGGCGATCACGGAAAGCAGCAGCGTCCCGCCGGCCTTGAGCAGGGTGCGGCGGCGCGGCGAACCAGGAATCAGGGAGTCGGTGGCGGGTAGGCGAGGCGGTCGAGACATAGCAGGCCTGGTTGAGTCAACGCCTGCAATTCTACCTCACGGCCGAGACCGCTGACGTCAAGCAAGATTCGAACGTCGGGTGAGGGCAACACCGGCTCGCCTTTTTCGGGCCATTCGACGATGCAGATATTCCTGCCGTCGAAGTCTTCGCGGAAGCCCGCGTCCAGGAATTCTTCGGGGCTCGACATCCGGTACAGGTCGTAGTGGATGATGTTGATTTCCTGGCCATCGACCTGCACGCGGTAGGGTTCGGACAGCGTGTAGGTCGGGCTCTTGACCGTGCCCTTGTGCCCGGCCGCCTGGATCAGGGCGCGGGTGAGCGCCGTCTTGCCTGCGCCGAGGTCGCCGTGCAGGTAGATCACCAGGCCGGGCTGGAGCGCGCGTGCCAGCGCCGCACCCAAGGCGGCGGTCGCGGATTCGTCGGGCAAGTAGGCTTTGAAAGGCTGCATCGAATAAAATAGCGTGTTAAGCGACCGCTGTCGCCATGTTGTTCATCCCGCCATGCTGACATCCCCACCCGACCTGTACGAGCTCGCACGCACCATCAAGGCATGGGGCGCGGAACTCGGTTTCGCCGACGTGCGCATCGCGGACGTCGACCTGGCGCATGCGGAAGCCGGCTTGCAGGCCTGGCTGGACGCCGGCTGCCATGGCGAGATGGATTATATGGCAAGCCACGGCATGAAGCGTGCGCGGCCAAGCGAGCTGGTGCCGGGCACGGTGCGCGCCATCGTCGCGCGCATGGACTACCTGCCGATGTCGCGCGGCGAGGACTGGCGTGCCGAGGAACACGCGCGCCAGCTGAAACCGGGCGCCGCCGTGGTCTCGGTGTACGCGCGCGGCCGCGACTACCACAAGGTGCTGCGCAACCGCCTGCAGGCCCTGGCCGAGAAGGTCAAGGCGGCCGTCGGCGAGCTGGGCTACCGCGTATTCACGGACTCGGCGCCGGTGATGGAACTGCCGCTGGCGGAAAAAGCCGGCCTGGGCTGGCGCGGCAAGCACACGCTGCTGCTGTCGCGCGCGGCCGGCTCCACCTTCTTCATCGGCGAAATCCTGGTCGACCTGCCGCTGCCCGTGGATCCGCCCACCGGCGCCCACTGCGGCGGCTGCCAGGCCTGCATCGAGGTCTGCCCGACCCAGGCCATCCTCGGCCCCGGCCGGCTCGACGCGCGGCGCTGCATTTCCTACCTGACCATCGAGCTCAAGGGCAGCATCCCGGAAGACTTGCGCCCCCTGATCGGCAACCGCATCTACGGCTGCGACGACTGCCAGCTGGCCTGCCCGTGGAACAAGTTCGCGCAGCGCGCGTTGCTACCCGACTTCGACGAGAGGAATGGCCTGGGCGACGCCGGCATGATTGAACTGTTCGGGTGGGAAGAGGAGGAATTCAACCGCCGGATGGAAGGCAGCCCGATCCGGCGTATCGGCCACGAGCGCTGGCTGCGCAACCTGGCGGTGGGGCTGGGCAATGCCGCGGCGAGCGCGGCCGGCAAGGGCGATGCGGCGATTGTGGCCGCTTTACGAGCGCGTACCGGCCACCCTTCAAGCCTGGTGCGCGAGCATGTAACCTGGGCGCTCGCACAGCATGGCGTTTTACTCGATCCGTTTGAGGCGTAGGCCGGACCAGTCGCCGTCGATCGAGATCATCGCCACCGCGGTGATGCCGTTTTCCTTGGCATAGGCATTGATCGAATCGCGGTTGATGTCGGTGGCCTTGGAGGCGGTCTGCTTGAGGTAGGCGATCCACAAGGAACCCTTTTCGCCCAGGCGTTCCTTGGCGATCGGCAGGTACTGCTCGAGCTCCTTGCGGTTGAGCGCGAACATCAGGATCACGTCGAAGGGACCGTCGCCTTCCTGGACGAGCTGCTGCGGCATCTGCGCCGCCACGCCGGGATTGGCTTGTCCGTTAAGGATCAGCATCGATTTCGCCGTCCTCAGGAACATCTTGTCTGCAACTGTTTTTTCGTTCATGAGAATTCCTAAATGCAATAGCTCCGCGATCGCCACAGAATGCAGCGGCCGTGTCGCGTTCCGGTTCATTTTACAAGGCTTCCTTCAAACCGCAGTGACGCTTGCCGCGCGAAAAAGAAGGAGAACGAAGAGCAATTGAGGGCGTGTAGGGTGGGCAGGGGAAAATAGTCCAGTGGACTATTTTCCGCCCACGCGGTGATAAGCAAAGTATTAATTGTGGTAACGGTGCCGGCATAGTCACTTCAGCAGGCCCGCCAGCTCGACCGCCGTCTTGACCTGCATCTTGTCGAAGATATGGGCGCGGTGCACCTCCACCGTGCGCATGCTGATCCCGAGCTTGTCGGCCACCACCTTGTTCATCATGCCGGCCAGGATCAGGTCAAGCACTTCGCGCTCGCGCGCCGACAGGGTCGCCAGGCGCGCCTGCACCGCGGCGGCATCGAGCGCCTTGCGCGAGGCAACCAGCGCTTCCTCGACGCGGTCCATCAGCACGTTGTCGTTGAAGGGTTTTTCGAAGAAATCGAAGGCGCCGCGCTTGAGCGAGTCGACCGCCATCGGCACGTCGCCGTGGCCGGTCAGGAAGATCACGGGCAGGCGCGCACTCAGGCCATTTTTTACCAACTGGTCAAAAACGGCGATGCCGTTCATGCCGGGCATGCGCACGTCCAGCAGCACGCAGTCACCCTGCGCGCCATCGGTGCCGGGGGCGGACGCGCCGACGGCGGCGAGGAATTCTTCGCCGCTGGCGTAGCCGCGCGCTTCCAGGCCGCGCGATTGCGCCAGCCAGGCGAGCGCGTCGCGGATGACGTCTTCATCGTCGACGATGTGCAGCATGTGGTGGGTCTCCGTCCTCGGTATTCTTGATCATCTGCGGCAAGGGTCGCACCCGGATTTTAGCCCAGCGCCCCGCTCGCCGCTTGCGCCGGCAGCGAGAACGTGAAGATGGTGCCGCCGCCGGGGTTCGGCGCATGGGTCAGCGTGCCGCCGTGGAACTCGATCGCAGTGCGGCAGATCGACAGGCCCATGCCCATGCCGTCAAGCTTGGTCGAGTAGAAGGGCGAGAACAGCCCGGCCGCCACCTCCGGCGAGATGCCGTGGCCGCGGTCGATCACCGACACCGACACCATGCCATCGGCGTGGGCAGCGCCGATGCGCAGCACGCGCTGGTCGAGCCGGGTGTCGACCATCGCCTCGATCGCGTTGCGGGTGAGGTTGAGCAGCACCTGCTCCAGCATGACGCGGTCGGCCTCCACCTTCGGCAGTTGCGGCGGCAGCTCGACGCGCAGGATGACGCCGGCCTGGCGCGCCTGCAGCTCGACCAGCGCGCGCACCCCCTCGACCACGCTGGGGATGGTGACCGGCTCGCGGCGCGGCTCGCGCTTCTTCACGAACTCGTGCACGCTGCGGATGATCTGGCCGGCGCGCTGCGCCTGCTGGCGCGCCTGCTCCAGCGCATGCCGCAGCATGCCGGCATTCACCGGTTCGCCCGCCTTGCCGGTGCGTTCGAGCACGTTGAGGGCGCCGGCCGTGTAGCTCGAGATCGCCGCCAGCGGCTGGTTCAGCTCGTGCGCCAGCATCGAGGACATCTCGCCCATGGTGGCCAGGCGCGCGCTGGTTTCCAGCTTTTCCTGCTGCTGGCGGTTGAGCTCTTCGGCGCGCTTGCGGTCGGTGATGTCCTGGATCGAACTCATCCAGCCGGTCTGGCGGCCGTCGGCATCCACCAGCGGCGCCTCGTAGACCAGCACCGGCACGCGCACGCCGTCCGGGCGCTGGAACACGGTCTCGAACTGGGGCGTGATGTTGCCCGACAGGACACCGGCGAAGCGCTCCTCGTACTCGGCCATGACTTCCGGCGCCCAGTAGGGCATCGGTGGCTTCTTGCCGACCAGTTCCTCCGCCGGCAGGCCGACGATCTCGCAGAAGGCCCGGTTCACATAGGTCACACGCCCCTCGAGGTCGCGCGCGCGCAAGCCGGTGATCAGGGAGTTTTCCATCGCGGTACGGAAGGCCATCTGCTGGCGCAGCGCCCGCTCCGCCGCCAGCGTGCGCGAGATGTGGCGCCACAGCGAGCCCAGGCTCAGCACCAGGCCCAGGGCCAGCACGATGACCGAGCCCACCAGCAGGTTCGGCAGCAGCTGGGGCGCGCGCTTGACGCTGTCGGTGGACAGCACCACCAGCGCGCCCGGCAGGTCGAGCTCGCGCCGGTGCGTATACACCCCCCGTCCCGGACCGCCGGCGGCGCGGCGCGCCACCGGGTCGTCCTCGCGGTCGAGCAGGGTCAGGGCGTTGTCCTGGGCGAACCACCAGGGTACGGCTTCGTCGAGCAGGATCTGCAGGCTGTAGGTGGCCACCAGGCTGCCGGCCGGCTTGCCGCCGGCGTACAGCGGCAGGTAGAAGTCGAGCACGCCCGGCGTGGCGTCGCTGGCGCCGTAGGGTTCGCTGTAGCGGCCGCGCCGGGTCGCGCCGGCCACCTGGGCCGCCAGCCGGGTCGGCGCGGGCAGGACGGCGGGCGGTTCCAGGCCGTGGCTGGCCATGACCTTGCCATCGGCGTCATACCAGACGATGCGCACCAGCTCATGGCCGTTCTCGAACATCTGGCGGAAGCGCGCCTGCAATGCCTGCGGGGTGAGCTGTTGCTGCGGCGGTCGCGACACCAGGTCGGCGCCCAGCCCGGCCAGCGCTTCCTCGCTGCGCGCCAGCTCGAAGCGCAGGGTCTGCTCGACCCAGAGCGTGTCGGCGATCAGCTGTTCCTGGCGTTCGGTCTGCTCCATCTGGCGCGCCTGCCAGGGCAGCCAGATCAGCACCGCCAGGAACAGCAGCACCAGCAGGACCGGCACCAGCCAGCGCCAGGAGCGCGCCCGCTGCGCGTCCGGCTGCTGGGTGAAGGGAAATTTCATTAATGCTCCGTACTTCGTTACACTGTCGGGCTATTGTGGAAGTCCACGATGGCGCGCCGCAAGCCTGCCGCGCAGACTGGTCCCACCCATCATATTCCCGTTCCCCACCAGGATGAACCGAACCGCCGCCCTGCAGATCCGATTCCTCGCCGCCGCACTGCTCGCCGTCACGGGCAACGCCGCCTGGGCGCAGGCGCCGATCATCATCAAGTTCAGCCACGTGGTCGCGCCGGACACGCCGAAAGGGCGCGCCGCCGAGCGCTTCAAGGTCCTGGCCGAGCAGATGACCCGCGGCCGGGTGAAGGTGCAAGTCTACCCGAACAGCCAGCTCTACAAGGACCGCGAGGAGCTCGAAGCCCTGCAACTGGGCGCGGTGCAGATGCTGGCGCCCTCGCTGGCCAAGTTCTCGCCGCTGGGCGTGAAGGAATTCGAAGCCTTCGACCTGCCGTATATCTTCCCGTCCAAGCAGGCGCTGTATGCGGTGACGGAGGGGCGCATCGGGCGCGGCCTGCTGCGTAAACTCGAGTCGAAGGGCATCACCGGCCTGGCCTACTGGGACAATGGTTTCAAGGTGATGTCGGCCAACAAGCCGCTGCTGGCGCCATCCGATTTTCGCGGCCTGCGCATGCGCATCCAGTCCTCCAAGGTGCTGGACGTCCAGATGCGCGTGCTGGGCGCCCAGCCGCTGGCGCTGGCGTTTTCGGAAACCACGCCGGCCCTGCGCGACGGCGTGGTGGAAGGCACCGAGAACACGCCCTCGAACATGTACACCCAGCGCATGCACGAGTCGCAGAAGCACCTGACGGTGTCGAACCACGGCTACCTGGGCTACGCCGTCATCGTCAACAAGAAGTTCTGGGACGGCCTGCCGGGCGGGATTCGCAAGACGCTGGAAAAAGCCATGGCCGAGGCTACCGCCTACGAGAAGACCATTGCCCAGCGTACCAATGACGCGGCCCTGGAATCGATCCGGCGCGCCGGCACCACCACTATCCATACGCTCAGCCCGCAGCAGCAGGCCGAATGGCGGCGCGCCATGCAGCCGGTGTACACACAGATGGAAGCGCGCATCGGCAAGGACGTGGTGCAGGCGATCCAGCGCGAGGTCGCCAGATAAGGACTGATCAGAGCGTCTTATGACAGCTGCATGACAGGCCTTGCGAACGCTCATGCGTTTTCTTCATATCTAAAAATAATTTTTGGTAATGTGGCCAAAAAGATACGTTTGCTCGAAAAGCTTGCGTTATGATGGGGCCTCTTCGCACCCACATGGTGCGTACGCGAACAGAACACACACGGTTTTGGGGAGCATAGAGAAAATCACGGTAATCCATACCGGAGAACAATCGAGGAGACACACGTTTTACAGAAGCCGTTAGCACCGCTAAACGGCCGGGGACGTGACCCGAATTGTAGCGCACCTCAGGGTGCGCTTTTTTTTCGCCGGAAGCCTTGGCTGGGGGTGGCCGGGCGCCATCCCAGCGGTTAAGATGCTGGAATGAAGACCGACCAGGCAAGCACCTTGTTCAACGCCATCGTCCCGGCGCCGTTCGGCGCCATCGGGATCCGCACCACTGACGGACGTGTCCGCGAACTGGTCTATCTACAGCCTTCGTTCCAGGAAAAGGCCGCCGACAACGAGGTGGCCGATGCCGCTGCCGTCCAGGTGGCGCACTACCTGCAAGACCCCGACTTCCGCTTCGACCTGCCGCTGTTCGAGGCCGGTACCGAGTTCCAGCGCCGGGTCTGGTCCGAAATCTCTGCAATCCCGCGCGGCAGCGTCAAGACCTACGGCCAGCTGGCCAAGATGATCGGCTCGGCCCCGCGCGCGGTCGGCCAGGCCTGCGGCGCAAATTGGTTTCCGCTCATCGTTCCCTGCCACCGCGTTACCGCATCCGGCGGCCTGGGCGGGTTTTCGAACCAGGACGACGAGAACGGCTTCCACCTGTCGGTCAAGCGCTGGCTGCTGCGCCACGAAGGCGCCACCGCATCCCCATGGCAGCAGCAATCGATCTGGGACTGATCGACGAGTTCTGCGACACCCTCTGGCTGGAACAGGGGCTGGCCAAAAATTCGCTCGACGCCTACCGCCGCGACCTCAAGCTGTTTGCCGGCTGGCTGGAAGTCAAGCGGCCGCAGCGCGCCAGCCTGCTTGCCGTGCAGCCCGAGGACATCGCCGCCTATTTCGCCGAACGCCACGCCGACACGCGCCCCAGTTCGGCGAACCGGCGCTTGTCGGTATTGAAACGCTTCTACGGGCTGGCGCTGCGCCGCAACCAGGTCCCGATTGATCCCTGCCTGAAGATGGCCTCGGCCAAGCAGCCGACCCGCTTCGTCCACACCTTGAGCGAAAGCCAGGTCGAGGCGCTGCTCGCGGCGCCGGACGTGTCCACGCCGCTGGGCCTGCGCGAACGCACCATGCTCGAGCTGATGTATGCGAGCGGGCTGCGGGTGTCGGAACTGGTGGACCTGAAACTGGTCGAAGTCAGCTTGAATGACGGCGTGCTGCGCATCACCGGCAAGGGCAGCAAGACCCGCCTGGTGCCTTTCGGCCAGGAGGCGCGCAGCTGGCTGGAGCGCTACCTGCGGGATGCGCGCGGCATCATCCTGAACGGGCAGGTCGACGACGCCTTGTTCGTCACCGGCCGCGGCGGGGCGATGACGCGCCAGATGTTCTGGATCCTGATCAAGAAGCATGCGCAAAAGGCCGGCATCGGGGGACCGCTGTCGCCGCACACCCTGCGCCACGCCTTCGCCACCCATTTGTTGAACCATGGCGCCGACCTGCGTGTAGTGCAGCTGCTGCTGGGCCACGCCGACATTTCGACCACACAGATCTATACGCATGTTGCGCGCGAGCGCCTCAAGCATCTGCATGCGCAGCACCACCCGCGGGGTTAATTCAAGCCGCCGCGCAAGCAGTGGGCCATAATGGGCCTGCAGCACCGATCATCACCCTTCACATCCACTGCTAACGAGGTGAACATGGCACGGACGAATTTCCAGTACGAAAAGCGACAGCGCGAGCTCGAGAAGAAACGCAAGGCGGAAGAGAAGGCCAAGCGCAAGCAGGAGGCCAAGCGCGAGACCGAGGAAGGCAGCAGCGGCGAGCCGCAGGCAGAGCAGGGCGAAGCGGCCCCGCAGGACGCCGCCTGAAGGCAGGTCCGCGGGGCCGGCATGGAATGCTTCGCGCTCGGGCTCCGTCCTGGCGAAGAGGGTGGAGCTCCTTGCGCATGATGCCAATATAGCCAGGCGCTTCGGGGGCATCCAGCCGGATGCGACGGGCGGTTGAAACACGGGTCTGGAATGCCGCCCGGGCGCGACGGAATGCAGGCGAAGCCTGCTTTTGCGTGCCCGCAAACGCCACGGTGGCAGGGCGGGGAAGAATGACGGGATTGTCATGGCACTCATGACTGTTTCCGTTAGAAAAGGATTCTTCCGTGAGCGAACAAGCGCGAGACCCGACGGGCTGGCCCAGTGGGCCGCGCGGGCTGGACTTGCCTGCCGATCCTGTCCGCCACGTCCAGGACCGTCTCCAGGCGCCTGCGGCGCCGCATCCGGCAGCGGCCGGCGCCCTGCCTGAAGCCGTCGAGCTCGACGGCCCCGGCCGCCAGGCGCTCGACTGGCTCTACCGTTTCGTGACGGCGATCGAACTGGCGCCGGCGGTAGCCGTTCATTCACGCGATGGGGCCGGCATCGTGCGTTTCTGGAACCATGCCTGCGCCCAGCTGTTCGGCATCCCGGCCAGCCATGCGCTGGGCAAGCCCTTCCGCGAGCTGGTGTCCCACCTCGACCAGCAGCGCGAATTCGACGACACCATCGCCGGCATCTGGCGCGACGGCGAGGCGCCGGCGCCGCGCGACTGGCGGGTCGAGACCGCCGCCGGCCGGCGCCTGTGGCTGCATTCGAACCACTTCCCGGTCAAGCGCGACGGCCACACGCAGCAGGTGTTCTGCATGGAAGTGGACATCACCGCGCGCAAGCAGGTCGAAGACAACCTGAGCCAGGCGGCGCGGGTGTTCGAGAACGCGCACGAAGCCATCATCGTCATGGATGCCGAATACCGGGTGCAGGCGGTCAACCAGGCCTTCACCGCCATCACCGGCTTCGACGCCGCCGACATCATCGGTTCCACGCTCGCCAGCCTGCCCTGGGGCGAGGACAAGGAGGACGGCAGCGGCGGGGGCGGCTTCTACGACACCATCTGGTCCCAGCTCGACGGCAACGACCGCTGGCAGGGCGAGCTGCCCGCCGTGCGCAAGAACGGCGAGCACTACACCGCCTGGGTGGCGCTCACCACCATTCGCGACCCGCATGGCGCCGCCAGCAGCTACATGGCGACGCTCTCCGACATCAGCGAACGCAAGCGGGCCGAGGCGCAGGTGCGCCACCAGGCCGAGCACGACACCCTCACCGGCCTGCCGAACCGCGCCCTGTTCCTCGACCGCATGCACCAGGCGCTGGCCACCTGGCGCCGCCAGCGCGACAGTTTCGCGGTCCTGTTCCTCGACCTCGACCGCTTCAAGGCCATCAACGACAACAACGGCCACCAGACCGGCGACGCGGTGCTGCGCGAAGTGGCCGCGCGCCTGCGCGGCTGCGTGCGCCGGGTCGACACCATCAGCCGGCTCGGCGGCGACGAATTCGTGGTGCTGCTGGCCGACATCGGCGGGGTCGACCAGGCCGCGCACGTCGCCAATGCCGTGATGGGGGCGGTCTCGCGTCCCATCGAGGTGGCGGGGCAGCAGCTGACGCTGTCGGCCTCGATCGGCATCGCCATCTGTCCCACCGACGGCGGCGACGTCGACACCCTGATGCACCATGCCGACGTGGCGATGTACCACGCCAAGCAGAACGGCCGCAGCAGCTTCCGCTTCTTCAGCCCCGAGATGAATGCGCGCGTGTTCGAGCGCGGCGAACTGGAAAAGCGGCTGCGCCAGGCGCTCGAACGCGGCGAATTCGTGCTCGAGTACCAGCCCGAGCTCGACGTCGGCTCCGGCAAGGTGATCGGCATGGAAGCGCTGATCCGCTGGCGCCATCCCGAACGCGGGCTGCTGCTGCCGCACGAGTTCCTGCCGGTGGCCGAGGAATGCGGCCTGATCGTGCCGATCGGCGAATGGGTACTGGTTGAAGCCTGCACCCAGGCGCGCACCTGGCGCGACGCCGGCCACGCGGTGACGGTGGCGGTGAACCTGTCCGACATCCAGTTCCTGCACGGCCGCCTGCTCGAGACGGTGGACGCCGCGCTGGCGCAGTCCGGCCTGGCGCCGGCCTGGCTCGACCTGGAGATCACCGAGGGCGCCATCATGCGCGGCGACCACGTGCTCGACGACACCGTGAAGTCCCTGCGCGAACGCGGGGTGCAGCTGACCATCGACCGCTTCGGCACCGGGCTGTCTAGCCTGTCGTCGCTGCGCCGCTTCCCGCTGTCGAAGCTGAAGATCGACCGCAGCTTCGTGAGCGACATCGAGCACGATCCGCTTGACGCTGCCCTGATCCCGGCGATCATCGCGGTGGCGCGCAGCCTGCGCCTGCGCGTGGTGGCCGAAGGCGTCGAGACCGAAGAACAATTGCGCTTCCTGCGCCAGCACGGCTGCGACGAATACCAGGGTTTTTATGCAGCGGGGGCAAGCGCCCGGCCGGATTTCAATCCGGCGCTGCGTTGATTACATCCGCACTGGCACCGGCCAGGGGTCCATCTGCTCCGCGATCTTCCTGGCCGCGCCGCGCACCATTAGCTCCCGCAACATCAGGGGCGCCAGCGGCGCCAGGATCATGAACGCGGAGGGCACTGTCCTGAATCCGAGCACGGTCGGCTCGAAAACATACACCAGCGCGATTGCCACGATCCACGCCACCACCGCGAGGACGAACCAGGGGGAAGATCCGACCGCCAGCCTGGCCTTGCGCACGATTTCCGTTTGCAATCCCGGCGGCAGGCGCCGCATGCTGCGGCACTGGTACAGTGGCGCCACCGGCATGCCGGACGGGTCCGGGAAGCCGAACCTGCTGGCGCGGGCCTGTTCGAGCAGTTCATCGGCAATGCGCTCGGTCTGGGCTTTCGACAACACTTGCTTTCTCCTCCAAGAGTGGTTCCGGGAAAAGAGTCTAGCGACTCCGCGGCGCCAAACATGCGCGAAATGTCACGGCCGCGGCCAGGCCGCTCAGCGCTCCCCGCCGCCGGCCTGGCCGGCCTGCGAATACAGGCGGATGCGCGCCAGCACCTGCCCGTGGTCCGAGGCTTCCGGCAACCCCAGGTTCAGGTGGTCGTTCAGGTACACCACGTCGACCACCTCGCCGATCGCATTCGGCAGCACCGGATTGAATTCCTGCGACACCAGGATATGGTCGATGGTCGAGTGCCGGCTTTCGTGCACGATCGAGAAGCCGACGCTGCGCAAGTTGTCCTGGTGCATGTGCAGGCGCGCGGCGTCGAACATGCGCTCGCCCAGTGGCGCGCCCTCGCCCAGCACGATCTCCGTGGTCACCGAATCGGCGACGTCGTTGAAGTCGCCCAGCACGATGCGCGGGCGTTGCTTGTCGCGCGCCATGTCGGTGAGCAGCACGCGCAGGGCGGTGGCCTCGGTGCCGCGCCGGATCAGCGAGCGCAGGCAGGCGAGGGCGTACAGGTTCGGGTCTTCGCCGGTGTCGCTGCTGCGGTAGTCGGGGCGGCGCGATTTCAGGTGCACGACGATCACGTCGATGACGATGCCGGGCGCCAGTTCGACCTCGGCATGCAGTGGCGCGCGCGTGAAACGGTCGGGGTCGCGGCTGCCCGGCGGCATGGCCACGTTGTCGGGAAACATGGCCATGGCGCGTGGGTGGCTCAGTACCGGCAGGCGCGAGACCAGGGCCACGCTCGGGGTCAGGCGAGGCGCCTCCGGGTCGGGATCGAAACCCAGGTGGACCGCTTCGCGAAAGCGCCGGGTGCGCGCCAGCACCTCGCGCAGCGTGGACTGCGAGAAAATTTCCTGAAAGCCGATCACGTCGGCATTGAGCAGGTCGATCTGGTGCGCGGTCCAGTCCAGCTTGGCCTCGTATTCCTCCGGCGTGCAGGGAGCGAGATTTTCGTAGCAGCGCATGCCCGGCGGGGCCAGGTTGAAGGTGTTGAAGGTGGCAAAGCGAATTTCTTGCTGCATAATAGAAACCCCTTATGTTCGTCTTAAGCGTACCACGCATGGCCAAGAAAGAGCACGTATCTGAGACACCCGCGACGCAGTTCCTGCGCAAGCACGGCGTGGTTTTTACCGAACATCCCTACGAGTACGAGAAGCACGGCGGCACGGCCGTCTCTTCGCGCGAACTGGGTGTGCCTGAGCACAATGTCGTCAAGACCCTGGTGATGCAGGACGAAGCGGCGCGGCCGCTGATCGTGCTGATGCACGGCGACCGCAAGGTGTCGACCAAGAACCTGGCGCGCGCGATTCCCTGCAAGTCGGTCGAGCCTTGCAAGCCGGAGGTGGCGCAGCGCCATTCCGGCTTCCTGGTTGGCGGCACCTCGCCCTTCGGCGTGCGCAAGGCGATGCCGGTGTACGTCGAGGAATCAATCCTGGCGCTGGACAAGATCTACATCAACGGCGGCCGCCGCGGTTACCTGGTCGGCATCGCCCCCGGCGTGCTGACCGCGACGCTGGGCGCGAAGCCGGTGCAGTGCGCGCTGGCGGAATGATTGCCAAAGGGCATGCTCACTGTGTATAGTCCGAGCGCCTGAGGTCCAGACCGACAAAATAGTAAGAAAGTGACATGAACACCCTGATCGCCACCATTGCCGCCTACCTGATCGGCTCGATTTCCTTCGCCGTCGTGATGAGCCGCGCCTTCGGCCTGTCCGACCCGCGCACCTACGGTTCCAAGAACCCGGGCGCCACCAACGTGCTGCGCAGCGGCAGCAAGAAGGCCGCGATCGCGACCCTGGTCGGCGACGCCGCCAAGGGCTGGCTCGCGGTCTGGCTGGCGGTCAAGTTCGGCCCGCAGTACGGCCTCGACGACGGCGGCATCGCCCTGGTCGCGATCGCCGTGTTCCTGGGCCACCTGTGGCCGGTGTTCTTCAAGTTCGTGGGCGGCAAGGGCGTGGCGACCGCGCTCGGCGTGCTGCTCGGGATTAATGTGTGGCTGGGACTGGCGACGCTGGCGACCTGGCTGATCGTGGCCTATGCCTTCCGGTATTCCTCGCTGGCGGCGCTGATCGCGTCGATCTTCGCGCCCTTCTACTACGGCCTGCTCTTCGGGGCGGACGAGATCCTGTTCGCGGTGGCGGCGATGAGCGCGCTGCTGCTGTGGCGCCACAGCAGCAATATCGGAAACCTGATGGCGGGCAAGGAATCGAAGATCGGCAGCAAGGCCAAGGGCGCCGCCAGGAAATAGGGCGGGCGTGTGCCGGCAACATGGGGAGCAATGCTCCCCATTTTTCATGGCGCACCGAAAAAGCCGCATCGCGTTACCATATCGCCATCAGGCACCTGCGGTGCCGCAACGAACTTGAAAGGTGGCACCCTCATGAGCAAACAACTCCGCATCGATTTCGTCTCGGACGTCTCCTGCCCCTGGTGCGCGATCGGCCTGAGCTCGCTGGAGCTGGCGCTCGGCCGCGTCAAGGGAGAGGTCGCGGCCGACATGCACTTCCAGCCCTTCGAGCTGAATCCGAACATGGGTCCGGACGGCCAGGACATCGTCGAGCACATCACCGAGAAATACGGCGCCACCGCCGAGCAGCAGGCCAGCAGCCGCGAGATGATCCGCCAGCGCGGCGCGGACGTCGGCTTCAGCTTCGACATGGAGCGGCGCGGCCGCATCTACAACACCTTCGATGCGCACCGCCTGCTGTCCTGGGCCGAGGAAGAGGGCCGCCAGCGCGACCTCAAGATGGGCCTGTTCGAGGCCTATTTCACCCATTGCCAGGACCCGAGCTGCCACGACGTGCTGCTGGACGTCGTCGAGCGTGTCGGCCTGGACCGCGAGCGGGCCAAGCGCATCCTGGAATCCGACGAGTACGCCGACGAGGTGCGCGAGCGCGAGCAGTTCTTCCAGCGCGCCGGCATCCACTCGGTGCCGGCCATCATCATCAACCAGCGCCACCTGATCTCGGGCGGCCAGCCGCCGGAAGTGTTCGAGCAGGCGCTGCGCGAGATCGCGGCGCAGAGTGACGCTGCTGCCCAGCAGTAAGAATTACTTCAGGTCGAGCACGACCGGCTGGTGGTCCGACGCGGCGGTCTCGGACTGCACCTCGACCGTCGCTACGCGCGGCGCCAGGTCGTCGGTGACGAAGAAGTAGTCGTAGCAGTCCGGCTTGTCCGGCCACGGGTAGCCGTGCAGGCCGGTGGTCGGGGCGCGCGCCACGCCGCCGTGGGCGACGCGCCAGGCATCGACAAAGGCCGGGGCATCGTCGATCGGCGCCAGCATGGCCTGGTAGTCGCTCGAATCCGGGGTGAAATTGAAGTCGCCGCAGAGAATGCTGGATGCCGGACGGAAACCCAGCTGGAAGGGCGCGTCCAGGCTCGGGTCCGGCTGGAAGATGCGGGCGCGGGCGCTGGCCTCGGCGTGCAGTTCGCGGATGCGCTGCACCTGCGCCCTGCGCTGCAGCGCCGAATAGTACTCGAGGTGGGTGGTCATCAGGCGCAGCTTGCCGCTGGGCGCATCGATCACGGTTTCCATCAGGCCGCGCGGCATGCCGGCCGGGTTCTCCGGGTCGGCCGGCCAGGGCAGCAGGTGGCGGTGCACCTGCGAAATGCGGTAGCGCGAGAGGATCAGGTTGCCGAACAGGCGGGGCGAGTTGTTCTTGTAGAGTTCGCTTGGGGCGTGCTCCATGGAATGGTAGCCGCCGAAGGCGCCGCCCAGCTGCTTGAACTGGTTGGCGGTGGCGCTGCCTTCCAGTTCCGAGTGATTGGCCGCTACTTCTTGCAGACACACGACATCCGGATTCAGCCGTCGCAGGACGTCGATGATCGCATGAATGCGGATCCGGCCGTCCTTGCCACAACCCCAACGAATGTTCCAACTTACAACGCGCATCACACACCCTCCGTAAAACTTAACCGTCGGATATTGCCATCGTTTGGCAAGGGGCGGTCACACCGTAGGATCGATGTCAGGCTTGCAAGTTCAATGTTGAAAGCAAGTGTAAAAGGCCTTGTCAGGCGGCTTCCAATTCGTCCAGGGGCCAGCGTGGACGCACGTTGAAAGCGTAGTCGCGCTGGGCCAGATCCGGGTTGCGCTCGAGGCGCATGGCGCCGGCAAACGCGATCATGGCGCCGTTGTCGGTGCAGAATTCCAGCTCCGGGTAATACACCTTGAACTTGCGCTTGGCGGCCGCGGCATCGAGCGATTCGCGCAGCTGGCGGTTGGCGCCGACGCCGCCGGCGATCACCAGGCGCTTCAGGCCCGTGTGTTTCAACGCGTTCACGCACTTGGCGGTCAGGACCTCGACGATGGCGTCGACGAAGCCGCGCGCGATATTGGCCTTGTCCTGCTCGCAGATATTCGCCACCACCTTCTCTTCGTGGTTCTTCACCACCGTCAGCACGGCGGTCTTCAGGCCCGAGAAGCTGAAATTGAAATCCTTCGAATGCAGCATCGGGCGCGGCAGCGTGTAGGCAAGCGGATCGCCGAACTCGGCCAGGCGCGAGATCGCCGGGCCGCCCGGATAGCCCAGGCCGAGCAGCTTGGCCGACTTGTCGAAGGCTTCGCCGGCGGCATCGTCGAGGGTCTCGCCCAGCAGGGTGTAGCGGCCGACGCCGTCCACGCGCATCAGCTGGGTGTGGCCGCCCGAGACGAGCAGGGCGATGAAGGGGAATTCCGGGCGCTCGCTGGCCAGCAGGGGCGAGAGCAGGTGGCCTTCCAGGTGGTGTACGCCCAGCACCGGCTTGTCGAGGGCGAGGGCCAGCGAGCAGGCCACCGAGGAGCCGACCAGCAGCGCGCCGGCCAGGCCAGGGCCCTGGGTGTAGGCAATGGCATCGATGTTCGATGCGGGCATGTCCGCGCGTTTCAGGACCTCTTCCAGCAGCGGCAGGGCGCGGCGGATGTGGTCGCGCGAAGCGAGTTCCGGCACCACGCCGCCATACTCTTCGTGCATGGCGACCTGCGAGTGCAGGGCATGGGACAGCAGGCCGCGCTCGGTGTCGTACAGAGCCAGGCCGGTTTCATCGCAGGAGGATTCGACGCCGAGAACAATCATGGGGGGGAAACAGCAGGGAGGAAAAGCGAGATTTTACCGTAGGGTGGGCGGCTCGTGTTCTGGTCCACTGGACCAGAACACCCCACGCGGTGATAGTTAGCAGCAAGATTATCCCGCACGAGAGCGGAGCCGACAGCAATTCCTTACGGACGCTGCAACAGTTCCTTGTGCGCGCTCCGCAGCATCGCCTCGGTCTCTTCCCAGCCGATGCAGCCATCGGTCACCGAGCAGCCATACTTCAGCTGCGACAGGTCTTCCGGAATCGCCTGGCTGCCGCTGACGATGTTCGATTCGATCATCACGCCCACCAGCGAGCGGTTGCCGTGCCTGATCTGCTGGATCACGTCCGACATCACCAGCGGTTGCAGTTCCGGCTTCTTGTAGCTGTTTGCATGCGAGCAATCCACCACCAGGTTGGCCGGCAGCTTGGCCTTCTGCAGGGCCTGCTCGGCGATCGCCACCGACACCGAATCGTAGTTCGGACGGCCGCCGCCGCCGCGCAGCACCACGTGGCCATAGGCGTTGCCGCTGGTGCGCACGATCGAGACCGTGCCCTGGCCATTGATGCCCAGGAAGGCGTGCGGGTTGGCCGAGGACAGCACGGCGTTGATCGCGATCGAGACGTCGCCGTCGGTGCCGTTCTTGAAACCGACCGGGGTCGACAGGCCGGAGGACATTTCGCGGTGGGTCTGCGATTCGGTGGTCCTGGCCCCGATGGCGGTCCAGGCAATCAGGTCGCCCAGGTACTGCGGCGAGATCGGGTCCAGCGCTTCCGTGGCGGTGGGCAGGCCCAGTTCGCACACGTCGAGCAGGAAGCGGCGCGCGCGTTCCATGCCGACGTCGACGCGGAAGGAGTCGTCCATGAACGGGTCGTTGATATAGCCCTTCCAGCCGGTGGTGGTGCGCGGCTTTTCGAAATACACACGCATCACCAGCACCATCGTGTCGGCCACTTCGGCCTGCAGCGTCTTGAGGCGGCGCGCATAATCCAGGCCGGCTTCCGGATCGTGGATCGAGCAGGGCCCGACGACCACGAACAGGCGCTTGTCCTTGCGGTCGAGAATGTTGCGCAGGGTTTCGCGGCCTGCCATCACGGTGGCAAAGGCCTTGTCGGACAGCGGCAGCGTGGCGTGGAGTTCGGTCGGCGTCGGCATCTGCCCGAACGAACTGACGTTGGTATTTTCAATGGCAGGCGTGTTGATCATGGTGCGGTGGTTTCTAAAGGGAATATCCAGTGTAGACCGAAATTGCTGCACTTGCACACTGCTGCCCAAAAACTCAGGCCGGCGCGCACGGGCCGCGCACAGGCGTTGTATGCTTGCGCCATGGACAAGAACATCGAAGGCTTTGCCGCCGCCCCCTTCATCAAGGAAATCGGCCGTGGCGTGAAAGGTGCGCGCAGCATGTCGCGCGAGGATGCCCGCGCGCTGTACGCGGCCATGCTGGAAGGGCGGGTCTCCGACCTCGAACTGGGCGCGATCCTGCTGGCGATGCGCATCAAGGGCGAGTCGGTGGAAGAACTGGCGGGCTTCATGGATGCGGCCGAAAGCGCGTTCGCGCCCTTGCCGAGCCCGCCGGGAGACTATGCCCCGGTACTGATCCCGAGCTACAACGGCGCGCGCAAGCTGGCCAACCTGACTCCGCTGCTGGCCCTGCTGCTGGCGCGCGAGGGCGTGCCGGTCCTGGTGCACGGCGTACGCAAGGACCCGGGCCGCATCACCACGAGCGAGATCCTGCTTGAACTCGGCCTGGCAGAAGCGGGTACGAGCGCCGATATCCTCGACGCCTTCGCCAGCCGCCGTCCCGCCTTCATCCCGATCGAGAACCTGGCGCCGAGCCTGGCCCACATGCTGTCGCTGCGCCGCATCCTCGGCGTGCGCAACTCGACCCATACGCTGGTGAAAATCCTGCAGCCTTTCGAGGGGCCGGCGCTGCGTCTCGTGTCCTACACCCATCCGGAATACCTGGAGACGCTGGGCGAGTACTTCTCGACGGCCGCCCCGCCCGAGCGCGGCGACGCCTTCCTGATGCGCGGCACCGAAGGAGAGACCGTCGCCAATCCGCACCGCGCTCCGCGGATCGACTGGTTCCACGGCGGCCAACGCAGCCTGCTGGTCGAACGCGACGCGCCCACCGACCAGCTGGCCGAAGTGCCGGAGGCGCGCGACACGGCCACCACCGCGGCCTGGATTGCGGCCGCCTTGCGCGGCGAGGTCCCGATTCCGCCGCCGATCGCGGCTCAGGCTGCACATTGCGTCGAGGTCGCGCGCGGCTTGCGCCGCTGACACGGCAGCCCCGCGTTTTTCCTTCGCAGGCGAAAGGTCATCCCTTTGGGATGGCCTTTTGTTGTGCGCTCAGCATGAGCGCACTCTTGTGGGTGAAAGTCCCGCCGTGAGCTGACCACAGTGAGCGAAGTGAAGCACAACTGCGTGAGGGTGACCGAGCGTGGGGAGGAAGTGTGGATCGAAA
>NZ_KE386581.1:0-72358 GCF_000427785.1 Massilia alkalitolerans DSM 17462
GGCCCACGTCGCGAAGCCGCCGTGCCCAATAGTGGGCACCACCACAGCTCTCCATGCCGATCAGGCAGGGCTCGATACGCGTGAAGAACTCCATCATTTCCCTACGCTTGAGCTGCCGTTTTACTCGAACCTCACCTTGCTCACCTATGCCGTGGACCTGGAACGCATCCTTTGCCAGGTCGATGCCAATTGTCGTAATCTTCATGATGACGCCCCCCTCGATGTCGTGGTCAGTTGACACTTCCACTTTGGCACATCGATGCCGTTTCGGGAGGGGGCGTCCATCCCATTGCCTTTTTCGCCCATCCCTTCCTTCGTCTTTCCCACTCCCCCCGCTTGAGCACCGTGAGGGCGCACGGCGCCGGTCGCGAAAGGCGGGGGCATGATCCAGCAAGGCACAATCGTTCAACTGGCGCAGGGCCAGTACCGCCTGGCCGAGGCGCTCGGCGGCTCGGCCTACGGCGTGGTGTGGCGCGCCGATGCGCCGGGCGGCAGCGTCGCCCTCAAGCTGGTCAACAGCGCGCAGATGGCGCGCGCGCCAGTCGAATTGCGCCACCACTGGATCGACGCGGCCCGTGCCGAGCAGGCCTTCCTGTCCCGGCTGGCGCCCTGGGACGGGCGCCACGTCGTGCGCCTGCTCGACAGCGGCAGCGTCGAAGGCCTGCCGGCGATGGCGCTCGAACTGCTGGACGGCGACCTGGCCACCCACCTCAAGCTGCTGCGCTCCACCGGACGCATGCCCGCCCCCCTGCAGGCGCTCGACTGGCTCGGCCAGGTCAACCAGGCGCTGGCCAAGGTGCACGCGGCCGGTTTTCGCTACCTCGACCTCAAGCCCGGCAACCTGCTGCTGGAACGCCGCAGCGGGAACCTGAAGCTGGCCGACTTCGGCACCTGCCGCGCGCTGTGCGCAGCGCCCACCCAGGCCTACCTGGGCACCGCCAGCTGGCAGGCGCCGGAACAGTTCTTCCCGCAGGCCGGCGACGGGTACCTGACCGATCCGCGCAGCGACTATTTCGCGCTGGGCGCCCTGCTCTACTGGCTGGTGTGCGGCCGCATGCTGCGTTACGGCACCGCCTGCGCCCAGGCCTACGCGGCGCATGGACGCGACGGCGCCGCCATGCTGCGCCGCGCGCACGCGGGCATTCCCCCGACCCTGCTGCCGGACGAAGCGGCCGGCTTCGCCCACGCCTTCGGCCCGGCGCAGGCGCAGGCCGACGCCCTCCTGCGCACCCTGCTTGCCCCCGCCCCTGGCGAGCGCCCCTGCCACGCGCTGGCGATCAGCCGAATGCTGCATGAGCTACGCTGCGCCATGGCGCAGCCGGCCTTGGCGAGGGCGGCATGAGCCCGCGCCTGGCGCTCGCCGCGCTCGCCCTGGCCGGCGTATGCGCCCTGCAGCTGCTCGCGATGCTGCTGGCGCCGCCGCGCTACCTGCCGCACACGGTGACGCTGCGCCTTGCGCCCGGCGAATCGCTCGCGCTCGGCCGCGCCGAACTGGCCGCGCCGCGCGCCGCGAACCGGCAGTTCTCGGTGCGGCGCGATGCGGGCGGGCGCTGGTGGCTGCGCAACGACGACCCGGCGCAGGCCGCGGTGCTGGTGCGCGGCGCACGACGCCTGCATGGCGGCAGCCTCCCGCTGGCCGCCGGCCAGCGCCTGCAGGCCGGCGCGGCGCTCTTCGATGTCGTCGCGGCGAACGCGGACCGCACCGTCCTGCGCGACGGCCGCCATACCTGGGACTACGACGGCGCCCTCCTGCTTCGCAACGGACAAGCCCAGCCGGCCTGCCCGGACGCCAGCCCGGCGGCGCGCCTGGCCGGACTGTGGAACCGGGTCGCGCCTGGATTGCTCGCGCTGCACCGCCCGCTCGCCTTCGGCGGCCATCTGTATTGCGGCAACCGCCTGGCCGTGCCCGGCCTGGACAGCGGCAGGCTCACGCTGGCGCGCGACGCCACGCGCAGGCAGGTGCTGAACGTGCACGGTGCGCAGCCGGTCCTGCTGCAGGACGGCGGGCGCTGGCTCGACGTCGCCCGGCGCGAGCACCTGCTGGACGGCGTGGAGGCGATCGCGGTCGGCCGCACCCGCTTCGCCCTGTCGGCGCGCGGGGACAGCCTGCAGCTGCAGCCCGCGCGCGAAGTCGAGCTGTTCGCCGAGCCGAAGACGATCCTGCCGGCCGGCGTCGCATGGAGCTGGAGCGAGCGCTCGCTGTGGCGCTTCGCGCCGCCCTCCGCGCTGGCGTGGTGCGCCGGGTTCGGCGTGTTCCTGCTGGCCGCTGCCGCCGGCCTGCGCACAGTCAACCCGGCGCGCACGCCCGCGGCGTGGGCGAAGCTCGCCTTGTCCTGCGCCATCCCCGCCGCTGCGGTGCTGCTGCTGGCGATGCAGCGCCTCGGGGCGGCGCCTGGCACCGGCTGGGCGCTGCTGCTGGCCTGGGCCACGCTGTGGCACGCGCTGCTGTGGCCGCGGCGCCTGCCGCTGCTCGCGGCGGTGGCGGTGCTGCTGCTCGGCGCCGGCCTGCTGGTGCAACTGGAACTGGGACTGGGCGCGCGCGACAGCGCCTGGCTGCGCCATGTGGAAACCAGTTGCGTGCTGCTCGGCGCCGGCCTGCCGCTCGGCCTGCTGCTGGACGGCGTGGCGCGCGGCACGCTGTCGCGCGTGGCGACCGAATGGCTGCTGTTCGCGCTGGCGCTCGGGGCGCTGGCCGGGCTGGTGCTGCAGGTCGCCTTCGGCAACGAGACCGGCGTGTTCGAGGTGCAGCCGGTCGAATTCGCCAAGCTGGCCCTGGCCGCACTGAGCGCCCATTGCCTGGCGCTGGCAACCGGTGCGGGAAGCGAGTATCGCAGCTGGCGCGGCTGGCTGCGCATGCTGGCGCCGATCCTGCTGTTCGTGCTGCTCGTGGCGGTGGCGCTGGTCCAGGTGGACGACTATTCTCCGCTGATCCTGCTGCTGGTGTGGGGGGCGGTCACTTTCCTGGCCTGGTGCCTCGCCACCGGCCGCCGGCTGCAGGCGGCGCTCGCGGGCGGGCTGTGCTGCGCGCTGCTGGGCGCCGCGCTGGTCCTGCAGTCGGTCGGTCCCGGCTTGAGCGGCGACTTTTATGCCGAACGCTTCCAGGTCTGGGCCGACCCGGCGGCCCACCCGCACACCGGCCAGCAGATGCTGCTCGGCGCCCGCGCCGTCGCCGGCGGCGGCTGGCTCGGTGCGGACGGACTGCTCGGCCTGGCTTCGCTCGGCCAGGCCGGCGGCGACGCGCTGCGCATCCCGGCGGTACAGGACGACTTCGCCCCCTCCTTCCTGCTCAACCGCCACGGCCTGATGGGCGGCCTGCTGCTGTGGGCGCTGCAGGCCACGCTGCTCGGCTGCCTGCTGCACGCGGCGGTCGCCGCGTGGCAGGGCGCCCTGGGGGCCGGCGACTTCCGCCGCGCCTGGCTCGGGCGCTTCCAGTGCTTCCTGCTGGCCGGCGGCGCGGCCTTCCTGGGCGGACACTTCCTGCTGTCCTGGGGCACCAACCTGGCGCTGTTTCCCATCATGGGCCAGCCGATGAGCTTTCTCTCGAGCGGCGGCTCGCACCTGCTGTTTTTCATCTGCCCCCTGCTAGCGTTCGGCGTGGCGAGCGTTCAATCTTTCGAGGAGAATCCAACATGCCGGTCTACGTCCAACACGAAGTCCTAGCCAGGGTCGACGATGTCTTCAATGCCGAGGCGCTGTGGCAGGCCCCTGGCCTGGCCCTGTTCTCGCGCCGCCCGCTGCTGCGCGACCTGCTGGAGCGCTCGCCGCGCGAACAGCGCGGGCGCGCCGCCACCCGCTGCTTCTCCCACGTCACCCTGATGCTGCCGCAGGACGAGGTCGACGACGACCGCCACCTGACCCGCGGCGCGCGCGTGCGCGACCTGGCGCAATCGCTGGCCGCCCTGCACCAGAAGGACTTCGGCGACCTGCTCGGGGGCGACGAGGTGCGCTACCACGTGGTCGGCAACGATGCCGTCGCCACCGGCGAGGTCAAGGTGAAGTTCGGCCATGCGGTCTACCTGCCGGCCCCGGGCGAACAGCTGCTGTACACGGTCACCGCCTCGCGCGACAGCGCCATCTGGCAGCCGGTGTGCGCGGTGTATCCGAACCAGCGCCTGACCGTGGTCGGCCAGGACGAGGCCAATGCCACTTTCGCGGTGCCGGGCTGGCCCTTCGGCGCAGAGGGTGGCATCCTCCTGATCAACGACGGCGCCGACAGCGAGATGGAAGTGCAGGTGCGTCCCAAGGACACGCTCGACTGCCGGTTCGACGCAGCGGGCGGCTACTACGTCGTCCGCAGGAAGGCAAATGGCGACGGCGCCGGCCAGCGCCTGCTCCTGAAAATCAGCCGTGCCGGCGCGCCAGCACGGGCCAACCCGGCAAAGGCGCCGAGCGCCGCGCCGGCGCGCGCGCCCTCGGTATGGAAGCCGCGCGACGCAGGCATTGCCGAGAGCGAGATGACCGCCATGCCGCTCGCCGTCCTGCCTGCCGCCGCCCCGCCGGCGCTGGAAAACGACGCGACCTACGCACCGGTCGCGCGCCACCGCATCACGCTGGCCGCGCTGGCGCTGCCACGCCTGAGCCGCTACCGCGACACCGGCGCCACCGCGCTCGAGATCGGCCTGGGCAGCAGCCTGGCGCCGGTCGCGCCCGGCAAGGACAGCCTGATCCGCTTCCTGGTGGACGACGCCGACGAGGTGCACGCGATCACCGCGGCCGGACGCCAGCGCGTCAAGGTGCCCTCGCAGTTCGCACCGCTCGACGGCGCCAGCCTGCGACTGCACGCGGTGGCGCCCGGCATGGCGGACCGCTACGCGGCCCTGCTCGCGCTGCCGCAAGGTCCCGAGCAGCCGGCGGCGGCCGGCACCCGCCTGGTGTTCGGGCGCGGCATGCCCGCGCTGGCCGGGCTGCGGGTGCTCGATGGCCCGGCCTTCCTGCGCCACCTCGATGGCAGCGCGGCCGCCAGCGCCGACCGCCTCGGCCTGTCGCGCAATGCCTTCAGCTGGGAAGCCACCGGCGAAGGCTTGCGCATCGTGCGCCTGTCCGAGACCCAGGCCCTGTTCCACCTCGATGCGGAGCTGAAGCTGGTGGCGCCCATCACGCAGGCCACGCAGGAGCAGCCCTACCTGCTGCCCTCCGGCCACCACCTGGTCGCCGGCCATTACGTGCTGCGCTTCGACGCCTGAATCCAGCCATGCCTTCCGCGACCATCATCGCTGCCTATTGCGCCGGCCTGCTGCTGACTTTGTGCCTGGCCGCCTGGCTGACCCCGCGCGCCTGGTGGCGCCGTGCGAACGCGCGCGCCCTGGCGGTGCTGGTGTGCGGCACCGCGCTGCTGGGGGGGTTGCTGCATGCCCTCGTCAAGCCGGACGCGCGGCCGCGCGCGGCCACGCTGGCGGCGCTGCCGGTGTCCGAGGCGCCGGTGGCGGGTGCGCAGTACCGCGTGCGCGACCACCTCAACCTGCGCGAGCATACCGGGATCAACGCGCGCCGCCTGGCCGTGGTGCCGGCCGGCGCGCGCGTGACGGCGACCGGCCAGCGCCGGGGCGACTGGTGGCAGGTCAGCGCCGTGGTGGATGGCCGCCACCACGATGGCTGGGCCAGCAGCCTGTGGCTGCGCCGCGCCGACGAGAATTCAGTTGTCTTCTGAGCCGCCAAGGCGCATCGGGTTGTAATACAGGCCCTTGGCGCACTGGGTCGGTCCGACGCGCACGAAGCCGAAAGCTTCGTACACAGGCACCGCGAAGTTCGAGGAGTTCACCGTGAAGCTGCCGTCGCCGCCCGCGGCGATCGCCGCCTCGCGCGACGCCTCCCACAAGGCGCGCGCCACGCCGCGCCGGTGCCAGCGCTTGCCGACGAACAGGTGGAACAAATGGCTGCGGTCGCGCACCGCGACAAAGCCGGCCAGCTGGCCGTCGACGAGCGCCACGTGATAGACATGGCCGCGCGCCAGGAAGCCGCGCACACCCATTTCGTCGTTCTCGGCGAGGAAGGTCGCTGCGCCCTCGGGCGGCGATTCGTGCACGATGTATTCGCGCGCCAGCTCGCGCAACAACGCCGCCACGGCGGGGATGTCCGTGGCCACTAGCGGTCGGATCAACATGGGTTTCGCGGCAAAGGTGTTTTGGGAATGCCACAATAACATAGAAAACACTTTCCGTACGGCAATTTAATTGACTGTGGGTAGCGAAGCCTCCTACACTGGCCAGACCATGCCAGACCCGAGCTCCCCGTCTTCTTCCCCTGTTGGTTCGAGCCTCGCCCACGGCCTGTCGCCCGCCCCGGCCGGCCGCCGCAAGCTGCCCTTGACCCGGCCGCTGCGCCACCCACGCTACCGCAATCTCTGGTTCGCCAACATGGTCTCGAACATGGGCACCTGGATCCAGACCTTCGCCTCGGCCTGGCTGGTGGCCTCGATCTCCAGTTCGGCCTCGATCACCTCGCTGGTACAGACCGCGACCTATGTGCCGGTGTTCGTGTTCGCCCTGCTGGCGGGGGTAGTCGCGGATGCCGTGCACCGGCCCAAGTTCCTGTTCTACTGCAACCTGTATATGGCGCTGTGCGCCGCCATCATGGCGCTCCTGGCGGGCACCGGGCTGGTGGCCGCCACGCCGGTGCTGCTGCTGACCTTTTGCATCGGCATCGGCACCGCCTTCATCTGGCCGGCCTGGCAGGCCGCCATGTCCGGCCTGGTCGAGCCGGATGAAGTGGAGGCCGCAGCCACCCTCAACAACCTATCCTACAACCTGTCGGCCATCATCGGCCCGGCCCTCGGCGGCCTGCTGTTTGGCTGGATCGGACCGGGCGCGCTGTTCCTGGCCAATGCCCTGTCCTTCGCCGGCCTGCTCGGCGTGTACTGGAGCTGGTGGCGCGAAGGCGGGCCGCAGCCGCAGGCGGCCGAGGGCTTCCGCGCGCGCTTCGTGTCGGGCGTCAGTACCGCCTTCGGCTGCGCGCGCTACCGCCGCATCCTGCGCAACGTCTGCACCGTGTTCTTCTCGACCATCGCTTTTGCCAGCCTGCTGCCGGTCTACGTGCGCGAGGTGCTGCGCATGCAGTCCAGCACCTACGGCACCCTGATGGGCTGCCTGGGCGGCGGCGCGGTGCTGGCCGCCTTCTTCCTGCCACAGCTGCGCGCCCGGGTCGACAAGACCGGCGTGCTGGCCGGCGCCATGCTGGTCTACGGGGGCATGCTGCTGGCCATGGCCGCGAGCCGCTCGCTGTCGCTGCTGGTGCCATTGATCCTGTGCGGCGGCATGGCCTGGTCGGCCACGGTATCGACCCTGAACGCCGCGGCCCAGCTATCCTTCCCGGCCGAGATCCGCGCCCGCACCCTGTCAATCTACCTGTTTGTCATGTCGGGCGGCTACGTGGCGGGCAGCCTGTTCTGGGGCCAGGTGGCCGAACGCTGGGGCGTGCGCGCGGCCCTGGCCGCCGCCGGGGCCTGCGTGCTGGCCAATGCGCTGGTCCTCGTCACGGGAAGCCGGAAAAACCCGCTCTAATCGCGGCATGAAAGGACCTTGTTCGGGTGTAAAGTAGCGCAATTGTCCAGCCGATCCGCCTCATGCCCTCATTCGACATCCTGTCCGCCTTCGATTTTGCGCCGCGCTACGACGTGGCCGTGGCCAGCCGCCGCGGCAGCGGCCCGGTGCAGCGCCCCGAGAACCAGGACAATTTCGTCGTCATCGATGGCGCCGGCCAGGCCCATTACCTGCTCGGCCAGGAGCCGCAACAGGCGCGGGTAAGGGATTGGCCCGCGGGCCACGGCCGGGTGGGGGTGCTGGACGGGATGGGCGGGCACGGCCATGGGCGCGAAGCCGCGGAGGCGGTCGCCGCCGGCCTGCTCGCGATTCCGCCCTGCCACACGCCGGCCGAACTGGCGCGCCACCTCGACGCCTTGCACGCCGAACTGCAGCGCCATTTCGCCGTCGCCAGCGGCGCCCGCCCCGGCACCACCCTGACGATGCTGGAACTGCCGCCCGGGAGAGAGCCCCTGCTCTACCATGTGGGCGACTCGCGCCTGTACGAGATCGGCCCGGAGCGCGCCGTGCCGCTCACCGTCGACCACGTGCCCGCCACCGCTGCGGCCCTGGCCGGCCGCATCGACGAAGGTGCCTGGCGCCGCCAGGTGCATGGCGCGCATGCGCCGCAAATCGCACAAGCCTTCATCCTCGGCAATGCCTTCAGCACACCGTCGCAACTCTCGAACCCGCTGTTCGAGCTGACGCCGCTGAACCTGCCGTCCTGGCTGTGCGCCCTGCCGGACCGCCGCGTGCTGCGCCTGCGCGAGGACGCCTGCTACCTGCTGGCCACCGACGGCTTCTGGTCCTGCGCCGCGCCCGACCGTTTCGTGGACCAATGGCCGGACCTGCTGGCCGGCGCGCCGGACGCCGCGGCCATGGTCGGCCGCCTGTTCGGCGCGCTGGAGAGCGCCCCGCCCGACGGCCTGCACCCCGACAACCTGACCGCGCTGGTCCTGCGTCCCCTGCCGGTTCAGGCCGGCGTCCACGCGGACGAGACCGCCCTGCCGGACGATGCACGGGATTGAAAAATTCCCAACAGAAAATAATGTTGCTAATCAATGAATGCGGCGCGCCGCTGGGCAGTAAAAGGGCGTAAGCTTGCCATGTTGTCGATTACGATCGAGTCCGCCATCGCCCCATGAACCGCTGCCGCAATCCCGAGCATCCGCACTGCACCGTCTGGGTCATGCCCGGCGAGCAGCTGTGCGCGCACGGGCACGCCCAGCCGGCTTCCGATGAAGTCCTGTCGAGCGCCGCCTCCAGCGGCGGCCTGCCGTCGAGCTTCGAGGCGATCAGCGCGCTGCGTGCCCAGCGCGTCCCTGACGCGAGCGCAACGCGCGTTAGCGCCGGCTTTGGCCGCCCGCAACTGCACATCAGCGGCTTCGACCCGCGCGCGGCCGGCGGGCGCCAGGCCATCAAGCTGGAACTGCGCGGCATGCCGATGGATTGCGCGGCCGAGCTGCGCATGCTGGTGCGCTCCGGCCTGCGCCTGCGCGAAGGCGAAAGCTATGTCTTCCAGCGCACTTCACGCGGCGACTGGCGCCCGGTCTTCCTGGAATTCTCCTCGCGCGGCCTCGAGCACGGCCAGTACCGCATCGACATCGAGCTGCACAGCCGCCACCCCTCGCTCCCCGGAGCGGCCCGCACCTGGACCTGCTCGCCCGTGATCCTGGTCCCGCGCATGGATGCCAGCCTGGGCGAGATCCACCAGACCTTCCTGGCCACCCACAAGAACGTGCGCGTGACCGCCGACGACGCCGGCATCGCACGGGTGCACGCGCCGGGCGGGGGCAGCCTCGACATCGACGTCACGGCCCGCGACGGCTCGATCGCCCAGCTCGACATCCGCGACCCGCGCGACGGCGGCGGCAAGGTCGACCTGGGCTTGTCCACCATCGCCTGGGACGAGGACCTGATCGAGATCGACGTTCCAATGCAAGCGGCCGGCCATCCTTGCCCGGCCAGCATGGCCTGCCTGGTGCACGCGGAACCGGATTCGAGCGCGCAGCGCCACCTGCGCCTGTTCGCGCTCGACGAGTGCGTGCTGGGGCGTTTCGAATCGATCGATCCGGAAGCCAACCTGCTCTTGGTGCACTACGGCGAACACGGCGAGGAGCGCGGCGGCCTGACGCGCCGCCTGTCCGGCCGCCATGCGCTCATCCGCCAGGGCCGCCATGGCTTCGAGATCGAAGACGTGTCACGTTACGGCCTGCTGCTCGACGGCGTCTGGCCGGGCAAGCACGCGCCCGTGCCGCTGCGGCTCGGCATGCGCATTGCCCTCACTGCCAGCATCCGTGGCGTGGTCGAACTCGAAGTGAGCGCCCTGCTGCCGCACGGCGTGATCCTGCACCGCGTCGATGCGGGCGCGCAGGCGGAAGCCTTCTGCATCCTCGCCCCCGACACCCATCCGGGCCGGCGCGAAGTCCTGGCTGCGCCGCGCGCCGCTGGCATGCCGCTGCTGTTCCACCGCGACGGCGGCTTCTGGCACCGGGACCAGCTCACGGGCGTGGAGACGCCGCTGACGCCTGGCGCCAGCCTGGAGCGCTCCTCCGGCATGGGCGGGCAGCTGCGCTTCACGGCCCGCCCCTATCCTGAGCTCGCCCCGGAAATGCGGGCGCAGACGGTCCGCGCCGGCGAGCGCCGGCGTGCACAGCCCGCTGCCTGGCTCGGCAGCTGAGCCGCGGCTCAGGCGCCGTGCGGGCGCAGGAGCAGGAAGACCAGCGAAGTACCGGCCAGCAGGGCAGCCTGCAGCGCAAAGACGATGACCGGAATCTTCAGGTGTTCTGGAATTTTCATGACGCGTCCCTCAATGGCGTTTCAGAAAAAACCCGTACGGAAACAGCAGTTTACGCCCGCCGCAAACGGTGCTGCGCCCTGTAGCCGCGCGACAATCTCCCTCCAGCCCGCAAGCCTGCGCCGCCACAGGCGGCATCCGGCTACGCTAGGGGCATCCATCGATTCGCGAGCATACCCATGAAAAACAATACCCTGATCCACCTCCGCGGCGCCGCCATCGTCCTGCTGGCCGCCGCCACTTCCCTTGGCGCCAGCGCCCAGACCGCCTCGCAGACGGACAACCCCCAAGGCGGGCGCCAGACCGCCAAGCCGGTGGCCGCGCAGAAACGCACCGGCCCGTCCACGGTGCAGCAACGCACCAACCCGACGAGCGGCCAGCCCGGCGTGGTCCAGGAAGGCAGCGACGCCGCGGATGCCACCACCCACCTCAACCGCGCCATCGCCGTGCTGCACCAGATGGAGCGCAACCGCGAGGTCGCGGCGCAACTGGCCAAGTCCAAGGGCGTGTTCGTGATACCGGATTCGGTGCGCGTCGCGGTCGGCGTCGGGGCGCGCGGCGGCGCCGGCGTGCTGCTGGTCCGCCGTGCCGACGGCTGGGGCACGCCATCCTTCTACAACATGGCCGGGCTGACTGTGGGCGCCCAGCTTGGAGCCGAGGGCGGCGGCATGGCCTTCATCCTCAACGACCAGAAGGCGCTGAACGGCTTCATGCAGGACAATAAGTTCTCGCTGAATGCCGAAGCCGGCCTCACGGTGGTGGAATGGTCGAAGCGCGGCGAAGGCTCGCTCGGCTGGGGCGACATCACCGCCTGGTCCGATACCGAGGGCCTGTTCGGCGGCGCGGTCATCGCCCTCACCGACATCCGCTTCGATGCCGCCGAGACGACTGCCTATTACCGCAAGCCGGTGACCGCGCGCGACGTCGTGGCGGGCCGGGTCGCCAACCCGCGCGCCGTCGAGCTGCGCACGGCGCTGGCCGACCTCGGGACGGCCGCCGGCGCCGCCGGCCAGGGCGGCAGCAGCGACAGCAAGACCCGCAGCGGCGACAGCGACATGCGCCCGACCCGGCGCGCCGAACCGCAGGCGCCGACCAGTCCGACGGCGAATAAATAAACGTTTTAGTTTACTTAACTGCTGAGCTCTCTTACACTCCTGGCCATCGTCCCGTGCCAGGAGCCGTATGAATCACCGCTTGCTCATCGGCAGCGCTTGCCTGCTTGCCCTGTTGTCGACCGTCGGCGCCTCGCTGGCCTATCCCTTGCTGCCGCCGCTATTTGCCGGCGCGGCGCCGAACGCGCTGAACGCCTTCCTCGGCCTGCCGCCCACGCTGCTGTTCGGCTTTGCCTTGATGCTCAACCCGCTCGGCATGCTGATCGGAAGCGCCGTGCTGGGATCCTTGTCGGATGCGCTCGGCCGGCGCCGCATCCTGCTCCTGACCACGCTCGGCGCCGCCGCGGGACACCTGCTGACGGCATACGCGCTGCTGGCGCAATCCTATCCCTTGCTGATCGCGGCGCGCTTCGCCACCGGCGTGCTGGAGGGGAACGGCGCAATCCTGCGCGCGCTGCTGGCCGAGCGCCTCGACGGGCCGTTGCGCAACCATGCGCTCTCCTGGCGGAACGGCGCCTTCCACCTGGGCTGGCTCGCCGGCCCGCTGCTGTCCGGACTCAGTGCCGGCTACAGCATCACGCTCCCTTTCTGCATCGCCGCCGCCGGCCTGCTGCTGGGTGCGGCGCTGTCGATGCTGGTGCTGGCGCCGCAGGCGACGCCAGCCGCCCGGAGCAGCTGGTGGTCGCTGGCGCGCGAGCGCGATGCCTTCACCCTGCTGCGCCACGCGCCGCTGCACACGCTGTTCCTGATCCACCTCGCCTATTGCTGCGGCGTGGCCGGCTTCTACGAGTTCTTCCCGCTCTGGCTGGTGGAAACGGGGAGCTACGACGCGAAGGGCATCGCCCTTGTGAACATGGCGATGTGCGGCGTGATGACCTGCGCGGCGCTGTTCGCGGGCCGCGCCTACCCGGGCGACGCACGCCTGCGTGTCGGCGGGCTGGCCGGCGCGGTGGCGCTGGCGGTGCTGTGCGTCGGCCTGGGAAACCTGTGGGTCGGCATGGCGGCCATCATCCTGTTCGGCTTGCCGCACGCCTTTTATAATGCGACGCTGCAGGCCTGGGCGGCCGACAGTTTCGCGCAGCACGGACAAGGCGCGGTCATGGGCCTGCTGTCGACGACCTTCTGCGTGGCCCATATCGTCATGGCGCTCGGCGGCTGGCTGCTCGCATTGATCGACACCCGCCTGGTGCTGGTCGCGGGCGGCCTGCTGGCGGCCCTGGCGGCGTTCTCGATGTGGCGCTGGAGCCGCCACGCTATCCCAACCCACCAGGAATTCGCATGAACACGTCCGAACAAATCTTGCTGCTGCTGAAGACCCGCGGGCCGCAGACCGCCCAGGCACTGGCCGCGATCCTGCACCTGACCTCGATGGGCGTGCGCCGCCAGCTCGAAGCGGCCGAGGAAAAAGGCCTGGTCGGCTACGTCGACCAGCCGGGCAAGGTGGGACGCCCGGTGCGGCTGTGGCAGCTCACCGAACTGGGGCATGCGCGCTTTCCCGACCGCCACGCGGCGCTGACGGTCGACCTCATCGGGCAGGTGCGGAACCTGTTCGGCGAAGCCGCCATCGACCGGCTGATCGATGCACGCGAGGCCGCCAGCGAAGCCGCCTACCGCGCCGCCGTCGATCCGGCCGCGCCGCTGGCCCAGCGCGCCGCCTCGCTGGCCGTGCTGCGCGAGGCGGAAGGCTACATGGCCGAAGCACAGGTCGGCGACGACGGCAGCGTGCTGCTGGTCGAGAACCACTGCCCGATCTGCGCCGCGGCGCGCGCCTGCCAGAACTTCTGCCGCTCGGAGCTGGACGTGTTCCGGCGCGTGCTGGGGCCGGACGTGCAGGTCGAAAGGGTCGAGCACCAGCTGGCCGGGGCGCGGCGTTGTGCCTATCGAATCATGCCGGTTACCTGAAGCTGCAGGGCGAGTGGCAAAAGGCCCCGGCCTAGGTCCAGGTGCACGGCGCATGCCATCGATTCACCTCCGAATACAGACGCCTCAGTACCTCACAAGGGCCGCATGCGTCGGCTTCCGGGCCCGAAGCGAACCTTCGTGTTAAGGCTGCAAACCTAAATTTATGCTCCAGGCAGGCGACTCGAATTGGCATCTAATGGAACTGCACCCGCAAACCTGCTGACTGGAAGCGTGAGCCCAAATGCTGGTTGAAAGACGTGTAGTGCTCAACTTCTCCAGAATGATTTCTTGGCATGGCGGTGTCTACAAAGACGTAATTTAGTATGGACGACCACTTCCGACCCGTTACGGACAGCCGCAAGCGCATCCAGATCAGTCGACAATCTCGACATCGGCATCCAGCCAAACAGTTGGCTTGGCATTTAATATAGACACAGGGTTCGGGTTCAGACTGAAACTAATTGACCTCGCGGAACCTCTTATTCGAACTTCCGCGCGGGAATCGGCCAATGCTTGTGGCCCGCAGAGATACGGGCAGCCGGGGACGGCGTCTGGAGGCACTATGCCTACGTAGGCGTACGCAAAAGTACCGCCCTTGGTCGACACTGCCTTTGCTCCCGATATCGATACCGGCAGTTTCTCTCCATCCTTTAGCATGCTGCAGCCCTGAACCTCCGCACCGTGAGCGGGCGCAGCGTGGCCTTCATCGGCATAGACAGGAATCGTCCCGCTGTCTTTACATAGGTCAGTGATCCTGAATACGCTTCCATTAGCTGCTTCGATCAACTGAACCTTAACAGTCATCCTGGCTTTGCGCAGCATAGGAGGTTTTGTTGGCGGCGGAGGAATGGCAAAAGCCGACGATGTACTTACTAACAGCAACGCTGCCAGTACACGATTTCGAAACAGCACTCGCGCGATCGCTGCTGACACCCTGTAGTGCTGCGCTGGTAATTGCGCTAAGTGTTCATACATTTTTTTAGCACTTCGCTGAACTGCATTGAGTACTATTTAAGGTCCGCCTCTGGGCCGATAGCGGACCTCGAAACACCTCAGTCTACGGTGCTCTTGTTCTCAGGATAAATAAAGGCAGTTGTCAGGCGCGTTCAATCGCGCGGCCCGTCGTGCCGCCACGCCGCCGGCCAGGCCGGCAGCGGAATCCGCTCCTCGTCCCCCGGCACCGGCACGAAGGCATTCGCTTCCCAGTCGCGCGCCGCCTGTTCGATGCGCTCGCGGCTGGACGACACGAAATTCCAGAAGATGTAGCGGCGTCCGTCCAGCGGCTCGCCGCCGATCAGCACGAAGCGCGCGCCGGCGCTGGACGAGACCCGCACCGGCATGCCCGGCTCCACCATCGCCATGGTGTTGGCCGGGATCGCTTCGCCGTCGACCTCGATGGCGCCCATCGGGGCGTACACGGCGCTCTCCTCCGGCAGGCCCCCGAGGTCGATGGACGCGCCCGGCGCCAGCTGCACGTCCAGGTACAGCGTGGTACTGAAGGTCGGCACCGGCGACGTGCGCCCAAAAGCCGTGCCCACCAGCACCCGCACCGTGGCGCCTTCGAACTCGACTTCGGGGATCTGGTTCGCCGGGGTGTGCGAGAAGGCGGCCGGTGCTTCCTCGTGCTCGCGCGGCAGCGCCGCCCACAGCTGCAGGCCGTGGGTGCGGCGCACCCGGTCCAGCAAATCCTCCGGAGTGCGCTCGGAGTGGACGATGCCGCTGCCGGCCGTCATCCAGTTGATCGCGCCGGGTTCGATGCGCTGCTCGGTGCCCAGGCTGTCGCGGTGCATGATGGCGCCCTCGAACAGGTAAGTCACGGTGGCGAGCCCGATGTGCGGGTGTGGGCGCACGTCGTGGCGCGCGCCGGGCTGCGCTTCCACCGGCCCCATGTGGTCGAAGAACAGGAAGGGCCCAATCGACTGGCGCGCGGCCGCCGGCAGGATGCGCCGGACCGTGAAGCCGCCGCCGAGGTCCTTGTCATGCGATTTGAACAGGTGGGCAATGGCCATGACACTCCTCCGATGTGAACGATACGCCTACTGTACACCATCCGCCCTCCCCTGCAGGCAGGCCGGAGGATGGGTCTAGACCAGCTCGCGCAGCACGCGAAAACCCACGATGTCGTTCGACAGCACGCTGGAGAAACCGTTGCGCAGCGCCGAACGCAGGTAGCGCGGCGCGTACAGCCAGGAGCCGCCGCGCAGGATGCGGCGCGCCCCGTCGCCACCGGTTTCCCATGCGCTGCCGTCGAGCGGCGCACCGATGTAGTTGTCGTGCACGACGTCCTGCACCCATTCCCACACGTTGCCGTGCATGTCGTACAGGCCCCAGGGATTGGCGGGGAACATGCCGCATGGGGTGGTGCCGTGGCGGCAGGCACCGCGCGCGCCGCCGTTGTAGGTGAAGCTGCCGTCGTAGTTGGCCTGGTCGGGACCGATGGTGTCGCCGAAGCTGAAGGCAGTGCGGGTGCCGGCGCGGCAGGCGTACTCCCACTCCGCTTCGCTCGGCAGGCGGTAGCGCTGGCCGGTGGCTTGCGACAGCCACCCTAGGTAACGCTGGGCGTCGTGCCAGGTGACGCCGACCACCGGGTGCGCATCGGTCTGGGGAAAGCCCGGCGCCAGCCAGTCCACGTCGCCCTGGGGCTCCCAGCCGGTCGCCTGCACGAACACGCGCCATTCGCCCACCGTGACGGGATAGCGCCCCAGCGCGAAGGGCCGTTCGATGCCGACCCAGCGCTGCGGCGTTTCGCGCTCCAGCCAGCGCTGCTGCGCACCGGCCGCCATCGCGATCTTGCGCTCGTGTTCGTGGGAACCCATCTGGAAGCGGCCGGTCGGGACCAGGACCAGCGAGGGCCCGCTGCCGGCGCCCTCCAGGAAAGGGTCGCACAGTACGCCGTCGCCGTCGGCCACCGGGCTGGCGGGGGTCGGCATCAGCTGCTGCAATTCGCTGGCCGTGCGCGCCGCCTGCAGTTTGCGTGCGCGCTTCTGCTCCGCCAGGTAGGCCGCGGCGGCCTTGGCCTGGGCCGCCTTGCGCTGGGCTTCTTCCTGCGCCAGGCGCGCCTTGGCGGCTTCTTCCTCCCGCTTGGCGAGCAGTTGCTGGCGCAGCGCTTCCTTGCGCGCAGCGCGGGCCTCTTCCTGCTCGGCGCGCTCGCGCCGCTGCTGCTCGCGGCGCTGGCGCTCGACCAGGGCGCGGGCCGCGGCCCTGGCCTGTTCCTCAGCCTGCTGGCGCGCCGCCAGCTCGCGTTCGCGCCGCTCCTGCTCGGCGCGCTCGGCCGCCTCCTTTGCTGCGATTTCCTCCGCCGATGGCCCCGCCGCATTGCGCAGGTTCTCGAGCAATGCGCGCACGGTCGGCGGGCGCGCCGCCGGATCCTGCGCGAAGCCGGCGCGCAGGGCGTCCCACTGGTGCCGCTGCAGGGCCTGTGGCGCCACGCCGGGGTCCAGCGGCAGCGCCCCATCGAGCATCCGGTAGATCATCATCGACACCGCGTAGACGTCGAGGCTCGGGGCCGGCTGGCCCTGGCTGCCCGCTTCGGGAGCGCGGTAACCCGGGGTGCCGGAGGTGGCCGGAGCATCCAGCGGCGCCGCGCCACTGCCGCGCGCGCGCGCCGCGATGCCGAAGTCGAGCAGCTTGACCTCGCCGCGCTTGGTCAGGAACACGTTGCCGGGCTTGATGTCGCGGTGCACCAGGCCATGCTTGTCCCAGGCGTAGTCGAGGGCGGCGGCCACCGGTTCGAGCAGGGCCAGCACGCGCTCGAACGGCAGCTTGCCCTCGCGCGCCAGCAGGCTGTCGAGGTCCTCGCCTTCCAGGCATTCCATGATCAGGAAGAAGCTGGCGGTAGCCGGGTCCTGCGCCCATTCGTAGACACGCACGATGTGCTCGTGCGCCAGGCGGCGCGCGCGGGTAGCTTCCTGGATCAGCAGTTTGGACTGCAGGGTCGATTGGGTCAGCAGCGGCGGCAGGATCTTCAGTGCCACCTGGGCGCTGTGGCCCAGCTCCGCATGGGTGGCCAGGTCGGTCGCCTGCCACACCTGCCCCATGCCGCCGTGCGCGATCAGACGCTCGAGCCGGTAGCGCCGGTTCTGCGGGCCGACTTCCTGGCCGGCCATCAGGCCGATCTCGGTGCCGGGACGCGCCGCTTGCGCAACCGCTTCCTCTGCCGATGCCTGGGCGGGCAGATAGGCCGCGTCGAGGATCGCGTTCTTGCGCAGGTCGAATTCGGTACGGCTCAACAGGCCATCCTCGTGCAGGGCACGCAACTCGCGGATCTTGTCGATGGCAGTCTGCATTGCTTCGGTCACGCTGCCATCAATGCGGGATCGCCGCGCCACATGCGGCGCAGAAGCGCTCGCCCTCGCGCGCAGGGTGGCCGTGGGCGCACTGGCGGCTTGCTCCCGTCACGGTCGCCAGCAGGGCGACCTGGTGGCGGCGGTCGCGGTCGACCTCCAGCTCGCGCCGGGCCTGCTCGTCGCGCACCAGCTGCAGCGCTTCCTCGGTCGACAGCTTGCCCGCCTCGGCCAGCCCGGCCAATGCGCCCAGCTGCTCCGCATCCATGTTCGCGTGGACGCGGGTCTTCATGAAGTCGTTCAGCAGCGCCGCGTTGGGCGCCGCGGCCAGGGCCAGCTTGGCCGTGTCGTCCATCGCGGCGAAGGCCTCGAGGCGGCGCAGCTCCAGCGCGTGGCGGCGCTCTTCGGCATCCAGCTGCACGTCCTGCAGCGCGCGCGCCTGGCGCGCATCGAGCTCGATGGTGCGCGCCAGCTTGTCCTGCTGCTGTCCGGTGCGGGTGGATTCGATGCGCTGGCGGGCCTGCTCGTCTTCCCATTCCTGCAGGCGCTCGGCCTCGCGCCGATGCGCGGCATTCGCCAGCACCAGGCTCTGGTGACGCGCAAGGTGTTCCTGCTCGTCGATCTCGCGGGCACGGCGCGCCGCGTCCTCTTCGCTGGCGCGCAGGCGCACGAGTTCCGCCTGCCGGCGAGCGGCGTCTTCGATGAGCGCGGCCTGATCAAGCTTGTAGCGGATCTGCTGTTGCAGCAGTTGTTGGGAGAAGCGTTGGCGCGCGATTACCAGGGTCTGCCGGGCGTCCTGCTGGGCCACCTCGAGTTCGCTGCGCATGCGTACCTGGGCCAGGGCGCGCAGGTGCTGCCACTCCTGGGCCTCATCAAAGCGGCGCGCCCCCTTCTTTGCCAGCTCGTGTTCGAGGTCGAGCAGCACCTCGCCCGCGCCCCGTTCCAGCGCCTGCTTGCGCGAGCCGGCATCCAGGATGCGGGCATACAGTTCGATCTGGCGCGCACGGACGGCGTGGGCGCGGTCGGCGCCCTGCAGCGACAGCTCGGCGCGCGCGATGGCGTCGTCCTGGCGCAGTTCGCGCTCGCGCTGGCGCACCCGGGCGGCCTGCTCGGCGCGGCGCAGGCGCTGCCATTCCTCGGCGTCGTACAGCTCGTCGAGGTGCTTGGCATGCTCGATCTGCACGTGGCGTTCGTCGGCCGCCAGCCACAGGCTGCCGACCCGGGCGCGGTGGGCGTCGTACTTGTCGTGGCGCAGCTCGACCGTGTCGACCTTCACCGCCGCCAACCCGTATTCAAGCAGCAGCAGCTTGAGGCCGCCCTGCAGGCGCTCGTCGAACTGCTCGCGCAGCTCCCGGTTGCCGGCCATCTCGCGGATCGAGCGCGCGCCGACGAATTCCTCGGCCAACTGGCGCACCGGCGCCGTCAGGAGCTCGCGCAGCTGATCGGCGCCGATGGTGCCCGGCAGCGTCATGAAGTGGCGCGCGAAGGCCGGCACGTTCTCGATCCGCAGGCTCACGGTGAGGCGCGCGCTGACGGCCAGGTGCTCGGAGGTGGCGACATCGTCGAAGCGGAACTCGACCGGCAGCGCGCCGGTGCGGGTAACCAGGATTTCGGCGTGCTGGTCGCGCAGCAGGTGGTTCAGGCGGGTGAAGAAACCCTCGATCTCGTACTCGCCCTGGGGCACCTCGGTGGCCTTGTCGCCCTGCAGGATGTAGGCGCGCGCCGTGGCCGGCACGCGCAGGGTCTTCACGAACACGCCCGAGAGTTCGCGCACGCCGAAGAACACGGCCAGTTCGTCCGGGCCGGCGACCCAGCGGTTCTCGCGCAGCACCGGGCTATTGCGCGGCGCGCCCAGGATCAGGCCACAGCCGGCGCAATAGCGCGCGTCGCCGCCCTGCTTGCGCTCGCAGCGCGGGCAACTGGCGCCTTTCACTCCGAACATCTGGAACATATCCGACTCCGTTTCCGTTTCTTCCTGCACAAGCTCACCCGGCGATTCTAGCGCAGCCGGGCGCGATTCAAATGATCCCGATCCTGTCGACGCAGGCCAGGCTGGCCCCGCGCTCCTGCAGCGCCGCACGCCAGCCCGGCGGCAGCTGCGCTTCCCAGGCCCGCGGCACCAGGATGCGGTCGCCCGGCGCCGCTTCGCGTCCCAGCAGCGCGCACTTTGGCAGCACGCCCTCGACCGTCTCGACCCGCCCCGCATGCCAGCTTGACGACTGGCCGGTGGCCAGAACCCGGCCACGCGCCAGGAATTCACGCCCGCGCGCCATGCGGTCGGCCATGACCAGGGCCAGCTCGAAGGAAGCGCCCTGGAAGCGCTCTTCGCCGAAGCGCACCGTGGTGCGCCACTGCCCCAGGCCGCGGCCATCGAAGTGGCGGGAAGCGGCCAGCACCGCCCCTACCCGCGCCTGCAACGCGGCGTCGACGCCCGGGGCCGTGATACTTGCCTCCTCCTCGCCCTCGTGCGGCGCGGGACGCACGCTGACTTCGACCCAGCACAGGCTGTCGCCGGCGCCGCCGCTATACAGCGGGAACCAGGCGCGCGCGCTCGACACGCCGGCGGCCGGATCGGGATGCCCGGTCAGGGCGCCGAGGTGCGGCAGGCCGCCCTCGCCCCCGGCCAGCACGCCGAGCGGCGCCTGGCCCAGGGCGTGGCCGTCGATGCGGCCCAGCTGCCAGGCGTCGGACCAGCCGTTGGCCACCACCGGGCGCGGCGACTGCCACAGGCCGCGCACCATGCGGTCGGCCAGCACGCAGGCCAGTTCCCAGTCGCGGCTGCCCTCGGCTGGCGCGCGGTCGAGGCTGAGCACCACCTGGTCGCGGCTGTCGACACGCGACTCGGTGTGGCGCGCCAGGCGCACCACTTCCTGCATGCGCCGGGCCAGCGCCGGCGCATCCGGCACGCTGCACTTGACGTCGGCGCGGCTGCCGCGCGGGCGCACGCTGGCCGTCACGGTCAAGTACGCGCCATCTGGCGCGATGCTGCGCACGGTGACGGGTGCGTTCATGCCGATTCTCCCGCGATGTCGCGGCGCGCCGCGCAGTCGCATTCGAGATTGGCGACGATGCGGTCGGCCTCGTCCAGCAGCGCCGCCACCAGCGCCGCGTCGCCCAGCTTCATGCGCGCCAGCAGCGCCCAGGCCTCGTCGAGCGCGGCGGCGGCGCGCTTGCTGTGGCGGGCGCGGCGCCGCTGCTGGTCCAGCGCAAGGGGCTGGCCCGGCGCCGCCAGTTCGAGCGCCGGCATGGTCCCGACCGACAGGCTGACCAGGTCGAGCCGGCGCAGCAGCTCCTGGTGGCGGCGGAACACGGCGCAATCGGCCGGCAGCAGCGCCAGCCGCAGGCCGCACATCACGCCGGGCAATTCCAGGAACAGGCGGCGCAAGGCCTTCGCATCCTCGAGCCCCGGATCGAACGCCGTCTGTTGAAGCGCTGGTGCGACCGCCGGCGCGGGCTGCGACGCCAGCCTGGCCATGAGCAGCGCCGCCAGGTCGCGCGACGCACCGAGATCGACCGGCACGCAGTCGTCCACCATCACGCCGAAGCGCGTGTACAGCAGCTGGTTGAAGCCGGTACGAAAAGCATTCCACTCTTCGAAGCTGGTGCAGGGCGGCAGATTGAGGTTGCCCTGCTCCAGTTCGCGCTGCAGCGCGGACTGGAGCAGCATCACGAAGCCGTCCAGCGCCACCTGCTGCGCTGCTTCGCTGGCCAGGAACAGGTCAAAGCGTTGCTGGGCTTCGCGCGGGTCCGGCGCATCGATCGCAAAGCGCACCCGCAAGCCGATCTCGGGCGCGGCGGCGAAGGGCGTCAGCTCGCAGCCGTAGGGGCCCGGGTGCACGCACCAGGCGGTTTCGCCGTCCAGGATCGCGACCCGCGCGCCTTCGCTCAGGCGCCGGGTATGGCCGTCCTTGTTCGCCAGCACGGCGAAGCTCCCGGCCGGCACCGTGCAGCCCTTGGCCAGCGGCAGCGCGATGAAGCCCGCGCCCAGGCCGTCGAGCTTGGGGGCAGGCTGGCGGAACGGCCGTGTGAACAGGTTCAGCATCCTAGGCTCCCGCCGGCTCCACGGTAAACCGTGCGCCGTGCTGCTGCAGATGCTGCGCCGGCGCTTGCGCGAACGGCCAGGAGCCTTCGCACTCGCCGTCGCTGTCGAGTCTTCCTTCGAGCACCGTGGCGCCTGCGCCATCGAGCACGCGCAGCAGCCCGCCGGCGCGCAGCAGGGTGGCGGCCAGCGGCGCTTGCGGGTCGAGCTGCAGGATCACCCGCTTCCCCACGAAATGCAGGCGCCAGGCGCCATCGTCGGTGACCAGGGTGTCGAGCGCCGCGCCGCCGTCGGCGGCGCGCAGCATGCCGGCGCTGCCGCGCCATTGGCGCGACGCGCATTGTTCCGGGTGGGCGTCGGCCAGGGTGCGCAGGCGGCGTGTCGTGAGCGGCGAGGCCTGCAGCGCGCTGCGTTCGCCCGCCGTCAGCGGGCGGCTGCCGTCGAGCGCGGCCAGCAGCACCGCGTCGTCCAGCACCAGGCGGTCGCCTTCGACCCGGCGGCCTGCGATCAGCTGCGCCTGCAGCTTGCGGTCAAGTATCGTCATTCCCATTACATTTCCTCCTTGTTGCCGGCCGCCGCACCGAGCCGGGCGATGGCGGCGTCGCGCCGCTTGCGCAGGGTCGGCAGCGACACCCCGTCGAGCAGCGCAAGCTGCTGCATGGTCGGCAGTTCGCCGGTGGCCGGATCGAGCCACGCCAGCGGATAACTGTCGTCGAAGGGTCCGAGCAGCTTCAGATAGACCGCCAGCCGCACCGGCAGCGAGTCGCCCTCCATCATGCGCGCCGCCCAGCTGCCGCGCTCCTGGGCCGCCGCCGCTACCTGCAGGTAGCGGGGGGACAGTGAAACGCGCCCGGCCAGCGCCTCGTCCAGCACCAGGAGCGGCGCGCCCGCGGGCGGATCGTCGTCGCCGGCCTCGGTGGCGGCCAGGTCCAGCTCGTCCTGGCGCGCCTCCAGCACCAGGTCCGGGCCCGGCGTAACGGCGGCCTCCGATTCGCCCAGCACGCGCCAGTAGTCGTCCAGCCAGGCGCTGGCGTCGCTGCCGTCCCGCAGCCAGTCGCGGTCCTGGTTCGAGGACAGGGCTTCGTACTCGCCGATCTCGCGCAGCATGGCGCCGATCTTGTCCGGCTGGTCCTTCAGGCTGGCGAAGCGCTTGGAACGGGTGTGCAGCGGCCCGGCGGCGCCGGTGAAACGCTCCAGGCTCTCGCTCCAGCGCAGGATCCATTCGGGGCGGCAATCGAGGATGCTGCGCAGCTGGCGCGCCTCGATCGGCTGGAGTTCGATCGTGCGCCCGAGGATGGCGCCCACTTGGTCGCGGTGCTCGCGCCAGGACGCGAACAGGCGCGCCACGTCGCCGTAGGCGGTGTCGAGCATGCGGTAGGCGTACATCCGGTTCGGGCTGCAGGGCCGCCCGCAGGCCGCCTGGTAGTTGTCGCTGTCGACCTTGTCGCGCAGGACCGCGTACAGGTCGTTGAATTTCTTGCGCAGCAGCGCGTCGCCGCCCGGCGCGGCCCAGAAGGCGCCCATGCGCGCATGCTCGCCCGCCACCGCCGCGCACAAGGCGGCCCAGTCGCCTGGCCGGGCCTGCAGTTCATAGACCAGGCTCAGGGCCAGTTCGAGGACGCTGTCGCCGTAGCTGTTGCCGGGCTGCTCGCCGCGGCGGCTCCCGTAGAGGGCCTGCGCCGCCGTGTCGACATACTCCGCCAGGAGTTCTTCGCACGCGGGTTCGAGCAGGCGGACCGGATCGATGCGGGCGAGCGCCTGCAGCGAGCATTGCCCCAGCAACTTGCGGACCTGCTCCCAACCGTGCTCCTGGTACCGGGTTCCCGGCAAACGCATACCTTCCTCATCCTCGTCGCCATCCGCACAAGAGCGGATTGTCAACAGATGATGCCATACAAACACAAAATCCGGGCGCGCAGATGGCGGTCAATTCCCCTTCTGTTCGAGGGATTGCCCTTGCATGAAACGCAACAAGCCCGCAAGGAGCGGCGCGGCATGCGCGCCACCCGTGAGGCTGGACTCGCTGACGAAGGCGGCGAAGGCGAGCCGGCGGGTCTGGCCCGGCAGGCTGCCCGGTTCCAGCCAGCCCATGAACCAGACCGTCGCCATGCCGTCCTCGCCGGTGGGCGCAGTGCCGGTCTTGCCGAACAGGCCGGCGCGCAAGGCGTCGAACTCCTTGCCGCGGAAGGCGCCGGCCGCAGTGCCGCCCTGCACCACGCCCTTCATGCCGGCCCGCACCCGGTCGAGGCGCACGCCCAGCTCGGGTCCGGGCTGCGCGAGCGCCGCGCGTCCGTCGAGTTCGAGCAGCAGGCGCGGCGCGACCAGCCTGCCCTGCCCGACCGCGGCGGCGACCAGCGCCATCTGCAGCGGGGTCGCCTGCATGCGCAGGCCGATCGCCATCTGGCGCACCTCGTGGCGGGTCTGGATCGGGTCCAGTTGGGACGGGCTGGCCTGCAGCGCGTCCCAGCCGGACCAGCGGAAGTCTTGCGGCAGCAGGCCGCCGTCGAGGCGCAGCGGGGTACCGAAACCGAGCCGGCGCGCCATGCCGGCAACCGGCCGTAACGCATCCAGGGCGCCGGGGTCGATCTCGCGCACGCCCGGCACGCCGCCGTTCGGCCCGCCGCCGAGGCTGCGGTCGCCCAGCTCGGTGGTCCAGGCGAACCAGGTATTCACGCTGTGCGCCAGCGCCTGCGCCAGCCCGAAACGGCCCTCGACGGCGCGGGCGCCTGCCAGCTGTTCGCGGAAGTTGGTGATGCGCGCGCCCCCTCCTTGCGGATAGGCGGGCGCGCCGGTGCGAAAGCCGTAGCCTGCTTCGCCCGCCATGGCGTCGATCGCGGTCAGCGGCAAGCCGGCCAGCAGGCGCTCCAGGCGGGCGTCGCCGCGCGCCGCCGCCTCCAGGCCGAGGGCAGTGACCACCTTGAAGGTCGAGCCGGGCGCCCGCCTGGCTCCGCCGTCGTGCTGGAAGGCCGGCAGACGCAAGGGGCTGCGCGCGGGATCGGCACGGTCGAAGTCGCGGATTTCCGGCCAGCGCGCCGGGTCGGCCGCGCCCACGCCGCCGCCGGCCGCCGCCAGCACGTCGCCGTTGCCGGCATCGAGCAGCACCAGGCCGGCCTGGCGCCCTTCCGGGATTGCCCCCGCACCCAGGCAGCGCCGGCCATCCCATTGCCCGGCGCGCAGGCCGACGCAGTCCAGCACCGCCTGTGCCGCTTCCTGCAGGCGCAGGTCCAGGCTCAGGCGCGCCGCATGGCTGCTGCCCGGCAGCCGGGCCAGCATGCCGGCGACGCTCGACGCGTGCTCGCGGTGCACGCCCAGCAGCGGGGCCAGCCCGGCCGCCTGCGCCGCGGCGCTGGCCCTGCCGTCGGTCCACAAGCTCTCTCCGTTGCGCCCGCTGAGCCGGACCTCGGCCAGGGCCGGGCGCGCCGCGGCGTTCGACGCCGGCAGCGCCTGCCAGGCCAGGCGGCCCCCTTCAGCGCGCACATGGCGGTAGGCGGCGTCGGCGTTGCCGGAGAGCCGGGCCAGGTCGAGCGGTTCGATCTCGAGTACGATGCGCCGTGCGCCCGGCACGGGCGCCAGGAGCACGCGCTGCACTGCGTCGCGCTCGCGGCAGGCGCGCCCGTCGCACACGCCGCTCACCGAGGCGGTCGCTCCCTCCACCCGGCGCAGGCGCCCGGCCAGCAGCAGCTCACTTGGTTCGGCCTGGTCGAGGCTCAGGCGGGCGGTCGCGGCCCCGCCGCCGCCGTCCCAGGCGCCCACCCGCGCCCACGGCGCCCAGCCTTCTGGCAGGCGCGCGAACAGGCGCATGGCGGCGACCGGCAGCCCGGCGTCCTGCGCGACCGGCACCCCGCCCACGCTCGCCTGCCACAACTGCCGGCTGTGCGGGCGCACGCGCCAGGCCAGCAGCCGGCGTTCGCTGTTGAACACCCGCAGCTGCTCGCGCACGAAGGCGCCATCGGCGCGGTAGTACAGGCGCACCAGCAGCTTGCGCCCTTCCTCGTCGAGGCGCACAGCTTCCCAGCCCGGCAGCGGCGCGCGCGCCTCTGGACTTGCCGCCGTCCAGGTGGCCAGGTCGCGCGGCGCGGCCTCGGCCAGGCCGCCGGGACCCAGGCGGATCAGCCCACGTGCCTGCAGTTGTTCGAACAGCAAGGCGTCTTCCAGCGCACGCGGCGCGCGCGCCGGCACCCGGTAGTCGCCCGCGGCGAGCTGCAGCGCCGGCAGCGCCACGCCGGGACCGAAAGCCTGTACCAGAGCGCCACCCGCGGTCCGGTCGACGCCGGCGCGCTGCACCAGTAGTTCACCGGCCCGCGCACAGGTGCTGCTGGCGCGCCGGGTCAGCCTGAGCGCGCCGCCGGGCCACACCAGCCAGCCCGCCGTGCCCAACAGTGCCTGGCCGCGCGCGCCGCGCACGACCCCTCCATTGCCGGCGTCGCCGACCCAGGCGGCGCGGGCGCCGCCCGCATTCCAGGCCAGCCGCATGGCGCCGCCGGCGTCGCCGCGCAGGTCCACGCGCGGCATGGCTGAGCCTGTTGCCGCCAGCAGCAGGTTGCGCGCCGGCGCCAGTTCGGCCGCCTCGCCGAAGGGATAGCCGATCCGCACCGGCCGCGTGCACAGGTCGATCCGCACCGGCGCTCCCAGGCGCATGCTTGACGCCACCACCAGCGCGTTGGCGCCGTGCTGGACGATCTCGATGCCGGGCGCGCGCGGCACGCGCACGGTAACGCCGCCCAGCAGCGGCTGGAATGCGGATAGCGCCGCCGACTCGCCCGCCGCCGCGTGCGCGCCGGACGAGCCCAGCGAGCGCGCCGCCTGCGCCAGCAGCACGGCGCCGAGCACGAGCACCCCGCAAGCCGGCAGCAGCCACGGGGTGAACGGCAGCCGGGCCCGCGCCGCCGGCTTGCTGCCCAAGCGCAGGTTGCGCGCGCGCCGCCGCGCCGTGTGGCCGGCGGCGAAGGAATCCATCAGTGAGCTGAACGTGGCTGGCATCGGTATGTCGCGATAGGCGCGGCCTGGTCGTGGCCGCCTCGCGAACCCCTAGCCGAGGGGCGATGAAACCCATCGGCGCGAGGATCCGCGCGCACGTTCACGCGCATTTTTCGACAGCTTGTTCCCCGTTTTCCGCGTCCCGTCGCAAGCGCCTCGCGGCCTGGAATCGCTTGGCCTACAGTGCACACATCGACAACCCACCCGCAAGGAGAAACACCATGAACATCATGAAGCATATGGAAGCCGTCTTCGTCGTCGCGATGAGCCTCGCCGTCTCGGGCAGCTACCTGCTGGACACCATCCCCGAAGCCCAGGCCCGCAACTACAGCGCCGACGCAGCCATGGTCGCCAGCGGCGCCAAGATGGCGGTCGTGACGGTCAGCGCCAAGCGCCTGTCGAGCGAAGAAAAGCAGGCTGCAGGGGCACGCGGATGAGTGCCGCAGGCCTGCCCGTTGTCGCCGCGGCGCGACAGCGGGCGGCCCATTGCGGCGCGATTTGTATCAGGCTACTGCGGAGCCCGGCTCCGAATCTGTGTCAGTTGTAAATTTCTGCTTCAGCGCTCCCTACCGCCAAGTCCCGGCGATATAGTGGGTCATCCGTTCCTGGACCTGGAGACCCGACATGAAACGCACCCTCACCCTTGCTGCCCTGATCGCCCTTGCGCCGGTGCCGTCGATGGCGCAGACCGATTTCCAAATTTACATTGGCTCGGCCCCGCCCGCGCCCATCTATGAACGCGCCCCCGGCCCGCGCCATGGCCACGTCTGGGCGCCGGGCTACTGGGAGTGGCGCGGCCACCGCCATGCCTGGGTGCCGGGCCGCTATGTCGTCGCCCGCCCGGGTTACGTGTACTACGCGCCGCGCTGGCAGCAGCGCCAGGGCGGCTGGTACATGGAACCGGCGCGCTGGGACCGCGACCGCAACGGCGTCCCCGACCGTTACGAGCGCCGCGGCTATGCCCCGGTGTATGCCGGCGGCGGCTACCGCGACGGCCGCGATGGCTACTATCGCGACGGCCGCAGGGACGGCTACCACCGCGACCGCGACCGCGACGGCATCCCCGACCGCTACGAGCGTGGCGGCCGCCGCGACACCGACCGCGACGGCGTGCCGAACTACCGCGACCGCGACCTCGACAACGACGGCATCCGCAACCGCCGTGACCGCGATCGCGACGGGGACGGCGTGCCCAACCGCTACGACGGGCGGCCGGAAAATCCCTACCGCCGCTGATTCGACCGGTCCAGCAACGGAAACAGGCAGCTTCGGCTGCCTTTTTGCTATGCTTGCGCCATGTCTTACCCGCCTCCAGACCACGCCGCCCTGCTCGCCGCCGCCTTCAAGGAAGAACTCGCCACCAGCCGCAAGCTCGCCGCCCGCACCGGAATGCCGGACGCCGAGGCGCTGCGCGCCACCCTGAGCCTGCGCGCCGGCGCGGCCGGGCTGGACCAGTTGCTGGCCGCGCGCGCCGCCGAGCGCCTGCGCAGCGAGCATGGCGCCACGGCGCGGCGCGCCCTGGCCGCGGCGGCCCTGTCCCGGCGTGGCGGGGCGAATGCTGACGCGCCCGCATGGCGCGCCTGGTTCGACGGGTCGGCCCGGCCCAACCCGGGACGCTGCGGGATCGGCGCCGTGCTCGAAGGGCCCGGCGGCGTGCGCATCGAACTGTCGCGCGAGGCCGGCCATGGCAACAGCAGCGAAGCCGAATACCTGGCCCTGGCCGCCGTCCTCGAAGCGGCCGTCGAGCATGGCGTGCCGGCGCTCGCCATCGAGGGCGACAGCCAGGTCGTGATCGACGACGTCCATGCGCCCGACAGCGCCAGCGCCCCGGCGCTGCGCGCCTACCGCGCGCGGGTGCGCACCCTGCTGGAGCGCCTGCCGGGCAGCACGCTGCGCTGGATCCCGCGCCACAAGAACCAGCAAGCGGACGCGCTGTCGCAGCGCGCCGTGCCTCCCCACCCGACCGAAGAAACGCATGCGCCCGACGAACGACGAACCCAAGACTGACCTTGCCACCTGGCGCCCGCGCCTGGCGGCGATGGCGGCAGGCGCCAGCGGCGGCGACGGCGCCCACGACAGCGCCCATCTCGAACGGGTCTGGCGCAATGCCCAGGCCCTGCTAGCTGGGCACCCGCAAGCCGACGCCCTGGTCGTGATGGCCGCCTGCTACCTGCACGACCTGGTCAACCTGCCCAAGAACGACCCGGACCGCGCCCAGGCCTCGACCCGCTCGGCCCAGCTGGCGCGCCACCAGCTGGCGTGGATGAACTTTCCGCCCGAGCGTCTCGACGCGGTGGCGCACGCCATCGCAGCGCACAGTTTTTCGGCCAACATCCCGGCCGAGTCGCTGGAAGCGAAGATCGTGCAGGATGCCGACCGCCTGGACGGCCTCGGCGCGGTCGGCCTGGCGCGCATGTTCTACATCGCCGGCCGCATGGGGACAAGCCTGGCCCACCCCAGCGACCCGCTCGGCAACGCGCGCGAATTCGACGACCGCAGCTACGCGCTCGACCACATCATGGTCAAGCTGGCCAGGCTGCCGGGCATGATGCAGACCGAGGCGGGACGCGCCCTGGCCGAGGAAAGGCTGGCGCGGCTGATGGCCTTCCGCGAGGAGTTCGCCGCCGAGAGCGGCGCCCTCTCCTGATTTCTCAGCGCGGCTTCCCCGCCTTGCGGCGGCTGGCGGCCAGTCCAGCCAGACCGAGTGCGCCCAAGGCCAGCGAGGCGGGTTCCGGCACTGGCGCCGGTCCTGCGTCGAGGGCGCCGATAGCGACGTCGTCGAACCCGATCCAGCCATCGAGACCGCCGAATATCACCGAACGTGCGGTGCCGGCGAACAGTATTTCGACCGGACTGAATACGCAGAACAGGTTGTTCCCGTCCTGACACGGGTCGACATTCACCGGAAGGTTGAACATGGCCAGTAGGTTGCCGGTCCCGTTCAGACCGTCATACACGTTGACGAATCCGGCTTCGCCCGCTGCGTAGTGAAAAGCCAGACGGGTATCGAACCCGGCGCTCACGTTCATGACGGCACCGCCGCCAGAAAAGAATGCGAGGACGGTGGTGCCGGATGGCATTCCGCTGATCGTTCCACTTCCGCCAGTATCGGAGTCGACCAGGCCGATACTGTCGAGCGAAAACTGGATTCCATAGTTGATGCCGCTGGCGCCACTCGAATCGGTGCCGCCGTTGTAAAAGCCGTTGACAGCGGCGAAATCGCCGATACCCTCGAAATCCAGGACGATCGGCGCAGCAGCGACGCTTCCCGTGGCGAACAAGGCCGCAACGCCGCAGGCGCAGGCAATCTTTTTCAGGTAGCTCATGTTTTCCCTATTTTTTGGCTGCCGAAAGTGGCGCGAACGGGGATGCAAAATGTGTGCCAATATATTGCCGAGGGGCTATCTACCGAAAGTTGAGGCTGTTTGGCGCTCGACTGTCAATTTTTCGACACCGCGCTGTCGCCGCGTCGGAAGGCGGCTTGCCCGATGTTAAGATAAGGGCACGTCACCCGTCCGAGGCATTCATGAGCAGCTCGACCGCGCCGCAATCCGACCCTGAGACATCCAGCAAGGGCAAGCTGAATTTCGTCCTGGTCTGCATCTTCATCGACATGCTCGGCATCGGGCTGATCGTCCCGGTGATGCCGCTGCTGGTCGGGCAGTTTGTTCCGGCGCGCGACGACCAGGCTCTGTGGTTCGGGGTGCTGGCCGCGACCTTCGGGGTGCTGCAGTTCCTGTTCATGCCGGCACTTGGCGCCCTGAGCGACCGGATCGGGCGCCGCCCGGTGCTGCTGTATTCGATGGCGGGCATGTGCGTCAACTTCCTGGTCACGGCCTGGTCGCCGAGCCTGCTCTGGCTGTTCGTTGGGCGCATGATCGGCGGCATGTCCTCGGCCAGCATGTCGGTGGCCGCAGCCTACGCCTCGGACATCTCGACCAAGGAAAACCGCGCGAAGAGCTTCGGCAAGATCGGCGCCGCCTTCGGCCTGGGCTTCATCTGCGGCCCCATGCTCGGCGGCCTGCTCGGCAACAACGACCTGCGCCTGCCCTTCTACGTGGCGGCGCTGCTGGGCGCGGCCAACCTCGTCTACGGCTACTTCATGGTGCCGGAGTCGCTCCCCGCCGGCCAGCGCCCGCCCTTCTCCTGGGCGCGCCTGAATCCCCTGGCCGCCCTGCTGCGCCTGGGGCGGCGCACCGACATCCGCGGGCTGATCGTCGCCATCACCCTGGTCACCTTCGGCCAGATGATGCTGCAGTCGACCTGGGTGCTGTACACCACCTTCCGCTTCGACTGGACCCCGCGCGACAACGGCATCGCCATGTTCTGCGTCGGCCTGGTGTCGGCCGTGGTCCAGGCCTGGCTGCTGGCGATCCTGATCCGGCGCTTCGGCGAGGTGCGCCTGTCGCTGATGGGGATCACCTCGGGCGCCGTGACCCTGCTCGGCTATGGCCTGGCGACCCAGGGCTGGATGATGTATGCGCTCATCCTGTGCAACGTGCTGGGCTTCGCCGCCACGCCGGCGCTGCAGGCGATCGTCTCCAAGGCCACCCCCGCCAACCAGCAGGGTGAGCTCATGGGCTCGCTGCAGTCGATCAGCAGCCTGGGGGTGATCATCACGCCGATCATCGGCACCGCCATCCTGGCCACCGTCAGCCACCTGCCGCCGGGCGACTGGCGCATCGGCAGCCATTTCCTGCTGTGCGCGGGCATGCAGACGGTGGCGATCCTGGTGGCCTGGCGCTACTTCCGCATCCACCGCGTGCACGACAGCCATGGCGAGCGCCAGGGCAAGGAAGAGATGCGGGCCTGATCGGTCAGAACTTCAGTTCCAGCGTGGTGCGCAGCTTGATCCCGTTCGGATAATTCCAGCGGCGCTTCTCCAGGCCGCCGACCGGATCGTCGTAGCTCGGCTCGAAGGAGTTGCCTTCTTCCAGCAGGTTCGACAGCGCAATGCGCAGCACGGTTTTCGGGTTGAAGGTCCAGGCCGCATACGTGTCGAGGTCGGTGCGGCCGATCCGGTAGAAGCCGCGGTTCGCCGCAACCTGCACGTAGCCGCCGCGCCGGTGCGCCACGCTGGCCCCGAGCGCCAGCGCGCCCGACTTGTAGTCGACGCCGAGGTTGGCCGTGAGCGGCGTCTGCTGCTCCATCCGGTTGTGCGGCCCCGGCACCGAGTCGACCCGCGACCAGTTGCGGCTGACGCTGGCGCGCAGGTCGATCGCAGGCGCGCCCGCGTACAGCAACTTGAGCGGGAACTTGGTCTCGATCTCGAGGCTGCGCAGGGTGGCGCGGTCGTCGTTCACGGGCGTGAAGATCCAGCGCAGGCCGTCGAAGTAGATGTGGTTGCTGGTGTAGTCGTCGATGCGGCGCAGCGCGCCGCTCACCGACAGCATGGCGCCCTCGGCCCAGTAGTGCTCCCAGGCGGCATCCAGGCCCCAGGCCAGCTCCGGCTTCAGGTTCGGGTTGCCCTGGAAATCAGCCTCGGTAGCGCTGTTGTTTTCCCATGCCGAGCGGCGCGGCACGATGCTGTCCAGGTCGGGCGCCTTGTAGGTGCGGCTGAGCGCGAAACGGACCTGATCCGCCTCCTTGCCCTCCTTGGCCGGGAACTTGTACAGGGTTTGCAGGATCGGGCTCAGAACGCTCGAACGAACGCGCGTCGATTCGACGGCATTGCCCGACACGCGTGTGCGCACGCCTTCCCAGCGGGCGCCCAGGTAGACCGACCAGCGCGGATCGATGGTCCATTCGTCCTGCACGTAGAAGGCGGCGCGGCTGACCTGGGCGCGGAAGTCCTCGTCCAGCAGCTGCCCTGGTGCGAACACCCGGACCGTGTCGCGCTCGGCGCGGATATCGGTGCTTTCGTTGACGCGCAGGTCCCAGCCCAGCGCCAGCAGATGGCCGCCGTCCATCGTGCGGCTGGCCTTGCCGGTGGTGTTCAGGCCGCGGGCATGGGTGTCGGACAGCGTGCTCCCCTCGGTTTCGGGCAGGCCACGGGCGTCCAGGCCGCTGCGACGGAAGAACATCTTGCGCGACGACCATTCGGCGCCCAGCTTTGCGTCGAGCTTCAGGCCGGATTCCAGGCTACGGGTCCAGCTCAGGTCCGACTTCAGCATCCGGTCGTCCATCTCGCCGAAGGTCTGCAGGTCCGGCGTCTGCGGCGGCCGACCGATCAGCGTGGTGACGACCGGATGGGCCCAGTTGCGAAAGCTCGAGCTGGTGGCAATGGTTTCCCACGCCAGCGTGTCACCGTTGTCGAGGGTCCAGTTCAGGCGCGGACTCAGGTTCAGGCGGTTCATGTGTCCTCGTTCCGGCGCGTGCACCGTACGGTACATGTCGACCCTGCCGTCAGGCCGCGTGTTTTCCTCGAAGCCGCCCCACTCCCGATCCAGGCTGTCGTGGTTGCCGCTGGTCGAGACCGACCAGGACGATTTCTCGCCCCGGTCGCCCAGCTGGGTGCTGAAGGTCGGGCCGCGGAAGTCGTTCGACAGCAGGTAGCCCAGCTTGGCCTCGCGCTGGCGCCCGTTGGTCTGCTTGCGCAGCACGATGTTGATGGTGCCGGCCACCGACTCGCTTGAAAACTCGGCGGTCGCCACGCGCAGCACCTCGATGCGCTCGATCATGTCGGGCGACAGGGTGTCGAGCGCGAAGCCGCTCGGCGTGCGCTCGCCGTTCACCAGGATCTGGGTATAGCCCCCGCCCAGCCCGCGCATCCTGATCTGCGTGCTGCGTCCGGCGCCGGTGGTCACGGTCACGCCGGGAATGCGCTTGAGGACCTCGGCGACATTGGTGTCGCCGTAGCGGACCACCTCCTCGCGCTTGACGACGATGCGGGCGGCGGTGTCGTCGCGGCGGGCGTCGTAGCCGGTTCCTTTCACTTCAACCTGCTGGATGGCGCCGTCTGCAGTGCTTTCTTGGGCGGCTGCCTGGGCACAGAGCCCGGCGACGAGGACTACCAGGTAACGGGGGCGCAGCAATGTCATTCCAGTCTCCAGAAATAGTTGTTCAATTAATGTGAAGAACTATATTCCATAGGGTGGCAACATGTAAACGACACACAGAACATTTGATTGCTATTACATAGCACTTCAAATTTCCATGGAAAAGAAAAACCCGGCGCAGGGACCGGGTTTGGAACAGAACAAGTGCTCGTCAGAACTTCAGTTCATAGGTCAAGCGGTAGCGCACGCCCTGCGGGAACACGAACCTGCGGGTCTGCGAACCGAAGCGTGCGTCCTCGTAGGTATTCTCGTTGATGAAGTCCTGGCCCGTCATGTTGCTGACCGCGAAGCGCAGCTGGCGCTGGGCGTCGAACTTCCACAACGCGTACATGTCGAGCTCGCGGCGCGGGATCACGTAGGCGCGCTGGTTGGTCGACACCCGCACCGGACCGCCGCGGCGGTAGGCAAAGCTGCCGCCGGTGGTCAGGGCGCCCACCTTGTAGTCGGCGCCCAGGTTGACCGTCAGCGGGGTCTGCTGGTCGAGGCGGTTGTTCGGGCCCGGCACCGATTCCACCCGCGACCAGTTGCGGTTGACGCTGGCGCGCAGGTCGACCGCCGGCGCGTCCTTCATGACCGCTTTGAGCGGGAACTTGGTCTCGATTTCCAGCGAGCGCGTCGTAGCGCTGTCCTGGTTACTCGGGGTCTGGATCCAGCGCTCGCCGTCGAAATAGGTCAGGTTGCGGGTGAAATCGCTGATGCGGCGCTGCGACACGCTCACCGACAGCAGCGCGCCTTCGGCCCAGTAGTGCTCCCAGGCCGCGTCGATGCCGAAGGCCAGCTCCGGCTTCAGGTTCGGGTTGCCGCGGTAATCCGGTTCGGTCGAGCTGTTGTTCTCGCTGACCTGGCGGCGCGGGGTCAGGCTGCCCACGCCCGGCGCTTTATAGGTGCGGGTCAGGGCCAGGCGCACCTGGTCGCCCTTCTTGCCCGGAATCTTGTACAGCGTCTGCATGATCGGGCTCCACACGTTGGAGCTCGATTCGCCGCGCTCGAAGGTATTGCCCGTGACGCGGGTGCGGATGCCTTCCCAGCGCGCGCCCAGGTACATCGACCAGGCCGGGGTGATGTTCCATTCGTCCTGCGCGAACATGGCCAGGCGCTTGACGCGCGCTTCCGAGACTTCGTAGGCCGGCACGTTGCCGCTCACGCGCACGCGGTTGATGTCGTTGCGCTCGTCGTCGCGGGTGTCGACGCCGCCGTCCCAGCCGAAGGCGAAGGTGTGGCCCTTCTCGATGCTGCGGCTGTACTTGCCGGTAGAGTTGAAGCCGCGATCACGGCCTTCGAGCAGGCTGGTGGTGTCCAGCAGCGGCACGCCGGCGCTGGTGGCGGCCGTACGGTGCGAGATGCTGTCGTTCTCCATGGCCTGAGCCCCCACCTTCAGGTCGAGCTTGGCGCCGGACTCGAACTTGCGCGCCCAGGAGAGGTCCGAGCGCAGGAACCCGTTCTTCGCCTCGAAGGCATTGGCCAGGGTCGGGAACGGCGGCGGCGGGCCGATGAGGGTCGTGGTCGGCTGGCTGAAGCGGTTCTTGAAGCGGTGCTGGTTGATGAAGGTTTGCGAGGTCAGGGTATTGTCCTGGCCGAGCGTCCAGTTCAGGCGCGGGCTCAGGTTAATGACGCTCATCTCGCCCTTCTGCGGCAGCACCATGGTGCGCAGCATGGTGACTTCGCCGTTGGGCGCCACGCCGCGTTCCTCGCCGGTGGACTCGAACTCGAAGCGGTCCTTCATCGCGTTGGCCGAGATCGAGTACGAGAAGCCGCCCTCGCGGTCCGACATCTGCAGGTTGGCATTCGGCCCGTAGCCATTGCTCGATCCCTGGGCCGCCAGTTTCAGTTCACGCAGGCGGTTCTTCACCGAGCGTTTCAGGATGATGTTGATGGTGCCGGCCACCGACTGGGTCGAGAACTCGGCGCTGGCGGCGCGCAGCACCTCGATGCGCTCGATCGAGTCCGGCGCCAGCGAGTCCATCGAGAAGCCGGCCGGCGCGCGTTCGCCGTTGACCAGGATCTGGGTATAGCCCGCACCCAGGCCGCGCATGCGGATCTCGCCGCCGCGGCCGTTGGAAGAATTGACGGTAATGCCGGGCACGCGCTTGAGCACGTCCAGCACATTGGTGTCGCCGTACTTGGTGATCTCTTCGCTGCTGACCACGACCTTGGTGGCGGTGTCGTCGCGGCGCGGGTCATAGCTGTCGGCCGTGCCCTTCACCTCGACCTGGGTGATCTTCTTGGCCGGCTCCGCCTTGGTCGCAGCGGCTGGCGCCGGGGTCTTGGCATCTTGCGCGGAGACGCCGAGGGCCGGGAGGCACAGGCTGATCGCGGCGGCGAGCACGGTCAAACGGAAGGGACGGGATACGGGGGACATTGAATACTTCGAAAGTGATAGGAACTGCAATTGTCCCAGAAGCAACTCAGCCTGTCTCCAAGAATCGAATATGCATGCTGCAACTATTTTTCTCGCATACGCCGTCCATACGAGCACTGGAGTACACTGTTGGCAGGCGATAAACATGCATTCCCGTATGTGAAGCCCGTATAATGCGCGATCGTTTTCAAACCGAGAGGCCCATCCAAGTGTCCCGTCTAAAAGTCCTGCCCCAATATGTGATGCCGAAGACGGCGCTGACCAACTTCGCCGGCCGCGTCGCCGGTGCCAAGGGTGGCGCCATGACCACGCGCCTGATCCGCTGGTTCGTCGGCAAGTACGGCGTCAACATGGACGAGGCGGCGAACCCGGACATCGCGAGCTACAGCAGCTTCAACGAGTTCTTCACCCGCCCGCTGCGCAGCGATGCGCGGCCGCTGGCGAATGCCGATTTCGTGTGCCCGGTGGACGGCGCGATCAGCCAGTTCGGCGACATCGACGACCACCACATCTTCCAGGCCAAGGGACATAAATTCACCAGCGCGGAGCTGGTGGGCGGCGACGAGACGCTGGCAGCCCATTTCCAGCACGGCCACTTCGCCAACCTCTACCTGAGCCCGAAGGACTACCACCGCATCCACATGCCCTGCGACGGCCGCCTGACGCGCATGATCTACGTGCCGGGCAAGCTGTTCTCGGTGAACCCGACCACGGCGCGCGGCGTGCCGGGCCTGTTCGCCCGCAACGAGCGCGTCGTGTGCGTCTTCGAGTCGGAACAACATGGCCCCTTCGTGATGACCCTGGTGGGCGCCACCATCGTCGGCAGCATGGCCACCAGCTGGCACGGCGTGGTCAATCCGCCGCGCATGCCGCGCATCTGCGAATGGAATTACGATTCGCACCCGGTGGTGCTGAAGAAGGGCGAAGAGATGGGCCGCTTCCTGCTCGGCTCCACCGTCGTCATGCTCTTCAAGAAGGGGACGATCTCCTTCAACGGCGAATGGGCGCCGGAGCGCTCGGTGCGCCTGGGCGAGGTGATGGGGAACCATCCTCGCTGATCACGATCGGCGTTCGGTCGCCGACTTCCGTACATTTCTCTTCCATCAGGTCCAGAAAGGCCCGGGTCTTGGCCGGCATCAGGCGGCGGCCCGGAAAGACCGCCCAGCCCTGGGTGGTCGGCGGTTCCCACTCCGGCAGCACCCGCACCAGCTCCCCCGTCTGCAGGTAAGGACCGGCGAAGGTCAGCGAGCTGGCCGCGATGCCGGCGCCGCGCGACGCCAGCCGCGCCAGCAGCTCGGGCGAATTGGCGGTGAGGCGCGCAGGCACCTGCCGTTCCCAGCGCAGCTTGCCGCGGGTGAGCACCCAGGGCGTCGCACCTCCGTAGCGGCTCAGCATGCACAGCAGGTCGTGCTGCAGCAGGTCGTCGGGATGCTCGGGCAAGCCGTGCCGGGCCACGTACGCGGGCGAGGCATACAGTCCCCAGTGTTCCAGGTTGATCGGGCGCGCGTTCAGCGACGCGTCGTCCGGCAGCTCGCCCATGCGGATCGCGATGTCGTAACCCTCGGCGATCAGGTCGACCCGGCGCGGCGACAGGTCCATCTCCAGCGACACCTCGGGATAGCGCGCGATGAAGCGCGCGATCACCTCTTGCAGGCCGATATTGGCGAAGTCGCCCGGCAGGGACATGCGCAGCTTGCCGCTCGGTTCCTGCTGGCGGTGCTGGGCCAGCGCGCCGGCCGCCTCCACCTCTTCCGCCACCTTGCGCGCGTGCTCGAGCAGGCTGGCGCCGAATTCCGTCACCACCAGCTTGCGCGTGGTGCGCTGCAGGAGGCGCTCGCCCAGCTTCTGCTCCAGCAATGCAATGCGGCGCGAGACGGTCGATTTGGGCAGCTGCACGCGCTCGGCGGCGCGGCTGAAGCTGCCGGCCTCGACGATCCGGGCAAAGAGCAGAAGGTCATTCGGTTCGACTTCCATGATTGTTCCACCAGTAGGATAATGTTATCCATTCTACTGTCTTCCGCAACGATTTTGGAACCGCTAAAGTGTCTCCATCGACAAACTTTCTTGGAACGAAGGGACACATAACATGAACATCCTGCAAATCACCTCCAGCGTCCGCGGCAACGATTCGGAATCGACCCGCGTTACCGATCTCATCGTGAACAAGCTGGTCTCCGGCAATCCGGACGCCAAGGTGGTGCGCCGCGATGTCGGCGCCCAGCCGCACCCGCTGCTGGACGGCGCCGCGGTCGGCGCCCTGTTCACCCCGGCGGACCAGCGCAGCGCCGAACAGGCCGCCCGCGTGGCCCTGGACGACGCCCTCATCGCCGAAGCCCAGGCCGCCGACGTGATCGTGATCGGCGCCCCGATGTACAACTTCGGCATGCCGGTGCAGCTGAAGAACTGGTTCGACGCGATCGCCCGCTCCGGCGTGACCTTCCGCTATACCGAGACCGGTCCGGAAGGCCTGCTGAAGAACAAGAAGGTCTACGTGGCCACCGCTAGGGGCGGCGTGTACCCGGTGGAAGCCGATCCGCAGGTGCCGCACATCCGCATGCTGCTGAACTTCCTGGGCATGACCGACCACACCTTCATCTACTCGTCGGGCCTGAACATGGGTCCTGAGGCGGCGGCCAAGGGCCAGCAGGCAGCCAACGAGGCTGTGGAAGCGGCGCTGGCGTAACCCATGACGTAGAATCGCGCCGCCGGGAGGCGGCGCGCAACCGATCGACACACGAGGAGAACAGCATGACCGAGTTGACCAACACCGCAGCAATCGTGAAATCGCGCGGGGTCGAACGCCTGATCCAGGGCCAGTTCGTGATGGACGGCGCGGGCGTGAAGATCAACCGCGTGCTGACCGGTTCCCTGCAGCGCCGCCTCGACCCCTTCCTGATGCTGGACGCCTTCGGCAGCGACAAGGCGGGCGACTACATTGCCGGCTTTCCGGAGCACCCGCACCGCGGCTTCGAGACCGTCACCTACATGCTCAACGGCCGCATGCGCCACCGCGACAGCGCCGGCAACGAGGGCCTGGTGACCAATGGCGGCGTGCAGTGGATGACGGCCGGCCGAGGCGTGATCCACTCCGAGATGCCGGAGCAGGACGAGGGCCTGATGGAAGGCTTCCAGCTGTGGCTCAACCTGCCCGCCAAGGACAAGATGATGGACCCGTGGTATCGCGACATCCCGACCGAGGAAGTGCCGTGCTTCACCGTTGATGCCGGCGTGACCGTGCAGGTGATCGCCGGCGAGACCCACGGCGTGAAGGGCGCGGTGCAGCGCGAGCATACCCTGCCGCTGTACCTCGACATCGAGATCCCGGCCGGCGTCATCTTCGAGCAGCCGATCCCGCAGGGGCACAACGCTTTTCTCTACGTGTACCGGGGCGAAGCGGTGGTCGAGGGCAAGGGCGTGGGCAAGACGCGCATGGCGGTGCTGGACAATGCCGCGGGCGCCGACGGCGTGCGCATCAAGGCGATCGAGCCGACCCGGCTGATCCTGCTGGCGGGGCGTCCGCTGAACGAGCCGATCGCGCAGCACGGCCCATTCGTGATGAACACCACCGAAGAGCTGTACCAGGCCTTCGACGATTTCCGGGCGGGGCGGTTTGCAGCCTGAGGCTTTGCAGCCCGCCATTGCCGCCTGCTACACTGACGGGATGACGCACGTTCATCCCGTTTTTTTATGCCCCTGATCGACACCGTTGCCGACCTGCTCGCACGCGCCAGCCGCGCGCTCGGCTTCGAGACGGCCGATTCCTTCCCGCCCGGCCATGCCTACGCGCGCACCCGCTGGAACAAGGCCTACTTCGACATCCCCTCGGACCTGAAACCCGACGCGATCGAGCAGCGCATGTGCGAGGCCATCGTCAACACCCCTTCCCTGTTCGGGGAAATCCTCAATCCCACGCCGCGCATGCAGCGCACCCTGCTGGGCATCATCGAGGGGCGCCTGCGCCGCGGCCAGGGGGCGCCCGTCGACCTGGCGGCGCTCCTGGTGGCGGCCTACCGCAGCCCGCATACGGTGGAGACCGTGCCGGGGCTGCGCCAGGCGATTCGCGACACCTCGGGCTACGAGCCGCAGGTGCAGGCCAATGCCATCCTGGCCTACCTGGCGGATGCGCCGGCGGCGTTTGGCGTCATCGAGGCGCGGGGCTGAGCATGCCCGGCCGTGCCGCATTGCTCGGCACGTAGCGCTCGCGCAGCAGCATGAAGGGCGTCTCCACCAGCTTGTAGAGCAGCCAGCCGCTCAAGACCGACAGCACCAGCAGCACCATGATCGTCAGCGGATGCTCCGCGCCGAAACCTTGTGTCTTCATCCACTTCGCCGCCATCACGCACGCCGGCTTGTGCAGCAGGTAGATCGCGTAGGACCACAGCGCCAGCGCACCGGCGCCTGGCACGCGCAGGCTGCGCAGCAGCGAATGCTCCGACACCGCAGAGACGATCAGCAGCGAGAAGCCGAGCGCCATCAATGGAAAACCAAACACGGTGATGCCGAAGCCGTAGCGGTCGTCGAGGAAGAACCAGAACGCCACCCCACATGAAAGCAGGCCCAGCACGCCCATCAGGTTGCCGTGCCGGGTCAGGCGCGCCCAGAGTCCGACGTGGTGGTTGCGCAGCAGCGCCAGCGCCACGCCGGCCAGCAGCTCGTCGTACCTGCATAAGCTTGAGTAATAAATGTACTTGAAATAGAAGTAAAGCTTATAGTTCTGCCCCGCCATCTCCTGCCACAGCTCGGCGCGGATCAGCATGCCGGCGATGAAGGCGAGCGCAATTCCCGTCCAGGCCAGACGCAGTGACCCGCCAAACAGGATGCCCAGCAAGGCCACGGCCGGCAGCAGCATATAAAACTGTTCCTCGATCGCCAGCGACCAGGAGTGCGAAAAGGCGCTGCCCGGCTCCAGTGCGAAGTTCTGGATGAAGGCGGCATATTCCCATAGCGGCAGCAAGGGCGCGCCGCCGCGGAAGGCCGGCCACAGGAAGTACAGCGCCAGCACCAGCCAGTAGTTCGGCAAGGTGCGCAGCAGGCGGCGCGCATAGAAGTGCTTCAGCGAGAAGCCGCCCGGGCTTTTCAAGCTTGCAAAGATCTGGTTGCCGATCAGGTAGCCGGACAGCGCGAAGAACAGGTCGACCCCGACCCAGCCGATCTCGCCCACCCAGCCGAAGGTCGGCGCATCGCTCACGAACAGCACGTAATGGTGCAGGACGACCAGCGTCACGGCGAGCGCGCGCAGCGTGTCGAGGCCGTGGATGCGGGTGGAGATGGTGGACATGCTGGCCGTTCTGGTTGGGAAGTGGCGGATCATGCCACGGCCCTTCGGCATCCGCCACTGTTTGCCGATAAAATGTCGGCTCCCGAATCATTCCAACCCTTTCCCCTGGATCAGCACCGCATGAATCCCCAGAGCCAGTATCAATTCAAGTCCGTCAACTACACCGGCCTCCAGCCGGGCCCGCGCGTCATCATCATGGGCGCCACCCATGGCAACGAAGTCTGCGGCACCATCGCCATCCGCCGCGTGATGGAAGAAATCGATTCCGGCAAGCTGCACATCGCGGCCGGCAGCGTGACCTTCGTGCCGATCGTGAATCCTAAAGCCTACGAGCAGAACACCCGCAACGGCGACCGCAACCTGAACCGCAACCTGTTCCCCAAGGAAGACCCACAGGACTTCGAGGACCAGATCGCCAACTGGCTGTGCCCCCTGCTCGCCCGGCATGACGTGCTGCTCGACCTGCACTCCTTCAATGCGACCGGCGGCCAGCCTTTCGTGATGGTCGGCCCGCTGAACAACGACGGCACGCTGCAGCCCTTCCAGCACGCGGAGAAAGAACGCGCCTGGGCGCGCCGCCTGGGCGTGAAGCGCTTCGTGGACGGCTGGCTGGCCGCCTACGGCGACGGCGTCAAGCGCCGCAGCCGCAATGCCGACGAGCTGGAAACCGTGCTGCGCTACGGCGTCGGCACCACCGAGTACATGCGCACCACGGGCGGCTATGCGCTCACGCTCGAATGCGGCCAGCATGTCGATCCGGCCGCGCCGGAAGTGGCCTACCGCGCCATCATGAACACGCTGGCGCACCTGAAGCTGATCGCGGCGCCCGATCCGGAGCCGGTGCCCTTCGACGAGATGGAAGCCCTGTCGATGGTCGTGGTGCACGACAAGCTGCACGCCGGCGACGCCTTCAGCCGCCAGTGGGCGAGTTTCGACCCGGTGGCCGAAGGCGACGAGATCGGCGTGCGCGCCGACGGCAGCAAAGTGGTCGCCGAGTTCAGCGGCCGCATCCTGTTCCCGGATGCGAAGGCCAATGCCAACTCCGAGTGGTACTACCTGACCCGCCCGAACCCGCGCTTCGGCCGAGAATAAGCAAGACCCTGCTGAAGCCGCCGCCAGCAGGGTTTTCCGATATATCGTAAGATGACGATATTCGGATCGAAAGAACCCGATACAAGGAAGAGCTCATGGACATCGACGCGATCCACAAGGCCCTGGCCAATCCGGTGCGGCGCCAGATCCTGCATTGGCTGAAGGATCCGCAGCAGCATTTCGCCGAGCAGGAGCACCCGCTCGACATGGGCGTGTGCTGCAAGCTGATCGACCAGCGCGCCAAGCTGTCGCAATCGACGGTCTCGGCGCACCTGGCGACCCTGCACAAGGCAGGGCTGGTGAGCACGCGGCGCGTCGGACAGTTCATCTTCTTCCAGCGTAACGAGGAAGTCATTCAGGCCTTCCTCGATCAACTGAACGACGGACTTTAGGAGTACCCCAACGATGGCAACAATGTTTGACCCGATCAAGGTAGGCGCACTCGAACTGCCGAACCGCATCATCATGGCCCCGCTGACCCGCGCGCGCGCCGTCGGAGCGGGCCGCGTGCCGAACGCGATGATGGCCGAATACTACGTGCAGCGCGCCGACGCCGGTCTGATCCTGTCGGAAGCCACCGCCGTCACCCCGATGGGCGTGGGCTATGCCGACACCCCCGGTATCTGGTCGGACGAACAGGTGGAAGGCTGGAAGATCGTCACCGACGCCGTGCACAAGGCCGGCGGACGCATCGTCCTGCAGCTGTGGCACGTGGGCCGCATCTCGGACCCGCACTTCCTCGACGGCCAGCTCCCGGTCGCGCCGTCCGCGATCCAGCCGAAAGGCCACGTGAGCCTGCTGCGTCCGATGCGCGACTACGCCACCCCGCGCGCGCTGGAAACGCATGAGATCCCGGCCATCGTCGCCGCCTACCGCAAGGGCGCCGAGAACGCAAAGAGGGCCGGCTTCGACGGCGTCGAGATCCACGGCGCCAACGGCTACCTGCTCGACCAGTTCCTGCAGGATTCCACCAACCAGCGCAGCGACCAGTACGGCGGCTCGGTCGAGAACCGCGCCCGCCTGATGCTGGAAGTGACCGATGCCTGCATCGAGGTGTGGGGCGCGGACCGCGTCGGCATGCACCTGGCGCCGCGCCGCGACTCGCACGACATGGGCGACTCGAATCCGCGCGAGACCTTCGGCTATGTGGCGCGCGAACTCGGCAAGCGCGGCATTGCCTTCATCTGCGCCCGCGAAGCCGTTGGCGACGACAGCCTGCGCGCCTACCTCAAGAAGGAATTCGGGGGCGTCTACATCGCCAACGAAAAGCTGACCAAGGAGAGCGCGGAGGAGCTGATCAAGTCGGGCGAGGCCGATGCGGTGGCCTTTGGCGTGTGGTTCATCGCCAACCCGGACCTGCCCAAGCGCCTGAAACAGGATGCGCCGCTGAACCAGCCGCGGCCGGAACTGTTCTACGGCTCGGGACCGGAAGGCTACATCGACTACCCGGCGCTGAACTGATCCCGCCCTAGTCCGCCAAACCGGGTTCCCTTTCGCGGGAACCCGGTTCTACGTGCAGGACACTCCGCCCAGCGCCCGTACGTACGTTCTATTTTCGTATATGTATGTGGTGTAAACGACACCCCGCTCATGCTATTCTTGCGCGATTATTCTTATCGCGCACCGAGCCTGCGCTGTCCAGGAGACCACGTGAAACACTTCGCCCCCCGCGCCATGGCATTCGCCATCGCTTCCGCTTTCGTCTTCAACGCCGCCAACGCTGCTCCAGCCCCTGCGCGCGCCGAGAACGCCTACCTGTCGGAAGCCGACGCCATGGCCAGGTCAAGCCGCGTGTCGAACGTGGACTACGTGCTCGACTTCACGCTCACCGGCAAGGAAAACTTCGCCGGCACCACCACCGTCACCTTCGACCTCAAGGATACCGACTCGGCCCTGACCATCGACCTCGACAAGGCGACCGTCAAATCCGTCAGCATCAACGGCAAGCAGGTCCCGACCCGCTACAACAACTGGTTCGTCACCCTGGCGCCGGAACACCTGGCCAAGGGCCGCAACAGCGTCACCATCAGCTACGAGCGTCCGCACAGCACCAACGGCGAAGGCCTGCACCGCATGGTCGACCCTGTCGATAACCGGGTCTATACTTATTCGCACTTCGAGCCGGCCGCCGCGCACCAGATGTTCGCCGTGTTCGACCAGCCGGACCTGAAGGCCACCTACACCGTCACCGTGAATGCCCCGGCCGACTGGCACGTGGTCACCACCACCCGTGAATCCAACATCGCGGAAGCGACCGGCGGCAAGCGCTGGACCTTCCCCAAGACCAGGAAGCTCAGCCCCTACAACTTCTCGCTGCACGCCGGTCCCTACCAGGTGTGGGAAGACAAGAGCGGCAAGTACCCGATGCGCCTGTTCGCGCGCCAGTCGGTGGCCAAGCAGGTGACCCCGGCCGACTGGTTCCGCTACACCAAGGCCGGCCTGGAGTTCTTCGACAACTACTACGGCATCCCTTACCAGTTCGAGAAATACGACCAGCTGCTGGTGCCCGACTTCCTGTACGGCGCCATGGAGAACGCCGCCGCGATCACCTTCGCCGAAGCCGGCTTCCTGTACAAGGCCGAGATGACCCCGGCGCAGAAGATGCGCCTGGCCGAAGTCATCATGCACGAGATGGCGCACCAGTGGTTCGGCGACCTGGTCACCATGAAGTGGTGGAACGGCCTGTGGCTGAACGAGAGCTTCGCTTCCTTCATGGCGACCCTGGCCACCGCCGAAGCCACGGAATTCAAGGATGCCTGGCAGGCCTTCTACCAGGAAGACAAGCAGGGCGCCTACACCATGGACCAGAAGGTCTCAACCCATCCGATCGAGGTGCCGGTGCCCTCCTCGGCCAACGCCTTCGACAACATCGACGCCATCACCTATTCGAAAGGCGCCTCGACCCTGAAGCAGCTGCGCCACATGCTGGGCGAGGAAACCTTCCGCAAGGGCGTGCACAACTACCTGGTGAAATACTCCTGGCAGAACGCCACGCTCGACGACTTCATCAAGAGCCTGGGCGAAGCCGCCGGCCGCGACCTGTCCAAGTGGAGCCAGGAATGGCTGTACCAGGCCGGCGTGAACACCATCACCGCCAACTACAGCTGCTCGAACGGAAAAATCAGCAACTTCTCGCTGGCCCAGACCGCTGCAAGCCGCGCCCTGCCGACCCTGCGCGAGCAGCGCGTGCAGGTAGGCGCCTTCAAGCGCGAGAACGGCAAGCTGGTGCTTGCCAAGAACGTGCCGGTGACGTACTCCAGCGCGAAGACCAATGTCGCCGGCATGGTCGGCAGCGCCTGCCCCGACCTGGTGTATCCGAACTACCAGGACTGGGGCTTCGTGAAGGTCAACCTCGACAAGCGCTCCTTCGAGACCGCCCGCAGCACCCTGGGCGGCGTGGAAGACCCGCTGCTGCGCGCCATGCTGTGGCAGGCCCTGTGGGACGGCGTGCGCGACGCCAAGCTGCCGCTCAACGAATTCATCGACGTGGCGCTCGCCAACGCGCCGCAAGAGAAGGATTACACGCTGCTGGGCGACGTGCTGGGCAAGGTCGGCTACTCGAAGTACTACCTCGACGCCATGGGCCTCAAGGATGGTCCACAGCGCGCCTACGCGAACAAGACCGGCAAGGCGCTGGAAGACATGGCCTGGCAGGGCGTGCTGGCCAACAAGGGCAACGACGCCTTCCAGCGCCGCTGGTTCGGCACCTACATGGGCCTGGCGAGCAGTCCGGAAGCACTGGCGCGCCTGGCCGGCATGCTCGAAGGTAAGGGCACCGAAGGCCTGAACATCAGCCAGGACCAGCGCTGGGCCATCATCAACCGCCTCAACCGCTTCAACGTCCCGGGCGCGGCCGGCCTGGTCGAAGCGGAGCAGGCGCGCGACAAGTCCGACACCGGCCAGGGCGCCGCGCTGGCCGCGACCGTGGTGCGTCCGGATCCGAAGGTCAAGAGCGAGTGGCTGGGCACGGTGGAAGACCTGAAGACCAAGCTGCCGTTCTCGCGCATCCGTACCGCGATGGGCGCCATGTATCCGGTCGAGCAGCACAAGCTGGCCGAACAGACCGCGAGCGAGCGCCTGGCCAAGCTGCCGGCGATCGACAAGGCGGCCGGCCCGGTCTTCATGCGCACCTACGCGGGCACCATGATCCCGGCCGGCTGCACGCCGCAAAGCGTCGAGCGCCTGCAGCGCGCCGCCGACACCATGAAGGACCTGTCGGCCGGCACCCGCCGTTCGCTGCTCGACACGCTGCAGGAAGACCAGCGCTGCGTGGCGATCAAGAAGGCATTGACCGCACCGAAGGCGTAAGCGGCGCTGGTGACGGCCTACCCACGCAGCAGGCCCGGCTGGCCCCTGGCGGCCACGCTGGGCGTCCACCTGCTGCTGGCCTGGAGCTGGCGGATCGCGCATCCGCCGGCGCCGCGCCAGCCTGAGCTGCATCGGGATCGGGTCATCGACCTGATCACCGTGCCGCCATTACCGGAGATGCCGCGGATGCGTTCCGAGCCGCCTGCCAGCCCTGCCATGCCCAGGGAGCGCCGCGCGCGCAGCAGGGCTGCAGAGACGGGCACGTCCCCCGAACCGGAGCCCATTGCTCCGCCACCGGAAACACCGGCAACGGTGGCCGATCCCTTCGCCATCAGCGCGCCATCCGCGCCATCGGAATCCGCACTCGATGCGATGCTCGGGCGCGCGAAGCGCGACGCCGTCATCATCGACCGCGAGATGCGCAAGGGGAAGTCAGGCGTGCCGGAAGTCGCCGACACGCCGATGGGACGCTTCAGGCAGGCGCTCGAAGCTGCCCACAAGGACAGCCGTCGCGGCTTGGTCAGCGACACCTATACCGCGCCCGACGGCCAGGTCATCTACCGTTTCCGCCAGGGCGGCAAGGTATGGTGCCGCACAGGCGGCAGCGTACGACCGCAGATCGGCGGGGCGAACGGCGGCGGCGCCACCCAGTTCGACAGCGCCGGCGGCGGAGCCGCCGCGGGGTTGATCCGCTGTCCGAGCCACGGCGACTGGAAACGCGACTGAAACGACGCCGGCCTGCCCGCTCAGCGCTTGCCGCCGTTGCCGCCCGCGGCGGGCGCGCACAGTTCCTGGACCCGGCGCCAGGCCCCGGTCCCTTCGCACACCACGGGCGGGCGCCCCTGCAGCAGCTTGCCCAGGTCGACCGGCTTGCCCTCGTTGACGGTGACGCCGCGGTTGATCGGGATGCACAGCGCGTCGTGCCAGGCCGCCGCATAGCCATCCGGCGTCGGCAAGGGCCCGCGCGCCCGCACCGCGGCCGCCTCGCATGCCTTTTTCGTCTGGAAAGTTCCACGCAGGCTGGTGCTCTCCAGGCTCACATCGCGGTGCTGCTGCAGATAGAGCAGCAGGATCATCGTAAACATTCACACTCCTTCAGTATCCCGCACGCCTGCGCTTCTTCAAACGCCCGCGCTGCCCCGACAGTTAGCCTGTGGGTCCACAGAAAGGACCACCATGTTCAAGCTCGTCACCTGGAATATCCAGTCCGGCCGCAGCCCGGACGGCAGGACAGATCTCGACCGTATCATCGCATGCCTCGACCGATTTTGCAGTTTTGACATGCTTTGTGTGCAAGAAGTTTCGAGTGGCTATACCGCGGGCGCCGAAGACCAGTTCGCCATGCTGCGCGAGCGCCTGCCCGGCTATACCGGCTTCGAGGCCATCGCCTGCGACACCGCCGCTGTCGGCGCCGCCGATGCTGCGCGGCGCCGCTTCGGCATGATGGTGTTCTCGCGCCATCCGGTCCTGCAGGCCCTGCGCCACTCCCTGCCCTGGCCCTCCGAGCCCGAGGTCATGAGCATGCCACGCACCGCGCTCGAGCTCACGGTGGCGGCGCCCGGCGGGCTGCTCCGCGTCGTCGCGGTGCACCTCGAATACTTCTCGCAGCGCCAGCGCATGGCCCAGGTCGAGCGCCTGCGCGACCTGCACCGCGAGGCCAGCCTGCATGCGGCCAATCCGCCGGCCCCGGGCCGCGGGCCCTTCGCGGTGCCGCCGCGCGCCATGCCGGCCCTGCTGGCCGGCGACTTCAACATGCTGCCGGGCTCGCCCGAACACCAGCGCCTGCTGGCCCCGTTCGGCGACGGCGCCCATCCCTGGCGCGACTGCTGGCAGCTGGCCCAGCCAGGACGGCGCCACGCGCCCACCGTCGGCCTGCACGACGCCAGTCCGGAAGCCTGCGCTCCCTTTACTTTCGACTACGTGTTCGCGAGCGCCGACCTGGCCGAGCGCGTGCGGCGCGTGCGGGTGGACGCCAGCGAACAGGGCTCGGATCACCAGGCACTGCTGGTCGAGCTCGATTGGGACGCGTGAGCCGTCAAGACACCCGGCACCGCGCCGGGCCGTACAATGGCGGTGTCGCGGCCGCATGCCGCCCGAACCGTTCTTGCATCACGAGGCCACATTGGACTGGGATTATCCGCGCCCCTACACCCTGCCCGTCACGCCCGAAGCCGGCGACATCGACGGCCTGAACCACACCAACAATGCCGTCTACGTGCGCTGGTGCGAGCAGGCCGGCTGGGCCCATTCCGAACAGCTCGGCCTGTCGCTGGACGATTACCGCCGCCTCGACCGCGCGATGGCGATCCGGCGCGGAGAATACGACTACCTGCTGCCCACGCTGCTGGGCGAATCGCTGACCCTGGCCACCTGGCTGGTCGCCGGCGACGGCAAGCTTGCGATGCAGCGCCGCTTCCAGCTGGTGCGCGACAGCGACGGCGCCACCGTCCTGCGCGGGTGCTGGGACCTGGTCTGCATCGAGATCAGCAGCGGCCGCCCGCGCCGCATGCCGGCCGAGTTCCTCGACACCTACATGCCGGCGGTCACGCAGGCCTCTTGACAGCCCAAGAGCCGATGCGGCGTGTTGAGTGTCCTCAAAGTAGACCTTGAGACAACCGGCCTCCCTCCCGCTTGTGCTGGGTCAAACTGACTCCGTCACGTCCGTTGCCACGAGAGAGAGATGCGCCACTACCCGTTCGTCGCCGCCTGGCCCGCCAAACGCCCGCTGCTGGCCGCCCTGCTCTTCATCCTGTTCGGCGCCACGGTGCTGTCCGGTTGTCGCCTGCGCGAGCCCGGCCAGGAAGACCTCGTAATTCCCGAACTGGTGCGCACCCACCTGTACGTGGCGCCATCCGGCTCGGACAGCAACCCGGGCACCCGCGACGAACCCTTCCGCACGCTCACCCGCGCCGCCCAGGCCGTTACCCCCGGCACCACGGTCCACGTCGCGCCCGGCACCTACTTCGGCGGGGTGCGCACCAATACCCATGGCACGGCCGAAGCGCGCATCGTTTTCGAATCAAGCGAGCGCGGCGGCGCGCGCCTGGTGCCGCCGCTCGACTCGCGCCAGCCTGCGGCCTGGGACAACCGCGCCAACTACCTCGACATCATCGGCTTCGAAATCGACGGCGGCCAGTACCAGAGCGGCATGAAGTGGCTGAGCGGCATCTACAACGGCGGCTCGCACAACGGCATCCACCACAACCACATCCACCACATCGGCAACGACGTGCCTTGCGAGGCCAAGGGCGGCGCCGGCATCGGCGTCGACAGCTACTACAAGGGCAGCGACGCCGAAGTGGTCGGCAACAACGTGCACGACATCGGCCCGCCCGAGTGCCGCTACATGCATGGCATCTACGTCAGCACCACGGCCAGCGTGCGCGACAACATCATCTACCGGACATCGGGCGCCGGCATCCACCTGTGGCACGACGCCAGCAACGTGACGATCCGCGGCAACACGGTGGTCGGCTGCGGCACCGGCATCGTGGTCGGCGGCGGCGACTTCTATCACAGCACGGGGCCCAACGACCACACGCAAACGGCCAACAACATCGTCTACGACAACGGCCACGGCATTATGGAACAGGGTGCGACGGGCCAGAACATCAGCTACCGCAACAACCTGGTGTACCAGAACGCGGGCGGCGACTGGAAGCTCTCGGCGGGACGCCGGCACAGCGGCACCGTGGCCGCGGCGCCGCTGTTCGCCGACTACAGCCGGGCGCTCGCCACGCCCGACTTCCGGCTCCAGCCGGGCTCACCTGCGATCGGCAAGGGCCTGCCGCCGGATGCCGGCGATGCGGTCGCGCTGCGGCCGCGGCGGCCGATCGATATCGGCGCGGTGCCGTATACCGACTCGGAACCGACCGGTGGGCCGGCGCCGGGGGCGCAGTAAGGTCCGGGTTTAGAGAATCTCCTGCACCAGGTCGAACGGGCGGCACAGGCGCACACCCTTCGGCGTGACCACGAAGGGACGGTTGATCAGGACCGGATGCGCCGCCATCGCATCGAGCAAGGCGGCGTCGTCGACGCCGGGCTGGTCCAGGCCGAGTTCAGCGAACAGGGCTTCCTTGCTGCGCACGGCCTCGCGCGGACTCAGGCCGGCCGCGGCGATCATCGCCGCGACTGTTCGCGCGCGGGCGGCGCCGACAGGTACTCGACCACCTGCGGTTCATGGCCGGCTGCGCGGATCGCCGCCAGGGTGTTGCGCGAGGTGCCACAGCGCGGATTATGGTAAATCGTGATATCCATCTGTTAAATACAATTCAATATTGGCGAAAAACTAGCGGCATCATAACCACACCTCATGTCTGCCACCAGCTTTTTTGCTTGTTCCTCGCTCCAGCTCGCTATAGAATTCGACGCTTATTTTTCCGGTAGAACACAAAAGCTGCTCGGAAAAAAGCGTTTGAACCGCGACGGAGAATCGATGAGCGAACACCTGCTGCGCCCCGCAGCACTTCCCACCTGGGGCCAGCGCACTGCGCTTCGCCTGCTGAACCTGGCCGGTTGGCAGGTGCACTTCAAGCCCCTGCCGGGACCGCACGGGATCGCCGTGGTCTATCCGCACACCTCGAACTGGGATTTCCCTATCGGCCTGCTGGGAAAATGGGCGGTCGGCCTGAAGTTCCGCTGGGTCGCCAAAGATTCGCTGTTCCGCGGCCCGATGGGCGCCATCATGCGCTACTGGGGCGGCATCGCCATCGACCGGCGCGCCTCGATGGGCGCCACCCGCCAGCTGGCCCAGACCATGCTCGCCTCGTCCTGGTGCTGGATCGGCATCACCCCGGAAGGCACGCGCAGCTACCGCCCGCACTGGAAGAGCGGTTTCTACCACCTGGCCACGACGGCCGACGTGCCCCTGCTGCTGGTCTACATCGACTACCGCGCCAAGGTGCTCAGCGTGGTCCATACCCTGAAGCTGAGCGGCGACACCGAGAAAGACATGGCCGCCATCGCCGCCGTCTACGAGGGCCGCCAGGCGCTCTATCCCGACCAGGCCGCGCCGATCAAGCTGGCGCCGCCGCGCGATCCCTCCGAGCCGCAACGCCGCCGGGCTTGAATCCCTAAAAGCGCAGCCCGAGCGCCACCGAGGCGGTATCCCGGTCCGCCGCCGCGTTGTAGTCCCCGCCCCACGAGGGCTGGTAGCCCAGCTCCGCCAGATAGCGCTGCCGGTACTCGAAGCGCAGCGCGAGGTTGGCGGACTTGCGCCCCTCGTTCAGCAGCAGGTCGCCGGACCATCCTTTCACGTCGTGCACGAACAGCAGGCTGGCGCTGCCCGCCAGCCCGGGCGCCAGCCGTGGCAGCCGCCCATCCAGGCGCAGCCGGTAGCCCCAGGCCTGCGGCGTCGCGTAGCCGCGCAGGCTGCACTGGCGCGCCGCATCCCGCGTGCTCACCGCGCAGCTGCCGTTGACGGCGCCGGCCCCGAAGCTGTCCCCGCGCCCGTAGCGCAGCACCGACGGATCGGGCAGACCACGCACGCGCTTGCCCACGACCTCCGCGCCGAATGCCAGTTCCATCGCGGCCAGGGTCCATTCGCGGCGCACGCCGGCCTGGGCCTGCCACATCGCATACAGGTCGTAACCGTGGAAGATGCCGCCCGGCGGTACCGCATCGGCGCGCGCCCGCAACAGCGCTGGCGCCGTGGCGCTCAGAAAAGGCGGCAGCACGTCGCCCGGCGCCAGCATGAACGGCAGCGCGGGGCGGTACGAGACTTCGCCGTGGATGCTGGTGCCGGCGCGCTTGCGCGAGAAGGTCGCCGCCGTGATGCGCAGGCCGTCGGCATACTCGGTGAAATACGCCATGTTGCGTCCGTCCGGATCACCGGGCCGCAGCGCCGGCCCACCGGGGCGCGAGCTGCGGCGCAGGCCAGGCAGCGGGGTGCGCGCATGATAGCGGGCATGGTACAGGCCGAGTTCGACCCCTTCGTCGGGCCGCCAGATGGCGCCGAAACCGAATTCCTTCGCTTTCGGCGTCAAGGTCGGCAGCCGTTTCTGGTAGACGCCAAGCGCGGTACGAGCGCGGTCGCTCACCAGCGGTTGTCCGCTCATGACACGGTCGCACCCCTCCACCAGGTAGTCGCTCATCGACCACAGCGTGCCACAGGCGTCGAGCGCGGACGGGCGGAAGGCGCTCTGGTAATAGGCTTCCAGCGCAAGGCCGGACCCGCGGCCCGCTCCTGGCTCGATGCGCCCGAACAGCATCGGCCGCGGCACGATGCCCTCGTTCGCGATTGGAGCCGCGCGGTGCAGCCCGGGCAGGTCGCGCGGATTGAGCGCCTCGAGCCCGCCCGGCGTCATCGAGCGCTCGCCCCAGGCCGTCGATTGTTGTCCGATGCGTCCCAGTACCGGCATCCCCGCCAGCACAGCCCTGCCTTCGATCCAGGCGTCGAGCAGCGCGACACCGGAAAAGCGCGACCGCCGCGGCATGCCCCTGTCCGACAGCGGCGCGCCCGCGCCGTAGCCGTTGACGACGTTGCCCCAGGGCCGGCCGTCGCGCGCCAGCCCGGCGTCGTGCCAGGCCTTGATACGCACCAGCCCCGACCAGTTACCGTCCGCCGCCGCGATGTCGAGCAAGGCATGGATCGCGCGCGAGGCGGCCTCGCCCTTGGCGTAATTGGTATTGCCGTCGTCGGCGTTGCTCCCGTTACCGTAGCCCATCAGGCCAAGGGCGGGGGCATTCACATTCGTGAGGAGATCAGGGTTCCGGTCCTGCACCCGGTAGACGTTGCCGGCCATGAGCCGGCCGCTGGCCTTGACCTCGGCCGCCTGGACCGCTCCGGCCGCCAGCGCGGCAAGTGCAATCGCCGCGCCTGTCCTGCGAACGGCAACGCTGGTTGCCGGCGTCTCATGTCGGGTCATCCCTGCCCTTATCCGGTTCGGCGCGTGCGATCCAGGCCCAAGCCTGTCGCACCCTGATTGATATTGCGCCTGATCAATCCTAATGACCGGTGGACACGCTGTCAATACAGCGTTGCTTTTTAGGAACTAGTCATGAGACCGGCCCGGGCGCCAGTTCGTCCCAGGCCATGGCGGCGCTCAGGAACAGGCGCCCATTGAGCGCCTGCAGCAGCGTGCTGTGCTTGAGGCGGTCCATCACCGGCCCCTTCACCTCGGCCAGGTGCAGCAGCACCCCGCGCTGGCGCAGCGAGGTGTTCAACTCCCCGAGCCCGAACAGGGCCGAGGTGTCGATGGCGTTCACCGCCGACAGCACCAGCACCAGGTGGCGCGTGTCGGGACGCGCCGCCAGTTCGTCCTCGATGCGTTCGTTCACCGCCTCGACGTTCCCGAAGAACAGTCCGGCGTCCACGCGCAGCATCAAGAGGCCCGGTGCGGTCTCGGCTGAATAGCGGTCCACGTTGCGGAAGTGCTCGGTGCCATTGATACGGCCCAGCACGGCAATGTGGGGACGGCTGGCGCGCCAGATCAGCGCCCCCATCGACAAGGCCACGCCCACCACCACGCCCGCTTCCACGCCCAGCACCAGCACCCCGGCGCCGGTGGCGAGCAGCGCCGCCGCGTCGGCGCGGTCGTAGCGCCAGGAGGTGCTCAAGGTCGACAGGTCGAGCATGCCGAGCACCGCGACGATGATGGTCGCGGCCAGCACCGGCAGCGGCAGCAGCGCCAGCCAGCCGGTCGGGGCCACCAGGGCGAGCGCCAGCAGCGCGGCCGTGATGATGCTGGCCAGCTGGGTGTTGGCGCCGGCCGCGAAGTTCACGGCCGAGCGCGAGATGCTGCCGGTCACCGGGAAGCCGCCGCTGAGGGCGCTGCCGATGTTGGCCGCGCCCAGGCCCACCAGTTCCTGGTTGCTGCCCAGCTTCTCGCCGCGCTTGAGCGCCAGCGTCTGCGCGCCGGACATGCTGATCAGGAAGATCATGAAGCCGATCAGGAGCGCCGGCTGCAGCAAGGCCTGCCAGTGCCCGCTTGACGTCGCCAGGTTCAGCCCCGGCAGTCCGGCCGGCACGGAGCCGGTGGTGGCCACGCCGAGCGCCTCCAGCTTCAGCAGCGGCACCAGCGCGGTCGCCCCGATCACCACCAGCATGGGCGCCAGCTTGGCGCCGATGTCGGCCGCCACCGGCGACAGCCCGGTGCGGCGCAGGCTGCCGGCCATGTAGTGCCGCGCCCAGACCAGCACGGCCAGCGCGCCCAGTCCCAGCGCCGCGCTCGGCCAGTTTACGGCGGGCGGCATGGCGCCCAGCAGCGGCCGCACCTGGCCCCAGGCGATCAGGAGCGCCGAGCCGATCGTGAAGCCGCTCATCACGGGACGGGAAAAGAAGTTGGCCAGGAAGCCGATGCGCAGCAGGCCGCAGGCCAGCAGCACGACCCCGGACAACAGCGCCAATTGCGCGGCCAGCACTCCGTACAGCGCGCTGCCGGGCGCCGCCAGCGGGGCCAGGCTGGAGGCGGTCATCAAGGAAATGATCGCCATCGGGCCGACCGACTGGGTGCTGCTGGTGCCGAACAGCGCGTACAGCAGCGGCGGCACGATGCTGGCATAGATCCCGGCCACCGGCGGCAGGCCGGCCACCAGCGCATAGGCCATGCCCTGGGGGATCATCATCATCGCCACGACGATGCCGGCGCTGATGTCGCCCGGCAGCATCGAACGCCGGTAGTGCTGCAGCCACTGAAGCATATGGTATTGCCCGACAGAAAAGCCGCTAGCCTATCATGCAGCTTACTGCATCGCCAGTTCGACGCAGTTGCGCCCTGCCCGCTTGGCGCGCGCCAGCGCGGCATTCACGCGCACCGCCAGCGAATCGCCGTTTTCCAGTTCGCCCAGCTGCGCCACGCCCAGGCTGACCGTGACGCGGTCGCAGCCCGGGATCTCGGCAGCCTCGATCGCCGCGCGCAGCTTCTCGGCCATTTTCAGGCCGTCGATGGCGCTGGTGTGCGGCGCGATCACCTGGAACTCCTCGCCGCCCGAACGCACCAGCACGTCGCTCGCGCGCAGCAGGGCGCGCGCGGTGTCGGCCACGGTGCGCAGCGCGATATCGCCCACCGGGTGGCCGTAGGCGTCGTTGACGTTGCGGAAACGGTCGATGTCGAAGGCGATCAGGGCCAGCGGCGTGCGGTAGCGGCGGGCGCGCTTGATCTCCTGTTCCATCAGGTATTCGCCATGGCGGCGATTCGCCACGCCGGTCAGGGCGTCGAGGGTCGCCAGCTGGGTGACCCGGCCGAGCAGTTCCTCGCTCTCGCGCATCAGCTCCGCCATGCGCAGCCCGAAGGCGGCCAGCTGCGCCAGGTCGTCCAGGGCGGACAAATGGGCGCCCGAGAGCGGGCGCGCCTCCCCGAACAGCAGGCAGAGGGCGCCGCGTGGCGCGCCCGGGCCCAATGCCGGAACCGGCACGCCGAGCACCATCTGCACGCCCTGGGCGCGCAGGGCCTGCGCGAGCACCGGCTCGCCCGCCTTGTCGACGGCATCGAGCAGCACGGTCTCGCCGCTGGCAGCGGCCAGCAGTCCCGGAAATGCATGGCGCAGCGGCGACTGCAGCAGGCGCTCGCCGCGCCCCAGCACGGCGGCCAGGTCGAGTCCAGCGCACCCATGCTGCGCTTCCAGCCGCAAATCGCCGCCCTCGTGGCGCTGGAACATCGCGGCATGCACCACGCCGGGCCAGTCCAGCAGGGCCAGGCACAGGCGTTCGCCGAAGCGGATGCTGTCGTCGGCCTCGGCCAGCGCCCCCTGCGCCCTGCTGCGCACCGCCAGCAGCGCCGCCAGCTCCGCTTCGGCCGGACCGGCCGCGGGGGGCGGCAGGAACGCGGCGCGCAGGCGGGCGGCGACTTCGCGGCACAGTTCCTCCGGGCCCAGGGGACCGATCACGTAGGCCAGCGGGCCATGCGCCAGCAGGGCCGGCAGCCAGCGCGCATTGGCGAAGGGGCACAGGACCAGCACGGGCCTGCCGTCGCGCTGCGCCACCAGCTGGCCGAGCGCCTGCAGGTCGATGTCGATCTCGAAGCACTCGAGGTCGAGCACCAGCACGTCGGCCGGCTGCTGCGCCAGCATGGCAAGGGCCTGCTCGGCGCCATCGGCCACGCGCAAGGACTCGAACAGGCGGGCGCAGGCTTGCTGGAACGCGCTGCGGCGCTGCCCGGCCGGATTGACGAACAGGCCGCTGACCGCCTGCGGCGCGCCTTCCTGCTGAGACATCCCTTCTCCTTTTATTTCCTGACAAGCCAGTTTATAAAAAAACGCTGGCAAGTTTGCCATAAAGCCATGGGAGGGCATAGTGAAGAATTGTCTCCGAGTGTGTGGGAGCGCACCGTCCGGCATCGAACGACGCATCGATACTCTACGGGTCGATTGAACGTTCACGGGAGTACGCAATGGCACACCAGGATGACGTGGCAAAGGAGCAGAAGGCGATCCAGAGCCGTCAGGACCAGCAGGACGGCAGCATGCAGAAGGCGGAAAGCGACGAAGCGGTGCAGACCGGGATCCAGCAGCCGGCCCCGCCGATGCCCGAGCAGCACCTCGCCAAGCCGGGCATCGAGGCCCAGATGGAGATGAAGCCGAAGTTCATGGCGGAGCAATACAAGGGCAGCGGCAAGCTCGAAGGCATGAGCGCGATCGTCACCGGCGCCGATTCCGGCATCGGGCGTGCGGTCGCGGTGCTGTTCGCGCGCGAAGGCGCCGACGTGGCCGTGATGTACCTGAACGAACACGAGGACGCCGAGGAAACCAGGCGCTGCGTCGAGGCGGAAGGCCGGCGCTGCGTCACCATCGCGGGCGACGTCAAGGACGCCGCATTCTGCAAGGACGCGGTCGAGAAGGTGGTCGCCGAATTCGGGCGCCTCGACGTCCTGGTCAACAACGCGGCCTTCCAGGAACATGCCAGCTCGCTGCTGGACATCACCGAGGAGCGGCTGGACGAGACCTTCCGCACCAACATCTACGGCTACTTCCACATGGCGCGCGCGGCCCTGCCCCACCTCAAGGAAGGTTCGTCGATCATCAACACCGGTTCGGTGACAGGCCTGAAAGGCTCGAAAAAGCTGCTCGACTATTCCGCCACCAAGGGCGCCATCCACGCCTTCACGATGTCGCTCGCGGCCAGCGTGATCGACCAGGGCATCCGCGTCAACTGCGTGGCCCCGGGCCCGGTCTGGACGCCGCTCAACCCGGCCGACCAGTCGCCCGAGGACATCAAGGAATTCGGCGCCAGCACCACCTTCAAGCGTCCCGCCCAGCCGGAGGAACTGTCGCCGGCCTACGTGTTCCTGGCCTCGCCGGTGTGCTCGGGCTACATCACGGGGGTGATCCTGCCGGTCACCGGCAAGGTAGGCGAATAAGGAGGAGCTATGCCGCGCAGCATGTGGAAAGGTGCGATCAGCTTCGGGCTGGTGCACATCCCCGTCGATATGTACCCGGCGGTCGACAACAAGGGCCTCGACCTGACCATGCTCGACCGGCGCGACTTCTCGCCGGTCGGCTTCAAGCGCTACAACAAGGGCAACGGCAAGGAAGTCTCCTGGGACGACATCGTCAAGGGCTACGAGTACACCAGCGGCGAGTACGTCGTGCTGTCCGACGAAGACCTGCGGCGCGCCAACCCGGAGGCGACCCAGACCATCGACATCCTCGCCTTCGTGGATGCCGAGGACGTCTCGCTGCTCTACTTCGAGCAGCCCTATTACCTCGCCCCCGGCAAGGGCGGCGACAAGGTCTACGCCCTGCTGCGCGAAACACTGCGCAAGGCAGGCAAGATCGGCATCGCGCGCGTCGTCATCCGCGTCAAGCAGCACCTGGCGGCGCTGGTGTGCGTGGGCGATACCATCGTCATGAACACGCTGCGCTACGCCGACGAGATCCGCGATGCGGGCGACCTCAAGATCCCCACGGCCGACGACAAGAAGGCCGCGATCACCGACAAGGAGCTCAAGATGGCGATGGCCCTGGTGCAGGGCATGGCCGAGGACTGGGATCCCGAGCAGTACCACGACACCTACCGCGAGGACGTCATGGCGCTGATCGAGAAGAAGGTCAAGGCGCACCAGACCAAGACCATCACCATGCCCGAGCCGGGCGAGCCGAAGCGCGAGACCGGCAAGGTCATCGACCTGGTCTCGCTGCTGCAGGCCAGCCTGGGCAAGAAACCCGGCAGGGCCGCGGCTGACGACGAGGACGACGACGACGAACCGCCGCCGCCGAAGAAACGCCGGCCCGCTGCCGAGGACGAGGACGAAGAGGAAGCACCGCCTCCGCGTGCGCGCAAGGCCGCCGCCCACGGCACCGACCGCGTCGCCGCCAGCGGCGCGGCGCCGAAGCGCAAGACCGCCACCAAAGCCGCGGCCAAGCCGGCGGCAAGGAAGACTGCCGCCAAGTCCACCGGCGCACCATCGACGGCCGCCCCGCGCCGCAGGAAGGCGGCGTGACGGATGGATGAATTCATCGACTTCCTCCAGTGGCCGGCAATGCTGGTCACCCTGTTCGCGGCCTACCTGATCGGCTCCAAGCGCGCCGAACGGCGGGTGTTCGGCTTTTCCATGTTCATCCTCAGTAACGTGCTGTGGATCGTGTGGGGCATCCACGACGAGGCCTGGGCCCTGATCGTCCTGCAGGCGGCGCTGATGGCCATGAACATCCGCGGGATCGTCAAGAACGAACCCTGAGGCCGGCGGCCCTGGCTCGACCTGTCAGGGTGCGGCGGCGACGAGCGCGGCGCTTCGCTGCAGCCGGCGCCGCATCAGGTCCCTGGCCACCCCCAGCGCACTGGCCGGCGCCGCCGCGATATCCGGCGTGACGCCGGTCCCTTCCCAGTTGGTACCGGTGATCGGATTGATGGCGCGTTGGTTGGGTATCTGTGCAAAGAAATGCTCGCCGATGCGGTAAAAGCTCATGGGGTGGGCACCGCCCCAGGTGCGATCGCCGATCACCGTGGCGCGTTTCAGGGCCTGCATCGTGTACGCGAAGTCTTCGCCGGCGGACGCCGTGCGCGGACCGACCAGGATCAGGACCGGCTTGCCGCCGCCATAGCGTTTGCCGGCGAGCTTGTCGTGTGTCCACTGCTGGACGGTGTTCCCGGTATCGCGATCCCAGATGTCGTTGAGACGTGTGGGCCGGTCGACGAAATAGCTGATCAAGAGGGCCACCGCTTTCGGATCGCCCCCGCCGTTCTGGCGCAGGTCCACGATGAGGCCCTCGGTGTCGGCGAGTTCGTCCATCGCTGCGCCGAACTTGTCGGCGACAGGGAGTGCATCGGGAAAACTGGAGAGTTTCAGGTAGCCCACATCGGGGCCGAGGCGGCCGACTGTCTTCACCTCACGGGCTGCCGTACGGCGCGCCATCAGGCGCTCGAGAAAGCTGGTGCGCTGCTCCCACTCCGCCTGCGTCGCCGCCGGGGCCGCTCCCATTTCGCTGACCAGATCCAGGCCGGGAGCGAAGCGCACCTTCAGGTGCTGGTCCTTGGCGATGCCGTGGATATCGGCCGTGAGCTGGGTCGCCAGCCGGTAGCCGTCCTTGATGCGATCGTATCTGCCTTCGCGCTCGCGCTGGCGCAGGACTGCCTCGAACTGCCTGGCCTTGTCGGGGAAGACATAGTGATCGTTCAGCTCCGCCACCAGGGCATCGATCATCGCGGTGCGCATCGCACGATCGACCACTACCTCCGGCCGGGGCTTGAAGGCGAACCAGAACACTGCGAGCACCAGCGAGATCGCTATCACGGTCACTATTTTTTTCACTGTTTTCCTCTGGGTGAACGAACATTTCTATGAGCGAGACAATCCGGCGGAAACAGAATAGCATAGCAATTACCACACCATAGCATGTTATTTTGCTAGGACGCAGTAGGACCTAGCGCGTGCGGGTGACATGGGCATCACGCGCGGCGTGCCATCCGAGGCGCGCCGCGATGATGCGGCGGTACGCGGTATCGATGTGCGGCGGGGTGCAGCGCACGTAGCGCTCGGCTTGCGCGCGTTCTTCGCGCGGCAGAGAATCGAGCGTGCGCACCACTTCCTCGGGCGTCGGCACCCGTCCGGACTCGCCGTCGAACTTGGCCGGCAGCGCGGTCCATACGGCGGCGTCGATGCGCATGCGTTCCAGCCAGGCGGCGATGCGCGCATCGCTCCGGGCGCCGTGCACCGGCGGAATGCTGCCGATGTAGTCGGGCCGCCCAGGGGCGATCTTCTCGCGCTCGCCCAGCATCGCGCGCGCCACGTCGAGGTCGGACGCATCGAGATAGGCCCAATAGGTCGGCATGGGGTGCGCGCCTTCGCACAGCACCAGGGCGACTTCCGCGCTGTCGTCGCTCTTGCGCACGAATTCGAGCGGCAGGCGTGGACCGCCGGGATGCCAGCCCGAGGCCAGCTTGAGGGGGGCGGGCTTCCACAACAGGGAGCCCCAGGCGATGCATACGATGTTCATGGTCGGCGGGCGGTGGTGATTAGGCACTCCAGCTTGCCAGAGAAGCGTGTCGCGCACGAAGCCTGCCCCGCGATTGTCTCGAAACGTGCGTGCCCTTCGCCGCACGTGCGCGATACTTGGCATAACCCGACTACGCTAGAACCGACCATGCCCAACAGCGCCATGCCCTTCCTCGTGTTGACCCGCGCCGGTTTCGACGACATCGCGGCCAGGGTCGACCTCGGCAAGGCCAGCCTGTTCCTGAATCCCGGCCTGTTGTCGGAAACGGACATCGCGCGGCTGCGCGAGATGGGCACGGCGGTGCACGTGATGGCCACGCCGGTCGACCCGATGAAGCCCCAGCAGGTGCAGCAGGCCCTGCTCCTGACGCGCAATGCGCGCGGCAGCGTGTGGGTGGAACGCGGCACGCCGCGTGCCGCCACGGCCGCCAACGCCGCCGACAGGCTGCAGGAAGCCAGGCAGCCAGTCCTGCCCTCCACGCCGCTACGCCAGCGCCTGGCGCGCGGCGCCGGCGCCTTCGCCAGCGCCGCCCTGCGCCGCATGACCGCGCCGGAAAGCGGGCGCCGGCTGTTGGCCGTGCCCTACCTCGGCTTCGGCAATGCCGGACGGGTGTGGCTCAAGGGCCGCCTGCTGGACGAGGCGGCCTTCCGCGAGCAGAGCGACACCGACAGCGGCTGGCAGAACCTGGTGGCCCTGTACCGCCGGCTCGAATCGGACGAAGTGGCGGGTGCGCGTGTGCTGGCGCACTTTGCCGGCGCCACCCACGAAACCCGCACGGATGGGGGCGGCTACTTTTCCTTCGACTTCGTCCCTGCCGCCGAACTCGGCGGCGGCTGGCACGCGGTCGAACTCGAATTCCCGGACAATCTGCAGCCCGACGGCGAGCCGCTGCGCGCGACAAGCGAGATCCGCGTCCCGGCCGCCAGCGCCCGTTTCGCCATCATCAGCGACATCGACGACACCGTCCTCTGGACCAATGTCACCAACAAGCTGAACATGGCGCTGATGCTGGCCCGCACCAACCACCATACGCGCAAGCCCTTCAAGGGCGTGGCCGGCTTCTACCGCGCCCTGCGCGACGGTGCCGGCGGCAGCGAGGACAATCCCCTGTTCTACGTCTCGAGCAGCCCCTGGCACCTGTTCGGGCCCCTGGTCGACTTCCTCAAGCTCCAGGACATCCCGCTCGGGCCCCTGCTGCTGCGCGAGCTGAGCGTGCGCCAGGTGCTCAAGATCAACGAGCACGGCAACCACAAGCTCGAACAGATCGAGCGCATCCTGGACTTCTATCCCGACATGCAGTTCGTGCTGATCGGCGACAGCGGCGAACAGGACCCCGAGATTTATGCCGAGGTCGTGCGCCGCCATCCGGGCGCCGTCATGATGATCTACATCCGCAACGTCAATCCCGATCCCTCGCGCATCGATGCGCTCGACCGCCTGATCGACGAGGTGAGCGCCACCGGCACCCAGCTGGTGCTCTCGCCGGACAGCGTGTTCGCCGCCTCCCACGCCGCAGCCGAGGGTCTGATCGCGGTTGACCGACTTCCCGGGATCCGCTCGGACAAGCGCGAGGACGACAACGCCCCCCCTGCGAAAACAGGATTGTGAAAAACTATCAAGCTGATTCAATTAATCAAATTTATTAATTTCCCGTTGAGCCATAGAATCTCTCTATTGAATTTACACAACAAGGAGATTCCTGATGAGCCAGCCTCGCCTTACCACCGCTTCCGGCATCCCGGTCGCCGACAACCAGAATTCGCTCAGCGCCGGCCCGCGCGGCCCGCTGCTGCTGCAGGACTTCCACCTGATCGAGAAGCTCCAGCACTTCAACCGCGAGCGCATTCCCGAGCGCGTGGTCCACGCCAAGGGATCGGGCGCCTACGGGACCTTCACCGTCACCCACGACCTGCGTCACTTTACCAAGGCCAGGCTGTTCTCCGAGGTCGGCAAGCCCACCCCAGTGTTCCTGCGCTTCTCGACCGTCGGCGGCGAAAAAGGCAGCGCCGACAGCGAGCGCGACCCGCGCGGCTTCGCCCTGCGTTTCTATACCGAGGAAGGCAACTGGGACCTGGTCGGCAACAACACCCCGGTGTTCTTCATCAAGGACCCGATCAAGTTCCCGGACTTCATCCATACCCAGAAGCGCGATCCGCAGACCAACCTGAAATCGGCCAACATGATGTTCGATTTCTGGAGCAATGCGCCGGAAAGCCTGCACCAGGTGACCATCCTGTTCTCGGATCGCGGCACCCCGGACGGCTACCGCCACATGGACGGCTTCGGCAGCCACACCTATAGCCTGATCAACGAAGCCGGCGAACGCGTGTATGTGAAGTGGCACTTCAAGACCCGCCAGGGCATCAGGAACCTCAGCGCCGCCGACGCGGTGCGACTTGCAGGCACGGACCCGGACCACGCCCAGCGCGACCTGTTCGAGGCGATCGCCGGCGGCGACTTCCCCCGGTGGGACGTCAAGGTGCAGGTGGCAACCGAACAGCAGCTGGCCGACTGGGAGGGGCGCACCGGCTGGAACCCCTTCGACCTGACCAAGGTGTGGCCGCACGGCGACTTTCCAATGCTGCCGGTGGGCGTGCTGGAACTGAACCGCAACCCGGACAACTACCACGCCGAAGTCGAACAGGCCGCGTTCTCGCCGGCCAACGTGGTGCCGGGCCTGGGCTACTCGCCGGACAAGATGCTGCAGGGCCGCCTGTTCGCCTACCACGACGCCCAGCTGTACCGGGTCGGCACCAACCACCAGCACCTGCCGGTGAACGCCCCGCGCTGCCCCTTCCACAACCAGCAGCGCGACGGCGCGATGGCGATCGCCAACGGCGGCGCAGCGCGCAACTACGCCACCGTCGATCCGGTAGGCCGGGGAGCGCTAGGCATGGGCCATGGCGAGCCGGAACTGCCGATCACGGGCGACGCCGGCCGCTACGACTTGCGCGGCATGGAAGACGATTACACCCAGGCCGGCAACCTGTTCCGCCTGATGAGCCCCTCGGCGCGCCAGAACCTGTGCGACAACCTGGCAGGACCGCTCAGCGGGGTGGACGAGGATATCCTGCAGCGCCAGCTGCGCCAGTTCGACAAGGCGGATCCGGCCTACGGCCGGGGCGTGCGGGCCTCGCTGAAGGCGCTGGGCCGTAACGTCGATTGATGTGCTGGTAGCTACGGTACGAACTTGGATCCCCGCCTCCGCGGGGATGACGGATCTAAAGCTGGCTGTACTAACTACGCTGTTGCAGACCACAGACCGGGAGACCGTCGTTCCCGCGCAGGCGGGAACCCAATTTTTGCTTGCGCAGTTATCTGCTTCTACTCATCAAACCCCAATATCTTCATCGCCTTGGTGAGCCCTTTCGCGGCTTTCACATACCCCGCCCACGGCTCATTCCCCTTGTCCAGCCGCGTGTGCACGTTTGCCACCGTCCACTGCGCGCTCGACTTGAGTTTTGCCAGCTCGTCCCATGCCAGGGGCACCGAAATGCCCAGCCCGGGCCGGGCGCGCGCCGCCCAGGCGCTGATGGTGGTCGCGCCGCGGCCGTTGCGCAGGTAGTCGATGAAGATCTTGCCGACCCGGTTTTTGGGGCCGCTCTTGAAGGCGAAGCGGTCCGGCAGCGTCGCCGCCAGGTGGCGCACGATGGCCTGCGAGAAGGCTTTTACCGTATCCCAGCCGTATTCCGGCTTCACCGGCACCACCACGTGCAGGCCCTTGCCGCCGCTGGTCTTCAGGAAAGACGGCAGGCCGAGCTCGTCGAGGAAGGCATGCATGATCTGCGCCGCCTCCTGCATCTGTTTCCATTCCACCCCCTCGCCCGGATCGAGGTCGAACACCATGCGGTCCGGCGTCTCGTAGCTCCTGGCCAGCGCATTCTGGGTGTGCAGCTCGATCGCGTTCCACTGCGCCAGGGACAGGATGCCCTCCACGCCCGCGATCTCCAGCATCGGTGGATTGTCCGGATCGAGCGCCTGGTCCATCTGCTTCACGCCCGGCAGCTTCTTCACGTCGGCATGCTTCTGGTACACCAGCTCCGCACCGATGCCGGCCGGCGCGCGCACCAGGGTCAGCGGACGGCGCTTGAGGTGCTCCATCATCAGCTCGCCCACCAGCGCGTAGTAGCGGATGATGTCCAGCTTGGTGATGCCGGTGGACGGGTCGACCACCCGCTCCGGATTGGTCACCCGCAGCGTGTCCGGCAGCTTGCGGTGCAGGCCGGCGGGCGGCGGCGATACCGGTTCGTCGGGCGCCTCGGCCCGCCCTTTGCCCTCGTCGATGTCCTCGATGTGGCGCGGCTCCTCGCGCGTGATGCCCTTGGCCGGCTTGTCCTTGCGCAGGCCCTGGAACACCGGATGGCGCACCGAACCGGTATTGGTCCATTCCGAGAAGCTCACCTCGGCCACCAGCACCGGCTTGACCCAGTGATGCTGGCGCCCCGGCACCGCGCGCGGCGGGAACGGGCTTTCGTCGGTGGCGAGCGCTTCCAGCCGCTCCTTGATGTCCATCAGCGAAGCATGGTTGAAGCCGGAGCCCACATTGCCCGCGTAGCGCAGCACGCCCTCGCGGTCGTAGGTCCCCAGCAGCAGCGAGCCGACGCCCTTGCGCGACCCCTTCGGGTCGGTGTACCCGCCGATCACGAATTCCTGGCGCAGGCCGCACTTGAGCTTGATCCACTCGGGCGAGCGGCGCGACACGTAGCGCGAATCGCGGCGCTTGCCGATCACGCCCTCCAGGCCGATCTTGCAGGCCGCCACCACCAGCTCGTCGGGGTTGGTCCCGAACTCGCTTGAGAAGCGCACCTTGTCCGACTTGGCCTTCTTGAGGATCTGCTCCAGCGCGGCGCGGCGCTCGACCAGGGGCACATTGCGCAGGTCGTAGCCGTTGCAATAGGGAGCGTCGAACAGGAAGTAGACGATATCGGCCGTGCGCACGCCATCGAAGGCCAGCTGCAGCAGGCCGAAGTTCGGCTTGCCGTTCTCGTCGTGCACCACGATCTCGCCGTCGTACCAGCCGTCCGGCAGCCCGATGCGCTGGAGTTCATCGCGCAGCGGCGCCAGCTTGTCGGTCCAGTCGTTGGCGTTGCGCGTGATGAGCCGCACCTCGCCCTTCTCCACCCGCGCCAGCATGCGGTAGCCGTCGAACTTGACTTCGAATATCCAGTTTTCCGGGTCCAGCGGCGGACCGTCGACCAGCGTCGCCAGTTCGGGCGTGAAGGCTTCGGGCAGGGCCGCCTCGACCACCCCTTCCGGCAAACTGGGCGCCGCGGCCTTCCTGCCGCGCGTGGATGTGCTGGTAGACTTCGCGCCGGCCTTGGCGGCGGGCTTGGCGGCGGCGGCCCGCTTGCGCGCCGGCTTGCGTACCTCTTCCGACCGGGCTTCGGATTCTGCCTCGGCCTTCAGCGCCGCCACCTTGCCGCGCGCCGGCTTCGGCATCGGCAGGTCCTTGACGCTGTCGGGCATCTCGTCGACCACCGAGAACTCCTCGGCCGGCCGGGCGTGCTCGTCGTTCTCCTTGATCAGGAGCCAGGGTTCCTGCTTGTCGTCGCCGCGGCCCTTCATGCGTACCAGCACCCAGCGCCCGTGCATCTTGTGGCCGTGGATCTCGAACTTCAGGTTGCCCTTGCGATAGCCTTCGTGCGGATCGCCGACCGGCTCCCAGGTGCCCTTGTCCCAGATGATGACCTTGCCCGCGCCATATTGTTTGGGTGGAATCGTGCCTTCGAAGTCGGAATAGGAAATCGGGTGGTCCTCGACGTGCACGGCCATGCGCTTGTCGTGGGTGTCGTAGCTCGGTCCTTTCGGGACGGCCCAGCTCTTCATGGTCCCGTCGAGTTCCAGCCGGAAATCGTAGTGCAGGCGCGTGGCCCAGTGCTTCTGGATGACGAAAGTCAGCGCCTCGGTACTGGGGGCGCCGCCGTCAAGGGGCTCGGACGTGATATCGAAATTGCGCTTGGCCTTGTACAGTTTGAGCGCGTCTGGCATGTGGCACCTCCCGGCTACGGTCGTGGGTCCAGTGTAGGCCGCGCCCGGCTGGCGCGACTGTACGCCAGCTAACCCTGCCTTCCTTTGTAAGCAAATGTAAGCCCGTCAACCGGCCACCCCGCGCGGCCGTTGAGGGTCCAGCAGTACATAAGCAGGCCGCTCGGGCCCCACCATATCCAAAGGACAGGTTCGCCCTGTCCTTTGTCGTATCCGTCTCCATCGTCTCGATGGCGTCTACAATGGGGCTTTGACCATCCGCGAGCACGCCATGCCCAGAATCGTTTTCCTCGACCGCGACAGTCTGCAGGCCCGGGTCCGCGCCCCCGCTTTCGACCATGAATGGCAGGATCATGCCGGCACGTCGGAAGACCAGGTCGTGGAGCGCCTGGCCGGGGCAAGCGTGGCCGTCACCAACAAGGTGCCGCTGCGCGCGGCCGCGATCGAGCGCCTGCCCGACCTGAAGATGGTGGCCATCGCCGCCACCGGCACCGACAACGTCGACCTCGCGGCCTGCCGGGCGCGCGGCATCGTGGTGTCGAACATCTGCAACTATTCCCTGGTGTCCGTGCCCGAGCACTGCTTTGCCCTGCTGCTGGCGCTGCGCCGCAATATGCGCGCCTACGTGGACGACGTCGAGGCCGGAAAATGGGAGAAGTCGACCCGCTTTTGCCTGCTGGACCACCCGATCGGCGACCTGGCCGGCAGCCGGCTCGGCATCGTCGGCTACGGCGCGCTGGGAAAGAAGGTGGCGCAGCTCGGGCGCGCCTTCGGCATGGAGATCGCCGCCACCTCGCGCTCGCCGGTAGCCGAGCCTGGCGTGACAGAACTGCCGCTCGACGAACTGCTGGCCACCTCGGACGTCGTCAGCCTGCACCTGCCGCTGACGCAAGCCACGCGCCACCTGATCGGCGCGCGCGAACTGGGCCTGATGCGGCGGCACGCCCTCCTGATCAACACCGCGCGCGGCGGCCTGGTGGACGAGGCGGCGCTGGCCGCGGCCCTGCAGGAGGGGCGCATCGGCGGCGCCGGTTTCGACGTATTGAGCCAGGAGCCGCCGCTGCCCGACAACCCGCTGCTGCGCCTGCGCCTGCCGAACTTCATCCTGACCCCGCACGTGGCCTGGGCCAGCGGCGGGGCAATGCAGACGCTGGCCGACATGCTGGTCGATAACATCGAAGCCTGGGCCGCCGGCCGGCCGATCAACGTGGTCGCCTGAACTAGCGCCCGGCCACGCTTTCCGGCGCCGCCTGCACCGCCTGCGGGTCCGGCGCGCGCAGCGGCAGCTCGAGGATGAAGGCCGCGCCCTGCCCCGGCGCGCTGTCCACCCGCAGCGATCCGCCCAGCAGCGTGGTGACGATGTTCCAGCTGATGTTCAGTCCCAGGCCGGTGCCGCCCTGTCCCATGCGCGTGGTGAAGAAGGGATCGAAGATGCGCGACAGGTCGCCTTGCGGGATGCCGCGCCCGTCGTCGCGGAACGTGATGCGCACCCCGCCCTCGCAGGGCGCCGCTTCCAGCACCATGCTGCCGCCCGGCCCCTCGAAGGCATGCAGCAGGGCGTTGTTGACGAAGTTGATCACGACCTGGCCGAGCGGGCCGGGAAAGCTGTCCATCACGATTCCCGGCTCTACGCGCAATTCGAGCCGGTGTCCGGCCAGGCGCACGGTATTCATCAGGGTGGCCGCGATTTCCTGGCAGGCCTGGGCCAGGTCGAAGCGGCGCCGCTGGGCGCTGGCCTGGTCCACCGACACCTGGCGGAAGCTGTTCACCAGCTCCGCCGCATTATGCAGGCTGCGCATGATCAGGCTGGACGCTTCACGCGAGGCCGCCATGTAGTCGGCCAGCTCGGAGCGGCGCAGGTTGGCGGTGTCGAAGCGCGCGGCGATGTCGCCCGTCCTCTCCTGCAGCGTGCTGGCCATCAAGAGGCTGTTGCCGATCGGGGTATTCAGCTCGTGGGCCACGCCCGCCACCAGCGAGCCGAGCGAGGCCAGCTTTTCGCGCGCCGCCAGCTGCGCCTGGGTATCCTGCAGCTGGCGGTAGGCGCTGGCATTGTCGATCGCCACGCCAACGTAGGCGGCCAGCGTCTCGAGCATGTCGAGGTGCACCTGGCCGTAGGCCCGGGCGGCCGGGCTCTGCACCGTCAGCGCGCCCAGCACGCGCTCGCCCACCAGCACCGGCACCAGCAGCAGCGAGCGCGGCGCCATGCCGGCGCGCCAGGCGCAGGGCAAGGCGATCTCGCCGGCCTGGTCAGGCGGCAGTGTCGGCAGGTAGTCCGGCAGCTCGTGGGAAAGCTCGCCGGCCAGCACCTCGCGCCCGCGCACGATGGACCAGGCGGCGAGAATCCTGTCCGGGTCTTCCGGCAGCTCGAAGGCCTCGCGACGCTCGCCGTCGACTACGGCATAGGCATATTCGATGGTGCCGCGCTCGGGGTGGCGCAGCACCACCGCGAACAGGCTCGCGTCCATCAGCGCATGCACCTGCTCGTAGAGCGTGCGCATGATCGCTTCGAGCTCGAGGTTCGCCGTCACCGCGCGCCCGATGTCGGACAGCAACGCGATGTTGCGGTGCGCCTGCTCCACCACTTCCTTCTGTTCCTCGACCTCCTGCTTGCGCAGCTCGGCCGATTCCTTCTGGCGCCGCAGCTCGACGGTGCGCACCCCCACCTCGTGTTCCAGCAGCAGCTTCTGGGCGACCAGGCCGCGCACGCGCAGGCGGTAGGCGGCAGTGAACAGCGCCAGGATGGCCAGCACCGCGAGCGTGCGGAACCACGGGGTCTTCCAGAACGGCGGCGTGATCGTGATTGTGAGAGAGGCGGGCTGCGCGCTCCAGACGCCGTCCTTGTTGCTGGCCCGGACCCGGAACACATAGGTTCCCGGATCGAGGTTGGTATAGGTCGCGTAGCGGCGCCGCGCGTCGGTGTCGACCCAGCCCTGGTCGAAGCCCTCCAGCTGGTAGGCGTAGCGGTTGCCTTCGGGGTCGGCGTAATGCAGGGCCGCGAATTCGAGGGTGAACACGGTGTCGCGGTGCGACAGCGTCAGGGCGGACTGTTCGTGGAAGTTGGGCGTGGCCCGCGACCGGTTCAGCACCAGGAAGTCGGTGATCACCACTTCCGGCACATAGGGGTTGTCGCGCACCGCGTCCGGCAGGAAGGAAGTCAGGCCGGTGGTGCCGCCGAACCAGAACTGGCCGTCGCGGCCGCGCATGGCTGCGCCGACGAAATAGGAACCGTCCACCAGGCCGTCCTTCGCGGTGTAGTTCTTGGTGGCGCCGGTGGCGGGATCGACGCGCGTGATGCCGGCCGTCGTGCTGGCCCAGACGAAGCCGTGCTCGTCCTCGATCATCGCGCCGATCGGCAGCGCCTCCGGGCCCTTGTTGAACGGGTAGAAACGGAAACGCAGCCCTTCCTTGCCGGCTACCATCCGGTGCAGGCCGCCGGCGGTACCGACCCACAGTTCGCCGCGCGCCGACTCCATCAGGTAGTAGACGCGCCCGTGGCGCAGCCCGTTCGGATTGTGCGGGTCGGGGCGATAGTGGGTGAAGCGCCCGGTCGCCGGGTCGTAGCGTTCCAGGCCGGTCTCGGTGCCGATCCAGACGATCCCGCGGCGGTCTTCCAGCGCCGTGAAGCCGTAGTTCTCGCCCAGGCTGCCGGGGTCGTCGGGGTCGTGGCGCCAGGTGCGCACAAGGTCCTTGCCCTGCGCCTGGCCCGGCAGCAGCGCGGCCAGGCCGCCGCGCGTGACGATCCACAACGTGCCGCTGCGGCCGGCGTGGAGCGCCTGCACGTAGTTGGCGCCCGGGCTGGCGCCCAGCCCGGTCTGGCCGAAGCGCCCGGCGGCATCAACCCAGGCCAGGCCGGTCGGGGTGCCGATCCAGGTGCGGCCGCGCGCATGCGCCAGCGCGCTCACCACCTCGCCCCGCAGCTCGCCCTGGCCGACGCGCTCGATCCGCCCGCCCGGCCGGGCCATCCGCATCAGGCCGTCGCCGGTGGTACCGATCCACACCGCGCCGTCCGGATCCTCGGCGATGGCGCGTACCTTGGCCCGTCCCAGGCCCTCGTTGCCGCCATAGCGCGCGAAACCGCCGCTGGCCAGGTCGGTGCGGCTGACGCCGCCGAACTGGGTGCCAGCCCACAGGGTGCCGGTGCGGTCGACCAGCATCGAGCTGACCTGGTTGTCCGACAGCGTGTGCGGGTCGGCCGGGTCGTTGCGGTAGCTGAGGAAGCGCCCGGTGGCCGGGTCCAGCCATTTCAGCCCTTCCAGTTCGGTGCCGACCCACAGCGTGTTGCCGCGGTCGTGGTACAGCGCATTGATGCGCGACTCTTCCATGCCGAGCTGGCTGCCGATGCGGCGCCGCTGCGGCTGCGCAAAGGCCGCGCCGTCGCCGAGGCGCCAGGCTTCCAGCCCGGCCGCGGTGCCGACCCAGAGCGTATCGCGCGGGCCCATCGACAGGGCCAGCACGGTATTGCGCTGCAGGTCTTCCGGGTCGAGGTCATGGTGCTCGAAGCGGTCGGCGCCGGGCACCAGCCGGTCCAGCCCTGCCGCGGTGCCGATCCAGAGGTGGCCGCGGCCGTCCAGCGCCAGCGCATTGACGCGGTTGTCGCGCAGGGTGCGCGGATCGGCCGGGTCATGGCGGTAGGCGCGCAGGCGCCCGCTGGCGGGATCGAGGTACTGCAGGCCGTCGCCGGTGGCGAGCCACAGTCCGCCGCCCGGCGCCGGCTGGATCGCCAGCACGGCGCGGTTGCCGGTGTATTGGGCGCCGGCGCCGGGCGCCGCGAAGCGCATGAACTTGCCGGTGGCGTGGTCGAACCGGCTCAGGCCGCCCTTGGTGCCGAACCACAGCCTGCCCTGCTCGTCCTCGTAGGATGCGAGCACATAATTATCGGGAATGCTGGCGGGGTCCTTCGGGTCGTTGCGATAGACCGTGACGCGGTAGCCGTCGAAGCGGTTCAAGCCGGCCTGCGTGCCGAACCACATGAAGCCGCGCCGGTCCTGCAGGATGGTCAGCACCGACTGCTGCGAGAGGCCCTCCTCGATCGACAGGCGTTCGAAGCGCAGGCTGCGCGGCGCGCCGAGGGCGCTGCCCGCCCACAGGCACAGCATACATAGCGCGACCAGAGCGAGGCGCGGTCCCGGCATCAAGGCAAACATAGGTGTCTCATCAGGTTCCAACCCGGCTAATCTACCAGAGCGGGTTTGCCTACGGAAAAAAATTGAGGCTTCCGGAAACAACAAGGCGCTGCTATAATGCGTGCCTCGGGCGGCTGTAGCTCAGCTGGATAGAGTACTTGGCTACGAACCAAGGGGTCGTGGGTTCGATTCCTGCCAGCCGCACCAGAATACGAGGGACC
>NZ_KE386581.1:72633-121940 GCF_000427785.1 Massilia alkalitolerans DSM 17462
TGTAGCTCAGCTGGATAGAGTACTTGGCTACGAACCAAGGGGTCGTGGGTTCGATTCCTGCCAGCCGCACCAGAATACGAGGGACCAGATTGAAAAATCTGGTCCCTTTTTTCGTGGCGCTTGCTCCACCGTCGTGATCCGTCCGCCATCGAGCGCCCGACGCCATCCCAGGTAGTTCGGCAAGTAACGCGAAGCTACTCCGCGGAAGTGGCTCAACCATTGCCGGAAGCGCTGGTGGTAGGCGTTCACATTCTGAACATGGATGACCCCGGCAACGCCGCGGCGTACCCGCACGCCCGCACGCAGGTTCACCGCCTCGTGCGCAATGCCATGTTTGCGGGCGAAACTGCGATACGCCCCGTGGGCGCATGGTCGTTCCGGTCTGTGGTGACAGGCATTCGACCATGAAGCAGCTCAGCAGTTCCGCCCTCATCCATAGCTAAGAAGGACAGCGCCTTGTTCGTGGCGGCATCCGCTTGATGCGGCCGCTCTCCTTGCCGCTCACTGGCTCCCCTTGGCAGATCCACATGTTGCGCCCGCCTTCCCCACGCTTAAGCGCCTTCTAAGACGGCTCTGAGAAGATTCATCCCGCAGCATCGCAATTCGATTCCCCTCCCCCGCGGCCGCCGCGCTTTACCGGGCGTCCGCTCCTCGCAACGGGGTGGGGGGAATCACTCCGGATGGGCTTGGGTTCAACGAATCGGGGGATTTGCCAAATCATCCAATGCTGCTATAATGCGTGCCTCGGGCGGCTGTAGCTCAGCTGGATAGAGTACTTGGCTACGAACCAAGGGGTCGTGGGTTCGATTCCTGCCAGCCGCGCCAACTTTTATAAAATGGCTCAGAAGCGATTCTGGGCCATTTTTCTTTTCGGCGATCCCCTCTCGTTTTTCCGACGCAGGTAGGTTCATTCCCTACGATGTCTGCTTGCGCGCGTGCCGAAGCTTGGACCCGCTGCTGAGGTAACTCAGCAAAAACATCCTAAAACGCGCTAACTTCTACGCTTCGTTCATTAAACCGGACTGAAATCGCACGGGCTCAGCGCCGGAAAGCCCCTCCCGTTTCTGTAGGACTGCACTTACACATTTTCAGCAACTCGGGAATTTTTTTCTACCTATCAACCCCTATAAAACGAGTTCTCCTATGAAGAGAAGCCTCAAAGTATATCCTCTCAGAAATCTCTTGTTTTGCGGAACATGTAGCACGCATTGAACGTTCAATCACACTTCCACGTGCTTTTTTTTGCCCTTTTGATAGCATGAAGTTCCCCGATACTTGAAACCCAGGCTGCAGGACGCGGCTGATTCTAATGCGAGGAAAGAAATGAAAAAATCTCTGATTGCTGCAATTGTGTTTGCTTCCGCTTCGTTCGGTTCGTCGGCCGTCATGGCCCAGGACATCGTCGGCAACTCCCCACAGGCTCTGGAGCTGATCGACAACACCGCCTTCTTCGGTGACACCTTCGAGGCTGACAACGAAGGTAATACCTTCGCTGACCGCTTCACCTTCACCGTCGAAGGTGATATGCCGATGAACCTGGATGCGATCATCTCGTCGATCAGCCGCAGCGAAAGCGAGGGCCTGGACATCACCGCCCTGGCCCTGTATGGCGAAGACGAAACGCTCATCACCACCGGTACCTCGCTGATGAGCGGAGCAATGGATGTCTGGAGCATCTCCAGCGACAACCTGGCCGCCGGTAACTACTACCTGCAGGTCAGCGGCAATCTGGTGTCGGATACCGGCGCCTCGTTCGGCGGTGCCGTGATGCTGGCTCCGGTTCCAGAGCCGGAAACCTACGGCATGATGCTGGGCGGCCTCGGTATCCTGGGCTTCCTGGCACGCCGCCGCAAAGCCAAGCAGGCCTGAGCCTCACACCTGCTGAAATAGAACGACGGAAGCGCGCAAGCGCTTCCGTCTTTTTTTCGTCCGGAGAAAAGCTGAATGTCGCGACGAGTGCGCCACCTGTGCCGGATCAGGTACGCAGCTTCTTGATGATGCTGCGGTTCCCCAGGATTTCCTCGATCTGCTCGAAACGCACCGGCTTGACCATGTGGTGGTCGAAGCCGGCCTCGAAGGCAAGCTGGCGGTCCTTCTCCTGGCCCCAGCCGGTGACGGCGATCAGCACCGTCATCGGGCCGCAGGCCAGCTTGCGGATCCCGCGCGCCAGGTCGTAGCCCGACATGTGCGGCAGGCCGATGTCCAGGAAGGCGTAGTCCGGGCAGAAGCGGGCCGCCGCCGCCAGCGCGTCCGGCCCGTTGTGGGTGATGACCACGCTGTGGCCCATGGCGGTGAGCAGCGCGCCGATGCTGTTGACGAAGTCGACGTTGTCGTCCGCCAGCAGGATGCGGTAGGACTCGGTGCTGATGAAGGCGGCCGGCGTCGGCTTGGCGATCGGCTCCGGGTCGACCACGATCGGCAGGCGCACGACAAAACTGCTGCCCTGGCCCAGGCCCTCGGATTTGGCTTCGATGGTCCCGCCGTGCAGCTCCACCAGCTTGCGCGCCAGCGACAGGCCGACGCCCAGGCCGGCGACGCTGCGCTCCAGGGTCGAATCGACCTGCACGAACATCTCGAACACGGTGTCGAGCATGTCCGGCGCGATGCCGATCCCGGTGTCGGCCACTTCCAGCACCAGGGTGCGGTCCTCGACGCCCGCCTTGAGGGTGACGCGTCCGCCGCGGTTGGTGTACTTGGCGGCATTGTTCAGGAGATTCGACAGCACCTGGGCCAGGCGGGTCGCATCGCCGTGCAGGAACACCGGGCGGTCCGGCAGGTCGATCACCAGCTCGTGGCCGTGCAGCTCTATATAGGAGCGCACCACCTCGAGGGCATCGTTGACCACGGCCTTCAGCTCCACGCGGCCCATCTTGATGGTGAACTTGCCGGTGTTGATACGCGAGACGTCCAGCAGGTCGTCGACCAGGCGCACCATCTGGCGCAGCTGGCGTTCCATGATGTCGGTGGCGCGCTGGGTCGCCTGGGCGTCGCCGCTGCGGATGCGCAGGATGTCCAGGCCGGTGCGAATCGGCGCCAGCGGGTTGCGCAGTTCGTGCGCCAGGGTCGCGAGGAATTCGTCTTTCCTGCGGTCGGCCACGATCAGGGCCTGCTCGGCGCGCTCGCGCACCGTCATTTCGTGTTCCAGCGTGCGGTTGGCCGCCTGCAGCGCGTCCGAACGGCGCCCGATCTCGGCCAGCATGTCGTTGAAGGCTTCCACCAGCACCCCGATCTCGCCCTTTTCCTTGCCCGGCACGCGCAAGCTGAAGTCGCGCCGCAGCATCACCTGGCGCGCCACGTTGGTCACCGCCTGCAGCGGCCGGGTGATCGAGGCCTGCAGGCGCGAGGCCACCAGCGCCGCGATCACCAGCGCGCCCAGCATCACGCCGCCGAGGATGGCGCCATAGCTGAGCACCCGGTCGAGCAGTCCGAAGCGCGAGCGCAGGTAGACGGTGCCGAGCGGCTCGCCGTTCTCGACGATCGGGCGGAACACCTCCAGTTCGCCGCGCTCCATGCGGTGGCCGGTCGCTTCCGGACGCGCCGGGAAGGACGCTTCCGTGCCCGCCTTGGCATAGGTGGCGAAGCGCTGGCCGCTGTTGGTATAGATGGCGGCAGCCATGATCTGCGGCCGTACCCGCAGCACCGCCAGGCTGCGCTCGGCGGCGCTGCTGTCGTTGAACGACACCGCCGGGGCGGCGACGTCGGCGACGATGTCGGCCTGGGTGCTCAGGTCGTCGATCCAGACGCGCTGGAAGCTGCGCGCGTCGACGACGATCATGGCGATGGCGGCCGTCAGGAGCGCGACGATGGTGGTCGCCACGGCCATCAGGATCAGTTTGCTGCGGACCGAGCCGGTATCGTGCATGCCCATCACGATCCTCCCTTCTGTACCCGGTTCGCCACGGTCAGCAGGCGCGAACTGAGTTTCACGTTCTTCTTTTCGGCGGCATCCAGCGAAACGTCGAAGCGCACGCGCTCGTCGACGATGCGGAAGTTGATGACGCTGCCATAGCGCAGACCGCCGTCGCATTCGGTCACGGTGAGGTAGGCGCCGGGGGCGGCGCGCAGCACGCGGCCGGCCCGTTCGGCGTCGCTGCCTGCCACGAACAGCAGGTGCACCGCCGGCGGCGCCTCGTTCATGGCCACCTGCCGCACCGCGATCGGACGCCCCGCGATCGCGCGGCCGCTGGCGATGCGCGCCAGTTCGGCGGCCATCTCGTCCGAGCCGACCACGGCGATCGTTAGCGGCCCGCCGGGGTCGGCAAACGCATGCGCCGGAAATTCGGCATAGCCGAGGAATTTATACAGGAAGGCCGCCTTGACGCGGCGCTCGAGCGCATGGGCGCCGCCCCCATCTGCCAGCGCGCGCGGCGCCACCCCTGCAGCCGTTGCCAGCAACAGCGGCAAGGGTAAGGCTAGCGCCCGGCAGGCCAGGCGGCGTCGCATTCGGTCAGGGAGCTTTGTCTTCATTCTTGTCATGGAGCTTTCAGAAACGCAGCGTTGCGCTGGCGAACACATGCCGTTCAGCCAGTTGGCGCAGGCCCGCCGCCCCGAACTCGGGATGGCGGGCGTGCAGCAGGTTACGGCCCGCGAGGGCCAGTTCGACGGCGGGGCCTGCCTGCCAGGCCAGGCGTACGTCGAGTTCATGATAGCCCGGCACGGCCGGCTGCGGCAGGCGCGCGACGCCCCGCAGCAGCAGGTCGGCGCTCAGCCTGGCGCCGAGTTCGTGCGACGAGCGCAGTTGCCAGGAGCTGCGCGGGTCGTTGGTGGCCAGGCCGGCACGTGCCGAGGCATCCAGGCTGCCGGGGTCCACGCCGGTGTCGATATCCTGCAACACCGCTCCCGCGAACAGGCGCCAGCCGCGCATGGGCTGCCAGCTGCCCCAGGCTTCCACCCCGCGCGCCCGGCCGTGCCCCAGGTTGCGAAATACCGCCCCGCCCGCTTGCGGCTCCAGCGTGCGCAGCCGATCGTAGTCGCTGTAGAACAGGGTGATCGCATACGACACCGCGCTGGCCGGCTGGGCGCGGTAGCCCAGCTCCAGTACGCGGGCCACTTCGGACTGCATGTCGGGGCCGCCGGCAATCAGGTAGCGCTGGCCGTTCGACGCCGGGTCCAGCAGCCGCAGGTCGCGGTCGATCCGGGCCGGGGCGCGCACCGTGCGCGAAGCGGCCGCCCACAGCATGGCGCCGGCCGCATGGTCCCAGGCCAGGCGCAGGCTGGGCAGCAGTTCCGTGCCGGTGTAGGCATTGTGCTCCAGGCGCAGGCCGGCTGTCGCGCGCAGGGCCGGCGTGAAGCTGAATTCGTCCTGGGCGAACAGGTTGGTCGAGCGCAGCGTGCGATGGGTCGGCGCGAATTGCAGGATGGGGCCATTGTCGAAGCGGTCGCGCGCCTGGCGCACACCGCCGCCCCAGCTGAGGGAATGGCGCTGCCCGAGCCGCGTGGCCAGCTGCACCTCGAGGTCGACGGTATCGAGCTTGTGCCGGCCGGCGCCGGGCTGCTCGCGCTGCTGCTGGTCGAGCCAGGCCTGCAGGCGCAGGGCGGTGTCGCCGCCCACGCGGGTATCGAAGCGCGCCACCAGGTTGGCGCCGGAGAAATCGGTGCGCGGCTCGCGCGCAGCGCGCAGCGCGCCGGCATGCAGGTCGCCGCTCACGCTCAGGTCGTGGCCTGCGCCGTCCCAATCGAGGCGGAAGCCCGCCTGGCGCCGGCCAGCGCCGCCGCCCTGCACATCCGGGCCGTCGGCGGGCGCCGCTCCGGCTTCGTCGCGCTTGCCGTACACCCGCAGGTAGGCGCCGTTGGACAGGCGCTTGCCGTGGCGCAGCACGGCGCCGGCATAGCGCTTGCCGGCGTGCGCCTGTGCCAGCCCACCCTGGGTATCGGCGGCGCTGCGCGTGATGATATTGATGACGCCGTTGACCGCATTGGTGCCCCAGATGGTGCCGCCGGGGCCGCTGATCACCTCGATGCGCTCGACGTCGGCCAGCACCACGTCCAGGGCTTCCCAGAAGACGCCGGAAAACAGCGGCGAATAGACGCTGCGGCCGTCCACCAGCACCAGCAGCTTGTTGGCCAGCTGCGAGGAGAAACCGCGCGCGCTGATCGCATATTCCTGGGCGCCGGTGAAGGCCACTTGCAGGTTCGGCGCCAGGCGCAGCGCTTCGGGGACCGTGGTCGCGCCCGAGCGCGCGATCTCGGCGCCGCTGATCACGTACACCGAGGCCGGCGCGCTGCTGAGCCGCCCCTGCTGACGCGAGACCGAGGTAACCACGATATCGGCCAGTTGTTCCAGGGAGTAGTCTTCCAGCGCAAGCGCGTCCGCTCCTTCCTGCCCCTGCCCGGCGTGCCCAGCCGCAAGCCCGCCGCCTGCGTGCAGCAAAAACAGTGCCGCACAGACGCAGGCTAGCCGGGAAGGTTTTGACATAGTTGCCATCGTAGAACATTTTCACCCGTGCACCAAGCGTGCGCGCCTCCTGCCGGACCGGCGTCGCGGCCACGCCACGGCCCCGTTGACAAAGCGGGCTCATCAATAATCTTGATGGCGGTCATTTGAAATATAAATTGGACTAATTTGCGGCGGTGCAGCATCATGCTTCCTGTCTCCTCTATTCTCCTCCAAGGAAATAGATTCAGCCCGCTTCCCAGAAGCGGGCTTTTTTTTGCCCGGGCATGGTTCGCACGGATCGAGACGGCAGTTGGGCTGCATTTGGTGTAGGATGGCCGCCATGTTTTCGTTCCTACAACAGTCTGCCCATGCCTGAACACGATCCGCGCACTGCTACCTCCTATGACTGGTCTGGAAGCAGCCTGGGCGAACCCGCCCGCTGGCCCGCGCCGCTGCGCGTGGCGGCCGACCTGCTGCTCAACTCCCCCCTGCCGGGATTGCTGGTGTGGGGGCGCGAAACCATCCTGGTGTTCAACGAGGCCTATGCAGCGCTAGCCGGCCTCGGCTGCGGCCGGGTGCCGGGCGGCTCTGTGCCCTCGGTGCTGCCGCCGCCGCTGTCCGCCGCCGGCCCCGCCCTGCAAGGGGCCTGGTCCGGGCAGCCCGGCCTGGCGGCAGGCACGACGCTCAGCTTCCGCCACGCGGACGGCCCGCTCGAACATCGTTGCGACCTGCGCCTGACGCCGCTGCCGGACGGACACGGCGGCGTCGGCGGCATCCACATCCTGCTGGCGCCCCCGGCCGCCGCGCCGGCGGCGCTGGAGACGGAGCCCGAAGACGCCGCGCTGCGCATCCTGGTGGTCGAGGACAACCTCGATTCCCAGTACCTGGTCTGCGAGATGCTCAAGGCCTTCGGCCACGAAGCGGACGGCGTGGCCCATCCGGACGACGCCCTGGCCCTGCTGGCCAGGCAGCGCTACCAGGTGCTGTTCTCGGACGTCAGCCTGCCCGGCATGTCGGGCGTGGACCTGGCACGCCGCGCGCTCGAAGACCATCCGGCGCTGAAGGTGATCTTCGCGTCCGGCTACGGCGATTCGCTGCTGCGCCACCTCGAGTTCCCCTACCTGTCGCTGCAGAAGCCCTACGAGCTGGACCAGCTGCAGGACGCCCTGGCAAAGGTGGCGCGCCAGCCGGCGCCCGCCAGGTGAGGCCGGTGCCGCGTGCCGGCAGGCTTCGGCTGGGCTACAATGGCCTTTACCAGGCCAGGCGCAGTCGTGCGTCCGGCGCCTGCCACCATGCCAGCACTGATGATTCCAACTGAACCGATCGGCAGCATTCCTCGTCCGCCCGAGCTGGTCGCCGCGATCCGCGGCGGCGCAGCGGGAGACGCGCTCGCGCCCCTGCTCGATGCGGCGGTACGCGCGACCGTGCTTGAGTTCGAGGCGACCGGGGCAAGCGTCATCAGCGACGGCGAGCAGGGCAAGCTCGAGAACTTCTGGAGCTATCCGGTGCGCGGCGCCGCCAATACCGCGCCGGACGGCTTCCGTATTCCCGTGCAAACCGGTTCCGGCCCCACCAGCCACCGCATGCCGCGCCTCACGCACGGCCCCTTCCGCTACCAGTGCTACGCCGACCAGTACCTGCGCGCGGCGCGGCGCCATGCGACCCAGCCGGTCAAGCAGGCCATCATCTCGCCTTCGGCGCTGTCGCTGCTCTACCCGCCCGACGGGCTGGCCGGCTATCCGCGCGAGCAATTCCTTGACGACCTGGTACGCGAACACGAGACCGAGATCCGGCGCTGCCTCGAGGCCGGCGCCCACAAGGTCCAGATCGACTTCGCCGAAGGTCCGCTGGCGATGCGGCTCGACCCGAGCGGCGCCCTGCTGGCCAGCTTCGTCCACCTGAACAACATGGCCCTGGCGCGCTTTTCCGCCGCCGAACGCGCCCTGATCGGGCTGCACGTGTCGGCGGCCGGGGTCCGGCCTGCCGCCGGCGGAGCCGAGGCCGAGGTCGACTACGCCGAGCTGCTGCCGGCACTGTTCGAGATCCGCGCCGGCAGCTTCTATATCGCGGTGGCCGGGCAGCCCGACCCCGTTCGGGTGCTGCGCATCGCGCGCGACTATGCGCGCCCGGAGCAGCGCGTGTTCGTCGGCGTCGTCGATCCGTTCGAGGCGCGCATCGAGAGCGCCGCGCAGGTGCGCGACCGGGTGCTGCTGGCGGCCCAATACCTCGACCCGCAGCGCCTGGGCACGACCGACGACGCCGGCTTCGCTCCCTTCTTCGACGACGACAGCGTCAGCCGCGCCACCGCCTTCGCCAAGATACGCGCACGGGTCGAGGGCACGCGCCTGGCAAGCGCACTGCTGGAGGGGGCCGCGTGAGCGACGAACACGAACTCGAGCTGATGCGTTCGGCCGCGCTGCGCAACGCCCAGAGCGTGCTGGCGGCGCGCCAGCGCGCCGAGGAAGAGCTGCTGGGGGCGCAGGAAGCGCTGCGCCGCGCCAAGGAGCGCATGGAGAACATGCTCGAAAGCCTGTCCGACGGCTTCTGCGCGGTCGACCGCGAGTGGCGCATCATGTACATCAACGGGCGCGCGCTCGACATGATCGCCCCGCTCGACAAGAGCCGCCCGGGCCTGGTCGGCAAGAACCTGTGGGACGAGTTCGAGGACCTGCACGGCACCTCGGTGGCCGAGGACTGCCGGCGCGCCATGGAGCGGCGCGAGACCGTGGTGCGCGACTTCTATTATGTGCGCCTGCAGTGCTGGCTGGAGATGCGCCTGCACCCGTCGCCGGACGGGCTGACCCTGTATTTCCAGGACATCACCCAGCGCAAGCTGGACCAGCAGGCCCTGGTCGAGAACAACAACCGCCTGCAGGTGGCGCTCGCGGCCGGGCGCTTGGGCGACTGGCGCTGGGACGCGGCGCTCGACCGCGTGCTCCTCGGTCCGCGCGCGGCCGGCATCCTGGGCCTGCCGGCCGAGACCCCGCTGCCCTGGCCGCAGCTGCGCGCACGCCTGCATCCCGAGCACCGCATCCAGGTGCGGCGCGCCGTGATCAAGGCTTTCGAGGCGCGGGCCGACCTGAACATCGAGTGCCGGGTCGCGAGCGGCGCTTCCGAGAGCCAGGCCGCGCGCTGGGTGGCCCTGGTCGGCCGCCCCGACTATGCCGAACGCAAGGGCCAGGAAACCCTGATCGGCATGACCGGCGTGGTGCAGGACATCAGCGGCCGCAAGAGCGCCGAAGACACCCTGCGCCAGAGCGAGGAACTGCTGCGCGCGCTGGCCAACACGATCCCGCAGCTGGCCTGGATGGCCGGCACCGACGGCGGCATCGTCTGGTTCAACGACCGCTGGTACGAATACACCGGACGCACGCCGGAGCAGAGCGTGGGCTGGGGCTGGCAGGACACCATCGACCCCGCCACCCTGCCCGCAGTGATGGGGCGCTTGCGCGAGACCATCCGCAGCGGCGAACCCTTCGAGATGGAATTCCCGCTGCGCGGCGCCGACGGCAGCTATCGCTGGCACCTGACGCGCTTGAGCGCGGTGCGCGACGCCGACGGACGCGTGGTGCGCTGGTTCGGCACCAATACCGACGTCGACCAGGTCAAGCGCGCCGAACAGGCGCTGCGCGACGAATCGCACGTGCTCGAGCTGCTCAACAATACCGGCAGCATCCTGGCCTCGACCCGCGACCTGCGCTCGCTGCTGCGCGCGGCCACCGAGGCGGCGCTGGGAGTCAGCGGCGCGCGCTTCGGCGCCTTCATCCACTACGGGCAGGAAGGCGACGGCACCCTGTTCTCGATGGTCACGCTGTCGGGCGCGACATCCAGCGAATTCCAGAGTTTCGGCGAACCGCGCGCCAGCACGCTCTACCCGCCGGCCTCGCGCACCGAGGGCCTGGTGCGCATCGACGACATCGCCCGCGACCCGCGCTACGCGGGCAGCGCGCCCCAGTTCGGACTGCCGGCCGGGCACCCGGCGGCCGGGGAGCCGGACCTGCGCAGCTACATGGCGGTGCCGGTGGCGGCGCGCTCGGGCGAGCTGCTCGGCACCATGTTCTTCGGCCATCCGGAACCCGGCGTGTTCACCGAACGCAGCGAGCGCATCGTGCGCGGCATCGCCGCCCAGGCCGCGATCGCGGTGGACAACACCCGCCTGTACGAAGCCACCCGCCGCGCCGCCGAGGAGCGCAAGGTGCTGCTCGAGAACGAACGCGAGGCGCGCGCCGAGGCCGAGCGCAGCAGCCAGATGAAGGACGAGTTCCTGGCCACGCTGTCGCACGAACTGCGCACCCCGCTGTCGGCGATCCTCGGCTGGTCGCAGGTCCTGCGCCGCGGCAGCCGCGACGGCGCCGACCTGCAGCGCGGCCTGCAGACCATCGAACGCAACGCGCGCGCCCAGGCCCAGCTGATCGAGGACCTGCTCGACATGAGCCGCATCACCTCGGGCAAGGTGCTGCTCGACATGCAGGCGATCGCGCCAGCGACCTTCATCGACGCCGCCATCGAGACCGTGCGCCCGGCGGCCGACGCCAAGCACATCGCCATCGAGAAGCACTACCGGGCGCCGGGCGCGCTCGTGGCTGGCGACACCGGCCGGCTGCAGCAGGTAATCTGGAACCTGCTGTCGAATGCGATCAAGTTCACCCCGCGCGATGGTCTGGTGGCGGTCGAGATCAGCGAACGCGACGACGGTCATGGCGCGGGCGGCAAGGTGGTGGCGATCACCGTGCGCGACAACGGCGTCGGGATCCGTCCCGAATTCATCACCCACGTGTTCGAGCGCTTCCGCCAGGAAGACGCGTCGATGACGCGCCGGCATGGCGGCCTGGGTCTGGGATTGTCGATCGTCAAGCACCTGGTCGAGCAGCACGGCGGCACGGTGCGGGCCGAGAGCGCCGGCGAGGGCCTGGGCGCCAGCTTCACGATCGAGCTGCCGCGCGCCGAGGCGCCGGCATCAAGCAGCCGGCCGTCACGCGCAGCGCCGGCGCCCTCGCCGGCGCCGGAAGCGCCCGACGGCGCAGTGCGCGACCTGACCGGACTGACGGTGCTGGTGGTGGACGACGCGCGCGACGGCCGCGAGCTGATCGCGCGCATCCTGACCGACTGCCATGCCCGGGTGCGGGTGGCCGCCAGCGCGCGCGAAGCCTTCGATGCGCTGCGCGCCGACCGCCCGGACGTCCTGGTGAGCGACCTGGGCATGCCCGAGGTCGACGGGTTCGAACTGATCGGCTGGGTGCGCGCCCTGCCGCGCGAGGCCGGCGGCCAGCTGCCGGCCATCGCCCTGACCGCCTTTGCCCGGCCCGAAGACCGGCTGAAGGCGCTGGAAGCGGGTTTTTCGACCCATATTTCGAAGCCGGTGGAACCGGGAGAACTCATCGCCGCCGTCGCTTCGGTAGCAGTTCCGACTGCACAGATGGGCAATGGCGCAGGACGCGGGCTTGGTCGATAATGATCCTACCCGGACACGCGGCGCTGTCCTACAAGAAATTTTTAGGCTTTTGCTAGACTATGAAGATATGGGAGGCGTCCATTCCAAAAGGAAATGGAACACGTTCCCGACAGAGTAGAAGAGAACGAGCATGCCGAGCAGACAAGACATTTTGAACGCGAAGATCCTGGTGGTGGACGATTCGCCCGACAATATCGAGCTGATGGAAGAGATATTGCGTGAGGAAGGCTACACCTGCGTCAGTTCGACGATGCTGCCCGAGCAGGTATGCCCGCTGCATCGAGAGCACAACTACGACCTGATCCTGCTCGACCTGCAGATGCCCGGCCTGAACGGCTTCCAGGTCATGAAGGGCCTGAAGGAAATCGAACAGGGCGGCTACCTGCCGGTGCTGGCGCTGACAGCCCAGCCGAGCTTCAAGATCGCCGCGCTGGAAGCCGGCGCCCGCGACTTCATCAGCAAGCCGTTCGACCTGCTCGAGGTGCACAAGCGCATCCATAACATGCTGGAAGTACGCCTGCTCTACAAGGAGCTGGCCCAGTATTCCCGCGCGCAGCAGGAGCTGGCGCTGCACGACGCCCTCACCGGCCTGCCCAACCGCCGCCTGCTGGAAGATCGCATCGAGACCGCCCTGCAGCACGCCAACCGCAGCCATACCAAGGCCGCGATCATGTACCTCGACCTGGACGGCTTCAAGGCGATCAACGATACCTATGGCCACGCCTATGGCGACGACATCCTCAAGATGGTGTCGCAGCGCCTGCTGGCCAATTCGCGCAAGGAAGACACGGTGGCGCGCCTCGGCGGCGACGAATTCATGGTGGTGCTGGGCGAGATCCACAGCCTGGCCGACGCCCAGGGCCCGGCGGCCAAGCTGGTCGAAGCCGTGTCCGAGCCCTACTTCATCAACGACCTGACCCTGCGCCTGTCGACCTCGATCGGCATCAGCATCTATCCGGACGACGCCGAATCGGTCGACGCCTTGATCAGTATCGCCGACTACGCGCTGTACGAAGCCAAGCGCGCCGGCAAGAACCGCTTCTGCTCGCCTGCGGCCAACCGCCAGGCGGCGACCAAGATGCCCGCGGCAAATCCAGCGGCGGTGGAGACCGCGGCGCATCGCTGAGCGGGCGCTTCGGGTTCGCGTTTGCGGTCTGCAGGCTAAATTGGGGGGGGAACAATGCGAGGCATTGTTCCCCCCAAGTTCATCGCACTTCTGTGAGCTCCCCTTGCCAGACAAAAACAGACGGGCCACAAAGCAGCCTGCGCCGCCCGTGGCCCGTCATGAAACCGACAAGCGCTGATCGATCAGCGGTTCCCGCCCTCGTCCTTCTGCAGATACCTGGTATTGATTTCCGCCGAACGCAGCATCTCCTCGCTATGCGACTCGATCGCCTGCGCCGCCTGGTGGTCGCGGCTGGCGTCGACCTTGTCGGGCGCCACCTCGATGCGGGTGATGCTGGACTGGACCGACACCGGGTCGCTGGCCGGGAAGGTCATTTCGACGGCGTCGTCGAGCAGCTCTTCCTCGGCCTGCTCCTTGCCCGAGGCGTTTTCGCAGCTGGACAGCGCCTTGATGGCCACGGCGTAGTTCACGATCTGCATGTTGGCGAGGTCGCCGATCGTGTGCACGCCGGCGGCGGCAAAGGCACTGGCTTGTTGTTCGCTGACGCCACAGAGGGCGGTCAGCGGCGAATTGACGAGCTCACGGAACGATTTGCCGTGATAATCCTGATTTACGATAGAGTCGATATTCATTATCTGTCCTTTCATGTAGGCAGCCCCGTTCCCATGGAGTCGGTTGAACTGGAGGCTTCCACTATCGCACAGCCCACCCAGAGACGTATGTGCGGCACCGTACACGTCACCATGCGCACGATTGAGTTTTGCCTATTTGCACTTAAATTGCCCGTGATATCATTCTTTGTTATTACAGTGATTCTTTGAAACCCTACACACTTGATTTGGTAAGATCTTTCCTAAAGGCAAACCCTTTGAGGGAAAGCACAGCGAACCATCGTGGCACACACTGACAAACCCAAGATCCTGGTCGTCAACGACGACGCCGCCAGCCTGTTAGCGCTGACGAGCCTGCTCGACCAGTGGGCGGAAGAAAGCAATTATTCGGTGCATTCTGCGCGTTCCGGCCAGGACGCCCTGCGCCAGGTGCTGCTCCACGATTTCGCCGTGATCCTGCTCGATGTGAACATGCCCGGCATGGACGGCTTCGAGACCGCCGAGGCGATCCACCAGCGCGCGCGCTCGGCGGATATCCCGATCATCTTCGTCACCGCCTTCCTGGCCGACGAGATCGACCGCCTCAAGGCTTACCAGCGCGGCGCCGCCGACTTCCTGTTCACCCCGGTGATTCCGCAGATCCTGCACGCCAAGGTCTCGGTGTTCGTGGCGCTGGCGATGAAGAACGAGCAGCTCAAGCGCCAGGCCGAAAAGCTCTCGCAGCGCACCACCGAGCTGACCGCGACCAACCGCCGCCTCGTGCGCGAGATGGAAGAGCGCCGCGACGCCGAACGCAAGAGCCACGCCAAGGACGAATTCCTCGCCATGCTCGGCCACGAGCTGCGCAACCCGCTGTCGGCGATCAGCAGCGCTTCCTCGCTGATCGGCATGGCCGGCGCCAACGCCGAGACGGTGAGCCGCGCCAAGCAGATCATCCAGCGCCAGAGCCAGCACCTGTCGCGCATCGTCGACGACCTGCTCGACCTGTCGCGTGCGATGTCGGGCAAGATCCTGTTGGCGCGCAAGCCGATCGATCTTTCCAACCTGGTATCGGGCTGCCTGGAGACCCTGCGCGCCACCGGCCGTTCCGCCGGCTACCGTATCAGCGTCGACCTGGCCCCGAACTGGGTCGACGGCGACCCGACCCGCCTCGAACAGATCACCACCAACCTGCTGGACAACGCGCTCAAGTACACGCCCGCGGGCGGCAGCATCGACGTCGGGGTGGCGCAGTCGGGCGAGGACGTGGTGCTGACGGTACGCGATACCGGCGTCGGCATCCCGGAGGAACTGCTGCCGCACGTGTTCGATGTGTTCGTCCAGGGCGCGATCTCGATCGACCGCTCGCAGGGCGGCCTGGGGATTGGCCTGTCGCTGGTGCGGCGCCTGGTGGAACTGCATGGCGGCAGCGCCAGCGCGCATAGCGACGGCAGCGGCAGCGGCAGTACCTTCATGATCCGCCTGCCGCGCACCGAACCCGTGCTGCCGTCCGTCAGCCCGCAGCAGTCGAGCGGCGACAACTCCGGCAAGCCCGCGGTGCTGCTGATCGAAGACAATGAGGACGGCCGCGAGATGATGGCGACCATGCTGGCCGCCCACGGCTTCCCGGTGGACACCGCCGCCGACGGGCTGCAGGGCGTGGCGGCCGCGCTGGCCGGCCGCCCGGCCGCGGCGCTGGTCGACATCGGCCTGCCCGGCATCGACGGCTACGAAGTCGCGCGCCGCCTGCGGGGCGACCCGGCCACGTCCCATATCCGCCTGATCGCCCTGACCGGCTATGGACTGGCCGAAGACAAGCGGCGCGTGATGGAAGCGGGCTTCGACCAGCACCTGGTCAAGCCGGTCGGCATGGACCAGTTGCTGGAGGCGCTCGCGCCGGCGACGGCGCAGGCCGACGCGGCCTGACTGGCAGTCCCGGCGCTGCCGGGAGTCCGGGCAGCGCCCGGACAATCCTGCCTTACTGCAGCTCGGCGGCCCGGGCTGCCATTTCCTGGCCCAGCGCCTGCAGGTCCAGCTTCAGTTCCTTCATCTTCGGGAACATTTCCTTCTCTTCTTCCTCGACGTGGTGGTCGACCAGCTCGCCCAGCACCTTCACCTTGGCGTCGTACAGGTCGTCGCCCGGGTCCATTTCCTGGATCTGGGCGATCAGGTCCTTGGCCGACGCGTGCTCGACGACAGCCTCGTCGACCATGTCCTCGGTTTCCTCGGTTGCTTCGCGCACCGCCGGATACAGGATCTCTTCCTCGATCGTGGTGTGCATGATGAGCGCCTGGCAGATCTCGTCGGCGAGTTTTTTCTTGCTGACCTTGGCACGGTCGGTCATGTTCTCGAACTTCTCGAACATCTCGTGGACTTCGCGGTGCTGCGCGGTGAGCAGCGTGATGGCATCCTGCGATTTGCTTGCGGTCGTCATTGTATTACCCCCGGTTATTAATAAAGTGGTATGGCCACGCCCCAAGCTTCGCCTGAAACGGGCAACGCGACTGTACGGCAGCGCACGCTGCTTCGGGCACCCCGCCCGATACAATGCACTGGCCTTGCGCGCCGTCATGCGGCCAACTGTTGTATGATTTGGGAAACATTTAACCGAGCCTACGATGACCGAACCGGCACATCCGCAGCCCCTGCCCGCCGCAGTCGCATCGACAGCGCCGGGCGCGGACCGCACCGCTGAACTCACCGAGATGCTGGGCTACCTCGCCGCCTGCTGGGACGAGGAACGCCGCCTGCTGGCACGCCAGCTCCACGACAGCCTGGGCTCGTCGATGACGGCGCTGACCATGCACCTTGCCCTGCTCAGCCAGCACATCCCGGCCGAGAACCAGTCGATGCGCGACCGCAGCGCCCAGATGAAGGGGCTGCTCGCCAACATCATCGAGACCAACCGCAAGATGCAGCTCGAGCTGTGGAACGACAAGCTCGAGTTCCTCGGCCTGAAGGCCGCGCTGGCCGAACTGGTCCCCGGCTTCGCCGCCGCCCACGGCATCAAGGCGCGCGCCAGCCTGCCCGACGAGGACGGGTCCTATACCCGCACCCAGGGCGTGGTGCTGCTGCGCTGCGTCGAGGAAGGCCTGCGCAACGTGGCCGCGCATGCGCGCGCGACCGAGGTCGACGTGATCCTGGACGACGACGGCGAGCAGGTGATGCTGACCATCCGCGACAACGGCAGCGGCCTGCCGAAGAATGACAAGGTCCTGGAGTCGACCAGCTGCCACGGCCTGCGCCTGCTGCGCGAGCGCGCGCGCTTCCTGGGCTGCACGCTGGAACTCGGCGCCGGCGAGACCGGCGGCGCGGTGTTGCGCATGACCTTGCCGAAGCAGGCGCCGGCGGCGTAGCGTGGGCGGGTTTCCCGCCCACGCGGTGATAGCTGTCCGTTGAGATGCCGCGAAAGTCCTGGATGTGGTTGAACGCGTGGGCGGCATAGCCGCCCACCCTACATTCAGTGGAGCTTCACCAGCGGCGTGGCGCGCCGCACCAGGAAGCGCGCCAGCGCCAGCACCCCGGTGCGCATGGTGCCGAGCACCGCGCGGTGGTGCATCAGGTGCAGGCTGGTGTACATCAGGCGCGCCATCGTGCCCTGCACGAACCAGCTGGCGCCGCGCAATGAGCCCATCAGGCTGCCCACGCTCGTGGAGCGGCCCACCGACACCAGCGAACCGTAGTCGCGGTATTCATACGGCCGGTCCTGGGGCGCATGGCCCTTGGACTTGCGCAGGAAGGTCGTGACCAGGTAGTCGGCCTGCTGGTGGGCGGCCTGGGCGCGCGGCGGCACCGCATTGCCCTTGCCGTCGACGCAGGCGGCGCAGTCGCCCAGCGCATAGATGTCGTCCGCGCCTTTCACGCGCAGGTGCGCGTCGACTTCGACCTGGCCGCCCCTGGCGGTCGGCAGGCCCAGCGAAGCCAGCAGGTCGGGCGCCTTGATGCCGGCTGCCCACACGCACAGCTTGGACGGATACACGTTGCCATCCTTGTCGACCACGCGGTCGCGGTCGATCTGCGTGACCCGGCAGTCGGTCACCACGCGGATGCCGCGCTTGGCCAGCAGGTCGTTGGCAGCGCTTGACACCTTCTCCGGCAGCGGAGCAAGCACCCGCGGGGCGCCTTCGAGGATGGTGATGCGCACGTCGCGCTTCACGTCCAGCTGGTCGAAACCGTAGGTGACATAGGCGCCCGAGGCTTCGCGCAGCTCGGCCGCCAGTTCGACGCCGGTGGCGCCGCCACCGATGATGACCACATCCAGGCCGCTTCCCTTGCCTTCTTCCTGATCCTGCTCGGCGGCCAGCATCAGGCGCAGCATGCGCAGGCGGAAACGCTCGGCGTCCTCGGTGGCGTTCAGGGAAATCGTGTGCTCCTTCGCGCCCGGCACGCCGAAGTAGTTCGAGGTGCTGCCGACCGCGAGCACCAGCGAACCGTAGCCGATGCGGCGTTCGGGCAGCACCTCGTCGTCGTCGGTGGCCGCCAGGATCGCGCCCACGGTGATGGTCTTCGACGCGGCATCGAGCGCCGTCATCGGTCCGAACACGAAGTTGAAGCCGTTGTCGTGCGCCAGCATCTGGTAGGACAGGCCCTCCTGGTGGATGTCCAGGGTGCCGGCCGCGACCTCGTGCAGCGACGGCTTCCAGATATGGTACAGCCGGCTGTCCACCAGCGTCACCTTCGATGGCCCCAGCTTGCGGCCCAGTTTGCAGGCCAGTTCCAGGCCGCCCGCACCACCACCCACGATCACGAATTCGCTACGCAAAGTAAGCTCCTCTCATGGCGCCCGTCCGGCAATGCCAGCACATGGGCGATGTGGCAATCTTACTACGTTAGCGCAAGGCTGGCTCGGCGCGGGCAACGCGTGCAGACCCCTGCTCGCGCCGCTGTTTCTTCCCCTCCCGGATGGCATAGATGCCGCAGCCGAGCCAGACCGCACCGACGATGGCGAAGAAGACGTCGATGAATTCCACCGGCGGGGCGAGGTAGACGACTGCGCCGGCGGGATTGCCCGGATCGTAGCGGACCGCAATACGCGCGCCCGGCGCCATGCGCTCGAGCCTGGCCTCCATCACCCGCCGGTCGCGGTCGCAGCCAGTGCCGGCCACCCACGAGGACGAGCTCCGCCTGGACTCGTAGGTCCGTCCGTCGATCCGGTAGCGCAGCTTCGGTTTGACGCACCACAGGGCCGGCTTCGTGGTCCGGTACAGCTCGCGGCTGAGGATCTCCGCATCCGCCTTCGGCCAGGACAGCGCGTCCGCCTTGCATGCCACATGCCAGGCCGCGAAGCCGCCGAACGGCACGGCCAGCAGCACGATCAGGCACCAGCCAAGCAGGATCGACATCTGGGGATCGGGCGGAATCTCTTTCATGCCGGCACAGTATCGGAACGGGAAGCAGCATGATATTTCATCCGGAACATCCGGTGCGGGTATTCGCAGCGGGCCAGCCGCCCGGTTCAATGGTGCGCGCCGCGCGCCGGTGTAGCATGGCGCGACCATTCGACACGAAAGGACAGCATGAACCAGCGCTACCGACCGATCTCGCGCCTGGGCCTTGGCGGCACCGGCCTGGGCGACATGTACCACACCACGAGCGACGAGGCGGCCCGCACCACCGTTGACGCGGCATGGGAAGCGGGCATCCGCTATTTCGACACCGCCCCGCACTACGGCACCGGCCTGTCCGAGCACCGCTTCGGCCAGGCCCTGCGCACCCGGCCGCGCAATCATTACACGCTGTCGACCAAGGTCGGGCGCGTGCTGGTGCCCGATCCAGGCGGCGACATCGCCCCGCCTTTCGTGTCTTCGCTGCCCTTCCGGCGCCTGACCGACTACACGGCGAGCGGCGCGCGCCGCTCGGTCGAGGACAGCCTGCAGCGCCTGGCGCCGGGGAACATCGACATCGTCTACGTGCACGATCTCTCCCCCGACCACCTGGGAGACCAGTTCGATCACCACTACCGGATCGCCGCCGGCCGCGGCGGCGCCTTCGAGGAACTGGTGCGGATGCGCGAGGAAGGCCTGATCAAGGCCTGGGGCCTGGGCGTGAACACGGTCGAGCCATGCCTGCGCGCGCTGCGCGACTCCGACCCGGACATCTTCCTGCTGGCCGGGCGCTATACGCTGATGGAAACCACGCCGCTGGAGGCCCTGTTCCCCCTGTGCGACGAGCGCGGCGCCGGCATCGTGCTGGGCGGGCCGTTCAACTCGGGTTTCCTGGCGGGTGGCGACCACTACGACTACGTGCCGGCCAAGCCGAAACACTTCGAGCAGCGCGAACGGCTGCGCCACGTGGCGGCGCGCCATGGCGTCGACCTGCCGGCGGCGGCCCTGCAGTTCGGCGCGGCCCACCCGGTGGTGGTGGCCACCATTCCCGGCGCCAGCAGCACGCGTCACCTGCGCCGCAATGCCGACCTGATGGACATCAGGATTCCGGCGGCGTTCTGGCAGGAGCTGGTGGCGGAGGGACTGCTGCCGGCCGGGGTGCCGCTACCGGAATAAACCCGGCTTAGTCGTGGCCGCGGCCGTGGCCCTTGCCGTGGCCGCGGTCATGATCCCTGCCGTGCCCGTGGCCACGGTCGTGGTGGCGGTCATGCCCACGGCCGCCACGGTCATCGTAGCGCTCGCGATAATGCACTTCGCGGTAGCGCGGCACGTACACGTCCGAGTACCAGCGGTCCTGCACGAACAGCACCGGCTGGCCGCAGGCACCGTACTTGCGGCAATGCTTGCTCCAGTTCTTGCGGTGGCCCGGCGGGACGCGCAGGTAGACCGGCTCGGCGCGCACCCGGTGGCGGCGCTCGATGATGATCGGTTCGGCCACGTACACCGGCGGCGGGCCGTAGCTGCGGTAGCCGTCGCCGAGGTCGATGCGGCCGTAGAAGCCCGGCTGGCCGATGCTGATGCTGACATTGGTCTGGGCCAGGGCCGGGAACGAAGCTGCCGCCAGGGCTGCAGAGAGAATCAGGGCTTTCATGGGTGCCTCCAGGCTTGTTGATGGCATAACTTTACCATCGGCAAGCAAGATTCAATCGCTCCGATACACTCTGTGCAGGCTTTCACATCTGGTTACATGTTACGGAACAGGCCCATGAAAGGCTGGCTCACCGCCAGTGTCTCGGGCCGGTTCTTCAGGCGCAGGACGCCGCGCCCGCTCTCGTCGCGGGTCACGCCGCTGACTGCGCGCAGGTTGACGATGGTCGAGCGGTGCACCTGCTTGAAGTGGGTCGGGTCGAGCACCTCGAGCAGGTCGCGGATGGGCTTCCTCAGCAGGGTCTCGCCCTCGATCGTCATCACCACCGTGTACTTGGAGTCGGCCTGGAAGTAGCACACGTCGTCCACCAGGATCAGGCGCGTTTCCTGGCCGCGGCTGGCGGTCAGCCAGACCAGCGGCGGCGCCTTCGGCTGCGGCGGCGCCACCGCCTGCAGCTGCTGCAGCAAAGCCTGCAGCTGCCCCAGTTGCCCGCTGTCCTGGCCGCCGCGCTGCAGGCGCGCCTGCACCCGCCCCACCGTGCCGGCCAGGCGTTCGCGCGCCACCGGCTTGAGCAGGTAGTCGACGGCGCCGCGCTCGAAGGCGTCGATCGCGTACTGGTCATAGGCGGTGACGAACACCACTTCGGTCTTGATGCCGGCGGCAAGCAGGTTCGATGCGACTTCCAGCCCGCTCAGCCCGGGCATGCGGATGTCCAGGAACACCACTTCCGGACGGTGTTCGGCGATCGCGTCGAGGGCGCTGCCGCCATCCTCGCAGCTGGCCACGATCTCGAGTTCCGGCCACACCTGGCCAAGCAGCTGGACCAGCGATTCGCGCAGCAGGGCTTCGTCTTCCGCCACGACGCACCGGATTCGGGAATCAAGCATGATGGGCTCCTGCCCCTACGGTATGGGGAACGGTGATGGTGGCGGCCACGCCGCTCGGGAAGTTGGCCACGATCGAGAACGCGGCCGCGCTGCCGTAGGCCAGGCGCAGGCGCTCGCGCACGTTGCGCAGGCCGACCCCGGTGCCGCCGCCCTCGGCGGTGAAGCCGCGGCCGTCGTCGGCCACCGTCACCGCCACTGCACTCATTTCCCCCCCCATGACCTGGCGCGCCAGGATCCACACCGTGCCGCCGCCCGGCTTGGGCTCGAGGCCGTGCTTGATCGCGTTCTCGACCAGGGTCTGCAGCATCATGCTCGGGAACAGCACCGCGCGCAGCGCGTCCGGCACGTCGACCTGCAGCTGCAGGCGCGGACCCATGCGGATCTTCAGGATGTCGAGGTAGGCGCGGGCGCGTTCCAGTTCCTCGCCGATGGTCGAGGGCGCATCCTCGGTGCGCGGCAGCGAGTGGCGCAGGTACTGGATCAGGTTGCCGAGCATCTCGTCGGCGCGCGCCGGATCGGTGCGCGTCAGCACCTGGGCGCTGGCCAGGGTGTTGTACAGGAAGTGCGGCTCGACCTGGGCGTGCAGCAGGTTCAGCTTGGCCACCGTGAGCTCTTTCTCGGTGGCGGTCTGGCGTACTTGCGCCTGTTCGCCGCGGCGCCGCTCGGCTACCCGGCGGGTAATCGCCCGCACGATGGCTTCGGCGTTTTCCAGGTTGGTGCCGTGGTCGACCAGGAAGGTGTCGGTCCAGGCCGGGTCTTCCGGTTCGCAGATCAGCGTGACGCTGCCGGCGGAATCGCCGTTCGGCGTGACCGTGGCCAGGATCTGGTTGCGCCGCTCGCCGAAGGGAATGAAGGCCCAGCTGGCGGCGGGCGGCTGGCCGTCGTGGTGCATGGCGTAGGGATTGATGCGCTTGACCTTGGCGCGCACCTGAAGGCTGTCGCGCGCGCTCTCGACCAGGATGGCGCCGGGCAGTTCGCGGATCGCGGCGTCGATCAGGTCGAAGGCCTCGCCGGCCTCGAACGGGATCTCGATCTGGCGCCGCTGGCGGTTGGACAGGGTGCTGCTGTTGAGGCTACCCGCGATCAGGCGCACCCGGCGCATGTGCGAGAACACGCCCGAGAGCACCCACAGGCCGAGGAACAGGGCCAGCAGCGCGAAATAGCCGCCAACGTCGCGCTCGACGATATCCCTGGTCCCCTCGGCAACGATGATCGCGAAGACCAGGTAGCAGCCGAGCCAGGCGGCCAGCAGACGTGCAATGTGAAAAGTGCTTGAGATCATGATGTTCTTTCAGTAGTCAGGGCAGCGCCAGATTAGTCCTGGTCTCTATTGCCGGGTGACATTATGCGACGGAGCCGGGATAGTAGCGACGAAACCGGCCGTGGCGGGCACAAATAAACCGTTGTACATCCTCCTCACCCAGGCCGGCTTTCCTCGCCGCCGGCAGACACTGCCGCTACAATGATGCCCTAATTCAACATCACAAGGCTTTCCCAGCATGGCACTCAAGCACGCATTCTTCGCCCTGGCGGCCCTCGCCGCCAGCATGTCGGCCCAGGCGCAAATCGGCGCCGCCGTTACCGCCGACCTCGGGACCACCGGCGCCGGGCTCCACCTGGTCGTCCCGATGGAGAGCAACCTGAACGGGCGTTTCGGTGTCAACTACTTCAAGCACGAGCTCGACAAGCGCTCGGGCCTGGTCGACTACAAGCTCGACGGCAAACTGGCGACCTTCGACGTGCTGTTCGACTGGTATGTCATTCCGCACAGCAGCTTCCGCCTGACCGGCGGCATCCTGTACAACGGCACCCGTTTCAAGGCCCTTGGCGTCCCGACCGCGAACGGCAGCTTCAACTTCAACGGCATCAACTACCTGGCGGCCGACTTCGGCGCCCTGAAAGGCGAAGTCAACTTCCGCCGCGCCGCGCCGTACATCGGCATCGGCTGGGGCAACGCCCTCACCCCGAACAAGCGCTGGAACTTCAATGCCGACATCGGCGTCTTCCACCAGGGCAAGGCCCGCGTCAACCTGATCGCCTACGGCTGCAGCACCAACGTCACCTTCTGCAGCAAGCTGGCGAGCGACGTCAACGTCGAAGAACTGCGCCTGCAGGAAGAAGTGTCGGACTACAAGATCTACCCGGTACTGCGCGCCGGCATCTCGTACAGCTTCTAAGTTCGCGCCGTATGCATTTTCGGCGCGGACTGGCGTATGATGGAGTTTCTTGACAAGGAGCCATCATGCCACCGCGCCGCCTCTTCCCCGCCGCCGCGCTCGCAATTGCCTGCCTGTTGCTGACTGCCTGCAAGGACCAGCGCGAGCCGGTCAAGCCGATCGTCGACCTGTCGGTCCTGATTGTCCTCGCCTGAGCCGGCGCGCCCTTCGCTTGCCGCCTCCGGCAAGTTAAACTACGGCCTGTACATTTACTCGTCGTAAGGTTTCCATGTCCTTTGCTTCGCTTGGACTGATCGATCCGATCGTCCAGACCCTCGCTTCGCTCGACTACAGCACTCCGACCGCCGTCCAGCAGCAGGCGATTCCCGTCATCCTGTCCGGCAAGGACGTCATGGCCGCGGCCCAGACCGGCACCGGCAAGACCGCCGGCTTCGCCCTGCCGATCCTGCAGCGCCTGTTCAAGCGCGACAAGCCGGTCGGCGCGAATGCCGCGCGCGCCCTGGTCCTGGTGCCGACGCGCGAGCTGGCCGAGCAGGTGCACGAGAGCTTCCGCAGCTACGGCGCCGGGCTGAACCTGCGCACCATGGTGGCCTACGGCGGGGTCAGCATCAATCCGCAGATGATGAATCTGCGCAAGGGGGTCGATGTGCTGGTGGCGACGCCGGGCCGCCTGCTCGACCTGCACCGCCAGAACGCGGTGAAGTTCACCGACGTCATCACCCTGGTGCTGGACGAGGCCGACCGCATGCTCGATCTCGGCTTCTCGAAGGAACTCGACCAGGTGTTCGCGGCCCTGCCGAAGAAGCGCCAGACCCTGCTGTTCTCGGCCACCTTCTCCGACCAGATCCGCGCCATGGCCAACCGCCTGCTGCGCGAGCCGGTACGCATCGAGGCGAGCCCGCGCAACACCACGGTGGCCAAGGTCACCCAGTGGCTGGTCCCGGTGGACAAGAAACGCAAGCCCGAGCTGTTCCTGCACCTGCTGAAAAAACACGACTGGACCCAGGTGCTGGCCTTCGCCAAGACCCGCAAGGGCGTGGACGAGCTGGTGGGCCTGCTGGACGCCAAGCGCATTCCGGCCGATGCGATCCACGGCGACAAGCCGCAGCCGGCGCGCCTGCGCGCGCTGGAGCGCTTCAAGGCGGGCGACGTGAAGGTGCTGGTGGCAACCGATGTCGCGGCGCGCGGCCTCGACATCGACGACCTGCCGGTGGTGGTGAACGTCGACCTGCCGATCGTGGCCGAGGATTACGTGCACCGCACCGGGCGCACCGGGCGTGCCGGCGCCTCGGGCGAGGCGGTCTCGCTGGTGGCGGCCGACGAGGTCGAATTCCTGGCCGCGATCGAAGCCCTGACGCGCCAGACCATCAAGCGCGTGGAAGAAAGCGGCTTCGAGCCGGAACACCGCGTGCCCGAGACGGTCGCGGGCGGGCAGATCGTCAAGAAGCCGAAAAAGCCCAAGAAACCGAAGGGCGATGCGAAGGTCGTGGTCGAGGACGTACGCTTCAGGAAGTGAAATATTATTTCATATAAGCGGCCAGTTTGAAATTTTATTGCAACACCAGACGCATTTCGCGCATGCCTTCCAGCCCGGTCGACTTGACGGTAAAGCCCATCCGCTTGGCCAGCCCGGTGATGCGCGAATTCTGCGGCAGCGCCTCGCCCACGATCTCGCGCGTGCCGCGCGCACGGCAGTAGTCGATCAGCTTTTGCATCATGAGCTTGCCCAGCCCCATGCCTTTCAGGTCCGAGCGCACCGTCACCGCGAATTCCGCCGTGATGTTGTCCGGGTCGGCCACCACCCGGCCCACCGCCAGGGTTTCGGCCACGCCTTGCGGGGTCAAGCGGGTGGCGATGAAGGCCATCTCGCGGTCGTAGTCGATCTGGGTGAAGCGCGCCAGCTGCGAAGGCTGCAGTTCGCGCACGCGCACGAACATCCGGTAGCGCACGTCGTCCGGCGTGAGCGCGTCAAAAAAGGCCAGGTGGGCGGGACCGTCCTCCGGGCGGATCGGCCGCAGCAGCAGCGGCGCGCCCTGCCAGTCGATCGTCTCTTCCAGCTCGCGCGGATAGGGCCGGATCGCCAGCCGGTCCAGGGTGCTGCCCGAGCGGTCCGCCAGCGCCAGGCGCATGCGCGCGTCCAGCACCACGGCGCCGCGGCTGTCGGCCAGCAGCGGGTTCAGATCCAGCTCCACGATCTCGGGAATGTCCGCGACCATGCGCGAGACCTGCACCAGCGTGGCCAGCACCGCGTCCATGTTGGCCGCCGGCCGGTTGCGGTAGCCCGCCAGCAGCCTGGCCACGCGGGTACGGTCGACCAGGTCGCGCGCCAGCACCAGGTTCAGGGGCGGCAGGCCGACCGCATGGTCGTCGGCCACTTCCACCGTCACCCCGCCCTGCCCGAACACGATCACCGGCCCGAACACGGCGTCCAGCGCCGCGCCGACGATCAGTTCGTGCGCGTTGCTGCGCCTGACCATGGCCTGCACCGAGTAGCCCTCGAACTTCGCCTGCGGGAACAGCTCCGCGAGGCGCCGGCGCATGCGCGTGGCGGCCGCGCGCACGCCCTCGTCGCCGTCGAGGTCGAGGGCCACGCCGCCGAAGTCCGACTTGTGCATCACGTCCGGCGTCAGGATCTTGACCGCCACCGGATAGCCGATGCGCTGGGCGGCGCTCACCGCCTCCTCCACGCCGGCGGCCTGGCGCGTCTCGACCACCGCCATGCCGTAGGTGCGCAGGATGGCCTTGGTCTCGGGGTCGGACAGCAGGTAGCGCCCGCTCGCGACGGCTTCGCGCACCAGCGCGCGCGCCGCGGCGCGGTCGGGAGCCACCGAGCCTGCCATCGAGGGCGGCACCTCCATCAGGAGGTTCTGGTTGCGCCGGTAGTGCACCAGCTGCAGGAAGCCGGCGACCGCGTCTTCCGGCGTGCGGTAGGCCGGCAGGCGCGCGCCGGAGGCGATGGCACGGGCCTCGGATACCGCGCCGCCTCCCAGCCAGCACGACAGCAGGGTCTTGGACGCGCTGCGCACCAGCGGCGCGATGGCCTCCACCACGTCGCGACTTAGCACCGTCGCGGTGGGCGACTGGATCAGCAGCAGCGCGTCGACCTGCGGGTCGGCAAGCAGGATCTCGAGGGTCTCGCGGTACAGTTCGGGCGCCGCCCCGCCCTGCAGGTTGACCACGTTCCCGCGCCGCCAGCCCGGCGCCAGCAGCGCCTCCAGGCGGGCCTGCGATTCGTTCGAAAACTGCGCCCCGACCCCGCCGCCATAGGCCAGCGCATCGCGCGCCAGCACGCCCGGTCCGGCACCGTTGCTGACGATCGCGAGGCGCTCGCCGTGCAGCGGGCGCGCATAGGCCAGGGTCTCGGCGGCCGAGAACAGCTGGTCGGTGGTGTACACGCGCAGCATGCCGGCGCGCCGGATCGCGGCGTCGAACACGTCGTCGCGCCCCGCCAGGGCGCCGCTTTCGCTCGCCGCGGAAGGCAGGGGATCGTCCTCGCGTCCGGCTCGAAGGACCAGCACCGGCTTGCTGCGCGCCGCCGCGCGCGCGGCCGACATGAACTTGCGTGCGTAGCGCAGGTCCTGCAGGTAGAGCAGGATGGCGCCGGTGGCGCCGTCGCTGGCGAGGTAATCGAGCACGTCGCCCAGGTCGACGTCGGCCGCGTCGCCCAGCGCGATGAAGTGGGAAAAGCCGATGCCGCGGGTGCGCGCCCAGTCCAGCACCCCGACCATCAGTGCACCAGACTGCGACACGAAGGCGATCCGCCCGGGCAGCGCGCCGCTGGTGGCGACGCTGGCGTTGAGCCCCAGGCCGGGCGTCAGCAGGCCGGCGCTGTTCGGCCCGAGCAGGCGCAGCAGGTAGGGATGGGCGGCGTCCAGCATGGCCTGGCGCAGGCCGCGGCCGCGCGCAGTGCGTCCATCGCTGATGCCACTGCTCAGGACCACCGCGGCGCGGGTGCCGCGCTCGCCCAGCTGGCGCACGATCGCGGGAATCGTCGCGGGCGGCGTGCAGATCACGGCCAGCGCCGGCGCCGCGGGCAAGTCGGCCACGCTGGCGTAACAGCGCCGTCCCGCCAGTTCGCCGTACTTGGGGTTGACCGGCCACACCTCGCCCTTGAATCCGCCGGCCAGCAGATTGTGCAGCAGCGTCGCGCCCAGGCTGTCCGGCCGCTCGGAAGCGCCGACCAGCGCCACCGACTTCGGTGCGAACAGGTGCTCGAGGTTGCGAACGCTCATGCGGGTGACCTTTCCTCGGGTAACAGGAGCGCCCCTGCGCCCCGCCCCGCCAAGCATAGCGCCCCTTCACGAGGCGGCGCGCACGGCCTGTCGCGTTCTAAGGGCGCAGCACGCTGCGCCGGTCGCGGCGCGTGGCCGGCAGCGCGCACAGGGCCGGCGACTGGCTGCGCAGCGCCCGCATGATGCCGTTGGCCATGATGCGGGTGTGGGTAGCGAGCCTGGGGGCATCGATCCCGGCTTCGAGCACCTGGGCGCGGAACACCTGCGCCTCGTCCAGCTCGCGCACCGCGATGCAGGCCAGGATGGCGGGCGACGGCTGCGGCGCCATTGCGTAGAAGCGCAGGCGGAATTGACGGTCGAGCAGGATGCTGCCGGCCAGGAAACGGTCGAGCCCGACGTCGAACAGGACGTGGACGATCACCTCGGCCGCGCGGGCGGCGATGTCTTCCTGGTTTTTCCTGCGACGGGGGCCGAACAGGCGGATCAGCATCTGCATCGCACCCTCCAAGTCAATATTCTGGGCATACTAACAGTGCGTTTCATTAGGGGCAATATCTCGCCGGGCTGCTGTTGCGCGCTTGCACAGCTATATCTTCCCCAGCAGGTCGATCAACTGCTGCGGCGCCACCGGCTTGGTGAGGTGCTCGTCGAAGCCGGCCGCCAGCGAGGCCGCGCGGTCCTCCTGCCTCCCGCGTCCGGTCACCGCCACCAGGAAGGGGCGCGGCAGGCGCCGCGCCAGGATCGCCGCCACCTCCAGCCCGTCCATCTCGGGCATGCCCTGGTCCAGCACCGCGATGTCGGCCGGGTGTTCGTTGAACAGGCGCAGGGCCGCCGCGCCGTCGTGCGCCACGTCCACCGTCGCGCCTTCCGAACGCAGCAGCCAGGCCAGGGACTCGGCGGCATCGACGTTGTCGTCGGCCACCAGCACGTGCTTGCGCAGGCGCGCCCCCGTGGCGCCGCGCTGCTCGGCGGCTTCAGGCGTGGCCGCCGGCCGGATCGCCGGCAGCGTCACCGTGAAGGCCGAGCCGTGTCCCGGCCCTTCGCTATGCGCCGCCAGCCGTCCGCCGTGCAGCTCCACCAGGCCCTTTGCCAGCGACAGGCCGATCCCCAGGCCGCCCTGCGCCAGGTGACTGGCGCTGGACACCTGGACGAAGGCGTCGAACACGCGCGCCAGCATATCCGGCTCGATGCCGATGCCGTTGTCGCTCACCTCGACCCGCGCCTCGCCGCAGCTTTCCTCCAGCAGGATCGCGATGCGTCCGCCCGGCGGCGTGTACTTGGCGGCATTGTTGATCAGGTTGGCCAGCACCTGGGTCAGGCGCAAGGCGTCGGCATCGACCCAGACCGGCTCCTGGCACAAATCGAGCGCCACGGTGTGGCGCCCGGCCTCGACCAGCGGCATGCTGGTCTGCAGGGTGTCGCGCAGCAGCCGGCCCAGCTCCACCGGCGCGCGGTGCAGTTCGATCTTGCCGCGGCTGATGCGGGTGACGTCGAGCAGGTCGTCGAGCAGGCGCGCCATCTGGGCGGTCTGGCGTCCGACCATGGCGGCGATCCATTCGATGCGGTCCTGGGCCAGCGCCTTGCCGCGCAGGAGCGAGGCCGCGTTGGCGATCGGCGCCAGCGGATTGCGCAGCTCGTGCGCCAGGGTGGCGATGTAGATGTCCTTGCGGCGGTCGGCCTCGCGCAAAGCGTCCATCGCTTCCTCGCGCTCGCTCACGTCCAGCACCAGCGAGAACACCCGGTCGATCCGTCCTTCCTCGTCGTGCAGCACCGAGTTGTACCATTCGCAGCAGAGCGTACGGCCGTCGCGCGTGCGGTTGCGGTTGCTCGACTCGACGTAGCGCGTGGCCGAATCGAGCAGGCGCCCCATCGCGCCGGCCACCATGCCGGCGTCCTCCTCGTGGATCACCGGCAGCGCGTCGATGCGGCGCCCGACCGCTTCCTCGGCCGTCCAGCCGAACAGTTCCTCGGCGCGCCGGTTCCACAGGCGGATCACGAAGTCGCGGTCCCATTCGATCACCGCCAGCGGCGTGTTTTCGATGAGGTAGCGCGTCTGGTCGAGCGCGCGCGCCAGCGCGGCGCTCGCCTCGGTCCTTTCGGTGATGTCGTCGAGCACGATCACTGCGGCCGCCAGCTCGGCCGCGGCGTCGCGCAGGGGCGCCCCGCTGACCGAATACACGCGCCGCCCGTCGCGCGTCAGGCTCTCGAGCACGGCATCGCGGAAGGCTTCGCCGCGGATCGCGCGCCGCACCGGCTCGCCGATCAGGCACAACATCGCGGCCGGGCCGGCCATGCCGCCCGTGCCGGTGTGCTCGAAACGGGCGGCCATCTGCTCGGCCAGGTCGTTGGCCATCACGCAGCGGCCCTCGCGGTCGACGATCAGCACGCCGTCGGGCAACTGGCGCAGCACCGAGCCGAGCAGGCTTTGCCACTGCGCGCGCGAGCGGGTCTCGATCATTTCTTCGAAGGTGTCGCGCAGGCGCCCGTGCAGGGCGATGTTGTCGATGGCCACGGCGCCGAGCACGAACAGCGAGGCCGCCAGGCCGTACAGCCGCCCGGCGTAGAAGCCGAGGTCGAAGCGTCCGCCGTTGAGCAGGCAGGACAGCAAGACCTCGAAGGCCCAGGCCGACATCGCGATCGTCAGCCAGACGTCGAGCACGGCGCGCGGGCGCTTCTGGGCCGTCTTCCACAGGGCGAACAGGGACAGCGCCAGCACGCAAGCGCTGATCCAGCGGTAGGCGGGACGGAAGCGGTCCCCGTCCATCAGCTCCGGCAGGTAGGGGGCGCCGGTGGTGCACAGCAGGACCAGCGCCGAGACGAACAGCGCCGTCAGGAGCGCGCCGACCCGCATGAAGTGCGCCGGCAAGGGGCGCCGGTAGCTGCAGGCATAGCCGAGCACGAACAGCGGGAACAGCGCATGCCAGATCATGAACAGCCACGGCGTGGTCTGGTCGTTCCCGCCCAGCACACCGTGGGCAGAGAACAGGCCGGGAAAGGTCAGGAGGTGGGCCAGCGCGATCAGCGCCGTGAACAGGTAGCCCAGCGTGAGGATGCCGAGCGACCAGGAACGGCTGGTATGCACGTGGCCCAGCAGGAGGATGCCGGTGAGCAGGTTGCTGCCGATGAGTACCGACTGGTACATCGGGATGAATTCCGGCGCCACCGGCAGCGGCGTGCGCGCAAACGGCGCCAGCAGCGAAAAGAAGACCGCCAGCACCCCCAGCACCACGAGGACGTTGCGCACTTGCGCACCGGATGGAGGGTGTTTCGCCAGATCTGCCGGTTCTGCTAGAACACCGTATCGCATGGGTCATCCCAGTGGAATGCTGAGCATATGTATCAGGCGCGTATCTTGCCCTCTTTTAATCTACATAAAAATATATCTCATTTGCGATATTTGAGCACTTGTTTTTCTGATATCTCAGCTCCGCGCGCTCACCGGATAGCCGGCGGCGTCGATCGCGGCAACAATCCGGTCGATATCGGCATCGCTGTCGATGCTCACGCGCTTGCTCGGCAGGTCGATGCTGACCTTCGCCGCCTCGTCGATGCCCTGCACGGCCTTGGTCACGCGGCCGACGCAGTGGCCACAGCTCATGTCTTCTACGGTCAGTTGGTACATCTCTCGTGCTCCTGGTTGAACGGGCGTTTCCAGCCCTTGGTGAATGAAATCTTCCTTGTTGGCTTGCTGCGCGGCGGCTGTCGAGGGCCGCCAGCCGCGCAGCAGCAGCGCATTGGCCACCACGCTGACGGAGCTGAGCGCCATCGCGGCGCCGGCCAGCACCGGATTGAGCAGGCCGAAGGCCGCCAGCGGGATGCCGACCACGTTGTAGACGAAGGCCCAGCCGAGGTTCTGGCGGATCTTGGCATAGGTGCGCTGCGAGATCGCCACCGCATCGGCCACCAGGCCGGGATCGCCGCGCATCAGCGTGATGCCGGCGGTCTGCATGGCGACATCGGTACCGCTGGCCATCGCGATGCCGACGTCGGCCGCCGCCAGCGCCGGCGCATCGTTGATGCCGTCGCCGACCATCGCCACCTTGCGGCCGGCCGCTTTCAGCTCCGCCACCAGGCTGGCCTTGTCGCCCGGCAGTACCCCGGCATGGTAGCGCGCGATGCCGGCCTGGTCGGCAACCGCACGCGCGGCGCCCTCGCTGTCGCCGGTGAGCATGACCGACTCGATGCCCATGGCGGCCAGGCGCGCCACCGCCGCGGCCGCACCCGGCTTGAGGCTGTCGCCGAAGGCCAGCAGGCCGAGCACTTCGGCGCCTTCGGGACGCGCCAGGGCCAGCCAGGACACGGTGCGCCCCTGCGCCTCGTGCGCGGCGGCCTGCGCCTCCCATGCCGCGATGGCGGCGCCCTGCTCCCGCATCAGGCGCGCATTGCCGAGCAAGACGATCCTACCATCCAGCTCCGCCTGCATCCCGCGCCCGGGCAGCGCCCGGGCTTGCGCCACCAGCTGCGGCGCGATGCCGCGTGCCTGCGCGGCCTCCAGCACCGCGTGCGCCAGCGGATGGCTGCTGGCCTGCTGCACGGCCGCGGCCAGCCGCAAGACCCGCTCCGCATCGGCGCCTTCGAGCGCGGCCAGGCGCGGCCGGCCTTCGGTCAGGGTGCCGGTCTTGTCGAACACGACCACGCCCACCGCATGCGCGGTTTCCAGCGCCTCCGCATCCTTGATCAGGATGCCGTGGCGGGCGCTGGCGCCGGTGCCGACCATGATCGAGGCGGGCGTGGCCAGGCCGAGCGCACACGGACAGGCGATCACCTGCACCGCCACCGCATTGAGCAGCGCCGCCTGCCAGTCGCCCGTCGCCAGGCCCCAGCCGAGCAGCGTGACGAGCGACACCAGCAGCACGGCCGGAACGAACACCGCGCTGACCCGGTCCACCAGGCGCTGGATCGGCGCCTTGACCGCCTGCGCGTCTTCCACCATGCGGATGATCTGCGACAGCATGGAATCAGCGCCCACCGCGGTGGCGCGCACCAGCAGCAGGCCGTCGGCGTTGATGGCGCCGCCCGCCACGCGATCGCCCGGCCCCTTCGCCACCGGCAGCGATTCGCCGGTCAGCAGCGATTCGTCGAGGTGGCTGCGCCCTTCTTCCACGCTGCCGTCGGCGGGCACCCGTTCCCCGGGCCGCACCACCATCAGCTCGCCCACGCGCAGTTCGGCCAGCGGGATGCGCTGGTCGCGGCCGTCGCGCCGCACCAAGGCGTCGTTGCTGCGCAGGGCTTCCAGCGCCCCGATCGCCGCCACCGCCTCGCGCTTGGCGCGGGCCTCCAGCCACTTGCCGAGCAGGACCAGGGTGATCACCACCGCCGAGGATTCGAAGTACAGGTGGGGCGTGCCGTGGTGACTGCCCGCCAGCAGCAGGTACAGCGACAGGCCGTAGGCGGCGCTGGTGCCGATCGCGACCAGCAGGTCCATGTTGCCGCTGCCGGCACGCACGGCCTTCCAGCCGGCCCGGTAAAAGCGCGCGCCCAGCCAGAACTGGACCGGGGTCGCCAGGATGAGCTGCAGCCAGCCCGGCAGCATCCAGTCGAGGCCGAAGGGCTGCACCAGCATCGGCGCCACCAGCGGCAGGCTCAGCAGCGCGCTCAGGGCCACCGGCCACCAGGCCGGCAGGCCGGCGCCGGCCTTCCCGTCGCGCGCCAAGCGGGCCGTGCCGGGCGCCGGCACCGCGGCGGCTTCGTAGCCGGCCGCGCGCACCGCCGCCACCAGCGCGTCGAGCGCGGCGCCGCCATGCACGCTGGCCTTCTCGGTGGCCAGGTTGACCGTCGCCGCGCTTACGCCGGGCACCTTCTGCAAGGCCTTTTCGACCCGGGCCACGCAGGACGCGCAGGTCATGCCTTCGATACTCAGGAGGGTCGCGCCCTCGGGATGCGTTCTCGTGTCCATTTGCTTCCTTCAATCGTGGAATGCCATACCCGAAGGATATTCCTTCCCACGATGGGAAGGTCAAGCATCTTTTCCGGACATTCTGCGTGACGATTGAGCTCATCGGGCGCACGCGCGCCGGGCGCGAACTAAAGGCAGAGCTGTCCGTCGAATCCCGAACACGACAAGAAAGGAAAGTCCATGCCCAGTTTTCTCTTGCGGCGGCTGCTATGGATCGTACTGGCCACCCTGCTCACCGCCTGCAGCGCACGCGAGGACGAGCAGGACGCCGGAGGCGACAAAGGCGACAAGCGGACCCAGGCCGAGCAGGCCCTGATCAGCGACCTGCGCCACGCGCCCGGCACCACGGTCTTCATCGCGCACCTCAGCTTCAGCCTGCGCAACTACGCCGACCTGGCCGGCATCTCCTACAGCATCGCGCCGCGCCCGGGCAGCCATTCGAAGCCGCTGGCGGTCAGTTTCGACAAGTCCTGGCTCGACCGGCGCGCGGCCTGGCAGTCCGGCAGCGGCCGGCTCGAGCTGCCCGTGTTCGGCCTGTACGCCGCGCACCCCAACGACGTCAGCCTGAGCGCCAGCTTCCGCGACGGCTCGCGGCATGCGTTCCGCACCACGATCGCCACCACGGCCTACAGCGGGCCGGCCGGGGTCTACGCGGCGCCCGCCGTCAACGTGGCGCGCAGCCCGGAGCGCGTGCCCGGCTTCGATTTCGTCCTGATCAAGAACGGCCTCACCTCGCCCGTGGTGATCGATACCGACGGCCACCTGCGCTGGACCGGCGCGGTGTTCGGCGACTCCTTCACCTCGATGTTCGCCGGCGACACCTTCTTCATCGGCGACCAGGTCAACCGGGTGCTGTACCGGATGGGCCTGGACGGCGCCTATACCGCGGTGCCGGTGGCCGACCCGAAGTACACGGGCTTCCACCATGACCTGACGCCCGGCAAGACCGGCATGCTGGCCGAGCTCAATGCGCTCGAGGGCGGCGTACTGCGTTTCGAATCACTGCTGGCGGAGATCGATGCCAACGGCAAGGTGCTCAAGGAATGGGACCTGGGCCGGATTTTCACCGCATATATGCGTTCTAAGGGCGACAACCCGGCCAATTTCGTGCGCGACGGCCTCGACTGGTTCCACATGAACTCGGCCATCTATCACGCGGCCGACAATTCGCTGCTGGTCTCCAGCCGCGAGAACTTCGTCGTCAAGCTGGACTACGACACCGGGGCGATCCGCTGGCTGTTCGGCGACACGGGCAAGCACTGGTATGTCAATTATCCCTCGCTGCGCGCCCTGGCCCTGAAGCTCGAGGCCGGCAAGGCCCCGATCGGGCAGCACTCGCTGTCGGTGACGCCGGATGGCCAGCTGCTGCTGTTCAATAATGGCCTGGGCAGCCTGAACCAGCCGGCCGGCGCCCCGCCCGGCCTCACCCGCGGCTACAGCGCGCCGTCGCGCTACGCGATCGACGACAAGGCGCGCACCGCGCGCGAGGTGTGGACCTACGAGCGCGGACGCGAGCTGTATTCGGACATCTGTTCCAGCGTCTACGAAGCGACGCCCGGCAAGTACCTGGTCGCCTACTCGTCCGCCGCCGCGCGCACCAGCGCCCGCCTGCTCGGCGTGGACAGCCAGGGCAAGCTGGCCTTCGACTTCGGCTACCCTGCCGCCATCTGCGACACGGTGTTCATTGCCGAGCCGCTGGCCTGGAACGACCTGAAACTGCGTTAGAACTCAGTACGGAGAACGTGCCGAACACACGCGGCCGCGCCCAGCCTTCTTGGCCTGGTACATGAAGTGGTCGGCTTCCTTCAGGAGCTCGTCGGGGGAGCGCACGGCCTTGCCGCTGTCGAGCGAGATGCCGATACTGGCGCGCACGCGCATCGCCCGACCCGGCAGCATCACCGGTTCGGAAATGCTCGAGATCAGCTTTTCGGCCACGGTGTGGGCATCGTCGAAGGTATCGGCCATGTCTTCGAGCAGCACGGTGAACTCGTCGCCGGCCAGGCGGTAGACGCTGTCGGTCTTGCGCACCCCGGCGCGCAGGCGCCCGGCGATCTCGCGCAGCAATATGTCGCCCGCTTCATGGCCGAGCGAATCGTTCACCGCCTTGAAGCCGTCCAGGTCGATGAACAGCATGCCGACCGCCTTGCCGCTGCGGCTGGCGCGCGACTGGGCCACGGGAATCGCTTCCAGCAGCGCGCGCCGGTTCAACAGGCCCGTGAGCAGGTCATGCCGGTTCTCGTATTCGCGCTGGGCCTGTTCATGCTTGCGCTCGGTGATGTCGTGCAGGAAGGCGCTGAACATCGTGCGCCCGTTCGATTCGAGCGCGCGGATGCGCACCTCGACCGTCAGCGCACTGCCGTCGCGCCGCAGCGCCGGCAGTTCCAGGCGCTGGTCGACCGCGCTGGCGAAGCGGGTCGCGAGGAAGCGCTGCATGCCGTGGCGATGGCGCTCGCGGTATTCTTCCGGGATGATCAAGTCATCCAGGCTGCGGCCCAGGGCCTCTTCGCGCGGCCAGCCGAAGGTGTCCTCGGCCTGCCGGTTCCAGGCCGTGACCAGGCCCTGCTCGTCCAGGCTGATATAGGCGTCGTAGGCGTTTTCCACCACGCTGCGGATTTCCGCCTCGCGCGCACGCAGCTCGGCGGTGCGCGCCTCGACCCGCCGCTCGAGCTCGAGGTTCAGGGCCGTGAGCGCGGCCTGCGCGGTCTTCTGTGCATCGATGTCCTTGATCACCGACACGTAGTATTCGACCTGCCCGTCGGCATTGCGCTTGGGCGAGACGTCCAGGTTGATCCAGACCGTGCTGCCATCCCTGCGGATGTAGCGCTTCTCGAGCTGGTACTGGTCGAGCTCGCCGCGCTCCATCGCGCGCAGCAGCTCCAGGTCGGCCGCGACGTCGTCGGGATGGGTGATCTGCTGGAAGGTGAGGCGCCACAGCTCTTCCTCGCTGTAGCCGACCACGTCGCACAGGGCCTTGTTGACGCTGATCCAGCCGCCGTCCGGCGCCACCAGCGCGATGCCCACGCTGGCGATGTCGAACACGCTGCGGAAACGCGCCTCGCTGGCGCCCAGCACTTCGTTGGAACGCGCCAGCTGCTCGCGCGCCACCGCCATGCGCTCGCGGTACTGCACTTCCTTGGTCAGGATCGCGGCCAGGTCGTTCAGCAGCGCGGCCTCGTCCTCGCTCAGCGTGCGCGGTCTGGTGTCGAGCGCGCACAAGGTGCCGATCGCCAGCCCGGCCGTGGTGCGGATCGGCACCCCGGCATAGAAACGGATCCTGGGCGGGCCGTTGACCAGCGGGTTGTCGCTGAAGCGCCCGTCCTCCAGCGCGTCCTGCACCACCAGCGGCGTGCTCATGCCGATCGCGTGGGCGCAGAAGGCGTATTCGCGCGGCGTCTCCGCGCTTTCCATGCCGACGCGCGACTTGAACCACTGGCGGTCGGCATCGACCAGCGAGAACATCGCCATCGGCACGTCCAGCATGCGGCTGGCCAGGCGGGTGACGCGGTCGAAGACGGGTTCGGGCGGGGTATCGAGCAGGTGGAGGGCGTCGAGCATCGACAGCCGGTCAAGTTCGTCTGGAGGCAGTGGGGCAGCAGGCATAACGTCCGTGTGGTCAGGTGACGGCGTGGCTGCCGTCCAGGTGGAACTGTAACAGATACTGCATTTCCGACACAAAATTAACGTGTCACAAGTACCAACAATGTGTCGCATTCTGGTAAATCTGTGACATTATTCTAAGGAAAGCCCGTTCATCGTCGTAGCAGTATGATTCGAGACCCGCCATGCGCCCTCTTTCCGTCGTCCTCCTTTGCCTCGCCAGCCTGTTGCTGCCCTTCCACGCCGCCGCCTCCGACGCCGCCGCGCGCGATGCCAGACTCGGCGTGCGTGAAGCCGAGCGCCAGCGTGCCCTCGCGCTGAACGAACGTGACATCGAGCTGCTGCGCCGCCTCATGGGCGGCAATTATCGCCACGTCGAGACCAACGGCAGGCTGCGGTCCAAGACCGAGTTCCTGCAGGCACTGGCGCGCGACGAGTACCGCATCCGCAATTATGGGCTGGAAGACATGGAGGTCGAGGTCGTGAATGAGGACGTGGCGATCGTCACCGGCACCTACCGCGCCGCCCGCCTCGACCTCGGCGCGGCCCAGCCGCTGCGCGGCCGCTACGTGCGGGTCTGGACCCGCCAGCCCGAAGGCTGGCGCATCTCGCTGCACCAGGGCACCGAGATCAAGACCACCGCCGCCCAGCCCGCCAAGTCCGATACCCGCGGCCCGCACTAGTGCTTCCCCAGGGCGCGGCGGCCTCAGTCGGCGGCGCGCATCGCTTCGCCGATCGCATAGAAGTTGCCGCCGGCGACGTGGTGGATGCTGCGCCAGGAGGGATCGGCCGTCTCGAAATGCCAGTGGCCGTCGCGGAACACGCGCGCATCGGCCCAGGCGGCCGTCACCTCGCCGATGAACAGGTCGTAGGCCTGCTGGTTGTGCGGTTCCGGCACCAGTCGGCAGGCCAGCCAGGCCGAACAGCCTTCCACCAGCGGCGCCGCCACGCCTTCCATGCGTTTCAAGACGACGCCGGCCTGGGCCAGCTTGTCCGGCTCGGCATCGAGCGTGCGGTTCCCGACCTCGTGGGTCAGGCGCAGCTGCGCCACCGTCGGCAGCTGGATCACGAAGCTGCCGCTGCCCTCGACCAGGGCGCGGGTACGGGTCGACTTGTCGAGCACCACGGTGAGCTTGGGCGGGGCGAAATCGAGGGCGCAGGCCCAGGCCGCGGCCATGACGTTGTCCACGCCCTCGTGGCTGCTCGACACCAGCACGGTCGGGCCGTGCGTGAGCAGCCGGTAGGCCTTCTCGAGGGGGACAGGGAGGATGTGTTCGTTCATGCGGACTCCAGTGCGGCAAAACCCTAGTCTGCCATGGAAGCCCGCAGCAGCGCTTTCCCTCAAGCCTTGAGGGTGGCGCTGTCGATCACGAAGCGGTACTTGACCTTGCCTTCCAGCATGCGTTCGTAGGCGGCGTTGATCTCGCTTGCCTCGATCATCTCGATGTCGGCGACGATGCCGTGTTCGGCGCAGAAGTCCAGCATCTCCTGGGTTTCCGGGATCCCGCCGATCATCGAGCCGGCCAGCGCGCGGCGCTTCATGATCAGGTTGAAGACCTGCGGCGAGGGGTGCGGCGAGGAAGGCGCGCCGACCAGCACCATGGTGCCGTCGCGCTTCAGCAAGCTGAGGTAGGCGTCGAGGTCGTGCGGGGCCGCCACGGTATTCACGATCAGGTCGAGGCGCCTCCCTTGCGCCGCCATGGCTTCCGGATCGCGCGAGACCACGACCTCGTGCGCGCCCAGCGCCTCCGCATCCCGGCGCTTCGATTCCGAGGTGGTGAAGGCCACCACGTGGGCGCCCAGCGCACGCGCCAGCTTGATGCCCATGTGGCCCAGGCCGCCGATGCCGACGATGCCCACCCGCTTGCCGGGGCCGGCCTGCCAGTGGCGCAGCGGCGACCAGGTGGTGATGCCCGCGCACAGCAGCGGCGCGACCGCCGCCAGCTGGGAGGGATCGTGGCGCACGCGCAGCACGTAGCGCTCGTTCACGACGATGCGCTCGGAATAGCCACCCAGCGTATGGCCGGGCGCGTCCGGCGTCGGCGCATTGTAGGTGCCGACCATGCCGTCGCAGTAGTTTTCCAGGCCCGCGTCGCAGTCGGGGCAACTGCGGCAGCTGTCGACCATGCAGCCGACACCGACCAGGTCGCCCACCGCGAAGCCTCCTACGTGGGCGCCGACGGCGGCCACCCGCCCGACGATCTCGTGGCCCGGCACGCAGGGGTAGACCGTGCCGGCCCATTCGCCGCGCACCTGGTGCAGGTCCGAATGGCAGACGCCGCAGAAGGCGATGTCGATCTCGACGTCGTGCGCGCCGGGCGCGCGGCGCGTGATGGCGATCGGGCCGAGGGGCTGGTCGCCCGCGTGGGCGCCGTATGCGTTGACAGTCATGCTGGATCCTTCCATGTTCTTGCAAAGGGAGCATGGTAGCGGCTGGCGGTCGCAAGAAACGTATTGGAAATTGCATGGGCTTATGAATGCACGTCATGAATGACCCACCCGATTCGTGAGAAAATTTGCATAATTCCCACACATGCCCCTATCGATGGCTCGCGACAACATCAACGACATCCTCGTGTTCCTCGCCGTCGCGCGCGAACGCAGCTTCACCCGCGCCGCGGCCAGGCTGGGCATGACCCAGTCGGCGCTCAGCCACATCGTGCGCTCGCTCGAACAGCGCCTGGGCGTGCGCCTGCTCCAGCGCACCACGCGCAGCGTCTCCCCCACCGAGGCGGGCGAGCGCCTGATCCAGAACGTCGCCCCCAGGCTGGAAGAGATCGAGGCCGAAATCGCGGACATCAGCGACCTCGGCGACAAGCCGGTGGGCACCATCCGCATCACCGCCGTCGACCACGTGATCGAACAGGTCCTGTGGCCGCGCATCGCCCCGCTGCTGCCGCAATACCCCGACCTGCACGTCGAGTTCAGTGCCGACTACCGCATCGTCGACATCGCCGCCGAGCGCTTCGACATCGGCGTACGCCACGGCGACCAGGTCGACAAGGACATGATCGCCGTGCGCCTCACGAGCGACGTCCCGATGCGCATCGTCGGCGCGCCCGCCTACTTCGAGCGGCGCCCGCTGCCCGCCTCGGTTGCCGACCTCATGAAGCACAATTGCATCACGCTGCGCCTGTCCAGCAGCGGCGGCATCTACGCCTGGGAACTGCGCCACAAGGGCGAGGACATCGAGGCGCGGGTGCGCGGCCAGGCCGTCTTCAACGACGTCAGCCACCACCTGGATGCCGCACTGAGCGGCAACGGCCTGGCCTTCCTGCCCGAGGACATGGTCGCCGGCCACGTCCGGGCCGGCCGCCTGACGAGCGTGATGGAAGACTGGTGCCCGAGCTTTCCCGGCCTGCACGCCTTCTACCCGAGCCGGCGCCATTCCTCGCGTGCGCTGGGCCTGGTCATCGACGCCATCCGCTACCGCGGCGCATGAACACAGGGGAATTCGACGAAGATTTGATCTGTATCAGCCGCACGTCTGACGCAGCCCTCCACTCGGCGTAGAGTCATCGCTGCCGCGACGTATTCACAGGAGGTGCTGCCGTGTACAAGACCATCATTGTCCATGTCGACGAAAGCCCGCTGCTGGACGCCCGCCTGCGCGCTGCCGCCTGGCTCGCCAGCAGCCACGAGGCGCACCTGGTGGGCTGCGCCGCCACCGGCATGTCCTGGCCCGCCTACGCCATGCTCACCGGCTCGATGGCGGTGTCGCCGGTCGCCGAATTCGACTCGTTGCGCAGCACGGCGCGGGCAAGCCTGCAGCGCTTCGCCGAGCGCGCCCGCCAGCTCGGCGTGGCCTCGGTCGAGGAACGCCTGGTCGAGGACGAGAACCGCGACGCCCTGCTGCTGCAGGCGCGCTATGCCGACCTGGTCGTGACCGGCCAGGACGCCGGCGACGCCGCCACCGTGCGCGGCCTGCCGCAGTACCTGGCCATGCACGGCGTGCGCCCGGTGCTGGTGGTGCCGCCCTCCTACGGCGGCGCGCCGATCGCCGACAGCGTGGTGGTCGGCTGGGACGGCAGCGCCCAGGCGATCCGCGCGATCGGCGCCGCCATGCCGCTCCTGGCGCGCGCCGGCACGGTGCGCCTGGCGCTGGTCAACCCGGACCTCGAATCCGGCCTGCACGGCGAGGAACCGGGCGCCGACATGGCGCTCTACCTGGCGCGCCACGGGGTGCGCGTCGAGGTGCTGGTGGAGCGCACCAGTGTCCCGGTGGGCGAGGCCCTGCTCGGCGTCGCGGGGGCCTGCGGCGCCGGCCTGCTGGTGACCGGCGCCTTCGGCCACAGCCGCTACCGGGAGATCGTGCTGGGCGGCGTGACCCGCCTGCTGCTCGACCGCGCGCCGCTGCCGGTCCTGTTCGCGCACTGAGGACGCGCCCGGGCAGTACGTACTCCAGCCCTGAGCCCGCCGCTTACAGGGTCTTTTCCCCGACCAGCTTGAGCGGCCCGAGGATGCCTGCCGGGCGCGGCGCGATCAGCTGGGTGTCCTGCGGCACGAAACGCTGGCCGTAGCGCGCCGACAACAGCCGGTAATCCGGCAGCGCCTGCCCCGCCAGCGCGTTCAGGGCCAGGTTCGCCACCTTGATGTCGATGCGGTTGCTGCCCGGCGCCAGGTATTGCGTCACGTCGACGCGATACGGCGGATGCCAGACTGCGCCGGCGCGCTTGCCGTTGACCCAGACCTCGGCCGCCTCGCGCACCGGGCTGTCCAGCATGGCGCGCATTCCGGCCGGCACCTTGGGCGTGCTCGCCAGCGCCGTGCCCGGCCCGAAGTCCAGCAGCACGCGCTGGCCCGCAAGCTGGGCGGCGTCCAGCCTGACGGTCTTGCTGTAGGTCGCCACGCCGGAGAAGTAGCGGGTCGCCTCCTCGTCCGTCCAGGAGCGCAGCTGCGGCATCGACCGCTTGGCCGCGCTGCCGGGAAAGACGAGCTGCCAGTCGCGCCCGAGGTCGGCCAGCACGCTTGCCTGGCCCGGGCGCGGGGCCTCGGCGGCGGGCAGCGGCGTATCGGACAGCACCAGCACGCGCGACTCATAGGGCGCCAGCGCCAGCGGCAGCGGGCCGCCGGCCGCAGCACGCGTCAACTTGCCGCTGTGCGGGTCCAGCCAGGCCGCATGCGCGCGCCGCGCGCCGGGCGTGGCCGTGGTGTCCACCGCCGTGTTGCCGGTGTTGGCGACAAAATAGATGTCGGCGTCCACCAGCTTGCGGCGCACGAAGCCGACCTGGGCGGCGTTCGCCGCCAGCCTGAAGTCCGGCGCCAGCGCCTTGTCCAGCGCGGCGCCCAGCGCCGTATCGTCGGCCACCACCTCCACGTTCGGACCGGAAGCGAACAAGGCTGTCGACCTTGCCGCGACCTGGGCGGAGATCCGCGCGGCATCAAGGTAGCCCGGCGCCATCGACGGCGTGCCGCCCACCGCGATGATCTTGCCGCCGCCGCGCACATAGGCGGCCAGCTTGTCCAGCACCTCGGGCGCCAGCCGGTTCACGCGCGGCAGCACCAGCACCGGGTGCTTCAGGCCGAGCGCGAGGATGGATTCGGCATCGACGTAGTCGAGGTTGTGGCCGGCGTCGAGGATCTGTTCGGTGAGCCCGGGCGTCACGTAGTGTTTCATCCCGTCGGACAGCGACACCTTGCCCGGCACGGAACTGGCGTACACGTCGTCGTTGGGCAGGAACACCGCGACCTGATTGGCCGGCTGTCCCTGGCGCATCAACCAGCTCATGCGGGTCAGGTAGCCATTCACGTCCGGCATCACGTTCCACCAGGGGTTGTGGTCGTTGAACACGGCGGCGGCGTAGAAGGAATAACCGGGTGCGCGGGTCCCGGGCGGGGTGTAGGGCCAGCCGTGGCCGACGAACAGGTTCACGCCTTCGAGCAGCATGCGGTCGGCCTCGGCCTTCATGTCCAGCGGCGTGGCCGCGAAGGCTGGCGAATTCAGCCAGGTCCAGGTCTCGGCCGAGATCACCGGGCGGCCGTACAGGTGGCCGGCGGAGCTCGCCAGGCGGGTGAAGGAGAAGGCGCGGTGCTCCGGCCCCTCGCCTTCCGGCAGCGCGACCAGGCGGTTGCTCGACATCGAGACCGCCGGATAGCCATACGTCTGCGAGCGGAACAGGGTCTTGCGGGCCCTGGCCCAGTCATCCATCGGGGTGAGGTAGCGCTCGTTCACCAGTTCCGTCTGGGTCAGCGCCCAGTCGCGCTTGAGCGAGCCCGCGTGCTCGCCCTGGCCATGGAAGATCGCCGGCAGGTGCGGCAGGATGTCGTAGCCGCGGCGCTTGCGGAATTCCTCGGCGAAGTCGGCGGTCCAGTCGGTGCCGTAGACCTCGAGGCTGTCCGAGAACACCGCGTAGGGCGGTGTGTCGCCGAAGGCCTGCAGCAAGGGCTCGGCCACAAGCTTGAGGTGATGTTCGACCGCCTCGCGGCTGAGGTGGTCGAGCACGAAGCCATCGGCGTTCAGCGCCGGGCGCTTGACCTGCTGGCCGGTGCGGCTGGCGATGTAGGCCAGCACTACGCGCTCCCCGGCGCTCGGTGCGATCGCGGCGCGGCCGGCGGCATCCGGGCTGACCCCGATCTGCTGCAGCTTGCCGGTCTCGTATTGTTTGGCATTGCCGGGGGCGACGAAGGTGGCCAGCAGGCGCTCGCCGTTCATCACCGCCGGCAGCGCGAAGCTCCCGCTCCCGGCCGGCACCTCGATGCTGGCCATGCGCAGGCGCGCCGCGGCGTGCTGGATCTTGACGTGCGGCCCGCCGAAGGGCCAGCCCGAGCCGAGCGTGATGTCCACGCGCAGGCCCTGCGCGCGTCCCTGGCGGTTGGCGAAGGAGACGGCGTCCAGGAACTCCGTCGACAGGTAGGGCACGTTCCTGATGCCGCGCGCCGCATCGTCGAGTTCCATCGGGTAGACCGGCTGGATCTCGAAGCCGCCGAAGCCGCCGGCCTTCATGGCCGCGATCTCGCGTTCCAGCTGGGCCGGCACCACGGCGGGGCCGAACCACCACCAGCGCACCAGCGGCCTGGCATCCGGCGGCGGAGATGCCACGCGTGCGGCGACGTCGGCGATGCGGTCGAACACCACCGGATCCTGGGCGGCGGCCGCGCAGGACAGCGAGGCCACCAGAACGCCGATGGCGCCGGCAAGGAGGGAGGGCTTGTGTACGAAGGACTTGCTCATGAATGTTCCTGCTGGACAAAAAAAAGCACGGCCGCGACGGGCCGTGCGTAAGAGCATCTTCCAAGCGAAAGAAGCCCATGGAGTCGACGGCCGTGCGGCAGGCCGCACGGGGCCGTCATCCATAAAGACGAAGGACGGGCAGCCGATCCTCCACCAGGCGCGAAGTAATCAAGGACTTGATCGTTTCGCGGGACGGCCATCAGCGCTTGCCCGCCGCATGCTCGAGCAGCCAGCGTTCGATCATGTCGCGGTGCGCCTGCGACGTCAGGTGCACCTGCTCCGGCTCGACCACCAGGGTGCGGGCGGTCGGGATCACGTTGTAGACCGCGAAGGTCGAGGTCGGCGGCGTGACGGTATCGTTGTAGCCGGCGTAGTACAGCACCGGGGTGCGCAGGCGTTTGGCGAAGTTCGCGGTGTCGTAGTAGGCTGAGGTGGCGGCCTTCGGTTCGACCGGCTGATCCTGCCGGCGGCCCTCGCCGTCCTTGCGGAACAGCCCGGGCCAGCCGCCGGCGCGCTCGTGCAGGTAGCCGGTGACGTCGCTGTAAGCCGGGTAGGACGCGATCGTCAGCGACACGCGCGGATGCAGGGCGCTGGCCATGATCGCCAGCTGGCCGCCCTGGCTGCCGCCCTGGGCGGCGAGCTGGCGGCCGTTCCACTTCGGGTGCTGGACCAGGTAGTCGAGGGCGCGCAGCGTTCCCAGGTAGACCCGGCGGTAGTAATAGGCCTGCGGGTCGTCCAGGTTGAAGCGGTTGTAGCCGGCCAGCGCACCAAAGTTGAGCTGCTCGTACAGCTCCGCCGGCAGGTCCACGGGGATGCCGTGGATCCCGATCTGCAGCGTGATGAAGCCCTTCGCGGCTAGCTCCGGCGTGCCCTTGTAGCCGCGCACGCCGGCGCCCGGCACCTGCAGCACCGCCGGGAACGGTCCCTCCCCGCGCGGCACCGAGAGCACGCCGTACATGCGGGTCGTGCGCGTGCCCGGCCCCACGTTCTGGAAGCTGAGGTAGGACACCTCGACCTCCGGCGTGGACAGCGCCGGCGCCGGCAGCAGCCGGAACGCCGGCTCGACCTTGGCCAGCTCGCGCTTCTGCGCCGCCCAGAAGGCATCGAAATCCCCGGGTTCAAGCTGCACCGGGCGCAGCTCCAGCGGGCTGAAGGCCGCCGTCGCCGCCGCTTCGACCGCCTTGCCGTCGATGCTGGCGCTGACGATGCAGCGCACGAATCCCGGCTTGTCCCCGCCCGGCGCCGCCAGCAACAGGCCGTCCTCCGGCACCACCGCGCTGCGCTCCGGCCCCTCCAGCATGTCCGGTCCCAGGCGATATTTGATGCGGATGCCCTCGCGCGGATAGGGCTTCTTGTCGATACTGATCCGGAAGATCGCGTGCTCGCCCGCGCGGTAGGTCCAGTCCGGACGGTCGAGGCTCACTTTCAGGGGCAGCTCGGGATAGGCCGCCTGCGCCACCTGCACCACGGAGGGTGCGGCGGCGCCGACCGGGGCGCTCCAGGACAGCTGGAGCGCCAGCAGGATACCGGCGGCAAGCGACAGCGGGCGGCAAGACCTCATGCGCCCTTGCCCTTCCTGCGGCGCAGCGCGGCCAGGCCCGCCATCCCGCCCAGCAGCAGCATCGCGCTGCCCGGCTCCGGCACGGCGCTCGCCTCCCGCAGCGTGAACGACAGCAGGGGCGAGTCGTCGATGTAGGCTTCCTCGAATCTGCTCCAGTCATACAGTCCGTTCTGGCCGGACAGGTCGAGGGTCAAGGAAGCGCCGAGATCGAGCAGCGTGAGGTAGAAGCCCGCGTCATGGCCGCCCGGGTCGGCCGGGTTGGTATTGCCGAGGAAGTTCCAGTCTGCGGGCTGGTCGTAGTCGAGGTAGTAGACCTGGTCGACGGCCGTGGTCTGGACCGACGTGGAAAGCAGGCCCTCGACCGCCGTGATGCGCGCCGGCGACGCGCTGTCGTAGTGGAAGCGGCCCTGGAAAGTCCCGTCGCGCCAGGTCGCCTGGTATTCGTACCAGCCGATCGGCGCGGCCCACGCGGCGTGGGAGAGCAGGCCAAGGAACAGCGCAAACAGCATGTGAAGTTTTTTCATCCGGATCACCTTATGCATGTTGTTCATTACGGGACCATCAGCTCGTCGATGTTGCCCAGGCCCTGGCCGGTCGATTCGAAGCGCAGCGTGTTGTTCTGGCCGGGGGCCAGGTTGACGGTGGCGCTCATGGTGCTCCAGGTGGTCCAGCTGCCGGTGACCCGGAAGGTGACCGCCTGCGCCACACCGTTCACGCGCAGCACCCCGGTACGCGGGGTCGGGTTGCCGTTCGCGTAGCGGATCGTGATGGTCTTGGCGCCGCCCGCCCCGCCGTTGATGCGCTGGAACTCCGCGGCGCCGCCGTTCAGGGGGAAGTTCAGGAAGCCCAGGTGGCGGTAGCCGCCGCGGTCGCTTTTCACGGCCGTGCCGCCGCCGACGATCGCGGTCTCGGCCTGCACCGTCCCGGTCCCGTCGTAGGGCACGTGCACCGGGGCCTGCGGGAAGGAAGTCGCGCCATGGCCGAGGTAGAAGCTGGTGTGCGGCGGCTGGTTGTAGCCGGCGTTCTGCGCCGCCACCTGGCTGCGGTAGTGCGGGTCGTGCATCAGGGTGTTGATGCGGGTGCTGGTCGGAATCGCGGTGCTGAACACCATCAGCTCGGTATTGCTGCTGTTGCGCACGACGATCTCTTCGCGCCAGTCGCCGAACAGGTCGGCGGTGAGCACCGGCGTGGCCTTGGTGCCGTTGTTGGTCGTGCCGCCGTAGCTGCCGGTATCGAGCAGCGTGGAGAAGGTCCGGGTGGCCGGGTTCCATTTCTGGACCGCCACGCTGCCCATCGGTTCGCGCAGCAGGTCGCCGTCCCACCAGACGCCGAAGTTCATCGAGCTCGGCGCCGTGCTGTTGATCAGGGCGCCGGTGACCGTGCGGTGGCCGCCGCGCGAGGCCCAGCATTCGGCACCCGGGTAGTTGGGGTCGACGTCGAAGCAGACGCCGCGGCCGACGTCGGCGTTCGAGCCGCTCGCGCCCCAGATCAGCGCACCGGTCGCTGCGTCGTGCAGGCCGGAGCCGCTGGCGCCGTAGGCCGCGGGCGACTCGTGGATCATGTAGACCTGCAGGCCGGCGCGGTTCGGGTCGAACTTGCCGAAGTGGAGCGCGTCGCCATGTCCCAGGTTGGTGGTGTACAGCAGTTGGCCATAGCTGTCGATGGTGGCGGCGCCGTAGACGATGTCGTCGCGGCCGTCGCCGTTGGCGTCGCCGGTGGCGAACCAGTGCGCGCCCTGCCCCCTGGCCGCGCTGCCGGCGACGTCGGTGTCGAACACCCAGCGGCTGGTCAAGGCGCCGTCGCGCCAGTCCCAGGCCGCGATCACGGCGCGCGTGTAGTAGCCGCGCGAGAAGATCGCGCTCGGGCGGTTGCCGTCGAGGTTGGCCACGCCGCCGAGGAAGCGGTCGACCCGGTTGCCGTAGTTGTCGCCCCAGGACGACACGCTGCCGCGCGCCGGCAGGTAATTCACCGTCTTCATGGCGGCGCCGGTCAGGCCGTTGAACACGGTGAGGAATTCGGGGCCGGCCAGGACGTAGCCGGCGCTGTTGCGGTGGTCGGCAGTCGGCGAACCGATCACCACGCCCTGGCCGTCGACCGTGCCGTCGGCCGTCTTCGCCATCAGCTCGGCCTGGCCGTCGCCGTCGAAGTCATAGGCGACGAAGGTGGTGTAGTGGGCGCCGGCGCGGATATTCTTGCCCAAGTCGATGCGCCACATGCGGGTGCCGTCGAGTTTGTAGGCATCCAGGTAGGTGTTGCCGGTGTAGCCCGACTGCGAGTTGTCCTTGGCATTGCTCGGCTGCCATTTGACGATGATCTCGTAGCTGCCGTCGCCGTCCAGGTCAGCCGGGCTGCCGTCGTTGATTTCATAGGTATAGGCTTCGCCGGCGGGCGTGACGCCGCTCGGGGGCGCCTGCACCGGGATCGACTTGTAGGGCCTGGCCCAAGTGGCGCCGGCAGGGCTGCCCGGCTGCTCCACGCCGTTCACCACCTCGCGCACGGTGTAGCTGTCGGTGGCGGTGCCGCTCGGGTCGGTGAAATTCAGTGCATTCAGGGGCGACGCGTTGAGCCTGGTCGCGCCGCGGTACACGTTGAAGCTGGTGCCGCTGGGGTCGGTAGCCAGCTGGCGCCAGCTGACGAAGACCCCCGGGTTGAACACGTTCGCGCTCGCGATCGCGACCGCGCCGCGGTTCAGGTTTTCGATCTGCTTGCCGGGGATGGTGATGACGGCGCTGGCGCTGCCGGCGGCGGCCAGCAATGCGAGCACGAGGGTCGAGGCTCTCGCTTTCTTGTAAATCATGTTGTCTCCGTTGGCGTATTTGGTATGGGTTTTGCCTACGACTGCCTGACATGAAAACGATGTCAGCGATGCATCATAAGCCGCTGTCCCATGCAAAAATCGCCACCTCCACAATGACTCATCCAGATGATTTTTTGGCGCTGTCACCGTTCGGTGTTGGACGTGCCCAGCGCTATTCGCAGCATCGCCTCCGCCGATCCGATACGACGTCCGTCGACCGCCCACTGCCAGCCGAGATAGTTGGGCAGATAGCGTGAGGCCACGCCATTGAAGCGGGCAAGCCATTGGCGGAAGCGCCGGTGGTAGGCATTCACGTTCTGGACGTGGACGGCGCCGCGCACGCGTTCGCCAGCCCGCAGNTTCACCGCTTCGTGCGAGATGGCGGCCGTGCGAGCGAACGCCTTGTAGGCAGGATGGGAATCGGTGACCAGCAGGACATCCCTGTCCAGCACCGGAAGCAGATACCGGTGCAG
>NZ_ATYR01000021.1 GCF_000427785.1 Massilia alkalitolerans DSM 17462
GGCCCACGTCGCGAAGCCGCCGTGCCCAATAGTGGGCACCACCACAGCTCTCCATGCCGATCAGGCAGGGCTCGATACGCGTGAAGAACTCCATCATTTCCCTACGCTTGAGCTGCCGTTTTACTCGAACCTCACCTTGCTCACCTATGCCGTGGACCTGGAACGCATCCTTTGCCAGGTCGATGCCAATTGTCGTAATCTTCATGATGACGCCCCCCTCGATGTCGTGGTCAGTTGACACTTCCACTTTGGCACATCGATGCCGTTTCGGGAGGGGGCGTCCATCCCATTGCCTTTTTTTATGGTCGCGATATCCAGTTTACCGGATGTTTAAATCCATTATAATGGATTCATGGACATCAACGAACTGATCTCCCGCCGCGTGCGGACCCTGCGCGAGGAACGGGGCTTCTCTCTGGCCACCCTTGCCGAGTTGAGCGGCGTAGGCCGCTCGACCATCTCCCTGATCGAGCGCGGCGAGAGCAGCGCCACCGCCACGGTGCTCGACAAGCTGGCCACCGCCCTCGGCGTCCCGCTGGCGGCGCTGTTCGAGGGGGGCGGCGAGGGCGACACCCCGCCTTCGCCGCTATCGCGCGCCGCGGAGCAAGCGGTATGGACCGATCCGGTCAGCGGCTACCAGCGCCGCCACCTGTCTCCGGCGGCGCCTTCGCCGATCCAGCTGGTCGAGGTCGTGTTCCCGGCCGGGCAGCGCGTGGCTTTCGATACGGCGATGCGCGACGCCGACATTCAGCAGCAGGTATGGATGATCGACGGAGAGATGGACATCACGGTCGGCGACGCCCGCTGGCAGCTGGCGGCAGGCGACTGCCTGGCGATGCGCGTGGACCGCCCGGTCAGCTTCCACAACCCCGGCGCCAGGGATGCGCGCTACCTGGTGGCGCTGGTGACGTCGAACCGGAGGAACCCATGAGCGAATACCCGATTGTGCGGCGCCTCGGCGCCGGGGAAGCCGCGGCCGCCGTCGAGGCGCTGGCGGACGTGCTGGTCGATTGCGTCGAAGGCGGCGCTTCCGTGAGCTTCATGCTGCCGCTGGCGCGCGACAAGGCGCTGGCCTTCTGGCGTAGCGTGGCCGACGGCGTCGCACGCGGCGAGCGCGCCTTGCTGGTGGCCGAAGACGGCGCGGGCCGGATCGTCGGCACCGTGCAGCTCGTCATGGCGATGCCTGACAACCAGCCGCACCGGGCCGACGTCGCCAAGATGCTGGTGCATCGCCGCGCGCGCCGCGCCGGGGTCGCACAGCAGCTGATGGCGGCGCTCGACGTGGTGGCGAAGGAGGAGGGGAAAACCGTGCTGGTGCTCGATACGGTGACGGGTGGCGACGCCGAGCGCCTGTACGAGCGGGCCGGATGGCAGCGCGCCGGCGTGGTGCCGAAGTTTGCGCTCATGCCCGACGGCGCATTCTGCGCGACGACCTTTTTCTACAAGCATCTCTAGCATTGCCCTGCAAATCGCCGCGAAAAATTGATAGGCTTGTTTTCCTCTTATCGCCACCCGATTAAAAAGCCTGAGAAAATGTTGTCGAATCAGGGCGGGAATTTACGGGCCAATATTGTACAGGTGTTTTTCCTTATTTAACATGTAATTCCCGCCTAATTCAGAATTGCCCGATAAAGAAACTGCCATATCAAATGGGTGTTAATATGAATTTCCGCTCTAGGTGAATCTCGCTGAATCGGCAATATAAAGGTATTTCTCATGATCCAATATGGATTAAGCCGTTTCATCGAAAATAACATGGAGCCCATCATGCAGGCGTGGGAGGATTTTGCGCGAACGATCGAGCCGCCGGCCCTGACGATGGACGATGTCGAACTGCGCGACCATGCCAAGCAAATGCTGCATGCCTTTGCTGCCGATCTGGCAACACCCCAATCCGAATACGAGCAGATCGCCAAGTCGCGCGGGCTCGGAAAGCGTGGCCCCGACGATACGGCCGCTGAAACACATGCCGAGGCGCGCCTTTTGTCGGGCTATACGGTTGTCCAGCTCGTCTCCGAGTACCGCGCATTGCGTTCGAGCGTGTTGATGCTGTGGGCGGCTGACACGGGAGGGCATCAGCGCAGCGATCTTGCCGACATTACCCGTTTTAATGAAGCGGTCGACCAAGCGCTGGCTGAATCGATTGCCCGCTACGAATTCATGGTCAAGCAATCGCAGAACATGTTCCTTGCGATTCTTGGACACGATCTGCGCAATCCGCTCGGTACCGTGGTCTCGGGATCGAGTTTTCTTATGCAAGCGGTCGACCTGCCGCCGAAATACATTCTGGTTGCAACACGGATGTTCAATAGTGGGAAACGCATGAGCAAGTTGATCAATGACTTGATCGATTTCACGCGCACCCACCTCGGTCCCGGCATCCCTATCCGCGTCAAGCAAAGCAGCCTGGTCGGGCTGTGTGAAGAGGTCGTCAACGAGGCACGCACCTTCCATCCCGAGCGCTCGATCAATCTGCAGGTGCCAGGGAAGCTTGACGCCATCTTCGATGAGGGGCGCCTGGCGCAAGCGCTGTCGAATTTGATCGGCAACGCGATCCAGTACAGCGGCCTGGATTTACCTGTGAGCGTCCGGCTTGCCAGTGATGGCGATCATGTGAGCATCTCCGTGACCAATCGAGGAGAGATCATCCCTCCAGAAAAGATGGCAAGCATTTTTGATCCCATGGTACGCATCGCGTCGCACGCCAGCCACATGGAGCATGACTATACGGAGCGCACCAGCCTGGGTATCGGTCTCTACATTGCCCGCGAGATCATCCATGCACATGAGGGGAAGATTCACGTCACGTCCAATCCGGAAGATGGAACGACGTTCACCGTGACAATGCCTCGCTTGCCGGTGGGATTCAGCCTTCCCGATGCTGTGGCAGATATCAGGATGCGTTGAGACCAAGGCAGCCATGATCGAAGATACCAGCTGCGTAGAAGAAACCGACAAACTTGCAGGACCTCGCTTCATAACCCTGGTCGTCGACGACGAGCCAGATCTTGCGAATATAACGGGAGAATTGCTGACCTGCCACGGCATCGATGTCCGGGTGGTTTACTCGGCGCGTGAAGCACTCGATCTCCTGAAAGCGAATGCGGATATCAATGCGGTTTTTTCCGACGTAATGATGCCCTGCATGAACGGGCTTGATCTCGCAGAAATTGTCGCCGACGCTTACCCGTCTGTCAAAATGGTGTTGACGTCAGGATTTACTGCGCGTGCCTATTGGGAGCAGCACACTCGCCGTTTTCCTTTCGTCGAAAAACCTTATTCAATCGATACGGTCATCCGGCTTTTGACGTCATAAAATATACGGACAGGCGCGAAGGGAGAAACTTAGCGATGTTCGCCGTTCAATGCAGGCGGCACATTCAGCTACTGCCATTCAGTGAAAAGCAAGCAGCAGGGAACCGGTCAGCGCCTCGGTCTCGAACAGCAGCCAGGTGGCCGCACTGGCCAGTGCCAGGTGGACTGCGGTCCAGGTCATTGGGTGACGGCGTGCCATGATGAGACTCCTGATCGGTTGAGATGCGTAGTGAGGATGGTGTCATCTTAGTCACTCCTCTCGACGGTAACCATCGGCAAAACCTCCGTGGGTTTGTAGGAGTAAACCTTGTGACATTGTCACGATGAATTTTAGTTATGTGAAAAGTTGAGTTCCTACGGGTGAGGTAGGCTGCGTCCTATATGTGCCGTGATGCGGCGGGCATAGAGTAGCCTCCATCATGACCCGACACGAACCCAAACTCCTGCACCGCGGCCTGCTCGCCGTGCGCCGCAATACCATCCGCCGCCTGCTCCGTTCCACCTTCGGGATCGAACAGCTGCGCGACGGCCAGCAACGCATCATCGATAGCGTCCTCGACGGCAAGGACACGCTGGCGATCATGCCTACCGGCGGCGGCAAGTCGCTGTGCTACCAGATCCCCGCCAAGATGCTCGAAGGGATCACCATCGTCGTCTCACCCCTGATTTCCCTGATGAAGGACCAGCTCGAAAAACTCGAAGAACTGGGCATCCGTTCGGTCCAGGTCAACAGCAGCCTCAACGCCGAGGAGGAAGCGGCCGCGATCGAGGCGATCGCCAGCGAAGCCTGCGAGATCGTGTTCTGCACCCCGGAACGCCTGGTCTCGCCCGAATTCATCGCCGTGCTCCAGCAGGTCACGCTCGACATCGTTGTGGTCGACGAAGCCCACTGCATCTCGCAATGGGGGCACGACTTCCGCCCGGCCTACATCGGCCTGTCCGCCGCCCTCGACGCCCTCGGCAAGCCGCCGGTGCTGGCCCTGACGGCGACCGCGACCGACGAGGTCATGGCCGACATCGGCAAGCAGCTGGGCCGCAAGCTGAACGTCATCAACACCGGCATCTACCGGCCGAATCTGCATTACAGCGTGATCCAGGTGACCAATCCCCAGGAAAAGCTGATGCAGGCACGCAAGCTGGTGCAGGAGACGGAAGGAACCGGCATCGTCTACGCCGCCACCGTCAAGATGGCCGAAGAGATGCTGGCGGTGCTGGAAGAGGCCGGCGAATCGGTCACGATCTACCACGGCAAGCTGTCCAGCGCCGAGCGCAAGCTGAACCAGGACCTGTTCATGGACGGCGAGCGGCGCGTGATGGTCGCCACCAATGCTTTCGGCATGGGTATCGACAAGAGCGATACCCGCTTCGTGATCCACCTGCAGATTCCCGCCAACCTCGAATCCTATTACCAGGAATCGGGCCGCGCCGGACGCGACGGGCTGGACGCCAGCTGCACGCTGCTGTTCCTGCAGGACGACAAGCGTATCCAGCAATTCTTCCTGGTCAAGCACTATCCGGCGGCGGCCGAGCTGCAGACGGTCTATACCGTCGTGCGCGAGCTGGCGCAAGAGGCGCCTGTCACCACCGCGCGACTGGAAGAAGCGCTGGAAGAGGCGGGCGAAGCCAAGCTCAAGGTGTGCATCAAGCTGCTCAAGGACGGCAAGTTGCTGCGCCAGAACCGCAAGCTCGAGTACGTGTTGGCCAAGGGGGAGCCTGACCCGCAAGTGTTCGGGCAACTGGCGGAGGTATATGTTCAGAAGGCTGAACGGGACCGCGAAGCGCTCGAGCAAATGGTAGGCTATGCGGTAAGCGGATTCTGTCGCTGGAAGCTGTTGCTGGATTACTTTGGCGACGAAGTCGAGGGCTTCGAGAAGTGCTGCAAGTGCGACAACTGCCTGAACCCGCCGGCGCTGGCGCTCGAAGAAATCGAGATCCGCGACGACGAGTTCGACCGCGAACCGGCGCCCGCGTCTTCCGGCCCGAAGTTCGAGGTCGGCAGCCGCGTCAGGGCGCCGAAGCATGGCGAGGGCGTGATCGTCGCCGTTGCCGGAGACCAGGTGACACTGGAATTTCCCGACCAGGAAGAACCGCGCACCTTCCTGGCCGAGTTTCTCGAGCCGGCTTAAGGCGCGCATTTTATGTGAAGGGACCGCATGGGGGACATGGTCGTCGTCCGCAAGGAAGGCTTGTATTGCGTACCTGGAGGGTTCTACATCGATCCCTGGCGCCCGGTCGACCGGGCCGTGATCACGCATGCCCACGGTGACCATGCGCGCTATGGTCACGGGCATTACCTGGCAGCCGCGCCCGGCGTGGGCGTGCTCACATCGCGCCTGGGCGACATCCACGTGCAGGGCCTGGAATACGGCGAAACGATTACCCATAATGGTGTCACCATCTCGCTGCACCCGGCCGGCCATGTGCTTGGCTCGGCGCAAATCCGCATGGAGTGCGGCGGCGAGGTCTGGGTCGCGTCCGGCGACTACAAGGTGGAGCCGGACAAGACCTGCGCGCCCTTCGAGCCGGTGCGCTGCGACACCTTCATCACCGAATCCACCTTCGGCCTGCCGATCTACCGCTGGGACCCCGAGCAGCAGGTCATCGACGAGATGAATGCCTGGTGGCGCCGCAATGCCGAGGAAGGGCGCTGCAGCGTGGTGTTCGCCTACGCGTTTGGGAAGGCCCAGCGCATCCTGTCGCGCCTGGATGCGTCGATCGGGCCGATCGTCTGCCATGGAGCGGTGGAGCCGCTCAACCGGGTCTATCGGGTAGGTGGGGTCGAGCTGCCCGAGACCGTCATGGTGGGCGAGATCGACAAGGCGGCCTTGCGGCGCGCGATCGTGATCGCGCCGCCGTCCGCCAGCGGCTCGCCCTGGATGAAGCGCTTCGGCGACTACAGCGATTCCTTCGCCAGCGGCTGGATGCTGCTGCGCGGCGCACGGCGCCGGCGCGGCGTCGACCGCGGCTTCGTGCTGTCGGATCACGCCGACTGGCCCGGCCTGATGAGCGCCATCAAGGCTACCGAAGCCCAGCAGATCATCGTCACCCACGGCTCGATCCCGACCATGGTGCGCTGGCTGTGCCAGAACGGGCTGGATGCCAAGGGCTTCGATACCGAGTACGGCGACGAGGAAGAGGACGAGGCAAGTCCTCCGGCCGGCGCGGCGGCGAACAAGGCGCCGAAGGAAGGGGAAGCGGAAGGAGCGCCCGATGCGTGAATTCGCCCGCCTCTACGCCGAACTCGACGAAACCACCTCCACCACCCGCAAGCTCGACGCCCTGCAATCCTATTTCTCGCACGCCGCCCCCGAAAACGCGGCCTGGGCCGTGTACTTCCTCGCCGGCGGCAAGCCACGGCAAGCCGTACCGACGAAATTGCTGCGCCAGTACGCGATCGAGTACGCGGGCCTGGACGAGTGGCTGTTCGACGAGTCCTACCATGCGGTGGGCGACATGGCCGAGACCATCGCCCACATCCTGCCGCCGCCCACGCGGCGCAGCGACGTCGGGCTGGCCGAGTGGATGGAGCAGAGGATCGGCCCGCTGCGCGGCGCCGACCCGGGCACGATCAGGGAGGCCCTGTATGCGGCCTGGGATGAACTCGACTGGCGCGAACGCTTCCTGTTCGTCAAACTGATCGGCGGAGGTTTCCGGGTCGGCGTATCGCGCCTCCTGGTGACACGCGCGCTGGCGGCGATTGCGGCGGTCGACAGCAAGCTGATCGCCCAGCGGCTGATGGGCTGGACCGACAACTCGGTGCGGCCGACCGCCACCAGCTTCCTGCAGCTGATCGCCGCGCAGTCCGATGAAGAACACACCCTGCGCGGCGGCCAGCCCTATCCCTTCTTCCTGGCGCACCAGCTGCAGGGCGAACCCGCCGCGCTGGGGGAAATCGACGACTGGCAGGTGGAGTGGAAGTACGACGGCATCCGCGCCCAGCTGGTGCGCCGCGGCGGCCAGAACTTCCTGTGGTCGCGCGGCGAAGACCTGATCACCGAGCGCTTTCCCGAGCTGGCCAATGTGCGCATCCCGGAAGGCACGGTGCTCGATGGCGAAGTCCTGATCTGGCATCCCGGCGTCGATGCGCCTGCGCCCTTTGCCGACCTGCAGAAGCGCATCGGCCGCAAGACCCTCAGCGCCAAGCTGCTCAATGAACTGCCGGCGGTGCTGTGCTGCTACGACCTGCTCGAATTCGGCGGCGTCGACCTGCGCGCGCTGCCCCAGCACGAGCGGCGCGCGCTGATGGAAACCGAGGTGGCGGCGATCGACCTGCCGCAACTGCGGCTCTCGCCCGTGATCCGGGCCGACAGCTGGGAAGTGCTGGCCAGCTTGCGCAGCGAATCGCGCGAGCGCGGCGTGGAAGGCATGATGCTCAAGGCGAGGAGCGCCCAGTACGGCGTGGGCCGCACCAAGGACGTCGGCACCTGGTGGAAGTGGAAGGTCGATCCCTACACGGTGGACGCGGTGCTGATCTACTCCCAGGCCGGCAGCGGCCGCCGCGCCTCGCTCTACACCGACTACACTTTCGCGGTGTGGGACGGGGAGGGCGGGGAACGCAAGCTGGTCCCCTTCGCCAAGGCCTATTCCGGGCTCACGGACGCCGAGATCCAGCAGGTCGACAATGCGGTGCGCAAGACCACCATCGAGAAATTCGGGCCGGTGCGCTCGGTGAAGCCGACCATGGTGTTCGAGATCGGCTTCGAGGGCATCGCCCTGTCGACGCGGCACAAGGCCGGCATCGCGGTGCGCTTCCCGCGCATCCTGCGGCGCCGTTTCGACAAGCCGGTAGAGGAGGCCGATACCCTCGACACCTTGAAAGGCCTGCTGGCCGCGGCTGGTGCATGAGCAAGAATCCTGTCACCGAACGCATCGACGCCTGGTTCGCCGCGCGCGGCTGGACCGTGTTCCCCTTCCAGCGCAAGGTGTGGAAAGCGGCCTTGAAAGGCCAGTCCGGCCTGCTGCATGCGAATACCGGCGCCGGCAAGACCTTCGCCGTCTGGTTCGCGGCCCTGCAGCGCGCCGGCCTCAAGACCGGCCGCCACACGGCCGGCCTGCGGGTGCTGTGGATCACCCCGATGCGCGCCCTGGCCGCCGACACCATGCGCGCGCTGGAAGAGTCCGCTGCCCAGCTCATGCCCGAGTGGCAGGTAGGCGCGCGCACCGGCGACACCGGCTCGGCCGAGCGCGCGCGCCAGTCGCGCAAGATGCCGGCCACCCTGGTGACCACGCCCGAGAGCCTGTCGCTGATGCTGAGCCACGCTCAAGCCGCCGAGCAGTTCAGGCACCTGGACATGATCGTCATCGACGAATGGCACGAACTGATGGGCAGCAAGCGCGGCGTGCAGGTGCAGCTGGCGCTGGCGCGCCTGCGCCGCTGGCGCCCGGAACTGCTGGTGTGGGGCGTCTCGGCCACCATGGGTAACCTGGACCTGGCGCGCCACGTGCTGCTCGGTGGCGACGAGGGCGTGCTGGTCGAGGGCGATATGCGCAAGAGAATCGAGGTGGACTGCCTGATTCCGGAGAACGTGGCGCGCTTCCCCTGGGGCGGCCACATGGGCCTGCAGATGCTCGGTCCGGTGATCCGCGAGATCGAGCTGCACGAAGCGACCCTGGTGTTCACCAATACCCGCGCCCAGTCGGAGATCTGGTACCAGAACATCATCGACGAGCGGCCCGACTGGGCCGGCATCGTCGCGCTGCACCACGGCTCGCTCGACCGCGAGGTGCGCGAATGGGTCGAGATGGGGCTCAAGAAAGGCGAGCTGAAGGCGGTCATCTGCACCGCCAGCCTGGACCTGGGCGTGGACTTCCTGCCGGTCGAGCGCGTGCTGCAGGTGGGCAGCGCCAAGGGCATCGCGCGCCTGCTGCAGCGCGCCGGGCGCAGCGGCCATGCGCCGGGGCGGGTCTCGCGCGTGACCCTGGTGCCGACCAACAGCCTGGAACTGCTGGAGGCGGCCGGCGCCAAGAAGGCGGTGGCGGCGCGCCGCATCGAGGGGCGCTACGTGCCCAACAAACCCTTCGACGTGCTGGTGCAGCACCTGGTGACGGTGGCGCTGGGCGGCGGTTTCATTTCCAGTGAGCTGTACCAGGAAGTCAGGCGCGCCTGGTCATACCGCAACCTGGACGAGGAAGAATGGCAATGGGCACTCGATTTCGTCGCGCGCGGCGGCCAGAGCCTGCTGGCCTATCCGGAATACCGGCGCGTGCTGCCGGACGAGGAGGGCGTGTACCGGGTGCCGGATACGGCGATCGGACGACGCCACCGCATGGGCATCGGCACCATCGTGTCCGATTCCACCATCTCCGTGAAATACATGAGCGGGGGCCGCATCGGCAGCGTCGAGGAATCCTTCATCTCACGCCTCAAGCCCGGCGACCACTTCCTGTTCGGCGGGCGCATCCTGGAATTCGTGCGCGTGCACGAGATGACGGCGTTCGTCAAGCGCGCCACCAGCAACCGCGGGGCGATTGCGCGCTGGCAGGGCGCCAAGATGCCGATGTCGTCCGAACTGGCGCATGCGGCGCTGGAAGAGCTGCGCCTGGCGTCCGAAGGCATCTACGACAGCCCCGAGATGGAAGCGCTGCGGCCGCTGATCGAGATCCAGTGCCGCTGGTCGGCATTGCCGACCAGCGAGACCCTGGTCATCGAGAGCATGAAGAGCCGCGAAGGCTGGCACCTGTTCGTCTATCCCTTCGCGGGGCGCTCGGTGCACATGGGACTGGCCTCGCTGTTCGCCTATCGGATCGGCCGCATGCAGCCCTCGACCTTCTCGATCGCGATCAACGATTACGGCTTCGAGCTGCTCGCGCCCGAACCGGTGGACTGGTCCCGCATCTTTGCCGCGGAAATGGGTTCCGAGGTGGATCTGTTCAGCACCGACTGCCTGCTGGAAGACGTGCTGGGCAGCCTGAATGCGACCCAGCTGTCACAGCAGCGCTTCCGCGAGGTGGCGCGCATCGCCGGCCTGGTGTTCCAGGGCTATCCCGGCCAGCCGAAGTCGAACCGCCAGCTGCAGGCCTCGTCTTCGCTGTTCTTCGAGGTCTTCCGCAAGCACGATGCGGGCAACCTGCTGCTCACCCAGGCCCAGCGCGAAGTGCTGGAGCAGGAGCTGGAGCTGACGCGCCTGCGCGAGACGCTGGTCGAACTGCACGGGCGCCGCGTCGCTTATCGCGAGGTCAAGCGCGCCACGCCTTTCGGCTTCGCGCTGATGGTCGAGCGCTTCCGCGAGAAGGTCAGCACCGAGAAGCTGTCCGACCGCGTGGCGCGCATGGTGCGCGAACTCGAAAAGGCGGCAGCGGCATGAGCAGCGTTGCAGTCCGTGTCGCCGGCGAGACGCTCCTGCTGCTGCCGCAGAAGGCGCTGTACTGGCCGCATGAAAAGATGCTGGTCATTGCCGACATCCATTTCGGCAAGGCGGCGGCCTTCCGCGCCCTCGGGGTGCCGGTGCCGCGTGGGACCACCACCGAGAACCTGGCAGGGCTGGACGCCCTGGTCGAGGCGCACGGTGCGCGCCACATCGCATTCCTGGGCGACTTCCTGCATGCGCGCGCCGCCCATGCCAGCGCCACCCAGCAGGCCATGCTGGCCTGGCGCGAGCGCCGCCGCGACTTGCAGCTGACGCTGGTGCGCGGCAACCACGACCGCCACGCGGGCGACCCGGCCGCGGCGCTGGGCATCGACCTGGTGGACGAGCCGCACGCGCTCGGCCCCTTCGCCTTCTGCCACCACCCGGATCTCGCCACCCCGGGCTACGCCCTGGCCGGCCACATCCATCCGGTCTACGTGCTGGCGACCCGTTTCGATGCGCTGCGCCTGCCGTGCTTCGTGGTCGGGCAGGACCGCATGATCCTGCCGTCCTTCGGCGCCTTTACGGGTGGCCATGCGATCCGCCCGGAGCCGGGCGACAGCATCTATGTGACATCCGGGGACGCCGTCCACTGCGTACGATAGCGTACCGACCCCTTGTCGTGCCCGAGCGACAATTCCCTGCAGATAAAAGGTGATCCTGTACTGCCAATCGACAAGGGGAGGCGAAGCCATGGTTTTCAGTAAGCTGCTGCAGGCCGCGTTCGCTGCGGCAATGATGCTTGGACCGGTCCTGACGGGTAGCGCTACCGCCCAGGCCCAGCAATACCAGAACCGCGCCTATGGGCCGGTCATCAACGGATTCAACGTGGAAGAAGTACGCCGCCTGACGCCCGGCGTCGAGCTGCATTTCGACCTGTACGGCAGCCCCGGCGGCATCGCGACCCTGCGCATCGACGGCGCCACCCGCAACCTGAACCTGACCGAAGTCGAGCCGGGCCAGTACACCGGCACCTATACCATCGGCACCCACGACCGCATCCGTCCGGAAAGCGGCGTCACCGCCAACCTGCGCCTGGGCAACCAGGTTGCCACCAATCTGCTGAGCGAATCGCTGCTGCAGCCAAACGCGCCGCGCCAGCAGCGCGGCCAGCTGGCGACTAACCTGGCAATCGAGCGCTTCAACGTACAGGGCAGTCCGGATCTGAGCCCGGGTAATGAATTGCGCTTCACGGTGTTCGGCACGCCAGGCGGCCGTGCCGAAGTGGCGATTGCCGGCGCCCGCGGCGTGTTCTTCCTGCCGGAAGTCCGGCCGGGCGAGTACGACGGCGTGTATACCATCCGCAACGCCGACCGCATTGCCCCGGACAGCCGCGTGACCGCCACCATCCGCGCCAACGGCCGTACCACCACCTCGGTGCTGGGCCGTCCGCTGCTGGCGGGTGCGCGCGTCAGCGAACCGCGCCAGGCGCGCTACTGCACCAACTGCGCCACCGTGGAGGCGGTCAATGTGATCGAAGTGTCGGGTAATGGCAACTACCTGGGTACCGCGGGCGGCGCCGTCATCGGCGGCCTGCTCGGCAGCCAGGTCGGCAGCGGCAGCGGCCGCACCGCGGCCACGGTGGCCGGCGCAGTGGCCGGCGGCCTGGCAGGGCGCAATGTCCAGCGCAACATGAACCGCGACCAGCGTTATGAAGTCATCGTGCGCTATGCGAACAGTGGCGCGACCCAGACCCTGCAGTTCGAGAACGATCCGGGCTTCCGCCAGGGCGACCGGGTGCGGGTGAACAATGGGGTGTTGTCGCGGGATCAATGACGCTACACCACTTCTATATCGTAGGGTGGGCAGGTTTCCTGCCCACGCGGTGATAGTTAGCAGTTGAAACTACCCGCAGGCAGATCTCGCCGGGTTTGAACGCGTGGGCGGCAAAGCCGCCCACGCTACGAAAGCAACACCACGTATAGAACCAAGGCCGGAGCCCTCGCGGGCACCGGCCTTGTTGTTTTTTAGCTACGAGCTGTTCAGGCAGTGGCCAGCACTTGGTCGTCGCCCGGCTGCTCGCTCTCGGCCTTCTGCTTGGCGCCACCCTTGGTGCGCGAGCGCGAAGGCGGCAGGCGGCGCAGGGTCTTGAGCGCTTCGGCGTCCTTGATGCCGATGGTGCGCTGGTCGACGGTGATCAGGCCGATCTCGTTGAAGGCCGACAGGGTGCGGCTGACGGTTTCCAGGGTCAGGCCGAGGTAGCTGCCGATCTCGTGGCGGGTCATGCGCAGGTTGAACAGCTTGCTCGAGTAGCCCATCGCGGCGAAGCGGTCGGCCAGCGAGACCAGGAAGCGGGCCACGCGCGCTTCTGCCGAGAGGGCGCCGAGCATGCCGATCATGGTCTGCTCGCGCACCAGCTCGCGGCTCATGACGCCGTACATCATGTTCTCGAGCTCGGCGTGGACGCGGCCGAGGGCGGTGAGTTTCTTGAACGGCAGCAGGATCAGGTCGCAGTCGGACAGGGCCACCGCTTCCGAGGCGTAGTGGCGGGTGTGGATGCCATCCACGCCCAGCATGTCGCCCTTCATCGGGAAGCTCAGCACCTGTTCGTTGCCGAACTCGTCGATGAGTACGGTTTTCAGGAAACCCGAGTTGACGATGTACAGGGTGTCGAAGGCCTGGCCGATGGTGTGGACGCGCTGGCCGGTCTTGAACTGGACATGCTGGAACAGCAATTCTTCGGAGGTCACCGAGACACTGGCCGGGATGCGGAGCAGGTCGCAGACTTCCTTGAGATTGGACCAGAGGCGTCCCTGGCGCTGGCGGCCGGCTTCCATGGGGGAGTGCATGGTCGGCTGGGTGACGTTGCGTTGTTCTGACGTTGGCTGGGACTGCATGCTCATCTCCAGGTGAAAGACTCAGGGTTTCGGCGACCACGGGGCGGAGCAGCGGGCTCACGCTGGGACTTGGATCGCAAGCAAGTCGAAACGCTGAATTCAGTATGCCAACACGAGTCCGGCACGGATATCAGCGATGGCTGAATATGTAGGTAGGAAGGCTGACAGGCTTGTAGGAATAATCTGACCCCTGATGTTGAACTACAGAGGAAGAGGTCAGCGAGGCGCTGTAGGAGGAGTGGCAGTGCGAGGGGGAGGTGGGTGCCCCCCTGGCGGGGGCCACCTGCGGCACAAAACCGCTGGTGGCGTGTCTAAGACTTCTTAATCCTAGGCTTTCATCGGGGACAACAGCCGGTGCGCCACGGCGTACTGGACCATTTCCGACAGCGAGCTCATGCCCATCTTCTGCATGATCCGGGTCTTGTGGGTGCTGACCGTCTTGACCGACAGGTGCAGGCTGTTGGCGATTTCGGTGATCGACTTGCCACCGACGAGGTGCGAAAACACCTCGAATTCACGGTCGGACAGCTGTTTATGCAACAGCTGTTCGTTCGGTGCCATGATATTGAGTGCCAGCTGCTCGGCCACTTCGGTACTGATATAGGGACGTCCCGACGCCACCTTGCGGATCGCGCCCACCAGCTGGGTGCCCGCGCTTTCCTTGGTGAGGTAGCCCTGGGCGCCGGCGCGGATCGCCCGCACCGCGTACTGTTCTTCCTCGTGCATGGTCAGGATCAGAATCGCCAGCTTGGGCGCCTCGCTGCGAACCTGGCGGATCAGGTCGACGCCGCTACGGCCCGGCATCGACAGGTCGAGCAGCAGCAGGTCGAAGCCGCCCTGGCGTACCTGGGCCAGCACTTCGAAACCGTTGGTCGCCTCTCCGGCGATCTCGATATCCGGCGCACCATCGAGGATGCGCTTGAGTCCTTCGCGCATGATCGTGTGGTCGTCGGCAATGACGATGCGAATCATAAAACCATCCTTCTCGGTGAAAGCAACGATGACCTAGGGAAGCACTGATTCAGTGCTTCCCAATGCAGGCTAACACAGGACGGCAGTGGCATCTGTCGTACTTTCTTCACGCCGACCGCGTTGTCAAGCAGGTGCGGGCTCACTGATCAGGCGGTGCACCAGCACCGGCTTGGTCGTGTGCGACAACACCTTGTTGGTGACGCTGCCGAGCAACAGCTGGCCCCAGCCGCTGCGGCCGTGCGATCCCATGAAGATCAGGTCGCAGCCTTCCTGCTCGGCGATATCGACGATCTTGAGGGCCGCGGTGTCGGAAAACGCGGTCATGCAACTGTGCTTCAGGCCGGCGCCAGCGCAGGAGCGCATGATTCTTCCCATGTACTCCTCGCCCATGCGGCACATCTGCGCGATATATTCTTCTTCGCTCGGATAGGAGGGCGGAATGATTTCCACGTACACGGGATACTGATAATCGGGCGCGACGAACAGGGCCAGCACCTCGGCGCCCATCTGTTGCGCAAATTTGACGCCGGCGCAGGCCGTATGCTGCGACACGGCCGAGCCGTCGGTGGTGATCAGGATTTTGCGGTACATGATGACTCCTCCAATGGCCACGCCATTCTGGGGCGTACCGGGCGCGGCGGCGATTGCAAGAACGCAAACTGTTGAGCTTGATCAAACTCTGGGTTCTTATTGCTCGGCAACTGCAGCGCCGTGATAAGAAGAACCATCGAGTTACGAAAAACAACACCTCCCTTGTGTAAACATTCAGGAACCGTGCCATTTAATTGTCGCGGAATTAAGTTTCGCTGTCCATTTTGTTGTGTCTCCGTCGCCGAGATTTACCTGTGGCAACTACGCTGCTACACTCGCATGCAGACTTTGGACCATCCCGGATGGTCGCAGTAAACACTACTGAATACCGCTGATTGCGAACTTATACACCATGGAGAAGCAGGGATTATGACCGACGCCGCTGACGATTTCGACGCACTATTCGAGGAAGTGGCGGCGCAGCGCGCCAACGCTCCTGCCCCGGCGCCGGCGGCCGAGCCCGCACCGGCCCCAGCTGCGGCAGCTGTCGCAGACGAAGACGACCTCGACTCCCTGTTCGACCAGGTATCGGCGGCAAGTGCGCCGGCGATCGCCGCTGCCGCTCCAGTGGCGGCCGCGGCAGCTGCGCCGGCTGCGGCGTCCGTGCCGGCCGTGGCCAGCGACGGCGAACACGCCATGTTCGAACGCCTCGGCGGCATCGTGCGCCTGCTGCACGATTCGCTGCGCGAGCTCGGCTACGACAAGGCGCTGACCGAGGCGTCCTCGGCCATCGTCGACGCCCAGGACCGCCTGGAATACGTCGCCACCCTGACCGAACAGGCCGCCAACAAGGTGCTGAACACCCTGGACGACGGCATGCCGGCGCAGGACCTGCTGTCGAAGCAGGCCAAGGACATGGAAACCCGCTGGGCCGACCTGTTCTCGGGCAAGCTGAGCCTGGACGAATTCAAGGCCCTGGCCGGCGATTCGCGCCAGTTCGCCACCGCCGTGAACGAAGCCACCGAAGCCGAGAAGGCGCGCCTGCTCGAGATCATGATGGCCCAGGACTTCCAGGACATCACCGGCCAGCTGATCAAGAAAGTAGTCAAGATCACCCAGACCGTGGAATCGGAACTGGCGCAGCTGCTGCGCGACAGCGCGCCGGCCGACCTGAAGGAAAAGCTGGCGAAGAAAGAAGTGCCGGCCGCGCCCGCGCCGCTGATGCAGGGCCCGTCGGTGCCGGATACGGCGCTGAACCAGGACAACGTTGACGATCTTCTGGCCGATCTGGGGTTCTAATGGACGATATGCTCAAGGACTTCGTCGTCGAGGCGATGGACCTTGCGGTGAATGTTGAAGAACATTTGCTGCGCCTCGAACGCGATCCGGACAACAAGGAAACCCTGAATGCGGTGTTCCGTTCCTTCCACACGATCAAGGGCGGCGCCGGCTTCATGGGCCTGCCCGCGCTGGTCGCCGCCTGCCACCTGACCGAGAACCTGTTCGACGCCCTGCGCACCGGCGCCGCGCCGGTGACGCCGCTGGCGATCGAAGCCGCGCTCGAGGCCTCGGGCTTCGTGGCGGACCAGCTCAATGACCTGAACAACGGCACCCCGCCGGAAAGCCTGGCGCAAATGCCGGAAGCCCTCGAACGCATCCTGAAGGACGCGATCGAAGGCAAGGGCGCGACCAGCGCGCCGGCAGCCGCGCCGGCGCCTGTGGCCGCACCGGCACCCACCGTGGCCGCCCCGGTTGCGGCAGCGCCGGCCGCCGCCTCGGCTCCGGTTCCGGCCGCTGGCGAAGATGGCCTGGACTGGGTCGGCATGTACAACGCCGTGGTGCCTGCGGGCTCCGCGATTGCGGCCGGATCGGCCGTGGCCGCTGCGCCTGCCGTCGCCGCGCCTGCCGCCGCGTCCGTCGCTGAAGCCACGCCGGCTGCGAAACAGGGCGGCTGGGATGGCGTCGATCGCCGCCAGAACGACAAGGTCGCCGATGCGCGCGCCGCCGCGGCCCCGGCCAAGGACGAAAGCATCCGTATCGATGCGGTCAAGCTCGACGCGCTGCTGGAAGTGGCGGGCGAATCGGTGCAGGCCGCCAACCAGGCCGCCGTGCTGCTCGAGCGCCTGCAGCAGTTCAAGTTCGAAGGTCCGGCCGCCGCCCTGATGGCAACGCTCACCGAGACCCTGGAACGCGCCTCGCGCTACTCGGCCGAACTGCAGCGCGCCACGCTGGCGACCCGCATGCAGCCGGTGGGCCGCCTGTTCCAGAAATTCCCGCGCCTGGTGCGCGAACTGGCCAAGGACCTCGGCAAGGACGTCGAGCTGACCATCGAAGGCGCCGAGACCGAAGTCGACCGCGTCGTGGTGGACAGCCTGTACGACCCGCTGGTGCACATGCTGAGGAACGCCCTGGACCACGGCGTCGAGTCGCCGGAAGAGCGCGTCGCCGCCGGCAAGCCGGCCAAGGCCTTCATCCTGCTCAAGGCGTGGCAGGAAGCCAACAGCGTCATGATCGTGCTGCAGGACGACGGCAAGGGCATGGACCCGGTCAAGCTGCGCCGCAAGGCGATCGACAAGGGCCTGATCGGCGAGAACGGCGCCCCCAACGACGACGACGCCTACCAGCTGGTGTTCCTGCCGGGCTTCTCGACCAAGGAAGTGGCTTCCTCGGTGTCGGGCCGCGGCGTGGGCATGGACGTGGTCAAGACGGCGGTCGAAAAGAACCGCGGCGCGATCCGCATCGATTCTTCGCTCGGCCATGGCACCAAGTTCGCGATCCGCCTGCCGATCGAACTGTCGATCGTCCCGACCATGCTGGTGTCGACCTCGGGCGCCTCGCTGGCGCTGCCGATGGCCGTCGTCGAGCGCGTTGTCGAGCTGCCGGAAGAGTTCCAGTGCGTGGGCGGAGCCCCGGTGCTGAAGGACCAGGGACGCCCGCTGCCGGTGCGTTCGCTGGCCCTGGCGCTGGGCTACGAAGCCTGCTCGGAACGCGTCGGCATCGTCATCAACGCCCCGCAGCCCTACATCCTGGCGGTGAACGCCGTGGACGGCACGGCCGACCTGGTGATCAAACCGATGACCGCGCTGTCGGTCGAAGGCATCACCGGTACCGCGCGCTCGGCCGAAGGCGAACTGGTGCTGGTGGTCGGCCTGTCCTTCCTGATGGACGGCGGCCGTTCGAACGTGCGCCTGGCCGCGTAGGTAATTACCGCAGTGCGCAAGGCGGCCAGTGCGCCGCTCTGTGACAAAATCGCATACAAAAGCCTGAGCTTCCCCGCTCAGGCTTTTTTTTATTTGCATGCTGAGTTGTCTATGCAAATAATATTTGCATACTTTCGACTTGATTGGCAGAAAAATGCGTTGCCCCGGCTTGGTGCGGCAGTGCACAATTATGGCATAATCAAAAATCGTCCCCGCATAAGGGGTACCGCGTTCACCGGATAGACCATGCAAAAAACGCTCTACGACAAACTCTGGGATTCCCATGTCGTGCGTGCCGACGCCGATGGCACCACAGTCCTCTATATCGATCGCCACCTGGTGCACGAAGTCACCAGTCCGCAAGCCTTCGAAGGCCTGCGCGAAGCAGGGCGCGGACTATGGCGTACCTCGGCCAACCTGGCCGTGGCCGACCACAACGTGCCGACCACCGACCGCGCCCACGGCATCGCCGACCCGACCTCGCGCCTGCAGGTCGAAACCCTGGACGGCAACGCCAGGAGCTTCGGCCTGACCTACTTCGACATGAACGACAAGCGCCAGGGCATCGTCCACGTGATCGGCCCGGAGCAGGGCGCCACGCTGCCCGGCATGACCGTGGTCTGCGGCGACTCGCACACCAGCACCCATGGCGCCTTCGGCTGCCTGGCGCACGGCATCGGCACCTCGGAAGTCGAACACGTGCTGGCCACCCAGACCCTGCTTGCCAAGAAATCGAAATCGATGCTGGTGCAGGTCGAGGGCGAACTGCCGCCGGGCGTGACCGCCAAGGACATCGTGCTGGCCGTGATCGGCAAGATCGGCACCGCCGGCGGCACCGGCTACGCCATCGAATTCGGCGGCTCGACCATCCGCGCCCTGTCGATGGAAGGCCGCATGACGGTCTGTAACATGGCGATCGAAGCGGGCGCGCGCGCCGGCATGGTCGCGGTGGACGACACCACCATCGACTACGTCAAGGGCCGTCCGTTCTCGCCCAAGGGCGAGCAGTGGAGCCAAGCGGTCGCCTACTGGCGCACCCTGCACTCGGACGAAGGCGCCGTGTTCGACACGGTCGTGGAGCTCGACGCAGCGGAGATCCGCCCGCAGGTCACCTGGGGCACCTCGCCCGAGATGGTGGTTTCCGTGGACGGCCGCGTGCCCGATCCGCGCGAGGAAAGCGACGCCGTGCGCCGCGGCGCCATCGAAAAGGCCCTGGCCTACATGGACCTGGCGCCGAACACCCCGATCGACCAGATCAAGATCGACAAGGTCTTCATCGGCTCCTGCACCAACTCGCGCATCGAAGACCTGCGCGCCGCCGCCGAGGTCGTGCGCGGCCGCCGGCGCGCCGCCAACGTCAAGCTGGCGATGGTGGTGCCGGGCTCGGGCCTGGTGAAGGAGCAGGCCGAGCGCGAAGGCCTCGACCGCATCTTCAAGGAAGCCGGCTTCGAATGGCGCGAGCCGGGCTGCTCGATGTGCCTGGCCATGAACGCCGACCGCCTGGAGCCGGGCGAGCGCTGCGCCTCGACCTCGAACCGCAACTTCGAGGGACGCCAGGGGCAGGGCGGCCGCACCCACCTGGTCTCGCCGGCCATGGCCGCCGCCGCGGGAATCGCCGGCCACTTTGTCGACGTACGCGCCTTCTAGAGCGTTAATACCGTTTTAACCGTACTACAGGAACATCATGAAGAAAATAATCGCACTCACCCTGACCGCCATCGTCCTCACCGGCTGCAACACCATCTCGGGCATTGGCAAGGACGTGCAGAAGGTCGGCCAGGTCGTCACCAGCGCCGGCGGCAAATAACATTCTAGAAAAGGGAGCCGGAGCGGCCATGGATAAATTCACCGTACACGAAGGCGTGGTGGCGCCGCTGGATCGCGCCAACGTCGACACCGACGCCATCATTCCGAAGCAGTTCCTGAAATCGATCCGCCGCACCGGCTTCGGCCCGAATCTATTCGACGAGTGGCGCTACCTGGACCACGGCGAGCCGGGCCAGGATTGCAGCACCCGCCCGCTCAACCCGGACTTCGTGCTGAACCAGCCGCGCTACGCGGGCGCCTCGATCCTGCTGGCGCGCAAGAACTTCGGTTGCGGCTCCTCGCGCGAGCACGCGCCCTGGGCCCTGCAGCAGTATGGCTTCCGCGCCATCGTGGCGCCGAGCTTCGCCGACATCTTCTTCAACAACTGCTACAAGAGCGGCCTGCTGCCGATCGTCCTGTCGGAAGAAGAGGTGGATGGGCTGTTCAAGGCGGTGGAGGCGAATCCGGGCTTCACGCTGGTGGTGGACCTGGAAAAGCAGCGCGTCGGCACCCAGGACGGCAGCATCTCCTACGGCTTCGCCATCGACGACTTCCGCAAGTACTGCCTGCTGAACGGCCTGGACGACATCGGCCTGACCCTGCGCCATGCCGACGACATCCGCGCCTTCGAGCAGCGCCACCTGGCAGCCCAGCCGTGGCTGGCCAACACGATCTGATAAAGAGAGACCGCATGAAAATCGCAATCCTGCCGGGTGACGGCATCGGCCCGGAGATCATGGACCAGGCGGTCAAGGTCCTGAACGCCCTCGGCGAGCCCTTCGAGATGGAAAGCGCCCAGGTCGGCGGCGCCGGCTACGCGGCCCACGGCCACCCGCTGCCGGAAGGCACGCTGAAGCTGGCGAAGGAAGCCGACGCGGTGCTGTTCGGCGCCGTCGGCGACTACAAGTACGACACGCTCGAGCGCGCGCTGCGCCCGGAGCAGGCCATCCTCGGCCTGCGCCGCGAACTCGGCCTGTTCGCCAACCTGCGTCCGGCCATCCTGTACCCGGAACTCGCGGGCGCCTCGACGCTCAAACCCGAGGTCGTCTCGGGCCTGGACATCCTGATCATCCGCGAGCTGACCGGCGACATCTATTTCGGCAAGCCGCGCGGCGTGCGCGAATGCCCGGACGGGCCATTCGCCGGCCAGCGCGAGGGCTTCGACACCATGCGCTATGCCGAAGGCGAGATCCGCCGCATCGCCCACGTGGCTTTCCAGGCCGCGCGCAAGCGCGACCGCCGCGTGACCAGCGTCGACAAGGCCAACGTGCTGGAAACCTTCCAGTTCTGGCGCGACATCGTCACCGAGGTGCACAAGGAATACCAGGACGTCGAGCTCGAGCACATGTACGTCGACAACGCGGCGATGCAGCTGGTGCGCGCGCCGAAGAAGTTCGACGTCATCGTGACCGGCAACATGTTCGGCGATATCCTGTCGGATGCCGCCGCCATGCTCACCGGTTCGATCGGCATGCTGCCCTCGGCCTCGCTCGACGCCAACAACAAGGGCCTGTACGAGCCCTCGCACGGCTCGGCGCCGGACATCGCCGGCCAGGGCGTGGCCAATCCGCTGGCGACCATCCTGTCCGCCGCGATGATGCTGCGCTTTACGTTCGGGCGTACCGAACAGGCCGACCGCATCGAGAACGCGGTCAAGCGCGTGCTGGCCCAGGGCCTGCGCACCTCCGACATTTACGAAGCAGGTACCAATAAGGTCGGTACCGAAGACATGGGCAACGCGGTCGTCGCGGCCCTCCAATAATTCACATTCCAAGGAAAGCAAAATGAAACTAGTAGGCCTGGTTGGCTGGCGCGGCATGGTGGGCTCGGTCCTGATGCAGCGCATGCAGGAAGAGGGCGATTTCGACCACATCGAGCCGGTGTTCTTCACCACCTCGAACCCGGGCGGCGCCGCGCCGAAGATGGCGAAGAACGAAACCACCCTGAAAAGCGCGACCGACATCGCCGAACTGTCCAAGTGCGAGATCATCATCTCCTGCCAGGGCGGCGACTACACGACCGAAGTGTTCCCGAAGCTGCGCGCCAGCGGCTGGAACGGTTACTGGATCGACGCCGCCTCGACCCTGCGCATGAACGACGACGCCGTCATCGTGCTCGACCCGGTCAACAAGGAAGTCATCAAGAACGCCATGTCGCGCGGCGTGAAGAACTTCATCGGCGGTAACTGCACCGTGTCGTGCATGCTGATCGGCCTGGGCGGCCTGTTCGAGCAGGGCCTGGTCGAATGGATGACCTCCATGACCTATCAGGCGGCATCGGGCGGCGGCGCCCAGCACATGCGCGAGCTGCTGACCCAGTTCGGCACCATCAACGGCGCCGTCAAGCCGCTGCTGGACGACCCGGCCTCGGCCATCCTCGAGATCGACCGTACCGTGCTGGCAACCCAGCATGGCCTCTCCCTTGATGAAACCAAGCAGTTCGGCGTGCCGCTGGCCGGCAACCTGATTCCGTGGATCGACAAGGACCTGGGCAACGGCCAGTCGAAGGAAGAGTGGAAGGCCGGCGCCGAGACCAACAAGATCCTCGGCCGCGGCGAAGGTTTCGGTTCCAGGGCGATTCCGGTGGACGGCCTGTGCGTGCGCATCGGCGCAATGCGCTGCCACTCGCAGGCGCTGACCATCAAGCTGACCAAGGATGTGCCGCTCGACGAGATCAACGACATCATCGCCTCGCACAACCAGTGGGTGAAAGTGGTGCCGAACACCCGCGAAGCCTCGATGCGCGACCTGTCGCCGGCCGCCGTCACCGGTGGACTGGGCATCCCGGTCGGCCGCCTGCGCAAGATGTCGATGGGTAATGATTACCTGTCGGCCTTCACCGTCGGCGACCAGCTGCTGTGGGGCGCGGCCGAGCCGCTGCGCCGCATGCTGCGCATCGTGCTGGACAAGTAACCGTAGGGTGGGCGGGTCTCCCGCCCACGCGGTGATAGGCGACGGCAAGATCATCGAGCTCGACGACGGAACCACGACCAATCACCGCCCCTCACCGTGTTGGCAGCCTTGCCACACCTGCTGTAATAGTGCTAAGCGCTTGTAATCAAACGCTATCGAACACTCCCCGCATCGGTCATTCTGGCCACATATCTCCAGCTCCCTCGACAAGCTTGTGCGCTGGGAGCTTGCATGCTCCAGAGCATGATGATATGTTGAGACTCCTGGGAAATCGTCTTTCCTCTGGCCAACTTTCTCTCACTGCCGATTATGCATTTTCCTCACCGTCCTCCGCTCATGGCATTTGCGCTGAAATCAGTCACCGCGGCCGTGGCAACTGCCGTGCTCCTGTCGTCCGCCGCCTCGGCTGCGGGCCTCGGGAAGCTGACGGTGCTGTCGGCACTCGGCCAGCCGCTGCGTGCCGAAATCGAACTGACGACGACCGCCGGCGAGGATGCATCGAGCCTGGCAGTGAAGCTGGCCTCGCCGGAAGCCTTTCGCGCGGCCAACATCGAATTCAACCCGGCCCTGCTGTCGCTGCGCTTCAATGTCGAGCAGCGCGCCGGCCGCCAGTTCATCCGCGTTTCCTCGACCCAGCCGCTGAACGAGCCCTTCGTCGACATGCTGATCGAGCTGTCGTGGAACAGCGGCCGCCTGGTGCGCGAGTACACCTTCCTGCTCGACCCGGCCGAACTGCGTAACACCCAGCCGGCCCAGGCGGCGGCCGAGACCCGCCCGGCAGCGGCCCAGCCGTCCGCGCCGCTTGCCCAGCCGCGTCCAGCGGTGCCGCAGCCGGCAGCGCCGGTCACGCAACAGCCGCAGCAGGCCCAGCAGGCTCCGGCGCCGCGCGCTGCCGCGCCTGCAGCTGCCGCGGCCGAGACCCCTTCGAGCTACCGCGTGCGCCAGGGCGACACCCTGGGCAAGATCGCCGCCAAGCTCAAGCCTGCCGACATCTCGCTCGACATGATGCTGGTGGCGCTGTACCGCGCCAATCCGGACGCCTTCATCGGCAACAACATGAACCGCCTGAAGTCGGGCCAGATCCTGTCGGTGCCGGATTCCGGCGCAATTCGGGGCAGCGGCAGCGGCGACGCCGAGGCGCGCGGCATCGTGGTCGCGCACGCGGCCGACTTCAACGCCTACCGCAACAAGCTGGCAGGGCAGGTGGCCAACGCCGCTCCGCAGCGTACGCCGCAGGCCGGCCAGAGCGCGGCCGGCAAGATCAGCGCCAAGGTCGAGGAACGCCCGACCGCCGCCAACGAATCGCAGGACCAGCTGCGCCTGTCGAAAGCCACCCAGGCGGCCACCGGCGCGCAAGGCGCAGCCACGGCGAGCGCCGAAGACAGCATCGCGCGCGAGCGCGAACTGGAGCAGGCCCAGGCCCGCGTCAAGGAACTCGAGAAGAACGTCAACGAGCTGGAACAGCTGATGACGGTGAAGAGCCGTTCCGGCAGCGAAGTGCAGAACGCCGCCGCGGCGGGCGCCGTCGCCGGCGCCGCCACCGCCACGCCCGCCGCACCGGCAGCCAAGCCGGCCGCGCAGGCCAAGCCGGCAGCGCCGGCCGAGCCCAAGCCCGCGGAGAAGGGCTTCGCCGATACCCTGATGGACAACATCAATGTCGTCGCCGCCGGCGCCGCCATCCTGCTGCTGGGCGCGCTGGGCATCTCGCAGCGCCGCCGGAAAAAGCAGGACGGCGCCAAGGCCGTCGTCGCCGAGCCCTCGGTGCTGGGCGTGCCGACCCAGGGGGCGCACTCGCTGTTCGCGGAAGCGGGCGGCCAGAGCGTCGACACCAGCAACAGCGTGTTCAATTCCAGCTTCGCCCCGTCGGCCTCGCAGCTCGACACCAATGAAGTCGACCCGGTCGCGGAAGCCGACGTCTACATCGCCTACGGCCGCGACGCCCAGGCCGAGGAGATCCTGAAGGAAGCGCTGCGCACCCATCCGGAACGCCATGCCGTGCGCCTGAAGCTGCTCGAGATCTATGCCGCCCGCAAGGACCTGCGCGCCTTCGAGACCCAGGCCAGCGAGCTGTACAGCATGACGCGCGGCTTGGGTGACGAGTGGGCCCAGGCGGCCGCGCTGGGCCTGAGTATCGACCCGTCCAATCCGCTGTATGCCGCTGCCGCCGGCGCGGCGCCGGTCATGCCGACCCCGAGCCCGCAGGAGCGCGACCAGCAGTCGCTGCTGTCGCAGCAGCTCGAAGCCTCGTTCCGCGGTGGGGCCCCGATGGCGGCCCTCGGCGCAGGCGCCATGGCCGGTGCGGCCTACGCTGCGATGGACCACGACGAGCAGCAGGACGCGACTGCCGTGCCGGAATCCGATGTGCTCGCCGCTCCGGTGGCCGAGCAGCGCCTCGATGACAACTCGCTCGATTTCGACCTCGGCGGCCTGAGCTTCAAACCGGTCGCCAGCACCGAACCGATCGCCATGGCCGGCCCCGGCCGCGACGCCGCGCTTGACGACACCGCCGTGCCGGACCTCGACTTCGCGCTCGATCCGATCACGCCGCCCGACCTCACCGCCGCGCCTGCACCCGCCGGCGAAGAGCCCTTCGACCTCGCCTTCGACATGAGCTTCGGCGAGCCGGAAACCGCCGCAGCCGTCCCGGGCTCCACGGACCGCGACGCCGCAGTGGCGAACCACGACATGGCCGGCCTGGCCGCCGAATTCGACCTGCCGCCGCTGCCCGCGGTCGACGAAGACGAGGTGCCGGCGCTGGCCACGGCCGCCGCCGAAGAGGACCCGCTGTTCGACCTCGACACCATGGACTTCGGCCTGCCGCCTGCCGCGGCAACGCCCGCCGCCGTGGCCGAGGCGACCCCGTTCCACGAAGAAGTGCCCGCCATCCTCGGCGCAACGGCGACCTCGAACGGTGCGGACGATCCGCTGTTCGACCTCGATACCATGGACTTCGGCAGCCCGGCCGTGCCGAGCGCCGCGCCGAGCCTGTCCCAGCCTGCGGTCGAGCCCTTCGAGTTCGACGCGCCGCCGGCGGCTGCAGCCAGCCCGGCCGCCGACGAAGACCCGTTCGCCCTGGACGAGTTCCCTGCGACCGCGGCTGCCGCCGCGCCGATGGAACCGAGCTTCGACCTGGCCGACATCGACCTCGACCTGCCGTCCTTCGAGCAGCCCGCAGTGAGCACGGCGGACCTGCCGGTGCCGGGCGAGGCACTCGAGCCGGCTGCGCTGTCGCCGGAGCACATGGAAATGGAAACCAAGCTCGATCTCGCGATCGCCTACCAGGAAATCGGCGACAAGGAGGGTGCACGCGAGCTGCTCGATGAAGTCATCAAGGGTGGCAGCAGCGAACAGGTGAGCAAGGCCAGCGCAATGCGCTCCCTGCTCGCGTGAGGCGCATCGCACTGGGTGTCCAGTATGTAGGCACCGCCTGGAACGGCTACCAGAAGCAGCCGGCGCGCAATACGGTCCAGGACCAGCTCGAGATCGCCCTCGAGAAGTTCGCCTGTACCTTCCTCGGCACCACCTGCGCCGGCCGCACCGACGCCGGCGTGCACGGCATCGAGCAGGTGGTCCACTTCGACACCGAGCTCGACCGCGCGATGCAGAGCTGGGTGCGCGGTGTGAACGCCTTCCTGCCCGACTCGATCGTGGTGCGCTGGGCGCACGAGGTCAAGCCGGATGCCGAGGGTAACGAGTTCCACGCGCGCTTCTCGGCGCGCTCGCGCACTTATCACTACGTGCTGTACAACAACCCGAACCCTTCGGCGCTGCTGGCGGACCGGGCCGGGTGGGTATTCCGTCCGCTCGACGTGGACCGGATGGTTGAGGCCGGCCAGTACCTGATCGGCGAGCACGATTTCTCGGCTTTCCGCGCCTCGGGCTGCCAGGCCAATTCGCCGGTCAAGCAGATGCACGAGGTGAGCATCCAGCGCTATGGCGACGTGCTCGTGTTCACGGTGCGGGCCAGCGCTTTTCTCCACCACATGGTGCGCAACATCGTCGGCTCGCTCGTCTATGTGGGCACGGGCCGCAACGAACCCGGCTGGATGAAAGAGGTGCTGGAGAGCCGCTCGCGCGACGTGGCCGCGCCCACTTTCATGCCGGACGGCCTGTACCTGGCAAAAATCGATTACGATCCGAAGTGGGGATTGCCGCAGGAGCCGGCACACCCGCTGCCCTGGCTGTAATTCGCACTAGTGTCAAGGATCGTCATGCAACGCACCCGCATCAAAATCTGCGGCATCACGCGCGCGGAAGACCTGCGCGCGGCCGTCAGCGCCGGCGCCGACGCGCTGGGTTTCGTTTTTTATCCGAAAAGCCCGCGCTACGTCACGCCGGAACAGGCGGCCGAGCTGTGCCGGGCGCTGCCGCCCTATATCAGCGCGGTGGCGCTGTTCGTCAACGCGACGGTGGACGAGGTGAGGGCGGTCGCCGAACGGGCGCCGCTGTCGCTGATCCAGTTCCACGGCGACGAAACGGTCGAGCAGTGCGCGGCGCTCGCCGCGGCAGTAGCGCGGCCCTTCGTGAAAGCCTTCCGCGTCAGGCCGGACACAAGCCCGGATGAACTGCTAGAATACGAAGGTATATACCGCGCCGCCAGCCCCTGGTTCTCCGGCCTGTTGCTGGATACCTGGGTGGACGCCTACGGCGGCGCAGGAAAGGTCTTCGATTGGTCTCTCGTCCCAAAAGAGCTCGCGCCTCGGGTCGTTTTGAGTGGTGGGTTGAACGCACACAACGCGACTGACGCGGTGGTACGTGTTCGTCCCTTCGCGGTCGACGTCAGCAGTGGCGTCGAAGCGCAGAAGGGCATCAAGGATGCCTGCAAGCTTGCCGATTTCGTTCAGGCAGTGCGGGCCGCCGACGCCACCCCATCGAGTGAGAACCATCATGAAAGATCGTCCTAGCGGGAACACCCCGCTGTTCCAGACCCCGGATTACCAGCTGCCCGACCAGAGCGGGCACTTCGGCCCCTACGGCGGCAGCTTCGTCGCCGAGACCCTGTCGCATGCGCTGGCCGAATTGAACGACGCCTATGCGCGCTTCTCGAACGACCCTGAATTCCTCGAGGAATTCCGCTACGAACTGGCCCACTTCGTCGGCCGTCCCTCGCCGGTCTACCATGCCAAGCGCTGGTCCGAGCAGGTGGGCGGCGCCCAGATCTTCTTCAAGCGCGAAGACCTGAACCATACGGGCGCGCACAAGATCAACAACGTGATCGGCCAGGCCCTGCTGGCGCGCCGCATGGGCAAGAAGCGAATCATCGCCGAGACCGGCGCCGGCCAGCACGGCGTGGCCACCGCCACCATCTGCGCGCGCTTCGGCATGGAGTGCGTGGTCTACATGGGCAGCGAGGACGTCAAGCGCCAGGCGCAGAACGTCTACCGCATGAAACTGCTGGGCGCGACCGTCGTGCCGGTGGAATCGGGCTCCAAGACCCTGAAGGACGCGCTCAACGAAGCGATGCGCGACTGGGTCACCAACATCGAAAGCACCTTCTACATCATCGGCACCGTGGCGGGGCCCCACCCGTACCCGATGATGGTGCGCGACTTCCAGTCCGTGATCGGCGAGGAGTGCCGCGTGCAGATGCCGGCCATGACCGGCCGCCAGCCGGACTACGTGCTGGCCTGCGTCGGCGGCGGTTCGAACGCCATGGGCATCTTCTATCCCTACATCGACGAGCCGGGCGTGAAGCTGGTCGGCGTCGAGCCGGCGGGCGAGGGCCTGGAGACGGGCAAGCATGCGGCGTCCCTGAGCGCCGGCATCCCGGGCGTGTTGCATGGCAACCGCACCTACCTGCTGCAGGACGAGAACGGGCAGATCATCGAGACGCATTCGGTATCGGCCGGCCTGGATTACCCGGGCGTGGGGCCGGAGCACGCCTGGCTGAAGGACATCAAGCGCGCCGAGTACGTGAGCATCACGGACGAGGAAGCCTTGCAGGCCTTCCACGACTGCTGCCGCATCGAGGGGATCATCCCGGCGCTGGAGTCCTCGCACGCGATCGCCTACGCGACCAAGCTGGCGGCCACGCTGCCGAAGGATCAGCTCATCCTGGTCAACCTGTCGGGCCGCGGCGACAAGGACATGCACACGGTGGCGCAGAGGATGGGGCTGGATTTCAGCTGACCGTCTTCCCGCACCCTCGTGAACCTTTAAAAGAAAGAACAGCATGTCCCGTATCGAATCGACCTTTGCCGCCCTCAAGGCGCAGAACAAGACCGGCCTCGTCACCTTCATTACCGCCGGCGACCCCGGTCCCGAACTGACCGTGCCGCTGATGCACGCCCTGGTGGAGGGCGGCGCCGACGTCCTGGAGCTGGGCGTTCCGTTTTCCGACCCGATGGCCGAAGGCCCGGTGATCCAGCGCGCCTGCGAGCGCGCGCTCAAGTTCAACATTGGCCTGCAGGACGTCTTCGGTTTCGTGCGCGAATTCCGCAAGACGAATGCGACGACGCCGGTGGTCCTGATGGGCTACGCCAACCCGATCGAGCGCATCGGCCCCGACAACTTCATTCGCTGCGCGAAGGAAGCGGGCGCCGACGGCGCGATCGTGGTCGACTATCCGCCGGAAGAGTGCGCGGCCTTCGCCGAGGCCATGCGGGCGAATGACCTCGACCTGATCTTCCTTCTCGCCCCGACTTCGACCACGAAGCGGGTGCAGCAGGTGGCGCAGTACGGTAGCGGCTTCAGCTACTACGTCTCGCTCAAGGGCGTGACCGGGTCCGGCAGCATCGACACCGCCGACGTGGCGCGTCGCGTGGGCGCGATCCGCGAACACGTCAAGCTGCCGATCGGCGTCGGCTTCGGCATCCGCGACGGCGCCACCGCGCGTGCGGTGGCGGAAGTGGCGGATGCGGTGGTGATCGGCAGCCGCATCATCCAGGAACTGGAATCGGTGCCGAAGGAGCAGGCTGTGGACGCGGTGCGCAGCTTCACTTCGGGTATTCGCACCGCGCTGGACGCCTGAACGAAGATTGCCTTCACGCAAGACGCGGTTTGTGCTGCCGCGTCTCGCGCTGTACTTCATGGCAGTACATTGGATCTGTTTTTTCCGATAAACAATCCTTTGGATATCGCAATGAAAATACAGATCGTGAATGTGTCCGTGAAACAGACCGCTAGAGTCCTGGCGGTACTGTACATGGTGATCTCTATACCTGCTTTCGCCGGCTTGGCGCTCGTCAGCATGTCGCAGGGAAGCTTCGTCGGCGTCTTTGCGGCAGCAATCATTGCACCGCTCATCTATGGTGCACTTGTCTTCCTTTGCACAGGCCTGGTGGCCTGGCTCTACAATTTCGTAGCCAGGCACTACGGCGGTCTGGAATACAGGATCGAGGAAATGCCGGACACAGTCGCCAAGGCATGAATGGAGATCGGCCCACTGGGGGAGGGACGCCGTGACAGCGTCCCTTTTTATTGTGGCCAGAGTCAAATTGCGGGGGGAACCTGAAAGCTGTTACACAAATCGGCTCTGCACGCAATTGTTGACCAGTAGATTGAAAATTTATTGAATGCGGGCATGGTAACTGTACTATTTGCTGATGCGTACCGCGTTCAAATTTCTGCTGGTTTATCTCGGGCTTTCTTTTGTCGTCGGCCTGGTATTGATCAGCCTGAGCTATCCGGATCTGCCGAACAGTGCAGGGCAATGGATCATGGTATTCCTTGCTCCCATCCCGCTTTATCTCGCGTTCGAGCTGGTTGGCGGATTTGTGGGCGAATGGCTTCACGACAATCGAGCAACGAGGTATGTGGAACGGAAAACGCCGGCAAGTCGTTTTCGTGGTTCCGCATCCTGTACAACCTCGTCTATTTTCTGCTTTTGACCGGCCTGTTCCTCGGCGCGGTTTACCTGTGGCGCGTCTTTGGACAGTCCTAGTGCAGCAGGGCCAATGGCGATCGTTTGAGTGATGTCGGAATGGCAATTGGCAGGCCGACATGATTCGACAAGCGGCACGCTTGCGGCTACACTACCGCCACTTCGAAGACTTGCCGCAAGGAGAAAAGATGAGTTGGCTAGAAAAACTGCTGCCCCCACGGATCCAGCGCTCCGATGCCGCCAAGAGCAAGACCATGCCGGAAGGGCTGTGGGTCAAATGCCCGTCGTGCGAATCGGTCCTGTACCGCGCCGACCTGGAATCGAACCAGCACGTCTGCCCCAAGTGCGACCACCACATGCGCATCCGCGCCCGCGAGCGCCTCGATGCGCTGCTCGACGAGGGCGGCCGTTACGACATCGGCCAGGAAACCCTGCCGGTCGATACCCTGAAGTTCAAGGACAGCAAAAAGTACCCTGATCGCCTCAAGCAGGCCATGGACGCCACCGGCGAGACCGATGCCCTGATCGTGCAGGGCGGCTCGATCATGAGCCTGCCGGTCGTCGTCGCCTGCTTCGAATTCGAATTCATGGGCGGCTCGATGGGCTCGGTCGTCGGCGAACGCTTCGTGCGCGGCGCCCAGGTGGCGCTGGAGCAGAAGGTGCCCTTCATCTGCATCACCGCCACCGGCGGCGCGCGCATGCAGGAAGGCCTGCTGTCGCTGATGCAGATGGCCAAGACCACCGCCATGCTGACCAAGCTGTCCGAGAAAAAGCTGCCGTTCATCTCGGTGCTGACCGATCCGACCATGGGCGGCGTCTCGGCTTCGTTCGCCTTCATGGGCGACGTCGTCATCGCCGAGCCGAAAGCCCTGATCGGCTTCGCCGGCCCGCGCGTGATCGAGAACACCGTGCGCGAAAAGCTGCCGGAAGGCTTCCAGCGCGCCGAGTTCCTGGTGCAGAAGGGCGCCGTCGACATGATCGTCGACCGCCGCAAGATGCGCGAAGAAATCGCCCGCCTGCTGGCACTGCTGCAAAACCAGGCCGCCGACGCGCTGGCCTGATTCCATCCCGGTGCGGGCGCCCACGCGTCCGCACCCGTGCTTCCCGGCACGTACATTGAAGTCCCATTCCAATGCCTACACTCCCGACCACCTTGCCCGACTGGCTGGCGCTGCTCGAGTCGCGCCATGCCGAAACCCATATCGACATGGGCCTCGACCGTGTCCGTACCGTCAAGGAACGCATGGGGCTCGCCTTCAGCTGTCCCGTGATCATGGTGGCCGGCACCAACGGCAAGGGCTCGACCTGCGCCATGCTCGAAGCCATGCTGCTGCAGTCCGGCTACCGCGTCGGCCTGTACATCAAGCCGCACTTCCTCGACTTCAACGAACGCGCCCGCATCAACGGCGAGATGGCGTCCGATGAGGCGCTGATCCAGGCATTCAATGCGGTCGAAGCCGTGCGCGGCGAGGTCTCGCTGACCTACTTCGAATTCACCACGCTGGCGATCATGCACCTGATTTCGCAGGCCGGTGTAGACGTCGCCATCCTCGAGGTCGGCCTGGGCGGTCGCCTGGATGCGGTCAACGTGGTCGACGCCGACGTGGCGATCGTCACCAGCGTCGACATCGACCATACCGACTACCTGGGCGACACCCGCGAGAAGATCGGTTTTGAAAAGGCCGGCATCTTCCGTCCGGGCAAGGCCGCGATCTGCAGCGATCCGGTGCCACCGCAATCGCTCATCGATCACGCGGAAAGCATCGGCGCCGACCTGTGGCTGCTGGGCCGTGACTTCAACTACCAGGGCGACCAGCAGCAATGGAGCTATGGCGGCCGTGGGCAGCGCCGCAATTCGCTGGCCTATCCGGCCCTGCGCGGCGCCAACCAGCTGCTCAACGCCGCGGCCGCGCTGGCTGCCCTCGAAGTGCTGCGCATGCAGCTGCCTTGCGGCGCGCAGGAAGTGCGTGCCGGCCTGGCCATGGTCGAGCTGCCGGGACGCTTCCAGGTGCTGCCGGGCCGTCCGACGCAGGTTCTGGACGTGGCCCACAACCCGCATGCCGCCGCGGCCCTCGCGCACAACCTCGGTAACATGGGCTTCCACCGCTACACCTATGCGGTATTCGGCATCATGGAAGACAAGGACATCGAGGCCGTGATCGCGCCCTTGAAGGGCATCGTCGACCACTGGTGCGTCACCGCGCTGCCGTCGCCGCGCTCGGCGCAACCGGAACAACTGGCCGAAAAGCTCGCGGCGATCGGGCCCGCGGGGGCGAAAGAGGGTGATTTTTCGGTCACCACTTTCGCCACGCCGGCCGAAGCCTATGCGAATGCCGTGAGCCGGGCTGGGGAGAATGATAGAATTGTGGTCTTTGGCTCGTTCTACACGGTCGCCGGCGTCATGGCGGCCCGCAAAAACTCACTACACTGATTCTAGATACGCATGGGCTTGTTCTCGTTCGGTAGCAAAAACAAGCAAGACACTGTCCGGGACAGCGGCCACTTCGTCAAGGACGACGACGCCGCCTATGGGCAGCAGGCCCGCGCCAAGCGCGCGTCCAACGCCGGCGAAGGGGCCACCCGCGGCCGTGGCCGTGCCGGCGCCGATCCGATCCTCCCCGAGAAGAAGCGCGCGCGCCGCCGCCTGGTAGGCGCGATCGCGCTGGCCCTCGCCGCGGCGGTCGGCCTGCCGATGCTGCTCGATTCCGAGCCCAAGCCGCTTGGCGCCGACATCGCCATCAACATTCCGTCGAAGGACAAGGCGGCGGCGCTGCCGGTGCCCGCCGCGGCCAGCGTCGACAGCGGCGAGGAAATCGTCGAGCCGATGGACGACCCGACGCTCGCATCGGCCCAGCCGCCGGCGCCTGCGGCCAGCGTGGGGACGCCCCCGGCCGATCCGCCGCCGGTGCGTACCCTCGACACCGCCCGCACCGAGCCGGCCGTGGCCAAGGCCGAGCCGAAGCCGGAACCGGTCAAGCCGGAGCCCAAGCGCGAGCCGAAGCTTGAAGCGCACCCGAAGGTCGCCGACCTGGAGCCGAAGAAGCTTGAAAAACCTGCCGAGAAGCCGCCGGTCAAGCCGGTCGAGCTGAAACCGGTCCCGGCACAGAACGACGCCGCGCGCGCCATGGCCATCCTGGAGGGCAAGCCGGTCGTGAAGGCCACCGGCCCGTCGCAGAAGTACGTGGTGCAGGTGGCCGCGCTGGCGACCGAGCAAAAGGTGGATGAGCTGCAGGGCCGCCTGCGCGCCGCCGGCGTGTCTTCGTTCACCGAACGGTCCGGTGACCTGATCCGCGTGCGCGTGGGGCCGTACAGCAAGGAAGAGGGCGAGAAGATCCGCTCGAAGCTCATCGCCATGGGCCTGTCCGGCACCATGGTGCCGCTCTGATCCACAGTAGCAGGCAAGGGCTGGCGGCGTGACGATTTTCGATTACCTGGTCTTGTTCGTACTGGTATCGTCGGTCATCATTTCCACCCTGCGCGGGCTGGTCAAGGAGATCCTGTCGCTGCTGGGCTGGATCGTGGCCTTCGTGGTAGCGAACGCCTACGGGGCGACGCTGGCGCCGATGTTGCCGGAATTGCTGCCCGGCGAGACCGCGCGCCTGATCATGGCCTTCGTGCTGCTGTTCCTCGGCGTGCGCATCCTGATGGGCCTGCTGTCGCTGGCGATCGGGGCCCTGATCACGGCCACCGGCCTGAGCCTCGCGGACCGCGGCCTGGGTGGATTGTTTGGATTGGCGCGCGGCATTGTAATCGTGCTGGCCGCCGTCATATTGTGTGGGATGACGTCCATCCCGCAACAGGATTTCTGGAGGAACGCGCTGCTCTCGCCGATGGCGGAAACCGGAGCGCGCACCGTCAAACCCTTTCTCCCTGCTGCCCTGGCGCAGCACGTGAACTACTAATCTTTCGTAATCAGCAATCCAGTTTTAGGAGCGCACCATGTGTGGCATCGTCGGCGTCGTCTCGAACAATCCCGTCAACCAGCTTCTGTATGACGCCTTGCTGCTGCTGCAGCATCGCGGCCAGGACGCGGCGGGTATTGCAACCAATCACAGCAGCATGTTCTCGATGTACAAGGCCAATGGCCTGGTGCGCGACGTGTTCCGTACCCGTAACATGCGTACGCTGCAGGGCAATACCGGTATCGGCCACTGCCGCTATCCGACCGCCGGCTCCTCGAGCGAGGAAGAAGCGCAGCCCTTCTACGTCAACGCCCCGTTCGGCATCACCCTGGCCCACAACGGCAACCTGACCAACCAGGCCCAGCTCAAGGAAGAGCTGTTCAAGAACGACCGCCGCCACATCAACACCGACTCCGATTCGGAAGTGCTGCTGAACGTGCTGGCCCACGAGATCCAGGAAGCGGCCGACGGCTACAACCTGGACACCGACGCCATCTTCAAGGCGGTGGCGGCGGTGCACCGCCGCGTGCGCGGGGCGTACGCCGTGGTGGCGCAGATCGCCGGCCACGGCATGCTGTCCTTCCGCGACCCGTTCGGCATTCGTCCGCTGTGCCTGGGCGTGAACGAGGGCGAGCACGGCCTTGAGTACCTGGTGGCGAGCGAATCGGTGGCGCTGGAAGGCCTGGGCTTCCGCTTCGTGCGCGACATCGCGCCGGGCGAAGCGGTGTTCATCACCAACGACGGCCAGCTGCACGAGCGCCAGTGCGCCGAGAATCCGTCGCTGAATCCCTGCGCCTTCGAATACGTTTACCTGGCCCGTCCGGACTCGGTGATCGACGGCGCCTCGGTCTACGCGACCCGCCTGCGCATGGGCGAATACCTGGCCGACAAGATCCGCAAGGAGATCCCGGTCGACGAGATCGACGTCGTCATGCCGATCCCCGATTCCTCGCGTCCGGCCGCGATCCAGCTGGCCCTGAAGCTCGGCGTCGAGTACCGCGAAGGCTTCATCAAGAACCGCTACATCGGCCGCACCTTCATCATGCCGGGCCAGGGCATGCGCAAGAAGTCGGTGCGCCAGAAGCTCAACGCGATCGCCTCCGAATTCAAGGACAAGAACGTGCTGCTGGTCGACGATTCGATCGTGCGCGGCACCACCAGCCGTGAAATCGTGCAGATGGCGCGCGATGCCGGCGCCCGCAAAGTGTTCTTCGCCTCGGCCGCGCCGCCGGTGCTGTACCCGAACGTGTACGGCATCGACATGCCGACCCGCGACGAGCTGATCGCCCATGGCCGCACCAACGAGGAAATCTGCGCGGAGATCACCGCCGACCGCCTGGTCTACCAGGACGTCGATGCGCTCAAGAAGGCGATCTCGGACGTCAACCCGGCGCTGAAGAACTTCGAGGCATCCTGCTTCGACGGCGTCTACGTGACCGGCGACGTGACCCCGGAATACCTGGATCGCCAGGAATCCGCGCGCCACAATGGCGGCAGCAAGGGCGTCGAGGATGCGGCCACCAACCAGCTCAATCTCAATCGTCCAGCCACGGCGGAGTAAGACCATGAGCGAGCAGAAGTACGGTTTCACGACCACCATCCTGCACAACGACCGCAGGAAGAGCATCGAGCAGGGCTCGCTGCACAAGCCGGTGCACACTTCGGTGGCCTTCGGCTACAACGATGCGCGCCAGCTGGCCTCGGTCTTCCAGGGCAAGGAACCGGGTTTCCGCTACGGCCGCCAGGGCAACCCGACCGTCGCCGCGCTCGAAGACAAGATCAGCAAGATGGAAGACGGCGTCGGCAGCATCTGCTTCGCTACCGGCATGGGCGCCATCGGCGCGCTGTTCCAGGGCCTGCTGAGGGCGGGCGACCACATCGTCTCGTCGTCCTTCCTGTTCGGGAACACCAACAGCCTGTGGCAGACGGTAGCCGGCCAGGGCGTGGCGGTGGACTTCGTCGATGCGACTGACGTCGCCAATGTGGAAGCGGTGCTCCGGCCCGATACCCGCATGGTGTTCGTCGAGACCATCGCCAACCCGCGCACCCAGGTGGCGGACCTGGCGCGCATCGGCCAGCTGTGCCGCGAGCGCGGCATCCTGTACGTGGTCGACAACACCATGACCACGCCCTGGCTGTTCCGCCCGAAGGCGGTGGGGGCGGGCCTGGTGGTCAATTCGCTGACCAAGTCGATCGGCGGCCACGGCATCGCGCTGGGCGGGGCCCTGACCGACACCGGCCTGTTCGACTGGAGCGCCTACCCGCACATCGCGGCCAACTTCCGCAAGCAGCCGGCTGCCAACCAGGGCCTGGCTCAGCTGCGCGCCAAGGCCCTGCGCGACTTCGGCGCGGCCCTCGGGCCGGAAGCGGCGCACCACATCGCGGTGGGCGCCGAGACGCTGGCGCTGCGCATGGAACGCACCAGCGCGAATGCGCTGGCGCTGGCGCAGATGCTGGAGGCGGATGAGCGCGTGGCGGCCGTGCATTACCCGGGACTGGCTTCGCATCCGCAGAACGGCATCACGAAAGAGCTGTTCCGTGCCGGCGGCTCGCTGATGAGCTTCGAGCTGCGCGAGGATATCGACTGCTTCGACTACCTGAACCGCCTGAAGCTCGGCATCCCGGCCAGCAACCTGGGCGACACCCGCACCCTGGTGATTCCGGTGGCGCACACGATCTTCTTCGAGATGGGGGCGGAGCGGCGCGCCAGCATGGGCATCGCCGAGTCGCTGATCCGCGTCTCGGTGGGCATCGAGGATACCGAGGACCTGCTGGCGGATTTCCGCCAGGCGCTCGACGCATAAGCATGACGGCAACCTCTCGGTTGCCGTTTTTTTTCGTAGGGTGGGCGGCTCCGCCACATTGCTGGATCAGCCGCTCACGTGGACGCCGCCCACGCGTTCAAACAGCAGGTGAGCTGTGCCACTGCTCGACCGAGCGTTGAACGCGTGGGCGGCGGTCGCGTTGTCGATATGCCGGCCTTCGAGGTGGAGCTGCCCACCCTACGGAAAAAGTCTCCCACGCCTTCAAAACGGCGCCACTGGCGCCGTTTTGTTTCAGCGGTTGAGCCGGGCGCCGAATTGCCGCTATCATGGGATTTCTTTTCATCACACCGATCCGCCCATGAAGACCAAGCTGTTCCTTGCATCCCTGCTGCTGTGCGGCGCCGCCTTTGCCGGCGAGCTGGAAGACGCCAACGCCCTGTTCGAGAAGAAGGACTACGCGGGCGCGATGAAGATCTACACCAAGCTGGCCAATGCCGGCAATCCGGCCGCGCAGCAGGCGCTGGGCCAGATGTATTTCTATGGCGAAGCAGGGGAGGTCGACGAAGCCAGGGCGGTCGATCTGTTCAAGAAATCCGCCGCCAAGGGCAACAAGGTCGCGATCGCCTCGCTCGAACTGATCGACCAGCGCGTCAAGCGCCGCAAGGACATCGATTACTGGATCAAGGGCTACGACGGCGAAGACCTGAAGTCGGGCGAGTTCCGCTGCACCGCGCCGCGCATTCCGGCGATGTCGAAGGTCAATGCCGACATCGACCGCATCAGCGCGGCCGTGCAGGCGTGGCAGGAGTGCTACAACAAGTACGTCACCAACCTGAACGCGGCGCTGCCGCTGACCAAGCGCGTCCCGAGCGACATCCAGAAGCTGATGAACAAGGAGGAGATGGAGAAATCAAACGCCCACCTGGCCCAGCTGCAGGAAAACCTGACCGAGGAAGCAAAGGTGAGTTCGAAGCTGGTGCTGGCGGACTACGCCGCATGGCGCTCGGCGACCGATGCCTTTGTGTCCCAGCACAACGCGATCGTGAAATCCGCCCCGAAGGATTCCCACTGGGCGGACAAGAAGATTCAATAAGCCGCCGGGTGAGCCGGCGGCTTGGTGGGCGCAGGCTTAGTGCCAGCTGCGCATCAGGCCGACGGCGAGGCCTTCCAGCGCGAACTCGTCTTCCGGGTTCACCTGAATGACCTTGAAATCCGGATTCTCCGGCAGCAGCTCGACCAGGTTGCCGGTCTTGCGGTAGCGCTTGACCGTGACTTCTTCGCCGAGGCGGGCCACCACGATCTGGCCGTTCTTGGCGCTGTCGATCTTCTTGACGGCCAGGAAGTCGCCGTCGCAGATGCCGGCATCGCGCATCGACCAGCCCTTGACCTTCAGCAGGAAGTCAGGGCGCGCCGAGAACATGGCGGCGTCCACGGAGTAGGTGGCTTCGACGTGTTCCTGGGCCAGGATCGGCGAACCGGCGGCCACGCGGCCGACCAGCGGCAACGACATCATGAGGGCGGCGGGCACCATCGGGACCTGTTCGACGGAGGCGCCGACCAGGCGGATGCCGCGCGAGGTGCCCGGCGAAATCTCGATGGCGCCCTTGCGCGCCAGGGCCTGCAGGTGTTCTTCGGCCGCATTGGCCGACTTGAAACCCAGCTCGGCCGCGATTTCGGCGCGGGTCGGCGGGAAACCGGTGTTCTCGATCGCTTCCTTGATCAGGTTAAGGATCTGTTCTTGCCTTGCAGTGAGCTTGAGCATGGGTGTTTTACGGCATTAGTTGTAAGAGCAGACTGTATTTTTGTACAGTATTCTGATATGCGCAAGGGCAAACACGGGAAAACTGTAAAAAATTTGTGCAGTGCGTCCGCATTCGTGGTGCCGATGCCCGCTTTTCGCCGCCATCTGCCGGGCCGGGCCATGCCATGGGTTCCCATTTACCGGTTTTTCAGGCTATAATCGAAGGCTTTCCCTTCCCACACTCGTCTTGACGCCGAGGTGGGCATTTGTTTAAACGTCCTCAAGGAGTGTTGCATGCGTCATTATGAAATCGTTTTTATCGTCCACCCGGACCAGAGCGAACAAGTTCCGGCGATGATCGAGCGTTACAAGACCACGGTGACCAGCCGCGGCGGTAACATCCATCGCGTGGAAGACTGGGGCCGTCGCCAGATGGCATACCAGATCCAGAAGCTGCCGAAGGCTCACTACATCTGCATGAACATCGAGTGCGACAACGAGACCCTGGTCGAGCTGGAAACCGCATTCAAGTTCAACGATGCCGTCCTGCGTCACCTGACCGTCAAGATGAAGAAGGCCGAAACCGCACCGTCGCCGATGATGAAGTCGGTCCAGCGCGAAGACGCAGCCAAGAGCCACCGCGCTGAAGCAGCTGCTGCTGCCCCGGCCGCCGCTGCTTAAGCTGAACCAGGTTTTCTCGGGAATTCGTAGAACGCAGTGAATCAGTTCCAGCTCATCGCGACCATCGCGGAGCGAGACGTACTGCGTTTCACCCCGGCCGGCGTCCCCATCGTGGGCGCGATCCTGATGCACGATTCGCAGCAGGTCGAGGCCGGAGTGGCAAGGCAGGTCGCGTTTGAAATCCCTGCGCTCGGCGCGGGCGAGATTTCAGGCAGGCTGGAAAGCGCCGAACTCGGCGCCGCCTACCGCTTCGAAGGATTCCTCGCACGGAAAAACCGCAACAGCAAAGCCTTGGTGTTTCACATCATTGATTTCAGTGCCGCGTAACAGTACTCGGCCTATTTAGATTACAGATACAGGAGCCTCAACATGGCATTCGGTAAAAAGTTCGACAAAAACAAAGCTAAAGAAAAAATGAAGCGCAAACAGCAGAACCCGCTGTTCAAGCGCAAGAAGTTCTGCCGCTTCACCGCCGCAGGCGTGGAACAGGTGGACTACAAGGACGTCGACACCCTGAAGGACTTCGTCCAGGAAAACGGCAAGATCATGCCGGCACGTCTGACCGGTACCAAGGCGCACTACCAGCGCCAGGTCGACACCGCCATCAAGCGCGCACGCTACCTCGCGCTGCTGCCGTACACCGACCTGCACAACGCTTAATCGCGGCACGTCAGCTAGATATCCTGGAGAAAAAATATGCAAGTTATTCTGCTCGAAAAAGTCGTCAACGTCGGTAACCTGGGCGACGTCGTCAAAGTCAAGGACGGTTACGCACGTAACTTCCTGATCCCGCAAAAAATGGCACGCCGCGCTACCCAGGCCGCCGTGGCCGAGTTCGAAACCAAGCGCGCCGAACTGGAAAAAGCAGCAGCTGAAAAGCTGTCGGCTGCCCAGGCGCAAGGCGACAAGCTGAGCGGCATGACCGTCACCATCGCCCAGAAGGCGGGTGTGGACGGCCGTCTGTTCGGTTCGGTCACCAACTTCGACATCGCCGAAGCCCTGAGCAAGCAAGGCTTCCCGGTCGAGAAGTCGCAGGTTCGCATGCCGACCGGTCCGCTGAAGACCACCGGCGAATTCCCGGTCGCCGTCGCGCTGCACACCGACGTCGTCTCGGAAATCACCATCGCCGTCGTCGGCGAAGCTGCTTAAGCATAACGACAGGCAACTGTTGTTTTAATGAAAAAGCCGGGTTCGCCCGGCTTTTTTTATCCCCGGAAATCTCGCCAATTATGTCAGCCGTGTGACCGGAAACGGTATAATGCCCGCCATGAATTCGCCATCCGATCCGCAAGTCGATTCCCTGCGCATCCCGCCGCATTCCATCGAAGCAGAACAGTCCGTCATCGGCGGCCTGCTGCGCGATAACGCCGCCTGGGACCGCATTGCCGACTTCATGCACGCAGAGGATTTCTACCGCTACGACCACCGCATCATCTTCGAACAGATGGTCCGCCTGATCAACGCCGGCAAGCCGGCGGACGTGATCACGGTCTACGAAGCCTGCAACATGCTGGGCAAGGCCGAGGAGGTGGGCGGCCTGCAGTACCTGAACGCGATGGCGCAGAACACGCCGTCGGCGGCCAACATCCGCCGCTACGCCGAGATCGTGCGCGACCGCGGCATCCTGCGCAACCTGATCACGGTCGCCGACGAAATCTCGGGCAACGCCTTCAACCCGCAAGGCAAGGAAGTCAAGCAGATGCTTGACGAGGCCGAATCGAAGATCTTCGCCATCGCCGAAACCGGCGCGCGCGGCCAGCAGGGCTGGAACCCGATCCAGCCGCTGCTCACGCAGGTGGTCGAGCGCATCGACGAACTGTACTCGCGCGAGAACCAGGGCGAGATCACCGGCGTGCCGACCGGCTTCATCGACCTCGACCGCATGACCTCCGGCCTGCAGCCGGGCGACCTGGTCATCGTCGCCGGCCGTCCGTCGATGGGCAAGACCGCGTTCTCGGTCAACATCGGCGAGAACGTCGCGATCGAAGCCGGCCTGCCGGTCGCTGTTTTCTCGATGGAAATGGGCGGCGCCCAGCTGGCCATGCGTATGCTCGGCTCGGTGGGCCAGCTCGACCAGCACCGCCTGCGTACCGGCCGCCTGAACGACGAAGACTGGCCGCGCCTGACGCACGCCATTCAAAAGATGAACGACGCCCAGCTCTACATCGACGAGACGCCGGCGCTGAACCCGATCGAAATGCGCGCACGGGCACGACGCCTGGCGCGCCAGTGCGGCAAACTGGGCCTGATCATCGTCGACTACCTGCAGCTGATGCAGGGCAGCCAGCCGGGCGACAACCGCGCGGCCGAGATCTCCGAGATCTCGCGAAGCCTGAAGGGCCTGGCGAAAGAGCTGCATTGCCCCGTCATCGCACTGTCCCAGCTGAACCGTTCGCTGGAACAGCGACCCAATAAACGACCCGTCATGTCCGACCTGCGCGAATCGGGCGCTATCGAACAGGATGCGGACGTTATCATCTTCCTGTATCGCGACGAGGTCTACAATCCCGACTCGCCCGATAAGGGAACCGCCGAGATCATCATCGGTAAGCAGCGTAATGGCCCGATCGGGGCGATTCGCCTTACCTGGATCGGCTCCTACACCAAGTTCGGCAACTACAGCGGCAACCTGGGCATCTATCAGGGCGATTAAGAAGCAATAAGCCGCGAATTACCACCTCGCCGCTGCCAGCCGTGGCAGCGGTCTCGAAGTCCCAAGAGATTCACAACGGAGAATAATATGTTCGGACGCCTGATGCCCCAGGAGGGCAAGTTTTTTGACCTGTTCAACCAGCACGCCGCCCTGTGCGTGAAGGGCGCGCAGGAAATGGTTGGCCTGATGACCAACTTCGACGATCTGGAAAACCGCACCCACGCCGTCGAAAGTATCGAAAAACAAGCAGACAAGATCACCTACGAATGCGTCGACCTGCTGCACAAGACCTTCATCACCCCGCTCGACCGCGATGACATCCACAAGCTGATCACCAGCATGGACGACATCCTCGACATGATGGAAGACGCGGCCCAGACGGTCTCGCTGTACGACCTGCATGCGGTGACCCCGGAAGCTGCGCGCCTGGCCGAACTGTGCCTGTCGGCCTGCAAGAAGGTGCAGGAAGCCGTTTCCCTGCTGCACGACATGGGCAACGCCCAGAAGATCGTCGCCATCTGCGAAGAGATCGACCGCTTCGAATCGGACGCCGACCACGTGATGCGCGCCGCCATGTCCAAGCTGTTCCGCGACGAACCGGACGTGCGCAACCTGATCAAGATGAAGGCGATCTACGAGATCCTCGAGACCGTCACCGACCGCTGCGAAGACGTGGCGAACATCGTCGAAGGCATCATCGTCGAGAACGCATAATCGGCCAACAGCGCACCGCGCACAACAAGAATAAACATGGAAACTATTAACATCAGCATTTACGTGCTGGGCTTCCTGGTGCTGCTGGCACTGGTGTTCGACTTCATGAACGGCTTCCACGACTCGGCGAACTCGATCGCCACCGTGGTGTCGACCGGCGTACTGAAACCCCAGCACGCGGTGGCGATGGCGGCCTTCTTCAACTTCATCGCGATCTTCGTGGTCAACATGAAGGTGGCGCAGACCATCGGCAAGGGTACCATCGACCCGCACGTGGTCGACCACTACGTCATCTTCGGTGCGCTGGTCGGGGCGATCGCCTGGAACATCATCACCTGGTACTACGGCATCCCGTCCTCGTCCTCGCACGCGCTGATCGGCGGCCTGGTGGGCGCGGCGGTGGCCAAGGCAGGCACCGGCTCGCTGATCTCCGGCGGCCTGATCAAGACCGTGGCCTTCATCGTGGTCGCGCCCCTGCTGGGCTTCGCGCTCGGGTCGATCATCATGCTGATCGTGTCCTGGACCTTCGTGAAGTCGACACCGCGCAAGGTCGACACCTGGTTCCGCCGCCTGCAGCTGGCCTCGGCCGCGGCCTACTCGCTGGGCCACGGCGGCAACGACGCGCAGAAGACCATGGGCATCATCTGGATGCTGCTGATCGCGGCGGGCTACGTCAGCGTCAACGACACCCATCCGCCGGCCTGGGTCATCATCTCCTGCTATGCGGCGATCGCCTTCGGCACGCTGTTCGGCGGCTGGCGCATCGTCAAGACCATGGGCCAGAAGATCACCAAGCTCAAGCCGGTCGGCGGCTTCTGCGCGGAAACCGGCGGCGCGATGACCCTCCTGATGTCGAGCTACTTCGGCATCCCGGTCTCGACCACCCACACCATCACCGGCGCGATCGTCGGCGTGGGCGCCTCGCAGAAAATGTCGGCGGTGCGCTGGGGCGTGGCGGGCAACATCGTCTGGGCCTGGATCTTCACCATCCCGGCCTCGGCCTTCATGGCCGCGATCGCCTGGTGGATCGGCACCCACATCATGTAACAGCAGTATTTGTTGTACGAAAACCCGGCTTTTGCCGGGTTTTTTTTGGTCGCTGCACGCGTCGCCGCACGTGGCGAGGCGTGCGCTGCGCACGGGTTATACTGGGTTGCGCTCCACTGCCGCGCAGGAACCATGAATCCGCGTATCGACAAGGCGATCCCGGCTGTGAGCACGCTTGGTCTCGGTGTGAACAGCCCACTGCGTCCCTTCCTGGCCTTCCTGCGCCAGCGGATGTTGCTCCTGCTCGTGTGGCCGGCAATCGCCGTGGTCGTCATCGCCGTGCTGTGGAGCCATGTGCTGCGCGGGCTGGGGCACGAAGAGCGCGAGCGCGGCGCCGAGCTGGAACAGCAGGCCGGGGCCTATGCGCACAGCCTCGTCATCCGCACGCGCCGCTCGATCGACGAGACCGACCGCCTGCTGCTCCTGTTGCGCCACAGCTGGGCCAGCTCGGGAAGCCGCGGCGACCTGGCCGGCACCCTGGAAGCAGGGATCTTTTCTCAACAATATATGTCTGCGGTAGCGTTCATCGACCGCAATGGCATGGTCGTCACCAGCACGCATCCGGCCGCCGTCGGGCGCTACTTCGGCAACCGGCCCTATTTCGTCGCCCAGCAGCATGCCCTCGAGGATCGCCTGTACCTGAGCGGGCCGCTGGACGGCCAACTGACCGGGCGCGAAGTGGTGGCATTCTCGCGTCCGCTCCTGACCCCCGACGGGCGCTTCGACGGCATTGTGCTCATCAACGTCTTGCCTGCGTTTTTCACGCAGCACTACGCCGAGCCGATCCTGGGGAAATACGGCTTCGCCGCCGTGGCCCGGACCGACGACGCCCTGCTGGCCACCCGCACGGGCGACACCGTCCATTCCTACCGCAAGCCATTCCTGCGCGCGCCCATGCCCGGCCGGGGTGCGCAGGGCGTGGCCTTGCTCGGCGGACGGCGCTGGTTCGCCGACGGGCGGCAGCGCGTGGTCGGCTGGCGGCCGTTTCCCGACCTCGGGCTGATCGGCATCGTCGGTATCGACGAACATAGCGCCATGGGGGCCTACCGGGTCCACCGCGAGGCCCGGCTGGCCGCCGCCTGGTGGAACAGTGCCTGGATCATGCTGGCCGGGCTGCTGGCCACCGGCGTCTTCGTGCACGCGCGCTGGCGCCGGCACCAGATGGACGCCCTGCGCGCCGCCTACCGCCTGGCCACCGAGGACGCCGGCGACGGCTTCTTCATCAACCGCCCGCTGCGCGACCGGCATGGCGTGATTCGCGATTTCAGCGTCGTCGACTGCAACCAGCACGGCGCCGCCATGTTCGGCAAGCAGGCGGAGGAACTGATCGGGCACCGCCTGTCCGAGTTCTACCAGGGCGAGGTGTTCCGCCGGGCCTGCGAGCGGCTGTGCAAGGCGCTCGAGAGCGGCTTCTACGATCGTGAACTAGCGGTCGAGCAGGGGCCCGACCAGCCGCTGCGGGCCCGCTGGATCCGCTACAAGGCGGTGCGCGCCAACGGCGACCTGGCGGTCACGATCCGCGACATCAGCGAATCGAAGGCGCATTTGACCGAGCTCGAGCGAAGGAGCAATTCGGACGAGCTCACCGGCCTGCCGAACCGCTACTGGATCCAGCAATTCCTGCCGCAGGCGATCGCGCGGGCGCGCGCTGGCGGGCATGGGCTGGCCGTGCTGTTCATCGACCTCGACGGCTTCAAGGCCGTCAACGACGTGCTCGGACATGCGGCCGGCGACGAGCTGCTGCGTACCGTCGGCAAGCGCCTGAAACTGGCGGTGCGCCCGCGCGACCACGTGGTGCGGCTGGGCGGCGACGAATTCGTGGTGCTGCTGGAGCAGGTCGGCAGCCGGGAAGACGTCGAGCACGTCGCCGGCCGCGTCCTCGCGGCCTTCCACGACGGTTTCCACGTGCAGCACGCGACCCACGTGCTGGGCGCCTCGATCGGGATCGGCCTGTTTCCCGAGCACGGCGAGGATGCCGAGACCCTGCTCAAGAATGCGGACATCGCGATGTACTCGGTCAAGACCGAAGGGAAGGGCGGCTTCTGCTTCTTCCAGTCGCGCTTCTTCGAGGCCATCCGCGCTCGGCTCGAGACGGAAATGGAGCTGCGCCGGGCGCTCGACCTGCAGCAGTTCGTGGTGCATTACCAGCCGCGGGTGGATCTGGCTACCGGCAGCGCCGCCAGCATGGAAGCCCTGGTGCGCTGGGAACGCCCCGGCCAGGGCCTGGTCGGGCCCGACCGTTTCATCCCGCTGCTGGAAGAGACCGGCCTGATCGTGCGCCTGGGCGAGCAGGTGATCGACAGCGTCTGCCGCCAGCTGGCCAGCTGGACGCGCCACGGCGCGGCCCTGGTTCCCGTCTCGGTCAACATCTCGCCGCGCCAGTTCAGCCAGTCCGATGTCATCGCGATGTTCCGCGACGCGGTCGCGCGCCACGGCATCGACCCGGGAATGCTGGAAATCGAGGTGACCGAATCGTCGATGATGCAGGAAGGGATCGGCGAGTCCGCCGTGTTCAGCCAGCTGCGCGAACTGGGCATCAAGCTGTGCATCGACGATTTCGGCACCGGCTACTCGTCCTTGTCCCAGCTGCAGAAGCTGCGCTTCGACGTGCTCAAGATCGACCGCGCCTTCGTGCTGCGCATCGAACACCCGGAAGGCGACACCCTGATCGCCTCGATGATTGCGATGGCCCACGCGCTGGGCATGCGGGTAGTGGCCGAGGGTATCGAGAGCCGCCGCCAGATGCAGCTGCTGCAGACCCTCGGCTGCGACGAAGGGCAGGGCTTTTACTTTTCGCGTCCGGTGGCGCCCGAAGCGCACCGGGCGCCGCTTGCCCGGGCCTGGGCGGGATGAGCGCCCTGCTGTGCTGTTGCCGGCGTCTGTTTCAGCGGCCTGAAAGCTTGCGCCGCCGACCCGTGAAGGCAATCATCCCTGCGCCGGCCATCAGCAAGGCCAGGGTTCCCGGTTCCGGCACCTCCGCAGGAAGCGAGCCGGTGAACTTCTGCAGGTGAATTTCGCCGCCCTGATTCAGGTTCTTGGCGTATACGCCCCCCTCGACGTTGGCGCCGCCGGTGTTGCTGAACGTCCCGTTTGGCACCAGCACCTGTCCGCCGAAAGTGCGGCCGACGCTGACACTGCTTGCGCCAGCGAAGTTCCAGATCAGCGAGCTGGCCAGGTTGTGGGGCTGGGCGAAGTTGGCGTTGAGGTTCAGGATGCTGTCGTTGGTATTGAAAATGACCGTGCTGGCGCCGTTCAGGTTAAAACTGAGATCGGAGGTGATGGACGAGAAGATCTTGCTGTCGAGCGTGGTCAGGTCGAACACCAGCATGCCGTCGACCGGCATGCCGTAAAAGGTGACCTGGCGGTCGTTATTGCTGAACATGACCGAGGTGCCGGGGGTGGCCTGCAGTGCCGACAATTGCGTGGACAGCCCTGTCATCAGCGACGAGAAATCGGTGGAGGTGGAGGCCGCCAGCATGCCGTTCATCGTGCTGGTGGTCGCGTTCAGTACCTTGCCGTTCAGGTTGATGCCGCTGTAGCTGGCGGCATGGATTTTCTGGCCGAAATTGACGTTGGAAGCGGCGCCGGCGACATAGACATTGCCGTTGAAGCTGGAATTGGACGCCGTGCCGCCGACATGGCTTTCGCCGGAATTGACAGTGGCATTCTTGACGTTGCCGCCGACGACTGCCCCCAGGCCGTTCACGTGCACATTGCCGCTCACGTTGCCGCCCACCGTCAGGCCGGCATACTTCGACGCCGGCGTCCTGCCCGCGTGCTGCACATATGCGCCACCCTTCACATCGCCACCCACATAGGTACGGCCGTCGACGTGCGAGGTCGAGTTCAGGTTGCCGCTGACGACAACATTGAACTGCTGCAGCATCTCGGTAGAAGTCAGCGGTACGGCCTGGACCTGGCCAGCGCTGAACCACAGGCCCAGTGCGAGTGCGATGGAAGTGCGAGCGATCATTGGAATCCCTGGTAGAGAGACAAGCGGTTAGAATGCTATTTTGTCAATAATGTTTCTTCAGGGATAGTACCGTTTGTTTATGTATCGCGCAATAAATTTATCGAATTTGATGTGACGGAACCACATCAGCATCACAGCGTGACTTCCAGTCCTTCGAAGGCCAGCCGCACCTGCAGCTCGCCCAGGCGCTCGCGGTAGCGCGCCATCGCGGCGGCGAATGCGGCCTCGAGCTCGTTGTCGCCGCGGGTCGGCTCATGATGGGTGCAGTACAGGGCACGCGCGCCCACGCGCAGCGCCATCTCGATGGCGGCATCGAAGGTGCCGTGGCCCCAGCCGGCCTTGGACGGGTATTCCTCGCGGGTGTAGGAAGAGTCGACGATCAGCGCGTCCACGCCGGCCATGGCGGCGTCGATCGCGCGCTGGCGCTCGCCCAGGTGCGCCTCGAACGCGTCGAAGGCCGGGTCGCCCGGCGGATAGGGGTTGTGCCAGGGTTCGTGGTCGCCGGTGAAGAACAGCGAGCGGCCATTGCAGGAGATGCGGTAGCCGAGGTTGGTGACCGGATGGTTCATCAGGACGTTGCCGACCACCGCATCGCTGACCGCGACCGGCGTGCCGACGTCGAGGGTGCAGTACTCGATGGTGGCGCCCATCTGGGTTTCGCTGACCGGGAAGTAGCTGTTCTGCAACTGCACCGCCATCACGTGCTCGATGCCCTTGCCGCTCACCGGGTCGTGGGCGCCGTGCAGGCGCACGCGGCTGCCCTTGATGAACAGCGGCGTGAAGAAGGGCAGGCCATGGATGTGGTCCCAGTGGCTGTGGGTGATGAAGATGTTGGCCTGGATTGCCGGCGCCTGCGGCCGCGCCAGCAGGTGCTGGGCCAGCGGGAACAGGCCGGTGCCGCCGTCGAGGATGATCAGGGTGCCGTCGTCGCTGCGCACTTCGATGCAGGTGGTGTTGCCGCCGTAGCGCGCCGTTCGTGGACCTGGGGACGGTATCGAACCACGCACCCCCCAGAAGCGGAATTTCATCGGGACTCCCAGCCGAACATTGTTATGTTTTTGGAATACCGAGCATGATAAGGGTTTTGTTCCCAAAAGCATCAAAAATCCGCATTTTTTGAACTCCCCCCACCACTGGGATATACACCGGGTCGTAAGGAAGCTACACTCCGGAAACATTACTTATTGGAAAAAGTTGCTGCATGCATATGCATACGACCGCTTCCGGCTTGAAGACCATGCAAGAGCTGAATCCCACCCAAATCGCGCAACGCCTGCACCAGCTTACCGAAGTCAGCGTGGCGCTCGGGGACACGCATGACACCGCCGCGCTGCTCGACCGCATCCTGCGCGTGGCCAAGCACATGACCGATGCCGACGGCGGCACCCTGTACCGTCCGAGCGAAGACAGGAAAAGCCTGTGCTTCCACATCTCGATCAACGACACCCTCGACATCTACCAGGGCGGGGTGAGCGGCAAGCCGATCGACATCGCGCCGGTGCCGCTCTACGACAACTACGGCAACAAGAACATTGCTTCGGTGGCGGCCTACGCGGCCAACTTCAACCAGTCGGTGAACATCGAAGACGTCTACAAGGCCGACGTGTTCAACTTCTCGGGCATGCGTTCGTTCGACGCGACCTTCGGCTACCATTCGCAGTCGATCCTGACGGTGCCGATGACCGACCACGAGGGCGAGCTGGTGGGCGTGCTCCAGCTGGTTAACGCAAAAAATTCGGCCAATGACCCGGAGCCCGGGAAGATCCGCGCGTTTTCCCCGACCGACCAGCGCTTCATCGAGGCCTTGTCGGCGCAGGCCGCGGTGGCGCTGACCAACCAGCTCCTGATCCAGCAACTGGAAAACCTGCTGGAAGCGCTGGTCAACCTGATCAACATCGGCATCGACGAGAAGTCGCCCTATACCGGCCGCCACTGCCAGTTCGTGCCCGAACTGACCATGATGCTGGCCGAGGCGGTGCACGACACCACCCAGGGGCCGCTCGCCGCATTCCGCATGAACGACGCCGACCGCAAGGAATTGTGGCTGGCTGGCCTGCTGCACGACTGCGGCAAGATCACCACACCGGTGCACGTGGTCGACAAGTCGACCAAGCTGGAAACCATCTTCGACCGCATCCACCTGGTCGACACCCGCTTCGAGGTGCTGCTGCGCGACTGCGAGATCCGCGCGCTGCGCGCGCGAATCGAGCCGGACGCCAACCCGGCGGCGATCGAGGACCGCCTGCTGTCGGAACAGATGCGCATTCGCGCCGACCGCGACTTCCTGCGCCGCGCCAACGTGGGCAGCGAGGGCATGCTGCCGGAAGACCAGGAGCGCGTGCGCCGCATCGCCCGGTACCGCTGGACCGGACCAAGCGGCGAGGAGCAGGATTTCCTGAGCGAGGACGAAGTGCGCAACCTGACCGTGCGCTTCGGCACCCTGACCGAGGACGAGCGCAAGATCATCAACAACCACATCGACGTCACCGTGCGCATGCTCGAGTCGCTGCCGTGGCCGAAGCACCTGAAGAACGTGCCGGAGTACGCAGGCGGCCACCACGAGCGCATGGACGGCAAGGGCTACCCGAAAGGGCTGACCCGCGACCAGATGTCGGTGCAGGCGCGCATCATGGCGATCGCCGACATCTTCGAAGCGCTGACCGCCTGCGACCGGCCCTACAAGAAGGGCAAGAAGCTGTCCGAGTCGCTGCAGATCCTCGGCAAGTTCGCCCTCAACGGCCACATCGACCCGGACCTGTTCGACATCTTCGTGCGCAACCGCGTGTACCTGCAGTTCGCGCACAAGAACATGGATGCGCACCAGATCGACGAGGTGGACGAGTCGGCGATTCCGGGCTACCGGCCGTAACACCCGCAGCCGGTCATGAAGCGTCTTCGCCAGGCATTCTCCCGGTACGGTGCGCGCTGGGCGCTCGGGCTGCTCTTCACGCTCGCCGCCGTGCTCTACGTCTGGGGTGCCTGGACCAGCCACACCATCGAGCGCCAGGACACGATCATCGCCGACCTGCGCATGCGCCTCGAGCCCTACGAGCTCGATCCAGGCATCGTGATCGTCGATATCGACAGCCGCAGCCTGACCGAGGTGGGCCGTTTTCCGTGGAGCCGCAACGTCATGGCCCGGCTGGTCGACCAGTTGACCGAGCACTACGGGGTCGGCGCGGTGGGCTTCGACGTCTCGTTCCCGGAGCCCGACACCAGTTCCGGCTACGAGGTGCTGGAGCGCCTGGCCGCGCGCGAGCTGAAGGACGTGGGCGCACTGCGCGAACGGCTCGACACGCTCAAGCCGGCGCTCGATTACGACGGCATGTTCGCGCGTTCGATGCGAGGCAAGCCGGTGGTGCTCGGCTTTAATATTTCGGACCAGCAGGCCAAGGGCGTGCTGCCGAAACCGCTGTTCACCACCGAATTCCTCAACGGCCGCGCAGCGACGGCCGCCTTCAGCACCGGCTACGAGGCCAACATCGCACGCCTGCAGCAGGCCGCGGCCGGCGCCGGCGTGTTCACGGCCATCCCCGATGCCGATGGGCTGGTGCGGTCCTCGCCACTCGTGTTCCGCATCGGCGACGGCTACCATGCCTCGCTGTCGCTGGCCACCATGGCGGCCTTCCTGGACACCCGCGCGATCAAGCCGGTCCTCGACACCAGCGTGGACCAGATGTCCCAGGCCGAGCGCGACGCCTCCGCTTTCGACACCATCCAGATGTTCACCAACAAGGCCGGCGTGGTGCGCTTCCCAGTGGGTTACGGCATGGTCAGCACGGTCCAGTTCCGCGGCAGCGGCGGGCCGGACGGCGGGGCCTTCCCCTACGTGTCGGCGGCCGACGTCCTGGCGGGCAAGCTGCCGAAAGCGCTGCTCGAAGGGACGATCGTGCTGGTCGGGACCACCGCCCCGGGCTTGCAGGACCTGCGGGCCACGCCGGTGAGCGCCCAGTATCCGGGCGTCGAGATTCACGCCAACATGATCAAGTCGATGCTGGACGGGCGTTTCAAGGCGCGCCCCTGGTCCGCCGAGGCGCTCGAAGCCGGCCTGGCGGTCGTGGTCGGGCTGCTCCTGAGCTTCGCCTTGCCGGTGCTGGCCCCGGCCTGGTCGGTGCTGCTCGCGTCCACCGTCTTCATCGGTTGCGGCTGGCTGAACTGGTACGCCTACACCGAACACGACCTGGTGCTGAACGTCTTCATCTGCCTGCTGCTGGTCGCCACCCTGTTCGTGCTGAACCTCGCCTGGGGCTACTTCTTCGAATTCCGCAAGGGCAGGGCGCTGGTCACCCGCTTCGGCGAGTACGTCGCCCCCGAGCTGGTGGAAAAGATGGCCGAAGACCCGCAAGCCTACAACATGGATGGCGAGAGCCGCGAGCTGACCGTCATGTTCGTCGACGTGCGCGGCTTCACCACCATCTCCGAGGGCCTCTCCCCGAAGGAGCTGCGCGAGTACATCAACCTCTACCTCACCGCGATGTCCGAGGACATCCGCTCCAGCCACCAGGGCACGCTCGACAAGTACATCGGCGACGCCGTGATGGCCTTCTGGGGCGCGCCGGTCGCGTTTGCCGACCATGCCAGCCGCGCGGTGGCCACCTCGCTCCTGATGCAGGCCAGCGCCGCGCGCCTGAATCGCGACTTCCTGGCGCGCGGCTGGCCGGAACTGAAGATCGGCATCGGCCTGAATTCCGGCCTCATGCATGTGGGCGACATGGGTTCCAACATCCGCCGCGCCTATACCGTCATGGGCGACGCCGTGAACCTCGGGGCGCGCCTGGAAGGCATCACCAAGGTCTACGGCGTCGGCATCGCGGTCGGCGCCGCCACCAGGCTGGCGGCGCCGGAATTCGTCTACCGCGAGCTCGATCGGGTACGGGTGAAGGGCAAGAACGAGCCGGTCGCGATCTACGAACCGCTCGGCAAGCCCGCGGAGCTGGCGCCCGCCGTCATCGACGAGCTGGCGCAGTGGGACGCGGCGCTGGCGCTGCTGCGCACACAAGATTGGGATGCCGCGCAGGCGGCGATCCGGGCGCTGGCCAGCGCTCATCCCGGGCGCGGCCTGTACACCCTGTACCTGGAGCGCATCGATCACTACCGCGCCCATCCCCCGGGCCTGGACTGGGATGGGGTGACGCGCTTCGATAGCAAGTAGTGTGTCAATGAAGCAACGGAACGCCCCCCTTTGTGTGGGGGAAGTTTCCGTTGACGTTCTAGTTTTTCTCCATTGCAACAAAAAGCTCGTTACACTGCCCATCGACTATGGCCCTTGTGCGGCCATCGCATGTCCATGATTCATAAGAAAAACTTATAAAAACAACAGTCTATAAAGCAAATCCGATGAAACAACGCTTTGCGCGCCTGCTTGCAGGCTCAGTGCTTGCCATGGCCGTGGCCAGCGCCTGGGGCCAGGAACCCGGTGCCGCCGGCAGTACCGACGACATCGTCCGCTTCGACGTCCAGCGTTTCGACGTCAGTGGGAACACCCTGCTCGGCGCTGCCGAGATCGAGGGCGCGGTGGCGCCGTTTACCGGCAAGGGACGCGATTTCGGCGACGTCCAGCGCGCCCTGGAGGCGCTCGAAGCGCTCTACCACGCGCGCGGCTACAACCTGGTCACGGTGCAGCTGCCGGAGCAGGAGCTCGACGGCGGGGTGGTGCGCCTGCATGTGCTGCAGACGCGGATCGGCAGGATCACGGTGGACGGCAACAGCAGCTTCGGCACCGCGAACATCCGCCGCAGCCTGCCGGCCCTGCGCGAAGGCGAGACCCCGAACCTGGCGCGCGTCTCGGCCAACCTGAAGCTGGCCAACGAGAACCCGGCCAGGAAGCTCAAGCTGAGCCTCGGCAGCGGCGCGCAGGACGAAGCTGGGATGGACACGGTGGACGCGCGCATCGAAGTCGCGGAAGAGCGCCCCTGGACCGTCATGGCCAACTTCGACAACACCGGCACGGGCGAGACCGGCAAGACCCACGCCGGCCTGGTGCTGCAGCACGCCAACCTCTGGGGCCGCGACCACGTCGGCAGCCTGCAGTACACCACCACGGTCGAGGAGCCGTCGCAGGTCGCGGTCTGGGGCCTGGGCTATCACGTGCCCTTGTACGCGCAAGGCGCCGCCCTCGACCTTTATGCCAGCTATTCCGACGTCGATTCGGGCGTGGTCAGCGCCGGCCTGTTCGACCTGGCGGTGAGCGGGCGCGGCGCGGTCTACGGCGCCCGTTACAGCAAGGTGCTGGACAAGCGCAGCCTGGGCGGACGCGATCTCGAAGGCCGCCTGGTGGCCGGCCTGGAAGTGAAGGCCTACAAGAACAGCGTCATGTTCTTCAACCAGGACTTCGGCAACAACGTCACCGTGCGCCCGCTCAGCATCGGCTACCTCGGCCGCGCGGTGCTGGGCAACAGCGAAGTGAACGTCTCGGCGACCCTGCTGCGCAACCTCCCCGGCGGCTCGCGCGGTGCGCAGGAAGATTTCAGCGCGGCGCGCTCGGGCGCCAAGGCCGGCTACACCGCCCTGCGCCTGGCCGGCGCCTGGAGCAGCAGCATCGGCGCCGGAGACTGGCTGGGCCGCGTGCTGGCCAACGGCCAGTATTCGCCGGACGCCCTGGTGCCGGGCGAGCAGTTCGGCGCCGGCGGCTCGACCAGCGTGCGCGGCTTCGACGAGCGCGCCCTGGCAAGCGACTCGGGCCTGGGCCTGAACCTGGAAGTGTATACGCCGAATCTGTGCAGCCGCAGCGGCTGGCAGTGCCGCCTGCTGGGCTTCTACGACAGCGCCTACGGCAAGCGCAACAAGGCGCTGCCGGGCGAACTGCGCAGCACCACCATTGCCGGCGCCGGCGTCGGACTGCGCTTCTCGGTGGGGCGCGCGACCAGCCTGCAGGTCGATTACGGCAAGGTGGTGAAAGAGGGCGCGCTGGGCGGCGCCGACAAGGACAGGCTGCACCTGCGCGTCGGCCTGGCCTACTAGGAGAATTTCATGAGGAACGGACTTATTCGACTCAGCCGGGCGGCGCTGTGCGTCGCCGCCTGCTTCGGCGGCGTGGCAACGAGCGCCGCGGCCCCGACCCTGCCCAAGGTGGTGGCGGGCCAGGCGAGCTTCTCCCAGGACGGCAACGTGTTCTCGATCACGAACACCCCCGGGACCATCATCAACTGGCAGAGCTTCTCGGTGAACGCCGGCGAGATCACGCGCTTCATCCAGCAAAGCAGCGACAGCGCGGTGCTGAACCGCATCGTCGGCCAGGACCCCAGCCGCATCCTCGGCGCGTTGCAGTCGAACGGCAAGGTCTTCCTGATCAACCCGAACGGCGTGGTCTTCGGACAGGGCGCGCGCGTGGACGTGAACGGCCTGGTGGCCTCGACGCTGGACATGAGCGACAGCGACTTCCTGGCCGGGAAGAAGAATTTCAGCGCCGCTCCCAACGTGGGGAACGTCCGCAACGAAGGCGCGATCACGACCCCAAGCGGCGGCAAGGTCTTCCTGGTCGCCCCGAAGGTCGAGAACAGCGGCGTCATCACCGCCCCGAACGGCGAGGTGGTGCTGGCGGCCGGGCGCAGCGTGCAGCTGGTCGATGCCGGCAACCCCGACCTGAGCGTGGTGGTGTCGGCGCCGAACGACCAGGCCATCAACCTGGGCCAGGTGGTGGCGCAGGGCGGCCGCGTCGGCATCTACGGCGCCCTGGTGAACCAGCGCGGCGTGGTCAATGCCGACAGCGCGGTGCTGGGTCAGGACGGCAGGATCGTCCTGAAGGCCAGCAGGGAAACCGTGCTGGAAGGGGGCAGCGTCACCAGCGCGCAAGGCAGCGGCAAGGGCGGCGAGATCCAGCTGCTGGGCGAGCGCGTCAGCCTGGGCGGCAATGCGCAGGTCGACGCCAGCGGCGCCGCCCAGGGCGGCACCGTGCTGGTGGGCGGCGATTACCAGGGCAGGAATGCCGCCTTGCCGAACGCGCAGCAGACCAGCTTCGGCAAGGAGGCAAGCATCCGCGCCGACGCCACCGCGAACGGCGAGGGCGGCAAGGTCGTGCTGTGGTCGGACGGCGCCACCCTTGCCAGCGGCAGCATCTCGGCGCGCGGCGCCGGCGCGGGCAAGGGTGGCCTGGTCGAAACCTCGGGCCGCCGGCTCGACATCGACGGCGTGCGCGTGGATGCCGGCGGCGGCGCGTCGGGCGGGCGCAAGGGCAGCTGGCTGATCGACCCGGACAACATCGTGATCGCCGATGGCGTCTCCACCGGCGACACCACCTACATCAAGGCCAGCACGCTGACCGCCACCAATGCCGACATCGTGCTGCAGGCGACCAGGGACCTGAAGATCCTGGAGAACCTCACCACGCCGCACGACGTGCGCGCCGAGGCGGGCAACGAGCTGACCGTCGGCGCGGCGCTGACCTCGACCACGGGCAGCATCGACCTGCGAGCGAAGAACCACATCAACCTGCTTGCCGGCAGCCAGCTTGCGAGCCCGGACTATATCGACCTGAAGTCGAACCGGATGACGCTGGCCGGCATGATCGGCGGCATCGGCAGTACGCTGCCGGTCGTCTCCTTCAACAGCTTCGACAAGGGCACCAGCATTTTCGTCAACGCCGCCGAGGTCAATGGCGCGCTGACGCTGGCTCCTGGCCGCCTCGGCGCCTTCAAGGCCTACGAGATCAACATCGGCAACAGCGGCCATACCGGCGAGATCGTGATCAACAATCCGCTGACCCTGGACGGCAACCTGGTCATCGATAGCGCCGGCAGCGTGTACCTGAACGCGCCCGTGCTCCTGAACGGCGCGACCAGCCGGCTCCTGGCCACCCTGCACGCGCCTGGCGGCCTGTTCCAGGTCGGCAGCGCCGGCGCGATCGATGCCGGCCGCAAGATCGGCATCGGCGGCATCGGCCGCGTGGTCGTCGACGGCGCGCTGAAGTCGGGCGAGATCGACATCCATGCGGGCAGCGCCGGCATGACGCTCACCGCCGACATCACCTCCAACAGCCGCACCACGCTGCGCACCAGCGGCGACATCCAGCAGGCAAACAAGGTCATCAGGACGCCGCAACTGCTGGTGGAAGCCAATAGTGCCAACCTGCTCGGCAATAACCAGATCGGCACCCTGGCCGGCAGCGCCACCGGCAGCGCCGGCGGCGCCGGCCTGCGGGTCCACTGGACCGGCAATCTGCGCATCGGCAGCGTCGGCGAGCACGCCGGCCTCGCCTCGCAGAACGACATCACCCTCACGGGCGAGCATCTCGAGGTCGATGCGCCGGTGGCCGCGCCGGTGGCGATCGTGGCCGAGGTCGCATCGGTCAAGGGAACGGGCGGGCTCAGCGCGAACGTCCTGTCGATCCAGGCGCGCGGCGGCATCGGCGAAGCCGACCGGGCACTGCGCACCAGCACCAATTTCCTGCTGAGCGCGAAGAACACGGCGAGCGGCAATGCGCCGATCAACATCGTGAACGACCGCGCCCTCGTCGTGGGCAACGTGGCCCAGGAAGGCGTGGGCAACGGCGGTGCGATTTCGATCGAGAGCACCGGCGGCCTGACCGTCGGCCCTGGTTCGGGGTCGCTCGACGGCGTCAGGACCGGCAGCGGCGACATCCGCCTGGTCACGCACAGCCCCTTGAACATCCAGGGCCGGGTCGGTACCGACAGCGGCAACATCACGCTGCTGGCCGCCAACGACGGCGCGCTGACCATCGGCCCGGCCGGCCGGGTGGCGTCCGCGTCGGGCAAGGTGCGCCTGACCGGCGGCCAGGTGAGCTACCCGGAGGGCAGCGTGGTCGGCACGCTGGAAGTCGTGCAAACGAAGCCGGGAACCCAGCAGCCCGATCCTGTGCAGCCCGATCCCGTGCAGCCTGATCCTGTGAAGCCAGATCCCGTGCAGCCAGATCCCGTGAAGCCAGATCCCGTGAAGCCAGATCCCGTGAAGCCAGATCCCGTGCAGCCCGACCCTGTGCAGCCCGATCCCGTGAAGCCAGATCCCGTGCAGCCTGATCCCGTGAAGCCCGATCCCGTGCAGCCTGATCCCGTGAAGCCCGATCCCGTGCAGCCCGATCCCACGCCGCCGCAGCTGAGCGTCTGCCTGGCCAACCCGGCCACCGCGGGCTGCAGCGGCGTGATCGAACAGGCCACCCACGCCTGCGTGGGCAATCCGGATGCCCTGGGCTGCACCCAGGTACTGCCGTCGGTGGACAGCTGCCGCGCCAACCCCGGCAGGCTGGGCTGCAATGTGGTCATGCAGCGGGCCTTCAACGCCTGCCTGGTCAACAAGAACGATCCGTCCTGCGCCGGCATCCTGCCGACCTTGGCGCAATGCGAGGCGAACAAGGCCCTGGCCGGTTGCAGCGCGGTGTTGCCGAGCATGCAGCAGTGCATCCTCGGCCCGACCCAGCCGGGCTGCGCGGCGATCCTGCCGCGCCTGGAGCAGTGCGCGGCGAACCCGACCCTGCAAGGCTGCGAGGCGGTGCTGCCGAAGCCCGACTTCTGCGCCACCCACCCGCTCGACGCGCGCTGCGCCGTGTTCAACCCGGCCCCGAGCCAGGGCGGCGAGTCGAAGAAGCCGGTGGCCCAGGTCCAGCAGACCACGGTCAACCTGGTCAATACGCGCACCCCGGCGCAGGAGAAGCGGCCGGCAGCCACGCCGGCCGCCGGCAAGCAGGATGGCGAAGGCGCCAAGCCGTCGGAGCAGTCGGAGAACGGGCCCGGTCCGGCGGCAGGTACGAACACTGGAGCAAAGAATGAAAAACCAGCCACAAAAATGTACTGCAACTAAGCGGGCCCTGGGCACGCTGCTGTTCGCGGCGCTGCTCGTCACCGGCAATGCCGCCTGGGCCGCGCAGGTCGCAGGCGTGGTGGCGCGCCTGAGCGGCCCGCTGATGGCGAAGAAGGCCGACGGCAGCGTCAAGGTGCTGGGCCTGAAGTCCGAGGTCGAGAGCGGCGATACGCTGGTGTCGGAAAAGAACACCTATGCGCAGATCAAGTTCATCGACAACAGCGAGATCACGCTGCGCCCCGGTACCACCTTCAAGGTCGAGAATTTTTCCTTCGACGAGGGCAAGCCGGAACGCGACAGTGCCAGCTACAGCCTGGTGAAGGGCGGCCTGCGCTCGATCACCGGCCTGATGGGCAAGCGCAACAAGGAGAAGTTCTCGCTGAAGACGCCGACCGCGACCATCGGCATCCGCGGCACCACCTTCGTTGCGCAGTACGTGCCGGTGCCCGTCCAGGGCGCCCCGGCGCCGGCTTTGCCGCCCGGCCTGCACCTGAACGTGACCGACGGCGCCATCGTCGTGACCAACCACGGCGGCGCGCTCGGCTTCCAGGCCGGCCAGTTCGGCTACGTGCCGAACGTGAACCAGCCGCCGGTGCTCGTGCCGGTCAACCCGGGCATCCAGTTCGTGCCGCCGCCAAGCTTCGACGCCGGCAGCGTTGGCGGACCGGCGGCCGCCAACGGGCCGGACCAGGGCCAGGGGCCCGACTGCATCGTCCGCTGAGCCCTTAAACCTCCATCGCCAGCCCCGTGCGCCACTGGCCCACGGGGCTGTTTCATTCAGGAGCGCAGCGCGCGCGCGCGTTCGAGCAGCAGTTCGCGCTCGCGGCCGTTGGCGGTCATGGCGGCGGCGCGTTCGAATTCGCCGCGCGCTTCCTCGACCCGGCCCAGCTTGGCGAGCAGGTCGGCGCGCACGCTCGGCAGCCAGTGGTAGCCGGCCAGCTTGCCGCCCAGCGCCAGCGCGTCGGCCAGCACCAGGCCGGCCGCGGGACCGTCGGCCATGCCGACTGCCACCGCGCGGTTCAGTTCGACCACCGGCGAGGGCTGGACCTGCGCCAGCTCGCCGTACAGCGCCGCGATCGCGCGCCAGTCGGTGTCACGGGCAACGCGGGCGCGGGCGTGGCAGGCCGCGATCCCGGCCTGCAGCAGGTAGGGGCCGCGCGCCAGGCCCAGCTGCGCGGCGCGCGCGAGCGCCGCCAGGCCGCGCCGTACCAGCACCCCGTCCCAGCGCGAACGGTCCTGTTCGAGCAGCAGCACTGGGCGCCCTTCGGCGTCGAGGCGCGCTCCCATGCGCGAGGCCTGCAGTTCCATCAGCGCGACCAGGCCGTGCGCCTCCGGCTCGCCAGGGGCCAGCTCGGCCAGCATGCGGCCCAGGCGCAGGGCTTCGTCCACGAGGGCAGGGCGCATCCAGTTCTCGCCCGCGGTCGCGCTATAGCCTTCGTTGAAGATCAGGTAAACGGCTTCCAGCACCGCGCCGAGGCGTTCGCCCAGCTCGTTCGGCGGCGGCAGCTCGAAGGGGACGCGCGCTTCACCCAGGGTACGCTTGGCGCGCACGATGCGCTGCGCCATGGTGGCTTCAGGCACCAGGAAGGCGCGTGCGATCTCCTGGGTGGACAGGCCGCCCAGCAGCTTGAGCGTGAGCGCCAGGCGCGCGTCGAGCGAGAGCACCGGGTGGCAGGCCGTGAACATCAGGCGCAGCAGGTCGTCGGCTATCACGTCGTTGCGGGCGGCATCCAGGCTGTCGACGAAATCGGGCACAATGGATGCCTCCTGGGCTTCGAGGTCGAGGCCGATCTGCTCCAGCTTCTGCTGGAGCAGGCGGTCGCGGCGCAGGCGGTCGAGCGCGGCGTGCCTGGCCGTGGTCGTGAGCCAGGCGCCGGGATTGTCCGGGATGCCCTGGCGCGGCCAGTGCTCGAGGGCCGCCACCAGGGCGTCCTGGGCCAGCTCCTCGGCCAGGCCGACGTCGCGCACCATGCGCGCCAGGACCGCCACGATCCTGGCCGACTCGATGCGCCAGACGGCGGCGATGCTGCGTTCGACCTGGGCGTCCATTAGATCTGTACGTCCGCGTCTGCGGCTGCCGCGTCTTCCGCCTGCGCCGGCATGCCTTCCATATAGGCCAGCTCCCACATGTGGCCGTCGAGGTCTTCGAAGCCGTGCTGGTACATGAAGCCGTGGTCCTTCGGCGGGTTCGGCCAGCTGCCGCCGGCGGCTTTCGCCCTGGCGGCCATGTCGTCGACGGCGGCGCGGCTGTCGCAGGACAGGCACAGCAGCACTTCGGTCGACTTGCGCGCATCGGCGACCGGCTTGTTGGTGAAGCCCTGGAAGAAGGGCTCGGTCAGCAGCATCACATAGATGTCCTCGCTGACGATCATGCAGGCGGCGTTCTGGTCGGTGAACTGCGGGTTGAATCCGAAACCCAGCGCGCCGAAGAAGGCCTTGCTGCGTTCCAGGTCCTTCACCGGAAGGTTCACGTAGATCTGCTTGTTCATGGTGCTCTCCTTGTCTGCTCAGGCGGCGGCCTGCTGCTCGGGCATGCTCTCGATGTAGGTCAGCGCCCACATGTGGCCGTCGAGGTCTTCGAAGCCGTGCTGGTACATGAAGCCGTGGTCCTCCACCGGCTCCGGCAGGGTGGCGCCGAGGGCCAGGGCCTTGCTTGCGACGGCGTCGACCTCGGCCCGGCTGTCGCAGAACAGGCACAGGAGCGCGATCCTGCTGCTGCGCGGATCGGCCAGCGGCTTGGCGCACAGGGTCCGGGCCATGTCTTCGGAGGCGAGCATCACGGTGATGTCGTTGGACACGATCATGCCGGCGCCGTGCTGGCTGCTGAAGCGCTCGTCGAAGCCGAAGCCCAGTCCGGCAAAGAAGGCTTTGCTGCGTTCGAGGTCCTGGACCGGGAGGGTGATGGCGATCTGCTTTTTCATGCTCATATCCTTTTGTGGGGGGGGCGTCAAGAGGGCGGGTCGGCCGGCTCGTAGAGCTGGCGGACTTCGATGTCGGCCTTGGCGAACTCGCCGTGCGGATTGGGGAAGCGGCGCGACCACTCCATCGCCTCCTCGCGCGAGCGCACCCCTATCAAGGTGTAGCCGGCGATCAGCTCCTTGGTGTCGGCGAAGGGGCCGTCGATGATGGTGCGGCGCCCTTCGTCGTAGCGGATGCGCCAGCCGTCGCGGCTGGGGCGCAGGCCGTTCGCGTCGAGCAGGACGCCGGCACGGGCCAGCTCCTGGTTGTACGCGGTCATGGCGTCGAACAGGGATTGGGCGGGCATGATGCCGGCTTCCGTGTCGGGGGTGGCCTTGACGATGATCATGAAACGCATGGCGGTCTCCTTGTCGTGGGGATGGAAGCGTTGGGAGGGCTTCCATCTGCTACGACGAACGGAGCGTGCCTCATTCGACATCGCGGATGAAAATGTTTTTCTTAGCGGTCGAAGCAGGGCGCCAGGCCGCGCACCTCCACCGTCGCCCACTCCGCCGCTGGACACTGCTGCGCCAGCGCGACCGCTTCTTCGCGGGTGTCGACATTGAGCAGGAAGAAGCCGCCGACCATCTCCTTGGCCTCGGCGAACGGACCGTCGACGATGCGCGCCTTCCCCGGCCCGACGCCTCCGGACGGGACGCTCACGCGCACCGCCTTGTCTTGCGAGGCCAGCGATTCCGCCCCCAGCAGCAGGCCGCGGCTGCGCAGGTCTTCGCCCCAGCGCAGCATGCGCTCGTAGACGGCGCGACCCTCGGCCTCGCTGCGGGTGGCGCGCTGGCCGACGGGTTCATGGATCAACAGCATGTGCGGCATCGGACTCTCCTCGGTGGATGAACGCGGCTATTCTATGCTGCCTTCTGGCCGCCGGCACGCTGCGGCGCGCAAAGACGCTGCATGCCCCATTTGACGCCCAGCTGCACCACCAGTGCGGCGCCGGTCGCCAGCAGGAAGGCCAGGCCGATCGGCTGCGAACCCAGCAGCAGCGACAGCGCCAGGCAGAACACGGCAAAGGCATAGTAGCCGTTGACCATGCCGCGCAGCAGCGCCACCGCGAAGCCCGGACCGTTGGCACGGTGCGAGAAGCCGACCAGCACCGTGCTCATCACGGGGAACATCGCGAACAGGCCGGCCAGGCGCGGGCCGAGGCTGGCGGCGGCATAGCTGACGCTCAGCGACAGCAGGGCGCCGGCCAGCATGCGCCAGGGCAGGTCATTGGCCGGTTTGACGGCGGCAGCCTGCGCCGGGGCGTGACCGAACAGGCGCGGCGCCACCAGCAGCGCGATCACGACGGCAGCGAAGCCAAGCCAAAGCGGCAGCGACACGGCCCGCAGCGCCAGCACGGCCAGCCCATAGGCGAGCAGCGCGGCCGTCATGGCGCGCCCCATGCCGAGCCGGGCACAGCGCGCATAAACGATGCTGAAGACCAGGATGGCCAGCACCGCCAGCAGCGTGTTGCCGGCCGCGCTGGCGGCGAAGGCCGGGCCCTGTTCGAGCGAGACCACCAGCAGGATCGGGCCGGAGACGATGGGGAAGGCGGACAGCCAGCCGGCCACGCCCGGGCCCCAGCGGCGGCCGGCCAGGGTGACGAGGGCGATCAGGACTGGTACGAGCAGGAGTTTCAGCAGGAAGATCATGCGGGATGAATAGGGGCTGGAAATGAAAAACGCCCGCCAGGTGGCGAGCGTTCCGGATGCCGCCTGCCTTCAACCGGCAGGCGATGGATGACGACCGGCTTACAGCACGTCGCTGGCGTGGTCCGCCAGGCGCGAGCGTTCGCCGCGCGCCAGGGTGACATGGCCACTGTGGCTCCAGCCCTTGAAGCGGTCGACCACGTAGGTCAGGCCGCTCGAGCCTTCGGTGAGGTAAGGCGTGTCGATCTGGGCGATGTTACCGAGGCACAGGATCTTGGTGCCGGGACCGGCGCGCGTGACCAGGGTCTTCATCTGCTTTGGCGTCAGGTTCTGCGCCTCGTCGATGATGAGGAACTTGTTCACGAAAGTACGGCCGCGCATGAAGTTCAGGGACTTGATCTTGATGCGCGAGCGGATCAGGTCCTGGGTCGCGGCGCGGCCCCAGTCGCCGCCGTCGCTGTCCGACTTCATCAGCACTTCCAGGTTGTCGTCGAAAGCGCCCATCCACGGCGACATCTTCTCTTCCTCGGTACCCGGCAGGAAGCCGATGTCCTCGCCCACCGGCACCGTGACGCGGGTGACGATGATCTCGTTGTACTGCTTGGTCTCCAGCACCTGGGCCAGGCCGGCGGCCAGCGCCAGCAGGGTCTTGCCGGTACCGGCTTGGCCCAGCAGGGTGACGAAGTCGCAGTCCGGGTTCATCAGGAGGTTGAGCGCGAAGTTCTGCTCGCGGTTGCGCGCCGTGATGCCCCACACGTTGTTCTTGTTGTGGCTGTAGTCGCGCAGGGTCTGGAACACCGCGGTCTTGCCGTTGATCTGTTTTACCTGGCCATAGAAGGGCGCTTCACCGTTGCGCGGCTCGATGAACACGAACTGGTTCACCAAGAGGGTCGGGATCACCGGACCGGTCACGCGGTAATAGGTGGCCGAATTGCCGTTCTTGTTTTCCTGCCAGGACTCCATGTCCTTGCCGTGCTTGTTCCAGAAATCGTCCGGCAGCTGGACGATGCCCGAGTACAGCAGGTCGGTGTCTTCCAGCACATGGTCGTTGAAGTAATCCTCTGCCGGCAGGCCCAGCGCACGCGCCTTGATGCGCATGTTGATGTCTTTCGACACCAGCACGATGGCGCGGCCGTCCATCCGGTCTTCGAGTGCGCGGACGACGCCCAGGATCTGGTTGTCGGCCTTGCCCTCGGGCAGGCCTTCGGGCAGGGGCGCGGAATCGAGGTTGGTCTGGAAGTACAGGCGCCCCCGGGCATCCTTGTTGCCCAGCTTGGCCAGCGGGATGCCGGCCTCGATCGCGTCGTCGTCGACGTTGGCGATCAGGGCGTCGAGGGTGCGCGCCACCTGGCGGGCATTGCGCGCGACTTCCGACATGCCCTTCTTGTGGTTGTCGAGTTCCTCGAGCGTCATCATCGGCAGGTAGACGTCGTGTTCCTCGAAGCGGAACAGCGAGGTCGGGTCGTGCATCAGGACGTTGGTGTCGAGCACGAAGACCTTGGTGGTGCCGCTGCGGTCGGCCTTGCGGCTGGTGGACGACTTGACGTTGACTTCGACCGGCTTGTGCTTGGCCGGATGCGGCTGGTCGGCATCGAGCTCGCGCAGGCGTGCGCCGACGCCGTCCTTCGACTTGCGCGCCGGGCCCTTGGCCAGCGGGGCCTCGCCGGCAGGCGCTTCGGCGGCGGGTGCGCCGACGACGTCGACGGGGGCGGTGCCGGTCGTGCCTGCGGCAGTGCCGGCAAGGGCGGCATCATTGGCGGCAGGGGCGGCGGCGGCCTTGGCCTTGCGTGCCCGGGTCGCCTTCGGCGTCGGCACGGCCTGGCCGCTGATCAGTTCTTCGAGTTCGGCGTCGGCCGTCGCGGACGCCGGACGCACCGGCGACTTGCCCGGTTCGGCCTTGGGGTAATCTTTTGCCAGCAGCATGGTCGCTGGCTTGGTTGGCATTTTTGGCAGTGGCATCAGGTTCTCGATTCGAAAAAGGACTTAATAGGACGTGCGGGCGCAGCACGGGGCGCGCCGCTGCACGAAAACGATGCTACTTGGGGGTGGTGCGGTGGCTGGCGATGCCAGCTTGAGAGCTGCAGCCGGAGGATGCCGGTCCGGCAGCAGCGGGAAGAATAATGCTGATGAGCGTAATGATGAAAAGCGCGGTAACTCAAAATAGGTGGCAATGTCCAGCAAAGTTATCGGTAACTGGGTTGCTGGAGCCATCCGTTTTCAGGGCTGGCTCTTCAGAAATTCCAGCACTTCGGCCACGTGGTCGTTGACTTTCACGCCACGCCATTCTTTCACCAATCGGCCTTGAGCGTCAATGATAAACGTACTGCGCTCAATGCCGCGCACTTGTTTGCCGTACATGTTTTTCATCTTCATGACACCGAACTGCTGGCACACCGCTTCTTCCGGATCGGAGATCAGTTCGAAGGGCAGGCCCAGCTTGCCCTTGAAGTTTTCGTGCGAGCGCAGGGAATCGCGACTGATGCCGTAGATCTCGGCATGCGCGGCCTGGAACTCCGGATAGGCCTCGCGGAAGGCGATGCTCTCGGTGGTGCAGCCCGGTGTATTGTCCTTGGGATAGAAATACAGCACGGTGTACTTTGCCGGACGACCAGCCAGCTCGAAGGTCTGGCCTCCCGTCATGGGGGCGGAAAAGTTGTCGATGGTAGCGGCGGTTTGGCTCTCGGCCACGGGATTCTCCTGGTGTCATGGCGCACTGGCGCCGGGTCCCTGCAGGGCAGCGGATACCGGAATGATAATCGGCGCGGCCGCGCCTTGCTAGTCCGTATTGACGTCGACAATGCAGGTTTCACCCCGCAATATAGCGGGGGTTTTCATTTCTTCAAGATGCAAGATGGAAATATTTAGCTGCGCGCCAGCAGGACCACGCCCAGCACGATCACGCCCAGCGCCAGCATGCGCTGCGGCGAGATGACTTCGCCCAGGAACATCCAGGCGCCCACCGCGCCGATCACGTAGCCGAGCGAGAGCATCGGATAGGCGACCGTGACGTCAGTGCGCGACAGGCCCAGGATCCACACTACCAGCGATACGCCGTAGCACAGCATGCCGACCACGATCGGCCACTGGGTGGCCACCTTGAGGCCGGTCATGAACCAGTTGTCGCGGGTGAGGTGGATGGCACCGCCGAGGGCGTTGGTGCCGGCCTTGAGCAGGAGCTGGGCGGCGGCGTTCAGGATGACGCCGGTGATGATGAAGGCGAAAGCCGATGGGTTCATATTGGTGATGGCTTGGTGAGGGCTATGGAATGGTACAAGCGAAGGCACACCGCGGCAGGGGGCGGCGCGTCCGGCGCGGCAGGGCAGGGAATCAGGCGCCGCTGCCGATAATGAGGGCCAGCGTGACCTTGCGGCCTTCGCCCATCAGCACGTTATAGGTGCGGCAGGCGGCCTGGTTGTCCATGCAGTCCACGCCGACGTGCATGCTCGACAGGCTGGCCACCATTTTCGGGTGGATGAAGCGCTGGCGCTCGCCGGTGCCGAGCACCACAACGTCCGGGGCATCCTTGGCGATTTCCTCGAAATGGGCAGGCGTCAGGTCTTCGAAACGGGTCACGTTCCAGGGACGCGGCGGCACTTCCGGCATGACGGTCAGGCTGAAGTTGAAACGCTGGGCATTGATCTCGACACCGCTGGCGTCATAGCCGGTGACGGTCTGGTATTGCTGGGTATTGTCGGAATGGAGCTTCATCGTAGCGCGGATGGCAATGACATAGAAACATCCATTGTAACCGGAGAGCCGGGCCGCCCCGCACGCCGGAAGGAGGGGACGGCAAGCTGCGATCTTCCTGACGCCATTCGGCAGGATTTTATTTGGCCGGGAAGGGGTGAGGTTGCTTAAATCGGGCGCTTTCGGCAGAATGGGTATTTTTCGCACTGCAACAAATGTGCAGGCGCGAGACCTAGCTCACAGGGGATACTTTGCGACCGATCCTGAAATCGAACAAGCTGGACGACGTCTGCTACGAAATCCGCGGCCCGGCCCTGGAAAAGGCCCGCGAGATGGAAGACGACGGCCAGAAGATCATCAAGCTGAACATCGGCAACCTGGCCGTGTTCGGCTTCGATCCGCCCGACGAGATCGTGCACGACATGATCCGCAACATGCACGGCGCGGCCGGCTATACCGACTCCAAGGGCATGTTCGCGCCGCGCAAGGCGGTGATGCACTATACCCAAAGCAAGAACATCGAGGGTGTCGGCATCGATGACATCTACCTGGGTAATGGCGCGTCGGAACTGATCGTGATGGCCATGCAGGGCCTGCTGAACAACGGCGACGAAGTGCTGGTGCCGGCGCCCGATTATCCCTTATGGACCGCGGCGGTGAGCCTGGCGGGCGGCAACCCGGTGCACTACGTCTGCGACGAGCAGGCCGGCTGGCTGCCCGACATCGAGGACATGCGCAAGAGAATCACGCCGAACACGCGCGCGATCGTGGTCATCAACCCGAACAACCCGACCGGCGCCCTGTACCACCGCGAGGTGCTGCTCGAGATCGTCGAACTGGCGCGCCAGCACGGCCTGATCATCTACGCCGACGAGATCTACGACAAGACCCTGTACGACGGCGCGGAGCACGTCTCGATCGCCTCGCTGGCCGACGACGTGCTGTTCCTGACCCTGAACGGCCTGTCGAAGAACTACCGTTCCTGCGGCTACCGCGCCGGCTGGATGGTGGTCTCGGGCGACAAGCGCCACGCCAGGGGCTATATCGAGGGCCTGAACATGCTGGCCTCGATGCGCCTGTGCGCCAACGCGCCGGGCCAGTTCGCGATCCAGACCGCCTTGGGGGGCTACCAGAGCATTGCCGACCTGGTCGGCCCCGGCGGTCGCCTCTTGAAACAGCGCGACCTCGCGCACAAGCTGCTCACCGATATTCCGGGCGTGTCCTGCGTCAAGCCAAAAGCGGCGCTGTACATGTTCCCACGCCTCGACCCGAAGATGTACCCGATCGCGGACGACCAGCAGTTCATCTGCGAACTGCTGTCCGAGGAAAAAGTGCTGCTGGTGCAAGGCACCGGCTTCAACTGGATCGCCCCGGACCATTTCCGGCTGGTGTTCCTGCCCAATTCCGACGACCTGACGGATGCCTGCGGACGCATTGCGCGATTCCTCGACAGCTACCGACGACGCCACGCGCGCTGACGGACCGAACGGTCACTAACGAGATACGAGATCATGAAACCCATCAAAGTAGGCCTCCTGGGCATCGGCACCGTCGGCGCCGGCACCTTCAACGTTCTTCAACGCAACCAGGAGGATATCCGCCGTCGCGCCGGCCGCGGTATTGAGATTACGATGGTGGCGGCGCGTAACCTGGAGAAGGCGCGCGGGATCGTCGGCGCCGGCGTGGAAGTCGTCGGCGACCCCTTCGCCGTGGTGAACCACCCGGACATCGACATCGTTGTCGAACTGATCGGTGGCTACGACTTGCCGCGTGAACTGGTGCTCAAGGCAATCGCCAACGGCAAGCACGTCGTGACCGCGAACAAGGCGCTGCTGGCCCTGCACGGCAACGAGATCTTCGCCGCGGCCCAGGAAAAGGGCGTGATGGTGGCCTTCGAGGCGGCGGTTGCCGGCGGCGTGCCGATCATCAAGGCGCTGCGCGAAGGCCTGACTGCCAACCGCATTGAATCGGTGGCGGGCATCATCAACGGCACCACCAATTTCATCCTCTCGGAAATGCGCGAGAAGGGCCTGGACTTCGCCACCGTGCTGGCGCAGGCCCAGGAGCTGGGCTATGCCGAGGCCGACCCGACCTTCGACATCGAGGGTGTGGACGCGGCGCACAAGCTCACCATCATGTCGGCGATCGCCTTCGGCATCCCGGTGCAGTTCGACAAGGCCTACATCGAGGGCATCAGCCAGCTGCAGGCCCGCGACATCCGCTACGCCGAACAGCTCGGCTACCGCATCAAGCTGCTGGGCATCGCGCGCCGCACCCATACGGAAGGCGGCGAAGGCATCGAGCTGCGCGTGCATCCCACCCTGATTCCGACGGGACGCTTGATTGCCAACGTGGAAGGCGCGATGAACGCGGTGCTGGTGNAGGCCGACGCGGTCGGTGCCTCGCTGTACTACGGCAAGGGCGCGGGTTCCGAACCGACTGCCTCGGCGGTGATCGCCGACCTGGTCGACGTGACCCGCCTGGCGACCGTCGATCCGTACTGCCGCGTGCCGCACCTGGCCTTCCAGCCGAACGAGATGACCGACGTCGCCATCGTGCCGATGGCCGAGATCACCACCAGCTACTACCTGCGCGTGTATGTGAAGGACCAGCTCGGCGTGATGGCCGACCTGACCCGCATCCTGGCCGATGCCGGCATCTCTATCGATGCGGTACTGCAGAAGGAGCCGGGCGACCAGGTCAACCTTGACATCATCCTGCTGACCCACCAGACCCGCGAGAAGAACATCATCGCGGCGATCGAGAAGATCGAGAAGCTGCCGGCGGTGATCGGCAAGGTCACGCGTATTCGCCTGGAAACCCTGGCCTGAGGACGGATGCCGCCGCCGACTGGCGGCTGCAACATGATTCGATTTTGCGGCATTGCTTGCAGAATCGAATCATTTTTTTTTGCCCAGCTTTTAGGCCTGGGGTAGGCCGAGTGGCAGCATCGCATGCGGGGGCAGGGCATCCTGCCAGGCTGGTGGCGCAGTGTCGTCATCGTCGATGAAGGCACAGGACAGGGCCAGCATGTCGTGTTCGATGTGGTCGAACAGCGCGGTTGTCACGCTGGCGTAGCGGAGGAGGAAGTCGGAAGAAGTCATCCGCGGATTCTACCTGCGCTGCGCTGCACAATCGTGTTGTATGTACGAGTGCTTGAGACGTTTCAATCAAGTTTATCAATGCCTCCGGTTGACATGGCGCGCCGCTTGAACCGTTCGGCGGTCTATGCTTTTTACCCATCCGGTATCGCCAGCCGACACTTTAGGAATTAATATCGGCAACGCAACAATAAAACAGGGTAATCCACCCCGTGCGCTGTTGTAGATTACGCCTTCCAATGTTCACGAGCCAACCCGCATGAGCCAACCGAGCCAGTTTTCCCTGCTGACCCAGCGCCGTTTCGGCCCCTTCTTCTGGACCCAGTTCTTTGGCGCCTTCAACGACAACCTGTTCAAGACCGCGCTGCTGGTTGCGCTGACCTTCGACACGGCGAACTGGACCACGGCCGACCCGGGCATGCTGAACAACCTGATCGCAGGCCTGTTCATCCTGCCTTTCGTGCTGTTCTCGGCGACCTCCGGCCAGATCGCCGACAAGTTCGACAAGGCGCGCATGGCCAGGTTCGTCAAGCTGCTGGAAATCGCCATCATGCTGGTAGCCGGCATCGGCTGGCTGACCCATACGCTGTGGGTCCTGATCGCCGCCGTGGTCGGCATGGGCCTGCACTCGACCCTGTTCGGTCCGGTCAAGTACGCCTACCTGCCGCAGCACCTGAAATCGGACGAGCTGGTGGGCGGCAATGGCGTGATCGAGATGGGGACCTTCGTCGGCATCCTGCTGGGCGAGGTCGCAGGCACCCTGCTGGTCGGCGTGAAACCCTGGGGTATCGAACTGGTCGCCGGCGGTACGCTGCTGTGCGCAGTGCTGGGCCTGATCGCCAGCTGGCGCATTCCGCCCTCGCCGGCGCCGGTGCCGGACCTGAAAATCAGCCGCAACCCCTTCGCCGAATCGATCCGCAACCTGAAGTTCTCGAGCCAGAACCGCACCGTGTTCCTGTCGATGCTGGGCAATTCCTGGTTCTGGTTCTACGGCGCGCTGGTGCTGTCGCAGTTCCCGCTGTACGCCAAGGATTACCTGCACGGCGACCACAGCGTGATCATGCTGCTCCTGACCGTGTTCTCGCTCGGGATCGGCGCCGGCTCGCTGCTGTGCGAGAAGCTGTCGGGCCGCAAGGTGGAGATCGGCCTGGTGCCGTTCGGCTCGATCGGCCTGTCGGTGTTCGGCATCGACCTGTATTTCGCGAGCGTGGCCTATGCCGAGCTCAACGGCGCCGCGACCGTGGGCGCCCTCACGCTGCTCGGCCTGCCGGGCGCCTGGCGCATCATGCTCGACCTGGTGCTGATCGGCGTGTTCGGCGGCCTGTTCATCGTGCCGCTGTTCGCCCTGATCCAGACCCGCTGCGACCAGAAGCACGTCTCGCGCACCATCGCCGGCATGAACATCCTGAATGCGCTGTTCATGGTGGCCGCCGCCGGCCTGGCCATCGTTCTGCTGGGGCAGGGCTTTACGATTCCGGAGATGTTCCTGGTGACGGCGCTGCTGAACGCCTGCGTGGCGGTGTACATCTTCTCGCTGGTGCCGGAATTCCTGATGCGCTTCCTGGCCTGGCTCCTGATTCATACCGGCTACCGCGTGCGCACCATCGACGCCGACCGCATTCCCGAGCAGGGCCCGGCGGTGCTGGTCTGCAACCACGTGAGCTATGTCGACGCGCTCGTCATCGGCGCCGCCAGCCCGCGCCCGATCCGTTTCGTGATGGACCACCGCATCTTCAGGACGCCCTTCCTGCGCTGGATCTTCCGCGCGGCCAAGGCGATCCCGATTGCGCCGGCCAAGGAGGACCCGTTCATGATGGAGCGCGCGTTCGTCGACATCGCGGAAGCGCTGCACCAGGGCGAACTGGTGTGCATCTTCCCGGAAGGGAAGCTGACCCACACCGGCGAGATCAACGAGTTCCGCAGCGGGATCGCCAAGATCGTCGAGCGCAGCAAGGTGCCGGTGATCCCGATGGCGCTGCGCGGGCTGTGGGGCAGCGTGTTCACGCGCGATAAGTCGAACGTGTTCGAGCGCTCGTTCGCGCGCGGGATCCGCTCGAAGCTGGCGCTGGCGGTAGGGCAGCCGGTGGCGCCGGAGGCGGCGTCGCCGGAGTATCTCCAGCAGCAGGTGCTGGAACTGAGGGGCGAGTGGAAATAGGCAGGCTTACGGTGATCGTGAGTGGACCTTGGACGATTATTGAACCTTATCCTCATCCGCATGCGCAAGGAGGCCGATGATGCGACCGTTCATTTTTGCTGCTGTCCTGTCCTGCTCTGCATCGTCTGGCGTCATGGCCTGCGGGCCAGTTGCGCCTGAGTTTTGGGAAGATTCGCCAAAGCGCGTGAAGTCGAATTTCGACAATGCGGAATTTGTGGTCGTTGCGCTTGTCAGCGACGTCAGAAACGTATCGGTCTCAGATAAGACATTCCCTCGTTTTACATCCGTCGTAGAGCGCGCCAGGTTTCGCGTTGAGCGCTCATTCAAGGGGAAACTGAAACCCGGCGATACGTTCACGATCGAATCCGGCAAGACTGCTTGTGGGCGCGGGGTCTTGAGCGCGGAATGGGCCCCCCTGACATCCGGGGAAGAGTTGCCGCGAGCCGAATACCCAAAACGATGGCTCATCTATTACACGTCAACGCCGTTCATGCCGAATTCCCCCGTCCAGCCTCCGGCTTTTGAAATCAGCGTATCACGGCAGAGCATGCCAGTAGACTACGCGTCCTATGACCTGGAGCTACTAAAGAAGTTTGCTGGGTCATGGACACGGCAGAGGGGGCGCCAGGATCGTTGAGCGCAGCAAGGTGCCGGTGATCCCGATGGCGCTGCGCGGACTGTAGGGCAGCTGGTGGCGCCCGAGGCGGCGTCGTCGGAGTATCTGCAGCAGCAAGCAGACGCGACTGCCGGCACGCAAGCCCTTGATGACGAGGGCTCCGGATCCGCATGACAAACCGCCCTGGCGCTTCACGCTGCCGCGCCAGGCGCGGGCGCATCCATTACATCATCAGGATGCGTTCGGTAGCGACTTCTGTTGCTTGTTTTGCTTATAGAAGAACAAGCCCATGGTTGCCGTCGCAAGCACAAGGAGAACGCTTGCAGGGTCGACGGTGACGTTGACGCGCACATCTACTTTGACGTCTTTCATATCTTTCCTCGATGCGTGGTTGAGTCTTGCTGAACGCAGCAATGCCTTTGAACTCAAGCATAGCATGGGCTGTTGACCGAACGAGCTCGGGACGGCCTGACGATCACGGGATGGCGGGAATCGGCACCGCCATGCTTGGTGACGGCGCATGGGTGACGCGGAAAAGCAAAAGGCCAACCGATGGTTGGCCCTGCTTGATTGATTTGTTGGTCGGGGCGAGAGGATTCGAACCTCCGACCCCCTGCACCCCATGCAGGTACGCTACCAGGCTGCGCTACGCCCCGACGAACTCTGAAATTATATCAGAGCTCGTCCGAATACTTGAGTTTTTGTAATAGGTTTGTGCTCAGTTTTTTGCGCTTTCACAGACGGCCTGCGTCAATACGGCCTGATCTAGGCGAAGGCAAGCGTCGCGTCGTCCGTGCGTGCCGGCCTGTGCGGGGCGGCAGCCAGCAGCTCGACGGCGGCCTCCAGCACGGTGCGCGGCGCCACGGAGTCCAGGCAGGCATGGTGACCCTGCGGGCAGCTGCTGCGCAGGCAGTTGCGGCAGCTGACGTCGTGGAACAGCAGGCGGTGCGCCACGCGCCACGGGGTGTGCTGGGGATTGGTCAGCGCATACAGGTCGACCAGCGGCGTGCCGACGGCGGCCGCGATGTGCGCCGGGCCGGTGTTGCCGGTGATGAGCAGGCTTGCGCCGCGGATCAGCGCACCCAGTTCGCCCAGTCCGAGCTTGCCGATCAGGGAATGCGCCGGGCTGCGCCAGCCGTCGGTGAGCGGGCGCAGCGCCTCCACGTCGTTGCCGTCGCCGGTGAGGATGATCTTGTGCTTGAACTGCCTGTGCAGCATGCCGATCAAGACCAGCCAGTGGCGGATGGGATAGCGGCGCGAGGCGGCGCTCGCCCCCGCATGCAGCACCAGATAGGGTGCTGACGGATCGACCGCCCCTTCCTCCAGCATGGCACTGACGCGCGCGGCGTGGGCCGCGGCGACGGCGAAGGAGAGCGAGGTGTCGGACGTGGTGCAGCCGACGTCGGCCACCAGGTCGAGCTGGCGCTGCACTTCGTGGCGGGTCGCCCGTTCGCGCTCGCGCTCCGGCACCCAGTGAGTGAGCAGCTGGTAAGGCTTCTCGCGGCAGGAGGCCAGGCGCAAGGGAATGCCCGCCAGCTGGCACAGCATCGCGGCGGGCAGGGGGCTTTGCGAGTACGACGTAAACATGACGGCGGCATCGAAGCGCTGGGCAGCGAGCTGCGCGGCGCATTCCTGCAGCGCTTGCGCGCCCATGGGGTGGTCGTGCTTCATCCACGGGGCACGAAAACCGATCGCAGCGTCGAGCTCGGGAACGTACGGCGCTACCGCCGCGCCCGACGGGGAGCTGAGCAGGGTCAGGTGGCAGCCCGGCAGGGACTGGCGCAGGGCCCGGATCGCCGGCGTGCACATGAGCACGTCGCCGAGCGAATCGAGCCGGACGCACAGGATGCGCCGTGCGGCCTGCCAGGGCCGTGACGACTGGGCGCTCATGGGCGCCTCTTCGTGAACCAGTCTCACAGCCGCGCCTCCTCGTGCGAGGCGATCAGCACGGCCGCCGCATACAGGTCGGGCGCCATCCGGGTGGGCACGCGGCGCGGGCCGAGCCGCCATTCGGTCTCGTTGCCGTTGTCGATCAGGAGCGTGCGGCAGCCGGCGCGGTTGCCGGCTTCGACGTCGTGCAGGATGTCGCCGATCATCCAGGATTCGCGCAGGTTGATGTCGTGGTCGTGCGCTGCCTTGATGAGCATGCCCGGCGAGGGCTTGCGGCAGGCGCACACCATGGCGTAGCTGCCGACCGTGCCCAGCGGGTGGTGCGGGCAGTAATAGAAGCCGTCCAGCGACAGGTTCTCGCGAAACAGCAGGTCGGCCAGGCGGTCGGCGACCGGCCCCATGGCGTCTTCGCCGAAGCAGCCGTGCGCGATGCCGGACTGGTTGGTCACGACAAAGAAGCGGTAGTCGAGCCGGGCCAGCAGCCGCAGGGCGGCGCCGGCGCCGCTCACCAGCTGGATCCGGCGCGGCTCGACGTTATAGGGCAGGTCGTCGACCAGGGTGCCATCCTTGTCGAGGAAGATCGCTTTCATGGCCAGGAGGTTTCGCGCAGCGGCAGGACCGTGAGTTCGGCGACCACCGTGGCGGGCGGCAGCACCAGCACGGAATGGATGGCCTCGGCGACGTCGGCCGGGTCTTGCAGGCTGTCGGCGTCGAGGTCGGGGAAACGGTCGAGCAGGAAGGGCGTGCGCATGCCACCGGCGATCACGGCGGTGACGCGGATGTTTTCCGGACGCAGTTCGGCGTGCAGGGCGTGCGACAGGCCCAGCAGGCCCCATTTGCTGGCGTGATAGGCGCTGGCGTTGGGCCAGGCGCGCTTGGCGGCGGTGGAGGCGATGTTGACGATGTGGCCGTAGCCGTGGCGACGCATGGCCTCGGCCGCGTACTTGGACAGCAGGAAGGGCGCCGTCAGATTGGTGCCCACCACGCGCAGCCAGTCCTGGTCCGCGAGTTCGGCGATCGGCAGGGTGACGTCGGTGCCGGCATTGTTGACGAGGATGTCGAGGCGGCCCAGCACGTCGACGGCATGCGCCACCACGCGCGGCGCCACGGTCGGGTCGGCGATGTCGACGCCCAGCGCGTGCGCCTGCACGCCCAGTTCGCGCAGCTGCGCCATGTTGTCGGCCAGGCGCGCGGCCTGCCGGTCGACCCCGAAGATGCTGGCGCCGGAGGCGGCCAGGCGGCGTGCGAGGGCGGCGCCCAGGCCGCTGGCGGCGCCGGTCACCAGTACGACCTTGCCTTGCAGGGAAGGATGCTGCTGCGTCGAGTTACTCATGGGCTCCTCAAGGTGACTTAGTTGGGATAGGCTGCGGCCTCTGCCGCAGGCCGGGTGGCATCGAGCACGTCGGCGTAGATGGCGGCCAGCTGGGTGGCGACGTGGCGCCAGGTGTAGTGTTCGCAGGCGCGGCGGCGCCCGGCCTCGCCCATTGCGCGCGCCAGCTCGGGATGGCGGTGCAGGCGCGCCAGCCGGTCGGCCAGCGCCGCCGGATCGCGCGAGGGGATCAGGAAGCCGGTCACGCTGTCGTTGACGGTGCTCTTGATGCCGCCCACCTCGGCGCCGATCACGGGACGGGCGCAGGCCATCGCCTCGATCGGCGTGATGCCGAAGGGTTCGTACCAGGGCGTGCTGGCGAAGACGTTGGCGGCGCTGTAGTAGTCGCGCAGCACCGCGCGCGGCTGCTGGCCCGTGAAGCGCACGTGTGTCGCGATGCCGAGGTCGGCCGCGACACTGCGCAGGCGCGCCAGCTCGAGGCCGTCGCCACTGCCGGCGCCGCTGTGGCCGCTGATGTCGCCGCCCACCACCAGCAGCTGCGCGTCGACACCGTAGCGGTGGCGCAGCATGGCCACCCCCTGGATGACGGTGTCGACGCCCTTGCGCGGCACCATGCGGCCGAGCTGGAGCACGATGAAGCGGCCTTCGTCGAGGCCCAGGCGGGCGCGCGCTTCAGGCATCGGCACCGGCCACAGTTCGTCGGGCGCGAAGCCGCAGGGCGTGATCGCGATACGCGAGAGTGGCGCGCCGTAGAGCCGTTCCATGTCGTAGCGGTCTTGCGGGCATTCGGCGATGATGCGGTCGGCCGCGCGCATCAGCGCGGCTTCGATGCGCATGCGCTCGGTGGGGAAAGTGTCGGCCGTGCCCTGCGCCAGGCGCCGGACCCTGCCCAGCGCATGGAAAGTGATGACGAAGGGCAGTCCGAGCGCCGCCTTCAGTTGCTGGGCGACCATGCCCGACATGAAGAAGTTGGCGTGCGCGATGTCGTAGGCGGCCGGCTGGCGCCGCGCGAAGCGCGTGACGTAGCGCGAAAACGCATCGATGTGGGGCAGCAGCTGTTCCTTCGGCACGTAGCGCGGCGGCCCGGCCGGCACGTGGATGACGCGGATGTTTTCGAGCCAGGGCACGACCTGGCGCTGCTCAGGGGCGTCGCGGCGCGTGAACACGTCGACCAGGTGCCCGGCGCGCGCCAGTTCGCGTGCGAGCTGGGCTACGTAGACGTTCTGGCCGCCGCAGTCGATGCTGCCGGGTGCGGCCAGCGGCGACGCGTGGTCGCTGATGATGGCGATGCGGCGTGCGCCGGCACCGCCCGCGGCAAGGGATGGCGGGGGGAGCGCCGCTGCCTGTGCCGCTGCCATTGCTGCCACGTTCGCCGCGGCCTGGACTTCATCGAGTTTCATACATGCTCCTGCCGGGCCGTGCCCTGGCCGGTGACGTGGCGCAGCGCGGCATCCCAGTCGCTGCTGAAGCGGCCGATCGAAAAGCGGTCGCGTGCGGTACGGCGGGCGCCTTCGCCGAGGTGACGGGCCAGTCCCGGATCGTCGAGCAGGGCCTGCATGTGCCCGAGCAGCGGCTCCAGCGAGGTCGCCGTGTAGCCTGACACGCCGTTCTCGATGACGGTGGCCATTTCGGCGGTGGCGAAGCTGACTACCGGGAGGCCGGCCATCATGGCCTCGATGACGCCCAGGCCCAGGCTCGAATAGCGGATCGGGCTGAACAGAAAGCGGTAGCGCGCCATGAAGGCGGGCAGCTGGGCATGCTCGATCTCGCCGAGCCCGCCGAGTTCCTGTGCGGCCATGCCGACCAGGTCGAGCGGCACCGTCCGGCGCGCCTGCAGGAACAGGTCGGGCCCCATGCGCCGGCCGCGCCGTGCCAGGTGGTTGGTGACCACCAGGCCGCGGGCCAGCTCGCCGCTGTAGTGCAGCTCGTGCGGCGCCGGCACGCCATGCTCGATCACGCGCACGGGCGCGCGCCCGCTGTCCCACATGAGGGCGTTGAACGGAGTGACGTGCACCAGCAGCACGCCCGGATCGTCGACCGGATGGCGTGTGTTGGTGGGGTGGGCCAGGGGCGGATCGTGTTCGAGGTAGATGCGCGGCAGCGCCCGCTGTGCCGGCGCCAGGTACTCGTACTGGTCTTTCTCCCACTGGTGGTCGTCCTGGAACAGGATGCAGTCGAATTCGTGGTGGCGCGCGTGCTCGACCGGCATGTCATGCACGTTGTCGCGCCAGGGCATGCTGCCGCAACGGCCGCCATAGCCGGGTGGGCAGCCCGGCTTGGACAGGACGTGGAAATCGTGCGGCGCGTGCGAGAGGTAGTGCAGGTAACTGCCGTGGGTGTGCCAGGTGAGAACCTTCAGTCTGCGCATGGCGGCCTCAGGCGAAACGGACGCGGTAGCGCACCGCGCCGGCCAGGCGCCAGAACACGGCCAGCGGCGGCAGCAGCGCCGAGGTGATGACGATGTCGGCCACGTGCGCCGGCGTGTGCGCGACGCCGCGCAGCCGGTGCGCACACAGGCGGCCGGTGAGCAGCAGCCATCCTGCGAAGGCCAGGCCGGCCAGCAGCGGCAGGCCGGCCAGCAGCCCGGCCAGGGCGAGCAGCAGCACGCCGACGATCGCGTAGTGGTCCCAGCGCGGGCGCGCCTCGACTTTCTGGCGGTACAGGGCCGGATGCTTCTTGTAGAGCAGGGCGTCGAACACCGCATGGCGGATCTGCAGCAGGCTCGCGCCCCAGGGCGCGGGGCGGACCGGGTGGACTACCAGGGCGCGCGGCGCCCGCACGATGCTCACGCCGTGTTCCAGCAGCCGGAAATACATGTCCGCATCGCTGCCGCGCGGCACACTGAAGCGCTCGTCGAAGCCGTCGAGCCGCTCGAGCGCGGTCTTGCGGAAGAAGCAGCTGGCGCTGGTGAAGTCGGCGGCCTCGTGCCCGTGGGCACTGCGCTGGTATTCGGTGGGACGGGCCGGGACCGGGGTCTGGATGCGCCCGCAGACCACGTCGGCCTTGTCGCGGAAGGCGGCCAGGCCCTCGGCCAGCCAGCCCGGTTCCGGCACCGCGTCGTCGGTCGTGAAGGCAACGATGGGCGCGCGCGCGGCGCGCCAGCCGCGGTTGCGGCTCGATGCCGGCCCGACCGGCCCCGGGTTGGCGACGTAGGACAGGCGCGGGCCGCGCTCGAGCGTGCGGGTGCGCCAGCCGGCGACCAGGTGCAGGGTGTTGTGGTTGGGCTCATCGTCGACGACGATGATTTCGACCTGGTGCGGATCGAACTGCTGGCGCATCAGCGCGTCCAGGCAGCGGTCGAGCAGGTCCATGCGGCCACAGGCGGGCACCACCACCGAAACCGCGAGCGTTGCGTCTTCCGTCATGATTCGTCTCCGCATACGTTCCATACACGTGCGCCGCCACCGCGACATGCGGACAACGGAACGTGTTGAGTGCGGTTGGAGTCGAGCGGGAACGGACGGGTTCCGTCAGGATCTTGCGGCTTGGAGGTGCATCAATGTTCGGCCCGGATGGGATCAGCGGAGCGGAAGGGGCGGCAGGGCCGCCCCCGATGGTGGCTTACTGGCGCGAAAAACCGGTGTCGTCGTCCATCTTGCGGTCGCCCGCCAGGCGGTTCGCACCGGCCGGGCTCTTGGGCAGGCCGCCGGCGACGTCGTTCGACTCGTGCACCGGGTTCTTTTCCGCCTTCACGCTCTGGCCCGGCTTCCAGCCCTCGTCCTCGGTGCGCGGGCCGCTGTTGCCCGGGCTGCGCGGCAGGCCGCCGGTAACGTCGTTCGACTTGTGCGGCTCGGCCTTGCCTTCGCTGCCCGCCGGTCCGGTTTGCGAACCGTTGCGGTCGGTGCTCGATTGCCGGTTCTGGTCGTTTTGCTGGTTCATTCCTTGCTCCTTTGCTGGTTCACGGGATGCGGCCCGACCGCCATGCCGGTGCCTTCGACCTTGCCCGCCGCGCTTTGCCGGTTGCCGTAGCCGACTTCGGCGCTCGTGCCCTGGGACTGATAGGTGCCGGGCGCCACGCCGTGGTGGCGTCCGAGCGAGCCGCCCTGCAGTTCCGGCTGGGCCGGATCATGGGGGTTCATCGCATGCGCGTCCTGGCTATGGCCCTGCTGGTTGGCGGGATGGGCGCGCAGGTCGGTGCCGGAATGCTTGTCGCGGTGGCCAACCGGCTGTTCCAGCAGGCCCCAGGCCTGTGAATGCTGCTCCATCTGGCGCTGGTGGCTGTCGGTGATGCCCTGTTGCGGGCCCGAGCCGCCGGTCTGCTGGCTCTGCATCGAGCCGCCCGGCAGGTCGTCGGGGACGGCGCCCGGCAGGGTGGTCTCGTAGTCGGCGCGGCCACCGTCTTCGGCGGCCACTTCCTGCTGGTCCATGTGCGACGGATCCTGGTCAGGATGCATTTCGTTCTCGCCGCGGATGGTCCCCTGCTGGCTAGGACCCTGCGGATAGGTATGGTCCAAGGGGCCGCTGGTGGTATTGCCCTTGGCGCCGGGTGTCCATTTTTCGTTCGCGCCGTTATTGGTCTGGTTATTGACCTCGCTACGTTGGTTCGCGTCCATATCGACTCCTTTCGCTGTGTCGGTGCGGCGCATGCACGCCGTCTTGTATCGCCATGATGCGCGCTTTGACTCCAATACAGTATAGGAAGGGGTAGGGGGGCTGTGTAGGACGGATACTGAAGGGCTTGTTGACTACTGGAAGTACACTTTCGCAGATGCATTTTCTGTCGCGTGAATTCCTACAAAGTCATCTGAAAGCGTCCTATACCAGCATTCATCAGTGCTACCTAAGATGATTTCGCCGGTCACTCATCGGGCTTCGAGTTTGCCCGGCAACAGCCTGCCGCAGGACGCGGCGGTTCATAAAGCGTACAAGGGAGAAGATCATCATGGCCTCAAGCAATCAAGCTAACAAGCAAGGCAGCAATCAGGGCGGCAACAGCCAGAGCAGCGGCACCCGCAACCGCGGTTTCGCTTCGATGGATCCGGCCCGCCAGCGCGAAATCGCCAGCCAGGGCGGCAAGGCCGCCCACGCCAAGGGGACGGCCCACGAGTTCACCTCGGAAGAAGCCCGCCGTGCCGGCAGCATGAGCCACGGCAACCGTCAGTCGGCCAATGCCGGCTCGGGTGGCCCGTCGCGTGCAGCCTCCGCAAAAGGCGGCCGCAACTCGCAGGGCGGCGGCCGCGGCTCGAAGGAGTAAGAGCCAGAGGCTCGTACGAAGTCACAGCTTCTGCGTAGCAGAAGCCAGTGGCAGAACCGACACGGGGAGCGCGAGCTCCCCGTTTTGTTTGTGACACGGCAATGGGATGCGGTAGAATCGCTGCGCCTTTTTCAACCTTTTCCCTAGGAATATCGTCGTGAAACCTGCGGTAATTCGTCAAGTCAAGAGCATGGCCATGTCCTGCGATCGCGTCGGCAACCTGTTGCTGGTCAAATTTGCCTGCAAGGGCGCCAGCGACGTCCAGCTCTATGTGCCGGCAAGCATCGTGTTCTGGCTGCTCAAGCACCTGCCGGTCAATCGTGACCCGAACCTGGTGCCGCCGCCGCCCTGCGCGCCGGTGAGCCAGCAGGACTGGGACCATCCCTACACTCCGCGCGCCGAGTTCGTGCAGTGCAAGGAATTGCCCGGCACGCTGCGCATGAACTTCGCGTCGAACGCCAAGGAAGACCTGACCGTGGTGCTGGACCGCAGCAATGTCGAACTGATGCGCCAGATCATGCTGATGTACAGCAAGGACCTGATCGACCTGGACGCGCAGTAATCGCGCTACGGTAGACCACCGGCGCAGCCGGGCAGGGCACGGCAGCGCCGGGCCTCGTCCGCTCGCCTCACGTGGCGCATCGCTGCACGCATTCCTGCACGCATCTGTGCAGTATCATGCGTTTCTCTTGAACCGACAAAGAAGGATTCGCCATGCCCATCAAAATCAGCCAGGCCTTCGACTCCGGCGCCATCGAGGTCGTGCGCGCCGACGGCCCCAAGGCAATCGACCTGAACCTGCGCGCGGATTCGCACGCCGACATCCACCAGTGGTTCCACTTCCGCCTGCAGGGCGCGCGCGGCCAGGCCTGCGCGATCCGCTTCCTGAACGCCGGCCAGGCTACCTACCCGAAGGGCTTCGAGGACTACCAGGTCGCCGCCAGCTACGACACCGAGAACTGGTTCCGCGTGCCGACCAGTTTCGATGGCCAGGTGATGACGATCAACCACACGCCGGAACTCGACAGCATCTACTACGCCTACTTCGAGCCCTACACCTGGGAGCGCCACCTGCGCCTGCTGGGCGAAGTGGCCGAGAACCCGATCGCGCGGGTGCACGACATCGGCACCACGATCGACGGCCGCGACATGAACCTGGTCGTGATCGGCAACCCGCAGGCGGAAAAGAAGATCTGGGTGATTGCGCGCCAGCATCCGGGCGAGACCATGGCCGAATGGTTCGTGGAAGGCATGATGGATGCGCTGCTGGACAACGCCAACCCGGTGTCGCGCAAGCTCCTGCAGCGCGCCGTGTTCTATATCGTGCCGAACATGAACCCGGACGGCTCGGTACGCGGCAACCTGCGCACCAATGCGGCCGGCGCCAACCTCAATCGCGAATGGATGACGCCTTCGCTGGAGCGCAGCCCGGAAGTGCTGTGCGTGAAGAACAAGATCCACGAAACAGGCGTCGACATGTTCTTCGACATCCACGGCGACGAGGCGCTGCCGTACAACTTCGTGGCGGGCAGCGAGATGCTGTCCGACTTCACCCCGGAGCGCCTGGACGAGCAGAATGCCTTCATCGGGCGCTACATGGCGGCCAGCCCGGACTTCCAGAACGTCTACGGCTACGCGGCCAGCAAGTACAACGAAGAACTGCTGACCCTGGCGTCGAAATACATCGGCCACACCTTCAAGTGCCTGTCGCTGACCCTGGAAATGCCCTTCAAGGACAACGCCAACCTGCCGGATCCGCACACCGGCTGGAACGGCGCGCGCAGTGCGGCGCTGGGCGCGGCGATTCTGACGCCGATCCTGCAGACGCTGGACTGAAGGCAGGCCATGGGCGTCGAGATCGAACGCAAGTTCCTGCTCAGCGGCGATGGCTGGCGCCAGCTCGGGGAGCCCGTGCTGCTGCGCCAGGGCTACCTGTGCTCCGACCCGGAGCGCACGGTGCGCGTGCGCATCGAGGGCGAGAAAGGAGCACTCACCATCAAGAGCAAGGGCAGCGGCGTGCGCCGCGGCGAGTGGGAATATCCGATTCCCCTGCCTGAGGCGCAGGAGCTGCTCGACACCCTGTGCGAGCGCCCGCTCGTCGAAAAATACCGGCGCCGCATCGAGCACGCCGGCTTCACCTGGGAAGTCGACGAATTCCTGGGCGAGAACGCCGGCCTGGTGGTGGCCGAGATCGAGCTGCCCTCCGAGGACACGGTGTTCGACAGGCCCGACTGGATCGGCCAGGAGGTCAGCGGCGACAAGCGCTACTACAACTCCAGCCTGATCCGTTTTCCATATTCTCAGTGGACCGATTCATGATTCAGCTTTCACGCCGCGGCCTACTGGCGCTGGGCCTGGCCACGCTGCTGCCGACGCTCGCCGGTTGCGCCGCAACGGCCAGCACCCCTGCATCCTCGACGTATTTCCCGCCCGCCGGCGAGTGGTCCCGCAAGTCGCCCGCCGAACTCGGCATCGACGCCAAGGCCCTGGCCGCCGCCGTGCAGTTCGCGCAATCGCGCGAGACCACCCGCGCGGTGGATTTCTCGGACCAGGAAGCCACTTTCGGGACCCGCCTCGGCTCGATGCCGACCGAGCGCGCCCGCACCAACGGGCTGGTGATCTACAAGGGCTATGTGGTGGCCGAGTTCGGCGACACGCAGTTTGTGGACCCGACCTATTCGGTGGCCAAGAGCATGCTGGCAACGGTTGCCGGCGTCGCCGTGCGCGACGGACGCATCGCGGTCGACGAAACCGTGGGCAAGCGCGTGGTCGACGGCGGCTATGCCTCGGGCCGCAATGCGCAGGTCACCTGGAAGCAGCACCTGCAGCAGGAAACCGAGTGGGAGGGCAGCCTGTGGGGCAAGAACGCCGACTTTGTCGGCAAGGATGCCTTTGGCGCCGGCGAGCGCAAGGCGCGCGCCCTGCAGGCCCCGGGCAGCTTTTACGAGTACAACGACGTGCGCATCAACCGCTTCGCCTTGTCGCTGCTGCGCGTGTTCGATCAGTCGGTGCCGCAGGTGTTCAAGCAGCAGGTGATGGACCCGATCGGCGCCTCCAACAGCTGGAAGTGGGTGCCCTACCATAACAGCTATGTCGAACTGAACGGCAAGCAGGTAGCGTCCGTCAGCGGCGGTACGCGCTGGGGCGGCGGCATGTGGATCAATTCCTGGGACATGGCGCGCTTCGGCTACCTGTGGCTGCGCGGCGGCGAGTGGCAGGGCAAGCAGGTGCTGCCGGCGTCCTACGTGAAGGAAGCGCTCACGCCAAGCGCGCATGGTCCGGATTACGGCTACCTGTGGTGGCTGAATACCAAGGGCAAGAACCTGCCGGGCCTGCCGGCGAATGCTTATGCCGCACTGGGCGCGGGCAGCAATACCATCGTCGTGTCGCCCGACCACGACCTGGTGATCGTGTGGCGCTGGCATGCCGGCAACCCGGCCGACTTCGCCAGCAAGGTCATCGCCAGCCTGCCGCGTTGATGCGGCGAGCGCGCTGCAAGTCCGGCGCGGGCGGCATGGCATCGATGGATCAGTTGCTTCGGTTGGTGAAGGCTGAAAAATTTTCTAGCCAGGAACGCCATCCTTCGCTGAAGCGGGCGCAATCTCCCGACTCGGGAGGGTGGTCCTGGGCTTTGCAGTAGACCATGGGCGGCAGGTCTGAATCGTCGAAAACGGAGTCCACGATATCTTGAATCACGCCATCAACCAGGCTTCCCTGTCTAAAACGGGCGATTGAATAGAGGCGCGACGGCCCTGCCAGAAGTACACGCATCCGGTGTAGGTTTTTTCCAGAGACCTGGGCCAGTACACCGCGTCGGGCAGGTGATGATTTCCCTTGATGACCAGACTGTCTTTTGGCACCGAAATATAAGGGCATCCCTCTACCTGGGGCCGGCCTTGTGCCAAGCCATGTTCCGGTAAGGGTGCCGCCTGCCGGGAAGCGCATGCGCCAAGCAGGACGAGGCCGAAGCAGGCGGCCGAGGCCCTGGAAAATCGCGGCATCATTTTCCCCATGTCGGACTCACTGGCGGCGCTGCTGCGCGAACCAGTCGAACAACCCGGCCTCGCCGTAGGCATGCACCCATGCCTCGATGTGGCCGGCTTCCGGCAGCACCGTGTACTTCACCTTGCCGCCCTGGGCCTTGAGCGCCTCTACCATGCGCGCCGATTCCTGCTCCGGCACCGCGTCGTCCTTCAGGCCGTGGAAGGCCCAGACCGGAATGTCCTTCAGCCGCCCGGCCAGGCGCGGGATGCCGCCGCCGCAAATCGGGGCCACAGCGGCGAAGTAGTCCGGATAGCGCGAGGCAAAATCCCAGGCGCCGTAGCCGCCCATGCTGATGCCGGTCAGGTAGACCCGCTTGGGGTCGACGTTGTAGCGCTTGAGGACGTCGTCGAGCATCGACTTCAGACGGTAGGAATCCCACCATTCGCCTTCCGCCACCTGGGGCGAGACGACCATGAAGGGAAAGTCCGGGTCCTTCTCGACGATGGCCGGCGGGCCCCAGGCTTTTACCTTGTTCAGGTCGGTACCGCGCTCGCCGGAACCGTGCAGGAAGACGATCAACGGGACTTTTTCTCCTTTGCTCGAATACGACTTCGGCAGGAAGCTGAGGTAGTTGAATGTGGACTTGATGCTGGTGCTGCGCGCTTGCTGCGGGGATGTCGCCGGGGCGGCGAGGGCGAGGCTGGCGGTGGCGAGGGCGAGGGTGGCGAGGGCGAGGCGGACGGCGGGGCGCGGCATCGGGGAAGTCTCCGTATGTTTATTGTTCAGCAGCATGGGGGCGGCGGCGCCGCCCCCATGAAGAGCACACGAACCGGCTTAGTGGAAGTGCTCGCTCCCCGGCGGCGTATCCTCCGGCATCTCGGCATGCACCAGCTCGCCCGTCGGGTCGGCGAACAGCGGACCGCCGCAGTCGTCGCAGTATTCGGCGGGGTAGCGCTCGTTGATGCGCTTGATGTGGGCGATGCCGGCCTCGTTCAGGTGGGCCACGATCTCGTTGATCGGGGTCAGCGGGGCAGGGCCGGTGGCGAACGGGCCTTCCATCGGGGTACCGTTCTCGTCTTCCTGGCCATACAGTGGCCAGACGATGCCGTACATGACGTCGCTGTCCTGGCGCATGGTGAAGGAGACGCGGTATTCGTCGATCTGGATGTCGGCCGACTCCTCGCCGAAGCCGGCGACCACGGCGCGCAGGTCCGAAGGCTCCACGCCCAGCGTGTGGGTCAGGTAGTGGACGGCGGCGCGGATCGAGATCGGGCGGATCAGCTTGTCGGCTTCGCGGCAGGCCACGTAATAGGCTTCCGGCAGCAGCAGCTCGACGCCGCAGCCCGGCAGCAGGCGCGCGATGTTGGCCGTGCCCTGGGTGCGCCATTGTTCCAGCGCGCGGTTGCGCTCCTCGGCGAAACCGATATGGTGCTGCGGCTCCTGCCAGCGGAACATCGGCGCGCCCTGCGGTGCAACGATCGCCACCAGCAGGTAGCGGGTGTCGGCCAGGAAGGGCGCGGTTTCTTCCACGCGCGCGGCCGGCTTGACCGTGCCGCCCTTGTGCGCGGCGGCCGCCAGCTTGTGCGTCAGCGCATAGGTTTCGGCATGGGTGCGCGGCAGCTGGTCGATCGAGTACAGCGTGGGCGCCATCGCGATGCGGGTGCCTTCGGCCAGCAGGTGGGCCGAGAAGTGCGCCTGCAGCGTGCTCAGCATCTCGGCCGGGATGTTGCCCGAGGCGATGTTGAAGCGGGTCCAGGCGAGCACCGGCGCGGCCACCAGCAGGGCCTGCCAGGTGACGTCGCCGCCGTCCTGCTGCTCGACCATGCTGGCCGATTCGCTCACGGCCTCGACCGCATCCATCAGCACGTCGTAGGAGGCGAGATCGTCCTTGAACAGGGCGTTCAGCGCGGCATCGATGCTGTCCTGGTGGTTGGTCTTGAGCAGCTTCTGCAGTTGCGTGTCCAGTTGGTGCTCCCAGGTCCGTTCTTCAACGCGGCTGGCGGCCTGCATGATGGCTTGCGCAATGCTGACGAGACGCTGGCTTTCGGCGGAGAGTTTAGGGGTTGAATCTTTGGAAGGACGACGCATGGCGCTAGGGGTCTCTCTTTTCAAATAATGGTCAAGGTCATGATAAACCCATATCTCCGGTATTGTAGTTGATTCGGCCACATGCCATGAACACAAGGCCTCCTTCGGAAGAGGAAAGGCGCTGCTTGCAAAAAGCCTAAATAGAAAGGATAATGCGAATCGTTCTCATTAACGTTTGCTTTAGGCCCGGCGCCTTTCTCTGACCCCAAGAATAAAATGACTTATATCAAGAGCAAGAAACACTCCCGTCCTTCCGCTCCCCTCATGTCGGCCTCCGCAATGGCTGTGCTGGCCACGCTGGCCATGCCGCTGGCGCATGCCACGGGTGTGGAAGAAGCGCCCGAACTGCTTGAGGGCGCCAGCCTGCCCAAGGTGGTCGTCAATGCGGGCCACGACCGCGCCGTGCAGGGCCCGGTAAAATCGAGCTCGGACAAGTTCACCGCGCCGTTGCTCGACACCCCGAAGTCGGTCACCGTCGTGACTTCTGAAACCATTTCGCAGACCGGCGCCGTGTCGCTTACCGACGCGCTGCGCACCGTCCCGGGCATCACCATCGGCGCTTCCGAAGGCGGCAACCCGGTGGGCGACAACCTGTTCATCCGCGGCTACAACGCCCAGACCGACACCTACATCGACGGCGTGCGCGATTCCGGTTCGCAGTCGCGCGAGATCTTCGCGATCGAGCAGGTCGAAGTGGTCAAGGGTCCGAACTCGGCGCTGGGCGGCCGTTCCTCGGCCGGCGGCGGCATCAACATCGTCACCAAGACCGCCAAGGACAGCAACTTCAGCAACGCCACCGTGGGCCTGGGCAGCGACAAGTACGGCCGCGCCACCGCCGACATCAACCGCGTCATCGGCGAGAACACGGGCTTCCGCCTGAACGCCATGGTCCACAACAACGACGTCGCCGGCCGCGACGTCGTGGGCGGCGAGCGTTGGGGTATCGCGCCCACCGTCACCTTCGGCCTGAACGGCCCGACCCGCGCGATCCTGAGCTACTACCACATGCATAGCAGCGAGATCCCGGATACCGGCATCCCGTTCAACAACCCGGTCAGCAGCGGCCCGGACGTCGCCAGGAACGGCGGCGGCACTCCGTTCACGGTCGATCGCGAAGCCTTCTACGGCCTGAAGAACCGCGATTTCCGCGACACCGAGACCGACGTCGCCACCGTCGACCTGCGCCACGAATTCAGTCCGAACCTCGCGATCCGCAACGTCACCCGCTGGGGCAAGACCGGCCAGGACTACGTCTACACCCAGCCGGACGACTCGAAGGGCAACACCGTCCGCTACGGCACCGTCTGGCGCCGCGCCAACACCCGCCTGGTCGACACCCGGACCCTGGCCAACGCGACCAGCCTGACTGGCAACTTCGCCACCGCCGGTATCAAGCACAGCTTCAACGTCGGCGTCGAGTTCTCGCGCGAGAACACCGACCGCGGCACTTACGTGTTCACCCCTGGCACCAACAACCCGCTCACTGGCAACTTCAACTGCCCGACCGCAGGCGCCGCCACCCTGTACAACTGCACCACCCTGGTCAACCCGAACCCCTATGACCCGTGGCTGACCACCCGCAGCGTGTCGCCGGCCAGGACCGACGTCGTGACCCGCACCCGCGCCGTGTACGGCTTCGACACCATCGAGTTCAGCCCGCAGTGGCTGCTGAACCTGGGCGCGCGCTGGGACGACTTCTCGAGCTCCCTCCATACCTCGCCCGCTGCCGCCGGCGGCGCGGCCACCCGTGCCCGCGTCGAGTCGAGCTTCGATACCTACCAGGCCGGCCTGGTGTACAAGCCGAAGGCGAACGGCAGCATCTACCTGTCGTGGGCGACCTCGGCCACCCCGCCGGGCAATGATGGCGGCGACGGCCTCGATGCCCTGAGCGTGGCGGTCCAGAACCTGCAGCCGCAGACCAGCCGCAGCATCGAGCTGGGCACCAAGTGGGAAGTGCTGCCGGGCGGCCGCCTGTCGCTGAGCGCCGCGGTGTTCAAGAACGACATGGACAATGCCCGCGTCACCGCACCGGACGGCACCAGCCAGAACGTGGGCCGCAAGGAGATGAAGGGCGTCGAGTTCGGCCTGTCGGGCCGCATCACCAACGCCTGGACCGTGTTCGGCGGCTACACCTACCTGGACGGCATCGTTGCCGACAACGGCTTCGCCAACACCGGCACGACCGCGAACCCGGTCTGGACTCCGTCGCCGTTCAACGGCAACGCCTTCCCGACCACGCCGAAGCACAGCGCCTCGCTGTGGACCACCTATGCGGTGAGCCGCGTCCTGACGATCGGCGGCGGCGCCAACTTCGTGGACCGCCAGTTCGCCAACGTCAACAACACCAAGTATTCGCCGAGCTATACCCGCTTCGACGCGATGGCGACCTACGTGCTGAACCCGAACGTATCCTTCCAGCTGAACATCCAGAACCTGACGGACAAGCTGTACTTCGACCGCGTCTCGTCGCCGCACTACGCCGGCGTGGGCCCGGGCCGCTCGGCGGCCCTGACGGCCAACCTCAAGTTCTGATATCGGGTACCACCCCCGCCGGGCAACCGGACTTCGCCCTCCTGATATGATCGGGAGGGCTTTTTTCTTTTACGAGGACTCACATCATGATGCTGCACATCCCGGGCGTACTCACGCGCGAGCAGGTCGCTGCGATCCGTGCCCGCATGGAGGGAGCGCCGGAATGGGTGGACGGACGGGAAAGCGTCGGCTCGCAGGGCGCCCAGGTCAAGCGCAACCGCCAGCTCAAGGAAGGATCGCCATTGGCGGTGGAGCTGGGGCAGACGGTGAGCCAGGCGCTCATGAACAATCCGCTGTTCTTCTCGAGCGTGCTGCCCTTGCGGATCCTGGCGCCTTACTTCAACGCCTACGGCGGGGGAGAGCACTACGGCCTGCACGTGGACGGGGCAATCCGCCCCCAGCGCGGCGGCTTGCCGCCGCTGCGGGCGGACGTGTCGACCACTGTTTTCTTAAGCGACCCGGACGATTACGAGGGCGGCGAGCTGGTGGTGGTCGATGCCTACGGCACGCATGAAGTGAAGCTGCCGGCAGGCGACGCCATCGTGTATCCGTCAGGGAGCGTGCACCAGGTGCTGCCGGTGACGCGCGGGGAGCGGGTGGCGTCCTTCCTCTGGACCCAGAGCATGGTGCGCGACGACACGAAACGGGCCATGCTGTTCGAGCTGGACACCAACATCCAGAAGCTGCGGGCGGCGCATGGCGAGAGCGAGGCCGTGGTGGGCATCACGGGGCACTATCACAACCTGCTCAGGATGTGGGCGGAGATGTAGGGATGGCCGGAACCCACAAGGATTCCGGCTTAGCGCGCCTAACAATTCCCTCGATGGCTGCGTTGCATCGTCTCGCCGTACTAGCGTACTGTCTTCGACGATGCGCCTTGCCCTCGGGGTTTTGTTAGGCGCTTAGTCATCTCACGATGTCACCCGTCAGAGCACTTTTCTGCCGGTGAACAGGCGAATCAGGATGACGACGGCGGCGGCGACGAGAAGAAGGTGAATCAGTCCGCCGGCTACCGAAGTAACCATGCCGAGCACCCACAGAACGAGAAGTATGATCGCAATGGTATAGAGCATGTTGGCCTCCGCTTGGAATGAGGGGGCAGACCTGCGTGCTGTCTGCTTTCCCGATAAGCCATCATCCTCCTGATCGCCCACTCCCTCGGTGCGTGGACGTACAGAACGCTTGTTTCAATAAATTTCTTCAGCGCGCCGCTCGCAGTTCTTCTCGAGCTCAGGATGGGGGCGCGGGCGTGAGGCTTCTTCGCTTGCCAGTGCTTCTTCGTCGATGCGCGCGACCCAGCAGCCGAGCCGGTACAGGGGGTTGCGCGTAGCAGTTCGTGACGACGCCAAACCGCACAAGGGCAAAGCAGGCGGCGGTCAACACGACATACGTGATGCAGAAGCTCACGCCAATCAGCTTTCGCTCGTTCATGGGACTCTCCCGGTGGTTCATGACGGCGACAGGCTAGTACGATTTCCTTGCCATTGCCTCGCGCACCGCTCAGGCTTTGCCTGGCGGTCCTTGCGGGGCGATGGGGCGATACCGGCACGGCAAAAAACAAAAGGCGGAACCTTTTCAGGATCCGCCTTTTCGGGTTTCGGCCTTTTATTTCGACGATGGGTGCGCCGTCGGCATCCCCCTGGCGCCGGCGATGGTTGCGAGCAGTTCTTCCGCCACGACGGGCTTGACCAGGTGGGCAGCGAAGCCGGCCTGCAGCGACATGCGGCGATCCTGTTCCTGGCCGTAGCCGCTGACGGCGACGAGCAGAGCCCCGGCGCTGCGCGGCTGCTGCCGCAGGGCCTTGGCGAGCTCGTGCCCGCTCATGTCCGGCAAGCCGATGTCGAGCAGGATGACGTCGAAGTCCTCGCGCCCGGCCGCCGCCAGTCCCGCCCGTGCCGAGTGCTCGGTCGTGACCACGTGGCCGGCGCTCTGGAGCAGAAGGGCGAGGGTGTTGGCGGCGTCGGCGTTGTCGTCCACCACCAGGATGCGGCGAGGCTGCCCGGTGGCCGAGCCCGCAGCAATGGCGGTGGCGGTCGCGCTGGCTGCGCCATGATAGGTCGGAAGCAGCGGCAGGCGAACGATGAAGGTGCTGCCCTGGTCGGCGCCGCCGCTGCGGGCTTCGACCGCGCCGCCGTGCAGCTCGACCAGCTTCTTCACCAGCGCCAGGCCCAGGCCGAGCCCGCCCTGCGCACGGTCGGGCGTGCGCTGGCCCTGGGTGAACAGGTCGAACACGACCGGCAGCAGCTCCGGACCGATGCCGATCCCGTTGTCCTGCACCTCGAAGACCGCGCTCCCCTCGTGCCGGCGCAGCGAGACGCGCAGCTGGCCGCCCTCCGGCGTGTATTTGGCGGCGTTGCTGAGCAGGTTGGCCGCGACCTGGATCAGGCGCGTGCGGTCGCCGCTGACCAGCAGCGGGTGGGGTGAACCGTCCAGCGTCAGGCGGTGCCCGCGGGCGTTGATCACAGGGGTGACCTGCTCGACCGCTTCGCGCAGCACCTCGCCCAGTTCCACCTCGGTCTTGTCGATCGTGGCCAGGCCACGCGTGACGCGCGACACGTCCAGCAGGTCGTCGACCAGGTGGGTCATGTGCGTGACCTGGCGGGAAATGACTTCGCTCGCCTGCCTGACCCGGGGTTCGCCCGCGAACAGCATGCGCAGGAGCTGGGCGGCGCTGCTGATCGGCGCGAGCGGATTGCGCAGTTCGTGCGCCAGCATGGCCAGGAACTCGTCCTTGCGCCGGTGCTCCTGCTGCAGGTGCTCCTGCTGTTCATGGAGGCGGTCGAGCATCTGGTTGATCGAGCGCGCCAGGGTGACCGTTTCGCTGCTGCCGGCCAGTTCGGCGCGGTGCTCGGTGATGCCTTCTTCGCCGAACCTGCCGGCGAAGCGCTCGAGCTTGCGCAGGTCCTGGGTCAGGCCGAGGGACAAGCGCGAGCCCAGCAGAAACACCCCGAGGGCGATCAGCGCGGCGATCGAGCCGATCAGGCCATACTGGGACGAGGGCTCCTCCAGGATGTCGTCGAGCCCGGACGCGTCCACGCGCAGCATCAGTCCCAGGTGCGCAAGCTGGGCCGGCACCGTCACCGGCATCTCCAGGATGTGCTCCGCCGGCGCCGCCGCGGCCTGGCCCTTCCAGGTCAGGGTCGACGCGGGGTTCGGGTGCAGGTCCTGCATCCTGACCTTGTAGACCAGGGCGCCCTCGGGGGTATTGGTGCGCGAGTAGCGCAGCAGGCTGACGCCGACCAGCTCCGCGCCTTGCGGCTGCACGAAGATGGCCGCCTGGTCCACGCCGCGGTCGATGCGGTCGCGCAGCCAGGCCAGCTGCTCCTGGTCGAAGCGCTCGAGGCCATTGCCGGCCACCGCCTTGCCTTCGAAATCGGTGAACATGACCTGGACCGGGATGCCCGCGATCTGGCGCAGGCCGCCGAGGAAGGGCGCCAGGTAGGTTTCCTTGCCCGCGCTGTCGACCAGGCCGGTCGCCAGGATGGGGCTGTCCGCCACTTCGCCCATGCGCGTGACCAGGGTCCTGAGGGTATTGCCGACGCTCCTGGCGTTGAAGGCCGCTTCGCGCTGCTGCAGCAGCGCCACCGCGGCATCATGCTGGCGATTGACCAGCCAGAACGAGGCTGCCGCCACCAGCAGCACGGCCACGCCGGCCAGGATCGCGGAGGCGAGGGCAAAACGCTGCGTCAGGCTCGCAGTGCGGGACGTCGACCACAGCGCCATCATCAGTCGTCGGTCGGCACGATCACGCCATCCGCACGGTAGCGTGCGATCAGGAGTTCGCGCGCGCCCAGCGCCTCATGGCGGGTCGGGGTGAACGGCGGAGCGTAGGTCTTCACCAGGCCGCGGTGGGTGCGCAGCTTCTCCAGGGCGTCGCGCACGGCTTTCCTGTCGGTGCTGCCGGCCTGGTCGATCGCCTTGGCCAGGATGTGCATCAGGTCGTAGGCGTGGGCCACGCCCACCGGTCCCTGGATGTCCTCGATCCTGCGCACCTTCGAGACGGTGGCGACGTTGCGCATGAAGCGCTCGAGCTGGATCGGGTCGGCCTTGAAGAAGGAAAAGGTCTGGACCACGGAAAAGTCGACGTGGTTCAGGGCAGGCCCGGCCTGCCGCACGAACTCGCCGCCGGTGACGCCCCAGTGGCTCAGGATCGGCACGCGCTCGGCCTTCGGCAGCGCGGCCACTTCGCGCACCAGCACGGCCGCTTCGTCGTCGTTGGCGACCAGCACGACCACTTGGGCGCCGGCACTGCGCAGCGCGTTGTACTTGGCCACCAGGGTCTGGTCGCGCCAGTTGTACCAGGCGGTCTGCACGATTGCGATGTCCTTGTTTGCTTCGGCAAACTTTTCGGCGGCAGCCAGGTTGCTCCGTCCCCAGGAGGTGTTGGTCAGCAGCAGACCGACCTTGCGCAAACCGCGCTTGTGGGCCGTCTGCAGCAGCTTGGGCATGGCCAGGCTGTCGCGCAGCGACAGGCGGTACACGTAATTCGGCTTCATGCCGTTGTCGATGATCCCGTCGGCCGAGGACCATGTCGCCATGAACAGGGTCTTGGTCGCTTTCAGGGTTGGCAGTTCTTCGATGATGACGGGACTGAAGCGGCCGCCGAACACGGCGACCAGGTCGGGCATGCGGGCGAATTCCTCGATATTGCGGATGCCGCGGGCCGGGATCGAGCGGTGATCCTTCGTGACCAGCTCGATCGGCCTGCCTTTCAATACGCCGCCGGCGCGGTTGATCTCGGCGATGGCGGTGCGCATGCCCAGCTCGACGGCCTGGGCCGAGGTGCTGTTATCCAGCCCGAATTCGGCATCGAGGCCGACGCGCACCGGCTGCGGCTGCGCGCTCGCGCTGGCGCAGAGCAAGCACAAGACGAAGAGGGCGACAGTGGCGATCTTGCCAGGGAAAGCCTTGCTCGAATGAAAAACGATGGGGTTCAGCATATTGACTGCGAAAAAATTCGGTTCAGCATTGTAAACGTGAACCGCTTTTGACGGACAAAAGGCCGGAACCCGTGCAGCTTGCGGCCTTTTTTGCTTGCGAGACCGAGGCCATCGTGGGATCACGAGCATCAAGCTTTCACACTTTTCAGGCTTCGCCCCACGATCCATACCGGCTAGCGGCGGGGATGCCGACAGCCCCTATCCGTCGTTCCTGGGAGCGATCAGATCTCATCGCTGATCAGCCCCTGGGGCAAGGTTTCCGTGAAAACGGAAATAGCTGGATAGTGCTCCCCCAGGCCAAGTTCATACTTGTCGAATGTATGCACCGAAGCATTTCTCCCCTCGTAGTGCAGTTTCTGGATGTCGTGAAGATTGTCGATCATATGGCCCTCCTGATTGTGTACTGGTCCAGCCACGATAGGCCGATATGGTGCAGTGCACAATCGCGGAAGGCTTGTCGGGCTGTAGTCATTTGCCTACGGTGCGGCGATCGGCTCCACGGCAGAAAAACAAAAGGCCGGAACCCTCGCAGGCTCCGGCCTTTTTACTTGTCGGCAGCCCGCTGGCGCGGGCCCCGCCAATTACGCAGCCAGCAGCTGGCGCAGCACGAACGGCAGGATGCCGCCATGCTTGTAGTAGTCGACTTCGATCGGGGTGTCGATACGCAGCAGCACTTGCACTTCCTGCGATTCGCCGCCTTCGCGGTGGATCACCAGGGTCGCCAGTTGTTGCGGCTTGATCTCGCCTTCCAGGCCCTTCAGGTCGTAGGTTTCCTTGCCGGTGATGCCCAGGCTTTCAACGCTGTCGTTGCCGATGAACTGCAGCGGCAGCACGCCCATGCCCACCAGGTTCGAGCGGTGGATGCGCTCGAACGAACGGCAGATCACGGCCTTCACGCCCAGCAGCTGGGTGCCCTTGGCTGCCCAGTCGCGCGACGAGCCGGTACCGTACTCTTCGCCGCCGAAGATCATGGTCGGGGTGCCTTCGGCGATGTACTTCATCGCTGCGTCGTAGATCGACAGCTGTTCGCCCGACGGCTGGTGGATGGTGATGCCGCCTTCGACCGCCGAACCGTCTGGCTTGGCCGGGATCATCTTGTTCTTGATACGCACGTTGGCGAAGGTGCCGCGCATCATGATCTCGTGGTTGCCGCGGCGCGAGCCGTAGGAGTTGAAGTCCGCCTTCAGGACGCCATGGTCCTTCAGCCACTTGCCTGCCGGGCCGTCTTCCTTGATCGAACCGGCCGGGGAGATGTGGTCGGTGGTGATCGAGTCGCCGAACACGCCCAGTGCGCGCGCGCCCTGGATGCCGGTGGCGGCTGCCTTCGGAGTCATCTCGAAGTCGCTGAAGAACGGCGGCTCGGCGATGTAGGTCGACTCAGGCCAGTTGTAGACCTGGCCTTCGGTCGACGACACGCGCTGCCACAGTTCGCCCGGGTTGCCCTTCACGTCGGCGTAGTTCTTGCGGAAGACTTCCGAGTTCATCGCGAAGCGCATCAGTTCGCCCACTTCCTGCGAAGTCGGCCACACGTCGCCCAGGTAGACGTCGACGCCGTTCTGGTCCTTGCCCAGCGGCTCGCTCATCAGGTCGCGGGTCATGTTGCCGGCGATGGCGTAGGCGACGACCAGCGGCGGCGAGGCCAGGAAGTTCGAACGGATGTTCGGGTGGATACGTGCTTCGAAGTTGCGGTTGCCCGACAGGACGGCCGAGGCGACGATGTCGTTCTCGACGATCGCGGCGTTCAGTTCCGGGGTCAGGTCGCCGGCGTTACCGATGCAGGTGGTGCAGCCGTAGGCGGTCACGCCAAAGCCCAGCTTGTCCAGGTAAGGCAGCAGGCCGGCAGCGGTCAGGTACTCGGTGACCACGCGCGAGCCAGGGGCCAGCGAGGACTTGATGTGCGGCGCCACGGTCAGTCCGCGCTCGACCGCCTTCTTGGCCAGCAGGCCGGCAGCCAGCAGCACGCTCGGGTTCGAGGTGTTGGTGCACGAGGTGATCGCGGCGATCAGGACGTCGCCGTTCTTCACGCGCACGCCGTTGGTGGTCTCGTAGACCTTGTGCAGCTCGTCCGGCGACTTGTTGAAGCCGTTCTGGGTGGTCGGCTTGCTGAACAGTTCGGTGAAGGTGTTCTTCACGTGACCCAGTTCGATACGGTCTTGCGGGCGCTTCGGGCCGGCCAGCGACGGGGTGACGGTCGACAGGTCCAGTTCCACCACGCGGGTGTAGTCGATCTCGCCGGCTTGCGGGACGCCGAACATGCCCTGGGCCTTGAAGTAGCCTTCGAAGGCGGCCAGTTCTTCTTCGGTACGGCCGGTGCCGCGGAAGTAGTCGACGGTCGCTTCGTCCACCGGGAAGAAGCCCATGGTCGCGCCGTATTCCGGGGCCATGTTGGCGATGGTGGCGCGGTCGGTGGTCGACAGCGAGCGGGTGCCGGCGCCGAAGAACTCGACGAACTTGCCGACGACCTTCTCTTTACGCAGCAGTTCGGTGATGGTCAGCACCAGGTCGGTCGCGGTGCAGCCTTCGCGCAGCTTGCCGGTCAGGTTGACGCCGATGACGTCCGGGGTCAGGAAGTAGACCGGCTGGCCCAGCATGCCTGCCTCGGCTTCGATGCCGCCCACGCCCCAGCCGACCACGCCGACGCCGTTGATCATGGTGGTGTGCGAGTCGGTGCCCACCAGGGTGTCCGGGTAGAACACGTCGCCTTGCTTCATGACGCCGCGCGCCAGGTATTCCAGGTTGACCTGGTGGACGATGCCGAAGCCCGGCGGCACGACGCCGAAGGTATCGAAGGCCTGCATGCCCCACTTCATGAACTGGTAGCGCTCGTTGTTGCGCTGGAATTCCAGCTTCATGTTCAGGTCCAGCGCGCCCGGCTCGCGGAAGTGGTCGATGGTGACCGAGTGGTCGACTACCAGGTCGACCGGCACCAGCGGCTCGATCTTCTTCGGATCGGCGCCGGTCTTGGCGGCGACGTTGCGCATCGCGGCCAGGTCGGCCAGCAGCGGCACGCCGGTGAAGTCCTGCAGCACGACGCGGGCCACGACGAAGGGGATTTCTTCGGTGCGCTCGGCGGTCGGGCCCCAGTTGGCCAGCTGCTTGATGTGCTCTTCGGTGACCTTCTTGCCGTCGCAGTTACGCAGGACGGACTCGAGGACGATACGGATCGACACCGGCAGGCGCGACAGGTTCACACCGAGGGCTTCGCCCAGTGCCGGCAGCGAGTAGTACTGGCCGTTCTGGCCGGCGCCGACCGGGAATTCCTTCAGCGTGTTCAGGGTGTTGCGAGACATAATCTCTCCTTCAGTGGGGATATGTTGTTATTCCGGTACTGCTATACAGGTGATCCGACGGGGTTCAGCCGCGGATCAGCCATTCTTTTCGGCAGGCAGCGTCGCGACTACCGGCGCCGCCTGCTCGGCGTTCTTGCATTCGTTGGCCAGCTGGCGGTTCAGCTTCGAATCCAGCAGCATGCCCTTGGCCGGGATGCCGATCCAGATCAGGCCCCAGTGCGGGTTCTCGAAGCGCTGGGCGCCGGTGGTGGTGCCCACGCGGCTCAGGCGGTGCAGGCGCTTCTTCCAGCGCAGGGCGATGTGCGCATTGTCCGTCGCGTTCGTGTAGATCGTGATCTTGTTGCCGAGTTCGCAAGCATAGTCGGTGACGACCGTGTCGGTGATGTCCGGTTCGTCGATGACATCGGCGCCATAGACCGGGGCAGCGACGGCGGCGGCAGCGCCGGCCGCTGCGGCGCCGACCGCGGCTTTTTTAGCTTTCGACGCCGGCTTGGCCTTCGCCTTGGCCTTCAGGACCTTTTCGGCCTTCGGGTGTTTTTCGGGGGCGGCGGCTGCGCTGGTGCAGATGCCGGCGGCCGCGAACGCGAATGCGCCGGCGGCAAGGATGCGGGAGAGAAGGGTGGCCATTAGTTGGAATCCGTGAGGTTGACGATTGCCGCAGCGGCTTCCGGCAGCGCCAGGCCAGCCAGTTTTGCGCGCTGCAACACGGTCCAATAATATCGGTAGCTCGCGCGGTCGTGCAAGCGGCCGTGTTGCGCGATCGGCCCCCATTGCGCCGCCATGGCCTCGGTCAAGATATTGGTGGCTTCGTTCACTTCCGACAGGCGCGGGGTGAAGGCCTTCAGGATCGGCTTGATCTGGTCCGGGTGGATGCTCCACATCCGGGTGAAGCCGAATTCGGCGCCGGCGCGCTGGGCGTCGTTGGCGACCACGGCGCTGTCCTTGATATCGGTGGTGACATTGTGCGAGGCCACCTTGCCGTGCGCATGGCAGGCCGCCACCATCTCCAGCTTGGCGCGCACCACCAGCGGGTGCGTGAACTGGCCGGGCGTGCGCATGGCGCTGGCCGGCACCGCGCCGTAGTGGGCCGAGACGAAGTCCATGATGCCGAAGGACAGGCATTCGACCTGGGGCAGGGCGGCGATGTCGTAGGCTTCGCGCAGGGCGCAATGGGTCTCGATCAGCACGTGTACGGGAAGATCGTTGCGGCCGGCCTTGACGGCATGTTCGTTGATCAGGTCGATGGCGCGGATTACCTCGTCGGCGCTTTCGACCTTGGGCAGCACCACGTAGGCGAGGCGCTCGGCGCTGCTGCCGACGATGGTGGCGACGTCGTTCGCGAAGTGCGCGCTGCCGGTGTCGTGCAGGCGCACGCCGATGCGGTTGAAACGGTTGTCGCTGCTGTTGACAAGGCTCGCCACCAGCGTGGCGTGCGCCGCTTCGCTACCCGCGACGGCGCCATCTTCGCAGTCGAAGGTGATGTCGAAGACCGGCCCAAGCTCTTGTTGCAGGGCCATCGATTTGCGCATCAGCTTCTCCGAGCCGGCGTAGTGGTCGCAGGCGGGGAGGAGGAGCGGCTGGCGTTTGCCCTGGAATAAAACCTCGGAAGGATGCATGGTATGTCTTGAAACGATTCGGCCATGCCGGCGGGCCGGCATGGCACGTTTGGCGCGGCCGGATGGCCACGCCGGGTTTGTTGCTTAGGCGAGCAGGTGAGCGACGCCGGCTTTCTCTTCTTCGAGCTCTTTCAGCGTCAGGTTGATGCGTTCCTGCGAGAAGGCGTCGATGTCCAGGCCCTGGACGATCTTGTATTCGCCGTTTTCGGTGGTCACCGGGAAGCCGAACATGGTGCCTTCCGGAATGCCGTACGAACCGTCCGACGGGATGCCCATGGTGGTCCACTTGCCATTGGTGCCCAGCACCCAGTCGCGCACGTGGTCGATCGCTGCGTTGGCGGCCGAGGCAGCCGACGATGCGCCGCGGGCGTCGATGATGGCGGCGCCGCGCTTGCCGACGGTCGGCAGGAAGGTGTCGCGGTTCCAGACGTCGTCGTTGATCGCTTCCTTGACCGATGCGCCGTCAGCGGTGGCGAAGCGGTAGTCGGCGTACATGGTCGGCGAGTGGTTGCCCCACACGACCATCTTCTCGATCGAGCCGACCGGCTTGTTCAGCTTGGCGGCAACCTGCGACAGGGCGCGGTTGTGGTCCAGGCGCAGCATGGCGGTGAAGTTCTTGGCCGGCAGGTTCGGGGCCGACTTCATGGCGATGTAGGCGTTGGTGTTGGCCGGGTTGCCGACCACCAGCACTTTCACGTCACGCGAAGCGACGGCGTCCAGGGCCTTGCCCTGCACGGTGAAGATCTGGGCGTTGGCTTCCAGCAGGTCCTTGCGCTCCATGCCCGGGCCGCGCGGACGCGCGCCGACCAGCAGGGCCACGTCGGCATCCTTGAAGGCGGTCATCGGGTCGGCGTGGGCGGTCATGCCGGCCAGCAGCGGGAATGCGCAGTCGTCGATTTCCATCATGACGCCCTTGAGCGCCTTCTGTGCCTTCTCGTTGTCGATCTCGAGCAGCTGCAGGATGACCGGCTGGTCCTTGCCCAGCATGTCGCCGTTGGCGATGCGGAACAGCAGGGAATAGCCGATCTGGCCGGCCGCGCCGGTAACGGCGACGCGCATTGGGGTTTTAGCCATGATGAATCTCCAAAAAGGGAATGAAAACGGTCGAGCCGAGGGTGCGAGTTTGGGGAAACTGCAATGATACCAAAAGCGCACCGTGTCAATTGGATATCGCGCGCATGGTCGAAGACAGGCGCGGAGGTCCAGGCCGGCCACGAGTTTATGCCTCGACTGTTCTATCTGTCAATTCATATCATATGTCTTATATAAGACACATGTCTTGGGAGTCATATACTGGACGTAGGGGGTTGTTTTGTGGTGAAATCGTGGTCTATGAACCCCCTTTCGCCCAACAGCAGCGATGCAAGCGGTACCGACGCATCGCCGTCGTTCCGCCCGTTGTACCAGCAGATCAAGGCCCTGATCACGCAAAGCCTGCAGTCGGGCGAGTGGAAGCCGGGCGAGCTGATGCCGAGCGAAGTCGAGCTGGCGGGGCGCTTCAAGGTCAGCCAGGGCACGGTGCGCAAGGCCATCGACGAGCTGGCGGCCGAGAACCTGGTGGTGCGCCGCCAGGGCAAGGGCACCTTCGTGGCGACCCATGCCGAGGAGCGCGCCCACTTCCGCTTCCTGCGCCTGATGCCCGACGAGGGCGTTCCCCACCATCCCGAGAGCCGCTTCATCGCCGTGCTGCGCATCCGCGCCACGGCCGAGGTCGCGCGCCTGCTCGAGCTGAAGTCGGGCGACGCCGTGGTCTACATCAAGCGCGTGCAGTCCTTCGACGGGGTGCCGACCATCCTGGAAGAGCTGTGGCTGCCGGGCCAGCTGTTCAAGGGCCTGACGGCGGAGCGCCTGATGGAATACAAGGGGCCGATGTACGGACTGTTCGAGTCCGAATTCGGCACCCGCATGATCCGGGCGACCGAGAAGATCCGCGCGGTGGCGGCGGATGCGGCCGCCGCGGAGCACCTGAAAGTGCCGGAAGGCACGCCGCTGCTGTGCGCGGATCGGGTGTCGTTCAGTTATGGAGACAAGCCGGTGGAGTTGCGGCGCGGAATTTATTCGACCGCCCGCCACCATTATCAGAACGAGTTGTCATAAGAGATGACCGTGGGGGCGCCGCAGAATAGGCGCCAACTGTGGCGGACCAAGCGGCCCTCTGCAGCGATCGCTCCAAGCGATTAAAATAAGTTGGTTTTGCGTACGCGACGAACAGTGCCCGGTTCGCCGCAGGGATGCCCCGGTTTTCCACCCCTGGATGCTTGGTACCCCGTCACAAAATCGGCGAAAATGAAGGGTTCATTAAAAAACTGTCGTCATAGAGGGAGGTGTTTCATGTCCGAAGCCGTGAGAGAAGCTGCAAAAAAAGGGCGGCCGGAGTTCCGCAACGTTGGCATTGGTGATATCACAGGTAAATATCGCATGCCGCCATCGGCCATCGTGTCGATCCTGCACCGCGTCAGCGGCGCCGGTCTGTTCCTGTTCCTGCCGTTCCTGCTGTACCTGCTGCAGGAAAGCCTGATGTCGGAAATCTCGTTCGAGCACTTCCGTGGCGTCGTGAGCAATCCGTTCGCGAAAATCATCATTCTGGGCCTGTCCTGGGCTTACCTGCACCACTTCGTCGCCGGCGTGCGCCACCTGTTCATGGATAACCACCTGGCCCTGGACAAGGATGCTGCACAGAAGACCGCCCGCTGGGTGCTGATCATCAGCCTGGTGCTGACCGCGCTGGTCGCCCTGAAACTGTTCGGAGTGTTTTAATCATGGCAAACAAGAATAATATCGGACCGCGCCGTCTCGTCGTCGGCGCCCACTACGGCGTCAAGGACTGGCTGGCGCAGCGCGTCACCGCCATCGTCATGGCCGTGTTCACGGTCGTTCTGCTGGTCGCTTTCCTCACCGGCCAGAATTTCACGTATGAAGGCTGGGCCGGCCTGTTCGCCCGCCAGTGGTTCAAGCTGTTCGCCCTGGTGACCTTCCTGGGCCTGTTCTACCACGCCTGGGTCGGCATCCGTGACATCTGGATGGACTATGTGAAGTCGGCAGGCCTGCGCCTGTTCCTGATGCTGGCGACGATCTTCTGGCTGCTCGCCTGCGCCGCCTGGACCGTGCAAATTCTCTGGAGTGTGTAATCGTGGCAGCAATCAAAACTGCAATCCCTACCCGCCGCTTTGACGCGGTCATCGTTGGCGCCGGTGGTTCCGGCATGCGCGCATCGCTGCAACTGGCCGAAGCCGGCCTGAACGTCGCGGTGCTGTCGAAAGTGTTCCCGACCCGTTCGCACACCGTGGCTGCCCAGGGCGGCATCGGTGCTTCGCTGGGCAACATGAGCGAAGACGACTGGTACTGGCACATGTTCGACACCGTCAAGGGTGGCGATTACCTGGGCGACCAGGACGCGATCGAATTCATGTGTCGCGAAGCCCCGAAGGTCGTGTACGAACTCGAACACTTCGGCATGCCTTTCGACCGCAACCCGGACGGCACCATCTACCAGCGTCCGTTCGGCGGCCACACCGCGAACTTCGGCGAGAAGCCGGTCCAGCGCGCCTGCGCCGCAGCCGACCGTACCGGCCACGCGCTGCTGCATACCCTGTACCAGCGTAACGTCCGTGCCCGCACCCACTTCTTCGTCGAGTGGATGGCCCTCGACCTGATCCGCGACGCCGACGGCGACGTGCTCGGCGTGCTGGCCCTGGAAATGGAAACCGGCGACGTGATGATCCTGGAAGCGAAGACCACCATCTTCGCCACCGGCGGCGCAGGCCGCATCTTCGCCGCATCGACCAACGCCTTCATCAACACCGGCGACGGCATGGGCATGGCGGCGCGCGCCGGCCTGCCGCTGCAGGACATGGAGTTCTGGCAGTTCCACCCGACCGGCGTGTCCGGCGCGGGCGTCCTCATCACCGAGGGCGTGCGCGGCGAGGGCGGTATCCTGATCAACTCGAACGGCGAACGCTTCATGGAGCGCTACGCGCCGACCCTGAAGGACCTGGCGCCGCGCGACTTCGTCTCGCGTTCGATGGACCAGGAGATCAAGGAAGGTCGCGGCTGCGGTCCGAACAAGGACCACGTGCTGCTGGACCTGCGCCACATCGGCAAGGACACCATCGAGAAGCGCCTGCCGTCGATCCTGGAAATCGGCCACAAGTTCGCCAACGTCGACGCCACCAAGGAACCGATCCCGGTCGTCCCGACCATCCACTACCAGATGGGCGGCATCCCGACCAACATCCACGGCCAGGTCGTCGCACCTGACGGCACCGGTGGCCAGAAGATCGTCAACGGCCTGTACGCGATCGGCGAGTGCGCCTGCGTCTCGGTCCACGGCGCCAACCGCCTCGGCACCAACTCGCTGCTCGACCTGGTGGTGTTCGGCCGCGCGGCCGGCAACCACGTTGTCGCATCGAACCTGAAGCAGAAGGTCAACAAGCCGCTGCCGAAGGACGCCGCCGACTTCGGCATGGACCGCCTGAACCGCCTCGAGACCTCGACCGGCGGCGAGAAGGTCCAGCACGTCGCCAACGACATCCGCGCCACCATGCAGAAGTACTGCGGCGTGTTCCGCACCCAGGAACTGCTGGAGACCGGCGTCAAGGAAATCATGAAGCTCGACGAGCGCCGCAAGCACGTCTCGTTCAAGGACAAGTCGAAGGTGTTCAACACCGCCCGCGTGGAAGCGCTGGAACTCGACAACCTGATCGAGACCGCCAAGGCAACCATCGTGTCGGCAGCTGCCCGTCCGGAATCGCGCGGCGCCCACGCCCACAGCGACTTCCCGAACCGCGACGACGAGAACTGGATGAAGCACACCCTGTTCTTCTCGGAAGGCAACCGCCTGGAATACAAGCCGGTGGTGCAGAAGCCGCTGACCGTCGACACCTTCAAGCCGAAGGCCCGTACTTTCTAATTTTTCGAAGGGCCGCGTTTTAGATCGCGGCCCGATAAGACAGGTAAAAACATGGCACGCACCGTCCAACTGAAGATCTACCGCTACGATCCGGACAAGGATTCGAAGCCTTACATGCAAGACGTCACCGTCGAGCTGCAAGACACCGACAAGATGCTGCTCGACGTCCTGCAGCGCATCAAGTCCGACGTCGATGACTCGCTGGCCCTGCGCCGCTCCTGCCGCGAAGGCGTGTGCGGTTCGGACGCAATGAACATCAACGGCAAGAACGGCCTGGCCTGCACCACCAACCTGAACGAGCTGACCCAGCCGATCGTGCTGCGTCCTCTGCCGGGCCTGCCGGTGGTGCGCGACCTGATCGTCGACATGACCAACTTCTTCAAGCAGTACCACTCGATCAAGCCCTACCTGATCAACGACTCGATCAAGCCGGAGAAAGAGCGCCTGCAGTCGCCGGAAGAGCGCGAAGAGCTCGACGGCCTGTACGAGTGCATTCTGTGCGCCTGCTGCTCGACCTCGTGCCCGTCGTTCTGGTGGAACCCGGACAAGTTCGTCGGCCCGGCCGGCCTGCTGCAGGCCTACCGCTTCATCGCCGATTCGCGCGACGAAGCCACCAACGAGCGCCTGGACAACCTGGAAGACCCGTACCGCCTGTTCCGCTGCCACTCGATCATGAATTGCACGGACGTGTGCCCGAAGGGCCTGAATCCGAACAAGGCGATCGGCAAGATCAAGGAACTGCTGGTGCGCCGCGCGATTTAAGTCGCGTCTGTTCAGATGTGATTTGAACGCGTGGGCGGGAAACCCGCCCACCCTACGGGTAGCACGATTCTCGTAGGGTGGTCGGCTTCGCCGACCGCGCGTTCAAGCGTCGCATGCATATTGCGACAAATTGCGGCATCCCCCGATAAAGATGCCGCAAATACAGTAAAAGTACCGTACTGCCTAATATCGGCATGCGGAGTATGATGTTGACCCAACAACGGACTCTAGTGAAAACGCATCAATCCGACCCCGCCAATCGTGCCCGCCTGCGCTGGCGTGCCCGCCGCGGCCTGCTCGAAAACGATTTGATCCTCACGCGCTTCCTGGATGCGCATGAAGAAGAATTGAGCGACGAGGACGTCGATGCGCTGACCCGCTTGCTGGACCTGGCGGACAACCCGCTGATGGACCTGCTGCTGGGCCGGACCGAGCCTGAAGGCGAGGTCGACCAGCCGCACGTGCGCGCCTTGCTGGCGCGCCTGCGGCAGGCGTAGTTCGAGACCTACAGCCAGAATTCGTAACTGTTTTTAGATCCACTCCCACAAGAAGGAAGTGCCATGAATATCTCTGATACCAAAGCCACCCTGTCGTTCTCCGACGGCAGCCCGTCGGTCGACATGCCGATCTACAAAGGCACCATCGGCCCGGACGTCATCGACATCCGCAAGCTGTACGGCCAGACCGGCAAGTTCACCTACGACCCTGGCTTCATGTCGACTGCCTCGTGCAACTCGAGCATCACCTACATCGACGGTGACAAGGGCGAACTGCTGTACCGCGGTTACCCGATCGAGCAGCTGGCCGTCAACTGCGACTTCCTGGAAACCTGCTACCTGCTGCTGAACGGCGAACTGCCGAACGCCGAACAGAAGGCCAAGTTCGACGACACCGTGACCCGTCACACGATGATTCACGAGCAGATGAACTTCTTCTTCCGCGGCTTCCGTCGCGACGCGCACCCGATGTCGGTCCTGGTCGGCACCGTCGGCGCGCTGGCTTCGTTCTACCACGACTCGCTCGACATCAACGATCCGAAGCAGCGCGAGATCTCGGCCATCCGCCTGATCGCCAAGCTGCCGACCCTGGTCGCGATGGCATACAAGTACTCGGTCGGCCAGCCGTTCATGTACCCGCGCAACGACCTGTCGTACAGCGCGAACTTCATGCACATGATGTTCGCCAACCCGTGCGAAGAGTACAAGGTCAACGACGTGCTGGTGCGCGCCCTGGACCGCATCCTGATCCTGCACGCCGACCACGAGCAGAACGCATCGACCTCGACCGTCCGCCTGGCCGGTTCGTCGGGCGCCAACCCGTTCGCCTGTATCGCTGCCGGTATCGCCTGCCTGTGGGGCCCGGCGCACGGCGGCGCCAACGAAGCCGCACTGACCATGCTGAAGGAAATCGGCTCGGTCGAGAACATCCCGGCCTTCATCGAGAAGGTCAAGGACAAGAACTCGGGCGTCAAGCTGATGGGCTTCGGTCACCGCGTCTACAAGAACTTCGACCCGCGCGCCAAGCTGATGCGCGAAACCTGCCACGAAGTGCTGAACGAACTGGGCCTGCAGGACGACCCGCTGTTCAAGCTGGCGATGGAACTGGAAAAGATTGCGCTGAACGACGAATACTTTGTCTCGCGCAAGCTGTACCCGAACGTCGACTTCTACTCGGGCATCGTGCAGTCGGCCCTGGGCATCCCGGTCTCGCTGTTCACCGGTATCTTCGCGATGGCCCGTACCATCGGCTGGATCGCCCAGTGGAACGAAATGATCGCCGATCCGGAGCAGAAGATCGGTCGTCCGCGTCAGCTGTTCGTGGGTTCGCCGGTGCGTGATGTGCCGGGGATCGACAAGCGTTAATTCTTAACGCGGTGTCATCAGAAAGCGGACTTCGGTCCGCTTTTTTGTTGTGCGCTCAGCATGAGCGCACTCTTGTGGGTGAAAGTCCCGCCGTGAGCTGACCACAGTGAGCGAAGTGAAGCACAACTGCGTGAGGGTGACCGAGCGTGGGGAGGAAGTGTGGATCGAAA